>JBCCEH010000104.1:0-1503 GCA_039030375.1 Pseudomonadota bacterium | reverse complement strand
TTCAAACCCAAGGACATTCGTGAACTGATCGCGATAGGCAGCAAGTTCCTTGAGATGGGTGAGGACCGGATGTACGAGACGATTCGTTTCTGGACGATGAGTGTCGCGGACTACCTTAACGAATACTTCGAAACCGACATTATCAAGACGGCCTTGTCGGGTAGCGGCATCATCGGTACCGCATTGGGTGTGCATTCGCCAGGCACAGCGTACGTCTTGTTACATCACTACATGGGCGAAGTTGACGGCAATATTGGTACCTGGGGATTCGCTCGCGGCGGTATGGGTGCCGTCTCAAAATCTATTGCCGGCGCGTTTCAGTCGTACGGCGGTGAGCTTCGTACCGAGGCGGGTGTCGACACCATTATCGTCAAGAATGGTAAGACCTCCGGCGTTGCTCTAGAGAATGGCGAAGAGATCAATGCACGACTGGTGGTATCAGCGATGGACGTGAAACGCACGTTCTTAAATTGTGTTGAGAAGTCTGAAGTGCCGGAGAAGTTTTACAACCGCGTTGAGAATTTCAAGATTCGCGGCTCGTCCGGCAAGCTGAACATCGCACTGGATGGCCAGCCGACCTTCTCGGCGCTGCCCGATGACAGTGCGTTGTATAGCAGTGATTTCCACTTCATCGATACGATGGAAAAAATGGAACGTGCGTACGATGACTGGAAAGACGGCACCTGGTCAAAAGACCCGTACGTGGATTGCGTCATTCCGACGATGAGCGATCCTACGATGGCGCCGGTGGGCAAGCACTTCATGAGTTGTTTCATTCAGTACTGCCCGCACAAAATCGAAGGGCGCGATTGGACCAATGATGAGCGCGAGGCATTTGCGCAGACCATTATCGATCAAATCTCCAACTACAGTCCGAACTTCAAAGATCTGATCCTGCACTACGAAATTCGTACGCCGGAGGACATCGAACGAGAGATCGGTATCACCGAGGGCAATATTTTTCATGGTGAGCTGACCATGGACCAGTTGCTGTTTAACCGACCCGTTCCCGGCTATGCGCAATACCGCACGCCGGTCAGCGGTTTGTATATGTGTGGTTCAAGCACGCACCCGGGCGGCGGCGTTATGGCCGCGCCTGGCGCGAACGCGGCGCGTGAGATTTTGAGCGATCTGAAACGCAAGAACACCGTTCCGGAGAATTTTGGCGATGACTGACAGATACGATGCGATTGTAATCGGCGCCGGTCACAACGGGCTGGTGTGTTCGGCGATGCTCGCCAAAGCGGGCAAAAACGTGTTGGTACTTGAGGCCAACGGACAGGTTGGCGGTGCCGCTGTAACGCGCCAATTTGCCGAGGGGTTTACGGTGTCCGCATGTGCGCACCTGCTCTATCAGCTGCAACCGGCGGTTCGCCGTGAACTAAATCTCGATCCCGATTTGGCCAGTGATGATATGACCACGATTGCGCTGCACGAAGGCGGCGAACACGTGCGCATTAAAGGCGATTCGGTGACCGGTGCGCTCGACGGTGACGACGAGGC
>JBCCEH010000103.1:0-1520 GCA_039030375.1 Pseudomonadota bacterium | reverse complement strand
CATCCCGAAGACGTTCTCGAAATGTCGCAGGGCGATATGCAGGCACGCGGTCTGCGCACCGGCGACAGCGTCACGATCACCAGCCGCTTTGGCTCGACGAAGCTCAATGTGCTGGAATCAACCCGCGTTAATCCGGGCATTGTCTACACCACGTTCCACCATGCCGAAACCAAAGCGAATGTGGTGACCAGCGACCTCTCTGACTGGGCGACGAACTGTCCCGAGTACAAAGTGACCGCCGTCGAAGTCACCAAAGTGACCGCGGCAAAACCACAGAAAGTGAAATCGAAGGTTAAACGTCCGATTCGACGCGAACGCAAGCCCGCGGTCGTTGCTGCGCCGGACGAGCTCCGGCCGTGAACAACGCCGATCAACCCGCGGTTGACGGTGAGGTGATCGATTTGGATCACCTCATTGCGATGGCGAAACAGATCGGCGATTTCTATGCACCCTATCCGCTGGTGCGCGCCAGCGAAGGCATGCGCAATCACCTGTTCACAAACTGGGACCCTCGCATGCGCCAAGCGATATTCGATTACATCGACGCTGGCGGCGACGATCTCGAACTGCACGTCGTTGAGGCGTTTCGCAAACTACGCGACACGTCAGAGGACAAGAACGGCTACTACGGCCCGCCGCAAGCTTAAGAACCAGTGAGCAATCTGCACTAGCCGGTCGCTTCGTTGAACTGGTCGGTGCGTCTTCGGTTCGCTGTCCGCCGATTGCCATACATCGATGGTCTTGGCATGCTATTCCGGTGATCGTAAGCGGTGCGACTCCGCCGCCCAGCAAACACAGAGAACCAAAAGTATGGTCCGCATAAGATCTCTAGTCTTCTTACTGATTTTTTCTTTGTCGGGCTGCGTAACTCCCCCGTTAATCCCGGAAACCCTCGGAAAGTCTGAGCTCAATACCGGTAACGGGATACTAATCGGATCGATATCTCGCGCACCGGGCAAATGGAGTTACTCTGACTACACGTTGTACTTTCGTGAGTTAGGTGCCGACGAAGACTCTAGGCAGCTCGTTTCCGTCTCCCACACGAATACATTGCTCGATATGGGGCGGCACCAATTTGCTGATGATTTCGAATCCGAAGATTCGAGCGGCTCGGTTTTTGCAAGCGTCTTAAAGCCAGGCGAGTACGAGTTTTATCAATACTATCTTTACAAATATGGCGGCACGGGACAGATTTTTCAGTCCGCAGAGGACTTCTCGGTGCGATTTACGATCAAACCCGGACAGGTCTTGTATATCGGAGAATTCCGTGCGACGCCGCTGTTCGCTAACAATTTGTTTGGCATGAGCGTACCTGCGAGCGTGGACTGGTCCTTACATTTCAATATGCAGAGAGACCTTGAGCTAATAATCAGCAAGTTTCCGCAAATGGATGGCGTAGAACCGGTAAGCCTCTATCCCAATGGGTGTGAGACTGTCTATTCCTGCGCAGATCGTTAATCCGTTAACGCGCCGGGAACAAGCCGTTCCATAACGCCAAGCACAGGCGGTCAGTGCAGATT
>JBCCEH010000102.1:0-1545 GCA_039030375.1 Pseudomonadota bacterium | reverse complement strand
TCGACCGGCAGATGCTTGAGGCTGGAGAACGACCCGAGACCGCTGCCGAAATCATCCAGCGAGAACTCGCAGCCGATGCCGTGCAGCACTTCAATAAAGCGCTGCGCATGCTGCACGTTGGCCAGAATCGCCGTCTCGGTCACTTCAAAACAAATCGACCCGGGCGCAACACCGCTGCGATCCAACGATTCGACCACAAAGCCCAAGAAAGACTCGTCGCCCAAGGTTTGACCGGACAGATTGATCGCGCAGCTGCGCCCGCCAGCAATCTTAATCTCGCCGGCGGCAATCGCGACCAAGGTTGCGCTCACCACCCAACGATCGATCTGCGGCATCAACTGATAGCGCTCGGCGGGCCGCAAGAACTCCGCGGTATCGGCATTTCTGCCCTGCTCGTCGGTTAATCGAATGAGTACCTCGACCGCTGGACCGGAATCGCGACCTCCACCCATCGCCAGGATCGGTTGAATCGCGAGTTCAAAACCATCTTCATGCAGCGCGGTTTGCAATTTTCGCAGCCACTGAATGTCGCCGCGTTCGCGCGCCACCGCTTCATCACGTGCCGAGTACACGTGGACGCGACCACGGCCTTCCTGTTTAGCCACATAGCAGGCAGAGTCGGCCGCGCTCATCACGTCCTGGATCGATCCGCTGACGTGACTGATCTCAACCAAACCGACCGAAATACCGATATTGAAAATTTTGTCTTTCCAGACGAATCGGTAGTCAGCGATCGCGTTACAAATATCGCTGGCAATCTGACGTGCCTTGTCGATCGGGCAACCGATCAACAGCGCACCGAACTCATCACCACCCAACCGGCCGACAAAATCCGAATCACGCACCTGTTCTTTAATCAGACCGGCAACCTCTCGCAGCATATTGTCGCCGGCCAAGTGACCGCAGCTGTCATTGACGGCCTTGAAGCGATCCAGGTCCATGTAGAACAACATGTGCACGGCTTCTTCGGCGTGCGCCGAATCCATCGCCTCGTCGAGTCGACGTTCAAACTCGCGTCGATTCACCAGGCCGGTCAACGGATCATGCGTGGCCTGGTAACTCATCTGGCGCGTGAAGCCGCGAATTTCGCTAACGTCGTGGAACACCACCACGGTGCCAGAAATACTGCTGCCCGGACCACGAATCGGCGACGCGGTAATCTCGACAGACCGTTCATGCTCGCCGTCGCTGGACACCATCATCGCGCGCCGGCCCATATTCACGCGCCGCCGCATTGCCAGGCAGCGCTCCACCGGGTCACCCAGCGGCTTGCGATCCGCCTCGTCGACCAGCGTGAACAATTCGCCGATACGGTGTCCGGCGGCGTCGTCGCGATTGGCGCCAATCAGAGTCTCGGCAGCGATATTCATGTAATCGATATGGCCATCGTTGTCGGTGGTAATGACACCCTCGGCAATCGACTCGAGAGTGTACTGTGCCTGCCGTTTGCTGCGGCTTAAGGACACTTCCAGGCTCTTGCGATGGCTTACGTCGCGCGCCACCGTCAGTACCGCCGTATTGCCTTGAAACTCGATATTCGAGCTT
>JBCCEH010000101.1:0-1552 GCA_039030375.1 Pseudomonadota bacterium | reverse complement strand
GTCCTTGATGCCGAGCAGATCGAGGCGTGATTGGTAGTCATCAATGTCTTTTTCAAATGCCAGCATCTCCGGCTCGTCTTTGGCACTTAGGTAGCCGTCGACAAAGCGTCGATTGAGTTCGACATAGTCACTCGGTGACAAGCGTGCGTTTCGCGGTTTGTAGAGCCGTCGTGCGGTCTGCACGAATCGCAGCGTGCGCCAATCGGGCGTATTAAGGGTCACTCCGCGCAATGCTTCGGTAAGAACCTCGGTGAGGTCTCGAGCCGCTTCGAATTCGTCGTCTTGGTAGCGACGTGCCCAGCTGTCGTCGACAACAATGGGCGGGCCGAACTCAATCAATACCTGGCTGCGAAACCGATGTCGATGAATGTAGTTGAGTCCGCAGGGAACGATGGGCACCGCGGTCTCGCCCCGCGCGGCAACCGCCAGCGCGATGCGTGCCGTGCCGGTCTTGAGTTTCAGGAGCTGCGACTGTGCGTGACTGACACCTTCGGGGAAGATGCCAACACAGTTGCCGTCTTCGATGACCTCATAGAGCCGATCAAAGGCACTGCGATTATCGACATCACCCTCATGCTCTTCACGTCGATACACAGGTACGGCGCCGGTCGCGTCCAGAATAGGAGCCATCAACCGATAGTTCCAAAGCTTGGCATTGGCTAAGAAATGAAGCGGCGAGCGGCCGCAGCGAGCGGTCAGCAACCAGCCATCCATCAGCGCGTTCGGATGATTACCGGCAAAAACAACCGGGCCATGCTGTGGAATATTTTCCTCGCCGGCGACGTCGATTCGCCGAAAAAAAGTATTGGCGATTATCCTGACTAAGGCGAGGACAAATTTCTGCATGATTCTAGTTCTCGTTTTCTTTCGCTAAGGCGTTGGCAGCCCCCAGGAATAGCAGGTCAACACCGACCGACCAAAGACGGCTGAGCACGGTAACCAGCAGCGCCGCTTCTTTGGGAATCACCAATGCTAATAACACTAGCAGGCTTGCATCGCGTGTGCCCATGCCGCTCGGTACAAACGGGGTAGCCATGCCAATCGCAGCGGCTAGATTGACGATGCCGATGATGAACCACAGATCACCGGTTTCGGTCGCTGGCCAGACCGCTAACACCAGACAACAGTACGACAGGCCGGAAATCAGGCTGCCGAGCGCATAGCGAATGAATGAGCGGCTTGAGGCGGCAGCGTTCGCCGATAGTTCGGCGTAGGCGTCGTGTCCGCGTACGAGGCGGTAGGCGCCGCGAATCAGTCGATTGAACACCGCCGGTACCAGCAAGACGCCCAGGGCAACGATGCCGATAATGACCAAGGCGCGCGTGTTGGCACCAAACGCCGCCGCAACCCGGTCATCGAAACTCATAATCAGTGCGGCAGTTGCCGCGATGGCGACCACCTGGACGATCGCTTCGAGTAGCGAGGCGGTCGCTAGACGGCTCTTGGAAATGCCGGTGGACTCGGCCAATACCACGCGACTGGCAATCCACGGTAACGTGCCGGGGATATAACGAGCCATCCAGGATTTTGCAAAAATATCCGCGAGTACGCG
>JBCCEH010000100.1:0-1582 GCA_039030375.1 Pseudomonadota bacterium | reverse complement strand
GCTGGCACTTTGGTATTGGTCGATCAAGATTGCCTGGCTGCGACTCTTCAACCGCAATATTGTCGGCGCCTATCAAGGGATCGGCCCGACCTACGGTTCGCTGAGTCGGCGACTGGTGACATTCGCGGTGAACCGCACGCGCCGATTTGCCGTGCGCGACACCGAATCGATGGAAAAGCTGGTCGCTTGGGGTGTTCCAGCGGAAAAACTTATCGCTGCGACTGACCCGGCAATTATGGCCAGTGGTGTGTCCGGCACACCGACCAACCCTATCTCGGATGACATTCTCGACGACTTTATCGCGATTGCACCACGCGACTGGTTTCACTACGAGACCGGTGGCGTCGTACCGCATCGTTTTCAATCGCAAAAACCCAGTGCCGAAAACGCCCGCTACATTGAACACCTGGTCCAGCTAATCGAATACGCCAGTCAGCAAACCGGGCACATCGTTCTGGTTCCGATGCACATGCATCAGGATGTAGACTTTTGCCGGAGCCTAGCAGAACGCGTCTCCGCTGATGTTCCTGTCACCGTGCTGGCTGACGACCACATTCGACCACGGCAGTTGCGCACCCTGCTCGCACGCGCCAAGTGCATGATTGGTTTCCGTTTACACGCGACAATTATTGCCACCGCCGCCGGTGTACCGTCGGTAAACTTCTACTACGTTGATAAAGGTCGTGTGTACTTTGACCAAATCGATATGGCGGAATTTGCCTTCCCGATTGAAGCTCTGCTCGAGCCGCAACAAGGCGGCGCGATTCAAGCCGCGATTCGCGCGGTGATCGATGACCGTGCGAGCGTCAAAAACACGCTTGCAGCGCGTCTTGACTCGCTCCGTGAAGAGCTAAAGGCATCATTTAGGAATCTGTGTGAGTAGCCACGAGAAACCATTAGCACCACGCCTTTTTCGCCTTGGGCTGCTCATCGCGGTGCTCGCGTTTCTCGCACTGTATCTTCGCGATATCGATTTCGCCGTGCTGCGTAACGCACGGATTTCGTGGCTGTATCTGTTCGCCGCAACGGTGCTGGCTTTAGTATTTCGTTATTGGGGCGTATGGGTTTGGCGGGGCATTCTGCAAGATCTCGGTGCGCAGCCGTTACCTACCTTTCGCGTACTCGCGGATATTTTTGCAAAATCCTGGATGGCTCGTTATATCCCCGGCACGTTACCGTGGATTGCCAGTCGCGTGGTATTGGCCGAGTCCACCGGCATTTCCAAGAGCCGTCTGGCAACCGCCTCGCTACTCGAAGCGATCGTCCAGGTGGTCGCCATCGCGGCAACTGCCGCACTAATTATGAGTTTCGATGACCGGGTTGCGGCGGCGTTTGGTGCCAACACGCGCGCCTTGGTCATTATCGGCATCGTTGCCCTGGGCGTCTTGCTGGTACCGGCGGTATTCAATCGACTGATTCGCGGCGCCTACCGCTTGGTACGCGGACACGACGCCTACGCCGAACTATCGGCAAACGCTGCCGCCTCAAGCCGCTCATTCATTCGCTATGCGCTCGGCAGCCTGATTTCCGGCCTGTCGTACTGTTGTCTGGTGTTAGCGGTCTGGCCAGCGACCGAAACCGG
>JBCCEH010000099.1:0-1589 GCA_039030375.1 Pseudomonadota bacterium | reverse complement strand
TCGATAATTACCGCGTAACCGGCTATCGCCCGCCCGTCATGCTGCCGATCAGTTATTGGCGTTCAGTCGGCGCATCGCAAAACGGGTTCTTTCATGAATGCATGCTCGACGAAATCGCGGTCACGGCCGACGCCGACCCCATGGAAATGCGGCTATCGATGATCGAAGACATGCCCAGTCGCAAAGTGTTAGAGACGGTCGGCGAAATGTCTGACTGGGGTCGAGACCTTGCTGACGGTCATGGGCTCGGCCTCGCGTTCGTTCTCTCTTTTGGTGTGCCGACGGCTGAAGTGATCGAAGTTGCCACCACCGATCAAGGCATAAAGATCGTCGCGGCCTGGGCTGCCGTCGATGTCGGCACCGCTCTCGACCCGCGCAATATCGAAGGACAAGTCGTGTCCGGGATTAACTTTGGCCTAGCCGCCGCGATGATGGGCGAGATTACGGTAGAAAACGGCACTGTCGTGCAAAGTAATTTTCACGACTACGACGCAATCCGAATGAATCAGGCGCCACCAATCGATGTACGTATCCTGGAAAACGTGCACGCCATCCGCGGCATTGGTGAACCTGGAACGCCGCCGGCCGCCCCGGCATTAGCCAACGCGATTTTTGCCGCGACCGGCAACAGAATACGCGAACTCCCACTCGGCAAACACGTACAATTCGCCTAGCAACACTTAACAACAACGAAGGAATCTCCATGCGTGAAGCAGTCATCGTATCGACGGCGCGGACGCCGATCGGTAAAGCCTATCGTGGCGCCTTTAATAACACCGAAGCTCCAACCTTAGGCGGTCACGCCGTTCAGCACGCGGTCGAACGTGCCGGCACAGACCCGGCTGAGGTCGAAGACGTGATGATGGGTTGCGCGATGCCGCAGGGCACGCAAGGCCAGAACGTCGGCCGACAAATCGCCCTGGCGGCCGGCTTGCCGGTAACCACCGCCGGCATGACGCTCGATCGCCAGTGCTCTTCCGGCATGATGGCCATCGCGCTAGCCGCGAAAACCGTCGTCTGCGACAACGTCGACATCATGGTGGGCGGTGGCCTCGAGTCCATTAGCCTGGTGCAGAACGAACATGCCAATCAGCATCGCGTCGCTGATCCTCGCTTGTTAGCCAAGCATGAACACATTCTGATGCCGATGATCGACACCGCGGAAGTGGTGGCTAAGCGCTACAACATCTCCCGCGACGCCCAGGACGAGTACGCGCTGCAATCGCAGCAACGCACCGCAGCCGCCCAAGAAGCCGGCCGCTTTGATAACGAGATTGTGCCGTTGCCTTCCAACAAAGGCGTGATGAACAAGGAGACCGGCGAAATCACTTTCGAAGATGTCGTTCTTGAAAAAGATGAAGGCAACCGACCGGAAACCAATCTCGACGGATTGTCCGGACTGCGCACGGTACGCGAAAACGGTGTAATAACAGCCGGCAATGCGAGTCAGCTGTCCGACGGTGCCTCTGCCTCGGTGGTCATGGAAGCCAAGGTGGCGGAAAAACGGGGTCTCGAGCCATTGGGAATATATCGTGGTACGGCGGTTGCCGGCTGCGAACCCGATGAAATGGGTATCGGTCCGGTTTTTG
>JBCCEH010000098.1:0-1714 GCA_039030375.1 Pseudomonadota bacterium | reverse complement strand
GAAGGCCGACACGTGTCTAAATACCACGGTGTTGTGACCGGGGAGGCGATTTTGGGCGCCAACATATTCCGCGACTTCTTCGCTGGTATCCGCGATATCGTCGGTGGCCGTTCGGCGGCGTACGAGAAAGAGCTGCAAAAAGCGCGTGAGATTGCGCTCGAGGAAATGACGCAGCAAGCGCGCGACAAAGCTGCTAACGCCATTATCGGCATTGATCTCGACTATGAAACTGTGGGCGCGCAAGGCGGAATGTTAATGGTGACGGTAAGTGGAACGGCTGTATCGTTGAGCTTATGACCAACGCTCAAGGTAATTGCGCTTCATTTTGTCTTTCGGCGACGTCGCCAAGTCTGGCGTTACGTCAGCGGGAAATTGGCACATTAAGAAAAGTTTAGAAGCGGTATCAAGACACCGTTGAATATCGTCCGGTTCGACGGAGTTGTCGTCTTCCCCGATCGTTTCGCTGAGCGTATAGACGAACTTACCGTTGGTGTGCTGGGCTTGGCAGCGAAGCGCGATGTTTCGATTGCCTTGTCCGTCTTCATAGGGACTCGCGTTCGGCATCGATATCGCGGACACCATAATCGTCTTGTCATTGATCGAGCGGGCTTCGAAGTCTTCGATGACGGCGTCGGGCACACCGGACCGCACCAGCGGCAAGGTCGCCAGACTCAGATAGCCTTCGAGTAGCTGCGCTCGCAAGGGTTCGGTTTCCTCATCGAAATAAAAGACCGGTTCGAAGATTTCGATGTCGATTCGCATTAAGGGCAGATCGAAGTGCGTCAGATTGATTGTCCCGCCAAGTGGCGCCAGTGCTTCCGAGGCATCGATTTCGCCGGTTGGTACGGTGCAGGAAAAATCCGCGAAACCGGAGTGATACGTATCAGTGGCGTTGGAGGTCCCAGCAGAAAGCAAACCAGCTAGGTATGCAACTAAGAAGAGATAGCGGTTGAGCATGATCACGTCTCTAGGTGTGGGCAAACAAATCGATGCAGGTCGACGTCAGCGAATCACGAATCAATATTCATGGCCGCATTTCGGGCATCGTTGTGTAGGCAGCATAGCTGCAGGGGCCAGTATAGGGCCGTCGCTGTCAAAACCTGAAACTTGTACGGCAGAGCCAACGCGAACCGCATTGGCGTTCTTGACCGGGAACTGCGTTTTGCCAAATGTGGCGAAGTCGACGCTGGTGAGCTTGCCGATCGCACCTACCTTGAGCTTCGCGGTCCGGTCCAGGAAAGGAAGCAGGATGACCATGCCAGGGCCAACGTAATGTTGAAATTGTCCGAGCCGAAAGACCGCGTGACGTTCCGACTCGCCGACGATCAAAGCAGACTTGCTAATTATAACAATGAAAACCATCATCATCGCGAGCACGACGATTAGCGAACTGTCCATCGGTTACTCCAATTAGGTCAAGTGCTACTGCCGCGATTCGCGCGTCAGGTAAGCGAGTATCTCGAGACGAGCAGGGTGTTTATCCACCCAATCACACAGGTCTTCGAGTTGTTCAAAGTCGTCGCCGAGAGATTCACGTAGTCGGTCTCGACTCATTTTGTCGATGGTGTTTTGGTTGACGCGATATTGCCAGGGTTGTGAGGTGATATTGGCGAGCTCGGTCGAACCGACCACCGACTCTATCAGTTCCCATTCGCCGGCATCGAGCCACACATCTTCACAGTGAGCGCAGTAGTCAATGCGGTTGGGCGTGTTG
>JBCCEH010000097.1:0-1741 GCA_039030375.1 Pseudomonadota bacterium | reverse complement strand
CGATCGCCGCGATGATGCGCTGACCATGCGAGTAAGGCACCGGCACGCGCTGCGTTCACCGACTTGAAACAACCCTGAGTGGCGAAGTGCATGCTGGCGCGCAGATCGACCATGATCAGCACCGGTCGTTCGCGCTCTTCGCGAAACAATTTGGTGTAGGCCGTATTGCTTCTCGCGGTCACGCGCCAATCAATGGAACGCGGATCATCGCCGGGCTGATACGGACGCGACTCGTCGAATTCCATGCCGCGCCCTTTGAAGTGCGAGACATAGGCACCGGTCTGCAACGACCGAACGCGCAACACGTCCAGGCCAATCGCCCGCGCCGGACCGTTGAGACGAATCAATCCGGCCTGACTAACGCTGACCGGAGAGGCATCTTCGGGAATGTGATCGAGGCGAGCCACGACGAGGCGCTACGGTACTCCGACACCGTCCAAAATGCGCTCGATCACCGAATTGGTGTCGACGCCGTCGGCCTCCGCTTCAAAGCTCAGCACGATGCGGTGACGCAGCACATCGGGCGCGACGTTTTGAATGTCCTCAGGGCCCACGAAGTCGCGCCCGGCAAGCCATGCAACCGCTCGCGCCGCACGATCGATCCCCATACAAGCACGAGGGCTAGCGCCATATAGAACCTGACCGTCCAGTGAATCATCCACGGCACCGGGGTTACGCGTCGTCACCACAATGTCGACGATGTACTGCTCCAGCTCGGGCGCCAGATGCAGCGACAAGATGTCTTTACGAGCCTGCATAATTGACGAAACGGACAGCGGCTCGGGCGGTTCAAACGCATCGCGCTCACCGGCCAGCGCTTCGTCACGATTCAATACCAGAATCTTGCGCTCATCTTCGACACTCGGATAGCCCACCTCGACGTGCAGCAGGAATCGATCCAGCTGCGCTTCCGGCAACGGATACGTACCTTCCTGCTCGATCGGGTTTTGCGTCGCCATGACCATAAACAGATCGTCGAGCGCGTAGCTGCGGTCACCAACGGTAATTTGCCGCTCCTCCATCGATTCCAACAGCGCCGACTGCACTTTGGCGGGCGCGCGGTTGATTTCGTCGGCGAGGATCAGATTGTGAAACAGCGGGCCCTTGCGAAACTCGAAGGTACCTTCCTGCGGCCGGTAGATGTCGGTGCCGGTCAGATCCGCCGGTAGCAGATCCGGGGTGAACTGCAGGCGATGGAAATCGCCTTCGATGCTGTCTGCGAGCACCTTAATGGCGCGGGTCTTGGCCAGGCCTGGCGCCCCCTCTACCAACAGGTGACCATCGCACAGCAATGCCACCAGCATGCGATTAATCAGATGCGTCTGACCAATAATCAAACTTTGGGCATGTGCCTCAAGTTGCTGGACTTGTTGAACCACGCTCATGCGTTACTCCGGTGCCGAAATCGGCGTGCCATTCTAATGAGGATGCGCGGACAGGCCAACCGGTCGCCCGGATTTTTGGTCATCGGCCGCTCACATCAGTGATAATGCAGCTGGTATCCGACCAATTCAGAGCCGCTTCATTGCATCCAATTTCAAGAAATTTCGCCGCCTTCGTCGGCATTATCGGGCTCAGCGCTATGCTGGCTGGGGCCTGCAGCGAACCCAAAGACGCTGACACCAGCCCCGAGCCGGTCGCGGTGAAGGCCGACGCCGAAAGCGGTTGCGCGGTTGCGGGTGAACTACGCACGACGCTTTATGGCGCCATTCAAGTCGATATCGACTGGCAAGCCGCAGCT
>JBCCEH010000096.1:0-1801 GCA_039030375.1 Pseudomonadota bacterium | reverse complement strand
AGCGAACCCAAAGACGCTGACACCAGCCCCGAGCCGGTCGCGGTGAAGGCCGACGCCGAAAGCGGTTGCGCGGTTGCGGGTGAACTACGCACGACGCTTTATGGCGCCATTCAAGTCGATATCGACTGGCAAGCCGCAGCTCTAACCTGCGCGGGCATGCCGCGCCCGAATGGCGAGGGCGTAAGACTTCGGTTTGCTGGACAATCCGACGGCCGCGATCTGGCCATCATCGTTTCGATGCCCGAATTTGATCGCGAGGCGACCGCCAAAGAGTTCGCCAGCACCGTGACCATCATCGAAGAAGGCAGCGCGCGCTTTTTTAACTCACCCGATCTCGGCAACTGCTGGACGGAAATCGAGACGCTCGAACCCATCGGTGACCAGCAAGACGACAGCAGTGACGCGTTTGTCATCGGCGGCGGTCTGTACTGCGTGTCGCCGCTCGCCGAGCTCAACGGCGACGGCAGCGTCACGCTGAACGAAATGCAGTTCTTGGGTCTACTTGATTGGAACGCGCGATGAAGTGGCTCGTACTTATTATCTCGCTTAGTTTCGCGACGCTGGCGCAGGCTGACCTGAACGAAACCTTTGATCGAGACGTATTGACGCTCGAAGCCAGTCGCGATGCCTGTTACCGGTTCGACATATACTTGGCCGAGTCGAACGCGCAGCGTGCACAAGGTCTGATGTACGTGCGCGAGCTGCCGGTTAGCACCGGCATGTGGTTTGTCTACGAGCGCGAGGCGCGGGTCTCGATTTGGATGAAGAACACCTACATCCCGCTGGACATCGTTTACGTCAAAGCCGACGGCCGAGTGTCATCGGTATTTCACGATGCCGAACCTCTATCGTTACGCTCAATGCCGTCGGACGAACCGGTGCAATACGTGTTGGAACTCAACGGCGGGCTCGCCGCCAAACTCGGCATCGATGGGGACAGTCGGATTTACTGGGAACCGGCGACGACCGACTAACTCGTGACTAGCGCATCGAAAAACTGGGCCGCGTTCTTGGGCACCGGCCTGGCCACACTCGCCGTAGCGTTCGCGTATTTTGCTGACGTCGGCATGACCGACCGGTCGTTCGACCTCGTTCTCGAGGTCTCCGGGCGAGTCGCGTTCGTGGTGTTCATGGTCGTGTTTATTGCTCGACCGCTGCGGCAGTGGTGGCCCACCGCACTCTTAAAAAATCTACTCAAGCACCGGCGACTGATCGGTGTCGCGTTTGCCGGCATGCACTTCGCGCACCTATTCATTATTTTCTACCGCATTCACTCAATGTCGAATTTCGGATTGGTGGCCGGCAACATTCCTGGCGCCGTGGCCTACTTGTTTATTGGGCTGATGTTTATTACCTCATTCAACAGCACCACGCGCGCACTCGGCCCGAAACGCTGGCGACTGCTGCACACCGTCGGCCTGTATTACATCTTTCTCATTTTTGATCTCGCGGTGATGCTCGATCTCAAAGAATATTACGACGCGACTGGAATGATTGATCGCGGTGGCGCTGCAGTCCTGGCGCTAGCGATGATGGCTCTGGCGATTCGAATGACGCCGGCAATATCGCGGTTGTCTAAGTAACGACGGCCGCGACCGCTTCGGCAAGATTCTCAACGTTGTTCGGTGTGATGCCGGCCATGTTAATTCGACTCGAACCCACCATGTAAACGCCGAAGTCTTTCTTCAATCTTTCGACCTGCTCTTCCGTCACACCGAGGAAACAAAACATGCCGCGCGCCCGCGTGAGGTGCGAGAAATCTGCGCCGGGTGCTTTGTCCGCCAGGGCGTCCACCAGCAGT
>JBCCEH010000095.1:0-1850 GCA_039030375.1 Pseudomonadota bacterium | reverse complement strand
CGAATCTGCGATTATTGGGACATCGGGCCGACCTTAGGGCCTTGCACCTCACATGAGGAGGCAGCGAGTTCGCATCAGCAAATTTGAAATCTAGGACATTTGTTATGACCATTAAATCGAGTTCAAAAACTGTTGCCGCCGCGTTGGCAATGTCCGTCTTAGGCGCCTGTACTGGCCCCTGTTTCGACCGGACACGTGGCATAGCATTGGAGGCTTGGGCATAAGCTCAGGCACAAGACTATGTCTGAGATTGAGATTATCGCCGATGGCGGTCGGCGCCGTCGTTGGTCAGCTGAGGAAAAGCTGCGTATTGTTGAGGAAACGCTTGGCGGCGAGAGTGTGTCAGCAGTTGCCCGTCGCCATGGTGTTCGCCCCAATCTGTTGTATCGTTGGCGGCGGTTGATGCTTGAAGGGGGAACGATCGCGGTGAGCAGCGATGATCAGGTGACAGCGAACCGCAATGTTCGTCACCTTGAGGAGCGTGTTCGAGAACTTGAGCGGCAGCTCGGCCGCAAGACACTGGAGGTCGAGATCCTCAAGGAGGCTCTGGCTAAGTCGCAAGCAAAAAAACCGAGCTTGCTCACCGGCTCGTTGCTGACGGGAAGTTCGCGATGAAGGCCATCGCCGAAACCCTTGAAGTATCACGTTCCAACCTGGCGGAGCGGGCAGCAGGGGATCGGCGGTCTCGCGGGTCATATCGAAAGGCCGGTGATCCCCTGCTGATCGCGGCGCTGCGCCAGCTCGTCGATGAGCGTCCGACTTACGGATACCGCCGGATCACGGCGCTGTTGAACCGGCAACGAACGGCAACCGGACAATCACGGGTCAACCACAAGCGTGTTTATCGGCTGATGCGTCTACATGGCATGCTTTTGGAGCGTCATTGCGGTCATCGGCCGGGCCGAACACATGACGGCAAGGTTGTGGTCATGCGCTCGAACCTGCGCTGGTGTTCCGACGTCTTCGAAATCGGTTGCTGGAATGGCGACGCTGTTCGCGTCGGCTTTACACTCGACGCTCACGACCGCGAAGCCATCAGTTGGGTGGGTGTCGCTGGCTGCGGCATTAGCGGTGACGATGTTCGCGACGTGATGCTGGAAGCGGTCGAAAAACGCTTCACTACCAATCGTGCACCGCACCCCGTCGAGTGGCTTTCAGACAATGGCTCAGCCTACACCGCCAGAGAAACCCGACAGTTTGCCAGCCAACTCAACCTCGTGCCCTGCTTCACGCCGATCCGAAGCCCCGAAAGCAACGGCCTAGCCGAAGCGTTCGTGAAAACATTCAAGCGCGATTATGTTCGCGTGAACCCATTGCCGAACGCCAAAACGGTGCTTCGATTACTCGACGGGTGGTTCGAGGACTACAATGAAAACCATCCACACAGCCGGCTCGGCATGCGCTCCCCAAGAGAGTTCATACGGGCTATATCACAACCCGCCACGTGTCCGGTCTGATGGGGGCAACTCCAGTCATTGACTTCCACAAGAGAGAGTGGAAATGGGCAATACCGGTCTATGGTATGGTGATTTCCGTGGTCACTGGCCTGTTGGCAGTTCTTTAAGAGCTGGAGCTATGCGCTAACGTTTTGCCTAAAAAGGGTTCCCTTTTGGGGCGTTGTGGACGTTCAACTTCAACCTGCTAAAATCGCCTCTACGCGACCAGGGCAGGAAATAACATGCACCGAGAAAACGCACCGGACCTACCGCTCGGATTTACTGGGTTTTCGTTTCTCTTGTATAGCTCATGATATTTGCACCAGTTATTTCCGTTTCGAGTCCAAAGCGAATGCCCAATCGCCTCTGCTAATTCTCCACTCCAACCATTTACGTAGGTCCGATGTTTGTCCT
>JBCCEH010000094.1:0-1945 GCA_039030375.1 Pseudomonadota bacterium | reverse complement strand
CGCATTCGTTGGCGGCGGTCTTGCTAACGTGATCGCCGCTTGCCGTGTCGCCGAAGCCTACCCCAACCTGCGGATTATTGTTCTCGAGCGCGGGCCGACGCTGGGCGGAGATCATACCTGGTCGTTTCATGATACAGACCTATCCGAGGCTGATCGCGAATACCTTGAGCCTGCGATCGCGCGGCAATGGTCGCAACAAGAGGTTCGGTTTCCCGCCTTCAGCCGCACGTTGGAAACTGGATACAACATGATGACCTCGGCCACTCTGCACAGCTGGGCCATGTCGCATTTGGCCGACCGAGTTCATCTCAACACTGACGTGTCGGAGATTCGAGCCAACCAGGTTACAACGAACGGCGGCGACGTGATCCGCGCCGCGGCCGTGATCGATGGTCGTGGCCCGACACCCTCGCCGGCACTAGCGCTAGGGTTTCAGAAGTTCCTGGGCCTTGAGCTGGAAATGACCCGCCCTCACGGGATTGCTCACCCCGTGCTGATGGATGCCACCGTCGACCAGCTTGACGGGTTCCGGTTCATATATCTTCTGCCGCTTTCCGAGACCGCCCTGTTGGTTGAGGACACGCGCTATTCCGATACGTCGAGGCTGGACGTCGCGACGCTGAATTCAGCAATCCAGGACTATTGCGCATCCAAAGGATGGACGATTGCGCGCGAAATTCGGTCCGAAAGCGCTGCGCTGCCGATCGTATTGGCAGGCAGCACGGATGAATATTTCTCCAAGTTTGACGAAAATGTCGCCCTTACAGGATTGCGCGGTTTGCTGTTTCATCCGCTAACCAGCTACTCTGTGCCGGACGCTGCTCGTGCTGCTGACCTTATCGTGCGCACCGCCAATCATCCGAAACAAATTCCGACTGCCTTGCGCGACCTGTCCAGATCACTTTGGAGATCTCGCGCCTTCATGCGCTTGCTTGCCCGCATGATGTTTGTCGGTGCGGATGCCCCGGCCCGTCGCGCGATCATGCAACGCTTCTACAAGCTACCACAGGATTTGATCGAGCGCTTCTATTCGGCGTCACTCACCCCGCAGGACAAGCTCCGCATCCTATGTGGCCGACCACCGATCGCGCTGCACCGGGCAGTTGCCTCCCTGCCGCCTCGATCCGGCCTGCGTTTTGCAGCCCGCGGTCAGCACCGCGTTCCGGCGAGCGCCAACTAGCCGTCCATGGACAGTGTTGTCGCCGAGAGCCACCGCGCGATCGCAAGAGGGTCGAAGAGTTTCTCGCTGGCGGCACGATTGTTCAGCCGCTCAAACAGGGACGATGTTTCCATGCTCTATGCATGGTGCCGTCATTGCGACGATGTCATCGATGGCCAAACTGACGGTTATCTCGACCCTTTACAACCCACCAAGTCGTTGGACGAAAGACTCGCCGAAATTCGCGAAGGCACACTGGACGCGCTGGACGGTAAGGCGGAGACATTCCCTTACACCGCTTTGGCGAGAGTGGCGGCACGTCACGACCTGCCGCATCGCTATCCGTTGGACCTGATCGAAGGATTTGCGATTGACGCCCGCGGGCCGGACATGCGTTCGCTCGATGACACGTTGCGCTACTGCTATCACGTTGCCGGATGCGTGGGTCTCATGATGGCCACCATCATGGGGGTCAAGGATCGCGCGGCCCTTGATCGCGCCTGCGATCTCGGAATTGCATTTCAACTCACAAACATCTCACGCGATGTGATGGCGGACGCCGCCATCGGGAGGGTGTATTTGCCGGCCGACTGGCTCGCAGAGGTCGGCGTTGGAGCCGACGCCGTTTCCGATAGGGCGCATCGGCAGGATATCGCCAAAGTCGTGCAGCGACTGCTTGCTGTCGCCGACAACTACTACGCATCCGCGCGATGCGGGCTTTACGCGCTCGACATTCGCTCGGCATGGGCCGTGGCGACCGCGATGCATGTCTACCGCGCGATAGGG
>JBCCEH010000093.1:0-1989 GCA_039030375.1 Pseudomonadota bacterium | reverse complement strand
GGCCACGACCGGTGCGGTGTGAGCCGATCAGCGCCACCAGAATCGCCTGCACCAGATGCATCCCGGCGGTGTAGTCACACAGCGCAGTCGGATAGATCGACATCGGTACGGATTCGTCGGCTTTGCGCATCATCACGCCGCTCATCGCCTGCGCGAGCACATCCTGACCACCTTTATGCGCATAGGGGCCGGTCGGGCCGTAACCAGAACCGGCCGCGTAAATGATCTTCGGATTGATTTCGCTGAGCTTTTCATAACCGAAGCCAATGCGATCCATCACGCCAGCGCGGAAGTTGCTGACCACGACGTGCGCGTCACGCACCAGGTCATAAATCACCTGTTTGTTTTCGTCCTGCCGCAGATCCAGCGAAAGCGACCGCTTGTTACGGTTCAAGCTGCAGAATACTGGATTGTTGAGACCCACCTCGTCGGTGGCGCCAAATGCCGTTCGCGACAGGTCACCACCGCGTGGATTCTCAACCTTAATGACGTCAGCACCAAAATCCGCAAGCTGCTGCGTGGCCGACGGTCCCATCATGACCTGCGTAAAGTCGATGATGCGAACACCTTCCAGAGGTAGTGGATTATCGTTACTCATGAGTCCTGTCCTTGTTACGCGCTTGCGGCAAGATCATCGACGCCGGTCGCATTGGCCGACGGCACATCTCCCGGATCCGCGCCCTGCGCTCGCATTGTGGTTTGAATTTGCCGGTAATCGACGTCGCGAATATTCTTGTTTTCGTTCAGTGCGATTGCAGCGGCAATGCCGGCCACCTGACCCTGCACCATGCACGGCGGAATTTCTCGCGATCTTTTCTGTGCTTCTGGCTCGGCCGAGTAGTGACGCCCAGCGACGATCAGCTGCTCCACCCCGACCGGCAGTAACGCGCGGTACGGTGTGTAGTAGTCGCGGCCACGGCACACAGTGTCTTCGAAATAACGGCGCTCGACGATGTCTTCCTTGGACACGACATACTCACCTTTGAGCATACGCGTGGTACGCACGCCGACCTGCTCCGCGGTGCCGAGCATATTGGACTTTTCAAAGCCTGGCATATTGTCACGCACGTAGCGATACAAATTCATGACGCGCTCGCGACCTTCATATTCGGCGCGAGTTAGGTCTTCGACCGAAATCCCGTCGCAGCCAGGCATGTGCGGACAGTTACACCAAACCACGCCCGGGATTGGCGTTTTTAACCACCAGTGTTCCCAGGCCCCACCGATCAGGCGCCTCGCTTCGCGATTGATCTTGGCAAACGCCTCGGGCTCCTCATACTCGAAGCGCTCGGCTGCAGCGGTATCGACATTGGCGAGCCGGAATACCGTGGTCACAATGTACTGGCCGGTTTGGAATTCGGAACCAGCAGCGCAGGCGACATCGAGGTCACCAGTGGTATCAATAACGATGTCACCCATGATCGCTTGACGTCCAAGTTTGGTCTGACAAACCACGCCTTTGATAGCACCGTCTTCAACGATCGCATCGGCAAACCAGCTGTGCAGGCGCAGATTGATGTTGTGCTCGGCCAGCAGGTCTAATGAGGTACGTTTCCACGCGTCGGGGTCGAATGCGGTCGCGTAAATAATCGGCTGCGGCTTTTTGGCGATATGAAAGTTGTGCACACCCCAGCGCACCCACTTGTGATACATCTCGTCACTGGTGACGCGGTCTTCGACCGGCGGTGTGACCGCCATGCCCTCTTTTTCCATGCGTTCGATGAACTCGGTGACGATTCCGGTGGTTACGATCTCATCACCGTTCGCCATATCGTCCAGCACCAGCACCATGCCGCCTGACGCCATGCCACCGAGATGGTGGTAGCGCTCCAGCAGCGTGACGGAAAGACCGTTGCGAGCCGCAGAGACAGCGGCGGTCACCCCTGCCGCACCGCCGCCGACAACCACAACGTCCGACGTTGCCACTACCGGTGCATCTTGAAATGAATTTGCCATGACTCCCCCTCCTCAACTCACTGTAGGTGGTTG
>JBCCEH010000092.1:0-2095 GCA_039030375.1 Pseudomonadota bacterium | reverse complement strand
CGCGCCAAGACCTCGTCCGTATTTCCGTCTGTGACCTTCAGCAGGTCGGCCAGATATTCGTCTTCGTCGTAGCTTTCGACAAGCGGCCCAAGGGGCTTGGAGTGCATGGTCCGGATGTTGCGCGTGTGGCGCGAATTGCCGCCTCGGTAAGGTTTCGGCGCGGCCTCAAGGATCAGGACTGACGAGCCTGCCTCGGCAGCCGTCATGGCCGCACAGAGCGCCGCGTTGCCGCCGCCGATAACAGCAATGTCCGGGTTATCGATCATGGTCACTTCCTGGTCTTTAGATGTGCTAGCAGCGATGGATTAATTTGACTATTGCCGCTTTTTCAGGAATTGATGCGAGATGCGGATTAATTTTGATTTCACCGATCTCGAGGCGTTTCTCGCGGTCAAGGAAACGGGGTCGTTCCACCTCGCTTCGGAGAAACTCAGTCTCTCGCAGTCGTCCATCACGCGACGCATTCAGAAGCTTGAAACAGCGCTCGACTCGGTCCTCTTCGTGCGCACAACACGGGAAGTAAAGCCGACATTGGCGGCCAAAAGGCTTCAATTGCGGGCTGAATCCATTCTCGACAGTGTGACTGAAACCACCAGCGCGATGCGTGATGAAAGCGCGGCCTTTCATCATCAAAAGGCGCTCGCGTTATCGGTCGCGACCATTCCAACGGTGATGGCTGGTCTCGTTGTCCCAGCCATTCGTGCATTTCGGGACGCGGGTCACCAGGCGCGCATTCGCCTCCTGGATTTGACGGCCAACGAGGTGGCGGAGGCCGTGGCCCAGGGGGACGCGGATTTTGGCATTTGTTCCATCCCCATGCTGGAACCGACCACCGAGTTTGACGCGCTTTTTGCCGATCGCCTGGTGCTCGCCGTTCATCCGGATCACGCTTTGGCGGACAAGGGCACGATTGCCTGGTCCGAACTCGATGGCGAGCCGCTGATCCTGCCCGCCCGCGGCACGGGAAACCGGTTGCTGATCGACGAGGCATTGGCGCGGACGCGCTTGCCGATTAGCTGGGTCTACGAAGTCGGACGCTCTACGACGGCGCTCGACCTCGCGGCCGATGGGATTGGTGTCGCACCACTCCCCAAAACGGCGCTCGATGGAAGGCACACCAGCCACATAGCACTTTGCGCTTTGACCGAACCCGTCGTGTCCCGGCAGATCGGACTGCTGCAGCGCGTGGGTCAAAGGGATGCGGCGGTGGCTGCGGCTCTTAAGACGGCAATCAAAGAGTCCGCAAATGACCGTCTACCGGTGCCATAGCATCGTCAGTATTGGCTGCGGACCCTAAAGACGGAACACCGCGATAACTAAGAAACTTGCGCCTGCAATAACGATCAGCACCTCAATGAGCTGGGCGTGCAGCGCCTGACCGATGCGCCTCACTAAAAGACTTGCAAGCCATGTCGCCGGCAGCGCAACCAAACCGACCGCAAGCCCCATCACACCCAGCCGAAGATCGAGCAAGTCCAGCCACCAGAACGCCACGACACGGGTGAACGCATTGACGATGCCGATCACCGCGTCCGTACCCAGCAGAATAGCGCCGTGCAACCCAAACGTATTCAACGCAGCGACTACGAACATGCCGGACCCGACCGCCGTACCGCTCACCGCGCCGAAAACAAAGCCGATGGCTGCCGTCGACCTCCAGCCGGGTTCGAACTTTCTGCGTTTGAGAAAGCGGCGGGTGGGTACGGCCAACATGAGGACGATGCCGAACACAACCAGCAACATGGCTTCCGGCAGCCACTTCAGGAGCGACGCCCCAACTGCCAATCCCGGCAAGGACGCGATGATGAACTGAATGGCAAAACGCCAATGAATGTCTTTGCGGAAAATGTAGATGCGGCCGAGATTGGAACTGAGCGCATAGACGGCGATCACCGGCACGACCGCTCTCGGTCCGATAATTGGCGTCAGCGCGATTGCCAAGATGAAGGAGCCACCAAAGCCGGCCACGCCGCTCACAAAGGCGGAGGCGAAGGCCGCGCCAATGACGAGTATCAGGTCGGTTGCCTCAAGCGTGAGCAGCATTGCCTGACCCGTACTCTGTGGGGCGCCTAGTCGAACTCATTGGTGAGACCAT
>JBCCEH010000091.1:0-2103 GCA_039030375.1 Pseudomonadota bacterium | reverse complement strand
TGGGGTCGGCGTCGGCCGTGACCGCGATTTCGTCGAGCATGCATTCATGAAAGAACCCGTTTTGCGATGCGCCGACTGAACGCCAATAACTGATCGGCAGCATGACGGGCGGGCGATAGCCGGTTACGCGGTAATTATCGACGCGGTACGGCTGATCCCACGCCGACTGCACAATAGATACGTCCGGGCCGGGTGCTGAGAGGCCGATGCGGCCCAGTTGCGACTCGGTAACCGATGGCGCGGACAACTGCAGATCGATCGCCGAGGGTTTGCCGTCGCCAATGTTAGCGCGAAAGCGGGCGATCGCTGGCGGTCGGTAGGTACCGTGGCGTGTATCTTCCTCGCGCGACCAGGTCAGCTTGATCGGGAACCCATGCATTTCGTTGGCAACGCGCAGGGTTTGCTTAATGAAATCCATTTCCGAACGGCGGCCAAAACCGCCACCCATATATGTGGTGTGGACGCGGATGTTGTCCGCGTCGATGCCGGTAATGTCTTCGCCTTCTTTAACGGCTTGTGTCGGAAACTGAGTGCCGGCCCAAATATCCAATTTGCTGTCTCGCACCCAGGCCACTGCGTTGAGCGGTTCCATCGTTGCGTGTGCCAGGTAAGGCACCCGATATTCGGCCTCAAGATCCGCACCCTCGATCATCGCTGTGTCAACATCGCCGTCGTCGCGCATGTCGCTGTCCGCGTCGTCGTCGAATGCTGCTGCGACCGCTGCAAAATGGCCTGCGGTCTCGGCAGGGTAATTCGCCGTTTCCCATTCGCATTCGATCGCTTCGGCTGCTTTAAAGGCATACCAGGTATTCGTCGCGACAACGGCGACACCGCCCTCCAATTCGATAACTTTCTTAACGCCTGGCATGGCTTCGGCGGCGCTGGCATCGAAGCTCTTCAATGCACCGCCAAGATTCGGGTTCATACGCACCGTTGCGTACAACATTTCGGGTAGGCGGACATCGATCGCGTACTCCGCAGTGCCGGTCACTTTGCCAACCATATCGATTCGCGGCAGCGACTTGCCCAACAACGTCCATTGCGATTCGGGTTTGAGCGGTGGATCGTCCGGTGCTTCAACGGCACCGGCGGCGACCGCCAGTGATTCGTAGCGGAGTACCTGACCATCCGGGGCGTGAACGGCGCCGTTCTGGGTAACCAACTCGGTCGTTTCGACGCCAAGCGTGTCGGCGGCGGCTTGCAACAACATCAGTCGCGCAGCGGCGCCAGACTTACGCATTTTGACGAAGCCATCAACCGTAGAGGTTGACCCGCCGGTAATCTGTAAGCCGAGAAACTTCGCAGGAATTTTGGTGAGGCCGCGCACGCGTTCTGCCGAGGCGCTTAAGTCGTAGGCCGGGTAGCCGGCGGCTTCTTCGAGTAATGCGGCGTTGAAATACGCTTTTGATGCGGGGCCGTGTTCGACGTTGATCGCGTCGAGCGCGACATCCAGTTCTTCTGCCACCATCGCGGCCAACGTGGTGTGAATGCCTTGTCCCATCTCCGCGCGCGGCGTAATAATCGTGATGCCGCTTTGATCGATGCGTACGTACGGTGTCAGAGCCGCTTCACCGGGTTCGAGTTCGTCGAGCAACGGGTTGGCATAAGGAGTCTTGTATCGCCAGTATCCGACGACCAAGCCACCTGCCACGGCGGCGGAGCCGATTAAGAATGTGCGCCGGGCAATCGTCTTGACCTTACCCATTAGTATCGGCCTGTTTACCGTCATTCAACTGGGCGGCAGCATCTTTAATTGCGGCGCGTATACGCGGGTACGTGCCACAACGACAGAGGTTGCCAGACATCGCCTGATCAATATCGTCGTCACTAGGGTCGCGGTTATTGGCGAGCAGCGCATGCGCGGTCATCAGCTGACCCGACTGGCAGTAGCCGCACTGCGCAACCTGGTGCTTCACCCAGGCCTGCTGCAAGGTACTCAACGCGTCTGGCGTACCGAGGCTCTCAACCGTGGTGACTTCGCCCCAAACGACACTTGCCGGAATAGAGCAGGAGCGCACCGCGGCGCCGCCGATTTGCACCGTGCACGCACCGCAAAAAGCGATGCCGCAACCGAATTTGGGTCCGGTGATGCCGAGTTCGTCG
>JBCCEH010000090.1:0-2136 GCA_039030375.1 Pseudomonadota bacterium | reverse complement strand
TTCTCTACCAATGCGTGGCTCGGGCATGCGAGCACGCAAGCTCCACAGCTGACGCACTCGGAGTCCATAAAAGGTTTGTCTTCGCTAGCCGCTACTTTGGATTCAAAGCCGCGACCCTGAATAGTTAAGGCAAATGTTCCCTGCACTTCCTGGCAGGCTCTGACACAGCGGCTGCAGACAATGCACTTGGCGGGATCAAATAAGAAATACGGGTTCGACTCGTCGACCTGCAATTCAAAATGATTGCGCCCGTCGCCGTACGGGTGTGAGTCGATGCCGATTTCTTCGAGGGTACGATGAAACTCGCTCCAACCATCCGGAATCTCAGACTCGGGAAAGTCGGACAAATACAGTTCCATGACACCCTTGCGCAGCTTGGCGAGATTGTCCGATTGCGTACGGACCACCATGCCGGGCGATACCAGCGTGGTGCAACTGGCCGGGTAACCGCGCTGGCCGTCGATCTCGACCAGGCAAACGCGGCAGCTGCCGAAGGCCTCGAGCATGTCGGTCGCGCACAGTTTTGGCACGGCGCGTTCCGCTTCTGCGGCGGCGAGCATGACCGAGCTACCTTCGGGCAC
The DNA here is from genome assembly GCA_039030375.1 of Pseudomonadota bacterium. Taxonomy (GTDB): domain Bacteria; phylum Pseudomonadota; class Gammaproteobacteria; order Steroidobacterales; family Woeseiaceae; genus UBA1847. The sequence continues at coordinate 1,555 of JBCCEH010000090.1, read as the reverse complement.
CGTCACCTCGACGTCGTCCACGGTTAACGTGACCGGCTCACCGTCACGTGGCGGCGTACCGACATCGATGCCATCGCGCAAGCCTCTGACTTCATTCCACATTTACTTCACCGTGTTTCCAGACGCCGAAAAATCGTCGTCAAAATATTTTAATGCACTTCGCACCGGAAAGGGCGTCATTCCACCCATTGCACATAATGATGCGTCTTCCATCGTGTCGCACAGATCCAGCAATAATTCGCGGTTATCGTCGCGATTTTCATTCGCGATGATGCGATCGATGACTTCAACACCGCGAATCGAACCCACTCGGCAAGGCGTGCATTTGCCGCAGGATTCGACCGCACAGAATTCCATCGCAAAACGCGCTTGCTGAGCCATATCGACGGTATCGTCAAATACCACGATGCCGCCGTGGCCGATCATGGCGTCCATCGCCGAGAAAGCTTCATAGTCGAGCGGTGTATCCAGATTTTCGGCCGGAATGTAGGCGCCCAGTGGGCCGCCCACTTGAACGGCTTTGATCGGTCGACCGCTGGCGGTACCGCCGCCGTAGGTTTCGATGATCTCTTTCAGCGTCAAACCAAATGCCTTCTCAACCAGTCCGCCACGCTTAACGTTGCCAGCCAGTTGGAACGCTAGCGTGCCTTTGGAGCGATTGACGCCGTATTCCTCGTAGCGATCGGCGCCGAGATTGATGATGTTTGGTACCGATGCCAATGTGACGACGTTGTTGACCACAGTGGGTTTGCCAAACAGACCTTTGAGTGCGGGTAGCGGTGGCTTGTAACGAATTACACCGGCTTTTCCTTCCAGGCTTTCGAGCATGGCGGTTTCTTCGCCACAAATGTAGGAACCGGCACCGACGTGCACGTCGATATCAAAGTCGAAACCGCTACCTTGAATGTTCTTGCCCAGCCAGCCCGCTTCGCGCATTGCTACTGCAGCGCGTAACAGCACCGAATACGTCAATGGGTATTCAGAGCGCAGGTAGATGTAACCCTTATTCGCACCGACGGCATAGCCTGCGAGCATCATGCCCTCAATCAGGCACATCGGATCGCTCTCCATCAGAATCCGATCGGAGAAGGTACCGCTGTCACCTTCGTCCGCATTGCAAGTAATGTACTTTTGCTCGCCCTCAGCGTCGTGCACGGTTTGCCACTTAATGCCGGTTGGAAACGCGGCGCCGCCGCGACCACGCAAACCGGATTCCTTGATCGCATCAACCACGGCCTGCGGCTGCATATCGAAGGCTTTTCGCATCGCCTCGAGACCCTGGTGAGCGGCGTAATCTTCCACGGACAATGGATTGATAAGTCCGCAGCGCCAATACGTCCAGCGATCTTGTCCGGTCAGATACTCAATCTCATCGACCGGGCCAAGGCGCTTGTCGTGCTCACCACCGTCGATCAGGCCGGCGTCGAATAGCGACTCCACGTCGGTGGCTTCAACGTTGCCGTAAGCGATACGTTGATCGCCGACGACGACCTCAACCATCGGTTCCAGCCAAGTCGCGCCCCACGAACCATTTCGAACCAGCGAAATGTCTTCG
>JBCCEH010000089.1:0-2201 GCA_039030375.1 Pseudomonadota bacterium | reverse complement strand
TGCTGCATCACCGAGCCCCGGGATTACCAACCCAACCGACGCAGCGAATAACGGCGTGGATGATGCGTTCGGCGGCGGTAGTAACACCGACGGTTCGGCGCTGCCGGCGCCGGGCAGTGGTGCAACTGGCCCGGGCTCAATAGGCGGGCCTGTCGTTGCGCGCCCACCAGGTGGCATCAACCCCAACGTACCCACCCAAGACGATATTCCGAATGACCCTGTAGGCGGGTTGCTTGGCGGTGGATCCGGCAGTACATCGTTGCCCGACGTTACCACTGCTGCGGAAGAAAGAACCAACGTCGACCCAACCGTACCCGGCGATGTCGACCTCGACGATCAGCGCAACGAGCTAGAAGACTTAGCACGTGAGCAGAGTGAGTCCGGCGCGTTTGCCGAGGTCGATTGGCAAATTGTCAGCGTAACGCCATCCACACCGGCGAACGAACCGGTGCCTCCGGGCAGCACACTGAGCTATGACATCCGGTTGCGCAAATACGATCCGGGCAACAACCAACCCGACGTACGGCTGGTGTTCAACCCGGGCGGCAATGCGGACACGCGCAACGTCATCAAAGACGTTTCACTGAACACCAGCATGGACAACCGGCATGCCGAGGTAACCACAGAGCTTGACATTACGGTGCCATTTGACGGTGCCATGTACCCAGGCGAGCGGCATGAGTGGACGCCGACGGTTTATCTGTTAAGCGGCGATGGAACACCGTTGCGGGATACGGATGCCGACAACCACCGTCGCAGCCTTTCGATAAACATCGTTGAACCCGAAGACGAAATGATGGCCTGTGAAAACGCGACGGACAGTGGCGATGGTGACATGCGGACCAGTCGCAATTGTTTGCAGAGTGAAAACGAAACAACGGAGTTCTATTTCGATGACACGGTACTCGTCTATACGGACCTCCCACGCAGCAATGTTGCAACTGAATATAGACTGCTACTACAACAAAAGATGCTCAGTATCCTTTGGAATGAAAAAGGTGACAAACCCTGCGAACTTACCCTCAATAACAATGATGCGCGAATCGATGTTTGTGGAGGTGAAGTTTGGCGAGGCCTTGACCACTGGCCATCTATCCTAAACATAAAATCCAATGAGGCAATCGTCGGTCTTCAAGTTTGTCGCAATGCGGGTGACAACCGCTTCAAAGGCCTTAAGGTTCGCGTCAAGACGTTGAATGCCGATGGCACGCTGTCGAATTCTTTCCGTACGGAGACGTTTGAAAAAACAAATTGCTCGCAACGTACTGAGTGGGATTTCTGCCCGGGTGGCACAGTGGCCCGTGGACTAAGAGTTTGGGTTAAGGACGGTACGCTTCTGGCACCGCGACGCTTCATCAACTCGCTCGACCTCATATGCAATACCCCGCTCGTCCGCGAGCCCAGCAGCTAACCGACTTTTCACGAAGGCCTGAACGCTGTTCAGGCACGCCAAGGAACAATGACATGCCTATAGGAAAAAACCCTCTCTCTGGTTCATATTCTCACCCTGCCGTCATCGCGAACATTCGATTGTGCGCGGTACTAGCCACCTTGCTTACCGTCACCGCCTGCGGTGTCGAGCCTTCCAAGATTACGGAGGAATGCATCGACTACTTCGGTGACAGCGACGCCTGCGCCTGCGCCGATAAAAAATTGCACGCAGCCGTTGGCGGCAAAGACTACGATCGCTATGTCGCTTTCATGGACGTTTTTTTCGAACGCAAGCAAAGCCACCCCGATGAAGCAGCGCACGAACAGTGGTACCAAGCCACACGCACCTATCGCAAAGCCACCGGCGAAGACGCCATGAAGGTCGAAGGTGACATGTCATTGCTCAGTAGCGCGCACCAAAAAGCCATTCGCGCTTGCGGATTGGATCCTTCGATACCGCGCGAAGAACCTGAGCCCGCACCTGAACCGGCGGCTAAGACGACCCAGCCTCGCGCTATGCTGACGCTCGACGGCCAGTCGTATGACTTCGACTTTGTCATGTGCGCACCCGGCGCCGGCGGCACCACCATGCTGGTCGCTAGCGACAAAGCCAATCGCCCCGAATATCCAACGGTGCGCACGTCGGTGTTTCCGAATCAGCCACCCGACTCAAACATGCACACGATGTCCGCCGATTTTCAGAATGCGCAGCCGCGAACGCTGTGGTTGCTCGACGGCGGCCTGGTTGAGAAAACCGACAAGAAAATCAC
>JBCCEH010000088.1:0-2229 GCA_039030375.1 Pseudomonadota bacterium | reverse complement strand
GCGCTACTGTTGAGCTTGGGCGTACCGCTGGCCGATGCCAGCGCCGTGCTGGCCGATGTCGAAGCGCCGCCAGGTCGCATGCAGCGGGTGCCGGACATGTCGGAACGTCCTGGCCCGTCGGTCTACGTTGACTACGCGCATACACCGGAAGCTTTGGAGCTGGCATTACGTGCGATACGTGCGCACTGCCGCGGCAAACTGTGGTGTGTATTCGGTTGTGGCGGCGATCGCGATGTGGGTAAGCGTCCGCAAATGGCGCGCGCCGCCGAACGCAAAGCCGACCGCGTGGTGGTGACCAGCGACAATCCGCGAACGGAATCGCCCGGCGCGATAATCGACGATGTAGTGGAAGGGTTTCGCTACGCCGAGCGCGTCAATGTCATTGAAGATCGTGCGGCGGCCATCGCTTGGGCGCTGCAAGAAGCGGCCGATCAGGATGTGGTGCTGATCGCTGGTAAAGGCCATGAGGATTACCAGATCGTTGGTGATCAGCGTCGAGATTTTTCCGACTTGGCGACAGCGGCAGCCAACCTTGCGACGCGTTCGGGAGGTAAGCAATGAACTCCGCATTGTCGAACGCAGCACGGGCGATGAACGGCGAACTGTCTGGCAACGATCGTGAGTTTGTCGGTGTGAGCACCGACACACGCACACTGCACAGTGGCGAGCTGTTTTTTGCATTGTCCGGTCCCAACTTTGATGGCGCCGAGTTTGTGTCCCAGGCCAGCGAGAAAGGTGCAGCCGGCGTGGTCATCGAGGCGTTGGTCGATGAGGCGGTCACGCAGATTCGTGTCGACGATACGCGCGTCGCGTTGGGTCGATTAGGCAGCGCTTGGCGCGCGCAGCAACCGGCGACGGTGATCGGTGTCACTGGCAGTAATGGCAAAACCACGCTGAAAGAAATGATCGCCGCGATATTGCAGACCACGGCGCCAACGTTGGCGACTGCGGGCAATCTCAACAACGACATTGGTATGCCGTTGATGCTAATGCGCATCGAGGCGTCGCACCGGTTTGCAGTGATTGAAATGGGCGCTAACCATCAGGGCGAAATCGCGTATCTGGCGAATCTTGCCGCTCCGGACGTGGTTGTCATCAGTAACGCCGGACCGTCTCACCTGGAGGGTTTTGGTTCTCTCGATGGCGTGGCGCGTGGCAAAGGCGAAATTTTGCAGGGCGAGCCGGCGCCGCGGGTCGCCGTGCTTAATGCCGATGATCACTACATTGATTATTGGTTGTCGATCGCCGGCGATGCGAGGGTTATTCAGTTCGGGCTCCAAGAGTCTGCTGACGTGTATGCCAGCGACATCGCGCCGGGCACTGATTCGGCGACATTCGCGTTGAATATCGCGGGCGAAACGGTCGCGGTGACGTTGCCGCTGGCCGGCATCCACAACGTGCGCAATGCCTGTGCTGCAGCGGCGGTTGCCCATGCGCTGGGCATCGATAGCGATCACATCCGGCAGGGTCTGGAAGGGCTCGAGCCGGTGTCGGGCCGACTGCAGGCGATCTCCGGCCAGTCGGGCGCGACCGTTTTTGACGACAGTTACAACGCGAACCCGGGGTCGGTGCAGGCCGCTGGCGAGTTCCTGGCGACATTACCCGGCGAGACCTGGCTGGTGCTCGGCGACATGTTTGAACTCGGCGACGAGGCGGAGAACCTGCACGCGCGGCTGGGTGAGACATTGGCGGACTGCGGCATCGACCGGTTATTCACCTTGGGCGATCTCAGCAAACATACGGCGGCGGCGTTTGGTAAGCAGGGTGAGGCGTTTCAATCGGTCGATAAGCTCAGCGCAGCGTTGCTCAACGACCTGCACAACGCGGTGACCGTCTTGGTGAAAGGCTCGCGGGGCATGCGCATGGAGCGCGTTGTCGAAGCTATCGCCGCTCATGATTCTGCCGGACAGGAGAACTGACATGCTCCTGTACTTAACGCAATACCTCGCGCAATTTGAATCCGGCTTTAACGTCTTTGATTACCTAACGATGCGCGCCATCCTTGGCGCACTCACCGCATTGGTAATTTGCTTTGTCATCGGGCCGCGCATGATTCAACGGTTGAGTACCAATCAGTTGGGTCAGCCGGTGCGTGAGGACGGGCCGGATACCCATTTGCTAAAAGCCGGTACGCCGACCATGGGTGGTGCGCTGATATTGACCGCAATTGCGGTGAGCACCTTGCTGTGGGCGGATCTCGAAAATCACTACGTTTGGATTGTGCTGTTC
>JBCCEH010000087.1:0-2299 GCA_039030375.1 Pseudomonadota bacterium | reverse complement strand
GCCAATCCCGGAGCTCGCTCCAGTAACCAATGCAACATTCATAGCCCTGACCTCTCCTCAGGTGGTCGGTGAGTGTATCCCAGAATTGCTGCCGAAGTTGGGGCGAGCGCGTAAGATAGTTTCACCTGACGGAAGGACCTCGAGTGCCGTACATCGATCTCAACGCGGACCTGGGCGAGGGTGACCCTTATGATGAGGCGCTTCTCGGCGTGGTTTCCAGCTGCAACATCGCCTGTGGCGGCCACACAGGCGATCGCGACAGCATGGTGCTGACGGTAGCGCTAGCAATGCGGCAAGGCGTAGCGCTGGGGGCGCATCCTTCGTATCCAGATAAAGAGGGCTATGGGCGGCGCAGCGAGTTTCTCGGCGGTATCGATTTGCAGGTGTCGCTACAGCATCAAATCGAAGCATTGCAGGCCGTTATTCAACAGGCGGGCGGTGCATTGCAGCATGTAAAACCGCACGGTGCGCTGTATAACGACACGGCGCGTGACGCCGCGCGTGCCAACGTGGTTGCGTCTGCCGTTTTGCATTCGGCGAGCGGTGCCGTACTTGTCGGTCCGCCGAACAGTGCGCTGCAAGCGGTAGCGAAAGACCGAGGTATTCGCTATCGATGCGAAGCATTTGCCGATCGCGCATATCGTGCCGACGGTCAGTTAGTACCGCGATCGGAACCTGGTGCGGTGCATAGCGAACTCAGCACGATAACCACTCAGGCGACGCGCCTGGCATTGCATCGCGAAGTCACAGCGCAGTCGGGTGAAGTCATTTCGGTTGCGGCCGACACCCTCTGCATTCACGGCGATACCGATAACGCCGACGTCGCTGCGCAGGCGATTTTCGACGTACTGACCGCCAACGGAATCGAGATTCATGCCTGACATCACTGTCATGGGTGATGATCTGTTGAGCATCACGCTGCACGATGCAGAGCAGCGCCACGCAATTGCGCAGCATTTGCGCTCTCAGTCGCAATGGTTGGAGTGTGTGCCGGGCATGCAGTCGGTCGTGGTGCAGTTCGACAGCGCTCGTGTCTCCGTCGAGGAGGCAGCGGCAGCGCTTCGCAACCAGCTTAGCGGGTCGATTCAGGTGCACAGCGCGGCAACACAAGAGATCGAGATACCGGTGTGTTACGGCGGTGAGTTTGGTCCTGACCTAGAAGCTATCTGTGCAATGTTAGGCATGAGCGTTGACGAGTTCATCGAATTGCACACCAGTGCGCAATGTCATGTGGATATGCTCGGGTTTACACCGGGTTTCGCCTACATCGGCGGTCTGTCCAAAGAATTGGCGGTGCCGCGATTGACCGAGCCACGATCGTCCGTGCCAGGTGGCTCCGTCGGCGTCATGAATAACCAGTCTGGCGTGTATGCGATGGGAGGTCCGGGCGGTTGGCCGCTGGTTGGGCGCACGCCGATTCGGTTGTTCGATTATTCCGCCGACGACCCGTTTGTTGTTCGAGCCGGCTGCGCTGTTACGTTTGTCGCAATTGACGACATGACCTACCGGCGAATGATCGAGTCATGACATTGCGAATCATCAACGCGGGGCTGCAATCCACGCTGCAGGGTGAGCCGCGCCGCGGGCAACGGCACCTTGGTGTGCCGACGAGCGGCCCAGCGGATCCGCTTTCAATGGCACTGGCAAACCGGCTCGTCGGTAACCCGCTGAGTGCAACCGCAATCGAAATCACGTTGTCCCCGTTCGAATTCGAATGTCGTAGTGACGTTCAATTTGCTGTCACCGGCGCAGCTAGCCATGTCGGTATCAACGGTGCCGAAGGCGAGATCCACAACCGCCTTGAGGCCGACGTCGGCGATCGAGTGACGATAGTGCCGGCCGAGGCTGGTGCACGAGCTTATCTTGCAATCGCTGGCGGGTTGAGCGCGAAGCGAATTTTGCGTTCAACATCCACCTACCTGCCGGCCGAGGTCGGCGGCTACCAGGGAAGAGCACTAGCGGCCGGCGATAAGGTCCTTATTAGCAATGCCGAGGTGCAGGACCCCATTGATCACACGCCCGATGAATATCGGCCGCCGTTGACGCACAGTTGGGCGCTGCGCTGTACTCCAGGTGCCGAGTTCGAACTACTCGATGATGAGAGCCGCGACGTCTTGTTCAGCGCGGCGTTCGTTGTTGCGCAGCGCAGCGACCGCATGGGCCTGCAACTTGACGGCAATACGCTAGGAATCGACTCGGATGGCAAGCTGCCCAGCGACGCTGTCTTTCCCGGTACGATTCAATGCCCGGAGAATGGCGTGCCGTTCATGCTATCTGTCGACGCGCAAACGACCGGCGG
>JBCCEH010000086.1:0-2299 GCA_039030375.1 Pseudomonadota bacterium | reverse complement strand
GGTCTACCGCGGCGTTGACGGACTGCTCTCTGGACGGTTGCACGTTGAATCAATCGGGTTGTGGCGCCGGATTCTGGACGTCGATGTGGTTGGCGACGCCGCGCGCGTAGCCGCTACGGGGTTTATCGCGATTGGAGTTGCTGCGTTCCCTATGGCGATAGCTTGTTTTCTCAAGCAAGAAAAGCGAATACTCTGGATTGTGAGTGCATTGATCATCGCGACAGTTGGGGTCCCTCTAATTTTGTTTGCCAAGCATGGTATCGCTGGGTACGAGACTTTTTAATGATCGTTACCGATCACTTTGTGTACATACATACCTCGCGCACCGGCGGTACGTTTTTGAATCGACTGATCATGAATCAGGTGCCGGGCGCGCGCATGATTCAATATCATGGTTGCTTGCGCGACTTGCCGGCGCAATTTGCTGAGTTGCCGGTCATCGGTTTCGTGCGTAATCCCTACGATTGGTACGTGTCGATGTTTTATGACTATCGGCGCAAGCAGCAGTATGTGTTCCAGGTACTGTCCGACATGGGCGAGCGGGATTTCGACGACACGGTTACGCGTTTTCTGAATCTCGGCGACGGCAGTGACGACAGCCAGTCGCTGTTGCAACGTCTGGCCGCAGCGGCGCCGCGTGAGATTCGTCGTCAAAAGCCGGGGCGGCGAGAATTGCCCGGATTGATTGCGCGGGACTTTGAGCAATATACCGACAACATCGGCTACTTTTCGTGGTTGTTCCGCCGCATGTACGCAACCGACCGCTCGCATGATGTTCGCATCGGGCGATTCGAAAACCTACGCGACGAGGCGAGACGGTTGTTCGAAGAAACCGGTACGCCGGTCACCGCTCGCATCGACGCGTATCTCAATCAGGCGCAACCTATGAACTCAAGTCCACGGCCCACCGATACGGTTTATTCGGATGCGCTTGCCGGGCTAATCGCTGAACGCGATAGCGAGTTGATCAAGACCTACGGTTACGCCCGCTAGAGTTGGGCGGTTTCCCAGGCGATCGCGTTGCTGTCGCCATCGGCGTCCGACTCGATGGTTCGAGCGCACTCGTGTCCTGAGTAGACTGCATGCACAATCGCGCCCGGGGCGCGACAATCACCGATGGCACGAATAGACGACAGGTTGTCGTTGCCCGCAAGCTCGCCGAACAGATGATCATTCGGTCGACGACTGCCCACCACGACCAACGCTCCGCACTCGCGATACTCGCGTTGATCATTCGCATACGCATGGGCCAGCTCGACCTGGCCGTCGACAAGTCCCACGACGCGTTTCTCGAGTTCGATATCGATGCCAAGTTCCATCAGGCGTGACCGGATGCGGCCGGATTCGTTATTCATGAACGTCCACGCCGATACTGCGTTTGCCGGCGTGACCAGGGTAACGTCGAGATCGCGCTCTGTGAGCAACTCGGCGAGACAGGCGCCCATCGTGTAATGGTCGAAATCGTAGACGATGACCGGACCGGCGACCTTGATGCCCGCTAGCACATCGTCAGGTGTAAGTACCGGCGCGCCGGTTAAGTCTCGCGGGTAGCCTTCAACGTCGAGAATTTGTGGCGACCAACCGGCACCAGTAGCGATCACCGCGTGGTCACAGCCAAAATCCACGACGTCTTGCGCGCTCAGCGAGCTACCGCGGTAAATATCGACATTTGGCATCGTCTGCAGTGCGTGTACGCGGTAATCGCGAACGCGTGACCAACTGCCGAGTCCGGGCAGCTGCGATTCGATCGTGACGCGCCCGCCGAGTTCGTCGCGCGCTTCGGCCAACGTGACCGCATAACCGCGTTGGCCGAGTGCACGCGCACATTCGAGGCCCGCAGGGCCGGCGCCGACGACCAAGACGTTATCCGGGGATGCGGCTTTGGGAATCCGCTCGGGGTGCCACTTGCGCCGCCATTCTTCGCCCATCGTCGGATTCTGCGTGCAGCGTGCCGGTACGCCGTCGTGGTAACCCGACACACAGATGTTGCAGCCGATGCACTCACGAATTTCGTCCTCGCGTCCTTCGTCGATTTTCTTCGGTAGGAACGGATCGGCAATGGACGGACGTGCGGCACCGATCAGATCGAGCACGCCGCGTTTGATTTGACTGACCATCGCGTCCGGTGAGGTGAAGCGGCCAACACCGACGATCGGGCGGTCCGTCAGCGGCTTGGCAAAACGAACCCACGGCTCTTGCGCGCCTTGTTCAGCGAAACGCGCGCTGGCCGTTTCGACGGTCCAATCGGATGACTTCAAATCCCACAGGTCCGGAACCTCCGCCAGCATGGAAATTATCT
>JBCCEH010000085.1:0-2360 GCA_039030375.1 Pseudomonadota bacterium | reverse complement strand
TCGTGACCACCGTGAGCTCGTCGATTCTTAGCATTATTATTCTCGAGTCTGCGCGCCCCGATCATACCGCGTCTTGACCTCGTTGGAGGCGAAAGGCATAAGTGACGCTCACTGGGGGACTCTATTGCGCACCTGGATTAAACAACCACTCGCGATTTGGACCGGCACCGACGATCGCGCCGACGGCGGCATCGTGGTCGATAACGGCGTTATTGTTGAACTGCTGTCTGCTAACGGCGAACCGGCCGAACCGGTGGATTCGACGTTCGATGCCAGCGAACTGGTGGTGCTGCCGGGCCTCATCAACTGTCATCATCATTTCTACCAAACCCTCACACGCGCGTTTTCCTCGGCTCTCGACAAAGAATTGTTCGCCTGGCTGCAAGCGCTGTATCCGGTCTGGGCGGGGCTCGATGCAGAAGCCATCGACGCGTCAACCGAACTCGCGCTCGCGGAATTGATGCTATCGGGCTGCACCACGACGACCGATCATCACTACCTGTTCACCGACGAGATTCTCGATGCGATCGATATTCAGGCGGCGGTCGGCGAACGGTTGGGTTTGCGATTAACGCTCACACGTGGATCGATGAGCGTCGGAAAATCGAACGGTGGCCTGCCACCGGATCACGTAGTACAAGACGCCGATACCATTTTGGCCGACAGCGAGCGACTGATCGCTAAGTATCACGACCCGGACGAGGATTCTTTTCTGCAGGTCGCACTCGCGCCGTGTTCGCCGTTCTCAGTTTCGAAAGAATTGATGCGCGATACCGCCACGCTTGCTCGTCAGCATGGCGTACTTCTGCACACGCATCTCGGCGAAACCGAAGATGAAAATGCGTATTGCCTGGAAAAATTCGGGCAGCGGCCGCTCGATTGTCTTGCCGATCTCGGCTGGCTAGAAGATGACGTCTGGCTGGCACATGGCATTCACTTTGATGACGATGAGGTCACCCGACTGGGTGCCGCCGGCGTCGGGATTTCGCACTGCCCAAGCTCAAACATGGTGCTGGCATCCGGCACCTGCCGTACTCGGGAACTTGAAACTGCGGGCAGCCCGATCGGTTTGGGCGTCGATGGTTCGGCATCGAACGACGCCAGCAATGCGATTCAGGAAGTACGCCAGGCATTCTTGTTACAGCGACTGCACTACGGTGCCAAACACGTTAGTCATCTCGACGCCCTGCGCTGGGCAACTCACGGTGGCTCTCGTCTATTGCACCGACCTGAGCTCGGTTCGCTCGCGGTGGGTCAACGCGCCGACCTCGCTTGCTTCGATCTCGACGACCCGCGATTTTCCGGTTTCGGAGATCCACTCGCGGCATTGATATTGTGCGGCGCACACCAGGTTCGTGATCTGATGATCGATGGCGAGTGGCGGGTTCTAAACGGCGAGATTCCGGACGTCGATCTTGGAGCGCTCACCGCGCGACACCGAGCAGCCGCCAAGCGGTTGGCCGACAACGCTCTATAAGGACACCCTATGACGCGCAAAGTGATCTTTGACACCGACATTGGCATCGACGATGCCATGGCATTGCTGTTTCTGCACGGCGCCTCGGAAGTCGATCTCATCGGCATCACCACGGTGTTTGGCAACGCCAGTTTGGCCGACGTCACGCGCAACGCCTTGTATGTCAAACATCGGTTTGCCGTCGATGCTGCGGTGCATGTTGGCGCCGGTGAATCGCTTGGGCAATCGATGTTTGAGGGTTACCCCGACTTCGTACATGGCGACAACGGGCTGGGCAACATCGACGTACCGGACGTCGAATCGATGGCGTCGTCAACCGACGCCGCCGATGCGATCGTCGCCGCGGTCCGGCAGGCGCCGGGCGAGATCACCCTCATCGCTGTCGGTCGTTTAACCAACATCGCCACCGCGCTGGAGCGCTGTCCCGAGCTCCCCGAACTAGCAAGCGAGCTGGTTATTATGGGCGGCGCTTTCGGCTTCAACGGACATCGCGGCAACGTCTCGCCGGTCGCTGAAGCGAATATCGCCGGTGATCCGTTAGCTGCCGATCGCGTCTTCACCAGCGGCTTGAAAACCACCATCGTCGGTCTCGATGTCACGCAGGAAACGATCCTCGACGACAGCTTCTTTGACGACCTGCGTGACAACGCTGGTGATGCCGGCGGGTTCGTGCATGACATCAGTCGGCACTACGTGAACTTTCATGAGTCCAGCACCGGCCAACGTGCGTGTCCGATGCACGACTCCAGTGCCGTGGCCTATGTGCTCGCACCGGAGCTGTTCGAAACCCGCGCAGCCGGCGTCCGCGTCGTAACCGACGGTCCGGCATTAGGACAAACGATTTGGAGCGATCCCGAGGTCCGTTACGAAACCGGCGACTGGC
>JBCCEH010000084.1:0-2416 GCA_039030375.1 Pseudomonadota bacterium | reverse complement strand
CTGCGGAGCAGATGACTGAGGTTATTGGCAAGGACAAGGTCGAAGACTTTGCTAAGAATCTTGGCGTCAACGTTGCTGATGCATCCAGCGGTCTGTCCGAAATGCTGCCGCAACTCATCGATATGAGTAGCCGAGGCGGCAAGTTACTTGAGTCTTTAGGCGGCTCCAGCGGTCTCGCGGGGCTTGCTTCCAAATTTTTGAAGTGACACTTGGGGTACGAAAGCTATGAACAGCGTAAGTGAAACAATCAGCGAGTACTTGTCACCCGTAATGTCCGGACCGTTGGCTCATGCACTTATCGGGCTGGCGATTCTTGTCATCGGGTTGTTTCTCGTCAAAGTCATTGGCGGGATTCTCACTCGTATGTTGAAGAAAATCAGTTTCCTGAATCGCCAAGGTGACGGCAGGTCGACTGACTTGGTGTCGCCTATCAGTTCCTTGATCAAGGCGGTTCTCACCATCTTTGTATTAATGGCGGTATTGCAGCACTTTGGTCTGACCGACGTATTGACGCCGCTGCGTGACATGGTCGGTAAATTCACAGCAGCCATTCCGAATATTATCGGTGCTGGCGTGATCGCTTATGCGGGCTGGATCATCGCGAAGCTGGTTGCAGAGTTGACCGGTCTCGCGTTGAGAAAAGTTGACGAACAAATTGCATTGCGTACCGGCAATGACGATTTCGAAGTCTCGCGGTTTGGCAGCGCGTTCATGCTGGGTGCGATCCTGTTGCCGATCATCGTGTCGGCACTTGGTGTCCTCAATATTGCTGCGATATCGGATCCGGCCTCCGCCATGATTCAGAAGTTGATGTCAGCGGTGCCAAACATTGTCGGTGCCGGCATTATTCTGCTGGTCGCCTATTTTGCTTCCAAGTTCGTGGTCTTCATGCTGACGGGTTTGCTCGACGGTGCGAAGATTAACGAGCTGCCAGCAAAAATTGGTGCTGAAACGCTGTTTTCGGAGTCGTTTACGCCGACGAAATTGGTGGGTGGCGCCATCATGTTCTTTTCGATGTTGGCGGCCGCGACCGCCGCGGTGAACGTACTCGGTATCGATGTAATCTCAGAAATATTTGCACGCGTTCTCGAGTTTGGTGGCGGAATTCTGGTCGGCGGACTGATACTGATCGTCGGCAACTTCCTGGGCACGGTAGCGCACAACAAGCTGGTTGAGCGTGGCAGTGACGCGGTTGCCAACGTCGCACGCGTGGCGATTCTAGGTCTGGTATTGGCGATGGGGCTTAAGTCGATGGGGCTGGCCGACAACATCGTCAACATGGCGTTCGGTTTCACGATCGGCAGTGCGGCCGTTGCTGCGGCAATCGCATTTGGCGTCGGTGGCCGGGACGCTGCAAAAGTCGTGGCAGATCGCTGGGCACGGAAACTGTCAAACGACTGACGCACCTACGAGTCTCCTTGATCTAATCGTAGGGCGGCCTCCGCCGGCAGTGTGCTTGGGTTCACTGCCGGCGGCTTTTGTTTCTCCGCCGGATTTTTCAACGCGGTCACTGGTTTTCTTGGAGTCCGGCTACGCCCGAGAGGCCGGGTTACAATAGAGCCGCTCCGGCCTTCTTGTTAGACTGATCGAAGGCGCCACGGAGAACATCCATGAAAACGATCCCTCAGGTCCTATGGCTCGGATTGTTCATCGCACTCTCGTTGTTCAGCGAAAACGCCCGCGCTGAAGCAACGCTGGACAAGATTGAACGCACCGGTGAATTCGTCATCGGCTATCGAGCAGATGCAAGCCCATTGTCGTATGAGAACGCCGATGGTGAGCCATCCGGCTACTCGGTCGATATTTGTCGGCGCGTCGCAGCGGCGGTAAACGAGCACTTTGCCAGCCAGGACATCAAAACGCGCTACGTAAAGCTGACACCGGATGCGCGTATCTCCGCGGTGGTTGACGGCACGGTCGATATCGAGTGCGGTTCAACGACCATAACGCTGAGCCGACAGAAGCAGGTCGATTTTTCGATACCGACGTTCGTCACCGGCGGTAGTTTTATGACCGAAAAGAAGTCTGGTATCCGCTTATTTTCTGAACTGACGGGTAAGAAAATCGGCGTTGGCCGGAACACGACCACGGCGGAACAACTCCAAAACCACCTCAAAGAGACGATGATCGATGCGGAGGTAGTGCTGTTTGAGACGCGGGAGGAGGGCATGCGCCTTCTTAACCGTGGTGAGGTCGACGCAGTTGCGTCCGACCAAATCGTTTTGATTGGTCAGATCATCGAATCGGTAAAACCCGACTCATACACGCTGAGCAACGAAATATACTCCTATGAGCCTTACGGGCTGGTGATGCGACGCAATGACGCGGACTTCCGGCTGGTCGTCAATACTGCGATCGCGCGGATTTATCGTAGCGGCTTGCAGGCAGAAATTTTCTACAAGTGGATCGGCCGCAT
>JBCCEH010000083.1:0-2468 GCA_039030375.1 Pseudomonadota bacterium | reverse complement strand
GATTGCGGCGAATTATTCGCGCTACGTTGTGGATTTGAATCGCGCGCCAGACGATGCCGCACTCTATGAAGGTCAACTATCGACCGGGCTGTGTCCCAAGCAAACCTTTGCCGGTGACGATATCTATTTTGACGATATCGACATCGACATTGCCGATCGCGTCAAAGCCTATTGGCAGCCGTACCACGATCAGCTGCGGTCCGCGTTGGATGCCACCGCCAGCGCTCATGGCAAAGCCTTGCTATGGGATGCACATTCGATTCCCAGCCAGGTGCCGCGGCTGTTCGAGGGTGAGTTGCCGGTGCTGAATATCGGCACGAACGATGGTGCCAGCTGCGATGCGTCGGTGTCCGACGCGGTGGCCGCCGTGGCAGCCGCTAGCGACTACGAGTCGGTCGTTAACGGTCGTTTCAAGGGCGGTTACATTACCCGTCACTATGGTGAGCCCGATGCCGGTATTCATGCCATCCAGCTGGAGCTGTCGCAGCAGGCGTATATGAATGAGCGTACCCTCGAATACGACCGACAGGGTGCGGACGACGTCCAGCAGACGCTGCGGGCGATGCTCGAGGCCTTTCTCGACGCTGCCTAGGGCGTTCAGCCAGAATTCAGCTGGTGGGCCGTAGGCTGAGCTGCAATTTTTCAACTATGATTAACCCTTCCGAGGAGGGTGTCACTATGCAGAAGCACATCAAAATTCTCATCGCTGCGATCGCCGGCCTTACCTTGGTATCCGGTGCCGCGTATGCCTGGTCGGCGAACAAGATCGATAAAGAGGTGAATAAGACCATCGAGGTCTTCAAAGACGAGGTCAACGGTGCCGAGGTTTTTCTGAATCAGGCGGCGGGTGTGTTGATCTTCCCGCGCGTGATCAAAGCCGGCGTCGGTTTCGGCGCTGAAACGGGCGAAGGCGCACTGCGCGTCGGTGGTGTCACGCAAGACTACTATCGTACGACTGCGGGTTCGTTTGGGTTGCAACTCGGAGCGCAGGCGAAGTCGGTTGTGATTGCCTTCATGACCGAAGAGTCGCTCGACAAGTTTCGCAACTCCAGCGGTTGGAAAGCGGGTGTTGATGGATCAGTTGCCTTAGTCGATCTTGGTGTCGGCAAGACCATCGATACCAACAACATTAAAGATCCAGTGGTTGGATTTATCTTTGGATCGAAAGGGTTGATGTACAACCTGACTCTAGAGGGTTCGAAGTTTACTGTGCTCGACAAATCCAACGATCAGACCTAGAGCTTCTCAGCCGGCACGATACGGCGTTAAAAGTCGTCCTCGGAATCCTCATGTACCGACCTGTACACTGCGGTTCCTTGGCCGGCTTTTGCCTTGTCTCGCACTCGCCTGAGAAGCTCTAAGAGTTATTCGTCAGTCGGCGCGATACGTCAAACGAATACTGAAACAGCCTCGATTGAGGCTTTTTTATTGCCGGCGCTGTTAACAGCGCGCTGCTTGACCCGACCGTGCGATGCGACGACTATCTGTGCAGGTAATTGTCCTGTGACCAGATTGGGGAGCACGCCATGAACATCACCAAACGCGATTTCTTGAAACTGACCGGTGCCGCGGGCGTTGCGACGATGCTTCCGGTGACCGCACGTGCCACTTCTCTGTCTGATCTTAGTGACATGACTGGCGATGCGGTGCCGATCTCGGTCGACGAGCGCACAGCGCGAGTGGCCAAGGCGCAGCGCCTGATGGCGGCGAACGATATCGACGCAATCCTCTTGGAGGCGGGAACGGCCCTGAATTACTTTACTGGCGTTCGGTGGTGGCGCTCGGAACGATTCACCGGCGTCATTATCCCGCGGGAGGGCGAAGTCGCGTTCGTCACGCCGTATTTCGAAGAGCCTTCAGTTCGCGAGAGTATGACGTTTGGCGACGATGTTCGAACCTGGCACGAGCACGAAAACCCTTACGACCTGGTCACCGGTATTCTGGCCGATCGAGGTCTGAAAAGCGGCAAGCTCGGTATCGAAGAAACCACGCGTCACTTTATTGTTGATGGTGTGAATCATGCCGCGCCGAAATTCGAGACGATCTCGGCGAACCTGGTCACACGCGGCTGCCGGATGTACAAATCCGATAACGAGATTGCGCTGATGCAGGTGGCGAATAACGTCACCATGGCGGCCTATCACTATGTGTACGCCAATGTGGACAAAGGCATGACGGGTCCGGATATCTCGGCGTTGATGGGCGAGGCGACGCGGGCGCTGGGCGGCAATGTGCGGTTTTCGATTGCGTTACTCAATGAATCGTCTGCATACCCGCACGGATCGGATGCCCCGCAGGTCGTTGAAGAGGGCAGTATGATCTTGATGGACTGTGGCTGTTCCGTGCACGACTACGTGTCCGACATCTCGCGCTCCTGGGTGTACGGCGAACCCTCTGCCAAGCAGCGCAAAGTTTGGAACACTTGCAAACGTGGCCAGGAGCTTGCGCTGGAAACCGCCGAAGTCGGT
>JBCCEH010000082.1:0-2475 GCA_039030375.1 Pseudomonadota bacterium | reverse complement strand
TCCGGGGTTTCAATCGTCCGCACGTTGTTCGGAGCCTGTCGAAAGACATTACGGCGACTGTCGATCCATCGGATATTGCAGTCCAGTGTTGACAAGGTTCGTACGACGGCGGAACCGACATGACCGGCGCCGAATACGGCGATATTCAGGTTACTGCCGACGATCAGCTCTAACAACCAGTCATCGGTTCGGTGCGTCACACGACGTGCCTCGATACCGAAACGCGCGTCCGCGAGCACCCGATCTGTCAATCGTTCCGGATTCTCACAGAACACGTTACTGGCGGTAATCACAACTTTTGCGTAGTCGTCTTGTAATGCGGTCGCTAACACCGCCGGTTCACGCTGACCGTGCAGAGCGCGCAAGTCATTAACCCAGGCCGGCAGACCGCTGGCGAGCGGCTCAAACAGGATATCGACCACGCCACCGCAGCATTGCCCCATCGACGAACCAAGGGAAAACTTCCGTAGAGCGGGCTTCTCCTCCGCGTCGAGCAGCTCACACGCAATTCGTGTGACTTGATACTCGAGCTGCCCGCCCCCAATCGTGCCGATCGTTTCGGACGCCGTAACGATCATCTTTGCGCCGACCTCGCGTGGCGCGGAACCGCGAATCCCGGCTACCGTCACCAACACCACCGCCTCGTTACTGGCACTAAGATCGGAGAGTTCGTTGATCCACTCGTTCATCGCGCTGTCGATCCTATTTCAATGGCATCCAGCACCGCTTCGGGTGTTGCCGGCGCGCGAAGGTCAGGCAACGGGTTCGATTCATCCGCAATCGCATCCCGGATTGCGTGAAACACCGATAGCGCCAGCATCAATGGCGGCTCACCCACGGCTTTCGAACGGTAAATCGTATCTTCTCGATTCTTGCCTTTGTCGTAGATACGCACGCGGAAATCCGCCGGCACATCCGAACAAGTCGGAATCTTATAGGTTGATGGCGCATGCGTCGTGAGGTGGCCTTGATCGTTCCAATGCAGCTCCTCTGAAGTGAGCCATCCCACGCCCTGCACGTAGCCGCCTTCGATTTGACCAATGTCCATAGCCGGATTGAGTGACTCACCGCAATCATGCAGGATATCGACGCGAGTCACGCGGTACTCTCCGGTCAGTGTATCCACCACAACTTCGGCCACCGCCGCACCGTAGGCGTAATAAAAGAAGGGCCGACCACTAAATGTTGCCCGGTCATAGTGCACTTTCGGTGTCTTGTAAAAGCCGCTCGCCCAAAGTTTCACGCGCGCCAGCCAAGCAAGCTTAACAAGCTCATCAAACCCGACCGATTGGTCTCCCGCGGTTACTTGGTTATCAGAAATCGAAACTTCCGCTTCGGTGACGTCAAAGTGCGCTGCCGAAAACTCAACTAAACGCGCATAGATTTTTTGACAGGCGTTTTGTATCGCTTTGCCGTTGATGTCGGAGCCGCTGGAGGCGGCAGTAGCCGACGCATTCGGTACTCGCGACGTATCTGACGCATTGTGACGAATTTTATCGACACTCACGCCGAGCTCATCCGCAGCCACCTGCGCCATCTTGATAAACAACCCCTGGCCCATCTCAGTGCCACCATGATTTATCTGCACGCTACCGTCTTTATAAAGATGCACCAAAGCCCCGGCTTGATTGAGATGCGTTGCCGTAAATGAAATGCCGAACTTGACCGGCGTGATTGCGATGCCGCGTTGCAGTATCTTGTTCGCAGCGTTGAACGCTCGGATATCTTCACGCCGCTTGTGGTAGCTGGCACTCGCCTCGAGGTCATCGAAGACCTCATGAATAATATTGTCTTCGACAACCTGCTGGTACGGCGTTACGTTGCGATCTTCAACACCATAAAAATTTCGTCGCCGTATCTCGAGCGGGTCCTTACCTAAATAGCGCGCGATATCGTCGATAACATATTCGATAGCGTGCATGCCCTGCGGCCCGCCGAATCCTCGAAATGCTGTGTTCGATACCGTGTGCGTCTTGCAGCGATGCGAGACAACGTGAATGTTTTCTAGGAAGTACGCATTGTCGCAATGAAACATCGCACGATCATTGATCGAACCCGACAGGTCCGCAGAAAAACCGCACCGCGACGCGAATTCAAACTCAACGCCAGAAATGCGACCGTCATCATCAAATCCCACCCGATAATCGGTCACGAAATCGTGCCGCTTGCCGGTCATAACCATATCAACATCTCGGTCCAGGCGAAGCTTGCAGGCCCGGTTGGTTTTAACCGCCATGATCGCCGCCATGCACGCAATGTTGGCCGCCTGACTTTCCTTACCACCGAATGCGCCGCCCATTCGACGACAGATACAAACAACATCTTTCGCATCGCGACCCGTCGCTTCGGCAACAAGGTGTTGGACCTCATCGGGATGTTGCGTCGAGCTATACACCGTGAGCTGGCCATCTTCCTGAGGCACAACCATGGCGATGTGACTTTCCAGGTAAAACTGATCCTGCCCACCCAGCGTTA
>JBCCEH010000081.1:0-2622 GCA_039030375.1 Pseudomonadota bacterium | reverse complement strand
TTGATCATTGCGCAGCGGCTGGCACGGCGCCTCTGCGACAACTGCAAAGAAGCGCGCGACATTCCGCGTGAAGCACTCGAACAAGAAGGCTTTGATGCCGACGAGATCGAATCGTTAACAGTGTTTTCGCCGAAGGGCTGCAAAAGCTGTAACGAAGGCTACAAAGGGCGCGTCGGTATCTTCCAGGTAATGGAAGTGTCGGAGGCCATGGGCCGAATTATTATGGAAGGCGGCAACGCCATGCAGATCGCCGACCAGGCGGCCAATGAGGGGGTCATCGATTTACGGAGAGCTGGTTTGAACAAAGTCAAGGAAGGGGTTACCAGCCTTGAGGAAGTCAACCGGGTTACAATTGAGTAGATTTCGACCCCGCTAGCGGACGATTACGGACGAAAAAGATGGCTGATTCAGCAGTAATGACAAACACGCCCTTCCTCTGGGAGGGAACCGACCGCAAAGGCCAAAAGGTCAAAGGCAAGTCGATGGCGACCGACGAGGCAGCCGTCCGTGCCGACCTGCGCCGTCAGGGCGTGGTGCCCACCCGAATTAAGAAACAGGGCAAGCGTCCGTTCTCCGGTGGCAACACCATCACGCCAGGCGATATTGCGGTCTTCTCACGTCAGTTAGCGACCATGCTCGGCGCCGGCATTCCGCTGGTTCAGTCGTTCGAGATTGTTGGCAGTGGCCATGACAATCAGGCGATGCAAAAACTGATCATGACGATCAAGGGCGACGTCGAGGGCGGTAGCGCCCTGGCCGAAGCGCTGGCTAAGCACCCGCTGTATTTTGACGATCTGTTTATCAACCTGGTTGAGGCTGGCGAACAAGCCGGTGCGTTGGAAACGCTGCTCGACAAGATCGCAACTTACAAAGAAAAAACCGAAGCGCTGAAGAAGAAAATTAAGAAAGCGTTGACTTACCCCGCCGCCGTATTGGTAGTGGCATTTGTGGTCACGACCATTCTGCTGATTTTCGTAATTCCGGCGTTTGAAGATTTGTTCCAAGGCTTCGGTGCTGACCTGCCGACATTTACCCGTAAGGTCATCGACCTGTCGGTATTTGTTCGAACACAGGGCTACATCATCGCCATCGGCATGGGTATCGCAATTACCGCATTCTTTTACTTCAAGAAGCGTTCGCGACCCATGCGCCAGTTCCTCGATCGTATGACGCTAAAAATTCCGGTCATCGGTCCGATCATGCAAAAAGCAGCGATCGCTCGCTACGCACGTACCTTGTCGACCATGTTTGCCGCCGGTGTGCCGTTAGTTGAAGCGCTGGAGTCGGTTTCCGGCGCCACCGGTAACATCGTTTACGAGATGGGCGTCCTGCAGATGCGTGACGAAGTATCGACGGGTCAGCGGTTGCAACAGGCTATGGAGAATACCGACCTGTTCCCCAACATGGTGATTCAGATGATCGCCGTCGGTGAGGAATCCGGTTCCCTGGATGAGATGTCCGCTAAGGTCGCCGACTTCTACGAAGAAGATGTCGACAACGCAGTCGACAACCTGTCGGCACTGTTGGAGCCGATGATTATGGCGATTCTCGGCGTGCTCGTCGGTGGCCTGGTAGTCGCGATGTACTTGCCAATCTTCAAAATGGGTTCGGTCATCTAGGCATCCTTACCTCGATCGCCCATTTATCTCGTTTGCAAAGCAGCGGCGTTCGGAGGAAACTCCGAACGCCGTTTTTCGTCATGAACTGTTGATCATTCACCGATCGTCTGGAGGCTAACGGGGACAAGATGATTGAAATGTTAAGCGCATCGCCAGTGGTCTTCGCCATTGTCATTTTTTTGTTTGCTCTGTTGATCGGCAGCTTTCTGAACGTTGTTATTCACCGCCTTCCATTGATGATGCAACGTGAATGGTACGAGCAATGCGACGAGCTCATGGCGGAAGAGCGACCCGAGTTGCCCGACGGCAACTTCTCTCTGGTTGCCCCGCGATCTCGATGCCCCAATTGCGGCACCATGATCACATCGCTGCAAAATATTCCGGTCATCAGTTATCTGGTACTCCGCGGCAAATGCGGCAATTGCTCGACGCCTATTTCAGCTCGCTATCCGGCCATTGAACTACTGACGGCGATCATGGCGGCGGTGTGCGCTTGGCGGTTCGGCTTCGGCGCTGAAGCGATCATGGCGACTATTTTGACGTTCACGCTAATCGCCATCAGCATGATCGACTATGACACTCAGCTGATTCCCGATTCGATCGTGTTGCCGTTGCTATGGCTCGGCTTAGCCATGAGCCTGCTGCATCCGCTGCCGGGGGCGGAAACGTTATTCATCGCGCCGTCCGAGGCGATTATCGGCGCCATCGCCGGCTATCTGAGCCTATGGAGCGTGTATCAGGTCTTTAAGCTAGTGACCGGCAAAGAGGGTATGGGATATGGCGATTTCAAGTTACTCGCAGCGCTGGGTGCGTGGTTAGGTTGGGAAGCATTGCCACTGATAATTCTAATGTCGGCGGTGGTCGGCGCTGTGTTTGGTATCAGCCTGATTGTATTGCGCGGTCGTGACCGGCAATTACCGATTCCATTTGGGCCTTACCTGGCCATGGCCGGCTGGATTACCCTGTTGTGGGGCCCACAGATCGTCGCATGGTATATGGGCCT
>JBCCEH010000080.1:0-2630 GCA_039030375.1 Pseudomonadota bacterium | reverse complement strand
GGGTACACCTTGATTCCAAGCAATCGCTGCTTGCCGACGCTTTTCGTAACCCGGATTCACCGATACGGGTGCCTCCTCCTGTGCTGCCATATCGCTTGCGACATCTGCGGCAATGGCGTACCAATCGCGCATCTCGGACGCGGTATCCGTCTCCGCGACCTCGCCTGCCTCTGACGCTGCCAGCACCCCGCCACGAGGAAGCTCGGTCGGAACCGGCAGCGGCTCTATCGGGTCGACCTGCGGCTCGGGCTCTTCTACCACATCGGGTAAGAGTTCGAGAATGATAGCGGTGCCGAGTGTATTCATATCCCAACTGGGAATTCGCAAAACGCTGAGTAGCGCCAGCACCACGACGGTCGCAATCGCCAGACTGACGAGCAGGCGTGACCGCACCGGTTGTTGCCAGCGGGGTTCCCAATCAAAATTAGCATCAATTGCGTACACGGCTTATCGACTATAGATGCATCGCCGGCCCATACAGTCGCAGACCATCGGTCAACGTCGAGCGGATGAAATGCTCACGAACCGATCGGATGCCAGGTGGTTTTGACTTCCTGAGTATCGCGAATCAGATAGGGGTGCTGCGCAGTAGCTTTCGACCAATCCGTTCCGGTACGGCGAATCACGCGCTTAATATTTTCCGCCGCCGCCTGTTGAATTTGAGTAGCAACTTTCTTGCCACCGTCGCAATAGATCATCGCGTTGACGTCCATGTGCGAGGCGAAATGCTCGCTGAGTTCGCTACGATAACCGGTGAGAATATTCACCACGCCACCCGGTACGTCCGACGAGTGCAGCACTTCGGCGAAACTGACCGCGCACAATGGCTTGCTCTGTGACGCCAAACACACACAGGTGTTACCGCCGACAATGATCGGCGCAATATTGGACACCAAACCGAGCAGCCCGGTCTCTTCGGGTGCAAACAGGGCCACGACACCGGTCGGCTCGAGTACAGAAAAATTAAAGTGCGACGAACTCACCGGGTTAACCGAACTGAAGACTTGCTGAAATTTGTCTGCCCAGCCGGCGTAGTAGATCAATCGATCAATCGACGCATCGATTTCGGTTTCCGCGGCACGGGACGTTGCGCCCTGCAACACCAGCTCGGCAATAAATTGTTCGCGGCGACCTTCCAGCATCTCGGCGATGCGATACAAAATCTGCCCGCGCAGATAGGCGCTGGTGCCCGCCCAGCCGGTCTGTGCGCCGCGCGCCGCAACCATGGCGTTACGAAAATCTTTGCGACTGCCGCGGCAAATGTTGGCAATCACCTGTCCTTTCTTATTTTCCAGCGCGTAATAGCGGCCCGACTCGGTGCGTGGAAACTTGCCGCCAATGTAAATTTTGTAGGTTTTCGCGACCGGAACGCGCTCTGCTGCCGTTGCCATCCTTATGCCTCCAGCTTGAGATACGCATCCAACCCATGCAGGCCGCCTTCACGACCGACACCACTCTCTTTGTAGCCACCGAATGGCGAGGTTGGATCAAACTTATTAAATGTATTCGCCCACACCACGCCAGCGCGGACTGCCTGAGTCATTTTGAAGATCTTTGCGCCCTTATCGGTCCAGATACCGCCGGACAGACCATACGGCGTGTTATTCGCCTTTGCGATCGCCTCCTTATAGGTACGGAACGTTTGGATCGCCAGCACCGGGCCGAAGATCTCCTCCTGCACAACACGATTGGACTGCGACACGTCGGTAAATAACGTCGGTCGACACCAGTACCCGGTATCCGGCACCGAGCAAGAACTCTGATGAATGGTCGCACCCTCTTCCGCGCCAATCGCCAGGTATTTCTCGATGGTATCGAGCTGTTGCCGCGAATTAATTGCACCGATGTCGGTGTTCTTATCGAGTGGATCCCCGACGATCAGGGTTTCCATACGATCTTTGAGGCGTCGAATCACCTCGTCAGCAACTGACTCTTGAACAAAAAGTCGCGAGCCCGCACAACACACATGGCCTTGATTGAAGAAAATGCCGTTAACGATGCCTTCGACTGCCTGATCGATTGCAGCGTCCGCAAAAATGATATTGGCCGCCTTGCCACCGAGCTCAAGCGTGTACTTCTTATTAGTGCCCGCTAATGCTTTTTGAATGATCCGACCCACACCGGTCGACCCAGTGAACGCGACTTTATCGACCCCCGGATGCGTCACCACCGCGGCACCGGTCTCACCGGCCCCGGTCACGATATTCACGACGCCATCGGGCACACCCGCATCGGCGATCACCTCGGCCAGTTTCATCGCGGTCAGCGGTGTAGTCTCGGCCGGTTTCAACACCACGGTATTACCGCACGCTAACGCCGGCGCCAGTTTCCATGACGCCATTAACAACGGGAAATTCCACGGAATGACCTGCCCAGCAACGCCCAGCGGCTTAACCGTGCGACCGGGAAACGCATACTCGAGTTTGTCCGCCCAGCCGGCATAGTAGAAAAAGTGTGCCGCCGATAGCGGCACGTCGACATCGCGAGACTCGCGAATCGGCTTGCCACCATCGAGCGATTCAATCGCTGCGAATTCGCGTGCGCGCTCCTGCAAGATACGCGCGATTCGATAGACATACTTGCCCCGCTCTGACGCTTTCATGCGCGACCAAGGTCCGTACGCTTTGCGC
>JBCCEH010000079.1:0-2666 GCA_039030375.1 Pseudomonadota bacterium | reverse complement strand
GATGAGCGAACCTCATCCTGAACCACATTCCCGGTACTTGGGTCGCCGCCGAAAATCTGCAAGATCTGATTGTATTGTGCGCCAACGAACGGGCCGCCAGCCGCCGGTTGTTCGTTGATGATCTCGATGTTACGGCCGGTTACGTCGAAATCACCTTGCTCGACTTTCAAGGTCGCCATCAGGTTGTCGGTGATGTCGACTTCGAGTGTGCCGCGATACGTATAGTCTTCACGGCTTGGCTCATCACTATTCAACGTCGCATTCCGCATGTGGCCGTCGGTAATACGCGTGCGGGCGGCTATCCGTCCGCGGACATTGTCCGATAATGCGCCCGAGAAGACGGCTTCGGCGATAAATTCACTGTTATCGAACTCCTGCGACAGCAAGATGTTGCCGCTGAAATCTTCAGTGGGTCGCGCGGTCGTGATGTTGACAGCCCCTGCGACGGAGTTTTTGCCGAACAAAATCGACTGCGGTCCGCGCAATACTTCGACACGTTCAACATCGAGAAAAGGCGCGCGCCATTGCTGGGCGCGGCCGTAATGGACACCGTCGATATAAGTGCCGACCGATTGTTCAAAGGCTTGGTTGATGCCGGAACCGATGCCGCGAATAAACGCGTTGGTGCCGATCCCAGTCTCGGTGAGCGTGAAGTTGGGTACGACGAACTGGATGTCTTCGGCTTTTTGAATCGCCTGTTCGACCATCGTGTCGCCGGTCACCGCTGAAATTGAGACCGGAACGTCTTGTAGTCCTTGCTCACGGTAGGCGGCGGTAACCACGATTTCTTCGAGCGGGCTGTTTTCCTGAGCCGCTGCGAGGTTAGGCGCGAGAGCGGCTAACAGGCCGGCGCTGGCGATGGGTAATGCCGTCAAAAATTTCACGGATTTCATTCTTTTCCCCCCGGAATATAATTTTGAATCTACTATTGAATGTATTAGACGATGGGGCCACGAATCAGTCAAGCGAAGCGCACTGTCGTGGCCCGCTGTGGCGCGTCTCGGGGGTTACGCGTCCCATTCAGTTGTATATGATTCAGGACGGCGCACAGAACGTCGATGACATAATCCTTGGGGGAATCCAATGGCAGTAACCGCGAGTGGTGATGGGCAAACCTGGTCTTCGGGCTGGACTTTCATTTTGGCGTCGGTGGGCGCTGCCGTAGGTCTGGGTAACATTTGGAAGTTCCCGTATGTGGTTGGCACTGAAGGCGGTGGCGCGTTCGTGCTGGTGTATCTGGTCGCGGTGGTATTTGTCGCCATCCCGATTTTGATCGCTGAGATTGTCGTTGGCCGTCGTGGTGGTACCAGCCCGCCGGTCGCGATGGCGACCGTCGCCGAACGTGCAGGTCGATCGACGCGTTGGGCTATCGTCGGTTGGATGGGGTTGATCGCCGGCTACTTGATTACCTCGTACTACAGCGTGATCGCTGGCTGGACTTTGGCTTACATCGTCAAAGCCGGTACCGGTTTTGGTGGAGCGGCCGCCGCGGAGGTTGCGGCGCAGTTCGATACGCTGCAATCCGATCCGCAGACGATGACGTTGTGGCATACCGCGTTCATGATTCTGTCGGTGTTCATTGTCGGTCGCGGATTGCAGGCCGGTATTGAAAAGACGGTCAAGCTATTGATGCCCGCGCTGTTTGCGATCCTGGTCGTCATGATTGGTTATGCGGCGATCGAAGGCGATTTCAAAGCCGGCTGGGATTTCTTATTCAACGCGGATTTCAGCAAGATCGATGGCGGCGCAGTGCTGACGGCGATCGGTCAAGCATTCTTCTCTATCGGTGTTGCGATGGGCTTGATGATGGCCTACGGCGCCTACGTGCCGCGCGACGTGTCGCTGACGCGTTCCGCGATTATTGTGGCCATCGCCGACACCGTGGTGGCGCTGCTTGCCGGCCTGATGATCTTCCCGATCGTATTTGCCAACGGCCTGAATCCGGCGGAAGGCCCGAGTCTTATCTTCCGCACGTTGCCGACGGCATTCGTCGAGATGCAAGGTGGCGTGATTTTCGGCGCATTGTTTTTCCTGCTGCTGGCGTTTGCCGCGGTGACCTCGTTGATCGCTTTGATTAACCCTATCGTTCAATACTCGCAAGACAAATGGGATTGGTCGCGGAAGAAGGGTGCGATGGTTTTTGGTGCCCTCAGTTGGTTTATTGGATTGGCGACGGTGATGTCATTCAATGCCTGGGCGAACGTCACGCCGCTGGCCTCGTTCGAAACGTTTGCGTCGATGACGCCGTACGATCTGATCGACTACTTCACCGCGAATATTCTGATGCCGGTGGGCGGCATGTTAATCGCGTTGTTTGTTGGCTGGCGATTGGACACACGCAAACTCGCCGACGAGTTGTCGTTTGGCAGCCAGGCGATGTTCGTTGGCTGGTTGTGGATGATTCGCGTGGTGGCGCCGTTGGGGATTCTGGCGGTTCTCTACAGCACGTTTGCCTAGACCGTTAGGGCTTCTGGCCGCGTAGATAGCCTTGCCGCATCTCGCCCTGTTCGATGACCTGGACCATGACGCGCCAGTTCTCGACGAAGTGGTCGGCATGTTCTTGGCCAAGAATCTCGACCATCTTGCGGTTTAGCGGGCCGGCCATCAGTTCGTATTCGCGCCGCGATTCGGCGCGATACCAATCGGTTGCGTCGATCGCTACAACG
>JBCCEH010000078.1:0-2737 GCA_039030375.1 Pseudomonadota bacterium | reverse complement strand
TGAAAAAACCGTGAATTAGGTGTTGTTTTCGCAAATGAGAATCATTATCATTTGCCGTGATGATAGAGGACCATGCATCACAACGTGTAACAGCCAAGGGCACTCCCCCCGTTCCGGCCCGCAAGCTGTTTGGTAGTCGCCGCGAAATTCATATTGAATTTCGCGGCGAAATTTACCGCCTAAGGATCACACGTAACGAGAAGCTAATCCTCACCAAGTAGACCTGCCGCAAGCCAGCAAGCACTTTGCCAGCACGCCAGCGCTATCCCTTCTCTTTGAGACTGAATAGGTTGACCGTCACGCTGGACCCATAGGCGGTCACAGCAACGTCAATCGACCCACAGGTTGCATACGGTCAACACAGTCAACGAAGAGCAAAATAGGTGATAACGCGACGGCAGCTGCCGCAAATCAATCCCAACGTGTGATGGTCACAGACACGTCGCGTATCGCGAAAGCCTTACTAGCACAACATTCAGAGTAATTCAGTCCGAGAAAGCTTATGAATCGCGAAATCTTAGGTACCTCCATTCTTGCCATCATGTTGTCGGCTTGCGCCAGCTCGTCAGACGTCGCCACGGAAGCAGCGGTGGAAACCGAGGCCGAGAAACCTGAACCCAGCCACTACTTGGTTCCCAATCCGTACTTCGCCGACATCGCCGCGGGTAGCAGTAAACAGGCCAAAGACCGGTTGGCCATTCTCGCCATGCGCGGCGACTACGAAGTCGATTTTCACTTTCAAGAAACGGTGCCGTTGAAGGCGGGCTATGAATTTCGCGACGATAAAGACTCGGGTGCTCATGAGACCGTCATCGTTGTCGAAGAATCCGAGCACCATATCGTGTTGCAACATATCCTGGTCGCCGGTGGCCATGTCATTAAGCACTGGCGCCAAGATTGGACCTTTGAAGCACCGAGCCGATTTGAATTTATCGCCGATCAGACTTGGCAAGTCAGAGCTATCGACGCCGAAAAAAATGCTGGCGCTTGGACGCAGTGCGTGTTCGAAGTATCGGACGCACCCCGTTACTGCGGCACCGGACGATGGAACCACGAGTACGGCGTTTCTACCTGGACGAGTGATCGTACTTGGCGGCCGCTACCACGACGCGAATATACAACCCGCAATGACTACAACGTCATTAATGCGGAAAACCGTCATACGATCACGCCACTGGGTTGGACGCATGAACAAGACAATACCAAGACCCGGCGTGAGGGCACTGAAACCGCAGAGACATTAGTGCGCGAGTTTGGCTTCAATCATTACCGCACGATCGAGGGCTTTGATTTCTCACCGGCAACCGACTACTGGAGCGACACCGCCGACTACTGGGAAAAAGTGCGAGCCGCCTGGACCGAACGAATGGCACCCAATCACACGCTCGAGCTCAAGACGACGATCGACGGCATGTCGATTATTGTCGGAACGTTTGAACAGGCCGGTCGTGCCGGCGAAACCAGCGACGACGTTCAATACCAGGAAATCGAGACGCTCCTCGACGAATGGACGGAATCTCGAGCCACGTCGTCTGACGACCAGTTAGCCAGCAACGCCCAGAACTGACGGCAGGTGGTACCCAATTCGGTTGCCGCGGAAAATCGCATTGCGGCACTCGATTGCGTCTATGATGATAGTCTGGGGCACGTACCAACGGTCTGGTCAATGTCATTACCGCAGGTCAATCTCGACGCTTTTTTGAACGGCTCAACCGCCGACCAACAGCAAATTGCCCAAACGGTGGATGAAATCTGCTCGACCATCGGTTTCTTGGTCGTTGAAGGGCACGGCGTCGATGCCAACGTCATCAACGATGCATGGCAGCAGGCGGCGACGTTTTTCGCATTACCCGAATCCGAAAAACGTAAATCTGAATCTCCTGATCCAGAGTGCCCGCGCGGCTACTTTCCGTCTTCGAGGGAAGCCCTGGCTCAATCGCTGGGAGAGCAGACACCACCGGATCTCAAAGAGAGTCTTGCTATCGGTCCGATGCGTCCGCCAGAGGGTTCGGTCAGCGACGATAACTTCGACTTTCATTTCGGGCCAAACCTGTGGCCCGAACAACCGCCGCAACTGCGCACCGCACTTACCCGATATATCGAGGCGATGGAAGCCTTGGGTGGCCGCGTACTCGAGTTATTTGCGGCGGCGCTGAACCTGCCGCATGACTATTTCGAGCGATTCCATACCTCACCGCGTGGCGCGCTGCGCTGCCTCCGCTATCCTGCCTGGACGCAGCCACTGCTGCCCGGACAACGGGGCGCCGGCGAACATTCTGACTACGGCAGTATCACGATATTGAAATCGGACCCAACGGTGCCCGGCTTGGAAGTCCGACGACCGGGCGGTGAGTGGATCCAAGCGCCGCTGATTGACGATGGCTTCATCATTAATATTGGCGACATGATGGCGCGTTGGACCAATGACCGCTGGGTTTCGACGTTGCACCGAGTCACGTGCCCTGCCAACGCGCCGAAGCGGCATTCGATCGCGTTTTTTCACAACGCCAACTACGATGCAAAAATCGAGTGCATTCCGACCTGCCTGGCCGATGGTGAACAAGCCAAATATAAACCCGTTACTGCGGGCGATTATTTGATGGGGCGATTCAAATCGGCACTCGCGGCTGAGTGATTGGCGAAGTGCGAACCGCACCAGCGGGTATACTGACTCCTATAGTTTCATAAATTGTAGTATTCATGACCAACGATGTAGTCCTCGGTATCGATCTGGGTA
>JBCCEH010000077.1:0-2835 GCA_039030375.1 Pseudomonadota bacterium | reverse complement strand
GACTGTGGCTGTTCCGTGCACGACTACGTGTCCGACATCTCGCGCTCCTGGGTGTACGGCGAACCCTCTGCCAAGCAGCGCAAAGTTTGGAACACTTGCAAACGTGGCCAGGAGCTTGCGCTGGAAACCGCCGAAGTCGGTTTGCCGGCAGGCAAAGTGGATGACGCCGTGCGTGCTTATTACGAGAGCGAAGGCTTTGGCCCCGGCTACGCAACGCCCGGCCTATCGCACCGTCTCGGTCACGGTATTGGTATGGATGGCCATGAGCCGATCAATTTCGTGCACGGTGAAACGACGCCACTCGCGCCCGGTATGTGTTTTTCCGACGAGCCCGGTATTTATATTTTCGGTGAGTTTGGTATTCGTCTCGAGGATTGTCTGTATATGACCGAAGACGGGCCGAAGCTGTTTACCGAATTTTCGCCATCGATTGATAAACCGTTCGGCTAATGCCGCACGTAGCTCGAACGAGGATGCGTTTATGACCTTGAAAGTAATTACGGCAATCATCGGGGCTTTGTTTGTTGTATCGGCACTGGCTGACGAAACAGCACCTGCGGCGTTTCGCGTCGATGTGGAAGTCACTGTGCCCGATGAGGACCTCAGAGAGCGGGTCGCGGTGTACCTTAGAAGCGAACTGCGCGGTCTAGGCGATGTCGAGGTGACATCGGAGAACCCCGATTTCAAAATCTATTCGATGGTATCCGAGGTTAAGACCAGCACCGGCGATCGAATTGCGTATGTGTTGGGTACTTCGATTACGAGCTTTTTTCCGGATGGCTACTTCGACTCAGTTTTGGACAATCGAATGTCTAACGTCGACGAGGTGGCGCGACTGCTTGAGGCAGTAACCGTGTACCGCAATCAGTTTATTTCGGTGTCGGGGCCGAACGAGGTTGATCTGCTCGAAACCGCTGCGAACTCGGTCGCGACGTTCAACGCGCATATTTTGGAGCCGGAACGCAATAGGTAGCTTTAGGGCGCTCGATGAGTGGGCCGTGTTCTTCGCGAAATTCTCGAGCTTTTCGCTTTGCCGAACCCGGCTCTAGTGCGGGCCGCTCGCGTCTTTCGACACCGGTCTCTTAAATCCAAATCGGGCAGACCACGCATACATAAGACCCGGGATGCCGAACACACCCAAGAAAAAGACGGCATTCAAGACGGAAGGTTCGCTTGCTGATCCCGACACGGCTTGGCCCGCTGTTATCTCGCTATACAAATACCAAAGCCCGGCGGCGAAGACGGTAATACCAACCAAGCTGCCAAAAAATTGGCGAACGCGACCGGTGGCAATACTGGTGATTCCAATTGCGGCGCAGAAAAAACCAAAGGCGTAGGAGAAATAGGGAGATGGGCTACCTGTCCCATGAAGGACCATAATGAACGCGAATAGAAACGAGAATACGGCTAAGACCCACCGAAGGCCGCTGCGAACCACGAATTGGTTTCCGTCATCGTATTGAGTAGCTTGAGGGACTTCGTCGTAACGAAAGGTATCGAGTATTTCGTCAACGGTTTCTTCGCTCAGTAACTCGATGTCGGCGCTGTTTTCTAGGACAGTATTCAACTGTTGGTTGAGCTTGGTGAAAGCCGCCGACACAGCGGGTTTTCTTCGAAACAGATACTTCCAGAAAGGTCGTTCAGCGGCCGGAAACACGTGCCAGAGAATCTGCTCCTTTGGTGGTGGATGGTCGTTGGCTTCGGCAGCGCGAAAGTCGACGACACTGCCGCAGCCGATCCAAAGGTAAAAGGGTTCTCTCTGGCACATCACACACCAACCCCAGTCCTCGGCAATGACGTCTTCTACGTCGTAGCCGAGTTTCACAAACTCGCGCCGTAGCCAGTTCGCCGGCTGTCGCCCGTACAGATTTGGATTGGTTCGTGAATCCTCGCCGGGCTCGATCTCAAAACGCGAAGAGCGAAACCAATAGCCGGGAAGTTCTTCTTCTTTCATTCGTGGCGCCTCCGCAAGTGCCGTTCTTTCGCGACGCCTCGCTAGATGGGCGCAAGCAGTATCGTCACAAGAACACGACCGTCGCGACTGTTCGAGTGAGATCCATTACTCATTGGGACTCAAACTTGGCCCAGTCTTCCGGCCACGGAGGCAGGTTGCCTGCCGACTTCGTATACGGAATGCCTTTGCTGCTCAGTTCAAAGACGTCGCCGTCACGTTTGTCGACGACGTAGGCTTCACCCAAAATCTGTTCGGGCGGGACGCACTCATTCGGTTCGTACTCGCCGGTCACGCCGTGGGCCGCATTAAAGTACTTGAAGCATGCTCGTGGTGGCGAAAAGGCATCGGATATTCCCCAGGTGCCGCCAACGACAGCGAAATTGTCGGGGTACCACATGTAAAGCCGCCCATCCGGCGCCGTGTACTCAACATAGATGCCGTGACCGGTTTGCTTCACGATCGTGGTGACGTCATTGAGGGTTTGCTTCAGACGCGCGCTGATCTCTTCGTTATCAAGATCAGCGAGTTCCAGATTCGCCGAGAGATACCGCGCAAAGGCGCGATCTTCGAAGTTCAATGCGTCCTCGAACTCCATTTGATGGGCATTGCGCGGATCAGAGGCACAGGCGCTCAGTAGCGAAAGCACGAGTGAGAGGGATAGTAGTCGTTTTAGTGTCACTGCCATTGCTCCACAAGAATTACTTTTTTGGGCACTCAAAGCCGTTGATGACGTCGATATCGTCGACCCGTTGCCAATCGTCTTCCGTAGTGTCGTAGACGACCGGCGAACAAGATTCGTGCATGACCACGTAATCGCGGCCGTTTTCCACATAGAACCCTAGATAGGACCAACACCACGGTCCGTAAATGTTCTGGTTGGG
>JBCCEH010000076.1:0-2860 GCA_039030375.1 Pseudomonadota bacterium | reverse complement strand
GGGGTAGATGTAAAGGTCCGCCACATTTTTTAGTGCAATTGGACCTGCGTCTATTCGTGTGTAGTAGTCGGGACCGCCACGTCCGCCGGATTTGAACGGGGCGCTGGCTGACAATACCGGGAAGCCATCGTATTCGGTGCCTCGTATCAACTTCTCGACATACTTTTTCTGGGCGTCGGTAATGATCTGAATGGACGGGTCGTCCGCAACCAGGGCGAAGTAACTGTTGATGGGCGCCGTGATTTCTCCGGCGGCGCGCCGCATATATTCAATGGTCGCTTCGTGATCTTCGGCAACGACGGCCACCAGCTCTTCAACCGGTTCTATCGGATCGCCGCCTTCTGGAGCGATCGATCGGATGGAGCCTTCGCCGCGAATGACCTCCCAGCTGCCGTCGAGGTTGCGAATAAGGTCCAGCTCAACGATACCAAGATGGCTGCCCCAGGCGCCCGGCATGGTGGCGGCGACGTTATTAATGGTGCCGCGCACGACATCCACGCCGTCAATGTCGGCGTAGTCGTCGCTCGGGAACACCCGGTGGCTGTGGCCAAACATGATCGCGTCAATATCCGGAATCGTCGATAAATAATAGGTCGCGTTTTCTTCCATGCCTTCGCGCGTCATCGTCGACAATCCGGAGTGGGGGATTGCGACAATCACGTCGGCGCCTTCGGCTTTCATTTTTGGCACCAACTCGCGCGCAGCGTCGACCATATCTTTCGCGATCACGCGGTCTTTAAGGTGAGCTTGATCCCAACTCATAATCTGCGGTGGAACAAAGCCTATGAACCCGATCTTGATGGGATAGGTTTCGCCATCGTTGGCGACGATTTCGCGGTCGACGACGAGGTACGGATCAAAGTAGTGCGTATCGTTTTCATCGATGTCGTCGCCATCGTCGTGGTAGACGTTCGCGGAGATATACGGAAAGTTGGCGCCAGCAAGACTATTGCTGAGAAATTCGAGCCCGTAATTGAACTCGTGGTTGCCGATGTTGCCGACCGTGTAATCCAGCTCGTTCATGACTTTGTAAACCGGATGGATTTCGCCACGCTCGAGACCTCGTTCACGCGCAATGAAGTCACCCATCGGATTACCTTGCAGCAGGTCGCCGTTGTCGACCAGTACGATGTTCCGTTCTTCTTGCTCGGCAC
This sequence comes from Pseudomonadota bacterium, assembly GCA_039030375.1. Taxonomy (GTDB): domain Bacteria; phylum Pseudomonadota; class Gammaproteobacteria; order Steroidobacterales; family Woeseiaceae; genus UBA1847. Next base: position 1,706 of record JBCCEH010000076.1, on the reverse strand, counting down.
GCACTTGCTGTATCAGTGCGGCGGTTCGAACCAATCCGATATCGGCTGCGGGTCGGTCTCGAAAATAGTCGTAATCAATCACGTGTACGTGAATGTCCGTGGTCTCGAGTACCGTCAGCCGCGCGGTGGTCTCGTCACCGTGCGCGTCCGGTGCAACCAAACAAAAGGATCCTAGAACCAGGCAAATCATTAAGGATTTCATAGACATCGAGTATAGAATAGGGACTGAAACAGCACCACGACTAGGAATCTGTTCTGCGAGGGTATTAATGCTATTTACTGATGTTATCCGCGCCAAACGCGATGGCGGCTCTCTGACGCCGGAACAGCTTGAGTTTTTTGCGGCCGGTCTTGCCGATGAGTCGATCCCCGCTGAGCAGGTATCAGCACTGGCGATGGCGATATTCCTCAATGGTTTTTCACGCGACGAAGCGGCGAAACTGACGCGAGAAATGTCACAGTCTGGTGTCGTGCTCGACTGGTCTGGTGAAAACCTGAACGGACCCGTGGTCGACAAGCACTCGACCGGTGGCGTCGGCGATAAAGTGAGTTTTATGTTAGCGCCGATCGCGGCCGCCTGTGGCTGCTATGTGCCGATGATTTCAGGGCGAGGTCTCGGCCATACCGGAGGTACGACGGATAAGGCAGAGAGTATTCCGGGCTATCAGGCAACGCCCGACTTCGACACCTTTCGGCGCGTAGTTAAGGAAGTCGGTTGCGCGGTGATCGGACAAACCGCCGATCTCGCGCCGGCAGATCGGCGGTTTTACGCGATTCGCGATGTCACCAGCACGGTCGAATCGATCCCGCTTATCACGTGCTCGATTTTGTCGAAGAAAATTGCGGCCGGCCTGGATGCGCTGGTGATGGATGTGAAATTCGGAACGGGTGCGTTTATGGATACGTCAGATCGCGCCCGAGAATTGGCCGATTCGCTGGTTGATATCGCCGCCGGTGCGGGTTTGCCGACGCACGCCTTGTTGACCGATATGAATCAGGTCCTTGGCCTGACGGTTGGTAACTCGTTGGAACTTCGCGAATCCATAGACTACCTGATGGATATGCATCGCGATGCGCGTCTCGACGACATCATTTTAGGTTTGTGCGGCGAGATGTTGGTGGTTAGCGGATTGGAGACGGACCGCGATGCGGCGAGAGTGCGGTGTGACGAGGCTGTCACGTCGGGCAAAGCGGCGGAGATCTTTGCCAAGATGGTCACCGAACTGGGCGGCCCGGCGGATTTGATGGAAAACCCGGACAAGCACTTTCCGGCGGCGCCGGTAATTCGGCCCGTACATGCGCATGGCGTCTTGCAAGCGCTGGATGTACGCGCGGTCGGTAACGCAATTATTCATCTCGGCGGCGGCCGACAACGTGTCGGTGAAGCACTGGATCATCGTGTCGGACTCACCGAGTTTGCGCCGTTGGGCACGCCGCTCGACGGCAATCGCCCGCTGGCCTTGATTCATGCCGCCAATGAAGCAGCCGCAGAGCAGGCCGAGCGCGACCTGTTGGCCGCGGCTCAAATTGGCTCTGAATCAGGCATAGCGGGCTCGAATATCCTCGAGATTCTGAGCTAGCCAATGCGGTATCCTTGGGGTCCCGCAATCAAACAATAACAACAAGGTAGGGGCGGCATGGGCAATTACATCGGGATCGTTGGGATCCTCGTCATTCTGGGTATCGCGTTCGCGTTCTCTAGCAAT
>JBCCEH010000075.1:0-2900 GCA_039030375.1 Pseudomonadota bacterium | reverse complement strand
GCGACCAGGCCGTAGCCATAGGTCATCGGATCGCCGTGGTTGTGAATCAAATAGTCCTCGGCCGATACTGACGTATGATTTTCCAGCACGCGTCGAGCCGAGGCACTGCCGACGTCATAAACGATCAGTGCCGGTGACTTTTTCCAGAAACTCGGGTCAGCGATGACGATCGTGCCGCCGTCAGCCGATACTTGTAAGTCCTGCAGAAACGATCCCTTTGGCGCGATCGTGTCATCAAAGCGCTGGTCGTGAATCAGATCGCCGGTTTCAAGGTCAAAACCCAGCAAGCGTGCGGACCGAATGCCATGGTTGCCGTGGTCGATCGTCCATAATCGATTGAATTCATCGACAACCACGCCGAGCGGCGTATCGAACAATCGCTGCTGTGATTGTGAGTCCGGATACGGTACCGACGCACCGTCAACGTACTCCAGCAACTTATTGCCGGGCGGACGCGCTTCGGGATGTACGGTAAAGAAGATTCGACCGTCCATGCTGACGGCGACGTTGCCGATTGGTTCGGGGTAATTCAGAACTTCCTCAAGTACCGCATCGTCCAGGACCGCCGTACCGGTCAGATCCGGGTAGGCTTCGCCGCCGCCGTAGCGAACGCGCAGGAAGATCGCACCAATAATTGCAATGACCAGCAGCAACAGCAGAATTTTTTTCATACCGCGCCTTTCCCGTTGAGGAGGGCAAGTGCCCAGGCAGCCGCAATAATAATCAAAACGAGCGCCGCTGAGACCCCTTGTCGGTACCGACAATTCAATTTTTCACGAAATGGTGCCATCAGGATGCCGGTCAGCAAGCCGGCCAAAAAGCCCATCAGATGGGCGCCGACGTCGGTATTGGGGCCGCCAGTTCCGGTGAACATTAACAGTGCGAAGCCGCCGACGATCGGGCCCGCGCGGTAGGCCCAGTGATCCTGTTTCATCAGTTTGCCGCGCCAGACGAAGCCGGCCACCAGGCCCAGCGCCGCAAATACGGCGGTGGACGCGCCGATGGCGCGGTGAGTCGACTCGAGTAACAGTGTATTCGCCGTATTGCCGATCGCAGCTGCTACCACGATGAGTAGCCAAGCGACACCGGAGCCCAACAGACGCCCGGCGAATAGGCCAAACAAGCAGCCGAACAGCATGTTGCCAGCGTAGTGTTTAAAACTGGAATGCAATGTAAGTGCGGTAATCGTCCGCCACCATTCACCGTCACGAATCAGGTCACCGTCAACCCGACCGACAAACTTCCAGTCAGTCGCAAAGAGTGCAGTGGATTCCGCCCACGCCACAAAGCTGACCACCAGGGCGTAGAGAACAAGGCCCGGCAATGGGTCAAAGTGGTGGATTAAGGGCGGCGGTTCCGGCGCGACGCGCGGGTTTTCTTCGTCGTACTGCATCAGCTGCTCAACGGCTTCGGCGGAATATTCCGCCGGCACCACCAGTCCGGATGAGCCTGAGCCTTCGATGATTCGATAGGGGATTTTGACCGCCGCAAGCACCAGAGCGCGATCGGCACACTCGGCGCGGTTGGCGCTCTCATAGACCACCCTCAGATCTTCGTCGTGCATACGCCGTGTGGCCTCTACTGCGGTAAGCTAAGGGACTTCCAAAACATGGGATTCTAACGGTATGACGAGTCGAACAGCGTCATTGCTTGCACTTTTCTTGGTGGGGGCGAGCGTCAACATTGCAAGGTCGGAGGTGCTCGACAGCGGACCGGTTGGATTCACCAGCGCAAACGAGGTTGTGGTCAGTGTGGATCGGACAGCGGCCTGGAAGGCGGCGATGTCCATCGGCCAATGGTGGCATCCGGACCACACGATCGGTGGTGACGCCACGGCGTTGTCGATTGATGCCCGAGCGATGGGCTGTTTTTGTGAATCGCTAGCTGATGGTGGTGGCGTCGTTCATCTTACTGTGACTACTGTCAGTCCTAATGTGTTGCTGCGCATGACCGGTGGGCTGGGGCCACTGGGTCTGATGGGTGTTAACGGCAACATGACCTGGGAATTTATCGATCATGACGACGGCACCTTGATTCGTTTTACGTACGCGGTTGGCGGTTATGCTAAAGACGGACTGGAGGGCGCCGCGGGCCCGGTCGAGTTTGTGATTGGTGAGGCGTTGGAGCGACTTGCCACGTATATCGAGACCGGCAGTCCCACCACCGCGCCGAATGGCTAATCCGGATACGCTATGGAAATCTGCCACGGTGTTGCTAGTACGCGATGCCGAAACGGCACCCGAAGCGTTCATTATGAAGCGGCGTGCTGGCAAGGCATTTGGCTCGCGCTATGTGTTTCCCGGTGGTGTCCTCGACGGCGTTGATGATCGCGTGCACCTGCAGTGCTCAGGTATTGAGTCCGACAAAGCCAATCGGCTGCTCGATGTTTCTTCGCATGCCCTGTCTTACTACAGCGCGGCGATTCGCGAGTTGTTTGAAGAGACTGGCTTGTTATTCGCGGATCACACCCTATCTCTTAAGGATGTTGCTACCGCTCGAGACGCATTGAATAACCGGCAACTTGCCTGGGACACGTTCGTTACCGATAACGAACTGACGTTGCAATGCGGCCGGCTCCAGTACTTTAGTCATCTGGTCACACCGCCGGGCTATCCGAAGCGGTTTTGCGCGCGCTTTTTTTTGGCGAAGGTCGCGGCTGATGAGCACGCCGAGCACGATGGTAACGAACTGGTCGATTCCGTGTGGATGCAAGCCCGCGATATTCTTGATGCGCGCAAACGCAAAGAAATGAAGGTGCCATGGGCAACGCGTTCGGCGTTGTCGCGAATCGCGAAACTCGATAACACCGACGACATGGTGCGGTGGGCGCATAACTGCGGAGAAAAGGGTGTGGTGTGCAATCAAAAGCCACATCACCCTAGAGACGTGATGTGAGCGCG
>JBCCEH010000074.1:0-2918 GCA_039030375.1 Pseudomonadota bacterium | reverse complement strand
TAACCGTACTGGCCGCAAGGCCGTTTGAATAAATCTCGCAAGAATTCTACGGAGAGACGTAATGAAGAAGATCCAACAAGGTTTTACCCTGATCGAACTGATGATCGTTGTCGCGATCATCGGCATCCTGGCTGCCATCGCAATTCCGGCTTACCAGGACTACACGATCCGCGCTCAGGTTTCTGAAGGCTTGAACCTGGCTGCTGGCGCGAAAGCGGCAGTAACCGAGTACTACCAAGACACCGGTGACCTGGCTACCACGAACAACGAAGCTGGTTTGGACGCAGCTGCTGCGATCCAAGGTAACTACGTAACGGCAGTCGGCGTTGGCGGTGACGGCAACGGTACGGCTGGCAACATCGAAGTTACGTACGGCAACGACGTTAACAGTGCAATCGCTGGCGACACGCTGGTACTTGCTCCGGATACGTCTCTCGGCGGTTCGGTTGTCTGGGAATGCTCCAGCCCGGACCTCGACGACAAGCACTTGCCGGCTGCTTGCCGCTAGTAGGCAATCGCAACGGCTTTTTGCTTAAGCGTTAAGTCAGAAAGCCCCGGCTCGTCCGGGGCTTTTTTTTACCAGCAACTCAATTGGCGTAGAATGATGAATCATTACAAGACGAAGGATCGCAACCCAGCGATGAAACGCGCGCAAACAGGATTCACACTGATCGAGCTCATGATTGTGGTGGCCATTATCGGCATCCTCGCTTCGATCGCGATTTCTGCGTACCAAACCTATACGGTGCGCGCTCAGGTAGCCGAAGGCCTTAACATGGCCACGGGTGCCAAAGTACCCATCGTCGACGCCTTCTTGAATAACGGTGAACCGCCAGCAGGACGTGCCGAAGCCGGCATGACTCCCGCTCCGACCGATACTGCAGGAATGTATGTTACGCAGGTCGATGTTGTGGATGGCCGAGTGGATATTACCTTCGGCAATCGCGTCCACCAGGACGTGTCCGGCGGCACGCTGTCGCTTACCCCTTATCAAACCGCCGGTGGTGGCAGCGTAATCTGGCGATGCGGTTACGCCGCGGCGCCAGCAGGCTCGGCTGAAATGACCGGGGGTGGTGTCACCTCCGCCCATCAAAACCCGACCATCGACCGCCGCTATTTGCCCGCGACCTGTCGCGATTAGCGACACCAAATTGGCGTTTTTTCCGGCCAAATGGACCATTTTCGGCGTTTGACTTAATCAAATTCCGTAACTGTGACCGGGCGCACAAAATCCAGTTGATCCGGGGACTTAGATCAGTGAGACTGTGATGCTCTCAGCAAGTCTTTGGGCATAATTTCGGTATGGCGACACCCGCAGCACAGACCAATCTGGCGGGCCTTCCGCGACGTCTCGTTCAGGATGGGCTCATCAGCGAGGAAAAGCTTCTTGAGGCGACCGAGGGCGCCAAGAAAGAGAAGATTCCGCTGGTCGCCCACCTGGTCAACGAGGAACTTGCCGACGCTCGTGCCATCGCGGTGGCGGCATCCCATGAGTTTGGCGTACCGCTACTCGACTTAGACGCTCTCGAGGTCGATCTCGACGTCGTTCGAGCTGTCGATCAAAAACTCCTCAACAAGCACCGCGTGTTGCCATTGGTCAAACGCGGCCAACGACTGTTTCTGGGCATCGCCGATCCGACCAATCTGCAGGCCATCGACGACATCAAATTCCAGACCAGCTTGCGAATCGACCCTGTTGTGGTCGAGCAAGACAAGCTGGAAGAACGCATCGTCAAAGCCATCGAGGCAGTCGACACCACCATGGCCGATCTCGGCGATGACGATTTCGACCTCGAAAATCTCGACGTTACCGGCGAAGAGGAAGAAGACGATGTCGTTGGGCGTGAAGATGTCGAAGACGCCCCGGTCGTTCGCTTCGTCAACAAAATTCTGTTGGATGCGATCAAGCGCGGCGCCTCCGATATTCACTTCGAGCCCTACGAAAAGTATTTCCGTGTTCGCACGCGTCTCGATGGTGTGTTATCGGAAGTTGCACAGCCGCCCGTGGCTCTCGCAAACAAAGTATGTGCCCGCCTGAAAGTCATGTCGCGGATGGACATTGCCGAGCGCCGCGTACCGCAGGATGGTCGTATCAAAATGCGACTGTCGAAGAACCGGGCGATCGACTTTCGTGTCAACACCTGCCCGACCCTGTTCGGCGAGAAAATCGTACTGCGTATCCTCGACCCGTCGAGCGCCAAACTGGGTATTGAAATGCTTGGCTACGAAGATGGGCAGCGGACGCTGTACGAAAAACATCTGGCGAAACCCTACGGCATGATCCTGGTCACCGGCCCGACCGGCTCCGGTAAAACGGTTTCGCTGTACACCGGCTTGAATATTCTCAACACCGAAGATCGCAACATTTCGACCGCCGAGGATCCGGCAGAGATTAACTTACCGGGCATCAACCAGGTGAACGTGAACCCGAAAGTCGGGCTGACGTTCGCGTCGTCACTGAAAGCGTTTTTGCGTCAGGATCCGGACGTCATCATGGTCGGTGAGATTCGTGACCTGGAGACCGCGGAGATCGCGATTAAGGCCGCCCAAACCGGTCACTTGGTGTTGTCGACGCTGCATACCAATGACGCGCCGCGCACGCTGACGCGTTTGGTCGATATGGGCGTGAAAGCCTACGCTATCGCAACCTCGGTCAGCTTGATCATTGCGCAGCGGCTGGCACGGCGCCTCTGCGACAACTGCAAAGAAGCGCGCGACATTCCGCGTGAAGCACTCGAACAAGAAGGCTTTGATGCCGACGAGATCGAATCGTTAACGGTGTTTTCGCCGAAGGGCTGCAAGAGCTGTAACGAAGGCTACAAAGGGCGTGTCGGTATCTTCCAGGTAATGGAAGTGTCGGAGGCCATGGGCCGAATAATTATGGAAGGCGGCAACGCCATGCAGATCGCCGACCAGGC
>JBCCEH010000073.1:0-2977 GCA_039030375.1 Pseudomonadota bacterium | reverse complement strand
TTTGACGATGTATTCGACATCTTTCTGGAAGATCGCATGCGCGCGCAACGCCGCGTTCAGATGGTGCAGCAGGCGAATGTTAGACGGGTCGTACAGGCTGTCGCCTTCTTCGAGCAAACCGGAGTTAATCATCAGTTGCTCGACTTTTTGATGACCTTCTTCGGTCACGTGTGCCTGTTTGGCTTTTTCGTCCAGCGTGTAGTCGCCACGCGTCACGATCCGACAGGTAGTCACGTCGCCCGCGTCTTCATTCTCGATGACGTCAGCATCCCGGTCCGAGGCGATTTCGATAGCCTGGTCGAGGCTCATCGTGTCTTCGCCGACGCCGTCTTCATTTTCGACCGTGACCACGTTGCCGCGCTCATCGAGCAAGCGGACGGTCTTCGCCATAATTTCGTAATTCGCTGGCGCCTCAGATTCGTCATGAACGGTCAGTTTGGGCACCAGTTTATTGATCTGCGCATACAGGTCGGTGCTGGCTTCGGCCGGACCCGAGATAATCAGCGGCGTACGCGCCTCGTCGATCAGGATCGAGTCGACTTCGTCAACAATCGCGAAATTGAGCGCTCGCTGCGCCTTGTCCTCCAGCGAGAAGGCCAGGTTATCTCGCAGGTAGTCGAACCCCAGCTCGTTGTTGGTCGCGTACGTGATATCCGACTGATAGGCAGCCTGCTTTTCCTCGCGCGGCTGACCACTCTTGGCGACACCGACCGTCAGACCGAGAAATTCGTAGATGGGTCGCATCCAGTCAGCGTCTCGTTGCGCCAAGTATTCGTTTACCGTGACGATATGCACACCGTCACCGCTGATCGCGTTCAAATACGCCGGCAGCGTCGCCACCAACGTCTTACCTTCACCGGTACGCATCTCGGCGATATTGCCGCCGTGCAGCACCATGCCGCCGACCAGCTGCACGTCGAAGTGCCGCATCCCCAGCGTCCGAACGGAGGCCTCACGAACCGCCGCGAACGCCTCGGGCTGCAATTGCTCCAGGGTTTCACCGTCGGCAAAGCGCTGCCGGAACTCGTCGGTCTTGGCCCGCAGCGCGTCATCGCTGAGCGCCTGCATGGCCTCTTCCATACCGTTGATCTTATTGACGATCTTGGAATAGCGCCGCAGCTGCCGCTGGTTGCGGCTACCGAAAATATTGGTCAGAAAATTGGCCAAAGCAGCCAGCTCCTAAAAATTGACTGTGAAGACACTGCGCGCGCAATTGGGCGGGCGCAAAGCGCGTTATTCTATCGAATCCATAGATTTATGGGTGATTTATGGGTGAATTCTGCGGAATCAATACGCCCGAAAATAGGACTATTTATCGGGTGATGCGTTCGATTATTTGTTGGATTCGCGGATGAAATTCACCGGATTCACGCGGCGACCGTCTTTGACCACCTCGAAGTGCAGATTGGGGCCGGTGGCCCGACCCGAGTCGCCCATCAAGGCGATGGCCTGGCCTTTTTTGACCTCGTCACCCACCTTGACCAGGTTTTCCGAGTTGTGCGCGTAGCGCGTCGAGTAGCCGTTGCCGTGGTTGATTTCAACCATGCCGCCGTAGCCGTAGCGATCCGCAGACCAGGTCACGACGCCGTCGGCCACTGCATAAATTTCCGCGCCCATCTTGCCGGCGAAATCAATGCCGGTGTGATTGGCCGGTTTGCCGGTGAACGGGTCGGTACGCTTGCCGAAGTAGGACGAGATCCAGCCTGAATCCACCGGTCGGCCCTGCGGATACACACGATCCGAGAGCTGCTGGCCCATGATCACGTTTTCTAATACCGCCAACTGAGCTTCACGATTGTCGAGCTGGTAATCCAGCGCCTGCATGGCGTCGATCACGTCGGGAACCGCTGCGCCAGAACCGGCCGCCATCGGCTCTTCCGGACCACCTAAGGCCGGCGCCGAATCAAAATCAAATTCGCCTTCTTCTATCTCGGCCATGTCCGTCAATCGGCGGCCCAAAGCATCGAGGCGAATGACTCGCGCATTCATTTGCGCAATACGAATCGCCAGCGCATCCAATGTATCTTCGTTGGCCTGGCGAATCGTTTGAATATCGTCGTGGTTGGCGTACAGCGAGTCGGCGAGCTCGTCGACTTTTGCCTGGCTGATACCTGACCCAGTCACGGCCGAGACCCAGTAGCCGCCGGCGAATCCTGCGACCGTCACCAAACCCACCATCGCGAGAACAGCAAAGACGGCACTTGCTCCGGACAGATTGACCTGTCGCGGCTTACCAAACCCTTTGCCGAATATGACTACGTTCATCGAGTGTGTCTCGAGAAACCCTGCGTATTAGTTTTGATATCGTTTCGATCGATTGGCCGGCGAGTTGCCCCCGAGCAACCACGCGAACCGGTTTTTATTGCAGTTTTGCCAATCAACATTTTCGGTAGCCCCGCTGCCGTAGAACGTTGTCAGCGACAATGTTCCTTAGACCGGTGGATTTGCGCCCCCGCCTTTCAACGAGTTTGCCCTTATCGAGGGCACAATATGCATAATGTGCTGATTCAATACAAGAATAGGGTTCCGAAAGGGTGATTCCGGTCGCCCGAGCGTGACCAAAACCGCCAACTGCGTCACATTTCTATGGCCGAAAAAAGCCTCAAAAACCTGCTAAATCCTAATGCTGACAAAGGCTTAGGAGAACTCGTCCAGCGCGCCCAGGAAATGGATTCGCTGGCCAGCCAGTTGCAGGCGGCCCTCGGCGCCGAATTCGAAAACGCTATAACTGCGGCGAATATCAAAGCGGACGGCGAATTGGTGGTGCTGGCCTCGTCCAGCGCCTGGGCGGCGAGGCTCCGATTTGAGACTGATTCTATTCTGGCCGCGGCCCGCGAGGCGGGTCACGACGCACCGTCATGTCGAGTGCGGGTTAACCGGGGTTGACGATGGTGAAGACGGCGGTGCATCTGCGGGCCTCATGCCATCCAGCGCGATCACTCACTCGTGTCCTTTAATTTGCTCCATGGCTGGCCAT
>JBCCEH010000072.1:0-2978 GCA_039030375.1 Pseudomonadota bacterium | reverse complement strand
GAGTGGGGTCAGTTGCAGATTGAGCAAAGCACCTGGGCAACACACGCACGAATTGAAAAAGTTGCCGGCAGCGAGTTGTCGCTAGTCCGTCCGGCAACCAACGAAATTTTTGTCATCGAGCGGCAGCAGTAACCGGATATGAAACGCGGCGCAGAAACCAAGCAGCAAATCGAACGACGATTCGTGGTTCGAGCGACGGTTGTGAGCATGTTTTTTGTCATGCTTGCGGTGTCCTTGGTGGCGCGTTCCGTTCACCTACAAGTCTTTAATAAAGACTTTCTTAATCAGGAAGCGGATACGCGGCATTTGCGTACGCAAAAGATCTTCGCGCATCGCGGCACGATCACCGACCGCCACGGTGAACCGTTGGCGATCAGTACGCCGGTTGACAGCGTGTGGGCGAACCCACAAGAGCTGGCGCCGGCCATGGACCGTATTGCACCACTGGCGCGATTGCTGGAGCTTGATGAGCAATCGTTGATACGACGCGTGTCGTTCAATGTCGATAAAGAGTTTCTGTACCTAAAGCGTCACTTGAGCCCCGATCAAGCGGCTGACGTGATGGCGCTCAAACTACCGGGCGTCAATATTCAGCGCGAGTATCGGCGCTATTACCCGGCCGGTGAGGTCACCGGGCATCTGGTCGGGTTTACCGACATTGACGACAAAGGCCTGGAAGGCTTGGAGTTGGCGTACAACCACTGGCTCGCCGGGGAATCCGGTGCCAAGCGCGTGCTGAAAGATCGATTGGGCCGGGCGGTAGAGAACATCGAGAGCATTCGTCCTCCGCATCATGGCAAGTCGCTGCGAACCAGTATTGATTTACGCATTCAATACGTGGCCTACCGCACGTTGAAAGCGGCGATTCAATCGTATAACGCTGAGTCCGGATCGATCGTGGTCTTGGATACTCATACCGGCGAGGTCTTGGCGATTGCCAATCAGCCCACTTACAACCCTAACGATCGTTCGCAGTTCTCGGCGGAGCGGTATCGCAACCGTGCGATTACCGACATATTTGAACCCGGATCGAGCATTAAGCCATTGGTGGTCGCCGCCGCGTTGGAAAGTGGTCAATACCGGCCGTCGAGTATTGTTGATACCGCTCCCGGCTACGTGGTGGTCGGGCCGAAGACGATTGAGGACAGCAAAAATCTCGGTCGCGTGAGCTTGACGACGATTCTGGCGCGGTCGAGTAACGTCGGTGCCACTAAGTTGGCGATGTCTCTTGAACCGGATCAGCTGTGGCGCACGATGAACAAGCTGGGCCTTGGCGCGTTGACGACCAGCGGTTTTCCCGGCGAGTCGGCCGGCACTTTGACGCACTACGATCATTGGCAACCCATTTCTCAAGCGACCCTGGCGTACGGTTACGGCCTTTCGGTGACGCCACTGCAGCTCGCGCAGGCTTACTCGGTATTGGGTAACAACGGCTTGTTACGACCGGTGTCGCTGGTGGCGCTGAATGAGGCGGCCGGAGGTGATCAAATACTCGCGGAAGAATCGGCTGTTGCGGTTCGGCGCATGCTCGAAGAGGTTGTGCGACCAGGCGGGACCGGTACCGGTGCTGCGGTGACTGGTTACCGTGTTGCCGGTAAAACAGGCACCTCATGGAAGTTCGCTGCCGGCGGCTATTCCGAAGACAAATACATCTCGGTATTCGCCGGTCTTGCGCCGGCAAGTAATCCACGTCTCGCGACTGTGGTAGTGATCGACGAACCGACCGGCGAATTGTATTACGGCGGTGACGTTGCAGCTCCGGTGTTCGCCGACGTCATGTCGGAATCGTTACGTTTGTTGGCGGTGCCGCCCGATGCTTTGCCGGCGCGCGATCCGAACAGCACCATGCAGGCCATGGGCACGCGCCGACAGGCAGCGAGTCAATGAGTATGCCAGCAGAACAACTGACACATCGACCCACCCTCAAAGAGTTGCTTGAGGGAATCGTGGCTGCGCCACCGGTCGCGCTAACCGGTATTGCGAGCGACAGCCGCAACGTTGAACGCGGTGCGTTGTTCTTGGCGTGTCCTGGTGAGCAACATCACGGTGCCGATTTTATCGCCCAGGCGATTGAAGCGGGTGCCGCAGCCGTATTGTTTGATGCGACGACCGCCAATCCTGAAGTCGACGGCGTACCCGTATTCGGAATTGAAGATTTGCCGGCGAAGATCGGAACGTTAACGAATCGTTTTTACAGTGACCCATCGGCTGCAGTCCGAGTGATCGGTGTGACCGGCACCAATGGCAAGACCACGGTGAGCTGGCTGGCTGCGCAGTGTTTGACACGGCTCGGCAATCGCTGCGGTTACGTTGGCACGCTCGGTTCCGGAATCGATACGATTAGTGAGTCGACCACGCTGACCACGCCGGACGCCGCCACGCTGCAACAACGCTTGGCCAGTTTCCGTGATCAGGCAGCGAGCTTCGCATCCATCGAAGTGTCGTCGCATGCCTTGGATCAAAATCGTATCGCCGGCGTCAGTTTCGACACCGTGCTGTTTACCAATCTAAGTCGTGATCATCTGGACTATCACGGCAGCATGCAGGCTTATGCCGAAGCTAAAGCGAAGCTGTTTACGGCAACGCCGGCGTTGCGCCGCATCATAAACCTGGACAGTGAGTTCGGCATGCAGCTGGCGAATCGCTGTGGTCAGGACGTCATCACCGTATCGACGAACTTTGATCGGGTTGCCAACGGTCGGCCCTACGTTTTTGTGCGTTCTGTCGTTGCACGTGAATCGGGTTCGCAGGTCACGGTAGCGAGCTCTTGGGGCGAAACTGAATTTCTGTTGCCGCTGGTCGGCGACTTTAACGTCGCCAATGCCGTCATCGTCCTCGCGCTACTGTTGAGCTTGGGCGTACCGCTGGCCGATGCCAGCGCCGTGCTGGCCGATGTCGAAGCGCCGCCAGGTCGCATGCAGCGGGTGCCGGACATGTCGGAACGTCCTGGCCCGTCGGTCTACGTTGACTACGCGCAT
>JBCCEH010000071.1:0-3198 GCA_039030375.1 Pseudomonadota bacterium | reverse complement strand
GCCAACGCTTCTTCTAACCGTCGGTCCTCGATCTGCGCGACGTACACCGCCGCGTTCCAGGCCGCATACAGCGTTGAGGTGCCGATACTCTCCGCTAACTCATCCGGTAGCGTGTGCATGCGGAACTGAAAAATGGCGCTGTCGTCTGGCGATGTGCCAATGTTGTAGCCATCGGCCTCACCACCCATTTGCGCTTTGAGCTCCCGCAATAACTCATGTCGATTCACTTTGAACGGATCTTCGTCGGGCCAGATCTCACGAATCAACTCGAGACCCGGATCACCACCGATCGAATGCACCGCCAGCAACCGACCCGCCGGACCCAGGGCGCGGGCCAGCGGTTTCAGTACGTACTTCACTTTGAATTCAGCATCCATGCGCGCGCGCCAAGGCTGCGACGCAAGCACTAAGTCGTAGTCGGCCCTTGCCTCACCCGGCGTAGGAACCACTGAATCCAACATGAACTTGTGATCTTTGCGATACATGACCAATACCGACGGCTTCGAGTACAGCGGATTGCCGGTTTTTTTGCTGGCTTTGGATTGCCATGCATCGACTAAGAAATCATCCATCGAGCCGAGCTGCTCGCCATACTCGAACGCGGATGTGCCATCGAGCTCAACCACCTGCCAGTTGATGTCATCGCGTTTGGCTTCGTCGCGCGGCAACAACCATGGCGCTTCAGCGTAATACATGTTGGTGAACACGAACACGCTTGCCGGGTGCTCGACGAATCGATCTGGCAATTTCTCAAGACTGAGTCGTACGTCTTCGAGGCTGATTTCTTTGCCGACGACATAGAACGGCAGCGTCGGAAAGCGCTGGTGCATCGCACGCATCGTATGGCTAAGTACGGTGCCGTCGCCCATGCCGGCGTCGAAGACGCGAACCGCTGGCGGATTCGGCTCTAGATGCTCGAGCTCTTGCGTGGCTCGCTTAGAGACCTGCCATTTTTCATTGCAGGTGTTAACGAAGGCCAAATATTTTTGGCGATTGTCGTAAAAGCGAAGCGGCTTGTCGGAAGCCTTGGTCACAGTCGCCTTGCCCGTTTGGTCTGCACCCGCATCATTCATGAACCACCCCCGCTGAAACGCCTAGTTTGATTGGATAGCAATTACCTCGGCCGGTCAAACAGTGCGGCGCTGAGACTCACAAATAGGTCAGATTTTGACGATTTCTAGGGCTTTACGGCGCTGCGTATGGAAGTCTTGCTTCTCGATGAACTCCAAGAATGCCTCGGGATCTAACGCCTGACTGTAATAGAAACCCTGCACATGATCGCAGGCATTTGCCTTCAAAAAATCGACCTGCGCGGCTTCTTCAACGCCCTCCGCAATCGACTCTTTGCCGAGCTCGTGCGCCATCTTGATAATCGTTCGACAAATATTCTCGGTCGAGTCGCCGGCGTCAATTCGGTCCACAAACGACTTGTCGATCTTGATCACGTCAAAAGGCATCTGCTGGAGATAACTGAGTGACGAATAACCGGTGCCGAAATCATCGATCGCAACGCGGACACCATGTTCGCGCAGCGTCTCCAAGATACCGATCACCGTGTCGCGGTTCTGAGCGACCGCGGTTTCGGTGACTTCGAGCATCAAGTAACCGGGATGTATATCGTAGCGCTGCAATGCACCGAGCACATCACTCACAAAATTCGGATCGCGCAACTGCAATGCCGACACATTCACGGAGACCGCACCGGGGTGAAAACCTTTGTTAAGCACGCGACGCAAATCACGGCAGGTTCGGCGAATTACCCAACGACCAATATCGGTGATTAGCCCCGAGTCTTCGGCCAACGGTATGAACTCCGATGGCGGTACAAATCCTTCCCGTGCATGCTGCCAGCGCAACAACGCTTCGGCACCACTAATCACGCCACTGGCAATGTTGAACTGCGGTTGGTAATGCACTTCGAGCTCATGGTTGTGAAACGCGGTACGCAGGTCACGCTCAAGACTGATCTTGCGGCGACTTTCCGCATTGAGTTTTTTGCTGAAGAATTCGAATCGCGCTCGACCCGAATCTTTGGCGCGATACATCGCCGCATCGGCATTCTTGAGAAGCGTTTCAACACTGTCGCCGTCATCCGGGAACATCACGATACCAATACTGGCACCTACAAAATGATCCGTTCCACGCACCGAGAACGACTCCGTTAGGCGATCCAGTAAACGCGTTGCGGTCGCACGTACACGGCTGCCGCTATCGATGCGCGGCAACACCACAACGAATTCATCGCCGCCCAAACGGGCGACCGTGTCACTATCCCGCACCTCGCCAATAATGCGTTCGGCGGCCTGCACCAGCACCACGTCGCCCACCGAATGGCCGTACACATCATTAATTTCTTTAAAGCGATCAAGATCGAGGAACAGGAGCGCACCGCTGTATTGATCCCGCCGCGCCTGGACAATTTGCTGTTCGAGGCGATCCTTAAGAAGCTGTCGGTTTGGCAATCCGGTAAGTTGATCAAAATGCGCCTGTCGATACAGCGCTTCCTCGCGCTCCGCGCTGGATAAGGCCACCGCAAAACGACCCGCGAGGTCGATACAGCGCACCAGGCTATCTTGTTCAAGGTTAAATCGCTTGGTCGAGCTCAACAGCAAAATGCCCTTCAAATCGTCCTTTAAGACCACCGGGATCAGTGCTGCGTACTTCAATCCATAGTCGAGAAACCGGTCCCGATATGGCGCATTCATGGCATCGGTATCTTCGAGCGTAACCTGTCGCGGCTGACACCACTGATGCCCCATTTCCATCGGCAACGAGATCCGTTCATGCGTGAACTCGCCATCATGCCGCGAAATCATCTTGGCCCACTGTGGAGTATCGCTATCGCGCGCAATAACCGCGGCGGCGGCGCAGCCGGTGGTCTCGAGGAGATGATTAATGACGTTTTCGCTGACCTCTTCGAATTTGGCACCGGACAAGATCTGCCGATCAATCTCAGACATGGCTTCGAATGTCGAGAACTGGCGCCCCAGACGCTCCGCCATCTTGTTAAAGGCTCTACCTAAGGCCTCGAACTCATCATTAGAACGAATACGCAGTCGCGTATCCAAGTTGCCTGAGGTAATTTGCTGAACCGCACTGGTGAGTCGTTGCAACGGAATAAGTGAGTTTCCGATCAGCGTAAAGCTGAGTATCGTCACCAGAATAATTACCAGTAGCAATGCCGGCAAAAACACGCGT
>JBCCEH010000070.1:0-3230 GCA_039030375.1 Pseudomonadota bacterium | reverse complement strand
TGGTGTTCGATAACGCCGCCTAAGGGGTCCGAATTGAGTACACTGTCGACCTTGTTTTGCGATTGAGATTGGAGCTTAGCGTTGCCGATTTACGGTTATAAATGTCAGTCGTGCGGTCATACCCTGGACGCACTGCAAAAAATGTCCGAAGACCCGTTGGTGGGTTGTCCTGCCTGCGGTGCGTCGGCATTGAAACGACAGCTGTCGGCGCCGCGTTTTCGACTTAAAGGGCAGGGCTGGTACGAAACGGACTTCAAGAAGGACAATCAACGCAACCTGGCCGGCGATTCCAGCACAAGTTCGTCGAGTGAATCATCATCCGGCGCGTCCAGTAAGTCGTCAGGCGAATCGTCTGGCACGTCGTCGTCGTCGACATCGTCCGACTCGACGACCTCCAAAGCGAGTACCTCGACATCATGATGAAGCGTTTCCGCCGTTATTTAGTCGCCGGCATCTTGGTTTGGTTGCCGCTTGGCGTCACGTTCCTGCTGCTCCGCTTCTTGATCGGGCTGATGGACAATTCGCTAAAGCTGTTGCCGCCATCCTATCGACCAGAGGAGTGGCTCGGTTTTGCGATCCCCGGTCTCGGTGTGATCTTGACGATCGTGCTGCTGCTGGTCACCGGTGTGCTGGCTGCGAATATTGTCGGTCGAACCGTCGTCGGCGGCTGGGAGTCGCTGTTGGAACGAATTCCCGTGGTGCGATCGGTGTACTCGGCGGCCAAACGTTTCGCGGAAATCGTCTTTTCCGACTCCGGTAATGCGTTTAAGAAAGTGTTGCTGGTGGAGTACCCACGTAAGGGCATCTATACGCTGACCTTCCAAACCGCGACTGAAATGGGCGAGGTGCAGGGCCGTACCGGTGAGGATGTGGTGTGCTGCTTCGTACCGACCACGCCCAACCCGACCTCAGGATTCATTATTGTGGTGCCGAAAGAGGGCACCACCGAGCTGGATATGTCGGTGGACGATGCCTTCAAATTGATCATGTCCCTGGGCGTGGTCGTGCCGCAGTGGAACAAGGAGCAGACCGCCGAGCTGCCGCTCAAAGATCCCAATAATTAGGCGGCCGTCCGGTTGTATATTGGGCTCTTCGCCCTTACCATTGCGCTCCGTTTGAGAGCCCTAACCACCTGAATTAGAAGCAGAGTCACCATGAGATCGCACTACTGTGGACACGTTAACGAATCGCTGATTGGCGAGGAAGTCGCTGTATGCGGCTGGGTACACCGCCGTCGTGACCACGGTGGCGTCATTTTCGTCGATCTGCGCGATCGAGAAGGCCTACTGCAGGTGGTGTTCGATCCGGATCGTCCGGAGATTTTTGCCGAAGCGGAGCGCATCCGTAGCGAATTCGTGCTGTCGGTGAAAGGCAAGGTTCGCCAGCGCCCAGAGGGCACCGTCAACCCAAACATGCCGACCGGCCAGATCGAAGTATTGGCCCATGAGCTCGAAGTGCTCAACCGGTCCGAAACGCCGCCGTTCCATCACGATGAACAGGCCAACGAAGAGTTGCGACTCAAGCATCGGTATCTGGATCTGCGTCGTGAGGACATGCTCGGCAATTTGACGCTGCGACATCGCGTCACTATGGCGATGCGCGAGTATCTCGATTCGAACGGATTTGTGGATGTGGAAACGCCGATGTTGACGCGTGCCACACCCGAAGGTGCGCGCGATTACATCGTGCCGAGTCGAACCCATCCAGGGCAGTTCTTTGCACTGCCGCAGTCGCCGCAGATTTTTAAGCAGCTATTGATGATGTCGGGATTGGATCGCTACTACCAGATTGTTCGCTGCTTCCGCGACGAAGACCTGCGTGCCGATCGTCAACCCGAATTCACGCAGCTTGATGTTGAGATGAGCTTCGTTGATGAAGCGGATGTGACCGGCAGTATGGAAGCGTTGGTGACCCATCTCTTCAAGAAGGTACTCGATATCGAGTTGCCATCACCGTTTCCGCGCATGAGCTACGCCGAGGCCATGCAGCGGTTTGGCTCGGACAAGCCGGATCTGCGTATCGATCTCGAATTAATCGAGGTCGCCGACTTGATGGGTGACGTTGAATTCAAAGTGTTCGCCGGCCCTGCCAGCGATCCCGAAGGTCGCGTTGCGGCGCTATGTGTGCCGGATGGCAATACCCTGACGCGCAAAGAGATCGACGATTACACCGCCTACGTCGGCCGCTATGGCGCCAAAGGTCTGGCGTACATCAAAGTGAACGATGTCGACGGTGGGCGTGACGGGCTGCAGTCGCCAATTCTCAAATTCCTGCCTGATAATGCGGTCGCTGGCATTCTCGAACGCACCGGCGCGAAGTCGGGTGACTTAATCTTCTTCGGTGCCGACAAAGCGCGCGTCGTTAACGACGCATTGGGCGCACTGCGAGTGAAGCTTGGACATGATCGCGGCATGGTCGCCGACGGCTGGGCGCCGCTGTGGGTGGTCGACTTCCCAATGTTCGATAAAGACCCCCAGTCGGGTCGCTGGAACGCGCTGCACCATCCGTTTACCGCGCCGTCGGTCAACGACGCCGATGCGCTGCGCGCCGATCCGGGCAACGCGCTGTCACGGGCCTACGACATGGTGCTGAACGGTTCCGAAATCGGCGGTGGCTCGATTCGTATTCACAACCAGGCGATCCAATCGGCGGTCTTCGATCTCTTGGATATCAGTGAAGACGAAGCCGAAGAGAAGTTTGGTTTCTTGTTGCGCGCATTGCAGTACGGCTGTCCGCCGCACGGTGGCATTGCGTTTGGTCTCGATCGCATTGTGATGCTGATGGCCGGTGCTGACAGTATTCGCGACGTGATTGCTTTCCCGAAAACGCAGACGGCGGCCTGTCCGCTGACCAATGCGCCCGGTGAAGTCTCGGCCGAACAGCTTAAGGAAACCGGCATCCGCGTGCGCGCACCGCGCACCGAGTAAATCGGCGCGGCAAGCAGTGCTACGACGTCCCGTTTCTGTGCTGGTGACCGTCGTGACTCGCGATCAGCAAACCCTGTTGCTCAAACGGCAGCGGCCATTTGAGTTTTGGCAATCGATTACCGGCAGCCTAAAGCCCGGTGAATCGCACGGCATGGCAGCCAAACGCGAACTGTATGAAGAAACCGGCCTGACGGATGAAGGTGTGCTCGAATACACCGGCGTCAACCGGCAGTTCGTGATCGATTCGCGCTGGCGCCATAAATTCGCGGTTGGCGCTGCTGAAAACGTCGAGTTCGAATGGCG
>JBCCEH010000069.1:0-3236 GCA_039030375.1 Pseudomonadota bacterium | reverse complement strand
CGAACCGACGCCGAAGATGAATACCGGGCCAGCACTGATCGAGGCTTCGTCACCGGCATTGATCGTGTAGGTCTCGTCGCGCCACTCAAAACCCCAAGCGACGTTTATCGGCGAAGCAAAGTCCTCGACCGTCAACGGCACGACCACATCGAAGTTCACGCTGGTTTCTTCTTGCGTCAGCTTACCGGGCTTAAAGCTCGTCGGCGAAGTGCCGCCGAGACTGGGATTGATGGTTTCCGACAGAGTGTAGTCCGCTTCGGCTTGCGCATAGCGACCTTTGAATGACCAGCTAATGTCGTTGTCGGTATCGCCTTCGAATCCGAGTACGATCGCGCCATCAGAAATGCCGGCGCCAAAGTCCGGGTTGTAACCGCCCGGGAATTGCGTGTAGATCGGGTTCAGCAACACGTAGCCGCTCGGGCTGCCTGCGTCGGCGGTCAAATAGTCATCCACATTAAGGCCCTGGCCAGCAATGTTATCGACCAGCGATTGCGGTGCCGGGTCAGGAATAAAATCGCCGTCCGTATCGACGATCAGCGTGCTGCGACCACTGATGCCGGCACTCGGGTCTAGGACCGGATTGCGGTAAAAGAAGTCTGAAACGGTATCGTTGTTGGAGACGCTAGCGTGGCCGAAGAAGCTGATGTTTTCATTCAGTTCGGCGCCAAAATTCACGAAGCCTTTCAGTGTCTCAACATCGGGATCACCCCAGCGCTGGCACAGTCCGTCGAGCGGAACGACATCGATTCCAACCACCGCAGATACGCCCGGGCACGCGAAGTGCGGAACGCCGCGCGAGGTCGTTTCTGATTCGGAGTACTCGATAGTGGCATTAATAAAGCCGCTGTCGCCGAGGCCGAAACCGGCGTTTGCCGATACCGACGTACGTGCGCCGTCACCTTCGAAGTATTCACCGGTCTGACCCGATAGTGATACACCTTCGCTGGCATCTTTTAGGATAATGTTGATAACGCCGGCGATAGCGTCTGAGCCATACTGCGCTGATGCACCGTCGCGCAATACCTCAACGCGTTTCACTGCAGCGGCGGGAATGACCGAATAATCGACCGCTTGCGCACCTTGGTTCACGGTGCCCAGCGGCGCCAGCTGTAGGTTGACCAACGGCGAGCGATGCCGACGGGTTCCGTTTACCAGTACCAGCGTTTGATCCGGTGACAGATTCCTGAGCGATACCGGGCGAATAAACGCGGTGCCGTCAGCAATCGGGAATCGTTGTGTATTGATCGCCGGCGATACCTTGGTAAAGCCGTCGGTCATGTCGAACGCGGCGAGTTCAGCGAGTGATTCGCCGCCGACCACGTCGATCGGTGACAACGTTTCGGTTGGCGATTGGCCTTCCTTGCGTGTACCGGTCGCAACGATTTCTTCAATCTCGTTGTTGCCGTCGTCTTGAGCCACCGCTTGCGGGCCGCTCGACAAGAACAGAGCCGCCGCGAGCAAGGTCAAAACTGACCATCCACGTCGATCTGTTGCAAATAAGTTACGGTTCATTGTTGCCCCCTCAAATGAAGTGCTTGAATCGGTTGATTCTGCATCGATATTAGCATATCGAATCGGTACGCAAACTGTTGTTTATGCACTACAAAAACGACCCATTTGATCGATTTTGGGACCTCCGGCCCCAGGGTAGTTTATTCCATTAGGAAAATAATTTCCGTTACGTTAAAAACCGTGGTGTGCGTCACTCTTGCGCCCATGTGGACCCGGCACAATCGCTTCGAGTTCTACAATAATAGATGGGCAAATGACCGAATCCTCGGTGGCATATCTGCAGGCTGCGCTGGGCATTACCAGCGTTATCATCGCGGTAATTTTCTACTTGTCCTGGCGGGTGCTGGGCCACAAGCCGTGGGCACTGAAATGGTCGGGCACGTTTATTCTGGTTGGCGTGTACTGGGGCGCCACCGTTACGCAGTCGATTTTTCCCAGTTATGAGTCGTATTGGCTGTTCGCAACCGCCTGTGCAATCTCGTCGGTTTACCTCGGACTTGACGGTCATTGTCAGCGCACCGGGTCGCGGTTGACCCCGGTGAGCATATGGCCCTTCGCCGTGCTCTCATACTTCGCTGTTTTGTGGACCACGCTGATGGCGCCGCATGGCGGACTCAGCGCCGCGATTTTGCCGTTCACGAGTGCCATAACCTTATTCATATCCGCCTATATGATCGTCACGCACCGCAAACGCACTCGCTTAGCGGAATGGGCGGCCGCCTCGATGCTGACCGTTTTCGCGATGCTGCAGCTACCGGCCGTTTGGTTCTTGATTAGCCTTGGCACCGACCCGACGATCGTTGCCGCCGGCATTTTTACGCACCCGAGCATGTTAATTATCTTGGCGGGGTTCGTGGGTGTCGCGATGTTCGTTATTTTTATGTTGGCGTCCGATCTTTCCGAGGACATGCGTGAGATCGCGATTCGGGATCAATTGACCGGACTGCTAAATCGGCGCGGTTTCGGCGAGTACTCGGCAAACGCCTATGCGCAGGCACGTCGTAGCGAGCGCTCCGTCTCTGTCATCATGGCGGACATTGACCACTTCAAGAACGTCAACGATCAGTTCGGCCATGCGGCGGGTGATTTGGTATTGGTGCAGTTCGCTGAGCTGATTGCGCGTGATCGGCGCGCTGAAGATATCGTCGCGCGGCTCGGCGGTGAAGAATTCGTCATCATTTTACCGGGTACCGATGTGCGCAAAGGCACCGCTATCGCCGACGAACTGTGCAAAAAAATGGCGGCAGAGCCATTGGTTGTCGAGGGTCGACAAGTAGAAATGACCGCCAGCTTCGGTGTTGCCGCGATCTCCGACAAAGATACCTGCATGACGGACATTATCATCCGTGCCGACAAAGCCCTATATCGATCCAAGCGTGCAGGGCGGAACCGAGTTGATCTAGAATCGTCTCAAATAATGCGCGCTACCGATGGTACATTGGAAGCCGTATCGTAGTTTGCTATTGCACGGCGTGCGCTTCGCACGATCGAATCATTCACGATTTAAGACTTAGCAACCGAGGTTGCGGCGGCGGATTCCACTGAACGACATTAAGAATATTGATCACCCCGTGATTGCGTCGGCGGATCTGGATGCAACCCGGATTGAGTTTGAGCGCCTGGGGTTTACCGTGCCGCCGCGGGGTAGCCACATTCAATGGGGTACCGGCAACCTCTGCATCATGTTTCCGGACGACTATCTTGAAGTGCGCGGCATCATTGAT
>JBCCEH010000068.1:0-3407 GCA_039030375.1 Pseudomonadota bacterium | reverse complement strand
TTTGGCGATTCGGGTTCCGATACCTTCGGGCACATTGCTGAGCGCCGTGCGGCGGCGGGCAAGCCACTGAATCTGCCGAACCTCGGAAAACTGGGCCTTTTCCATGCCGGTCGCGATAGCACCGGGAGATTCGCACCGGGTGCGGACCCCGACATCGAAATCATGGGCGCCTACGGATTCGCCGAGGAGCTGTCGAGCGGTAAAGACACGCCTAGTGGTCACTGGGAAATTGCCGGCGTGCCAGTGATGTTCGACTGGGGTTATTTCACCGCGAAAGAGAACACCTTCCCTCAGGAGCTTCTTGACGGCCTGGTCGACCGCGCGAATTTGCCTGGCTACCTCGGCAACTGCCACTCATCTGGCACGGTCATCATCGCCGAGCTGGGCGAAGAGCATATGCGAACCGGTAAGCCGATTTTTTACACCTCAGCGGACAGTGTGTTTCAGATTGCGGCGCATGAAGAAACCTTCGGGCTGGATCGGCTTTATGAATTGTGCGATATCGCTCGTGAGCTGGTCGACCCGTACAACGTAGGTCGGGTGATTGCGCGACCGTTTGTCGGCGATTCACCGGAGAATTTCGTTCGCACCGGTAACCGTCGCGATCTCACCACGCCGCCGCATGCCGAAACCCTGCTGGATAAGTTGGTTGCAAATGGCGACGAAGTGATCAGCATCGGCAAGATTGCCGACATCTACGCACACCGTGGTGTTACGCAAAAAATTAAGGCGACCGGCAACGTCGCACTGTTTGATGCGACGCTCGAAGCATTTAAGGATGCGCCGGACCGGTCTACCGTGTTTACCAACTTCGTTGACTTCGACATGCTGTATGGTCATCGGCGCGATGTCGATGGCTACGCCGAGGCGTTGGAGTATCTGGACCAACGCTTGCCAGAGCTGATTGAGGTCATGAACGAAGACGACATTCTGGTGCTGTGCGCCGATCATGGCTGTGACCCGACCTGGGAAGGCAGTGATCACACCCGTGAACACATTCCGGTGCTCGCCTATGGTGGCGGGCTGAAGGCTGGACCGATCGGCAAACGGGAATCGTTCGCCGACATCGGCCAGACGCTGGCGGGCTTTTTTGGCCTGAGCCCGATGGATTACGGCAAGAGTTTCCTCAATTCCTGAGTTTGCCGGCGTGGGTTACGCCGGTTCCGCCGATCGTTTCGCCTGCAGTGTATTGCCGATTGCAATGCCTAAACCGCCTGCGATGATAATACTTACGAAAGCCGCTGCGACGTACCAGGCGGGGTGTGGAATGGTCACGATCACGGATATCGCCGCGACCAGAACAAAACCCGCGACGATTAGGCCAAACACAATGGTTCTGGCTGTGCCGATGAGGGCGGCAACTATGACGCCGTCCAATGTACCGATGAAGTAAGAAATGATCGGGAACAACAGTGCGACCATTGGTGCGTTGGCAACGTATTCGGCAATAGCGGCGGTGTCGTTCGGGTCCATACCTTCCGGTGGCGGGAACACCTGGTGACCAATGAACTGCACGATAAATACCGTAACAACGGCGGCGAGGATGCCGGCGACGGCGGCAAGAATATTTCGTGGCATTTCTTTCTCCGTAAGTTAGTGATCGCTTTGGCGTGAAGTAGTCACGCTTCGTCACTACAGTCCGACGCTGCCGTCGGATAAGTCAATTTGCCGGCCGCGTTCGGGAACCACCACGATGTCGTTTTCGGCAAAATACTCGATCAGTGCGTCGGCTGCCTGCCCGTGCGAACTCAACAGCTCGACTTCGGCGAATACGTCATAGTTATCACCACCTTCGGCGAGGAAGCCGGCCGCAACCACGGTAAATCGGTCATCGTCAGCGACCGGATTGCCGTCGCGCGTGACGCTGACCACGCGGCTGTATTTAGGTCGGGCTAGGTCGTACGTCACCTGTAGGCCGGACAGCTGCATAATGCCGCGTTCAAAGGTAAGCGACTGTTCCAGCGCCCGATGAATCTGCTCGCCGGTCATCTCTTTGACCTGTAAGTCATCGACAAAAGGGTAGGCATCAAGAATATCGACCAAACGAACGTCGCCAGCGTTGATGTCTTTGCGCAGTCCACCACTGTGCACCATGGCAATGTCCGCGCCCGATTTGGCGACAAAGATGTCTGCAAACACGTTACCCATATCCGATTCTTCGATGTAGCGCCGGATCAGCGGGCCGTCGACAGCCCCCACTTGGGCGAATAGATCGGGATGCTGGCTGCGGTATTCGGTCAGTTTCGCGACCACGCCGAGATCCGGTTCTAACTTGTTGGACTCCACCGGAATTAGGCGACTGTCGTGAGCGACAACCTCACCGTCACGGAGCGTGAGCTGCAGGTAACCAAGGTGCGTTGCCTGTCCGTAGGTTTGCATGATCAGGGTGCCGGTCTCGGGATGTACGACCGCCTCGGGTGTGCCTGCATCGGCATGTGCAGAGAACAACACGTCGATGCCTTCCACCGCGCCGGCGAGATTGATTTCCGCATCGATGTCGCGTTGCAATCGTGGATCGGTTTCCGCGTCGGTCTGCATCGGCGCGGTCTTACCCTGATGGGTGAGTAAGACGATCAGATCGACGTCATCACGAAGTTCGTCAACCGATTTCTGCACCCAGGGTGCAGGGTCATGAACATCGAGTGGAGCGATGTAGGAGGGAATGATTGCCGTCGCCGCATCCTGACCCATGATGCCGATCACGCCGATGCGAATACCGTCGCGCTCAATGATGGCGTGCGCCTGCGAAAACGGATGGTCGGTGCCTGCGTAGAACATGTTTGCGCCCAGCACCGGAAATGCGACGCGGTTCTTTTCCCAGGCGAGTATTTCAACACCGTATTCGAACTCATGATTGCCGATCGCCATGGCGTCGTAGTCCATGGTGGTCATCAATTCAAACGCCAGACGTCCTTGCGTGAGTTTGGCGAGCGAGCCGGTGAAGATATCGCCGGAGTCGAACAGAAACGCGTTTGGTTCTTGCGCGCGCAGTGTCTTGATTAACGTCGCGAGTTCGGCAATGCCACCGATCATTTCGATGTCGGGCAGCCAGTGAGCGGGGAGCGGGTCGTAGACGCTTTCGATGTCATTGGTGAACAACAGGGTGACCGTCGTGTCGCCGGTGTCTGCGGTCGCCTCGACGTCGGGCGGTGGCGCTGTATCGCAAGACGCGAGAGTGATACACAGAGCGGCAAGCGGTAGTATGTGTCGTCGACGATTCATATTCTTCTTATCCTTATCTAAGGCGGTGCAGCGACGCGTCGCCCGATTATATCGGCTCTGACGGCTAATTCTCGGATTGCGATGCGATACCCCACGATTTTGCTCGATCTTGACCATACGTTGCTGGACTCGGATGCGTCCGAAAAGGCGGCGTTCGAGCAGACGCTGCGCGCAGTCGGTGTTCA
>JBCCEH010000067.1:0-3621 GCA_039030375.1 Pseudomonadota bacterium | reverse complement strand
GATGGGGACGAGTAAGCAGGGCGTTCTTACAGGAGCGATCGAGGGACGGTGAGAGCCTCGAGTGAGAATTCTGCTGAATATCACCCCTGAGTCGCTGCCCGAACGTTCGTCATCAGTAGGCGCAGCCGGTTGGCCCTCGAGACGGGCGTCGAATCGTTAGATTCATGAGGCAGTCGACGAGCGACTGCGAAGCCGGGTGGTACCGCGATTTCTGGAGTCGCCCCGGATGCCAACAGGCGTCCGGGGCGATTTTTTTTGGAGTAGAGCGCGTTGCCATTTAAAGAAGTAACAGGACGATACGACGGTCCGGCACTCGAAACCGAGATGCTGGATCACTGGCGCGAGCAAGATACGTTCGCGAAAACGTTGCAGCAGTCGAAAGACGGACCACGCTTTAGCTTTAATGAAGGCCCGCCAACGGCTAACGGCAAGCCGGGTATCCATCACGTGCTGGCGCGGACTTTCAAAGACGTATTTCCGCGCTACAAGACGATGCAAGGCTACTTCGCGCCGCGTAAAGCCGGCTGGGACACGCACGGGTTGCCGGTTGAACACGAGGTCGAGAAGCATCTCAAAGAACAAGGCTTAGTCGATTCCTACGACAAGGAAGAAATCGCAGAGAAAGTGGGCATCGCCGAGTTCACACGGCTGTGCCGCGAATCGGTCATGACCTACATCGGCGATTGGGAAAAAATGACGGAGCGGATGGGCTTCTGGGTCAACCTCGAAGAAGCGTATTACACGTTGGATAATTCCTTCATCGAGTCGGTCTGGTATCTCCTCAAGAATATTTGGGATAAGGACCTGATCTACCGTGGCTACAAAGTGGTGCCGTACGATCCGCGGATCGGAGCCACGCTGTCGTCGCACGAATTGGCTCAGGGATATCAAGATACCGACGACCCGTCGATCACGGTACGGTTCAAACTCAAGGGTGAAGCCAATACGTCGATATTGGTCTGGACGACGACGCCGTGGACCTTGCCGTCCAATTTGGCGCTCGCAGTCGGCGCGGATATCGAGTACAGCTACTGTAAGACCGACGACGAAGTATTGATCGTTGCCGAAGCGCTGCGTGAGTCGGTTATGCGCGATCTCGACCATGAGGTCATAAAAACGGCGACCGGTGCCGAGTTGGTAGGAACGCAATACGAACGACTGTTCGACTATCTGGAGGTCGACAGCGACGCTGCATTTACTATCTATGCTGCCGACTTCGTAAGCACCGAAAGCGGCACCGGCATTGTCCACACCGCACCGGCCTACGGTATCGATGACTTGGCATTCGGTCAGGAGCACGGCTTGCCGGTGGTTCATGGCGTGGGATTGGATGGCAACTTTGTCGCTGAGGTCGAGCCGGTCGCCGGACTGTTCTTCAAAGACGCCGACAAGCCGTTGATCCGCATTCTCAAAGACCGTGGCTCGATGTTTCGGTCAGAGCGCATCACGCACAGCTATCCGTTCGGTTGGCGGACCAAAGATCCGATCATCTAC
Source organism: Pseudomonadota bacterium (assembly GCA_039030375.1). Lineage (GTDB taxonomy): Bacteria > Pseudomonadota > Gammaproteobacteria > Steroidobacterales > Woeseiaceae > UBA1847. The sequence continues at coordinate 2,127 of JBCCEH010000067.1, read as the reverse complement.
TACGCAAAAAATGCCTGGTATATCCGGACGTCGAAGTTTCGCGATCGCATGGCCGAATTGAATCGCACCATCAAATGGGTGCCTGAGCATATTCGCGACGGCCGGTTTGGCAACTGGTTGGAAAACAATATCGACTGGGCTCTGTCTCGCGAGCGATTCTGGGGTACGCCGCTGCCGGTGTGGACCGACGGCGAGGGTAACTATGAAATGGTGGGTTCGGTTGCCGAGCTAGAAGATCGCACCGGCAGAAGTCTCTCGGACCTCGATCTACATCGCCCGGCGATCGATGAAATTACGTTCGAGAAGGATGGCAAAACCTGGCAACGGGTTCCGGAAGTGATCGATTGCTGGTTCGATTCTGGCGCGATGTCGTATGCGCAATGGCACTATCCGTTTGAAAACGAAGATGTGTTCGAAGATCACTTTCCGGCAGATTTTATCTGCGAAGCCATCGACCAAACGCGCGGCTGGTTTTACTCGCTGCACGCGATCGCTACTCTGGTATCGGATAGCGTCGCGTATAAAAACTGCATTTGCCTGAGCCATATCGTCGACAAAGACGGCAAAAAAATGTCCAAGTCGCTCGGCAATATCGTAAACCCGTACGACGTTTTCGATACCGTCGGTGCCGATGCCTTGCGGTGGTATTTCCTCGCGCGTCTGTCGCCGGACGTGCAAAAGCGTATTTCTGTGGACATCGTGGCCGACGTTGCCAGCTCATTCATCAATACGTTTTGGAATACTTACGGCTTCTTCGTGCTGTACGCTCGCATCGACGATGTCGACCTCTCGGTCGATGTGCCGGTTGTGGATCGACCCGAGATCGATCGATGGGCGTTGGCACTCGCGCATCGAACCATCGAAGTTACCACGGCGGCGTTGGATGATTACGACACTAAGACCGCGGGCGAGGCGATCGAATCCTTCGTCGATCAGCTCAGCAACTGGTACGTGCGTCGCAACCGTCGACGGTTCTGGAAGTCGACCGATCAAGATGATCAGCGCGCTGCTTACCTCACGTTGTATGAGTGCTTGGTCACCGCGCACAAGCTAATGGCACCGTTCGTGCCCTTCTTGGCCGATGCGGTGTATCAAAATTTGGTGAAGAGCATTGATGCGAGCGCCCCCGATAGTGTGCACATGGCGAGCTGGCCGAAAGCCGATCCGAGCCGGCAAAACGATGCCTTGCTGGACGATGTCGCCGTAGTGCAGAAAGTCGTCGGGCTGGCGCGCGCTGCGCGAGGCGTTTCCGGTGTGCGTACACGGCAACCCCTTGCGCGCTTGTTGGTCCGTGTTCCGGATGATCGTGCGGCGGCGGCGCTGGCGGCGCACGAAGATCAGGTGCTTGAAGAACTGAACGTCAAAGCGATTGAGTCGATTGCGCGGGACGCGCAGATCGTGACGTATCGCATCAAACCGAATCTGCCGCGGATTGGTAAGCGCTACGGCAAGCAGGTCCCGGCGATTAAGCAGGCGCTCCTTGACGGCGACGGCAACGCCGTTGCGGCTGCGGTCGCGGCCGGCGAATCCTTCGATCTGTCGGTGGGCGACGAAATGCTGTCGTTCGAGGCTGAGGACGTGCTAATCGAGACGCACTCGGCCGAGGGCTATGCCTGTGAGGCGGACGAGGGCTATCTGACTGCGCTGGACACGACGTTGGACGATGCCTTGATTGACGAAGGCCTTGCCCGTGAAGTGATTCGGTCGGTGCAGGATGCGCGCAAACAGGCCGGTTTGGAGGTTGCAGACCGAATCATCCTGGGCGTGGCTGGATCTGAAGCTATCGAACGAGCGCTTTCCGCACACCGCGAGTACGTGATGGCGGAAACATTGGCGACGGATTGGGCAGTCGGTCAATCTGCGGCGCTGTTCACGGATTCGCGTTCAGTCGATGACCACAGCTGGACCATCGAAATCACGAAGGTCGCATAAATCAAAGGGTCCGAGGCCTTGGGTTCCAAGGGCTCGGACTCCGATTCCACGCATCCCGCCCCCCCCCGCCGCATGTCGCTATCGACGACGAGTGATTCCGCGCCGGCACCAAGTGACTGGAGTTCAGACTCGTGCTCTTGCTCTCGGGCGTCGATCGAGAGATCAGCAGAGTAGAGGTCGATCGGCGTGCCGTCG
>JBCCEH010000066.1:0-3639 GCA_039030375.1 Pseudomonadota bacterium | reverse complement strand
GTGCTTGGGCGTACCGGGTTTCCGAAGGAAACTCTGCATGGTGTGATCGAAACAACGATTGCCGCACTGCAAGACTAACGGCAGCATTTTTTTGAAGTAAACAGAACGAACATTCTTTTATTACCGCCAATAACAGAATGAGGGTTCTGCGGAAATCGAACGACGGACACCACTTTTTTTAAGTTAACCAGAACACGTGTTCTGAACGAGTATTGAGGAGAAATATCATGAAGAAAGTTATTAGCATGTTCGCAATCGCTGGGTTTGCACTAACTGCCGCACAGGCTCACGCCGCTGATGCGCGAGTTGCATTGAACGATGAAATCGAATCGTGCGTTGCCGAGGTTGGCGCACATGCTGACTATGCCGATGCCGACCGCGTACGTCACACGGTCGTCGACATCACCGAGCGGACCGTTGGTTACAAACTGGAAATCGAAACAGCCGTTTATGGTAGCGGTGAGATTGCGGTTCGAGAATACGCGACGTCTTGCGTTGTCAACGGTGGTTTTGCACCGATGCAATTCTCGATCAACCAGGTTGCTGACGCCAGTTAAGAACGGCGCATCGAGGTACAAAAAGGAGGTCAATTTGACCTCCTTTTTTTTGCGTCGGAATTGTTCGATCCGTATGGTGGCGTTGGTCTGGCGAAACGAGCGACAAGTGAGTAGCACGAATCTCATCATTCGAAATGGGCTGATTGTCGACGGTGACGGTGGCGAACCGTTTATCGGCGACGTCGCGGTATGCGACGGGATAATAGAATCGGTTGGTTCAGTAACCGCGTCGGCGGAGCGCGAGATCGATGCTGAAGGTGCCGTCGTTACCCCAGGGTTCATCGATCTGCACACGCATTACGACGGCCAGGTCAGTTGGGATCAGGAGCTGCGCCCGTCGGTGAATTTTGGAGTCACTACGGCCGTGCTGGGCAATTGTGGTGTCGGATTCGCGCCGGTGCGTCCGACGGATCACAATCGGTTGATCGCGCTGATGGAAGGCGTTGAAGATATTCCTGGCACCGCCCTGCATGAGGGCATTCCTTGGACTTGGGAATCATTCCCCGAGTATCTGGATGCGATCGACAGCATCCCGCACAGTATTGATTTTGCAGTGATGGCGGTGCACGACCCATTGCGTGTGTACGCCATGGGGGAGCGTGCCGGTCACGAAGAGATCGCGACGCAAAAGGATATTGCGGTGATGCAGGGATTGCTGGCAGAGGCGCTGCAGGCCGGCGCGGTGGGTTTCTCGACCGGCCGCACGGATGTGCATCGAACCGCGGACGGCGAATGGACGCCCTCATCGGAGGCCAGCCGCGAAGAGCTAGTCGGAATGGGGCAGGTGTTAGCACAGCAAAACCGGGGCGTGTTGCAGCTGGTCAACGACTTTAATCTGGAACGCCCGGGCGACCAGTTCGATGCCGAATTTGAATTGATCGAGGCGATGGTACGAGCGTCGGGCAGGCCGTGTTCGATGTCGCTAATGCAAAGGGATTTCGCGCCGGATCAATGGCGGCAGATACTGCGGGAGACGGAGCGCCTGAATGACGATGGCGTGGACTTTCGCGTGCAGGTGGCACCGCGCGCCATCGGAGTATTCAACGGCCTGCAGTGCACATTCCATCCGATCCTGGCGCAACCGATGTACCTCGAGATCAAAGACAAGCCGCTTGCCGAGCGGGTCGCAATCATGCGAGACCCAGATTTCAAAGCACGTTGCCTGGCCGATGCGCCGGTGACGCTAGCGGGTGACGGTTCGTCCGTGCCACCGATAGTCGATCGGATCATCGGCGAGATCGATACCATCGCGTTCAAACTGTTCCGCCTAGGTGAGCAGCCCGATTATGAGCAGTCCGCCGATCAATCACTCGGTGCGCAAGCGCAGCGTGATGGCGTGCCGGTCATGGACAAACTCTACGACGTCTGCCTGGAAATGGATGGCCGCCAACTGATTTATTTTCCGATCTACAATTACACGGAATTCAACTACGACAACGTTCATGCCATGTTGACGCATCCCAATGCGATGTTGGGCCTCTCCGACGGTGGTGCGCATGTGGGCACGATCTGTGATGGAAGTTTTCCTGCTTATCTGCTGTCGCACTGGGTTCGAGATCGGCAGCACGGTCGAGTTGAACTGTCGCGCGCCGTGCAGATGCTGAGCGCGGATGCGGCGGATTATCTGGGCGTGATGGATCGTGGCCGGCTCAGGGTGGGTTTGCGCGCGGACATCAATGTTATTGATCTGGAAAATCTGGCGTTGACGCCGCCGAAGATGGTGCAGGATCTGCCAGCTGGCGGCCAGCGCCTGCTGCAGGAGGCGCGTGGTTTTCGTGCGACGCTGGTCCATGGCGAGACGGTGGTCGACGAAGATCGCGTTACCGCAGCGCGCCCAGGGCGATTACTACGGGCCAACTGATTTTGCGACGATTTCTCATTGACGCGCATCTCTACGTTGAATGCCAACCAAAACGGGGATACCAATGAATTTACCGGTACTAATTACCTTCTTCTCAGCATTGGCCTTTGCTGGACTTGCCGATGCTGGCGAAGTCTATGAAGAGCACGAAGTCAAAATGGCGATTGCCGTCGTCGATGACAACAGCAACGGCGGTGAGCCGACTCGTATTGAGATCAATAGTGACGATCTGGATTTCGATATTTTCGAGATGCAGGAAGGCGAAACCAAATCCATCGTTGATGAAAACGGCCGTAGTATCCTAATCACGCGCGCTGCCGACGGGCTGAACCTCAACATTGACGGCAAGGACATCGAAGTGCCGCTGTTCGGTGAGGCAGGCGAGTATGAACACGATGTGGTGAAGCACAAAATCGTCAAGCACGAAATGCACGGTGGGCCAGATAGTACGATGATCATCAGCGCCAAGCCGATTGACGAGGTGACGCAACAGGCGATTCAGCAATTGCTAGAGTCAGCCGGTTACGATTCCGGCGTGGAGTTTATCGACCATGGCGGCAACGGCGAAAAGCAGATTCAGATCAAGAAGGTTGAGCGTCGGGTCGAAAGTCCTCAGACGTAAACATTCTCGGTATGTCGTCGGCCGCAAAACGGTCGGCGAGTGTGCGAACACGGTCTACCAGACCTGCGCGCGTTGCGCGCAGGTCTTCGAGTTCGTCGCCGAGTCGGCTCATACGCCACAAAGACGCAATCGAGTTCATCAGCGATAGCTCGGCCTCAATCAGACGAACCGACGCCAGAAAACTAAAGGTCAGCAGTGCGATCGCCGCCAGCGACCACCACCAACCGAATTGCACACCAACCCAAATACCCAATGCGAGATACACCAGCGGTAACAGCAGCGTGGTCGACAATACTTTGAGTGTCGCCACATCATCCTGTTCGTAACTAAATCGTTCGCCGACCAGGGCGGCGACCCAGCCGACCGGTAAGTGCAATAACATGCCGGGAATCGCCAGCGGAAACAGCACCAATAGTTTCCCCAGGCGCCGTACCATTTTGCCGAATAGCTGCCCGGGGGTTAGCGATTTGCGCAGCTGGTAGTCCTTGATGCCGAGCAGATCGAGGCGTGATTGGTAGTCATCAATGTCTTTTTCAAATGCCAGCATCTCCGGCTCGTCTTTGGCACTTAGGTAGCCGTCGACAAAGCGTCGATTGAGT
>JBCCEH010000065.1:0-3748 GCA_039030375.1 Pseudomonadota bacterium | reverse complement strand
GGTGGTGGGTTCGAGATGGTGCTGGGTTGCGACATTGTCGTTGCCGCGGAGCATGCGTCATTCGGATTACCGGAAGCGCGGGTCGGCCGAATGCCGCTCGACGGCGGCATGATTTTGCTGCCGAGGTTGATGCCGAAGAAAGTCGCCATGGGTATGTTGATGACCGGCAATCGGATCTCGGCCAACGACGCGAAAAGTTACGGTCTTGTAAACGAGGTGGTTGCCGCGGATGAGCTCGACGCCGCCGTTGATCGCTGGGTGGCGGACATATTGGAGTGCGCGCCGCTGTCGGTTAAAGCCATCAAAGAGAGCGTCATCGAGACCGCGGATCTGCCAGTGGATGAGGCCTTAACGAAACGACTACCGGCCCTGGTTGCTGCGCTGGAATCGGAAGATGGCGATGAGGGCCCGCGCGCGTTTCGCGAAAAGCGCAAACCCGAATGGAAAGGGCGGTGACCGGTACGACGTGGGATAAAGGCTGACCGATGACATTCGTGATCATGTCACCCTGCGTTGGTATCAAGGATGGTGTCTGCGTCGATGTTTGCCCGGTGGATTGTATTCACGAAGGCGAGACGATGTTTTATATCGATCCGGTGGAGTGCATATCCTGCGCGCTTTGCGAGACCATCTGTCCGGTCGATGCGATTCGGCATATCGACGACGTGCCAGATAACGAAAAAGAGTACATTAAGATCAACGCGGATTTTTTTGATCCGCCCGAAGAATAAATAAAACAACACGAACGGGGACACTCTTGAACGAAAAAATCGGTGGTGTTATCGCCGCAGTACCGACGGCGTTTGACGTCCACGGTGAGCCGGACGTGGCGCGCTTTGCCGGGCACTGCGAGTGGGTATTGGCCAACGGTGGTGATGGTCTGAACATCTTAGGTTCCACCGGCGAGGCAAACTCACAAAGCATGGCCTCGCGTGCTCTAGTCATGAAGGCAGGCGCTGCATTCAAGAATGCCGGACGCATGGTCGGTACCGGCACGCCGTCATTGACGGAAACCATCGAGCTCACCCAGCTCGCGGCAGACTTGGGCTACGACGCCGCGCTGGTGTTGCCGCCGTACTACTACAAGCCGATAACCGATGAGGGTTTGTTCGATTACTTTGCGACGTTGATCCGTTCGGTCGATGGGATCGAGATTTATCTGTACAACTTTCCGCAACTCACCGGAATGCGTTTTTCGTTCGAGCTGGTAGAGCGACTGATCGAGTCGTTTCCGGGTCGGTTGTGCGGTATGAAGGACTCGTCCGGCGAACTTGAGTACACCGATAAGATGGCGTCCCAGTTTGCGGGATCTTTTCGCGTGTTTCCGGGCAGCGAAGGGCCGCTACCCGATGCCGTTGAGAAGGGCTACGCCGGTTGCATATCGGCAACGGCGAACGCAACTGTGAAACAGGCCGCGCAGGTTTGGCGGACGCGAGACGACCTAGCCAATGACGACGTGGTGACGCTTCGCGAACTGCGCGGAGCGATACAGGTATTGCCGATGGTGCCGGCGATTAAGCAATTGGTATCGATGCGGACGCAAGATACGAACTGGCTCAACATGCTGCTGCCGTTTAAACCATTAGCCGGCGAACAATTGTCCGCGGTTGAGGCGATCGCAGCGCAACTCGGCTATGGCTAACGACTTTTCAAAATAAGAAGAAAAACATGACTGACACAACCAGCGAAGACAATAGAACCTACCCAAGACCGGCCTATGCCTGGTATGTCGTCGTCTTGATGATGTTCTTCTATGTGTTGTCCTTTATGGATCGACAGATCATCGCCGTGCTGATCGATCCGATCAAAGCAGATTTGGCGCTCACCGATGTACAGATCAGCCTGATCGGCGGCGTCTCGTTTGGACTGTTCTATTCCATCGTTGGAATTTTCATTGGTCGATTAGCCGATTCTATGAATCGACCGTTCCTGATCGCTGCCGGTGTCTTTATTTGGAGTCTGACCACGGCACTGTGTGGACTGGCTTCGAAATTCTGGCAGCTGTTGGTGTTGCGAATGGGTGTTGGGTTAGGTGAGGCCGCACTCTTGCCGTCGACGCTGTCATTGCTGGCTGACTACTTCCCGGCGAATCGCCGTGCGACGCCGACCAGCGTGTTCCTGCTCGGCGCGCCGATCGGTATCGGTCTGTCATTTGCGATCGGCGGTTATCTCTTCAGCGTTGCCAAAGAACTCACGGCGACCGACGGCTGGGCCGACGTCGCTTTCGTTGGAGGAGCAGCGGCGTGGCAGCTGGTCCTCATATTCCTCGGCGTGTTGGGTATGGTGATGACCGCCGCAATGATTACGGTACGGGAGCCCCGGTCACGCGCGCTGCAGCGTGCGGCAAGCGATACATCGACCCCCGCAGCGGAGCCTGCCGATCTGCTTACGGTTCGCCGTTATGCTCGCAAGCATCGCAAAGCGATCGTCGCTTTGTATGTGACGATGGCAATGATTTCGCTGGCGGCCTATGGACAGGGGTTTTGGGATATCGCTTATTTGATACGTACCTACGAGCTTGATACGGCGACGGCCAGTTTTCAATACGGGATGGTGCAGCTGTTCGCGGGTCTTGCCGGAATGCTGACCGGTGGCATCGTCGCTGATCGCCTTAGTGCACGGGGTATTGACGGCGCCAGCTATCGGATGGTGATCATCGGTGCCGCTATCGCGACGCCGTTCAGCTTTCTGTATCCGATTATGGACTCAAAGAATCTTGGGCTGGTGTTTATGGCACTCGCCATCTTTGGCTCCAATATTTGTTTTGCGAGTGCCGCCGCGGCGCTGCAGCGCATGTTCCCGGTTGTCATGATTGGCGTTGACGCCGGCGTCTATTATTTCCTGTCGAACTCGATCGGCCTTTTGGTGGGTCCGTTTGCGATCGCAGCGGGCACCGACTATATCCTGGGAGACCCGGATCAGATTCGCTATTCCATCTCGGTGGTCACCGGAGTCGCGAGGGCGATCGGCTTGTTATTGGTGTTGTGGGGGTTATCCGCGTACCTAAAAACGCTTGCCGAGACTAAAGAATAATTCGGTAAACCCCAAAGCCGTCCTCGTCGATGCGGAGTAACCGAATCGGTGAATCGTCGGGCAAGTCGGCTGTGCCGTTCGGTGACGAGCGGAACGTCACGTTAACCTCAGCGTCGACGGGCGCAAACGACCAGTTGCCGTCGGCGGAGGGGTCAATCTTCTCGTTCGCTAATATATACGCGCCCACCACATCGCGATTGGTGTCAGGGGCCTCAATAATGATGCTGCTGCCGTCGAGACCGGGAAAGCTGCCGCCGCCCGCGGCACGATAATTGTTGGTCGCAACCACAAACGCTTGATCCGCTTCCAAAGGCTTACCTTGGAACGTCATATTGATGATGCGGTGGGTGTCGGGATTGAGCAGTTCGCCCGAGGCGTTGTAACGAGGTGGCTGGGTCACGTCGATCTGGTAACGAATGCCGTCGATCACGTCAAAATTGAATGAGGCAAACGAGCCGCTGATCAGTGATTGTTCAGAATCATCGTCCGGGTTGATCTGATTGAAGATTCCCGCGGACATCTCCAGCCACTCACGGACTTGTGTGCCATCAACCAGAACGGCGCGAAGCGTGTTGGGGTAGATGTAAAGGTCCGCCACATTTTTTAGTGCAATTGGACCTGCGTCTATTCGTGTGTAGTAGTCGGGACCGCCACGTCCGCCGGATTTGAACGGGGCGCTGGCTGACAATACCGGGAAGCCATCGTATTCGGTGCC
>JBCCEH010000064.1:0-3851 GCA_039030375.1 Pseudomonadota bacterium | reverse complement strand
TTGACGCGATATTGCCAGGGTTGTGAGGTGATATTGGCGAGCTCGGTCGAACCGACCACCGACTCTATCAGTTCCCATTCGCCGGCATCGAGCCACACATCTTCACAGTGAGCGCAGTAGTCAATGCGGTTGGGCGTGTTGGCCGAAACGCGATACTTGGTCATGATGCGATTGCACTTACTGCAACAAATCGCGTCAGTAGTATCGCCGGCCATGGCTGCACCGCCGGAGGGCGGTCCACTGCCGGTCGATGATAGTTTTCGTTCGCGCCAGTCGCGGTATGTCACCAGCGACACCAGTATGCCGTTGCATCGATGACAGCTATAAGCGGGCAGCGAACCGGCCACACGGGTGTGGCGCATCTCTGTGGTGTTGCAGGTTGGACATCCGGCCATGTGCGGCTCCTTATGTCTTGTGAGTATGGCGCGTAGGAATTGTGACGCCAGATTGTTCAAAGGCATCACGAATCTGCTTCATAGTTTTCTCTGTATGCGCAAACGCATCGGTATGCCATCCCAAGGACTCAAGTAGCTCTTGTTTGAGTGCAATATACCACCCCTCTAAGAACTCCCGCGGCTGAAACTGCTGCGCGGCGAACAGGGGTATGTATTGGCCGCCTTCGACATCCAATACGATCTGGTAAACAGCGTCTGTATCGCGATACCTGCCCAGAAAGTCGGTCAATTCAAAACCCGATGTGATGAATTCTTTGCCATAGGCCCAGTGTTCTGAAAATACAGTCCTCGCATTTTGAACCTGGTGAAAAGGAACTTTGCCGCTCTCGCCGTCCAGTACGTAGTAAAAACGTTTCCTTTCTCGATCAATGGCGAAATTGCCGAGGTCAGTGCTAAAACGAAAGGCTCGATACGAATTTGAGATTACGTTGAATTGACCGCGCTTCATTTTTCGATATAACGCGAACAGCAGAAAGTCGAATAAAAAAAGAGCAATTAGACCAGCGATGATTGACATGTCAGTCGAGTATCGCGCACGACGCACAAGCGGCGTCGGCGCACCACGCCCATTTGCCGCTATCTTCATTGTTGGGGACGATGTCCTTGCGACGCTTTCGCCGGTACGGCTTCTTTTTCTTTCTCGTCGCCTCAGCTGCTGCTGAGCAGCGCCGAAACTGGCGAACGATCTTTGCGCGGCCGCTGATCAGGCCGTCGTCGAGGATAATGGTTTTGGTCGCTGCGGAGCAGCTGGGTATGCCGTATCGGTAGGCCGCGGCGCATCGAAACCGTTTGTAGGGCGAAAGGAAGCGTTGGTAAAAAGAAATGAAACCAGCCAGTGCGCGACGCATTCCCCTCCCCGAAGTCTTTTTCCGTTGTAGCTATAGGCTTTGGGGCGAATTCCAAAAATTCAATGCCAGTGAAGTGCTGTGTATGGCGGCGACGGTCCACGAATTCAGCGGCAGTGCTAACATGAGAGGATGAGTTTCGCGCTTTCTACCGCCGAGTCGATTACTGAAGCGATCGACGAAATTATTCGTGATGTTTGCCCCACGGCTGGCAGTCGGCCCATGTACGGCGGCATGATTTTCGAACGCGAGCTGGGCAATCACGGCACCTCCGTCTGCGGTCACTTCATCTACAAGCAGCACGTGAGCTTGGAGTTTTCCAACGGCGCGGAGTTAAAGGACCCGGATTCGATCCTTGAGGGTAAGGGAAAATATCGACGTCACATCAAGCTGCGTGACCTTGCGGATATCGAGGAAAAGAATGTGCGCGAGTTCTTACGGCAAGCATTTCTAGACCAAGCCTAAGATGATACGTAAGTCGGGCTCCACTCTAGCGCTATTCGTGGCGGGTTTTTCGTTTGTATCACTTTCCATTGGAAGCGAAATAGAGTCTGGAGATCCTCCGTTCGAAGGCACGATTTTTGTAGATCCCGATATCATTACTAGCAACGACCCCAGCTCTTTTAGCGTGTTGGTCTTCAAAGGGCGCGCCGTACGCAATATGTTCGATCGCAGAATTGATGCGTTCGAAGAGTTCCATGCGTTCGTGTTTGTCGCTTGCTACGACGATGGATTGGCAATTGAATTTCAGGTAAATCCAGAGTTTGGGACAGAAGTAGCGGCTGCCGAAGTGGTGAATTTCTACGCGCCGATTTTTGGGCGCCTTCCTAGAGCTCTGCGGACCGACATCAAGACGTCTTGGATTCACAAAGGTGATCAACCGTTCGGCGGTGGCAATGAGAATTTGTTGATACATACTGGAATCTACGAAGATGACTATATCGACAAAGGCATTCTTGAGGAAACGCTTGTCCACGAGGCGGCCCACTCATCGTTCGACCGAAAGTATGCGAACGCAGAGGAGTGGACGAACGCACAGGCATCCGACGCCAACTTCATTTCCACGTATGCGCGAAATTTTCCGGTTCGCGAGGACCTTGCAGAATCTTTTCTACTGTATTTGGCCGTGCGGCATCGACAAGATCGCGTATCCAATGCCGTCGTTGAGGCGGTACGAACCACTATCCCAGCAAGACTCTCTTTTTTCGATTCCTTAATTTTACCGATGTACCCACTCGCGGTGGACGCGCGGCGAAGTCGGACGGCTCCTGCTGCGGACGCTGTCGAAGAGTGTGGTTCGGTCAGCGAATTTTAGATTCGTTTTCTTTAACGCAGAATTGACTTCGGATTACAAACCGTCATTCGAGCTCTTTGACGATTACCAACGCGTCAGCGGCACCGGCGAGTCAATCGGAAACTCGGATTCTGTCTGCGCAAGCTCAACATAGCCATCGGTCCCGGAGAGTGCGGTGAAATCACCCGAAGTATTCGTGAAGACGGGTAGGGCGAGCACTTGGCCGCCGACCGAATTGGCAAGTTTGACCGGCAGGAAATTGGTTTTGTCCGGCTTGAACGTCACACCCTTGGCAAGTGCGGCAAACGTGGGCGGCAATTCGCGACGCAGTGACGCTTGATGCAGCGCTGTGATGACGTACTGGCGACAGCAAGTTAACGTTGATACCGGATTGCCGGGTAGGGCGAACACCGGCTGACCGTTAGGCCCGACGCCAAACCACATCGGGAAGCCGGGCTTTTGTTGCACTTTGTGAAAAACGACATTAACGCCTAGGGCTTGGAGCACCTCGGGCAAATAGTCGGCCTTGCCCATCGACACGCCGCCGGACAATACCAGTACATCGGCTTCATTTAGATGCACACCTACTCGCTCTTCCAGCAGCGCTTTGTCGTCGACGATGTGATCATGTTCGCAATCGAAATAGCCGTGCCGCTGCAACATCGCCACGATCGCGGGCCCGTTGGATAATCGAATCTGGTGGTCCTCAATCGGCTGCCCTGCCGGAACGAGCTCATTGCCGGTCGAAATCACGCGAATCTTCGGCAGCTTCGTGACCGAAATGTTGGAAAGCCCGGCCGAATTGATGACGGCAATGTCCATCGGCGACACCACGGTGCCCGGGCTCAGCAGTTCGCTGCCTTCAGTATGATCCGAGCCGCATGGGTGGATGAACTGGTTCGCTTCACAGGTATAGCCGTCTTCCAATGTCGCGACGTTATCGTTCACCGAGATTCGCTCTACCGGAATGATGCAGTTGGCGCTGCTCGGCAGTGACGCGCCGGTCATGATCTCAATCGCGTGACCAGCCTCGAGCGAAAGTGCAGCATCGCCGGCGTCTTGGCGCGCCTGAAGGGGGAAAGCGCGTTTGCCACCGGCGAAATCAGCATGTGAGATTGCGATGCCGTCCATCATGACGCGATCGAAGGGTGGCTGATCTCGCTCGGCAACAACCGACTGTCGCAACACGCGGCCGTTTGCATCGTGTGTCGGTACGGTTTCGACGTCGAACGACGGCATCGCTTCGCGAATCGCGGC
>JBCCEH010000063.1:0-3872 GCA_039030375.1 Pseudomonadota bacterium | reverse complement strand
CGGCGAAGCAGGCGGGTATCGATTTCGACACGCTGTGTTGGCGAATTTTGGAAACCAGCATGCGTGCGGACACGACAGCAACGCATATCGAGGTGGCGGCTAATGACGCGTAAGCAAGCAAAGCGCCGGAAACAAAAAACAGCGCGACAGCTGAAGCTGCCGACGATTCGCTGGAAGCTGTTATTGGCGCCGGTGGTGGCCGTAGGTGTGGTGGTTGGTACTTACTTCTTAAGTGCCGCGATGCTTGACCAGCCGATTCACTCGATTGAGATCAGTGGGCCGTTTCAACGCGTGACGGCACTGCAGATTGAAGAGGCCATTGAAGACAAACTCGAAGACGGCTTCGTTAGCGCCGATGTGGGTCACATTCAGTCACGCATCGTATCCATGCCATGGATCGATCAGGCGACCGTGGCGCGTCGCTGGCCGGCGCGACTGAAGATTTCGTACACCGAACAGGTGCCGGCGGCCATTTGGGGTGAGCGTGGTTTGTTGAACACCCGCGGTGAGTTGTTTGTTATCAACGCCCGTCATATCCCGGCCGAATTGCCGCGACTGTCGGGTCCGAAAGAGCGATCCGACGATGTCGCCAGCCGCTATTTGACCATTCGCGAACGTCTGATTCCCATCGGGCTCGATTTACGACGGGTCCATCTCGATCCGCGCGGCGCGTGGGAGATGACGTTGGCTAACGGGGTCGAGGTAAGGCTCGGGCGCCGTGATATCGACAATCGCACCGAGCTCTTCCTCGATATCGTCGCTGACATCATCACTGGGCGTGCGGCGGATATCGAATATGTGGATATGCGGTACAGCAACGGTTTCACGATTGGCTGGGCGAACGGTTCGCGTACGCCGGTCGAGGATCCGGATATGAATAGTGAAGGCATGTTGGCGCTAAGGGGAACGCAATAGTGTCAAAGCGCGGAGACAAGAACTTAATCGTTGGTCTAGACATCGGTACGTCCAAGGTGGTCGCGATCGTGGGTGAGATCAGCGACACCGGAGAGATCGAAGTCATTGGCATCGGTTCGCATCCATCACGCGGCCTGAAGAAGGGCGTGGTAGTCAATATCGAATCGACCGTGCACTCCATTCAGCGTGCAGTGGAAGAGGCCGAGCTGATGGCCGGTTGCGACATTCATTCGGTGTACACCGGCATCGCCGGCAGTCACGTACGTAGTTTGAACTCGCACGGCATCGTTGGCGTGCGCGACAAAGAAGTCAGCGCCGGCGACGTCGATCGCGTTATTGACGCGGCGCGTGCGGTGGCAATCCCGGCGGATCAAAAAATTCTGCATATCTTGCCGCAAGAATTCGTTATCGACTCGCAGGAAGGTATTCGCGAACCGATCGGCATGTCCGGCGTGAGGTTGGAGGCCAAAGTACACATGGTGACCGGTGCCGAAAGTGCCGCTCAAAACATCGTTAAGTGTGTACAGCGGTGCGGATTGGAGGTCGATGACATCGTGTTGGAACAACTCGCCTCCAGCTACTCGGTACTCACCGATGATGAAAAAGAACTCGGTTCTTGCATTGTCGACATCGGTGGCGGCACCACCGATCTGGCGGTGTTCCTCGGCGGTGCGATTCAGCACACGGCGGTAATTCCCATCGCCGGTGATCAGGTTACCAATGACATTGCGGTGTCGATGCGAACGCCGACGCAATACGCCGAAGAGATCAAAATCAAATATGCCTGCGCGTTGTCGCAGCTAGCGAATCCGGACGAAACCATTGAGGTGCCCAGCGTCGGTGAGCGACCGCCTCGTCGATTGGCACGCCAAACACTCGCGGAAATTGTCGAGCCGCGCTACGAAGAGTTGTTCGGCTTGATTCGCGATGAATTACGTCGCAGCGGATTCGAGGAATTGATTGCAGCCGGCATCGTAATTACCGGCGGCAGCGCCAAGATGGAAGGTGCTGTTGAGTTAGCCGAGGAAGTGTTCCACATGCCGGTGCGTCTCGGCGCGCCGCAGTATGTCGACGGTCTGGTCGACGTGGTGCGCAATCCGATTCACGCCACGGGTGTGGGCTTGCTGTTGTATGGCTACGAAAACCTATCGCGTCGCAATACTCGGAGCGCGCCGATCGGCGGCAACTTGGGCGACGTTTGGGAGCGCATGAAAGCGTGGTTTGGAGGACAGTTTTAAGAATGCCGATGAGCTTGGGCGAATCGGGAGCGATAAACGGAGTTGACCCCAAAAGAGGTCTTAAGCGGAGGAAGTAGTAATGTTTGAACTAATGGATGCGCACAGCCAAAGTGCTGTGATTAAAGTCATCGGCGTGGGTGGCGGCGGCGGCAACGCCGTGGCGCACATGGTCGAGGCAGGGATTGAAGGCGTGGAATTCATCTGCGCGAATACCGATGCGCAGGCGCTGAAAACGGCGCGCGTGCGAACCGCGTTGCAGATCGGCTGCAACATCACCAAAGGACTTGGTGCCGGTGCCGATCCGGATATCGGTCGTCAGGCGGCGATGGAAGATCGTGATCGTATTCACGAAGTCATCGAAGGTGCTGACATGCTGTTTATTACCGCCGGCATGGGTGGTGGTACTGGAACCGGCGCCACGCCGGTGGTGGCTCAGGTTGCCAAAGAACTCGGCATTCTGACCGTCGCGGTCGTCACCAAGCCGTTTGAGATGGAAGGTGGCAAGCGTATGGCGATTGCCGATCAGGGTATTGCTGAACTCGGCAAGCATGTCGATTCGCTGATTACGATTCCGAACGAGAAGTTGCTGTCGGTACTCGGGGGCGAAACCACGTTGTTGGATGCGTTCCGATCTGCCAACCAAGTACTGCAGGGTGCAGTGCAGGGGATTGCTGAGCTGATTACTCGACCTGGTCTGATCAACGTCGACTTTGCCGACGTCAGAACGGTTATGGCCGAGATGGGTATGGCGATGATGGGTTCGGGTGTGTCGCAAGGCGAAGATCGCGCTCGCGAGGCGGCCGAGGCGGCTATTTCCAGCCCGCTGCTGGAAGACATCAACCTGGCCGGTGCCAACGGCATTCTCGCCAACGTGACGGCGGGTATGGATCTGTCGATCGGCGAGTTCCAGCAGGTCGGCGAGACCATCAAAGAGTTTGCCTCTGATGATGCGACGGTGGTCGTCGGAACGGTGATCGATCCGGACATGACCGACCGCATTCGTGTCACCGTAGTGGCGACAGGTCTCGGTCAGGCAGCCGTAAATGCGGACGCGCCGATGCGTATCGTGCGCCGCCCGCAGGCACAGGCTAGCGAGCCTAACTACCACGGCCTGGACAAGCCCACAGTGCAGCGCAAGCGCGCTGTCGGTGACGGCCTGGAAGACGCCGGTCTGCAGGAAGAGCTCTTGGATATACCGGCGTTTCTACGCCGTCAGGCGGACTAATCGCGATCTAACCTCGCGATTGTCCCGCCAACTCCGCTTCGCCGGCCCGATTCATTCGGGCCGGCCCTCTTCCCGCCCGCGTTTGCCAGTAATTCACCCTAAGAATCACAGAACTGCTCTAAGAGATTGAATTCTTGAAGAGTTTTCGGATCGTGTGGTAACCTTCTGTCCGGCTCTGGACATCACAGAACGGACATCTTGAGACAACGAACTCTGAAAACGGCTATCCGCGCCACCGGCGTAGGATTGCATACCGGCGAGAAGGTCTACATGACACTTCGTCCCGCCGCAGAAAATACCGGCATTGTTTTTCACCGCGTCGATCTTGACGAGCCGGTGGATATTCCTGCGGATCCTCGCCTAGTCGGAGAAACCATGCTCGGTACCACGCTGGTTAAAGACAACGCGAAGGTAGCGACTGTCGAACACTTGATGTCGGCGTTAGCCGGTCTCGGTATCGACAACGTCCATGTCGACTTATCAGCACCGGAAGT
>JBCCEH010000062.1:0-3876 GCA_039030375.1 Pseudomonadota bacterium | reverse complement strand
GCGACTACGAACGCTATGTCTCACGTGGCGTTGAGTTTATTCGCGAACCGAAGAGCGAGGACTACGGCACCGTTGCGGTCTTTAAGGATTTGTACGGAAATTTATGGGATCTGGTCGAACCCAGCGGAGACTAAACGCATGATGGATGTCATCCTGAAGCGGTTTGATAAACCCGATGAGATCACTGAGTTTGAAAAAGGTCGTTTCGAAACGGTGACACTTGGTGGCATGACGATCGGACGCGCAACCTATCAGCCCGGCTGGAAATGGTCTGAGGATGTAGGACCGGGCATCGGCGAGGACTATTGCACGGTCGAACACGTTGGTATGGTGGTTTCCGGTTGCGCGACCGCGGCATTCGCCGACGGGCGAATCACCGAGATGCGCGCCGGCGACGTATTTTACGTACCATCAGAACCTCATGACAGCTGGGTCGTCGGCGACGAGCCGTATGTGTCGCTCCACTTTTTAGGCGCATCGACATACGCCACCAAAGGCGCCGAATAAAATCGGCTCATCGAGCATGAAGCACAATACTGTGAAATCAACAGTCGGGGAACAATATGGATCTTGGATCATTTTCGATTAGCTTGAGCGTCAAAGACATCGTCGCCTCACGCGATTTCTATGCCACTCTCGGTTTCGAAGCGGCCGGCGGCGACGTCGAACAGAAATGGTTAATTATGCGCAACGGCGATCACGTTATTGGTTTGTTCGAGGGAATGTTTGAAAAGAATATGCTCACGTTCAATCCCGGCTGGGACCAGCACTGTAATGAAACCGCTGAATTTGACGATGTACGAGATATTCAGAAAGCCTTAAAAGCCGCCGGATTTGAGTTACTCGATCAAACCGACGAGTCAGGCACCGGGCCCGGCAGCCTGATGGTTGTCGATCCCGATGGCAACCCCATCCTGATCGACCAGCATCGCTAAACCACTGATCAGTGCGCTTGGGCTGCGCGCCGACTCTTAATAAGGATGCCGCAATGAATGGCTTGAGAATCACCCTGCTGACGTTAACGCTCGTCTGCGGTACTGCACTTGCCGACGTATTGAGCGATAAAGACTTTAGCAAACGATATGCCGAGAAGTTCGAGGCAGAGGTGGAAGGCTCGCGTGTCGAGATTAATGAACCGCTGGAACTGACGGTCTATGACAGTGACGACGAAAGTTACTTCATTTACCTGTTCAACGCGTATGAACTGTACTTGCAGGATCCCGAGGCGCTCGAAGACGTTCTCACAACCTATGTGGCATCCAGCGCCGAGACGATCAATCGAGCCGATGACGCGCTATACCCTGAGAACATCGTACCGGTCGTCAAGGATACAGCGTGGATCGAGGAAGCCATTGCGGTCAGAGAATCACTGAGTGACGTTGAGCAAGCGTCGCTGTTTTCCTATGAGTTGACCGACGGCCTGGTCGTTATTTACGCCGAGGACACGCCGGCCAATATTCGCTATGTCGACGAGGAGTCGCTGATCGAGGCGAACATCAATCTGGATACCCTCCCGGTTGTCGCCAAGAGTAATCTTTGGGACCGCCTACCCAGCATCACCTCCGAAGGCGGCGAAGGCCTGCACCTGGTAGTTGCTGACGGCAACTACGAATCTAGCCTGTTGTTGTTCGACGAAATTTGGGTGACCGACAATTTTGATATCCAAGGTGACATCGTTGTCGCCCTTCCAGCACGCGACATTTTGTTGGTCACCGGCTCCGAAAACACCGAGCGGCATGCGGACATGATGGAGTTGGTGTTGGGCGTATATGCTGAGTCCCCATACCGACTGACCACCAACTGGTATGTGCGGCGCGATGACCAATGGGTGCTGTACCAGCCAAATTAGTCGGTCAGTGAAAGTTTCTCGGACAGTTTCTTGCGAGCGTAGTGCAGGCGTGACGCGACCGTTCCCTCCGGTATGGCCAGAATGTCCGACGCCTCGGCATGCGTTAAGCCTTCGATCGCAACCAGTGCGATAACCAATCGAGCGTCGGCCGGCAACGCATTCAACGCCTTTATCAAGTCGATCGGCACCGCTACGTTTTGGGCAGGCAGTGTCTCTGGCAGCGATTCTGTTGTTACCTGTTTTGCTCGCCAACGCACTGCCGTACGAATTGCAATTCGGTAGATCCACGTGCTCAGTGCCGCGTCACCACGAAATGAATCAATACCCTTTGTCACAGCGACAAATACCTCTTGAGTTACATCTTCGGCATCGGCCGGTCGGCCGGTCATGCTCAGCGCCAGTCGATACACACTGGCATAGTGTTGCCGAACAATACTGTCGAGGCGCTCAGTCCGTTTTATCAAGGGTCTTAAGCTCGCACTGCAGCAACGGCCGAACCACCAACCACTGGTAAATGACATAGACCCCGATCACGATCGCCGTCACCCCGTAGATCCACGCCCTGCCGCTGTTCATGCCATGCCTGATGAAGACCCAAGCGGTTAGCGCACTGAACAGGACACCTATCCACAGGCCAAAATTAATGTGGCGCAACTGTTCATTAACTTCGGATCGCCATGAATCAACCAGACTACGCCCGGGCTCCAACTCGGCTAAGTGTGTGGCTTCCTTCGCCGAACGCAGCGCGACAATGCCGAATACAACTGCGACCAGCGGCAAGACGAAATAGCCTAACCAATCGCCGCGAACAACGAATAGCGCTGTCGCCGCAGTCGCGAGAAGCGCGCCTGTGACTGCCCAGACAACCTGCCGCCGTTTGCTGTGTGCGCGATTCGAAATCCTTGCGAGAACGTCACCAACACTTTGGCTGGGGGTCGCGGCTCGCAACTTATCGAATTCTGCCTGCAGCGCGCTGTCCGGATTGTCGGTGTTCATATCGTCACTCCAATGCTGATGTGTCTAGGTTATTAGTGCCCCAGAGCGATGAAATCCTTCACATGCAACCCGTTTTTTCGCTTTCGTGAACCCGTCGATTGGCATAACTGTTTGAGATCGCTCAGAATAATAGCCTAAGCAGTGTGTTGGCGGAGATCTCCAATGGCCTACATTCTCGGTCTGATCGGTTCCATCGTGTGGATTCTCTACATGCTGGATCGCATGGGTATCAATCTGGGCGGCCTGAACCCCTTTCATTGGCGACGACGGCGCGCCTGGGCGAAGAAATACGGCGGAGATCCGATCTACGCGGTCGAAGACCCGATGGAAGTGGCGGCACTATTCGTCGTCGGCGCAGCCAAATTGGATGGCGATATTTCCGCGGAACAAAAGGCCGCGATCCTGGCGCAATTCTCAGAATCGTTTTCGCTGAATGAGCGTGATGCGAAGCAATTGCTCGGATCGTCGTCGCATTTACTCGCTTCACCGCAGATGATCCCAAACCAGTTGGAAAATTTGATTAAGCGACATCAAAAGATGTTCAGTGCCGATCAGGTGGAGTCATTGACCGCGATGATGTCGGCAACGCTGACGTCAACCGTTTCCGCCGATCAACAGCAGCTCATCGACATCGTACGCAAGCAACTGCCGGAACCACGGTCAGACGGCGGCACCTGGGGCTAGTGCTACACTGACTCCATGCTGGAGTCGTTCACCGCCTACGCAACGCTGCACGGCCTTATCACCATGGGGGGCGTTGTCGGCATCGCCCTACTGATCATTTTCGGCCGCAGCCAGCCAGCATCACGTCAAACACTCATTTACGGTTGGATCGCATTTGTCGTGGTCGTACAGATTGTTCGCCAAGTCAGCGGCAACCTCCCCGGTAACTTTGATCCCCAGCGAAGCCTGCCGTTGCACGTCTGCGATATTGTGCCCTGGATTGGCATCTTCGCATTGCTGCGGCCGCGGCCATGGTCACTCTCCATTACCTATTTCTGGGGTATCGGTCTAAGTATTTTTGCGTTCTT
>JBCCEH010000061.1:0-3924 GCA_039030375.1 Pseudomonadota bacterium | reverse complement strand
TAATACCTCGTCGCTAGCGGTAAGGAAAATAAGCTCGCAGCCAATGCCGCGCTTAGTAAGCCGTCGAATCTCGGTCGGCAGCGTCTTAAGATCTTCACTGCGGTTGCGGGCATCGATACCGACCGCTAAGTGTTCGGTGGGCTGTTCGCCAGAGCTGACTTCCTCGACCACTTTGTCGAGCAACGCTGCCGGCATATTATCGATACAGTAGTAGCCCAGATCTTCCAACACGTGCAGCGCCACGGACTTGCCCGAGCCTGACAAGCCGCTGACGATGACAACGCGCATAGAAAGCGGAGCTAACTGCCCTGGGCAGTTTTTAAGTCGATGACGACGGTGGCGACGGAGCTGTCAATAAGTGAATCGTACAGTTCATTGCTGGTTTTGGCGGCGCGCATTTTTAAGCGCAGATCCGAGTCGCCGAGCAACGCGGCAATGCTGTTGACGTTGGCTTGATGACTCTCGTTGAGATCTTTTGGCACCATCAGGCCGAATACGATGTCGACCATTTCGCCGTCAGACGAGTCAAAGTCGACCGGTTCCGAGAGTTTGATCATGGCCGCAATGTTGGTGTCGAGGCCTTCGACCCTGCAGTGCGGAAACGCCACACCTTGATTCAGTCCGGTACAACCCAGCCGTTCGCGCTCAATCAGGCGCCCAAAAATTTCATCGGCGGAAATGTCCGGCGTCGTGCGGACCAGCAGCTCGCTAAGAATTTCGAGGCAGTGTTTCTTGCTGCGCGCCTGTGCGTTACACAGCACGCTATCGGGTTTGATGATTTCTTCAAGCAACATGAGTGGAATTCAGCCTGAGGCCTCCTGACCGCGCAGACTTATACCACGTGGAAGAATGCCGTCAAGCAAATGTTCGTTTTTGGGACTCTCTAGCGTGATGGTCGACCAGCTTTTCTTTGTGTTTTCGTACCCGTCGGTCCAGTTTATTAACCAGTCCGTCGATCGCCGCGTACATGTCTTCTTCGACGGCGTCGGCGTAAATCGTGCCACCATTTACACTGACCGTGGCTTCTGCTTTATGTTGCAATTTTTCGACTGTGAGGATGCAGTTCACTCCGGACACCAAGTCAAAATGTCGTTCGATTTTCTCGATCTTGGCTTCGACGTAACCGCGTAGTGAGTCGGTTACCTCGACGTGATGCCCTGAAACATTAAGTTGCATACGTATCTCCCGTAGCTGCTGTGTAAACGGATACTTTTATTAGCGGGTCGTCCTCCTCTGAATGGCTTAATTTGGGCGTTTTCGACGTTCACTCGAAGACGCGATGTTCATAGCTTCACGGTACTTCGCGACGGTGCGCCTCGCAACTGTAATTCCCTCGTCCGCGAGCAAGTTCGCGATTTTGCTATCACTTAGTGGTTTGGCCGGGTTCTCGGCGCCGATCAGCTTGCGGATTTTTGCGCGAACCGAGGTAGATGACTGATCTTCGCCGCTCGCCGACGACAAATGGGACGAGAAGAAGTACTTAAATTCGAAGACGCCGCGCGGCGTGTGCATATACTTATTGGTTGTAACCCGAGAGATAGTGGATTCGTGCATTCCAATCTCTTCGGCGATATCACGCAGCACCATGGGTTTCATTGCCTCATCGCCGAGCTCCAAGAATTCGGTCTGGCGCTTGACGATACAGGTCGCGACTTTGAGTACCGTTTCGTTTCGAATTTCCAGGCTGCGAATTAACCAACGTGCTTCCTGCAACTGTGTTCTCAATACGTCATGGTCGCCGCTGCCGCGCAACAATTTTGCATATTGTTGATTCACCGAGAGTCGCGGTACGCCGGTTGGGCTGATCTCGACTTGCCAAGTGTTGTCGATCTTGCGGACAAATACGTCGGGAATGACGTACTCAGCCGCCGCCGGACTGACCGCAAGTCCCGGTTTCGGGTTGCAGCTTTTGACCAGCGCTAGGGCATCCTGCAGGTCTTCTTCGGAAGTCCGCAGGTTGCGGCGCAATTCGCCGTAATCACGATTCGCGACCTGATCTAGATGATGCTCTGCGAGTTGGATAGCCAATGGCAATGCCGGTGTCGATTCGTCCAATTGTTTGAGTTGCAACGCCAGGCATTCGCTAATCGATCGTGCGCCCACGCCGATTGGATCCATGGCATGGACTTTGGCAAGCACCGCTTCGAGCTCGTCGTCACCGATGTTGGGTTCATCGTCAATGTAGTCGGCAACTTCAGTGAGTTCGACTGCGAGGTAGCCATCGTCGTTAATTGAATCGATGATGGCCTCGCCAATGACCGCTTCGCGCGGCGAGTAATCGTCCATTTCGAGCTGCCATAGCAAATGTTCGCGCAGCGTCTTGCCGGATTCGTCGGCAAATTCTTGAGTGGGGCGCCCTTCGCCATTCCAGCCGCCATCTTGGATCTGTTGTGCGGACCGGTCCGCCCAAGAATCCTCGGCTCTGATGGTAAGAACTTCGGCGGTGCTTTCATTGCTGGTCTGCGGGACGTCGGGAAGGTCTTCCATTTCCAACATCACGTTTTCTTCAAGGGCGTCTTGGATTTGCGCATTGAGGTCGAGCACCGGTAACTGCAACAGGCGAATGGCCTGCTGGAGCTGCGGTGTCATCGTCAGCGTTTGCCCAAGTTTTAGCTGCAGCGATGGTTTCAGCATCTAAAAAGGGTGCCTAAAGTTTGAACTCCTGTCCGAGATACACTTCACGCACATGGTGATTTTCCAGAATTTCATCCGGTGAGCCTGAAGCGATCAAACTGCCGTCGCTGAGTATATAGGCTCGACCGCAGATTCCGAGTGTCTCTCGAACGTTATGGTCGGTGATCAGAACGCCAATATCGCGTTCCGAAAGGTGGCGAATAATTCGTTGAATATCCAATACCGAAATGGGGTCGACGCCGGCGAATGGTTCGTCGAGTAATACAAACAGTGGGTTAGCCGCTAGTGCCCGCGCGATTTCAACGCGCCGCCGCTCGCCACCGGACAAACTAATACCGAGACTGGATCGCACGTGCCCGATGTGGAGTTCGTCGAGCAGACTTTCCAAAGCCTCTTCGCGGCCGGCCTGATCCAGATCGTCGCGCACTTCGAGAATGGCGAGAATGTTTTGTTCAACCGTGAGCTTGCGGAAGATCGACGCTTCCTGAGGCAGGTAGCCCAGCCCGAGTTTTGAGCGTCGATGCATGGGCAGGGCGGTCAGGTCTTGCCCGTCCAATAGGATCGAGCCGTTGTCCGCGGCAATCAGTCCCACAATCATATAGAACGCGGTGGTTTTGCCAGCACCGTTGGGGCCGAGTAAGCCGACGACTTCGCCGCTGCGGATATCCAGCGAAATGCCCTTAACCACTTTGCGGAGTTTGTAACTCTTTGAGATGTCCTGAACACTCAATATGCTCATGGACCGAGATCTCCCGGGATCTCTTCTGCTGCCTCTTCGACCGCATCTTCGGCCTGTTCGCGAAGCTCATCGTCCATCTCTGCCGGATTAAACAAGATGCGCACCTTATCGTCGCCGCCTTCTGACGACGCGGCGTTGAATCGTTGTTCGCGAATGTTGTAGACCAAGTAGCTCGACGTGATCTGATTGCTACCTTCAGTGATCTTAACGTTATCTGTAAACGTGACGACTGCGGTGGTGACGTCATAGTCCAGTTGGCCACCTTCGGCATAGGTCACTTCGTCAGTGCCGGGGTCTTGGAGTCGGAATGTTGCCGGTGATCCTGAAACATTCGCCTTGGTTAGTTCGAGGTCAATGAAAGTGACTTCGGCGGAATCGCATTCAATGCGGCTGTCTTCAACTTCAATGGTGACGTTGCCTTCAAATTGCCAAACGCTGTCCTCGAAATCGAGACGCGTAGCGCGGCCCTCGTCGGCGCGCACCTGAACGCGACCTTGTGACAGGCGTAGTCCTTTCATGACGACCATCGAGTTGAGGCCATCAAATTCGGT
>JBCCEH010000060.1:0-3955 GCA_039030375.1 Pseudomonadota bacterium | reverse complement strand
CGCGGCTTGCCGCTTCGGACAGTCCTTGTATGTGAGCATCATCAAAGTGATCGACGATGAGTTGAATCAGTCCTTCGGCAATCGCCCGATCGCCGCGGTTCTTCGCCAGATCACTATTTAGAATGAGAATCTTCATTGATTCGCGGCGAGCGTCGCATGGATCAATCGTAAGTGCCGTTCGGCAACGTCCGGCCACTTGAATTGTCGCGCCAAGTCGCGCGCTTGCTGTTGCTGCGCTGCACGCAACTCGTTCGATAGGCTGAGACTGGATTGCAAGGCGGTGGCAAGCTCGGCCGCGGAACGCTGCGGCACCAGCACCCCACAGTCATCGGTGAGCACTTCCTCGGCGCCGCTTACGTCGGTCGCAATCACCATCCTGCCAGCCGCGAGTGCTTCCATCAGCGCCACCGGCAAGCCTTCGGAGTCACCTGAGTCATCGATGATCGACGGAAGGGCGAATACCGCCGCCGAGGCCAGCAATCGGCGCTTCTGTTCGCCCTGCACGAACCCGGTGAATCGAACTCGTGCTTCGAGATTCAGATCGACAACCTGCTGCTTGAGCTGAGGCGCGAGTTCGCCGTCGCCGGCAATCACCAGTTGTACCGTTGACCGCAGGGCTTCAGGGAGTTTGTGGTAAGCGTCGATTAAATACCGCAATCCTTTCTTCGCGCTGAGTCGGCCCAACGACAAAATGTAGCGTTGATCCGGATCGATACCCATCGACTCCATCTCCGAGGCGATCGTCGGTGCCGTCGGTATGTTGGGCGCTGAGTCTGTACCCATCGGGATAATGTGGAGTTTGTCGGCATATTGGTTGTGCCATTCGTCCGCCGAGAAAAACGTAATCAACCGATGCGCGGTCCGTTTGGATACCGCCGTAAAGCAGTTGGCCTGCCGCAATCCGGCCGCAATGAGTCGTTTTGCCAGCGGTACACGAGCCAAAACCGACACATCCGACGCATGGGTGGTGAACATCAGTCCAATGCCCAGTTGTTTAGCAACGTGTTGAGCAACCACGCCTTGTGGCATATACCAATGGGCATAAATCATTTTGGCGTCGCAGGTCTGACACAGGCGACGCAGCGCGCGCCGTTGGGCGAGCATAAAAAACGGGATCAAGGCATAGCGTAGCGGGTTTGACCGTAATGCCGGCAGTATGCCGCGGCCAGCTAATCGTTGTGACGATCGTGGCCAAAAATAGTGGTAACGAATTTCGGTGTGCGTGCTGTGTTCAATGACGTCGTCAATCGGATCGCTGTAGCTGTGGTGCGGAATTAGCACATAAAACCGAAGGTTCGGGTCGAGCGCTGCCATTTGTGTCACTTGATCCAGAACGAATCGCGGTACCGGGTCATCGGCATCGACTGGAAAGGTCGACGTGGTGACGACGACGGAGGCAGGGTGCTGGTGATGCAAGTCGATTTGTTCTCGGTCAAAGCCCGCGATAATCTTCCGCTCCATTATACGTGAATGCGCGTTTACTGACCTCGAACATCCATGGCTTCATTGGCGAAAAAACTCTACCGACGTTTGTTTAGCGGAAAGCGCGCGGCGCTGGCCAGCCTAGGCGAAGCCGATCGTGTGCTGGTGGAGGCGATCCGGCGGCAAAAGCTGACGTATTTACCGGAGCGAAAGCTCGCGTCGATTGCCAACACCTGTCGGGAAGTTGAGGCGCGTGGGCTCGATGGTGGCTTTTATGAAACCGGTTGCGCGCTCGGCGGGTCGACCATCTTAATCGCGTCGATCAAATCGCCGGCAAGGCCGCTGTCCGTTTACGATGTTTTCGGCATGATTCCCGCCCCCGGGCAGCAAGATGGCGACGACGTGCATAAACGCTACGACAAGATTGCAAGTGGTGGAGCACGAGGCATCGACGGTGATGACTACTATGGGTATGAAGACGATCTGCTTACCAAAGTGAAGCAGAATCTCCGGTTATTCGAAATTGATGAATCCGACAACGTCACGCTGATCGAGGGTCTGGTGCAGAACACCTTGAGCGTCACTGGCGAAGTGGCGTTCGCCCATATCGACGTCGATTGGTACGAGCCGGTCATGGTCTCGCTTGAGCGACTGGTGCCCAACCTGGTGGTTGGCGGCAGTATTATCCTCGACGATTACCATGATTGGTCGGGGTGTCGTAAAGCGACCGACGAATATTTTGCTGGCCGAGCGAGTGATTTTTGCTTCGACGAATCGGCCGGGTCGCTGAAAATTACGCGAGTATAAAAAAACCGCCTGCCGCTTTCGCAGCAGGCGGTTGGTTGTCGTATTGACGGACTAAAAGCGGAACAAGCCCTGCAAGGTATACGTCGTACCCGGCGTGAAGAACGCGTAGTTCGACTTCGCGCCGAACGTGCTGCCGGCAAGCGGTGTGTCACCGCCGAACGTCAGGACTTTCTCGTCGCCAAGGTTCTTACCAAGCAATGCCACCTGCCAGCCGCCATCTGCTGCACCGATTGCCAGGCGCAGGTTAATCAGACTGTAAGCGTCTTGAACCAATGCCGGATCAAAGGTCGCGGAAGCGTCGTATTCACTGGTGTAGAACAAATCCAGTGTGCTGGCGAATTCCAGGTTGCTGCCAACCGGTCTGCGGTAATCAAACGTCAAATTACCTTGAACGTCGGAAACCAACTGGTTCGAGTTTCCGGTATAGCTACACAGTTCCGGCGTGCCATCTCCGTCCAGATCGGTATTCGGTGTGGCGCCAAAAAAGCACTGACCGTTCTCAAAGTCGGTAAATTCAAAGTCGGTAAAGGCGATACCACCGCGCACCATTAAGTTGTCGGTTGCGGCCCAACGCCAATCAAGTTCGAGGCCCTGTACTTCGGCGGATGCGGCGTTACCAACGTTAAAGCCAAGCGTGCCGTCAAAGATAGAAATCTGTAGATCGTCAAACTCGGTGAAGAACAATGCCGCGTTCAGCTCCATACGACCGTCGAGTAATACGGTCTTGGCGCCCAGCTCGATGTTGCTTGCTTCTTCGTCTTCGAATTCGAACGATTCCTCCATGGTCGGGAAGAAACTGCGATTGTTCGCACGGAAGTCAAAGCTGCCTGACTTAGCGCCTTCCGACCAACTCAGATACATCAGTGAATCATCGCCGAAATCGAATATCGCTTTGAGCTCGGGGGAGAATTGCGATTCATCGCGATTGCCTCTTACCGGCAGTTGGCCGAGTTCACCGATGAAAAATGCCCCTTGCGGTCCGAGCGCCTCCAGGTTGGTCGACGAGATACCGAACACCTGTGCATAAACCAGCGCCGCTGGTACCTGCGGTGCCGGCAATGGTGCACCGCCGCCCGAGGTTATCGACAGCGTGCGGAATCCATCGCGTTCGTCTTTCGTGATCCGACCGCCAGCTTGGATGGTAACCGTATCGCTGACGTTAAAGTTGAACTGCGCGAACGCAGACAGCACGTCTGAATCAACCCGTGCTTGGCGCCGTGCTTCGGTATTCGAAAGCAGGTCCCCAAAACCGGGCGCTAATGCATTTACCACCGGGATCAGTACCGAGCTGCTGTTGACTACGATTTGGTCGTTGTAATCGTGGTCACTGGATTGGTAGTACAGGCCGGTGATGTAGTCGAACTTACCGCCGAGCGGCGACGAAATCCGAATTTCCTGACTGACTTGCTCATACGACTCCTGCAACGCTGCGCCAAACACATCGGTGCCGGTAAAATCACAGTCGCAGAATTCGTCGTACTTAAACTTGGAGATCGCGGTAATCGACTTGACGTCGAATTCGCCGGCCGCCCAATCGAGCGTCAACACGTAGTTGTCCGATTCGTTATTACTGAAATCGCCATTGGATGAGCGAACCTCATCCTGAACCACATTCCCGGTACTTGGGTCGCCGCCGAAAATCTGCAAGATCTGATTGTATTGTGCGCCAACGAACGGGCCGCCAGCCGCCGGTTGTTCGTTGATGATCTCGATGTTACGGCCGGTT
>JBCCEH010000059.1:0-3962 GCA_039030375.1 Pseudomonadota bacterium | reverse complement strand
TGTTTTTTGTTTCCGGCGCTTTGCTTGCTTACGCGTCATTAGCCGCCACCTCGATATGCGTTGCTGTCGTGTCCGCACGCATGCTGGTTTCCAAAATTCGCCAACACAGCGTGTCGAAATCGATACCCGCCTGCTTCGCCGCCATCGGCACCAGGCTATGGCTAGTCATTCCCGGCACTGTGTTGACCTCCAACACATACGGCTGGCCATCATCGTCGGTCATAAAATCGACCCGCCCCCAACCGGAACAGCCGAGCTCGGCAAATGCCGCGAGTGCGATGTCGGCGTGGTTTGTCTCCCGCGCCGCATCCTCCGTCGAGGGACAGATGTACTCCGTGCTATCCGATTCGTATTTGGCGCGATAGTCGTAGAAAACGCGCGGCGTCTTAATACAGATGCTCGGCAGTGCTTCGCCTTGCAAAACCGATACCGTGACCTCGTCACCGACAATGCAGCGCTCGGCTAACGCGACTCCGCCGTACGACAACGCCAGATCCGCAGCACGATTCAGTTCATCCGCCTCAAAAACCTTAGTCATACCGACGCTCGAACCTTGCGACGCCGGTTTCAAAATGAGTGGGAAGCCGAAGGTTTCCGCCGCGATAATCGCGTCCGCGCGATGCCGAACCACGGCAAACTCCGGTGTCGGCAGCCCGGCAGCCTCGAACAGGCGTTTGCTGCGCACCTTATCCATGGCCACGGCCGAGGCCATCACACCACTGCCGGTATACGGCGTATCCAGCCATTCCAGAGCGCCTTGAATCGAGCCGTCTTCACCGCCGGTGCCATGCAACGCGATCCAGGCACGATCAAACCCGGCCGCTGCAAACTCCGCCAGCGTATGTTCGGCCGGATCCCAAGCGTGTGCGTTCACGCCTTTATTGCGCAGCGCATCTAGCACCGCTTTACCGGACTCGAGTGACACCTCACGCTCCGGTGAGTAACCGCCGAGCAACACCGCTACCCGACCGAAGTCGTTAGCGTTGTCGACCTGAGTGCGGCCATCGCGCATTGCAACAAACTGCGTCATGGCGCCATCTCCCCGACGATACGTACTTCATGTCGCAACTCGACGCCATGACGTTCGATCACAGTGTGCTGCACATGCTCGATGAGCTCTTCAATATCGGTCGCCGAGGCGTTCTCTGTATTGATGATGAAGTTGGCATGCTTGGGTGAGACTTCGGCACCGCCGATGCGGTGTCCTTTCAGACCGGCTGCTTCAATCAATCGCGCCGCGTGATCACCTGGCGGATTCTGGAACACTGACCCGCAACTGGGCAGCCCTAGTGGCTGCGTAGTTTTGCGCCGTTCCAACATCGCATCGAGGGTGTCACGACTCGCGCCGACGTCAGGTTCGAACCGGAACAGACCCTCAATAAACCATTCGTCCGACGGGCCCGTTACCGTGCGATACCCCACCGAGTACTCGCTGGGTGCGCGTTGATGCAGCTCACCACGGCGATCAATGGTGCGCACCGATTCGACGCGCTCCCAGGTTTCACCGCCGTGGGCACCGGCGTTCATCGCCAATGCACCGCCGACCGTTCCGGGTATACCGGCAAAAAATTCAGAGGGTCCCAAATCCCAACGCAGACAACTGCGCGCCAACTGCGTGCACGGCACACCGCTGCCTGCCTTAACCAGATAATGATCAACGCGATCCATCTTGCGCAGCATCCGTGTCGCAGACACCACCACGCCGCGGATACCGCCTTCGCGGACCAATAAATTGCTGCCGACGCCATGCCAGAAAATCGGTGTGGATTCGTCGAGATTGGCGAGGAACGCTGAAAGGTCGTCAATGCTTGCCGGTACGAAGAACAGATCCGCAGGACCACCAACGCGCCACGAGGTATGACGACTCATCGGCTCGTTGCTGCGCAGCTCACCCTGCACCTCAATGTTGTGTGCCGGCGCCGTCATGAGTGCACCGTCAAATTCGGTCGTCGACGCAGCAGTTCAGGTAATTCCGCCGCGTAAGCGCCGATGTCGCCGGCGCCCATCGTCAGCACCAAGTCACCATCAGCTAGCAGTCCGTCCAGCACCGGCAGCAACGCATCCAGCGACTCGACGAAGACCGGCTCAACTGAACCGCGAGTGCGTACCGCGCGCGTAATGGCGCGACCGTCAGCACCGGCAATCGGTGCCTCACCTGCGGCATACACATCCAGCACGATAGTGACATCCGCCTCGGACAGTACCGTGGCGAAGTCGTCCATCAAATCTCGCGTGCGCGAATACCGGTGCGGCTGAAACACCAGCACGACGCGACGATCGGGCCAACCGCTGCGAGCCGCCGCCAACGTTGCCGCGATTTCGGTGGGATGGTGTCCATAATCATCGATCAGCAGTACTTTGCCGGCCGTCGTTTCAACTTCGCCCAAGTTTTGGAAGCGTCGATCGATGCCTTCGAACTGTTGCAACGCTCGCACCACCGCGTCGTCACCGATTTGTAATTCGTTGGCGACGGCAATCGCGGCGAGCGCGTTGCGCACATTGTGTAAGCCTGGCAACTGCAGCGACACCTTAAGCGGATCACTTTCACCTGGCCGAATGACGTCAAAGGTCGTTAGCCCTTCCTCAAATTCGATGTTCTCGGCACGAACATCGACGCCTTCGTCAATACCGTACGTTGAGATAGTGCGACCGACGCTACCGACGATTTCCAGAACACCCGGGTCATCACCACACACCACTGCAAGGCCGTAGAACGGCAGGTTGTGCAGAAAGTCGATAAAGCCGGCACGCAATTTCTCCATATCGCCGTCGTAGGTCGACATGTGATCGGCGTCGACGTTAGTGACGACCGCCAACATCGGCTTCAAATGCACAAACGAGGCGTCGCTTTCGTCGGCCTCCGCCACCAGATAATCGCCCTGCCCCAAGCGCGCGTTCGCGTCAGCACTTTTTAACCGCCCGCCAATGACGAACGTCGGATCCAATCCGCCTTCCGCCAAGACGCTCGCGACCAGACTCGTCGTGGTGGTCTTACCGTGCGTACCAGCAACGGCAATCGAATATCGGAACCGCATCAGTTCGGCGAGCATCTCGGCACGTTGCACCACCGGCATCAGTCGTTCGCGCGCCGCGGCCACTTCCTGATTGGTTTCATCGACCGCGCTGGACACGACCACAGCATCGGCTTGCTCAATGTTCTCGGCCGCGTGACCGATAAAGACGGTCGCACCCTGCGCTTCGAGGCGCCGCGTTTGTTTGTTCACTTTAAGATCCGAACCCTGCACCTTGTAACCGAGGCTCAACATCACCTCGGCGATTCCGGACATGCCCGAACCGCCGATACCGACGAAGTGCACGCAGTGGATCCGCCGCATACGTTTGATCACGCTCGCACCTCCACCTGCGCAAGGCAGTGTTCCGTGATGCGTTGCAGCGCATTGGGTTGCGATAACTCACGTGAGCGTTCGGCTTTGGCGAGCAGTTCGTCGCGCGAGGTAAGCCATTCAGTTAGCTGCCCCGCCAATACGGTCGGGCTCAACATACTTTCATCGATAATGACCGCCGCGCCGCTATCGGCCAGGCCGCGGGCGTTGGCAGTTTGATGATCATCTACCGCGCCGGGATAGGGAATAAATAACGCCGGCAGTCCCACTGCACAAATCTCCGCAACGGTCAGAGCACCGGATCGGCACACCACCAAGTCTGCCCAGGCGTATACCTCCGCCATGTCTTCGATAAACGGCAGTAATTCAGCGTCAACGTCGTGTTCGTCGTACGCCGCCTGTGCTGCCGCTAAGGTGCGCTCTCCGCACTGATGCTTAACGATCGGCCGTTTGCTTGAATCCAATTGCGCGAGCGCAGCCGGTACAGTGCGATTCAGCGACAGTGCACCTTGACTGCCGCCTAGAATCAGCAAGCGCAGCGCGCCGTCGCGCTCACCGAAACGCACCGCTGGTGGTGCCACGTTGGCGATGTCTTCGCGAACCGGATTGCCGACGGTT
>JBCCEH010000058.1:0-4106 GCA_039030375.1 Pseudomonadota bacterium | reverse complement strand
TTTTTGCAGCTCTTTCTCGTACGCCGCCGAACGGCCACCGACGATATCGCGGATACCAGCGAAGAAGTCGCGGAATATGTTGGCGCCCAAAATCGCCTCCCCGGTCACAACACCGTGGTATTTAGACACGTGTCGGCCTTCAATATTATTCGTGGTTGAGTGAATCATTTGTCTTCCCCTTTTTCTATTCGTTGCTATCTTCAGATATAGGGTCGGATCACCCGATTTCAATATTGCATGCGACCATAACGGCACCGTATGCTGAAATGAGCCTATGAACGATCTCGCCTACATAACGAAGCTGCCTGTTCTTGACGCAGTACGCGAGACGTTTCGGGAGGTAGGTCAAAAATGGCCGGCACTGTTTCTTGCCCTTTTGATTCCAGCTATTTCGTTGATTGTCGCTGAGCATTTCCAGAGCCAACTCCCGACCACTCTGGTCAATTCCATTGTATTTACGTGCATTTTGTTGCCCATCAATGCACTGTTCGCGATCGTATGCCATCGCATCATTATTCTGGGGCCGGACTCACTACCGCGTGCTATTGGCGTATTTTGGACCGGCCGGGAAACACGGTTCGTTGGCTGGCAAATCGCCATGATCATTCTCGGGATCGCCCTCAGTGTTGTGTTGATACCGTTTTTCCTGCTGGTTCGGTCGCAGGCGGCGATGGATGTTCTTATACCGACGGTTCTGCTGCCGGTCGTGTTGTATCTCTCGTCTAGGGTTCTCATGGTCTTTCCCGCCGCGGCAACCGATCAGAAAACCAGCATTCAGGATTCTTGGGAACTTACCCGTGATAATGGCTGGCGTGTAGTGGCTGCGACGTCCATTCCGATGCTGCCTCTCGGCATTCCGGTTTTCAGCTTTCTCCAGTGGGGCCCAGAAGAACTGAGTTTCGGCGCCTGGATAGTTTTCGATGTACTGCTTTACGTCATCTCAGCAATCAGCATATGTGCGATTTCAGTGACCTACCGGATGCTGGCGAACCCAACCAACGACGAAGAGTGGGAATAGTCTTTAACTCCGGCACCGCTCGCAACGTCTATACTAGATTTCTGGATACCGCGTACGGATTGCCCTATGGCCGAAAACAAGACTCTCCCTACCGACGCTTCCGTGGATGACTTTATCGCCGCGATAGAAAACCAGCGTCGACGTACAGATTCAACAACTGCGCTCGCGATCTACCAGGATGTCACAGGACTCCCGCCGGTGATGTGGGGACCATCGATCATTGGCTTCGGCCAGGTCGAATACCGATATGACAGTGGCCGCGAAGGCATCATGCCGGCTGCCGGTTTCTCGCCTCGCAAGTCCAACATGACGTTTTATGTCGGCGACAAATTCAAGAATGCTGCTGCGCTTTACAAGAAGTTGGGAAAACATAAGAAGTCTGTCGCCTGCTTGTATATCAATAAACTCGACGACGTTGATCTCGATGTACTGCGCGATATCGTCAAGGGCGACTTTGAGAGCGGCGAGTCGGCCTGCTGAAATGAATCTGATGCTACTGCCCGGCATGGATGGCACCGGCGAGTTGTTTGAGCCGCTGGTCCCCACCCTACCCGATACGATCAATCCGATCGTCGTGTCTTACCCCGGCGACCAAAAACTTGGCTACAGCGATCTGATTCCTTTTGTTAAGTCGCAGATTCCCGCCGACGAACCCTACGTCGTACTCGGCGAGTCGTTCTCCGGCCCGATTGCGACTTCCATTGCGGCCGACAACGACGACCATCTTCGCGGACTGATTTTTGCCGCCAGCTTTATCCGCAATCCGTCGGCCGCGCTGGCGTTACTAAAGCGGTTTGTGCCGTTTGTATCGACGCACTCGAGCCCAGCGCGCTTCGTTCGCAATATCCTGCTCGGGACCGATCGCCAGGACATCAAAGACCTGGCGGAACGCTCGCTGTCCAAAGTCGACCCGGACGTCGTGCGGTTTCGTATGCTGGAGATTGAAGCGGTCGACGCCGGCGCTGCGCTCGCTCGCGTCGACGTACCGATCTTGTATTTACGGGCTTCCGATGACCGCCTGGTGTTTCCACGCTCGAGCCGCGCCATCGCCAAAATTCAACCCGGCGCGCAGATCACTACCATTATCGGGCCGCATCTGCTGTTGCAAAGCCAGCCACGAGAATGCGCGGATTCGATTGATCAATTTGTCGAACGTTGTCGAGGACGCTAGATGAAAAGACTTCCGATCGTTGTTGCACTAACACTATCGGCCCTACTCGCGCCGACATTTTCATTTGCCTGCTCGTGGATCGGCGGGCCGCCGTCGATTGAGTATCACGTCAATAACTTCGACGAGTCATTTGCCCACAACGAAGCGATCTTTATCGGCGAAGTGATTGCCGTAGACGACGATGGTGCGAGCATACGTATCGACGAAGTCTTTAAAGGCCAGGAGCATCTCGACGAGATTTTTAGGTACCCACCCGGCACCAGCTGCGACTACGCCTTCACCCAGCCCGGCCCTAAGGGGCTCTTTTTCATGGGCATATACTCAGACGGCGTGTATATCGACGTGGGCAAAGGCCTGGTGCCACCGGAGTCGGAACATTACGAAGTGCTAGTGAAGCGACTGCGCGGACCGGGATACGCTTACGGCGCGATCACCGTTGCGGACAGTACATTAGACGGACTCGCCGTTGGCGCGTCGGTGAGACAAATGCGAGACGTTTTTGGCGAGCCACTGCCACCGCCTCCAACGAAAGGGCAAATGATTGATGACGTGGGTGGCGGCGTCTACCGCTATGACGGCATGTCTTTTTTTAGCATCGATCATCAGACTCTCACCACTTACCACGTGACGAATAAAGAGCATCGACTATCGGGAGGGCTCGGGGTAGGCAGTCGTAAAGAAGACATTACGGCGCAATTCGGGCAACCGATACAATCGGCGGTTTATGATGATGACGAAGTCCTGTCCTATCAGGTGCGCAATGAGGACGGCCGTTTGCTGCGCTTCTATCTCGATTTTACGTTGACCGACAACATCGTCACGAGCGTCCATAAAGACCTGCGCTGAGCGCCCTCAATTGGATTCTCTATGTGGATAGTTTTCGGCTGGGATAAAGAAATTAGTCCCGTCGGCGAGGTCGCCGAGTGGTATTGCTATGACTGCCGCAAAACGACCGAGTGGATTGTGTGGAACGAATCGGAATGGGTGACATTCTCCGACATTCGTACCCTACGATTCGTCAATAAACATACCCTGCACTGTGACAACTGCACGCTGGAATTCGCACTGGAATCGCGCGAATTTCAAAAAATTAATCGTCACATGAAACGTAACGACTCGATCAACGACACAAAATTTGGCGACGCGTTGATG
Organism: Pseudomonadota bacterium; assembly: GCA_039030375.1. Classification (GTDB taxonomy): domain Bacteria; phylum Pseudomonadota; class Gammaproteobacteria; order Steroidobacterales; family Woeseiaceae; genus UBA1847. The sequence continues at coordinate 765 of JBCCEH010000058.1, read as the reverse complement.
AAGCGAATCGAAGCGGAACAGCTTGACGGAAAAACACCGCTCCAACGTAAGTACATTCAGGAGTCAATGGATGCAATCCAGGAATACGAAGACAAAATACGAGAGCAAGAGAAACGCTTTTCCGACGATGATTGACGATCCGCACTGGACGACAACTCTGAACGCTTCGCGAGGCAAGATATGAAATACATCGTCACCACGGCACTGCTTATCGCCGGCATCATCAACATCCTGCCGGTGACGGGCGTCATATCGGCCGGCCAGCTCGAGACGCTGTATGGACTATCCTTTGAGAATAATGACCTGGTGATACTGATGCGCCACAGAGCCATTCTTTTTGGCTTGCTCGGCGCTTTCATGATCTATGCAGCGTTTCGGCCCACGCTGCAAACTCTTGCCTGCATTGCCGGGCTCATCAGTATGCTGGCGTTTGTCGTGCTTGCCTATGCGTCTCAACCTTTCGGCGAGGCACTCCGCAAAATCGTAATTGCCGATGTTATCGGCAGTCTGCTACTGCTCGCGGCGCTTATCGTCATTCAAATACGACAAAAAACTCAGCACTAGCGCCGAGCACGGGCACTGGTCACCGCACGCTATTCCGGAAGCGCACCCAACTGATACATCGCAGCAACGATCGGCGGCACGTCGATACCAATGCGGCCGATCCACTTGTAGAAAATTTCTGCCTGCAAGCCGCTACGATAAATCCGCGCGATCGCAGTATTGACGACCAGCCGGAAGTCCGCGTCATTGCGGCGCATAACC
>JBCCEH010000057.1:0-4159 GCA_039030375.1 Pseudomonadota bacterium | reverse complement strand
GCGATTATCGGCGCCATCGCCGGCTATCTGAGCCTATGGAGCGTGTATCAGGTCTTTAAGCTAGTGACCGGCAAAGAGGGTATGGGATATGGCGATTTCAAGTTACTCGCAGCGCTGGGCGCGTGGTTAGGTTGGGAAGCACTACCACTGATAATTCTAATGTCGGCGTTGGTCGGCGCTGTGTTCGGTATCAGCCTGATCGTATTGCGCGGTCGTGACCGGCAATTACCGATTCCATTTGGGCCTTACCTGGCCATGGCCGGCTGGATTACCCTGTTGTGGGGCCCACAGATCGTCGCATGGTATATGGGCCTGTATCACTAACCACCGTTGAATAAATTCGGCATTGACCACTCCGCTTAAATCTCAGTCCCGCCCGCCCGTCATCGGACTTACCGGTGGCATTGCCAGTGGCAAAACCACCGTCGCGGATTTGTTTGCTGAGCTCGGCGCGCGAGTGATCGACACCGATGTCATCGCCCGGCAGGTGGTCGAGCCGGGCACCGACGGCCTCGCCGCGGTGGTCGAGGCTTTCGGCGAGGACGTTCTGAACGAGGACGGCGAGCTGGATCGCGGCGCCATGCGATCGCGCGTGTTTGCCGACGACGCCGCACGGCGCAAGCTCGAAGGCCTGCTGCATCCACTGATTCAAGCCGAAGCGGCGCGCCAAGCTTCCAGCCCGCTGGGGCCTTACAAGCTATTGGTAGTACCGCTGCTGACGCGTTCACCGCTCAGCGAGCAGATGGATCGAATCATCGTCGTGGATTGCGACGAAAAGACACAAATCGCGCGTCTGATGGCCCGTGACGCCGAATCGCGGGAGCAAGCGCTTCGCATGCTGGAAGCTCAGGCGAGCCGCTCAGAGCGCCTCAGCATCGCCGACGATGTCATTACTAACAACAGCACCTTCGCGGATCTGCGTCAGCAGGTAATGACGTTGCACGAGTCGTATTTGACGATTTAGACCCACTTCAAGGCGCCGCCGAGTGCGCCGATCAGTATTTGCCTGGGATTGGATGGTGGCGCAGAATAGCGCCATGGCCACATCAGCATGGAGCATGGTACCCGCGGCTGCCGAAACGCAACCGACGTACTACGAACAGCCCGTTTCAGAGCGGATGCGGACCTTTTTGCGGCTGGAATTCCTCTACCAGCAGCTGCTGTACAACGCCGAACAGGAAAACGACTGGGCGACTCGCGCGACCGTGTCGACGTTGCTGGAGATCATGGCAATTTTGTCTCGCGGCGATGTCCGCAGCGAAGTGCACAAAGAAATCGATCAGCAGCTGCAGGTTCTGCAACGCTATCAAAGCCAGCCCGAAGTCGACTCCGGTCGACTCGATACGCTGGTGCGAAATCTTATCGACAGCCGCACCGAAGTCGGCAACATCGGCACCTCGTTTTTGCAGCCACTCAAAGACTCCGATTTTTTGAATGCGATCAAGAATCGCAGTGCGATTCCGGGCGGCACCTGCGAGTTTGATCTGCCCGAGTACAGCCATTGGCTGCGGCAGTCTTACGAAAGACGTAGCGAGGATCTCGATGTGTGGCTCGGCGCAATTCGTCCATTGTGCGATGCCGCCACAGAAGTTTTGTGGCTAATTCGCGAGAGTGCTCAGCCACTCGACAAGACCGCGATCAATGGCATGTATCAACACAACATGCAAAAGGACGCTGACTGTCGTTTACTGCGAGTGTGTCTTGCACAGAACCGCAGTTTGTATCCGGAAATCAGTGGCAGCCAACATCGATTTACCGTGCGGTTCTTGGAATGGTCGACGATCGACTCTCGCGCCGTACAAACGGGTCACGATATCCCGTTTCAACTCAGCATCTGCTAGCCGGGAAGCTCTCTTAACGCACGGATGACCGGCCCGTTCGCCGGTAACAGCTGTTCTTCGCCAATGTTGCCGATCGCCTGCCACTGCAAGCGCTGTCCGTCGAGTCCGCGGGGTTCATCACGCCACTCGCGTACCAGGAAAAACTCCAACGACACGGTACGATCCGGATAGCTATGCTCAAGCGCCATGAATGGCTCAGCACTCAGGGTTGTTATTCCGAGTTCTTCATTGAGCTCGCGAACCAGCGCCGCCAGAGCCGACTCACCAGGGTCGATTTTGCCGCCGGGGAATTCCCATAAACCCGTGAACGGACCATCGAGACGCTCGGCGATCAACACCTCGTCGCGGCCGCGAATTAAAATACCCGCGGCTACGCGAATAGAGCGCATGGTCGTCTCACGCAGGAACTAATTCAGCTTGCCGTGGCACTGTTTGAATTTTTTACCAGAACCACACGGGCATGGCTCATTGCGGCCAACCTTGCGACCATCACGAACAAATGGCGCTGCCGGCGCCGCCGCCGGTGCTGTCGCACCACCGGGTCGACCCTGTCCCGGTTGTGGCGATTGCGGCTGCGGTTGCGCACCCAAAGCCGACGCTTTTGCATGTTGAAATTTCATGCCACTGGCAGCTTTGCGACGCTCGGCTAGATCGTCGAGGTCTTGTTCGCCCTGAATGCGAATGCGCGACAAGATACTGACGGTATCGTGTTTGACCTGCTCGAGCATGGCGCCGAACATCTCAAACGCCTCACGCTTATATTCTTGCTTCGGGTTCTTCTGTGCGTAGGAACGCAGTCCGATTCCCTGCCGCAGGTGGTCCATCGCCGCGAGATGTTCTTTCCAATGCAAATCGAGTTGACGCAGCATGACCTGCTTTTCAACGTTGCGCATCAGCTCTTCACCGACAGTACTTTCTTTGAGCTGGTAGGCTTTAGACGCTTCGTTCATGCAACGCTCGGCAATGCCATCGTCATTCAGAGTGCTGTCTTCACGCACCCAGCGCGCCACGTCGCACTGAATGCCAAACTCCGACTCCAGCGCCTGACTAAGCCCTTCGGTATCCCACTGCTCTTCGAGACTCCCCGGCGGAATGTGCTGTTGAACGACGCCTTCCACGACCTCGTCACGAATCGCCGCCACCGAATCTTCGATTTCGTCCGCCTCCATTAAGTCTGCGCGGTTGTGGTACACAACTTTGCGCTGATCGTTGGCAACGTCATCGTATTCCAACAGATTCTTGCGCATATCAAAGTTGTGACCTTCGACTTTACGCTGCGCTTTTTCGATTTGTTTCGACAAGATCCGGCTTTCGATGGCCTCACCTTCGCGCATACCGGCGCGTGATAACAATGCTTTGGTCCGTTCCGGATCGCCGAAGATACGCATCAGCGTATCTTCCATGGATAAGAAAAACCGCGATGAACCCGGGTCACCTTGACGGCCGGAACGGCCGCGAAGCTGATTATCGATTCGCCGCGATTCATGGCGTTCGGTGCCGACGATATGCAGCCCACCAGCTTCGATCACTTGGTCGTGACGTTGCTGCCAGTCGGCCTTGATGTCGGATTGATTAGCGCCCTCGCCGGCCTCGGCCAGCTCGGCATCGAGGTTGCCGCCAAGCACGATATCCGTACCGCGTCCCGCCATATTCGTAGCGATCGTAATTGCACCCGGACGTCCTGCCTGCTGGACAACCGTCGCTTCTCGTTCATGTTGCTTGGCGTTCAGCACCTGATGATCGATCTTTCGTTTCTGCAACACGTTAGAGAGCAACTCTGAGGTTTCGATCGATGTGGTGCCCACCAGCACAGGCTGCCCGCGTTCGCGACACTCAGTGATGTCTTCGATAATCGCGTCATACTTATCTTCTTGCGTCAGATAAACCAGGTCCGCTGCATCGTCGCGCACCATTGGCCGATGCGTCGGGATCACAATGACCTCAAGACCGTAGATCGACTGAAACTCGAACGCCTCGGTGTCCGCAGTACCGGTCATACCCGACAGATTGTTGTACAGGCGAAAATAGTTCTGGAACGTGATCGACGCGACCGTCTGGTTTTCCTGCCGAATGGCGACACCTTCCTTGGCTTCGATCGCCTGGTGCAAGCCATCGGACCAGCGCCGACCCGGCATGGTGCGGCCGGTGAACTCATCGACGATAACGACCTCGCCGTCTTTGACGATGTATTCGACATCTTTCTGGAAGATCGCATGCGCGCGCAACGCCGCGTTCAGATGGTGCAGCAGGCGAATGTTAGACGGGTCGTACAGGCTGTCGCCTTCTTCGAGCAAACCGGAGTTAATCATCAGTTGCTC
>JBCCEH010000056.1:0-4410 GCA_039030375.1 Pseudomonadota bacterium | reverse complement strand
CGAAGAGCGCGAACGACCGGTGCTGATCATGGTCGATCTGCGCGCCAGCATGCACTTCGCCACTCAGGGTTGTTTCAAGTCGGTGAACGCAGCGCGTGCCGGTGCCTTACTCGCATGGTCAGCGCATCATCGCGGCGATCGTCTCGGCGGGCTGATATTCGGCGACAGTACACATCGAGAATTGCGGCCGCGGCTCGGGCGTCAGTCAGCGTTGCGATTTGTGCATGAGCTTGCTGAGCACCGCGACTGGGCCACGCGTGAACGCCACGATAATGGCGATGGTGAGAACGCGATGACCCAGGCAATGGCGGCACTTCGTCGCGTATCGCGCCCTGGCAGTCTGGTGGTAATCCTCAGCGACTTTACCGGTATGACGCGAACGTCGCTGTCGTATCTGTCGAGCGTGGCGCGACACAACGAAGTATTGGCATTGTTTCTCAATGATCCGCTTGAGCGGCAGCTGCCGCCGCCAGGTCGGTACCGCCTAGTGTCGGGCGATACGGAACTGGCCATCGACACCAACCTCGGGCGTGCGCGCGAGGAATATCGTGATGCGTTTGACTCGCGCTACAAGAATTTTGAGGTGTTTTGTCATCGCTATGGCATCCACCTGATGCCGCTGGCGACCGATGACGATCCGGTCACGGCGCTGCAGACTGCCCTGGGTCGCAGAGGGCGTTAGCACGATGGACCCGGAACAGATTCCGCTGCGCGATTTGCACCTTCCTGACGCCATCAGTTGGTGGCCGCTGGCACCCGGTTGGTGGGGACTGTTCGCGATCATTGCCATCGTGTTTTTCTTTTGGCTGCACTTTTATTTGCGGCGTCGCGCGAAGGGCGCACCGCGACGCTTTGCGCTCAGAGAGCTGGATCGTCTCGCTGACGACTATCGTCAGGATCGCAACGCAGTGCGTTTTGGCGCGCGCGCGTCGGAGTTATTGCGACGCACGATGTTGGCCTACGCGCCGCGTACGGATGTCGCGTCACTGACCGGCGATGCCTGGCTAGAATGGCTGGATCGCGACCTGGCACGGCCGGTGTTCGTGAACGGTCCGGGTCGGCAGCTACTCGAGTTGCCCTATCGAGATCCGGCCGCCGCGGTTGAGCTAGATGACCTTGAACAGTTGGTGGCGGCGATTCGCCATCGGGTGGCAACCCCCGTTGGGAGTGCACGCTAATGTGGTCGCTGGCCTGGCCGTGGGCGCTCGCGTTCTTGCCATTGGCACCGCTGGTGTACTTTTTTGCCAAGCCGTCGCGACGAGTGGTGGATGCCGGCCTTAAGGTACCCAGCCTGAACGGATTTCAGCTGCTGGTTGATCGATCCAAACTCGAGCAGCTCATCAATTGGCGGTTTTGGTTGATGCTTGCTGCCTGGGTGTTGCTGGTGCTCGCGGTAGCGCGCCCGGAGCGCATCGGCGACGAGATCGATACGCCGGTTACCGGTCGTAACCTCATGCTGGCCGTCGATCTGTCCGGCAGCATGAATCAACGCGACTTTGTGCTCGGCGATCGCGAGGTTGATCGACTGACGGCAACCAAGGCGGTTGCGAGCGACTTCATCGGTCGCCGCGAAGGGGATCGCATCGGTCTCATCCTATTCGGTTTGCGCGCCTACCTGCAGGTGCCGCTGACGTTGGACCGCGAAACGGTGAAGACGTTATTAATGGAGTCCGCGATCGGATTGGCCGGTGAAAAGACCGCCATCGGTGATGCGATCACCCTGGCCGTGAAGCTGTTGCGCGACAGCGATACCGATGCCGAGGAGCAGGTTCTGGTGCTGCTCACCGACGGCGCCAATACGGCGGGCGTTGTCGATCCGATCAAAGCGGCGGAGCTGGCCCAGCAAGTCGGCTTGCGCGTCTACACGATAGGCATCGGCGCCGAGTCGATGAACATCTCATCACTCACGCGCGGGCGTCGAGCGGTGAACCCCTCGTCAGAATTGGACGAGTCAACGCTCACGCAAATCGCCGCGATGACCGGCGGCCGTTATTTCCGCGCGCTCGATACGGCCGGCCTGCAGGACATTTATCGGTTGGTCGATGAGCTTGAGCCGGTTGAAGAACCGGAAGCCGGTTTTCGACCGGTCAAGTCGATGTACTTCATACCGTTGACCGGTGCGTTTGCGCTGATCGCGTTACTCCTAATAATTCAGCTATTGCAGCACCTATCGTTCCAACGATCGCTGCCGGTGCAAACCGATGCTAGCTGAGTTTCATTTCTTACGGCCGGAATGGCTGATCGCGCTGCCGCTGGTGCTCATCGCACTGTTGGTATTGGCGCGGCGCAAGCTCGGCCCGGGTAATTGGCGACGGGTGGTGTCGCGCGAGCTCACCCCGCACGTATTGTCGCGGCAACCGGTTTCAGGTGATCAGTACCGTTGGTGGTTGGCGGCGCTCGGTGCTGTGCTGCTGGTGCTGGCATTGGCCGGGCCGGCATGGCAACGCATTGAGCAGCCCGTGTTCCGGTCGGATCAGGCATTGGTGGTCGCGCTGGACCTGTCGCGCTCGATGGATGCGCAGGACACGCAGCCGAGTCGTCTGATCCGCGCACGGCTCAAGATTCTGGACATTCTCGAACGTCGCGAAGATGGCCAAACCGCATTGATCGTTTACTCGGCGAACGCCTTTACGGTTACACCGTTAACCACCGATAACGAGACCATTGCTAGCCTGGTGAGCAGTTTGTCGACTGACATCATGCCCAGTCGCGGCAGTTACCCGGTCGCCGCGATTCGCAAAGGACGCGATCTGTTGCAGCAGGCCGGCGCACCGTTTGGTGAAATTCTGCTGATCACCGATGGCGGTTCGTCACCGGGGGCTGAGGCCATCGCCGCTGAACTGGTCGAAAACGGGTACCGCTTGTCGGTGATGGGCGTGGGTAGTCGCGACGGCGCGCCGATACCATTGCCCGATGGCGGCTTTGTTACCGATCGTAGCGGACAGATCGCGGTGCCGCGTTTGGAAGAACGCGGTTTGCAAGCGCTTGCCGAGGCGGGTGGGGGTCAGTATTCACCGCTCACTACCGATAATCGTGATTTGGATTTGCTGTTATCCGGCGAGATTGGTCAACGCACTGCGTCCGGTGATTCCCAGGCCACCGACCAGTGGCGTGAAGAAGGGCCGTGGCTGTTGCTGCTGCTACTACCGCTGGCTGCGTTGTCGTTCCGTCGCGGCTGGGTGGTAGCGATGGTGTTCTTCATGATGCCGTTCCCGCGCGTCGCACATGCGGGTGTGTGGGAAGACCTGTGGTTAACGCCCGATCAACAAGCGCAGCGCGAGCTGCAAAATGACAATGCCAATGGTGCGGCCGAGTTGTTTGATGATCCGGAATGGCGCGCCGTGGCCGAGTATCGCGCGCGCGAGTTTGGCAAAGCGGCTTCCGGGTTTGCCGAGTTCGATGACACACGCAGTTTGTATAACTATGGCACCTCGCTGGCGCGTCAAGGTAAGTTCGAAGGTGCGTTGGACGCGTTTGACGAGGTGCTTGCGCGCGAGCCGGACCACGAAGACGCGCAATACAATCGCGAGCTTGTGGCGACCTTAGTCGAGCAGCAGCAGAATCAGGACGATCAGTCTGAGGGTGACGGCGAGGGCGGCGATTCCGACGGTGAACCGGATCCCGATAGTGAATCGTCAGACAGTGAGAACGGCGCGAATTCGGATAGCGAAAACGGCAACGCCGAAGGGCGCGAAAACGACCAGACCGAAGAAGACCTCGCTGCGATGCAGGAAGAACTCGAACGGGCAGCGCGCGAAGCACAACAGCAACAAGAACAGATGACCGAGGCGGAGCTCGCTGAGCTGATTCGCTCGCAAGAAGAAGGTTTGGCAATGGAACAATGGTTACGGCGCGTGCCGAATGACCCCGGGCAATTACTGCGCAACAAGTTTCGCTATCAGTATCGACAGAAGCGCGTCGATCAGGACGGCAATCAGACCTGGCCGGACGATGAGGTGCAGCCATGGTAATGCTTCGTAAGCTTCTAGTTATTGTCCTCGTCTGTGCCGTGCCCGCGATGCAGGCAAATGCCGATGTCCGCGCGGGCGTGGACCGTGCCAACGTCGAAGAGAACGAGACATTTCGATTGACGATAGTGAGCGACGCCGAAATCGATACCGAGCCGGATGTGTCGATTCTGGAGCAACACTTTGAGATCAGTACCCCGGACACTCGCGTCGAGGCGCGCATCTTTAACGGCCAGCTACACCGCAGCATGAGCTGGTCGTACACGTTGCGGCCGAAACGGTCTGGGCAGATCGTGATTCCTGCGATCAGCGTTGGCAATGAGAAAACCGCGCCGCTGGTGGTAGACGTGTCCGAAGTGTCAGTGGCAATACCGGGCGAGGCAGAGGTATTTATCACCGCAGAGGTGGATAAACAGGAGACTTACGTACAGGCACAGGTGCT
>JBCCEH010000055.1:0-4596 GCA_039030375.1 Pseudomonadota bacterium | reverse complement strand
TTCTGGCGTCGCGCCACGGAGTTGCTGGCCGCTGTTTGGCTGGCGACCTTAGCGCTGTGGTGGTGGACATCACGACCGGTGAAAAAGCGTCGTGAGCCCGAGCAAGTGCCGGTGCACAAGCAACAGTCGCGAATTCTAAAAAATGCACGCAAAGCCGCGGTGGCCGGCGATGCCGGTTCGGTTCGCGCGGCATTGTTGGAATGGGGCCGTATGGAATGGCCGGTGGATCCGCCGCTCAGTGTTGGCGATTTTGCGAATCGTGTGAACAGCCCGTTGGCCGACGAATTGATGCAATTATCGCGCAGCAGTTATGGGCCGGAAGGTGCGTCGTGGTCGGGTGATGCCTTGGCGAGCGCGCTGAAGTCGTTCAAGACGCTGGAGTCGATGGCGTCCAATGACAGCGAAGTTTTGCCGCCGTTGACGCCGGGAATGCGCACTTAGCGAGCTGTTCGTCCGACTAGTAACGCGAGACTTGCTGGAACGATCGCGTCGGCCGGTAAGGTTGTAGTTCTTCGAGCTCAATACCTGCAAACACTTCGCGCGTCACCTGTTGTCCGACGATCGGCGCGAGCGAAACGCCGCTGTGCATAATCGCAATGTATACGTCTGGCCTCTCCGGACTAAAGCCCAGCACCGGATGACCATCGAGGGGTAGGGGGCGCCAACCGATATACGCGGTTTCGATCTCGGTGTTGGCAATTTGCGGCACGAACTGAGCGGCGACATCACGAATTCGGTTGCCGTGTTGTTGCGCAATGATGTCGGACGGAAAATCGTTCGGCCGATCTTTGAGACGCAGCGCGTGCGCCTCGGTATCCGGCGCGCCATCCTGTTCGCCGAGTACGATGCGGCCGTCGTCTCGTTGATGAAAATGCGCGCCGGGCGCTGCGATGATGCGATGAACGCACCGCGGTGTGGGTCGAGTGATGGCAATGACGCCTGGCGTCGTGCGCTGCGGAATATCGATATGGGCGAAGCGGCGACAAACATCGGGTGCCGCACCGGTGGCGAGTATCAGTCGGTCTGCTGCGATAGTACCGTCTGATGTTTCCACCGAGACCAGTCGAGTACCTCTTGAAACCGTATCGATGAGTTCACACGGGTAGCGCAATTTCGCACCCTGCTGTTGCGCCGCGCTGAGCAGACGATCGGTGGCAACAATCGGATCGACCGCGCCGTCATTTCCGGAGTAGGCAACACGGACATCGGGATCTATCGACAACTCAGGTTCGAGTTCAGCGAGTTCGGGTGCCTGAACCATGCGCGCGGGTTCGCCCCACGCCAATTGCTCAGCAATCTGTTCGGCGAGTCTTACCTGACGTTCGTCATTGTCGAACCACTCCAGCGAACCGCCCCATCGGACCGGTATGTCCAGCGCTTCTTGTAATTGCTTCCAATGGACCATGCTCGCTTGTGTCAGCGCATGGTAATGGCGCGGCTGCTTTGCCCAAGTTGCATTGATCCAGGCAAAGGTCCCTCGAGACGCGTGCGTAGCAGGGCCCTGCTGGTCGATGACGGTAACGTCGGCACCCGCTTTTGCCAGATGGTAGGCGACAGATGCGCCAATGATGCCTGCGCCGGCGACCACGACACGAAGTGGACTGCCCGGAGCGTGGCGCTGCTCGCACCCGACCAGGGTTGTTGCGAGCAGCGATTTGATCAGCGTGCGGCGGTCCATTGGCTCAAATCCGGGTGCCGCAATTGGCGCATAGTTTGGCCCGAGGTGTTCTTAATAAATGACCACAGTTCGTACACTCTGGGCCGGAGTCTGCAAGTCGGTGATGGTAGGCAGCGCTCCAGTTAGGTAGTTCGTACCCGGTGATATCTTTGAAAGCCGCCACCGTCGAGTCTTCAACGGCAACTTTGGCTTGTGCGAGCGTGGCGTGAGTTTCTCTTCGATAGTCCTTAATTGCTTTCATCGTACTGTCGAGATGAGGCGCAAATAGCCGCCATTCCGACTCCTCGAGGAAAGGAAGTTCGGACCCACATCTCCAGCAATAATAAATTTTCATGAGCAACTGTGATATCAGCCCGCAAACGGACCGGATATTCGCTACCAGGTGCCGCTGTTTTCCATCGACGCCCACGGTTCCTGCAGCGGCAACGCGCCACCCGCTTGTAGCAGCTCGATGGAAATATTGTCGGGAGAGCGGACAAACGCCATACGGCCATCGCGCGGTGGTCGATTGATCGTGACGCCCCCGTCCATGAGTTTCTGGCAGGTCGCGTAGATATCGTCGACCGCGTAGGCGAGATGACCAAAGTTGCGGCCTTCGCCGTACTCTTCCGGATCCCAGTTCCAGGTCAGTTCGATTTGCGCCCGGTCGTCGCCTGGCGCGGCGAGAAAAATCAGCGAAAACCGACCGTTCTCGTAATCGTTGCGGCGCAGCTGCTGCAGGCCGAGCTTATTGCAGTAGAAATCCAGTGATTCGTCGACATCGGTCACTCGAACCATGGTGTGTGGAAGCGGACTCAACAATTTGCACGAGCCGCGTTTCTGCGACCGCTGGCCGGTTGTGCGCGGCGCGTGGCGCGTCCAATGTCGGCGATCATTGGCAAGCCACGCAACAATGCAGACGGGCCAGCGGCGCGAAACCCATTTGGGAAGCGACTTTGCGGGCGACCTGCTTTGTTACTCGTCGCTCATATGATGGAACCATACTTCTCTCCTCGTGCCGCGCAGCTCATCCCGCAAAGCCTGCTTCGCGGCCGTGGACATTGTTGAGTCCGCTTCCGGGTATTTCATCGTTACAATACCTCTTTGGGCTGAGCGGTAACTGTTACGTGAGTGCGTTCCAAGTTATTACTATAGATCTGGATGATACGTTGTGGGAAATCCACCCTGTAATTCATCGCGCCGAGCGGCGACTCTACGAATGGATTCAAAGCGACCACCCGCGAGTGGCCGAGCGATACGACCATGAGGCGCTGACACAACTTCGCGCGGACGTGGTTGATCAGTATCCGCATATGGGGCACGACTACACGTTCCTGCGTCGTACGGTGCTGCGGCGGGTTGGGCGAGAAGTCGGTGGCCCCGATGACTTCGTTGATCAGGCCATGGAAGTGTTCGATCGCGAACGAAATTCGGTGGATATTTTTCCTGAGGTGTTGCCGACTTTAGAAGCATTACGGGAGCACTATCGTTTGGTTGCGGTCACCAATGGCAACGCGCGCCTCGACATGATCGGTATTGATCACCTATTCGACGCCATGATTTCGGCGCGCGAAGCCGGTGCTGCGAAACCAGCGCCACAGATTTTTGAACGTGCGGTTGCCGCCGGTGGCGCTACCGCCGCGCAGACGCTACACGTTGGCGATCATCCGGAAATGGATGTGGTTGGCGCACAGCAAGCCGGATTGTCGACTGTATGGGTCAATCGCAACGAGCATCCTTGGCCTGACCATCTGGCACCAGCCGATCTTGAGGTTCAGCACATCGGTGAAATACCGGCTTGGTTGGAGCGACGGCGCGGTGCCTAATACGCCCTTGGTGATCTACGTTCCCGGCTTAATGCCTAAACCGGAGCCCGCCACGCATGGCGATGCCATCTTGCGGTGTTTGAACACGGCTCTGGCACGCACCGATAGCGGTATTCAGATCGCTCCTGAAGATTTTGCGTTGGCCGCATGGACGTTTGATTTTTACGAAGTACATCGGGACTTCCGTCTGGATGCGGCGGCGGTTGATGCGGTAATCGCGCAGACCGAGCCGACCGAAGCGGACCGCGCCAAATTCTCCGGGCTGACACGTCGTGCGATGCGTTGGGCGTACCGTCTTGGCGACTTAATGCCGTTCCTGATTCCGCATCTGGCCAATGATCGATTGACGTTGCATCTGCGAGATCTTCGGCGGTATGTGCAAAACACCAACGGTGCGGCGGAACGCGCCCGCGAGGTGGTGAAAACACTGCTGCGTGATGCGGCAGATCGGCCGGTGCTGCTGCTCGCGCACAGTATGGGTTCGGTGATCAGCTACGAGGCGTTGTGGCAGCTCACTCATTCGGAGCGCAACCCGGTACCGGTTACCCTGGTGACGATGGGCAGCCCGCTGGGGCAGCGCTACATTCAAAAGCGCATCAAAGGCAGTGACAAGATCGCCAAGGGGCGCTACCCGACGAAAATCCGTCACTGGATCAACGTTACCGCGGTCGGCGATCTCACAGCGATCGATCCGTGCTTAGCGAACGACTACGTTGATATGGCGGAGCTCGGTTTGATTGAAGGAATTGACGATCGCGAGATCGAAACCTGGTTTCGGCTCGACGGCGTGCTGAATGTACACGCCGAATACGGCTACTTCGTCACCGACGGCGTAGCCGATATCGTTTCCACGTGGTGGCAATTGGCTACGACTGCTCCAGATTCGGCCGAATAACGATATCGATGCGACGGTTACGCGCGCGACCGGATTCGGTCTCGTTGCTGGCCACCGGGCGGGTTTCGCCATAGCCGGTGGCAATCAATCGGTACGTCGGGATTCGCATCGCGTTGATCATGTACTTTTGCACGGACTCCGCGCGTTGCTGCGATAGCGCCTGATTCGAGTCGTCACCGCCGTGCGAGTCGGTGTGACCTTCGATAATCAACTCGCTT
>JBCCEH010000054.1:0-4750 GCA_039030375.1 Pseudomonadota bacterium | reverse complement strand
GGCGCCTTTGGTGGCGTATGTCGATGCGCCTAAAAAGTGGAGCGACACATACGGCTCGTCGCCGACGACCCAGCTGTCATGAGGTTCTGATGGTACGTAAAATACGTCCCCGGCGCGCATCTCGGTGATTCGCCCATCGGCGAACGCCGCAGTCGCACAACCGGAAACCACCATGCCGACGTGTTCGACCGTGCAATAGTCCTCACCGATGCCTGGACCAACGTCCTCAGACCATTTCCAGCCGGGCTGATAGGTTGCGCGTCCGATCGTCATGCCGCCAAGTGTCACCGTTTCGAAACGACCTTTCTCAAACTCAGTGATCTCATCGGGATTGTCAAAGCGCTTCAGGATGACTTCCATCATGCGTTTAGTCTCCGCTGGATTCGACCAGATCCCATAAATTTCCGTACAAATCCTTAAAGACCGCAACGGTGCCGTAGTCCTCGCTCTTCGGTTCGCGAATAAACTCAACGCCACGTGAGACATAGCGTTCGTAGTCGCGCCAAAAGTCGTCGGTGTACAGAAACAAGAAAACCCGGCCGCCGGTTTGATCACCGATCCGAGACCGTTGGTGGTCATTGGTGCCACGGGCCAGCAACAGCTGCGCGCCGTCACTGCCTGGCGGCGCCACCACCACCCAGCGCTTGTCCTGCTCGGCCTGGTACTCATCTTGCTCGAGCGTGAAGTCCAGCGTCTTAGTATAAAAATCAATGGCGTCGTCATAGTCCTCGACGACCAGGGCAGTCAATCCCAAGCGCTGTTTCATGAGGCGGGCCGCTTGTTCAGTTGTTGCAGGCCAAGTAGTGCGATCAGCACCGCGACGATTTCCAGTGCTAAATAGATGTACATCATAGTGTTTGCATGTCCATCCAGCGTGATGCCGGCGGTACGCGCGGTGGCCATACAGACGTTGACGATCGCCACGGTCACTAGTCCAAGCTTAAGCGTGTCTTCGCTTCGCGCGAGTACGATCATCACGATGCCGATCGCCACCGACATGCCGCCGTAGGTAGCGCGTGCATCGATCAAGGCAGGGCCGATCGGCAGGCTGGAGTGGGTGACCCATTCGAAGACGGTGTCAGGTGCGATGGCGAACGCCAAGCCATAGACGAAAAAGACGGCTCCGACGAAAAAGACGAAAACTCTGAACATGTCGAGATCCTATTCAGTTGGGTTCACACAGGCCAGATTGGCGATATGCGGCTATAGAATTGTATAGAAATCTCAGACAGGATTTGCGGCCAATACCGTGAGGGAAGATTTTTCCCGATGCACCAATCAGTGTGTGCGGGCTTTGATTTCTGCAAGCAGCTGCTGAATGGGAACTGGCTTTCTAAAGTACGCAGAAAACTCCGACTTTTCTAAATCCGATAATTTCGATGCAGTAAACGCAAGAATCGGTCGTTCGAAACCATTGCGACGTAGCTCGCGAGCAGCATCAATTCCGCTGATCTCCGGTACATTGCAGTCCATCAGCACAATGTCGGGTTGGTAGGCGAGTGTCTTCGATACCGCTTCTCTTCCATTAGTGCTGATAACGAGGGAGTAACCGGCACGGTGCAAGTAAAATTCGAGCAGCGCGATCATATCGGGATCATCGTCGCAGACCATGACGTTGACGGATTTTTCCGCGTGAGTCTCATCCGGCGGCGCCGAAAGGATGGGTTCGCCCGGAGAGGTGTCGTCTGCGACATTGCTGACTGGCACCGCAATCGTAACTTCGCAGCCGGCACCGGGCGACGAGTCCAGGGTAATTTCGCCGCCCATGAGCTTGGCGAGTCGCAGCGAGATGGCCAGACCGAGACCGGCGCCGGATGCACTTTCGTCAGCACCACGTTGGAATGCGCCGAACACCCGCTCTTGATCTTCGACGCTGATGCCCGGGCCCGAGTCTTTCACCGAGATGATCAGCTTGGGATTCACGTAAGTCGCGGCAAGCTCAATGCCGCCAATCTTCGTAAATTTAATTGCGTTACCCAGTACGTTGATCAATATTTGACGTAGATGAATTTCGTCGGCGCGAATCAGATTCGGCAGCTGGTCATCGACCAGGGACACAAATGACAATTCCTTTTCGGCAGCCATCGGCGCCATCATCTCTGCTAAATCTTGCAGCAGGCTATGGAGTTCAAAGACTTCATTGTTGACAGCGACATTACCCGCATCCAGGCGGGCATCGTCAAGTATAGCCTCCACCAACGAGTTGAGATGGTGTGCGGAACGTGTAACCGCCTCGATGCATTTGTTAACCGTGTTGGTATCGATATTGTCGTCTGTGGCCAGTTCGGCGTAATTGATAATTGAAGCCAGCGGCGTACGAAATTCATGCGACATCATCGCAATGAACTTTCCTTTCTGTGTGCTGTTTTGTTCTGCCGCCTGGCGGCGATGATCGAGTTCAGCGCGCATTTCCACGAGCTCGCCGATCAGATCACGTTGTCGCCCAATCAGTCGGGTTTGGCTGGCGTGGAGCAGTTTGAGCTCATTGACGGCTTGCTGCTGCTCCTGCAACGTATCGTGGTCTTTCTTGGCGTTGAGCAGCACCACGAAAAAATTTTCGCTATCTGGAATTACATTCACGTGCGCGACGCTGCCGTCGGGCATCGATACGAATTCCAGTGTCGTCGGCTGTTTGTCCAGCATGCCCAGCAAGCAGGGGACCTTTTCCAATAGCGGCGTTTGCGCTGGGAGGTCATGCAACCCGCACCAACGGGCATCACCCCAAGTCTCCAGCAGGTTTAGGTCAGCATCGACGGCGAAGCAAGCCGGCGATAAGTCGGTCGAAAAGCTGCTTTGCAAATACTCAATGACGCGCTGTGGAAAGCTGAGTCGCATTAGGATAGCTGGCCAGCAACGATTTGCTCGCCCAAATTTGTGAGCGCGTCCTCAACGCCTTCTCCGGTCTTTGCACTGGTGCTGTAAGTAGCACCGACGAGCGCGGAAAACTTGTCTTTGATCTCCTGAGTCACTTTCCACTGACCAATGAGATCGTTCTTGTTCATGAGTAGCACGCCTGGCCGATCGCCAATGCGGGTTTGGATTTGACTGATCAGGGTGTTGAGTGAATCGAAAGTCGACGGTCGAGTGCCATCAGCAACATAAATCAGGCCGTCAGTGCCACGTAAGTAAGCAAACTCTTTTTCGCCGAATCGGTCCGCACCCGCTACATCCCAAATCACTAGCTTGATGGTAATGCCTCGCGACGATAGCTCGACTTCTTTGGTATCAACTTTGACGCCGATGGTGGTTAAGTATTTGTCCGAAAACTGGTTGTTAACGAACCGCTCCACGACGCTGGTTTTGCCGACGCAAAAGTCGCCCACAACACAGACTTTGCTGACCAATGCGCTCATTCGGACGAGGCCACGGGCGTCGCTGCGACACGCAGGACAACAAAACGCTGTTGCAAGTCAGTCTCGCCACCGCTTGGCACACGGCCGGCTTCGATGATGGCATCAATGCTCATGCCGTATCGCGCCAGCTCCTGAGCCACAACTTGCGCACGCGCTTGTGCCAGCACGCGATTGGTATCGGTTGATCCGCTTGCATCCGTGGAGCCTTGTAATCTCACCTGGATACTGCGGCTATCTTCGTTAGCGAGGTCGCGTAGCGCCGTGAGACGCTGCGCAAGTTGTTCGATAGCGGCTGTTTGGCCCTCAGCCAGCGTCGTGCCGCTGCTGAACGATATTCGGCTGCCATCCAATCGCTCAGCCTCAACGGCCACCGCGTCGATTGCCGGTGTGCCTAACGTTGTACCCGCATTCACACCTGAGTGGTCAACCGACTCAATGCCGGGTAGCGCGCGCAGCAGTGACAGGTTGTTGTCGATCCATTCTGGTGACGTTGTGCCAGACAGGGTCAATGCCGTGCCGTTGAGCACGTAGCGTAAGTTGGGTTGCGTGGCGAACAGCGAGTCGATTCGTCGACCAAGAATTTCCGGGTCCAGTGACTGGTAGGGTCCCAACTCCAAGTCGAGCCGGTCTGCCGTAATGTCATGCTGCGCCGCAATTTCCGCCACGGGCACGGCCAGCGGATCTTTCAGTCCCGTCACGACCAGACGGTCATTGTGAGTCGACACCTCGCTCACATAATAACCAGGCTCGCTCTTTAGGCTCGTTTCAAACGCGTCGGCAAGCTGGCGACTTTGCCAGGCGCCGTATAGGAAGTAGCCCAAAACACCGAGCAATGCCAGCAACAACACAATCGGAATGCCGATCAATGAGCGACGCGTTTCAGGTTCATCCTGAACCGCCTGATAGCGCAGGCACCGCTCAAGTTCGGCAGCAACGCCCGGCACGGTCGAAGTGTCGCCACGATAATCTTTGATCGATGCGTTGTAGCGGAAATGGATGCGTTCAAGTACCGCGCTCAACTGGCCGCGTAGGCTTTTCGGTGGCACGCCGCGTATCACGCAAACCAGCAGAGCGTGGGGGCCATGCATGGCCCATAACGTAAACTCGCCCATATCCGCAGATTCGAGGCGTCCACTGCGATCCGGTGAGAAGCTCTCTTTGACGAAATCCTGGATTGCGGTGAACATCGCCGAGACTGCATCACTGTCTTTGATGCGCGAAGCCTCGTGATGTACGTGCTCGATCAGAAGGCCGTTCTCACGGCTGATCAAATACGCCTGCTCGATTCTATACAGCAGGTTTTTTTGCAGGATAAACTCACCGAACGGGATACCGGCGCGTGATGCTTGCATGCGCCACATCAAACCCTTTGGTGTCAGGCTGTGCTCAACGGCTTG
>JBCCEH010000053.1:0-5051 GCA_039030375.1 Pseudomonadota bacterium | reverse complement strand
GCGACCACGGCCTTCCTGTTTAGCCACATAGCAGGCAGAGTCGGCCGCGCTCATCACGTCCTGGATCGATCCGCTGACGTGACTGATCTCAACCAAACCTACCGAAATTCTGATATTGAAAATTTTGTCTTTCCAGACGAATCGGTAATCCGCAATCGCGTTGCAGATATCGCTGGCAATCTGACGTGCCTTGTCGATCGGGCAACCGATCAACAGCGCGCCGAACTCATCGCCGCCGAGCCGACCGACGAAATCCGAATCACGCACCTGTTCTTTAATCAGGCCGGCAACCTCTCGCAGCATATTGTCGCCGGCCAAGTGACCGCAGCTATCATTGACGGCCTTGAAGCGATCCAGATCCATGTAGAACAACATGTGCACGGCTTCTTCGGCGTGTGCCGAGTCCATTGCCTCATCGAGTCGACGCTCAAACTCGCGACGGTTGACCAAACCGGTGAGCGGATCATGCGTGGCCTGGTAACTCATCTGACGTGTGAAGCCGCGAATCTCGCTGACGTCATGGAACACCACCACGGTGCCGGAGATGCTGCTGCCCGGACCACGAATCGGCGACGCGGTAATCTCGACAGACCGTTCATGCTCACCGTCGCTGGACACCATCATCGCGCGCCGGCCCATATTCACGCGCCGCCGCATTGCCAGGCAACGCTCCACCGGGTCACCCAGCGGCTTGCGATCCGCCTCGTCGACCAGCGTGAACAATTCGCCGATACGGTGCCCGGCGGCGTCGTCGCGATTGGCGCCAATGAGAGTCTCGGCAGCGATATTCATGTAATCGATATGGCCATCGTTATCGGTGGTAATGACGCCCTCGGCAATCGACTCAAGCGTGTACTGCGCCTGCCGTTTGCTGCGGCTCAAGGACACTTCCAGGCTCTTGCGATGACTTACATCGCGCGCCACCGTCAGTACCGCCGCATTGCCTTGAAACTCGATATTCGAGCTTTGCGCTTCGACCCAGAGGCCGGTTTCATTGCCGTTGATCAGCTGTATCTCGAGGCGCCGCGGCACGTCCTCGCCGGCAAGCCGCTTTTCCATTGTATTGCGAAACAACGCGCGATACGCCGGCTTGACCAGATCCGACACCTCACGACCGACCAGCTGCGCCGCGTCCAATCCCACCAGGCTTGCGGCCGAATCATTGGCCAGTCGAATTTTTTCATCGTGGATGATGACGATCTCAGGCAACGTTCGGGCAAAATCCCGAAACAGGCGGTCCCTGCCCTGAATCTTTTCGTCACGTTCGCCGAGCGCGTCGAACAGCAGATTGATGGTATGTGCGAGCTGCGCCGACTCGGCGTCATTGGGAATGGTCAGTCGACGACCAACCGAGGCGTCTTGTGAGGCCTCGATGACCTCGTGCGTCATCCGTTGCAGGCGCCGGCGCGCGGAACGACGCTGGAACCACAGCCAGATGATTTCGGCGGCGGCGATGCCGATCAGTACGGCGATGCCAATAATGACGGTCGTCGACGGCATCAGCAGGCACGCACAGGGTGCGTGGACAGCTGTCGGCCTCGGAAAGAAACCGTGTCAAAATCCTGCCGCTCTTCGCTCATTTGTTATTATTCGCCGCCAGAAAATGGAGCAACGCAAAGCATATCCCAGTGGCTTCCACGGGCTGCGGCGATTCACCATAATTCGGCAACCAACCACACTATTAGAGAACACCTTACGATGAATTTCGACGCCGCACGACTGCAAATGGTGGAACAACAGGTTCGCGCCTGGGACGTATTGGATCCCGAGACGCTTGAGGTCATGGCCAGCGTACCCCGTGAGCAATTCATGCCGGCCGGCTATGAGACCCTGGCGTTCGCCGACACCGAAATTCCCATTGGCCACGGTGAAATTATGATGACGCCGACTGTAGAAGGCCGCGTGCTGCAAGCACTCGACCTAGACGGTGCCGACAGCGTGCTCGAAATCGGTACCGGTACCGGCTTCCTCACAGCCTGTCTGGCACGCCTCGCAGGGTCGGTAGTCAGCATCGATATTCACGCAGATTTCATTGAGCGCGCCGGGCAAAATTTGGCGGACACGGGTCTGGGGGATGTCGAACTTCAATGCATGGATGCGATGGAATCTCTGCCGGACGGTCGCTTTGATGCGATCGCGGTGACCGGTTCAATCGCCGAACTAGATCAGCGATTCCTGGACGCGCTGAATGTCGGCGGTCGCCTTTTCGTGATTGTTGGCACTTCACCCGTCATGGATGCTCGTTTGATCAGCCGAGTGAGTGACGACGAATGGAGCGAAGAATCGCTGTTCGAAACCGAGCTTCCTGCGCTGGTCAACGGCGGCCCGGAGCCACAATTCTTGTTCTAAGGCGAAACTAGATCGCGATTTGCGGCATCTAATTATTAGCAAGACACAGCCGACCGGCGAACTTTATTGTGTCGTCGGCGTCGGATGTGTGGGGAGCCTTTCCGCCAGGCAGGGCAGACATTCAAATCGTTTTTCTTTGACTGATTTAGTGATATAGTTGACTATAACACCTAGGGCCGAGCTGAGCCCTTGATTCGCGGACACAAAATCATGAAAAAATTTATATCAATCAAGAGCTTATTGGTCTGCCTTGGGCTTTTGTCGCTATCCGGCACCGCCTCGGCAGAGTCGCTGCTCGAGATTTACCAGCAAGCGCTGCAAAGCGACCCGCAAATTCATGAGGCGGAAGCACGGCGCCTCGCCGCGCTGGAGGCCGAACCGCAGGCGCGCGGCGTGCTGCTGCCGCAGCTGAGTGTAAGCGGCGATTACACGATTTCAGAATCCACCGGTACCAGTGTCGGTGAAGATGCAACCGGCAACATCGGCACGTTCCGTTCTGAGACCGAGGACGAAACGCAACGTTGGCAAGTCTCACTGCGGCAGACGATTTTCCGCTGGGATCAGGTGGT
Source organism: Pseudomonadota bacterium (assembly GCA_039030375.1). Taxonomy (GTDB): domain Bacteria; phylum Pseudomonadota; class Gammaproteobacteria; order Steroidobacterales; family Woeseiaceae; genus UBA1847. The sequence continues at coordinate 2,133 of JBCCEH010000053.1, read as the reverse complement.
GCAATTGCGCCGGGCTGACAAGCTCGTCGCTAAAGCCGAGGCCGACCGCGAGGCCGCGCAACAGGATCTGATCGTACGTGTCGCGAATCGCTACTTTGGTGTCTTGGGTGCCGAAGACCGACTCACCTCAATTCACGCCGACCGCCAAGCCATCGCCCGATCGTTAGAGCAGGCGAAGCAGCGTTTTGAGGTCGGACTCATCGCGATCACCGACGTACAAGAATCGCAGGCGGCGTACGACCGCGCCATCGCCTCTGAAATAGCGGCCAAACGCGAACTCGCGACGGCACGCAATTTGCTTCGCGAAATCACCGGCAATTACGTCACCAATTTGAATGCGCCGGGTGACGACTTCCCGCTGTTAAACCCAAGCCCAAACAGCGAGGCACAGTGGGTCGATTTGTCGCTAGACCAGAACCTTGCGCTGGTCGCGAGCCGACTGGACGAAGAACTAGCGCGCGATGAGATTTCGTTCCGCCGCACCGGCCGCTATCCCACTATCGAGCTGGTCGCTAACGTTGGCGAATCCGATTCAGACACAGATCGCAGTATTAACGGCAGTCCGTTCGTGCCAGCTGACAGCGACGGCCGCTCCGACAGTATTGGCATCCAATTCTCGATGCCGTTATTCACCGGCGGAGTGACCAATTCGCGGGTTCGCGAGGCGGTGTATCTGCATCGCGCCAGCCGCGAACAACTGCAACGGGTCACTCGGGAAACGGAACGTCAGGCGCGTGATTCCTATCTGGGCGTGCTGTCCGAACTCAGTCGCGTGAATGCTCTGGAGCAGGCTGTCAATTCCGCGCAGACGTCGTTGGAAGCTACCGAGGCAGGCTTCGAGGTCGGCACGCGAACCATCGTTGACGTGCTCAACTCACAGTTCAATCTGTACTCCTCGATCACCAACTATTATCAGAGTCGGTACGATTACGTGCTGAATGTCTTAGCACTGAAACAAGCGGCGGGAAGTCTGCAAATTCAGGATCTCGAAGAGATCGATCAGTGGTTGAAACAGCGCCCCACTCCGGAAGAGGCGATGGCAGCCGAAGCCGCGAAAGAAGCTGAGGGATCGTAAGATCTAATAGCGGTGATCGGCTAGCGCCTTGCGCTGCCGATCAGCGGCTCGAGTAAATCCAGCAGACGCGCCAGCGAACCACGATTGTCTTCGACAATGGCGTGACCTCGAGCACCGACGTCGCGCGCAAGGCCCGCATCATTTACCCACTCTTCGACCACGTCGGCCAATTGGCCGGCGTCCTCGACCATGCGGCAGGCACCGCGACGGACGAACAAATCGGCGATCTCCTGCGCGTTGAAGACCTGCGGGCCACTCACAACCGGCAACCCCAGTGATGCCGGCTCCAGCATGTTGTGGCCACCCACGGGGACCAAGCTTCCGCCGACAAATGCGATATCGCTGGCGGCGTAAAACAGCGGCAACTCGCCCATCGTATCGGCAAGAAATACCTCGACGGTGGGATCGCAAGGCATATCTTCCGTGCGCTTCACACTGATGAACTTGTATTGGCGTATGCGCTTCGCCACATCTTTAAATCGCTCAGGGTGACGCGGTACCAAAATTAAGAGTAGGTCCGGGTGGCTCTCCAAAAGCCTGCGGTGGGCATCCAGCACCTCTTGTTCTTCATTGTCGTGGGTACTCGCCGCAATCCAAATCGGTCGGTTCGGAAACAACGATTCGCGCAATTCCTGCCCTTTTTCCGCGAGCCCCAAAGGCAGTTCAATATCGAACTTGATGTTGCCGATCACCCAGGTTCGCACCGAATTCGCGCCGAGCTGCTGGAACCGATCCGCATCCGACTGACTCTGCGCGGCGATGATAATCCCGTGAGATAACGTTTCACGAAACAGCGGCAGAAAACGTCGATAACCCGACAGCGATTTCGGCGAGATGCGCGCACTCACAAGTACCAACGGTATTTCCCGCACACCACAGCCACGATATAAGTTGGGCCATATTTCAGTTTCCATCACCAGTGCGAGAGCCGGATTCACGGCCGCGAAGAATCGATTGACCGCATACGGCGCTTCGAACGGGATGTAGCAGTGGGTCACGGAATCACCAAACAACGACCGCACCCTCGCCGCGCCCGTAGGGGTGACCGTTGACACTAG
>JBCCEH010000052.1:0-5102 GCA_039030375.1 Pseudomonadota bacterium | reverse complement strand
GCAACTCCAATCGCGATAAACCCCGTAGCGGCTACGCGCGCGGCGTCGCCAACCACATCGACGTCCAGAATCCGGCGCCACAACCCGATTGATTCAACGTGCAACCGTCCAGAGAGCAGTCCGTCAACGCCGCGGTAGACCGCCCAGACACCACCCAACCCGACCAAAACGCCCAGTGGTTTTCGCCAATACTCGTCGGACGATTCATTGCGGGGCTTCTCATTACGACCGTGGAAGATTGGCCGTTGGTCGCTCATCGATCTAAGTGACCCGACACACGACCATCATGGCCGTGTCCGCCGCATGTGAATGATTCGGCGCATCGTCGGCGTAGACGTTTATCTCAGTCAACTCAAGATCGCGAATGACGTCGTCCATCGCATCCTGATCGAGTTTGGCGGCAAAGCCATCGCTCTCATAGTGCGTCGAACGCACCGCTATCGAAATCATCGCGCCCGGCGCTGCGACACGCCACAACTCATTGAGCGCCTCAGGCCCAAGATGACCGTGCGTAAACGTGCCGGCGCTGAGAATCGCGCCGTACCGATTGTCCGCAATGTCGATCGTTTGCGTGAGGTCTGCCTGAATCAAATTTCGATACGCGCTGTCGCCATTCGACGAGGTCTTGGTGGCAGCGACGTCGAGCATCTCCTGAGAAATATCGATGCCATCGATATCATTGATGCCGGCATCGCGCAGATAAATACCGACCACGCCGGTGCCACAGCCCACATCCAATACCGGACCTTTAAGTCGATCTCGCTGTGCCAGCACAGCATCTGAAATCGTCTTGAATTGCTGATAATGAGTGCGATCGACGAAGTCATCGTCATAGGTTTTTGCCCAGGACTTGTATAACGCCACATTATCTTCTGGCGTTTCCAGGGCATAAGCGGCGTCGACGCTAGGCGTTTTGGAGTCACTCATTGTCTGTTCCCCCCGTTACTCCATCACTATACTAGAGCGCCTCGGTTCTGACCTCGGAGTCACGCGACATCATGCAATTCGATTTGGCCATTATCGGCTTTGGCAATGTTGGCCAAGGGCTGGCAGAGATCCTCGCCACCAAGCACGACCTGCTGCGAGACCGTTACGACGCGAACATTCGTATTGTGGCGGTCTGCGACTTGTATAAAGGCAGTGTTGCCAATCCCGACGGTATCGACCCAGCGAATTTGCTGGCACATGTGCGCGAACACGGTGATCTACAGTCGTTCGACGCGCCGAATCGGGGCTGGGACGCGACTGAGACGATTGCGAATAGTGGCGCCAACGTTCTGGTTGAGCTGGCGTTCACCGACCTCGAAACCGGCGAACCGGCCGTCAGCCATATCCGGCAGGCGCTGGAAGCCGGCATGCACGTCTCGACAACGAACAAAGGGCCGGCGGCCCTGCACTTTCCCGGTTTGCTGGAACTCAGCGCCAAACACGGCGGCAAGATCGGTGTGGAAGGTACCGTCATGAGCGGCACACCGACGCTGGCGCTAGGAATGAACTCCCTGCTGGCCGCGGGCATTACACGAATTCAAGGTATTTTGAACGGCACCACGAATTACATTCTCGGCGAAATGGAAAAAGGCGCTGACTATGCCGACGCTCTTGCCGACGCACAGGCCAAAGGGTTTGCCGAAGCTGACCCAACCGGCGATGTCGATGGCCACGACGCAGCCGCGAAGGTTGTGATCCTCGCCAACCTGATGATGGGCCAGTCAATGACCATGAACGATGTCGACTGCACCGGCATCAGCAACATCAGTTCGGCCGACGTGAGCACCGCGGCGGCAGATAGCAAACGCTGGAAGCTCATCGGCACCGTGGAGATGGTCGATGGAAACGTTGTTGGGTTGGTTAAACCGGTCAGCGTCGATGCCGATCACCCGCTGTACGGCATCACCGGCGCCACCAATGCCGTCACTTATTCGACCGACTTGCTGGGCGACGTGACGCTTATCGGCCCGGGCGCCGGCCGCATGGAAACTGGCTATGCGATTATCGGCGATATATTGAGCTTCTCTCGCTAGAGGCAAAGCATGAATCGTATCTTGCGCCTATTCGCCTTGATCCTGGCGGGCGAAATGATCTATGGCCTGGCATTTCACGTGCCGCGCTTTTTTCGCCCAACACTGCTCGAGGGTTTCGATTTAACCAATACACAGCTCGGCGACATGTTTGCTGCTTACGGCGTTGTCGCCGCCATCTCTTATCTCCTCGGCGGGCCGTTTGCGGATCGGTTTTCCACCCGCGTTTTGATATGCACGTCGCTGTTACTTACCGCCGCAGGCGGTTTTTATATGGCGACGATTCCCAGCCCGCTAGAAATGACTGCGCTATACGCGCTATGGGGCTTTTCAACGTCCTTTCTGTTTTGGGCGGCGTTGATAAAGGCGACGCGAGATTGGGGTGGCAATCTTTCCCAGGGGCGCGCGTTTGGTTTCCTCGACGGTGGGCGCGGACTCGCCGCGGCGGTTCTGGCAACGATTGCGGTGGCAATCCTAAAGCTGTATCTGCCCGAAGACGACTCGTTGATTACCGATACGGATAGACGCGTCGCTTTACGCAACATCATTTTGTACTACTCGGTGATTGCCATGACATGCGCCGCGATCGTGTGGGCGCTGGTACCGCACGATGAGTCGACCGTTTCAACCGACCGCAACCCCTACGTCGGCCTAATGGAAGCCGCGCCTAGACCGGTTGTCTGGGCGCAAGCCATGATCATCATCTGCGCGTATTGCGGTTATAAAGGCATCGACAACTACGCGCTATATGCCACGCAAGTCCTGGGTCTGCGCGAAGCAATGGCCTCAGAACTCGCCAGCTACGGTGCCTACATACGACCGATCGCCTGTGTGCTAGCCGGCTACTGTGCCGACCGATACTTCGATTCGGCGCGATCCATCCTTTGGATGTTTGCGGCTCTGACTGTGTCTTATGTAGTGCTAGCCACGGTAACGCCGGATACCGTTGCCGTAACGATCATTTTCGCCAGCGCAATTGTCACGTACTTTGCCGTTTTCGGTCTGCGCGGGATTTACTACGCGTTGCTCGAGGAAACGCGGATACCCAAACACCTCACCGGTGCTTCGGTCGCCATCATTGCCTTTGTTGGGTATTTGCCGGATGCGTTTTTCGGTCCGATCACCGGACGAATACTCGATGCCAATCCAGGCGTCCAAGGTCACCTCGATTATTTCGCGTTTCTCGCCGCCGTCGCCTCTGCGGGAATTCTCGTCACATTGTGGTTAATTTGGCTGAAGCGCCGAGACGCCGCGAATTAGTGCAACGCCGGCGTTTCAACTTCGGTATCAGCGTCACCAAACATCGCCTGATCAAATGCACCGATCAATGTGTCAGTATCCTGGGCACCGACCACCAGTAAGCGCCGATTAAGTAGAAAACCGGGGATTCCCGCCATACCGCTCGCACGCACCTGCGCTTCGCGTGACAACACGATTTCGCGAATCTTCTGATCTTCGATCGCACGCACGACGTCCACCGGGCTGAGTCCATGACGAATCGCCGCCTCGATGAGAACCTCGCGATCACCGATGTCTTTGCCACGTTCGAAATAGGCATGCATCAGGTCTTCCGCCAGCACGGTTTGATCAACACCTTCGTTCTGCGCCAGATGCATCACCTGATGCGCGGGTACCGTATTCGGCACGTGCTTTATGTTGTCGAACCGAAAATCGATGGCGGCGGACGCGCCCTCATCAGCGATACGATCCAGCACCGGCTGGACGTCATCGGCTTTACCGAACCGACTGGCCAAATACGCTTCCAGTGACATGCCCTCAGCAGGCATTTCCGGATTCAACTGGTACGGGTGCCAGGTGATGTTGCGCGGCCCGCCCACGGCGTTGAGCGCCTCATCGAGGCGTCGCTTGCCGATAAAACAAAACGGGCACACCAGGTCAGCGATGACCTCAATATGCAGCGCCGAGGCGACCGTTTGCGGGCCGCCAGCATGAACGATACGGGGTTGCGGATTACTCATGTCGTCTCCTCATAGCCCAATAGATGAGGGTGTCGGCCCGAGTTTCAACCGGCCTTGTTAACTTCGAACCGAGTAGCCGCGGAAAGTTTGCGGAACTATTTGAAGTACTCGCGCCGCAGCACTTTTAGAGATGACAGGTAGGAAAAATAGGCGGCCATACCGGCGAGCAGGAAATTCAGCAGCGCCGGCAAACCCAACGGCGCGCCACCGGCCTCCAGCGCTGGGGTTACCAACATCACACGTGACGCCACGATCAGAATCAGTGCCGCCAAGGTAATCATGGACTCTAGGGCGCCGATAAAGCCGGTCCAGGCCGGTCTCCAGACTATAAGCCCCAGGCAACCAAAGCAGAAACCGTAGTACGCCAACCGCGCGGCCGGGCTGGTTTCGAGGAAGGCCAGGCGGATATTGAGCCCAAACGCGAAGTCCAGCAGCAGAAAGACTGCGGTACTGGCGTAGTAGAGTTTCAGTGCAAAATTTGACCCCATACGCGCCAGTGTACGGCTTTCCTTGCAATAATTAGGTACTGGAGCCGGTCTACTGAGTAGATTCGAGGGAGATGGCAACAATGCTGATCAAAAAACCGTCCGACATTCTGCCGTCGGAGATTACGAGCAAAGAGAATTACCTGAATCGCCGCCAGTTTATGAAGGCGGGATCGATCGCAGGTGGACTTGCGCTGGCGGGCCCTGCCGCCGCGGCGGTCATTCCCACCGAAAAACGAGCCAAACTTGATGGTGTCCTGGAGAGTGAGTTTTCAACCGGCGAGCGTGCCAATACGTTTGAAGAAATCACCACTTATAACAACTTTTGGGAATTCGGCACGGGCAAATCCGACCCCTATGAGAACGCACAGGACTTCGAACCGCGGCCCTGGCAGATCACCGTTGACGGTCACTGCGAAAAGAAAGGCACGTTTCACTTCGACGATTTCATCAAACCCTACGATCTCGAAGAACGCATTTACCGCATGCGCTGCGTGGAAGCCTGGTCGATGGTGATTCCGTGGGTCGGCATCTCACTCGCGGACGTGGTCAAAACCTACAAACCGACTTCCAAGGCTAAGTACGTCGCATTCCAATCACTGCATGATCCGGTGCGTATG
>JBCCEH010000051.1:0-5522 GCA_039030375.1 Pseudomonadota bacterium | reverse complement strand
GTCGTCGGCGAGTTCGCCGATTGTCCTTTTTGCGTTGAGTTTGTTCACGAGGTCGGGCGAAAGTGCGCCGCCCGAAAGTATCTGGGCAACAGGTTCGGTAGCAATTTCGATCTCGTAATAGTCCGTGGCCCAACTTACGTACGTCTGCGGCTTCCCATCGAGCATCGATAGCAGCCACTCAGAACCGTCGGGATCACTTCCCTCCGCGAAGTCGATATCGGCGTGCTGCCACTGCTCCGCAGAATTCTCTTGCCAGATGCAGAACGTGGTGTTGGGTATGTCGAACGCAGGCTCCGATGCGGCTGCCGCAAAGCACTGCGGTACGCCATCGAAAAGGCCTTCACAGAGCGTGTCGTTCGTCCGCGTCCACGGTGACATCGGACTTTCGTGATCAAAACCTTTCAAGAAGCATCCAGAATCGGTAAACAATGCGAAAAAGTGGTCTCCCTGCCCATTACGCATTGAGCCCATGCGTTCGCCATCTGCCCAGAGCTGGTCGAACGAATAGTATCGATACTCCCACTCGGGACACAGAATCGCATCGAGCAGTGCATAGGCCTTGAGAAGTTGTTCAAGTGCCGGCGCGTTTGTTAATGCGGCTAAATTTCGCGTTGAGATGGTCAATGGTGATTATTCGCGCGAGGAAAGGCTATTGGCCAAAGTGCTCACTCATGCCAGGCCGAGTCGCTGGGAGTCCGGTCTTTTCGCTTAAGGCGTGGAATCCAAAACGCGACAATGACAATCAGCGATAAAATGACCAGGGCGGCCAGAATGAGCGGTTTGTCGGAAAACCAAACGACTCCGCAGCCGAGTGCCACAAAGATGGCCAGCGTAGCCAGAACGTTCAGAACGGCCATCCCAGGCCGGTCTCTTGGGACCAGATCGGTTCTCTTGGTGGGTACGTATCCGTCTTTGCGTCTCAAGTCGCACCGTTGTGAAGTTCAATGGCCGTTATTAAGAAGCGGGTCCGCAGTTTGCTCAGTCGGATTTCTTCCGCGGGCGTCGTGGACGACGGCCGCCTTTCTGGTTGCCGCCTGAGCGGGGCGGGCCTTTTCGTCTCGGCCGCGGCTTGGGTTTTTCCAGCTCTGGTAATACAGATGGGTCGTAATTCGCGACTGGAATCTTGTGGCCGATGTAGTCTTCGATGTCCGGTAACGACATCGCGTAGGTTTCGCAGCCAAAACTGATCGCATCACCCGAGGCGCCGGCACGCGCGGTGCGACCGATGCGATGCACATAGTCTTCAGAATCCTGTGGCAGGTCGTAATTGATAACGTACTGAACGTCGGGAATGTGTAGGCCACGCGACGCAACATCGGTGCCGATCAATACTTGCAAGTCGCCGCTTTGGAATTGCATCAGCATTCGCAGACGTTTTTTCTGCGGTACGTCGCCAGAGATCGCCTTGGCTTGCACGCCGTTCGCCTCGAGATAGGCTTCGACGCGTTCGGCGTCGCGCTTCATGTTGACGAACACCATGATTCGACCTTCGCCCATTTCCCGAATCAGGCCAACCAGCAGCGGAATCTTATCCTCATTGGAGGGAAAGAAGATTGCCTGGCGCACACGATCCGCGGTCACTTTGTCCGGCTCGATACGAATCAGCTCGGGCTCGTTCATATGCTCGTAGGCGAGCTCCATGACGCGGTGCGATAGCGTTGCCGAGAACAGCATGTTCAGGCGTTTTTCCGGTGCCGGGAGGCGGCGCAGTAAATAGCGAATGTCTTTGATAAAGCCGAGGTCAAACATGCGATCCGCTTCGTCGAGGACCGCGACCTGCACTTCGTTGAGCTTGAATACACCCTGTTTGAAATAGTCGATGATGCGCCCGGGCGTACCGATCAATATGTCGATGCCGTCTTCAATCGTCTTGCGCTGTTGCTCATAGCCGGTGCCGCCAAACGCCAGTCCGATCTTGAAATCGCAATGTTTGCCCAAAAGTTCGGCATCGTTGGCAATCTGAACCGCGAGCTCGCGGGTCGGTGCGAGCATGAATGCACGCGGTTGCCGGACCTCGCCCTGCGGCTGTGGGCCGGTCATCAGCTGCTGGAAAGTCGCGATCAAGAATGCCGCAGTCTTGCCGGTTCCGGTCTGCGCCTGGCCAGCTACGTCGCGGCCATCGAGGGCGATGGGCAGGGTGTTCGCCTGGATCGGCGTACAAAACTCAAACCCCGCGTCGCGCGTGCCATCAAGGATAGGCTCGGCGAGCTTTAGGGCATCAAATCTGAGGTCGCTCAGATGGTTAGCTGTCATAACGTCTAAACCGGAAAATACGCATTTGGGGTTGCAAATTGGCTCGTGAAGCGGTCAAATTGGTCAAACCGACGCGACAATCGTCGCACCCGCCAGTTTGGCTACTTCTCGAATCCAATAAAACGAATCCAGTAAATTAGCCGCGACAAAGCTGCGACATATTGCCTGATAGATACGGCAGCGTCATCCACTTTAGTGTGTTTGTTGGCCAGAAGGTTGCCGACGAGCGCCATGTAAAACCATCCATTAACCACTTCGATGGAGGAAGTAGCCGGTGAGTGAAAACATCGCGCATACCACTGATAGTACGTTTGAAGCAGACGTCCTACAGTCTGAAAAACCTGTTTTGATCGACTTTTGGGCCGAATGGTGTGGGCCGTGCAAGATGATTGCGCCCATGCTTGATGAGGCCGCGGCGGAGTACGCTGAAAAGCTCTCAGTCGTAAAATTAAACGTCGATGAGAATCCAAATACTGCGCAGAAATTCGGCGTGCGTAGTATCCCCACGCTGATGATCTTCAAAGATGGCAACGTGCAAGCGCAAAAGCTTGGTGCCATGTCGAAGAGTCAGCTAGTCGAATTCCTGGACACCAATCTGTGAGAGGGTACTTGGGTAATCAATCAAAAAGCCGGCCGCAAAAGTCCGGCAACAAAGGAAAAGGTGGTAATCGACGCCGTCGTCGGCGCCCACAACATGACCATTATCCCGACGATGATGGTTCGTTAGAGATCATCCCACCTGAACAGCTCGAACAGAGCAAGGCGAGCATGAACCTGAGTGAGCTCAAGAACCGCCCAGCGGCGGATCTTGTGGCGCTCGGTGAATCGCTCGGCCTGGAGAATCTCGCCCGTCATCGTAAGCAGGAAATGATTTTTGCCATTCTCAAGGCGCATGCCGAGAGCGGCGAAGATACGTACGGCGAAGGTGTGTTGGAGATTCTGCAGGATGGCTTTGGCTTTCTGCGCTCCGCCGATGGATCGTATTTAGCTGGGCCCGACGATATCTACGTTAGCCCGAGTCAGATTCGTCGTTTTTCATTACGCACCGGCGATACAATCGCTGGATTGATTCGGCCACCGAAAGACGGCGAGCGCTATTTTGCACTACTCAAAGTCGGTCAGATCAATCATGACTCGCCCGAGAACGCGCGTACCAAAGTATTGTTTGAAAACCTTACCGCGGAGTTCCCGGACAAACGGCTGGTGCTCGAGCAAGGTACCGGCAGTACGGAAGATCTCACGGCACGCATTATCGACATGGTCGCGCCGATTGGTAAGGGCCAACGTGGACTGATCGTGTCGCCGCCGAAAGCCGGTAAAACGATTCTATTGCAGAACATTGCATCGGCAATCAGTGCGAACAATCCGGACGTCGATCTGATGGTGCTGCTCATCGATGAGCGCCCGGAAGAGGTGACCGAGATGATTCGCACGGTACGCGGCGAGGTCGTGTCATCGACGTTCGATGAGCCGGCCAGCCGCCACGTTCAGGTGGCCGAGATGGTCATTGAGAAAGCCAAACGTCTGGTCGAGCACAAGCGTGACGTCGTCATTCTTCTCGATTCGATTACGCGTCTGGCACGTGCCTATAACACGGTCGTGCCGTCGTCGGGCAAAGTGCTAACCGGTGGTGTTGACGCCAACGCTCTGCACCGTCCGAAACGGTTCTTTGGCGCGGCTCGTAATATCGAGGAGGGCGGCAGCCTGACGATTTTGGCGACGGCGCTGGTCGACACTGGCTCGAAGATGGACGAAGTCATCTACGAGGAGTTCAAAGGCACCGGTAATATGGAAATCCATTTGGATCGCCGTATTGCGGAAAAACGTGTCTTCCCGGCGATCAATATCAACCGATCCGGAACGCGCAAAGAAGAATTGCTGACCGACCCGGCTGAGCTGCAAAAAATGTGGGTGCTGCGCAAAGTGCTGCATCCCATGGATGAGCTCGCGGCGGTCGAGTTCCTGCTCAACAAAATGCAGGATACGAAAACCAATTCGCGATTCTTCGAGGCGATGAAGAAATAATCTCGATGGCGTCAGAGCTCCACAGGGGCTCTGACGCCAAGAGTTTCTCGCCGTCAATGGCCGTAGTTTCGCCAATAGTCGAGTAAATAGGCGTAACTGGTCTTCACACCAAAAATCAGTGCTATCCCCAGCGGCGCAAACGCCCAATGCAAGGCGACACCTTGTAACTCAACAAACAGCAGGTAGATAGCGATAACGCCAATCACGCCGAAGAAACCGGCGTAAATCAGATTGGCGACGACAATGATCAGACTAACGATGACACGCGTAAGCACCGTGTGCGGCTGGGTGGGGTCCTGTCTTCTGAGTAGCTCTGCAACCAGTTTCATCTTAGATTGGGTGCCGTACTTGGTTGAGTGTCGTAAGAAACGATCGTTATCCGGCCGTTTAGTGAACAGATACCTTTGAGAAGAGATGGATGGTTGCCACTCCGGCAATGATCAAACCGATGCCTACGATCGCCGGAAAATCTAACTTCTGGTCGAACAAAATGACCGACACGATCGAAATCAACGCAATGCCGATGCCCGCCCAAATCGCGTAGGCAACGCCCACCGGGATCGTGCGCAATACCAGCGTCAGCATGTAAAACGAGATAACGTAGCCGGCAACGACCACCAACGACGGAACTAGTCGAGTGAATTCGTTGGACGCCTTCAGTGCCGTGGTTCCGATAACCTCGGTGATAACGGCAATGCTCAAATACACATATCCCACGTCGCAACTCCTTGATTCTTGATTCAATGTCGCCGGTATCGTAGCACTGGGCGCCTCTCGAGCGTGACCTTATGGCCGCCGCCAGATAGCATAGAGTATTGAATTGGTTAACGATTTGAGGCTCGAGTTATGGCCAAGGCCGCCTTTGTTAAGAATCGCGCAAAGAGCAGTAAAGACGTTTGGGAACAAGATCGTCGGCATCATGTGCATCCCTTTCATAATTTTGTCAGTTATGACGAACATGGTTCGCTGATCATGGATAAGGGGCGCGGTGCCTACATTGACGACATCGATGGCAATCAGTATTTCGATGCAGTAGGGGGTATGTGGTGCACCAATATCGGTTTAGGTCGCCAAGAGATGGCCGATGCGATCGCCGAGCAGGCGGCGCAGCTTGCGTATGCGAACCCGTTCACCGATATGTCGAATCAGCCTGCTGCGAAACTGTCGGCTAAGCTGGCGGAGCTCGCGCCTGGCGACCTCAATCACGTGTTTTTTACCTGCGGAGGCTCGACCGCGAACGATGG
>JBCCEH010000050.1:0-5712 GCA_039030375.1 Pseudomonadota bacterium | reverse complement strand
TTAACAGAGCCGCAGTAAGTACTGCGCCAAGTGTCGTAACTCTCGAATACGATTTCATAACTACACATTCCTGAATAAATTGATGTCGAAAACAAACGTTGCTGAAGAAAACTAGTGAAAGGTTGGGTCATCGGGACACAGTTGCGATGCCATAACGCCAACTCCTTGCCATTCCGGTGAGTCGCTGAGCTCGTCCTTATAATCGGCGCCAGCCTGTCGAAACGCATCCACCTTGCCCCAAACAAAAAACACTTCAAACAGTTTAAACTTAAGGTCTTGACGATCCGGCTCCGCATCCAACGCCTGCAGCGCCAGCGATTCTGCCTGGTCATATAAACCGTACGCCATATGAAAATCGATTTGCGCGATCACATCGGTCGCGTCGACTCCGTCCGCGCCAACCTGCCCGGCGACGGGAATCGACCCAGCGCCCGGACGTACTTTCAGCCACAGGACGAGCGCTGCCACTGTAAACAGAAGCAGCAGTGCGATTATCAGCGTATCCATTGAATACTAGTTTGGCACGCGGCGAATAGATGCGCCGAGCTGACGAAGCTTTTCTTCGATCCGTTCGTAACCACGATCGACGTGATAAATCCGATCGACCAGCGTCTGACCTTCAGCGGCAAGTCCCGCCAACACCAGACTGGCGGACGCGCGTAGATCCGTGGCCATCACCGGCGCCGCAGTGAGTTTTTCGACGCCGGTGCAGATCGCGGTATTACCCTCGAGCTGAATTTCGGCACCCATGCGCTGTAATTCCAACACGTGTTGGAAGCGGTTTTCGAACACCGTTTCGGTAACCGTACCCACTCCATCGGCGACTGCGTTCATCGCCACGAACTGAGCCTGCATATCGGTCGGGAATGCCGGATACGGGGCAGTGCGCAAATCGACGGCTTTGGGGCGCTGGCCGTGCATGTTGAGCTCAATCCAATCGTCGCCGCTATTGATATCTGCGCCCGCCTCGCCAAGCTTGATCAGCACCGCCTCCAGGGTTTCTGGAGCGGTATTTTCGACGCGGATATGTCCACCGGTCATCGCCGCACCGACCAGATAGGTGCCCGTCTCAATGCGATCCGGCAATACTTGATAGTCGGTACCGCCGAGTGCGTCTACGCCATTCACGGTAATCGTGCTGCTGCCGGCGCCGTCGATCTGTGCCCCCATCTGACTGAGGAAATTAGCGAGATCGATCACCTCAGGCTCGCGCGCCGCGTTTTCGAGCACGGTTTCACCATCGGCAAGCACCGCCGCCATCAGCAAGTTCTCGGTTCCGGTAACCGTGACCGTATCGAAAACGATGTGTGCGCCCTTTAATCGATCGGCTCGCGCTTTGATAAAGCCATTCTCGACCACGACGTCGGCGCCCATCGCCTGCAGGCCGGATACGTGTAGATTGACGGGCCGCGCACCGATCGCACAGCCGCCAGGCAGCGAAACATCCGCCTCGCCGAAGCGCGCCACCAGCGGCCCCAACACCAAAATCGACGCACGCATCGTCTTAACGAGGTCATACGGCGCCTCACGATTGCCGACAACGCTGGCGTCGACTTCCACGTTGAGCTTGTCATCGACAGTGACCTGTACCCCCATGGTCTGCAGCAATGCCAGCGTGGTGGTGACATCTTTGAGATGCGGAACGTTGCCCACGCGAACCTGTTGGGTCGCCAGCAGCGTACCGGCCAAAATCGGCAGCGCCGCATTCTTGGCTCCGGAGGCTTTCACGGTGCCCGTCAGGCACGCGCCGCCGTCGATAAGGAGCTTGTCCATTCGCTAACCGCTCTTGGCTGCGAGTTCCGCCGGCGTCAGGGCTTGAATCGACAGCGCATGAATCTCGTTGCCGACCAGCTTGCCGAGCGTGGCATAGACCAGCTGATGCCGTGCCAGTGGCCGCTTGCCCTCAAATTGGGCCGCGACGACCACCGCCTCAAAATGGGTGTTGTCCGGGCTCGAAACGTGGGCTTGACTGCCCTCGAGGCCAGATTCGATCATTTGTTGAATTGCTTTGGGTTCCATAGGCGGCGGAGTGTACCGGTATTGCGTCGCGGAACCCAACGCCTGCCGACGATTGTGTATCATAGCCGGCCGAGTCCGGCCCCCGGACCTAGAATAGAACAATGTTTGATAACGTTTTAGTCGACAATTCACTGCTCGTGGTTGCCGGGCTAGTACTCCTGATCTGGGGTGCTGACCGCTTTGTGCACGGCGCAGCGGCGAGCGCCCGAAATATGGGCGTCGCACCGCTATTGATCGGCCTGACTATTGTCGCTTTCGCCACCTCGGCCCCGGAAATTCTGGTGTCCATCGTGGCATCCCTGCGCGGTGACCCGGGTCTCGCCTTCGGCAACGCCATCGGGTCGAATATCGCCAATATCGGCCTGGTACTCGGGTGCGTCGCGCTGGTGCGCCCGATCGAGCTGCGCTCAGCCACGCTGCGGCGGGAGATGTCAGCCTTGTTGGCGGTGTCGCTGCTCACCGTATCGTTATTTCTGGACTCATTCCTCAGCCGGGTCGACGGTCTGGTCATGCTGACCGGACTGATCATCGTCATGATTTGGCTGGCCCGCCTCGGCCTTCGCTCCGCACCGTCGGATCCGATTCAACAGGATTACGAGGCCGAGATTCCCAAAGATGTAGCGATGCCAATGGCCATTTTCTGGCTAGTGTTGGGGCTCGGCACGTTGTTGATCGGCGCGCATTTGTTGGTGGACGGATCGGTTGAGATTTCCCGCTACCTCGGCGTTAGCGAGATCGTGATCGGCATCTTATTAGTGGCGGTCGGCACCAGCCTGCCTGAGCTCGCGGTATCGTTGGTCAGCGCACTAAAAGGCGAGTATGGCCTGGCCATCGGCAATATCGTCGGCTCTAACATCTTCAACTTACTTGCCGTCATCGGCGTGGCTGCCACCATCGCCCCCACTGCGATGGAACCGTCGGTTCTGTCACTGCATATCTTTGTCATGGTCGCGTTTACCCTGGTGTTGTTTGCGATGACCTATGACTACGACGGTAAGAGCGAACTTTCGCGCGTCGAGGGGTTCGCATTATTAATTGCATTTATCTCCTATCACTCCTACGTGGTCGTGCAAAACGTTAGAATAGAGTGACCTATTTACGGTGACCTAACCGTCCGGGGGCTGCTTGGCCGACGATCTGACAACTGACGAGCTTCTCGCGCTAGCCGTCGAAGTACTCGAAATTGAGTCGCGCGCTATCGATTCGGTGCGCGATCGCCTTGACGACGACTTTGCTACCGCTTGCCGACTGTGCCTGGATATTCCGGGCCGAGTCGTGGTTACCGGCATGGGCAAGTCGGGCCACATTTCCGGCAAAATTGCGGCGACACTCGCCAGCACCGGTACGCCGGCGTTTTTTATGCATCCAGCCGAAGCCAGCCATGGCGACCTCGGCATGATTACCGAGCACGATGTGCTGCTGGCGATTTCCTATTCCGGGGAAACCGCCGAGGTACTGACGATCTTGCCATTGGTAAAACGCATGGGTGCACGGCTTATCAGCATTACGGGTAATCCCAAGTCCACGCTTGCTAAGGCCGCTGACGTGCATCTTGACGTCAGCGTCGATGAAGAAGCTTGCCCGTTAAACCTGGCACCGACGGCGAGCACCACCGCAACCTTGGCGATGGGCGATGCGCTTGCAGTCGCCCTGCTCAAGATTCGCGGTTTCACCGCCGAGGATTTCGCGCGCTCACATCCCAGCGGCAGTCTCGGCAAACGGCTGCTGTTGCGTGTCGCCGATGTCATGCGTACCGACGAGGAAATGCCGGCAGTCGTATCGACAGTGAATCTGACCGACGGGCTGATGGAAATCTCGCAAAAAGGCCTCGGACTGACTGCGGTGGTCGATGATGATCAGAAGATCGTCGGCATATTTACTGACGGTGATCTGCGCCGCGCTTTAGATTCGGGAGTCGATATCCACAGCACACGGATGAGCGATGTTATGCATCGCGAATGCAAAACAATTTCCGCTGACGTGCTCGCCGCCGAAGCGGTTAACGTCATGGAAGAGAATCGCATTACCGGACTCTTGGTCAGCGACGCCGACGGTACTTTGGTGGGCGCATTGAATATTCACGATCTTTTCCGCGCAGGCATCATGTGAGCAAACTCGATAAGGCATTGAAGGACATCGCCCTAGTTGGCTTTGATGTTGATGGGGTGTTTACCGACGGCCGGTTTTATCTAAATGACAACGGCGTCGAAAGCAAAGCCTTTCATACCCAGGACGGCTACGGCATCCGTCGCCTGCTCGACGAAGGTATCGAGGTCGCGATCATCAGTGGCCGCCAGTCGGCGGCGGTCTACGGCCGTATGCAAGAGCTCGGTGTAAAACATGTATTTCAAGGCTGTAAAGACAAGGTTGCGGCGTTTTCCGGCTTGGCCGACGAGCTCAAGGTCGGCGCAGAAGCAACGCTGTATGTCGGCGACGATGTGCCTGACCTACCGTTACTTAAACATGTCGCCGTAGGGGTCGCGGTCAACAATGCGGTTGATGCCGTTAAGGCCAACTGTATGTGGGTCACCAAGGCACACGGCGGCTTTGGCGCCGTGCGCGAGGTCTGCGACCGGCTGCTCGACGCCAAATCTTAGCTCGAATGTCGCGCTCCACTCTGCTTATCGTCATGCTCGCCATCGCCGCGCTCGGCAGCTGGTATCTGGCGCGACAAGGCAATCTCGACCACGAGTCCACCACAGTCGTCGAAACCACGCAGCGCGGCTACTACCTAAAGTCTGCACGCATGCTGGGCACGGGCCCCGACGGTGCGTTGCTGTACGAAATTCAGGCGCGACATGCAGAACAACGCGAAGACAATCGCATTAGCTTTACCGACGTTAAGGTCAGCTACTCTCCGGCCAGTGCCGTACCCTGGTCAGTGGACGCGGACACCGCGCTGATCGACCCGGCACAACCGGTAGTTCAGCTCAGCGGACATGTCATTGCCACCAGTACCGAAGGATTCTCCGGTGACGACACCGAGATTCGCACGCAGTACTTGGAGCTCGACCCCGAAAACTATCTGGCCGAGACCGACGATCGGGTGCAGATTCGCATCGGCACGCGCAGTCTTACCGCAACGGGCATGCTAGCATCGCTGAAGGATCAGAAAGTACAGCTCAAATCCAACGTTAACGGGAAATTCGCACCCTAGACCGGGTCCAATAACTACATGCAACGATTATTGATGAGTCAGTGCGTTTTGCTGTTGATGCTCCTGCCGGTGGCAAGCGTCGCGCAGCAGAGTGACCTGCGCCTGCCTATCGACGTGTCGGCGGACTCGACCGAATTTGATGGCCTCAACTCGATGGTCGTCATGAAAGGACTACGCCTGTCACAAGGTCGCGTTCAGGTGCGCGCCGACGAGGGCCGCGCTACGCGTCTCGATTTCGAGGACAGCGTTTGGCAGTTTGAAGGCAACGTCATCATTGAAGTTGAAGACAGCCGCATTGAGTGCAATTCCGCCGAAGTCACTTTCATTGACCTCGAACTCACCAAGGCCAATGTTTCAGGTTCACCGGCAACATTCCGACTTCAAGACCCCGGCACTGACGAAGTGACCTATGCCGAAGGCGGCCAGCTGGACTATGACGTCACCACCGCGGTCGTCACCTTTACAGATAACGTCAAGATCACTGAAGGTAGCAATCAAATTACGTCGAGTTATTTGGTCTACAACATTCGCGAACA
>JBCCEH010000049.1:0-5845 GCA_039030375.1 Pseudomonadota bacterium | reverse complement strand
GAGATTCTGAGCTAGCCAATGCGGTATCCTTGGGGTCCCGCAATCAAACAATAACAACAAGGTAGGGGCGGCATGGGCAATTACATCGGGATCGTTGGGATCCTCGTCATTCTGGGTATCGCGTTCGCGTTCTCTAGCAATCGCAAGGCCATCAACCTGCGCATCGTCGGTGCAGCGTTCGCGTTGCAGGCGCTGATCGCGTTTGTGGTCATACGAACCGATGGTGGCCGAAATGTGATCGAGAGTATCAGCGTCGGCGTTCGGAAGGTTATGGAGTACTCCAACGCTGGTATCGATATGGTGTTCGGGCCGCTGGCGAATACCGACTTTTTCGGTGGCGCGGTCAGTTTTGCCGTTCACGTACTACCGATGATTATCTTTTTCGCAGCCCTGATGAGCGTCATGTACCACCTGCGCATCATGCAGCTGATCGTGAAGTTGGTGGGCACCGCGTTGCAGAAGATCATTGGTACCGGACCGATTGAGTCGATGAACGCCGCGGCGAACATTTTTATCGGCCAAACCGAGGCGCCGCTAGTCGTGCGCCCTTACCTCAAAGGCCTCAACAACCCGCAATTTTTCACGATCATGGTTTCCGGTGTGTGTTCGGTGGCTGGCACTGTATTGGTGGCCTACACCACCTTCGGTGCCGATATGCGGTACCTCCTGGCGGCATCGTTCATGGCCGCGCCCGGTGGTTTGCTGATGGCGAACTTGCTGATGCCGAATGAGATGGCAACCGATACGACGTCGGTATCGCAGCTGAAGATGGAAAAGAGCAGTCATGGCAACGTGTTCCTGGCGGCCGCCGCCGGTGCCGGGGACGGCCTGCGGCTTGCGGTAAACATCGGTGCGATGTTAATCGCATTCGTAGCGCTGATCGCCTTGTTTAACGGGCTGGTCGGCGGAGTTGCCGGTTGGTTCGGTTACGAACTGACGTTGCAGAAGATTCTGGGTTGGGTCTTTGCGCCGTTGATGTACGTGCTCAGTATTCCTTGGGCGGATGCTCAGGCGGCCGGCGCATTGTTCGGCGAAAAACTTATCCTTAATGAGTTCGTCGCGTTCATTAATTTGAATGAGTATCTGGGCGATGCGAGCGAGCGTACCCGTGCGATCGTGACTTTCTCCTTGTGTGGATTCGCGAACTTGTCAGCGATTGCCATTTTGCTCGGCGGGTTGGGTGTGTTAGTGCCGGAAAAGAAAGAGCTTATTGGCAAGTTTGGTCTTCGCGCGGTTCTCGCTGGATCACTGTCCAATCTCATGAGCGCCGCGTTGGCAGGACTGTTGCTAACGATGTAATTCCCCTATGACCCGCAAAGTCATCATTGATTGCGATCCTGGACAGGATGATGCGGTTGCACTGCTGCTAGCGTTCGCCTCACCGGTTGAGCTCGACGTCGTTGCTGTCACCACGGTGTGTGGCAATGTGCCGCTGGCGCTGACCGAGCGCAACGCTCGCATGATGTGTGATCTTGCTGGCAAGACCGACATGCCGGTGTTTGCCGGGGCAGAGCAACCCATCAAGCGGCCGCTCGAAACTGCCGAAGCCATTCATGGAGATACCGGCATTGACGGTGTTGACGTTTTTGACCCGGTGACGCCACTGAGAGAGCGGCACGCCGTCGACTTCATCGTAGAGACTTTGCTCGATGCGAGTGAGCCGATCACGCTAGTACCAACCGGGCCCCTGACCAATATCGGTGTGGCAATCCAGAAAGATCCGGCGATACTCGACAACATCGAGCAGATCGTGCTGATGGGTGGGGCAATGCGTGAGGGCGGTAACCGCACGCCGTCCGCCGAATTCAATATCCTGGTGGATCCGGACGCCGCTGACGTCGTGTTTCGCTGTGGCCGTCCCATCGTGCAGTTCGGTTTAGATGTGACGCATCAGGTGTTGTCCACGGCTGAGCGCGTCGATCGGATTCGTGCGCTGGATAACTCGGTCGCGACGGCAACGGCGAATATGCTGAGTTTTTTCGATCGCTACGACACCGAAAAATACTCGTCCAAAGGAGCACCGCTGCATGACCCGTGCACGGTGGCGTGGCTTATTCGGCCGGAGTTGTTTACCGGTAGAGACTGCAATGTTGCTATCGAAACCGAGTCCGAACTCACCAAGGGCCATACGGCGGTCGATTTTTGGCGCGTTTCCGGCCGGGACAAGAATGTGCACTGGGTGTATCAAGTCGATGCCGACGGCTTCTATGACTTGTTAATATCGCGACTCGCCCGCTATGGAGATCAATCGTGACGTCGATTGTTGTGCTTGGTTCGGTCAACTTGGACATCGTTGCAACCGCAAAACGTTTGCCGCAGCCCGGTGAAACCGTCACCGATGCAGAGCTCGGTAAGTATCCGGGTGGCAAAGGTGCAAATCAGGCGTTGGCGGCTCGTCGGCTCGGTGCCAACGTCAAAATGTTGGCCCGGGTAGGTGATGATGGTGCGGCGAACGAGGCGTTAGCGCTGCTCAAGAATGGCGGTGTCGATCTCAGCGGATGCAAAACCGTCACTGGCATTCCAACCGGCGTCGCGCTCATTAACGTGGCGGCCTCCGGCGAAAACCAAATTGTGGTCGCGCCCGGTGCAAATCGTGCGTTCGATGTTGATGATCTGACAATTCCTGCGGCCGACGCGCTACTGTGCCAGCTGGAAGTGCCGGGTGATGCCATCGTCAAAGCGGCAGCCGAATTCGAGGGTTTTTTCTGCGTCAATCTGGCACCCGCGATGCACGTCGACGTGTCGATCTTGCAGCGCGCTGACCTGATCGTCGTCAATGAAACTGAGTCGGCGTGGTATGGTGAATCGTTATCGGCCTGCAATGGATATATTGCGACGACGTTCGGTGCGGCGGGTGCCGTTTTGTCAAAAAACGGCGAAGATGTTGCTCGGTCGAAGCCGCCGCGCGTTGATGCTATCGATACGGTCGCCGCGGGCGACACGTTTTCCGCAGCGCTTACGGTCGCATTAGTGGAAGGTCAATCGCCACAGGATGCGCTGACGTTTGCCTGCGCGGCGGGCGCCGTCGCAACCACTCGAGCAGGCGCACAGCCGTCGATTCCGACACGGGAAGAGGTAGTAGAGACTCTGGAGTGATTATCAGCGGTGGTTTTAGAAATGAAACGACGCCGGTAATAGCTCGCCGATAGAACACGTTCGCCAGCCATTGTCGTCGCGCAGCAAAATGCGTGTTTCTTTGTCGGCAAACTCGTGGATACGTTGCCGGCAGCCGCCACAAGGTGTACATGCTCGGTTGGTATCGGCGTCGCCACCGACCACGGCAATTGTCGCGATACGCTGACCGCCAGCGACGATCATTGCGGCAATGGCACCGGTTTCGGCGCAGGTGCCTTCGGGGTACGACGCGCTTTCAACGTTGCAGCCAACGTGGACGTTGCCGTTTTCGTCGATGATTGCCGCGCCGACCTTGAATTCGGAGTACGGGCAGTAGGCCATTTCGCGGGCGCTCCGCGCGGCATCAAGCAGCTCGTCATCGGTCATGAATTGGATTTTCGCATCGGGTTATTCGGGTGCATTGTCCAGTTGCCCGGCGTGTTTACAATGGCCTCGCCGGTACGTGCGTCGATACCATCGGATACCGACTTCATCGTGATGCAATTGTCCACCGGGCATACGCTAACGCACAGGTTGCAGCCAACACATTCCGCGTCGATGACTTGGAAATGCCGTTCGCCGTCGACAGTGTTGGTAATCGCTTGGTGCGAGGTATCTTCGCAGACGATATGGCAGCGGCCGCACTTGATGCACAGGTCCTGATCGATCACCGCTTTTTCGACGTAGTTGAGATTGAGGTACTGCCAGTCGGTCACGCTCGGCACCGCTTTGCCGGATAGTTCGGCGACGCTGCTCATACCTTTCTCATCCAGAAACGTGCTCAGGCCATCACACAAATCATCGATGATCTTAAAGCCGTACACCATGGCGGCGGTGCACACTTGAACGTTGTCGGCGCCGAGTGCGAGAAAATCGACCGCATCGCGCCAATCGGTGATCCCACCAATGCCAGAAATCGGCAAATCAGCGGTTTCGCCGTGACGCGATATTTCGGCGACCATATTGAGGGCAATCGGCTTAACCGCTTCGCCGCAGTAGCCGCCGTGCGTTCCCATGCCGTCTGTCGCCGGGTACATCGTCAAGGTGTCGTAGTTGACGCGCATGATCGAATTAATGGTGTTGATCAACGACACCGCATCCGCACCGCCATCCTGCGCTGCTTTAGCAGGCGGCAGAATATTCGTGACGTTGGGCGTTAGCTTGACGATGACCGGAACCGTCGCCGCTTTCTTACACCACTCGGTGGCCATCTGAATGTATTCGGGTACCTGGCCGACGGCCGCGCCCATGCCGCGCTCAGACATACCGTGCGGGCAACCAAAGTTCAGCTCCAGCGCATCCGCGCCCGCGTCCTCGATCATGGGAACGTGTTTGGCCCAGGTTTGCTCGTTCATCGGTAGCATGACCGACACGACCACAGCGCGATCCGGCCAGTCGCGCTTGATCTGCCGAATTTCGTCAAGATTGGTCTGCAACGGACGGTCGGTGATCAATTCGATATTGTTGAGGCCAACCACTCGGCGTTCGTTCGAGTGCATGGCGCTGTAACGCGGTCCATTGACGTTAACAATCGGCGGACCTTCCTCACCCAGGGTTTTCCAGACGACGCCTCCCCATCCGGCCTCAAACGCACGATTCACGTTGTAGGCTTTGTCGGTCGGCGGTGCCGAGGCCAACCAAAATGGGTTTGGTGAGCTGATTCCTAGAAAGTCTGAGGTGAGATTCGCCATGACGAGTCCTAGGCGCCTTTGAGGGCGCGATCAATGGCGTGTGCCGCGACTTTGCCGTGCTGCACCGCCGATACCGTTAAGTCTTCTCCGCCGGTCACGCAGTCGCCTCCCGCCCAAACACCGTCGAGCGAGGTGGCTTGGTGTTCGTCTACGACGATTCGGCCACGCTCAAACGCGAGCCCAGACAGGGTCTCGGCAAGACCATCGTTATCCAGCTGCTGGCCGATGGCTTTGAAAACAACATCGGCATGCAAGGCAAACGATTCGTCGGTGGTTTGTAGCTTGCCGTCGCCGCCCAGCGAAGTCTTAGTAAATTCGATTGATGAAACAGCGCCATTGCCGCGCAGTGCCGTTGGCTGTGCCCAATGGTGAATGGTTACGCCGTTGGTTTGTGCGAGTTGTTGTTCAAACAAGCTGGCGCCCATATGTTCGGCACCGCGCCGATACACCATGTCGACCTGTTCCGCGCCGAGCCGCTTGCTTTGCACGGCAATGTCGATCGCCGTCATGCCGCCGCCGATGACCACGACGTTACGACCGACCGGGAGTGTGCTCTTGTCGTCAGCCTGACGAAGTGCCGCAATGTAATCGATGGCATTTTCGACGCCGGGCATCGACTCGTTTTCAAGACCAAGCGAATTTACATCGCCGAGACCGACGCCGAGAAACACGGCGTCGTAATCCGCTTGCAGCCGATCTAAAGAAACATCTTTACCGAAGGTGATTCCGGCTTTTACCTCGATTCCGCCGATCGCGAGAATGTAGTCCACCTCGCGCTGTGCAAAGTCATCAACGGTCTTGTACGCAGCAATGCCGTATTCGTTTAGCCCGCCCAGCTTATCGTCTTTGTTGAGGATATCGACATCGTGGCCCAACATCGCCAATCGGTGCGCGCACGCTAGCCCAGCCGGTCCACCGCCAACGACGGCAACTCTTTTTCCGGTTACCGGCGCTCGTTCGAACAGCTGATCGCCACTTTCGAATAACGGGTCAGTCGCATGTCGCTGCAGCAAGCCGATTTCAACCGGCTTGTCTTCGTG
>JBCCEH010000048.1:0-5911 GCA_039030375.1 Pseudomonadota bacterium | reverse complement strand
GCGTCCGAGATGCGCGATTGGTACGCCATTGCCGCAGATGTCGCAAGCGATATGGCAGCACAGGAGGAGGCACCCGTATCGGTGAATCCGGGTTACGAAAAGCGTCGGCAAGCAGCGATTGCTTGGAATCAAGGTGTACCCAAAACGCGCAAGCAGCAGATTTGGGAGAATGTAGAGAAGGACCAGCTGGGTCGGACGATTCTCGTCAGCGGTGACTGTCATCGGGTTCTCGACGACCCGAACGTCACTCGCTACGAATGGCAGAAAGAGTTCTTCCAGTACATCGTTTCATGCTCGAAGCCCACCGGCGCCGAGGCGAGACGAAAGTTTCAGGCTATTTTGGATCGCCACATCAACCCGCCGATTGAATAACGGCGCCAAGTACGGCAGCTATTCGAACGTTTCCAGCAATCCAGGATCGATGCGCGCACCGATCTGCTGAATAACGTTGCTCGCACAGTGCGTCCCCAGCCGTGCACAGTCCGCGTGTGACCAGTCCTGCACTAAGCCATATAAGAATCCTGCCGACCAGGCGTCGCCGGCGCCGGTCGTATCGACAACCGCACCGATCGTCTCCGCTGGTTGATCGACTCGGTTGCCGTCAGCGACGATTACGGAGCCTTTTTCCGAACGGGTGATCGCAAATAGATTGGGTCGTGCCAGCATTTCAACGACTGCTGCATCGAACGAATCGACGCCGAAGTGTGTGCAAATCTCGGCCTCATTGCCCAGCACGATATCCACGCCGTCACTGACGCTGTCGCGGAATGATTGCAGGTGGCGTTCGACGCAAAACGAATCGGATAAAGAAAGTGCAACCGCCGCGCCTTCTGTATGGCCAAGATCCATAGCCCGGCGAGTCAACTTGGGGCCCTCGGGCAGATCCCAAACATACCCTTCCAGCAGTATGACTTTAGGCGCGCCGACGGTCTGAGCATTGATATCCGCCGTCGCAAGCTCAGTGCATGCACCGAGGTAGGTATTCATGGTGCGCTGGCCGTCATCGGTAATTAGGACATGGCTGCGGGCGGTAGGTGCGCCGTCTGTGCCCGGCTCGAGTCGGATGTCGACGCCCAACGATCGCATGTCGTGATTAAAAATCTCGCCAAACTGATCGTCACGAACGCGTCCGATATACGCACTGGCACCGCCAAGATTGGCAAAACCGGCCACCGTGTTTGCTACTGAGCCACCGGACATTTCGATAGCGGGGCCGGTGAGGGCGTATATCTCACGCGCGCGTTCTTCGTCAATGAGGTTCATCGAGCCGGGTACGATGCCCAGTTGGGCGATCAGGTCGTGTTCGACGTGCGCCAAAATATCGACGATTGCGTTGCTAATGCCAAGCAGCTGGGTCGGAGAGGTCATGAAATATCGCTAGCGGCCAAAATCGGCGCCAAGAGTAGCATCGTCGACACCTCGATGGGTATTTGAAGTGAACAAATGCTGGCGGTATCGTGTCGCAACCTTGGGGGTGTAATCAGGCCCTAGGAGCAAACCGATGCGAAAATCTGGCGGTCTACTCATACCGATGTCTTTCATCCTGGTGTACTACGTCGCTGTGGTGGGCGGGTTCGTGTTGTTGGTGAAGGCTTTCCCGATGCTCGAGCACTATTTTCCAATCGGTGGCGTCGACGAATTAGCGCGGAGTTCACAGGCATTTGAGCCGGTCTATTCGGGCGTCGACGAGACGATTCTTGCGCCGCATGGCGCAATTCGACTTTTTATCGCCAGTATTGGTGCGATTATTCTGGCGATACCGGTTTCGTGGGCGTACTTCATTACTAGCAAGACGCGCCGCATCGATCAGTCGTTTTTGCAGACCATCATGATTCTGCCAGTGGTGGTCTCCGGGATCTCGATGATCGTGTTAAACAGCCTGGCGCTAGCGTTCAGCCTCGCGGGTGTGGTGGCGGCGGTTCGTTTCCGGTTTTCGCTGCAACAACCCTCCGACGCGATGTACATATTTGTGGCTATTGCAATTGGCCTCGCGGCGGGTATTGGGGCGTTGGGTGTGGCCGGCGTGATTTCGTTCTGCTTTGTGCTGGCAACGTTGACCATCTGGCGGCTCGAATACGGTAAGACATTATCCGGCCCATTCCTGACGATGTTGACGCGTCGCGACGCTGGCGAGGAAGAGTACGATAAGTAATCGCAGCCTATTATTTGTTCACAGTCGTGGACACAAGCCGGCAGAACAGACGCAGCTCGATTTCGCGATGAGTGCGGTCGCGCACGGCTTGAGCCGGGATTACCCCGCTGCGCTGCCGGTCTTCGCCGATGTGACCAAACAACTCGCTTACTATGCCGATCTCAATGCGGACCATCTGGGCGATACGAAACCGTATAACGAGAAAGATGACATCGAGGAAACCGGCAATGCGCTGCAGGCATTGCGGGAAATACGCAAGCGTAAGAAGTTCAGCATCTTGCAATACGATCGCCTGCCGAAAAAATCCGCGCTGCCGGAGTTTCTTGCCAACCTCATCGTGCCGCTGGCGCGCCTCTGCGGAATGTCGCACGCCTTGCATAGAAGGGTGGCGCCGGATTTCTATGCCTATCTTAACGATGCCGAGTTCGCTGAGAAGGTTCGCGAACGGGTGCGAGCGCCCCTGTGCGCAATGCTCGATCGCGGTGATGACATTCTGGTTCTGTCGCACGGCACCGGCAGTGTCGTTACTTACGATGTTCTGTGGCAGTTAAGTCATGAGCCGGCTTACACGGAAGCGGTCGGCGAGGATCGGATTCGCTACTGGATAACAGCAGGATCGCCGTTAGGCGACAGCAGTATTCAAAAGCACTTGCTCGGCGTGCGCAAAGGCGAGACGACGTTTCCCAGCGTTATCGAGAACTGGCGCAATGTGGCGGCCGAGGATGACTACATGTGCCACGACAATACCCTGGCCGACGATTTCTGCCGCATGATCGATAACAAACATGTGAAGTGCGTAAAAGACTACAAAATCTACAACCTCGCCGTACGTAGAGGTCGGTCAAATCCGCACAGTTCAGTCGGCTACCACATTCATCCGCGAGTCAGCAAAATCGTGGCTGAGTGGCTCGGCGTGCGCTAGCTAATCCTAGATACAAGCCCGCCGGATACGAATATCCACGCGCTTGTCCTTCTCGATCGTCTCGTAAAATTCCTCGGTGAATTTACGCCGGTCTTTACGCGCCTTGTTGGTGAATCCCGGCGCGTCTTCAATCAACTGAAACAGCGTGTCGCGGTGTTCGAGGAATGTTTGTATCGATGCATCGATGCGGTCGTTGTTCGGGCAGCGACCACGATACAGTCGATCATGCACGCCGCTGAGCTCAAAGCGTGGATTCGGCGCCGCATGTGGCGCGTCCGCCATGCCGGATTGGTCGAAGTCATAAGGGATGCTGATTAACGGTTCTGACTCGCTGCCGAATAACACGTAGTTGTGACAGCAATCTTCGCCCGGCAACGTTGCCACCGGTGAAAAGTCAGTATTGCCAATCAAATACTGAAATAGTGACGTTAGATTGAGATGGACAGGTTCAACCGCACTGACTTTGACGTCGCCGCTTTTCACAATCGCCAGATCGAGCCGTTTCGAAAGTGCGTCTTTGTGTTCGATAAAAAAGGCGTAGCTGTCTTTCTCGTCGTCATCGTCGGTGTATACGTACTTCACCTTGATCAGGCGCGCGCGAAAACTCATGTCGGTCAGCGCATTGAGCATACGGTAGGCCAGGTATTCGCCCAGCACTGACTGAACATAGCCGCGATGACCGCTACGGCAGTGGGTGACCAGCTTGAGTTTGTCTTGCCCATCAAAAACCGTTCCATCGACCTGCTGTTTCTGGAAGTTGATGCGCAGAGGCGCAAACGGACAGACATCGCGGCGCCGTCGATACTCGCCGCGGGTGCGGATGCCGACGTCGAGGGCCACCGTAGCGCCGGTATTGTCGACATATTCGAACGTGCCCGCGACGTAGTCTTCATCGGGTCGCTCCTGCATGATTCTCTTGAGCGGGGCGCGAATCGTTACCTCGATCACCGAGTCGTCTGCAAACAGCGGGTCGGCGCTGGCAGTAGCGTCTGTATGGGCGACCAGGAGTGTCCCGATCGCTAATAGTAGGGCTAATTTTTTCTTATAAATCATGACTTTGAATATTGTTCAGCACCTTGGCTTGCGCCACAAGTCTAACATGGGGCACTGTGACATCTGACATAGGGGAGGCTTTGCGTGCGTGTGAGATTGGGTAGGTGGTTGGCGACGACATTGTTGCTGTTCACGTCAGCAACAGCGGTCGCCCAATGGCAATTCGACGACGTCGAACGCGTTGTCGCGATCAGCGACATCCATGGCGATAATCAAGCGATGTTAGCGACGCTGCGTGCGGCGAGTATTGTCGATGAAAACGCGCGGTGGTCGGCGGGTACCACTCATTTGGTGGTTGACGGAGACATCATCGATCGCGGCCCCGACTCGCGTGCGGCGATGGACGTGCTAATGCGTCTCGAACACGAGGCAGCGGCGGCGGGTGGTCGTGTACATATCATCATCGGTAACCACGAAGCGATGGTGCTTGCTGGTGACATGCGGTATGTCTCCGCCGGCGAATATCAGGCGTTTGCTGAAGATGAAACGGCCGCAGAGCGAGAGCATTGGTTTCGCGCGTATCAGGCGTTGCGGGCAGCGCCGGATGCCGATCCGGCCGCGCTACGCACCGACTTTGATGAACGGTTTCCATCAGGATTCTTTGCGCTGCGCCGAGGATTTGCTAGTGACGGTCAGTACGGTGCCTGGCTGCTGCAAAAATCACTGCTCGTAGTGATCAATGACACCGCTTTTGTACACGCTGGCTTGTCGCCTTTGGCAACTGAGCTCGGCCTCGACGGTATTAACAATACGCTGATGAGCGAATTGAAAACCTACGTGTCACAGGCGGAACTGTTATTCGGTCAGCAGCTGTTGCTGCCTACCGATAGTTTCTATGACCACCCGCAACTCTTGGAGGGCTTTGAGATCACGTTGGCGACCGACAAGCTCACCGTCAACGCGGTCTCAGCCGTGCTGCAATTTAATAGTTCCAAAGTTCACGATATCGATGGGCCGGTTTGGTATCGCGGCAACGTGTATTGCAATCCGATTATCGAAACGGATCGATTGGCGGCGGCGCTCGATACAATCGGCGCCAACCGCGTTGTCGTCGGTCATACGCCGACCCCCGGCCGGGTGGTTTTGGCGCGCTTGGAAGATCGCGTTATCGAAATCGATACCGGAATGTTTGCCGATTACTATCGCGGTAGTGGTAACGCATTGATTATCGAGAACGATACGATATCGGTGCTCAATCAGTCAGGAGAAACTGTGGCGGCGCCGGTGAGTCATCCACGCGAAGTCGGTCGTCGGCCCGGAGCGTTTCTTACAGCAACGGCATTAGAGGAATTATTGACCAACGGTGAGGTTGTCTCACGTGCTGCGGATGAGTCGGGTCGTGTGCTGCTGACAGTCACGGACGGTAGCCATATGGTCGACGCGATTTTTGCCGAGCCGCGCCGGCGCGGAGTGTTTCCTGAAGTAGCAGCGTACAAACTGGATAGGATGCTGGGGCTCGACATGGTGCCGGTTACCGTACAACGCGACATAGACGGCAATAGTGGATCGCTACAATTCATGCCAACGCGCTGGATCGACGAGATGCAACGTTATAACGAAGGCGGCGGTGGTGGGGCGATGTGTCCACTCAATGATCAGTGGAACGCAATGATGGTGTTCGATACGTTAATTCACAATAACTATCGTACCGCGAAGACTATTCGATATAACCAGAGCAACTGGCAGATGATGTTGTCAGATCACGGTCGAGCGTTTGCGACCTCGTCGGATCGCCCGGAAAATACACAGCGCACTGAGCTGGTGGTGGGCGACAGTTGGCGTCG
>JBCCEH010000047.1:0-6059 GCA_039030375.1 Pseudomonadota bacterium | reverse complement strand
TCGCGAATCGGCTTGCCACCATCGAGCGATTCAATCGCTGCGAATTCGCGTGCGCGCTCCTGCAAGATACGCGCGATTCGATAGACATACTTGCCCCGCTCTGACGCTTTCATGCGCGACCAAGGTCCGTACGCTTTGCGCGCCGCAGCCACCGCTTTATCGACGTCCTCTTGAGTACCCAAGCCGACACGGCTGAGTTTTTCCTCTGTTGCTGGGTTCACCGTATCAAAGTACTTACCTTTCACCGGCTTGACGAATTTGCCACCGATAAACAAGTCGTACTTCTTTTTCACCTTGATGTGATCGGTGCTTTCCGGCGCCGGCGAATATTGCCAGCCGTCATCAAATGCGAGTTTGTTTTCTGGAGTTGCCATAGATTCGCCTGCACTAGTCCTTCGAGAAATAGTCTTCGGACTGATAAATACCGGTGGATTGCTTTTGCAGCTGCATGAGCACGTCGTTGGCCAACGAGCTCGCGCCGAATCGAAACCACTCTGGCGTCATCCAAGCGCTGCCTAACGTCTCACGCAACATGACCAGGTAATGCACAGCGAGCTTCGCCTTGGATATACCGCCAGCAGGCTTCATGCCCACCATACGGCCGGTCTCATAGTAATAGTCTCGAATCGCCTGCAGCATCACCAAAGTCACCTGCATCGTTGCTGCCGGTTGAATCTTACCGGTCGACGTTTTAATGAAATCAGCGCCGGCGTGCATCGCCAACACACTGGCACGTCGTACGCGATCCAGAGTGCCCAGCTCGCCGGTTTCGAGAATGACTTTTAAGTGCGCCTCGCCGCAGGCTTCTTTGATAGCGACAATTTCATCAAACACATGTCCGTAATCGCCCGCGAGGAACGCACCGCGGGAAATCACCATGTCGATTTCGGTCGCACCGGCGTCCACCGCCATGCGCGTGTCATCGAGTTTTACGGACAACGGCGCCTGACCGCTGGGGAAGGCCGTCGCAACCGACGCAACGTTAATATCGAGATCGCCTAACGCGTCACGCGCAATTCCGACCATGGTCGGATAGACACACACTGCAGCAACGTGCGGCAATCCGGGCATAACGTCGTGCAAATGAATCGCTTTTTGACACAGCTGCCGCACTTTCCCCGGTGTGTCCATACCTTCCAGCGTGGTCAGATCGATCATCGACAGAATCAGCTTCAGCGCTTCCACCTTTGAAGTCGTCTTGATGCTGCGACTCTGGAAGCGCGCCACACGCTCGTTGACGCCAACCTCATCAACCGCCGGCACGCGACTGAGGTCCGGCAAACGGTGCGTAGTTTTGACTGCCGAAAGACTCATGCGGGACTAGGCGACCGCCGCCTCAAGGGCAATCGTAATCATCTCGTCAAACGTCGTTGCGCGTTCATCGGAGGTTAGGTGCTGACCGCTCGGAATATCGTCACTGACCGTACACAGCGCCGCGGCCTCGACATTGTGTTCGGCCGCAATCGCAAAAATGCCCGCCGCTTCCATTTCCACACCGTAAACGTTGTACTTCGCCATGGTGTCGAACATGTCGGTATCCGGCGTGTAGAACAGATCGGCCGAGAACAAATTGCCCACGTGATACCGCACATCTTTCTGTCGCGCGACGTTGACCGCTTTTTCGACCAGATCGAAACTGGCAATGGCAGCAAAATCATAGCCGCCAAAGCGCATTCGGTTGACCGCCGAATCGGTGCACGCACCCATGGCGATGATCACATCACGCAGCCGCACGTCTGGATGCGTGGTGCCGCAGCTACCGACGCGTATCACCCGCTTAACATCGTAAGAGGTGATCAATTCGGTGACGTAAATCGAGCACGACGGGATTCCCATGCCGTGCGCCATGATGGATATCGGCTGCCCCCGAAAGGTACCGGTAAAACCCCACATATTGCGCACATCGGTGACCCGCTGCGCGTTTTCGAGGTAGGTTTCCGCAATATATTGAGCCCGTAACGGATCGCCGGGCATAAGCACCGTCTCGGCGAAAGCGCCGTCGGCTGCGTTGATGTGACTGGTTGCCATAATGCTCGCTTCGGACGTGGGTCTGCGCCACACTTAGTTCTACTACAACCTTAACGCGGGAAGCGGTTTGCGTCTATTCAACTTACTTCAGCTCGCTGCGTTGGCAGCCCTATGGCTGACCGCCTGCACGCAGGAAATCGCCAACGAGGAACCCGCCGTCGAGCCGCCCATTCGCGAGGTTGGACGCATCGAGAACAAGAATCTCGATGAAACCAGCGGTCTGGCATTCTCGACCCGCGATTCCGACCTCATCTGGGCGATCAACGATGACGGTCCTGCAACGCTGTATGCGATGGATACCGAAGGCAATAAGCGTGGCAAAGTCCGTATCCGTGACGCCGAAAATATCGATTGGGAAGACGTTGCCACATTTGAGGATGGCGGCAAGCACTACGTGGTCGTGGCAGACATTGGCGACAACGAAGCGCGACGCCCGTTCGTCACTGCTTATGTTGTCGAGGAACCCGACCCGAAAGACGATCGGGTGGATATCGCCTGGCGTATCGATATTCGCTATCCGAACGGGCCTCGCGATGCCGAATCGTTGGCGGTTGACGCCAACAATGGAGAGCTGCTGATACTCAGCAAGCGCGATGTTCCTGCCGAGCTTTACACAGTGAGTCTGCGCGGCGACGAAGACGAGGTACGCAAGGCGCAACCGGTGGCGATGCTCACCGCGCTGCCACAGCCGACGCCGATCGACCTCGCCAACGCTTCGGCGGCCGGTTGGTCCTGGCAACCGACCGCGATGTCCTTGTCCGATAACGGTCTGTTAATTCTGACGTATGACGGTGTCTATTACTTTGCTCGCTCAGCCGACGCGACCTGGTCGGCGGTGGTCGGACATCGCCCGATGGGATTGCCAACCCATCCTTATCGCGATGCCGAGTCACTGACATTCGGTGCCGACAGTGCTACCGCTTACATGACATTAGAAGGTCTGCATCCACCACTGCTAAGAATTGATCTGAGCTCCGCACAATAAGCGGGAATTTTTCTGCCGCTTCGCAACCACGGCGTTGTTCGTTCTGGCTAAGTCTCTTGCGCTGCCGATCGGCACTTTTCTGTCACCATCGGCCCCCTTTCGAACGCCGAATTTGATCGCCTGATTCCGTCAAAACCCCCGTGAAATCGATCCCAAAACAGCGTATCCTCAAGGGTGAGGAATATTTTATAACACGTTGAAAAACCGCAAGAAGTTCCTGGGGGAGTTCATGGCGAAGCTGAAGACCGGTCTGATCCAGATGGGCCTCAAAGGTGATGGTTCGATGTCGCCGGAGGAAATCTACGACAAGATGATCGAGGCGCATAAGCCGTACATCGATCAGGCTGGCGAACAAGGCGTCCAAGTCTTGTGTTTCCAAGAAGTATTTACCCAACCGTATTTTTGCCCTAGCCAAGATCGCAAGTGGTATGCCGCGGCCGAAGCCATTCCCGACGGCCCTACCACGCAACTGATGCAACAGTATGCGAAGCAGTACAACATGGTTATTGTTGTACCCATTTATGAAGAAGCCATGCCGGGCGTTTACTACAACACCGCAGCGGTCATTGATGCCGACGGTTCGTACCTCGGTAAGTATCGCAAGACCCATATTCCACAAGTCGATCCTGGCTTCTACGAAAAGTTTTTCTTTAAACCGGGCGATACCGGCTGGCCGGTGTTTGATACTGCCTACGTCAAACTCGGTGTCTACATATGCTACGACCGGCACTTTCCCGAAGGCTGGCGCGCACTAGCGCTGAACGGCGCCGAATACATTGTGAATCCCTCTGCGACGGTAGCCGGATTGTCGAAGTATTTATGGGAACTCGAACAACCGGCATCAGCCGCGGCCAACGGCGTCTTTATCGGTGCGATCAATCGCGTTGGAATCGAGGCGCCATGGAACATTGGCGAATTCTACGGTTCCAGTTACATCGTCAATCCGCGAGGCGAAATCGAGGCACAGGCCAGCGGCAACGACGATGAATTGCTGATCCATGAAATCGATCTCGACATGGTTCGGCAGGTCCGCGATATCTGGCAGTTCTATCGCGACCGTCGACCAGAAACATACGGGCCGCTGACCGATGGCTGAGATCAGTCAACTCAGAGAA
The DNA here is from genome assembly GCA_039030375.1 of Pseudomonadota bacterium. GTDB lineage: Bacteria > Pseudomonadota > Gammaproteobacteria > Steroidobacterales > Woeseiaceae > UBA1847. The sequence goes on along the minus strand of JBCCEH010000047.1, from coordinate 1,931 downwards.
GTCGGCGAACACGTCGAACTAGAAGTCGGCGACGACCTCGCCAACAGCCCTCGTTACAACGAGGATATCGCGCCAACGCGCGCGAGTGTTCGCACCTGGTCGAAGTGGAACGTCGCAGCGCTGTGGGTCGGCATGGCCATTTGCGTTCCCACGTACACCCTGGGAGGCGTTTTGACCGCTTACTTCGGACTGTCGGTCTCCGAAGCGTTGTGGACGATTTTGGTCGCCAATATTGTTGTCCTTATCCCGCTAACCCTCAATGCGTATCCCGGCACCCGTTATGGAATCCCCTGCCCGGTCGTGCTCAGAGCATCGTTCGGCATTATTGGCTCTAATGTTCCATCACTGATTCGCGCCGTGGTCGCCTGCGGCTGGTTTGGCGTACAGACTTTGTTTGGCGGTATCGCCATCGACATCCTGTTCGACGCACTGATTCCCGGTTGGGCCGGTCTCGGTGGTACGGGTGAAGTCATCGGTTTCTTTATTTTCTGGGTCGCCAATATCACGGTTGTAATTCGCGGCTCGGAATCGATTAAGCACCTGGAAACCTGGGCCGCACCGATGCTGCTGGCGGTCGCTATCGGGCTCGTATTTTGGGCGGTGCCAAAGATTTCGGTTGACGAGCTGCTGGCAGTTCCTGCCAATCGCCCTGAGGGCGCATCGTTCTTTGGCTACTTTATGGCGGCGCTTACTGCGATGGTCGGGTTTTGGGCCACACTGTCGCTGAACATTCCCGACTTTAGTCGCTACGCCAAAACGCAGCGCGATCAGATCGCCGGGCAGATCATTGGATTGCCGTTGACGATGTTGCTGTTTTCCGGTCTTGGCGTGGTACTCACCGCCGCATCCACCGAACTGGTCGGCGAGACCATCGCTGACCCGATCAACCTGATCGGCAAAATCGAAAGTACGTTTTGGGTCGTACTGGCCATGTTGATGATCATCCTCGCCACGATTTCGACCAATACCGCCGCCAATATCGTCTCACCGACCAATGTCTTCCAAAACATCGCGCCGAAGTACATTAATGAGAACAAAGGTGTATTGATCACCGGCGTCATCGGAATTTTGCTGATGAGCTGGGAACTGCTGAAGAAACTCGGCTGGTTGGAAACCGACGTGAGCGTCGAAAGTCTGTATTCCAACTGGTTGCTCGGCTATTCGAGTTTGCTCGGGCCGATCGCCGGCATCATGGTGGTCGATTATTTCGTGGTGAAAAAGCAGCAGTACGATTTGCTGGCACTGTATAAGGACAACGCCGGTTACCCGGCCTGGAACACGGCGGGATTCGTTGCTTTTGGTATTCCCGTCGCGTTAACCCTAATCGCGGTGGTGAGTCGCAACATGGAAATGACCGCCATCGCCAATGCGACTGGCTGGTTCTATGACTACGGCTGGTTCACCGGGTCTATCCTTGGTGGTTTGCTGTATTTCTTTGTGGCACGAACGGAGCATTAAGCCGAGGCGCAACGATGGCAAAAGACACGTCGGACATCCGATCAGGCCGGTTAGAGAAAACGGAGATTGACAATAATTTCCGCGACCTGCACCCGGCGTTGTCGCAGGCCGAAGCGCTGATTGAAGCGGATCGCTGCTACTTTTGTTACGACGCACCCTGCACCACGGCCTGCCCAACCGGCATCGATATCCCCGGCTTTATTCAGCGCATCCGTAGCAAGAATCTACGCGGCTCCGCACACACCATTCTCGAAGAGAACATCATGGGTGGTATGTGCGCCCGAGTCTGCCCAACTGAAGTGCTGTGCGAAGAAGCCTGCGTCCGCAATACGCACGAAGACAAGCCGGTTGAAATCGGCTTGCTGCAGCGACATGCGACTGACCCGTTATTCGAAAGTGGCGATCAGCTGTTCGAACGAGCGCCGGTAACCGGAAAAAGAGTTGCCGTCGTTGGCGGTGGACCGGCTGGGCTA
>JBCCEH010000046.1:0-6204 GCA_039030375.1 Pseudomonadota bacterium | reverse complement strand
TGGTCGTATTCGAGGTTGTTCAACACCAGCGTCGATGGACTGTAGTGCACGAACTTGGCGCGCTTATCGAAAAACGCGGTGTCGTATTCGTCGGCTTCAACGACGAAATATTTTGAGTCACCAAATGACGCTGACACGCCGAAGTTGCCGGGAATACCGCCGATTAGAAATCCTGGATTCAAACCCGCGTACTGCAGTATCCACGCCAGCATACTTGCCGTGGTGGTTTTGCCATGCGTACCGGCAACCGCCAGCACGTGCCGTTTTTGCAGCACATGATCCGCCAGCCACCGTGGCCCCGAGGTATACGGCAAGCCACGGTCCAACATCGCCTCGATCACCGGCATGCCGCGGGTCATGACGTTGCCCACCACAATCATGTCGGCACCGTTGTCGAGCTGCTCGGCATCAAACCCGGTGTGAATCTGCACCCCAAGTTCCCGCAACTGCGTGCTCATCGGCGGATAGACATTGGCATCGCAACCGGTCACGGTCACGCCAGCGGCGCGAGCCAGTGCCGCGACGCCGCCCATGAAGGTGCCGCAGATGCCGAGGATGTGTATGTGCATAGCCAAGCCGAGAATGTGCCAGATACGTAATCATCGCATGTTAGTCTTGCGCATCCTATCTGCATAAGCGTTCTCGCCGATGCCCGAATATCAGTTTGTCGACCGCGCCTCCGAGGTGATTCCTGCCCTCTCCGCTATCGACCAAATTGGACTCGACACCGAGTTCATGCGCGAGAAGACCTACTTTGCTGAGTTGTCGTTGGTGCAGTTATCGACGCCCGCAGGCATTTACTGTCTCGACCCGCTGGCCGCTGACGACATGGCCGAGTTCTGGGCAGCGGCACAACCCCTGAATTGGGTGATTCATTCCGGACGACAGGATATTGAGGTCGTGACGCAAACTGCCGAGGTCATGCCGGCCACCGTATTCGATACACAGGTCGCCGCGGGTCTGCTCGGCTACGCACCGCAGATCGGCTACGCCAATCTGGTCAGCCAGCTGTTTGGTACCAGCATCGCCAAGTCGCAAACTCGCGCCGATTGGTCAAAGCGCCCGTTGTCTAAAGCGCAGCTCGCCTATGCCGCCGAAGACGTTGAGTACTTGCTACCGGCGGCCGAAACGCTGTCGGCTGAGCTGGAGCGGAAAGGCCGATTGGCCTGGGCCGAGGAAGACTCGCAGCAACTGCTCAACCCAGCCCTGTATGAAACCGATCCGGAACTCGCCATTCACCGACTCAAAGGCGCCCGTAACCTGCGCGGCCGCACGCGCGCCGTCGCAGCCGGCCTCGCCGCCTGGCGCGAATCACAGGCGCTGCGCGCCAATCGACCGCGGCAATGGATTGCCCGAGACTCCGCGTTGATGGACATCATTAAGGCGCTACCAACCAGCATGGACGAGCTGACCGGTATCGAATCGTTGCCCCCGGGGCTGGTACGCCGCGCCGGGAAACATCTGTTGTCTATCGTCGCCGACAATCGTGCCGACGAATCCGGCTACCAGCCACCACCGAAGCCCACCGAAGCACAAAAGCGGTTGCTCAAAGACATGCAAAAGCACGTTGCGACGCGCGCCGACGAACTCGGCATTGCGGCCGAAACCCTGGCGTCAAAAAAAGAGCTGTCCGCCGTAATTATCGGTGGTAGTCGGGACACGCGTTTGCTGGACGGCTGGCGCCGCGAGTTTGTCGGCGAGAAATTACTCGCAGTCTTGTGAGGCCGAGTCGTCGGCCGAATCGTCTGTCGACACCGCAGCCATGAACCGCTGATACACCTCGTCGATCGCGCCGTCGGCATCGACCGTCGTTAATAGCTCGCGCTGACGATAGAAATCCACCAGCGGTTCGGTCTGCTCGCGATACACATTCAGACGATTGCCGATGACCTCTTCGTTGTCATCTTCACGCTGAATCAGTTCGCCGCCCGCGTCGGTGCATTCTTTGAGTTCCTCAGGCGAGGAAAAATACACGTTCAGCAGCTTGCCAGTGAGCGAACAGGTGCGTCGGCCGGTAAGACGCTTCATCAACACGTCAAAGTCCACATCCATCAACACCGCAGCATCGAGCGGCGTACCCAGCTCTTCAAGCAATGCTTCTAGATCAACCGCCTGCTGTTCGGTACGTGGGAATCCATCCAGAATAAAACCATTGGCCGCATCATTTTCGCCGAGTCGGTCACGGATAATGCCGATCATGATGTCGTCGGAAACCAGGTTGCCGGCGTCCATCACCGCCTTGGCCTTAACGCCAAACTCGGTGCCCGCCGCGACCGCTGCACGCAGCATGTCGCCAGTGGAGATCTGCGGGATCTCGCGTTCTGCCATCAGTATTTTCGCCTGGGTGCCCTTCCCGGATCCCGGCGCGCCAAGTAGTACCAGTCGCATCGTCTTTCTCTGAATGTGGACCGAGGACGCTACCGGCTATGAGCTGACACGTCAATCGGTGTATGCTCGCGCGGCATCCTAACGACATTCCTCTAGCAGCACGGAGCCTGTAGCCAATGCCAGCCATGAACGCGTTCTATGCCCAGTCGGGCGGCGTCACCTCAGTCATCAACGCCTCTGCCTGCGGCGTCATCGAAACCGCTCGCAAACACCGCAATAAGATCGCCAACGTGTATGCCGGCAACAACGGCATTATCGGTGCATTGACCGAGGACATGATCAACACCAACCGCGAATCGGCCAAGGCCATCTCTGAACTGATGCACACGCCCGGCGGCGCCTTCGGATCCGCTCGCTACAAGCTCAAGAGCCTGGAAGAAAACCGCGCCGAGTATGAACGACTGATCGAAGTGTTCCGTGCTCACAATATTGGTTACTTCTTTTACAACGGCGGCAACGACTCCATGGATACCGCGCACAAAGTGTCGCAGATGTCCAAACGGATGAAGTTTCCAGTGCAGTGCATCGGCATTCCAAAAACGGTCGACAACGACCTGCCGATTACCGACTGCTGTCCGGGTTTTGGTTCGGTTGCGAAGTACGTGGCGGTCTCGACCAAAGAAGCCGCATTGGACGTCTACTCAATGGCAAAGACGTCGACAAAGGTGTTCATTCTTGAGGTGATGGGCCGTCATGCCGGCTGGATTGCCGCGGCCGGAGGCCTCGCCGGCGAAAACCCGGGCGACGCGCCGCACATCATCTTGTTCCCGGAGATTCCGTTCAATCAGCGCGCTTTTTTGAAGCGCGTAAAAGAGTCTGTGGAGAAGCACGAATATTGCGTAATCGTGGTCAGTGAAGGCGCCCGCTATGCCAACGGCAAATTCCTGGCCGAAGCCGGCACTCGAGACGCGTTCGGCCACGCGCAGCTGGGCGGAGTTGCCCCGGTCGTCGCCAACATGGTGCGCGAAAAGCTCGGCTACAAGTATCACTACGCCGTGGCCGACTATCTGCAACGCTCAGCCCGCCACATCGCCTCGGCGACCGACCTCAAGCAGGCCTATGCCGTGGGTCAGTCGGCGGTGAAATTCGCTGTCGCCGGCAAAGACGGTGTGATGCCGGTGATCAAGCGCCTGTCCGATTCGCCGTATAAATGGCGCATCGAATCAGCGCCGCTATCACGCATCGCCAACAAGGAAAAGATGGTGCCGCGGCGGTATATCACCAAGGATGGATTCGGCATCACCGCGGCCGGCCGCCGCTACCTGGCGCCGCTGATCAAGGGAGAAGATTATCCTCCGTATATCAATGGCTTACCGAAGCACGCCAAGCTCAAAAATGTGCCGGTGAAGCGCCTGTTAAACGACAAATTTGTGGTATGATTCGCGCGCTTTAGCGGCTGTCTGCGGGCGAAAAATCGCTTTTTTACCGCGCGGTCGGCAAATACAAGAAAAATCAGATTTCATTCGGATTGGGGATCCCGAACGTGTGCCACACGCTTAAGGTGCAAACCACCGCATCTTAACTAGCGGCGTGTGCCGCGTTGTCTCCGGTCCTACCACTATGACGGAGTAACCATCAGCATGTCAGTTACGATTATTCTGGCCCTGTCCTTGTTCGGACTGGTTGTGGCCTTTTACTACTCGCATTCGGTCAGCCGCGTTGCGGTCGATATGGGTGTCGAAGACGAAGACACACGCGGCAAACTGCGCAAGATTCACTCGGCGATTGCCGAAGGCGCAATGGCATTCCTCAAGCAGGAATACAAGTTCATGGCCATCTTTATGGTCCTGTTCGGCATTGTCATCGCCCTTCTCATCGACGATCACCACACCGATAACGTCAACGAAGGCATCTACACGGCCGTCGCGTTTATCTTCGGTGCGATCATCTCAATCGCCAGTGGTTACATCGGCATGAAGATCGCTACGGCGGGCAATGCGCGTACCACGGTCTCGGCCAACCAGTCACTGTCCGGCGCGTTCAATCTCGCGCTGCACTCAGGTGCTGTGATGGGCTTCGCACTGGTCAGCCTGGCCTCACTCGGCATGCTGCTGATCTACCTCGGCCTCAAGTACGTGCTGCCGGCCGATCTGCCACCGCACATTCTGATGGAAGTCATCGCTGGCTTCGGCCTTGGCGGTTCAGCCATCGCGCTGTTCGCCCGTGTCGGCGGCGGTATCTTCACCAAGGCAGCCGACGTCGGCGCCGACCTGGTCGGTAAAGTCGAGGCTGGTATTCCGGAAGACGATCCGCGTAACCCGGCGGTGATTGCAGACAACGTCGGCGACAACGTGGGTGACGTCGCCGGTATGGGTGCCGACCTGTTTGGCTCCTGTGCGGAAAGCACCTGCGCCGCGATGGTGATCAGTGCGATCGCCTTCGCCGGCAACGTCGATGCGTTGCTCTATCCGATCGCCATCTCAGCGATCGGCATTCCGGTTAGCCTGCTGACGATTCTGCTGATTCGCGTTAAGACCGAAGCTCAAGTAGGCCCGGCATTGAAGCGCATGCTGATCATCTCCAGCGCTCTGATGGCCGCGGTTATGTATTTCGTGACCGACATGCTGGTACCGGCCGACTTCGTCATCAACGGCGTCGCCTATACGTCCTTCGGCGTGTATCTGTGCTTTTTGACCGGCCTCATTGCTGGCCTGGTCGTGGGCTTGCTCACCGAGTACTACACCTCAGATGCCTACCAGCCGGTGCGTGAAGTCGCTGAATCCACACAAACCGGTACTGCGACCAACATCATTTTCGGACTGGCACTGGGCTACAAGAGCGCCGTCGGCCCGTATCTTGCGATTGGACTCGCCATATACATTCCGTGGATGCTCGCCGGCATGTACGGCGTGGCGATTGCCTCGCTCGGTATGCTCGGCACGCTGGTGATCGCGCTAACGATCGACGCTTACGGCCCAGTTGCAGACAACGCCGGCGGTATCGCCGAGATGGCGGGTATGCCGGAACACGTGCGAGAGCGCACCGACGTACTCGATTCGGCCGGTAACACCACCGCTGCGATCGGTAAGGGCTTCGCTATTGGCGCGGCGATCTTGACGTCACTGGCGCTGTTTGCGGCGTTCCTGACGCGCGCTGATCTACTGCTCAAAGAACAAGATCCAACGTCGGACCTGCTCGGCTCGATCAACCTGCTCGACCCAATGGTCTTCAGTGGTCTGTTTATCGGTGCGGTTCTGCCCGCACTGTTCACGGCGATGACGATGAAGTCCGTGGGCGCGGCCGCGTTCAAGATGATCGAAGAAGTACGCCGCCAGTTCCGCGACGATCCGGGCATCATGGAGGGCACTAGCGATCCGGACTACGCCCAATGCGTGGCGATCTCGACCAAGGCTGCCATTCGCGAAATGGTTGCACCGGGCATTCTCATCATGGGCGCGCCGCTGATTACCGGATTCCTGTTCGGCATCCAGGCGACCGCTGGCCTCTTGGCTGGCTCGCTCGTTGCGGGCGGCGTTCTGGCGATCTCGGCGTCTAACTCGGGCGGTGCCTGGGACAACGCGAAGAAGTTCATCGAAGCCGGCAACCTCGGCGGTAAAGGCACGGACAATCACAAAGCAGCAGTGGTCGGTGACACGGTCGGTGATCCGCTGAAGGACACATCAGGTCCGTCGCTGAACATCTTGATCAAGTTATCGGCGATTTTGTCGCTGGTATTCGTACCGTTCTTCGTACAGTACGGCGGCGTCCTGCTGAAGTTCCTCTAAGAACCACTGCAGGACACGAAAAAGCCCGGCCAGGTGCCGGGCTTTTTTTTGGCGCGCAGCAGCTGCCTATGAAGAATCGCCCAGCAGGTCC
>JBCCEH010000045.1:0-6268 GCA_039030375.1 Pseudomonadota bacterium | reverse complement strand
CGGTATGACACCGCCGTGCAGCACCATGCCGTTGCACAGGGCCGACATACCAAACTCACGCACACCAAAGTACAAATAGTTACCGCTGGCATCGTCGCCGGTCACGGCCTTCGAGCCGGCGTGATAGGTCAGATTCGAACCGGTGAGGTCCGCCGAACCACCGGCCAACTCCGGCAACATCGGCGCAAACGCGTTGAGCGCAACCAGCGACGCTTTGCGGGTCGCCATGTTGTCACCGGCTGCGTTGATTGCGGCGATCGCCGCATCGGCTTTTTCGGCCCAATCCGACGGCAGCTCGCGATTCAGTCGGCGCGCCAACTCGGCCGCCAGCTCCGGGTGCTCATCGGTGTACGCGTTGAACATCGATTGCCAGGCCTTTTCTTCGGCGGCGCCGCGTTCGTGACCGTTCCAGGCCGCTGCGATATCGGCAGGCACTTCAAAGGGTTTCGCGTCCCACCCGAGTGCGTCGCGCGCTGCGGCGATTTCGTCGTCACCGAGCGGTGCACCGTGGGTTGACGCGGTGCCCTGCTTGTTCGGCGCACCATAACCGATGACCGTTTTGCAGCAGATCAGGGTCGGACGGTCACCATCGGCAACCGCTTCGTCCATCGCTTTGGCAATCGCGGCACTATCGTGCCCGTCGACGTCGGCGATCACCTGCCAACCGTAGGCCTCAAATCGTTTGACCGTGTCGTCGGTGAACCAGCCACCCACTTCACCATCGATAGAAATGTTGTTGTCATCGTAAACGGCGATCAATTTGCCCAGCTTTAGCGTGCCGGCCAATGAGCACGCCTCATGCGAAATTCCTTCCATCAGGCAGCCATCGCCGAGGAATACCCAGGTCTTGTGGTCAACCACATCGAAACCGTCGCGATTAAACGAGGCAGCGAGCATTTTCTCGGTCAATGCCATACCCACGGCATTGGTAATGCCCTGCCCGAGTGGACCGGTGGTGGTCTCAATCGATAGATCCGGTTCGTATTCCGGGTGACCGGCGGTGCGGTAGCCCATTTGCCGGAAATTCTTCAATTCATCGATCGACAAGTCGTAACCGGACAAATGCAGCAAGCTATATAGCAGCATCGAGCCGTGTCCATTGGACAGCACGAAGCGGTCGCGATTGGCCCAGCGCGGATTGCCTGGATTGTGTTTCAAGTAGTCGTTCCAGAGCACCTCCGCGATGTCGGCCATGCCCATCGGCGCGCCCGGGTGACCAGAATTGGCCGCCTGAACAGCATCCATCGACAGTGCGCGAATCGCGTTTGCGAGGTCTCGCCGGGCTGGCGCCCCGGCAGCAGATAATTGTTGTGACATCGAGGTCTTTTTATTGAGGCCCGTCTTATGGCGGGCGTGCTTATGGTGAATTGGGTAGACGTGCCATTACCCTGACGCGCATTTTCCCCTGTTCGTCGTTGGGCCGCAAGCCGCTGTCGTCAGATCCATAGTCTGGAGCCGCATCTGTAGGCTACAATGCGCCTCCGTTGATCCGGCGCTTGGCCGAGTGCTAACCCCACAAAGAGAAAAACCATGAGTGACTCGTTTCTATTCACCTCGGAGTCGGTTTCCGAGGGCCACCCCGACAAGATTTCTGATCAGATCTCGGACGCCATTCTCGATGCCATTCTAGAGCAGGACACCAGTGCACGCGTTGCCTGCGAAACGATGGTCAAGACCGGTATGGTGGTCGTTGCCGGCGAGATCACCACCGATGCGGTGGTCGATTTCGAAAAGGTCATCCGCGAGACGGTTCTCGACATCGGTTATTCCGACTCAGACATGGGCTTTGACGGTGCGACCTGCGCAGTCATGAATGCGCTGGGCAAACAGTCACCCGATATTGCTCAGGGCGTGGATCGTGCCTCCGCCGAAGAACAGGGTGCCGGTGACCAGGGCCTGATGTTCGGCTATGCGACTAACGAGACCGACGTGCTGATGCCTGCGCCGATCACGTTTGCGCATCGACTGGTGAAACGGCATGCCGATGTGCGCAAAGACGGCACCTTGCCGTGGCTGCGCCCGGACAGCAAAAGCCAGGTCACTTTCCGTTACGACAACGGTGTGCCGGTCGCGATTGACGCAGTCGTCCTATCATCGCAACACCACGCCGACGTGAAGATGTCCGACCTGCGTGAAGCGGTCATGGAAGAGATCATCAAGCCGATCCTGCCGACAGAATGGGTCAGCGCGGACACGCAATATCACATCAATCCGACCGGACGGTTTGAGATCGGCGGCCCGATGGGCGACTGCGGACTCACCGGCCGGAAGATCATTGTCGACACCTATGGCGGCGCAGCTCGTCACGGCGGCGGCGCCTTCTCCGGCAAGGACCCCTCTAAAGTGGATCGTTCCGCCGCCTATGCCTGCCGCTACGTGGCCAAGAACGTGGTCGCAGCCGGCCTCGCTGACCGCTGCGAGATCCAAGTCTCGTATGCCATTGGTGTCGCCGAGCCGACCTCGATCAGCGTTGAAACGTTCGGTACCGGCAAGGTCTCGGATGCAGAACTCACGGCGCTGATTCGTGAGAACTTTGATTTGCGGCCTTACGGCATCTTGAAAATGTTGGATTTGCTGCAACCTATTTACACGCCGACCGCGGCTTACGGGCATTTCGGTCGCGAAGATATCGATTTGACCTGGGAACGCACCGACAAGGCAGAAGCCTTGAGCGGCGCGGTCGCAGCCTAACTATTTAATACTGGAGAACCACATGAGCAGCGATCCTGTTGCGATTGGACAGAACGACTACAAAGTCGCTGATATTTCGCAGGCCGAGTGGGGCCGCAAAGAAATTGCGATTGCCGAAACGGAAATGCCGGGCTTGATGGCACTACGCGAAGAATATGGCGACGAAAAGCCGCTCGAAGGCGTACGCCTGGCGGGCTGCCTGCATATGACCATTCAAACTGCGGTATTGATTGAGACGCTGCAGGCGCTCGGCGCGGACATTCGCTGGTCATCTTGCAACATCTTCTCGACGCAGGATCATGCCGCCGCGGCAATTGCCGCTGCTGGTATTCCGGTGTTCGCCTGGAAAGGTGAGACCGAAGACGAGTATTGGTGGTGTGTCGATCAGACCATCAAAGGCCCGGACGGCTGGACGCCCAACATGATTCTCGATGACGGCGGTGACTTGACCGGCGTCATGCATAAAGACCACCCGGACATCATGAAAGACGTCAAAGGTCTGTCCGAAGAAACCACCACTGGCGTAAAACGCCTGTACGACATGATGGCCGACGGCAGCCTCGCCTGCCCGGCGTTCAACGTGAACGACTCGGTGACCAAGTCAAAATTCGACAACCTTTACGGCTGCCGAGAATCGCTGGTTGACGGCATCAAGCGCGCGACCGACGTCATGGTGGCCGGCAAGATCGCCATCGTGTGCGGTTACGGCGACGTTGGTAAAGGTTCGGCGCAATCGTTGCGTGGCCTTGGCGCTACCGTATGGATTACGGAAGTCGACCCCATCAATGCGCTGCAAGCGGCGATGGAAGGCTACCGAGTGGTCGACTTTGATGAAGTGTGCGACCAAGCCGACATCGTGGTCACTGCGACCGGTAACTTCCACGTGGTCACAGGTCCGCAAATGGAACGCATGAAAGACCAGGCGATCCTATGCAACATCGGCCACTTCGATAACGAGATTGATGTTGCCTACCTGCAGAAGTTCGAATGGGAAAACATCAAACCGCAGGTCGATCATGTGATCTTCCCGGATGGCAAGCGCATTATCTTGCTCGCCGAAGGTCGCTTGGTGAATCTCGGCTGCGCCACCGGTCACCCGAGCTTCGTCATGTCGAACTCGTTCACCAACCAGGTGCTCGCTCAAATTGAGCTGTGGAAGAATAGCGATCAGTACAAGAATGAAGTGTATGTTCTGCCGAAGCACCTCGATGAGAAAGTGGCACGCCTGCATCTCGATCGCATCGGCGCGAAATTGACCACCCTCACCGATGAACAAGCAGACTACATTGGCGTTAGCAAAGACGGACCGTACAAGCCGGAACATTACCGCTACTAACGGTTGACTGAATGGTGCGGGTCTTACATCTCACCGACCCGCACCTGTTCGCCGATAGCGCCGCGGAACTTCGCGGCAGAAATACCCACGACACATTGTCAGCCGTGCTCGCACATTACCGCGAGCACGACTGGCGTGCCGATGTCGTGCTCGCCACCGGCGACCTCATCCAGGACGATACTGAGGCGGCCTATCACCGCTTCCGCGACCATCTCGCCACGCTCGACCTTCCGGTGGTCTGTGCACCCGGAAATCACGACATCAAAGCGTTGATGATGCCGGTGCTCAGCACACCGCCGTTTCGTTACTGCGGAACGTTTGTGCAAGACAACTGGGTCGTCGTCGGCATGGATACCGCGGTTGACGGCGAAGTCAGCGGCGCGGTCACCGGCGACGAATTGGCGCGGGTCAATGCGGCCATTATCGATTCCGGCGCAGATTTCGCTGTGGTGGGTATGCATCATCCGCCAGCGAAAATGGGTAGTGTTTGGCTGGATTCGGTGGGCCTGGCGGAGCCGTCCGCGGTACTGGCAGGACTCGCTGAGACCAACAAGGTACGCCTGGCGCTTTGCGGCCATGTGCACCAGGACTTCGAGGCCACATTTGGCGCAATTCGTTGCGTCACCACGCCATCGACCTGTCGACAATTTTCCAAGCACAGCATTACTTTCGGCGTCGACGACAACCCACCTGCGTATCGAAGACTGGAATTAGCGGCCGACGGCTCTCAAAATAGCGAGCTGGTATGGGTATCTATTGACAAACAGCGATCTCAATCACTATGACGCATTTTGAACGAGCTAAAGCCGTAATCGCAGGTGGCGTGAACTCACCGGTTCGCGCCTTCGCCGGTGTCGGCGGCGAACCGATATTTTTTCAAAGCGCCGAAGGCGCGTGGTTAACCGACGTCGACGGTAAACGTTATATCGACTATGTCGGTTCCTGGGGACCGATGATCGCCGGCCATGCTAACCCGGCCGTATTGGACGCGGTGCTATCGACTGCTCAGCAAGGCCTCAGCTTTGGCGCACCCTGCGAACTCGAAATTCAAATTGCAGAAAAAATTACCGCGCTGATGCCGTCGGTAGAAAAACTGCGCATGGTGTCATCCGGTACCGAAGCCACCATGAGCGCCATTCGTCTGGCGCGCGGCTTTACCGGTCGCGACAAGATCATCAAGTTTGAGGGCTGTTACCACGGCCATTCCGATTCGCTGCTGATCAAAGCCGGTTCCGGAGCGCTAACGTTAGGCGTGCCGAGCTCACCTGGTGTGCCCGCAGCACTGGCGGAACACACGGTCACGCTGCCGTTCAACGATGCCTCAACGTTCAAGAAAGTCTTCGGCGAAATAGGCAATGACGTCGCCTGCGTGATCGTCGAGCCGATCGCCGGCAACATGAATATGGTGCCGCCCGAAGACGGATTCCTTGAGCTGCTGCGCGACGCCTGCAGCCTCACTGACACGATATTGATTTTCGACGAGGTGATGACCGGCTTTCGCGTGGCCTTAGGCGGCGCACAGTCGCTGTACGGCATTAGGCCCGATCTCACCACACTGGGTAAGGTCGTTGGCGGCGGCATGCCGGCCGCTGCTTTTGGCGGTCGTGCTGACATCATGGATTACATCGCACCCGACGGGCCGGTCTACCAGGCCGGCACGTTATCCGGCAATCCAGTGGCCATGGCCGCCGGTCTTGCCACGCTAAACCTGATTGAAGAACCGGAGTTTTGGCCGGCGCTGAACGCGCGCACTCGCCAGCTCGCCAAGGGCCTTGCCGACGTTGGCAAACAGGCCGGCGTGCCGATCGCGGTGGAGCATCGCGGCGGGATGTTCGGCTTTGTGTTTACCGACGCCAAGCGCGTGCGGTATTTCGAACAGGTGGCAAACGCGGACATCGATCGCTTTAAGTCGTTCTTCCACGGCATGTTGAAACGCGGCATCTATCTGGCACCGTCGGCTTTCGAAGCCGGATTTGTATCCAGCGCACACGGCGAAGAAGAAATCGAACAGACGCTTGCCGCCGCGGCAGAGGTATTGGCTAAGGGTTAGCGGTACTCGAAGCGCGCAACAGTTCGCGCACGATTTTGAGACGTTCGACCGGGTCGCTTTGCTCCAGGCAGCGCTGCTTTTCTTCCAGATCGATCGGCAAAATCTCAACGAACCGCGAGGTCACCCAGCCGGCGTCGTCGAACTGTCGATCAAGGGATTCATAAAGACGGCCCAGGTCATCCAATACCCCG
>JBCCEH010000044.1:0-6529 GCA_039030375.1 Pseudomonadota bacterium | reverse complement strand
ATTGAGCCCGGGCCAGTTGCACCACTGCCCGGCGCCGGCAGCGCCGAACCGTCGGTGTTACTACCGCCGCCGAACGCATCATCCACGCCGTTATTCGCTGCGTCGGTTGGGTTGGTAATCCCGGGGCTCGGTGATGCAGCAACGGCGCCAGCCGCTGGTCGCGATAGGGATGCTACCTGCGCCTCGCTCATCGCCGTCGAGTAAATTTTTAGATCATCGATCAGCCCGATGAATGGAAATTTGTGTTGCGGTTCGCGGGCGCCCAAATACATCGAGGGTTGGTGACTTTGATCACGAAACTGTCGGGCTCGTTCGGTGGCAATGCCACCGGAATAAATTGTGGTCACTATGTGCGGTTCCATTTCACCGTCGCGGTTCGCCCGATCTTCGAGCTTGCGTGTGACCATCACATGAGCCCATTGTCCGGGGTACGTCCGATGCTCGCGGTTCGACGCCGTGGCGCCCGGCACTCGTGCAAAAAAGTACGGCTCAGCCGATCGAGTCGCGTGGATACTCAGCACGTCGCTCACCACCGTCGCGGTGTTACTCATGGCTCTAAGTGCGTCCTCATCGATCGGCGGTGGCGCCATCTTGACCCACATCGAAACCGTGAACTCGGGCTGATAACGAGCGCTCAACAGAATCGGCACCTCAACGAAGTGGGTGCCGTCAAACTGGAGTGCCTGTCCATACTTGCCCGGTGCGCGCGGCGCATTCTGCTGCGTGTCGATGGGCTCGACATTGCCGGTGACATCGACCACGCCGTTGTCGAACGTGTAGTAGGCGATCAGATCGGAATCCTGGGCGTTGGCGCCGTTGGCCAATAGTGCAATTAGCAAAGCGGCGACGGCACAATTCAGTGCACGGCGACTGTCGACGGCGCGGCGGTAAATCGCAGTTCTCATCATCGGGGTCCTTGTTCGTTCGAGTATCGGCTGGGCGCTTCGGTGGCGTACACGTTTTGGCACACGGCAAAATGTGAGCACCTACTGGCAAATACGCGTTGCGCCCTGGATTCGCGCCAACAAGATTTGGGCGACGTAGCCGTGTCGGCAGGCGCCGCACCGTGAGGTGTCATTTCAGCGCGGTGATTAGCCGTTTCCGTAACTCACGAAAAATCTAACAAAAACAATAAGTAACGATAACATCGATCGCGAATACAGCCGGCTTTGCCCGATCGGAATAAGAACCGCACAGTTAGCCCGAATGGTCGTGCGCATCGGTACAATAAGCGTCCCAACGACGACGGTGACAATAGACGTATGAGCGAGGGATCGCCTTCAAGCACGCACTCGGTGTCACCCGCCGATGACCACGTCGCCGATAGCGCGCTGCAAAACATTACCCACCTTGTGCAGCGACACAGCGCCGGTGACACCGGAGCATTTGATCAGGCCGTTGAACTCTTATACGGCGAGCTGCGCCGTATCGCGCATCGCAATCGGGTCAAGATGGGTGGTAATCCGACGCTGCACACCACCGCGCTGGTGAATGAGGCGTATCTCAAACTCAAGGGCAGCGACAGCGCGGTTGAGAACAGCAGCCATTTTCTAGCCATCGCGTCGCGCGCGATTCGCCAAATTATCGTCGACTACGCACGTTCGAAGAATGCGGCGAAGCGCGGCGGTGACGTTCTGCACGTCGAGTTCGAGTCCACGCACAAAGCCGTGGATGCGGAAGTCGAACAGCTGTTGGTGGTTGAGGATGCGATTGAGCGTTTAGCCAAATACAACGAGCGCTTAGCCAAAGTGTTCGAGCTCAAGTTCTATGCAGGGCTTAGCGACGACGAGTTGGCCCTGGCTTTGTCGGCCTCCAAGCGCACCGCGCAGCGCGAATGGATGAAAGCTCGCGCATTCATTGCCGACTATATGGCCGAAGTTTAGGACGTACAATTGGCGCGAGTACGGCGAGCGTTGCGTACTATCTCTGTATGAGGACTTACCGCTGAGTGTTGAACGTTGACCGCCGCTGAGTTCGATTTCGATCAGGCCCTTGATGCGTTGCTGGATGCAACGGATGACCAACGCGATGCTCTGATCGAAAAATACACGAAAGATTTTCCCGAGCAGGAGGCACGACTGCGTCGGTTGCTCGCGTTTGCGCTGGCCGAGACACGCTTGCCGGATACTATCGACGCGCTGGCGCCAACGTTGATCGGCTCAATGTTTGACGCGGCCGACATGGAACGCGTCGGCAGTCGAGTGGGCCCGTACAAAATCACCTCGTTGATAAACCGTGGTGGCATGGGTGTGGTGTTTCGTGCTGAGCGAGATGACGGTGCCTATGAACAAACCGTTGCGATCAAGTTCTTGCCGCGCTTAGTGGCGACCGCGCAACGTCGTGAACTATTTCTCAATGAACGGGCCAACTTGGCGCGGCTTGAACACCCAAATATTGCGCGCATCATCGATGCCGGTGTTACCGACGACAAAGTGCCTTACTTCATCATGGAGTACGTCGATGGTGAGCCGCTCGACGTCGCTTGCCAGGCGTTGCCAGAAAAAGAGCGGCTGGCGATCTTCAAACACATTTGTGACGCCGTGACCTATTGTCACCAATCGTTTGTCGTGCATGGCGATATCAAACCGTCGAATATTCTGGTTGCCGATGGCCGAGTGCGGCTGCTCGACTTTGGTGTCGGTAAGTGGATCAAGCATGACGATCAAGAGTCGCGGTGGCAGGTGGCATATACGGAGGCCTTTGCCGCTCCGGAAGTACAGCGCGGCGCGTCACACTCGATCGCCAGCGATGTGTATTCGTTGGGTGTGCTGCTCGGAAGCGTGCTTGATCGCAATACGGACGATGTCGGTGATGACGATCTCGGCCATATTGTTCGGCGGAGCACTCAGGCGATACCCAGTGATCGTTATGCCTCTGTCGAGTCGCTGAAAAATGACATAAGCGCCTACTTGGATGGCTATCCGATTCGAGCGCGGCAGCACGAAAGAGGGTACGTGGCGCGACGATTTATTTCGCGCAATAAGTGGGCAGTGGCTTCGGTATTGATGGTAGTCGCCAGTCTGGTAACCGGCTTGACGGTAGCGGTCTGGCAATATGACAACGCACGCCTGGAAGCCGCGCGTGCGACCGAGGCAACGGTGTTCGTCAAGAGCCTATTCGAGCGGGCCGACGAGGAAAGCGCTGGTGTTGACGACATCACATTGCGGGAGCTGATGGAGGCGGCGGTTTTACGCCTCGATAGCGAGCTCGACCAATCCCCGGACGTTCAGCACGATGTGATGGCATTAATCGCAGCCGGACTGCATAGCGTCGGTGCTTACGATCAGTCCAGGGAACTGCGCGAGGCGGTTCTTGCGTATCACCGGCAGTCGAAATCAGAGCCTCATGCGCAGATTGCAACGGCGATGACCGCGCTCGCGACGGACTATGACGTTGCCGGTGACTTTGCCAAGAGCCGGGAAATGTTTCGCCAGGCGATACATCAATTCGATGAGCTCGGCTACGAAAGCTCGCTGGAGTTAGCTGACGCGCTGCGCAAACTGGGCGTATCGATGACCAACTATCGGTTGACCGAAGGTGATGCTGACGAGGCGGTGCAAGCATTGGATCGCGCGAGTCGAATCGTGCAAATCGCGGCGCCGGATGACGTCTATCTGCAATATCTGTACTTGGCGGATCGCGCGCGGGGATATTCTGAGAATGGTGAATATGAAAAAAGCACGGGCCTAAGAGAACAGGCAATCGAGATGGCCGAAGCCAATGGGTTTGGTCAGTATCCGTCAGCTATCGCTATGCTGTGTAATTTGGGCGTTGCCTACGATCAGCTGGGCCGCTGGCGCGAAGGGCTAGACATTTATGAGGAGTGCATTCGCCGCCGGTCGATGCGACTAGGCGAAAATCATCCCGAGTTAATTGCGCCGCGACAAAGCTTGGCGGCCGCCCACATCGCTTTGGGTGACTTCGAGACAGGTCGCGATATCTTGCTCGGCGTGGTTGAAGACGCTAAGCGTCAGCTGCCTGAAAAATCTTTCACGCGATTGGCCACAGAGGTCAATCTTGCGCGTGCCAACATGCTGTTGGGTAGTGTCGATGCAGCATTGGAAACATTGCCATCGATATTGCGGCGAATGGAAGCTAGCGTCGGCGTCGATAGTGCGGCGGCCGCCCGCGTGCGATCTGTGCTGGCTAAGTCGCTGTTTGAGGGCGGCGAGTTTACAAGGGCGCTGGAACTTCAACGTGATTCGTTCAACGCGTTACGGGCAAGTCACTATTGGACCATTCAAGGTTTCGAATGGGTTTCCGACGTTCACGTGTGGCGAGCGGAAGCGGAATTGGCGGCAAATAACGCTGATACAGCCTACGAATTGGCGGTCGATGGGTTGGCGTACCGCAACGCCGAAGCCAATGTTCCGGATTGGCGGATTGCCGAAGCCAAGGACGTGCTGGATAGAGTGCTTGCGGAAAAATCGTCACCGCGCAATCCGTAGCGAAAAACCCAGCGTAATCTGAGGTGCGCGGTCATGGGACGAGACCTTGGGCGACGGCGCTAAAGGTTTTTGGTTACAGTGACTCTCAATCATGACCGATTTGCGTATACAGCATTTCTACGACGAAGCGACCGGCACCTTGTCGTACGTTGTCTGGGACGGGAGCGGCTCGAAAGCTGCAGTTATCGATTGTGTGCTCGGCTACTCAATGCGCTCCGGCCGCACCGATCGTCGTCAGTGCGACGAAATCTTGGCATTTGTTCGCGACCAAAATTTAAGCGTTGATTGGATTTTGGAAACTCATGCGCACGCCGATCATCTCAGTGGTGCGCAGGTCATTCGTGAGGCCACCGGCGCTCCGGTCGCTATCGGGCAGGGGATCCGCGACGTGCAGGCACACTTTGTGCCGACCTTTAATCTGGCCGACGAGGTGGCTGTCGATGGTAGCCAGTTCGATCATCTGTTTACCGACGGTGAGACATTCTCAATCGGTTCGTTGCAATGTGAGGTCATCGGCACGCCGGGTCATACCGACGACAGCGTGAGCTATCGGATCGGCGACGATGTGTTCGTCGGTGACAGCCTATTTATGCCGGACTTCGGCACTGCACGCTGTGATTTCCCCGGTGGTGATGCCGGTAAGCTGTATGCCTCGATTCAGCGATTGCTGTCATTGCCGGATCACACACGCTTATATATGTGTCATGACTATTGTCCCGGTGGTCGGGAGCTGCAATATGTCTGTACCGTGGCTGAGCAGCGTGCGAACAATGTGCATATGGGCGGCGGCGTTACAGAAGCCGAATTTACGAGGATGCGGCAGGGCCGCGATGCCAGCCTGGACCTGCCAGCGTTGATTGTCCCGGCGATTCAGGTCAACATTCGCGCAGGGCATTTGCCGACGGTCGAAGACAACGGCACTGCCTATCTCAAAACCCCGATTGATAAACTCTAGCCAGACGCACTAGCGCGGAGCAGATCGTGTTCGAATCGCTAACCTCGGCCCCTGCCGACGCCATCCTAAAACTCATCGCTGAGCACCGCGATGACCCTCGTGACAACAAGATTGATTTGGGTGTCGGCGTATACCGCACCGCCGAAGGCCATACGCCGGTATTGGACGTGGTCAAAGAGGCGGAGCGCCGTCTGCTGGAGACGCAAGATACGAAGGCTTACGTCGGTGTGCCCGGCGATCCGGGATTCAACGCAGCGATGCAGGCACTCGCATTCGGTGACAATGCCGATAATGATCGCCTGGTGACGCTGCAGACACCCGGCGGTTCGGGTTCGCTGCGCGTGGCAGCGGGCTTGATCCTGCGTGCGCGTGAACGCGCCACGGTGTGGGTGAGCGATCCGACCTGGGCGAACCATGTACCGCTTCTCGGTGGTGCGGGTCTCGATCTTAAGCCGTATGCGTACTACGACAACGCCACGCACCAGGTGCGGATCGACGCGATGTTAGACACGTTGTCGAACGCGTCGGAAGGCGACGCGGTGCTGCTTCACGCTTGCTGTCACAACCCGTCGGGTATCGATCCGACACCGGAGCAGTGGCAGCAAATTAGCGACGTCATCGTCGAACGCAAGCTGCTGCCGTTTGTTGATATGGCGTATCAGGGATTCGCCGAAGGGCTCGATGCCGATGCGTACATCGTGCGCTTGCTTGCCGACCGCGTGCCGGAAATGCTGCTGTCGGCGTCCTGTTCGAAGAACTTTGGTTTGTATCGCGATCGTGTTGGTTCGCTGTCGATCCTGGCATCGAATCGCGAATCGCGTGACGTCATTGCCAGCCAAGCGAACAGTCTGGTGCGCACGATTTATTCGATGCCGCCGGATCACGGTGGCGCGGTCGTCAGCATGATCCTGCACGATGCCGAATTGAATCAACGTTGGGTCGGCGAGCTCGACGCGATGCGCGAGCGTTTGAGTTCGATGGGAACACTGCTGGTGGACGCCCTGGCGGACAAAGCACCCGGCGCAGATTTCTCGCACCTCACGCGGGCGCGCGGCATGTTTTGTTTCCTCGGTGTGACGGAAGAGCAGGTCGAAAGATTGAAGAAAGACTTCGGCGTTTACATGGT
>JBCCEH010000043.1:0-6766 GCA_039030375.1 Pseudomonadota bacterium | reverse complement strand
GACCTGCGGGAAAGCGCAGTCACGCTTGTCAGCTGGTCACGGTTGCACTAATTCGCTTCTGGCGCGTTAACGATTCCCCCTGACTCTCCCGGCTTTGGCCGGGATTTTTTTGTACAATGCTTGCCCCCTGTGAGCAGTCCCTGTTGTTTCGTACAGAATTCAGATGAGCACTAGCAACACCAAATTTCGCGGTATCCCGATCGTCACCAGTGGCACCAAGTATCAGACGGATGCCGGTTTTTCGGCGATCAAGAACGGCGTCAAGCAACGCCGTGATTCGGCGCCCGTCACGCGGGGTGATAAGCCCGAGTGGCTGCGCGCCAAAATGCCGGCCGGAAAGGGCTATTCGAGCACCCGCCGCATCGTCAAAGAGCATCGACTGAGCACGGTTTGCGAAGAATCGATGTGCCCGAATATCGGCGAGTGCTGGAATGCCGGTACCGCGACGATCATGGTCTTAGGGTCGGTGTGCACGCGCGCTTGCCGTTTCTGCGCAGTCGATACCGGTAATCCGAAAGGCTGGCTAGATGCTGAGGAGCCGGCCAACACCGGTCGTGCAGTAAAGCTGATGGGTCTCGAGTACGTCGTGATCACCTCAGTCGATCGCGATGATCTCGCCGATGGTGGCGCGGCCCATTACGCGCAGTGCGTGCAGGAGATTAAGAAGCGCAACCCAAATACTGCGGTCGAGGCGCTGACGCCCGACTTCAACGGCGTTGAGGCACACGTCGAGTTGGTGGTCGACTCAGGCCTAGATGTATTTGCGCAAAATGTGGAAACCGTCAAGCGACTCACACACCCAGTGCGTGATCCACGGGCGAGCTACGAGCAAACCATCGAAGTACTGCGGCACGCCAAAGCGCATCGCCCCGCTGTATTAACCAAGACCAGCCTGATGCTGGGACTGGGCGAGCGTGACAATGAGATTCTGCAGGCGATGGATGATCTGCGCGACGCTAACGTCGATATCTTGACCCTGGGTCAGTACTTGCGACCTACGCCCAATCATCTGGCCGTCGAGCGCTTCGTCACACCGGCTGAGTTTGATCAATACCGTCAGGAAGGCTTAGACAAAGGCTTTATTGAAGTCGTCGCCGGTCCGATGGTGCGTTCGAGCTACCGTGCGGAACAGGTACTACAAAAGAACAACGTTGGCCTGGCCGTCTGAGCCGCCGACAATCTTCAGGGAAAACCACATTCATGACCGAGTTTTTTGCCGAGTACGGCCTATTCCTGCTTAAGGTGGCTACCATCGTGATCGCGATCATTGTTGTGATCGGGGTTGCCGCCGCGTCTAGCCGCAAAGCCGGCAGTGAGGAGCTCGAAGTCGAGAGTCTCAATAAGAAGTACGAGGCGTTGGCGAGCGCATTGCGAAAATCGGTGATGAGCAAAGCTGACGCGAAGAAAGAAGCGAAGGCCGAAAAACAGCGACTTAAAGACGAAGCGAAATCATCGTCGGACAAGCCACGGACCTTTGTGGTCGATTTCAAAGGCGATCTTAAGGCCAGCGCGGTGCCGTCACTGCGCGAAGAGGTAAACGCAATCCTCGATGTCGCTACCGACGATGATGAAGTGTTGGTTCGATTGGAAAATCACGGCGGTGTCGTGCATGAACATGGGTTGGCGGCGTCACAGTTGGCACGCATTCGTGATCGCAACATTCCGCTAACCGTGTGCGTCGATAAAGTTGCCGCTAGCGGTGGTTACTTGATGGCTTGCGTTGCGTCCAAAATCTATGCGGCGCCATTCGCGATTTTGGGTTCGATTGGGGTGTTAGCACAGATCCCGAATTTCCATCGTTTGCTGGACGAAAAAGGTATCGAGTTTGAGCAGATCACGGCGGGCAAGTACAAACGCACCGTGACCATGTTTGGAGAGAACTCCGAAGAGGATCGCGCCAAGCTCAAAGAAGAGCTCGAAGACGTGCATACCTTGTTCAAAGAGGCCGTCAGCCGCTACCGGCCTGACCTCGATCTCGACACCGTGGCGACCGGCGAGCACTGGTATGGCACCCGCGCCCTGGAGCTGGGCCTGGCCGACGAAATTCGTACCAGTGACGAACTCCTGAGCGACCTCGCAGAGCAGCGAGAGCTCTACAAGGTCAGCTTCCGAATCAAACAACCACTGCAAAAGCGCCTTATGGCTGGGGTCGATTCGACGCTCGAAAACGTCGACGCAGCCCGTTGGCGGCGCGGTTTTGAG
This sequence comes from Pseudomonadota bacterium, assembly GCA_039030375.1. Taxonomy (GTDB): domain Bacteria; phylum Pseudomonadota; class Gammaproteobacteria; order Steroidobacterales; family Woeseiaceae; genus UBA1847. Next base: position 4,564 of record JBCCEH010000043.1, on the reverse strand, counting down.
TCGCGTTTGCCCCGCTAGCGCCTTAATTCGCCGCCCGGCGTGGAACCGCGGGCCTTAGAACCGGTCGAAATTAGGACGGTGGGTCGCCAACAGGCGAGCGCCGTGAGGCGCTATAATTGGCGTCAATCAGAGAGGGCAGACCATGAACGCGCATCGTAAATTGACTATTAGCCTGGCTGCGGCATTCGCTGTCGCGCTGCCGGGTGTGGCTTCAGCTCAAAGTGCCGCCGATATCGAAATGGAAGCAGCGCGCCAGTTCGTCGAAATGAAAGCGTCGATGCCGCTGATTACTGATCGCGAGACGATCGACTACATCGCCTGTGTCGCGAATGCGGTGGTTGCGGTGCTGGAGCCTCCGTACGATGAGATTCAGTGGGAAATGGCGATTTTCGAAGTCGACTCGGTCAATGCGTTTGCTATGCCGGGCGGCAAAATCGGCGTCATGGAAGGCATTCTCAAAGCCGCACAAAATCAGCATCAACTGGCCGCGGTCATCGGCCATGAGATCGCGCACGTCACCGCCGAGCACTCGATCGAGCGGGCGTCGCGTTCCAAGTTATCCGGCGTCGGTATTCAGGTCGTTGCAGTGCTGCTCGGCGGCGGTCACAGCGGTGCAACGTACACAGCGTACGAAGCACTCAATCAGGGCGCCGCGTTCGGCATCATGCTGCCGTTTAACCGCAAACAAGAATCCGAAGCGGATGTGATTGGGCTGCAGTACATGGCGAAGGCCGGGTTTGATCCGCGCCAAGCGGTACCGCTATGGCAAAACATGATGGCCCAGCACGGTGGCGATGAGCCGGCGGAATTTACCTCGACCCACCCCTCGGGTGATCGGCGTATCGACCAGCTAATTTCGGAGTGGGCAGCGGCGTTGCCGCTGTACAACGAAGCGCTGGAGGCCGGACGTGTTCCCAATTGCGTGCCGCCGTATGACCCTGAGGCCGAAGCAGCCGCCGAAGCCGCAGCCGCCGAGGCCGCGGAAACGTCTGAGGAACAATCCAACTAACGCGACGGCGGTTTTTTTGCGAAGATAGCGCGGTCTGACGAACCGGCACGCGCATTGATTCATTTGTCCACAATTCTTAAACGATCGGCGATGCTGGCGGGGCTGGTCGTTCTCGGTGGTTGCGCCACACTGGACGACTTATGGCCTCTCGGGCAGAAAAACACCGCCGATGCGACCGCGAAGGTGATGGATGAGCGCGCCTTAGAAAGTCCACTACCGAACAATCACTACGTCTTAAGCGAACCCGAACAGAGCGTAATCGGTGAACCGCAGGTGGTATACGCGCGTGCAGACGACACGTTTTCTGACCTGGCGCGTACCTACGGTCTTGGCTATGACGAATTGGTGGCGGCGAATCCCGATGTCGACCCATGGCTGCCGGGCGAAGGCACGGCAGTGCTGCTGCCCACCCAGTTCATTCTGCCGAACGTCACGCGCGAAGGTATCGTGCTGAATATCGCATCTAAACGCCTGTTTTATTTTCCGCCGGTGACCGAAGGTCAAGCGCAGATTGTAAAAACGTATCCGATCGGCATCGGGCGCGTCGGTTGGGAAACGCCACTGGGGCTGAGTAAGGTGATCGACAAAGCTGTAGACCCGACTTGGTGGGTACCGGCGTCGGTGCGCAAAGAGCACGCGGAGATGGGCGATCCGTTACCGTCGGTTGTGCCACCGGGCCCCGACAATCCGCTCGGCTCTCGAGTGCTGCGTTTGGATATGCCGGGCTATCTCATTCACGGCACCAATCAACCGTACGGTGTCGGCATGCGTGTCAGTCACGGGTGCGTACGTTTGTATCCTGAGAATATTGAATTCCTATATGAGTTAGTGGCGATTGGTGAACGCGTCGAAATCATCAACGAGCCGTATCTGATTGGCCAATCCCGCGATCAGTGGTTTGTTGAAGTGCATGAGCCGCTTGAAGACGACGCGGTAACTGCGGACCAGCGGCTGGCGAATTTGTTGGCGACGATTGAGGAAAAAATCGCGGCAGATCGTATTGTCAGTGCCACCGACGCGGCGGTGGCGACGGTTGCTATAGAGAGCGGCGTGCCGACCGCGCTGACCGGCGAAGCGCTCGCTGGAGTGATGGCGCGTTCTCGCTATGTGCATAACACCGTTCAACTGGATCCGAATTCGCCCACGCTGAGTGAGGTGCGCGAAATGATGGATGAGGTGATGTTGGAAGACGACTCTGCCGAGGCCAGCGATACAGAGTCAATGTAGGCCGTCTTCTGCACCGCGCTAGAAGTAGCGCAGGAACGCCTCCGGCAATTCGCTGTGATCGGCACTCGCCGCGTCATCAATATCGAAGTGTGCCGAGCTGTACGTATTCCAGAATAAGAATGATTGTTCGGCGGAGGCAGGATCATGAAGATCATCGATCATTGCCGCGATTGCCTTACCGGTATAGGTCGCTTCGAGTTCGATCTCAAGTTCGTCGCGTGCCCATTGGATCGCACGATCGGTTGCCGCATTGCTGCGCGCGTATCCGTCGCCGAAATAACCGTGGTGTAAAGTAACGCGAACGTCGTCGGCAAGACCCGCTGGGATCGAGTGGTCGTAGCGACGCAGCATCTTCACCGCCTTTTCGAGCAACTGTGTAAGCAGGGTTTCGTTGGCGACAAAATCGTGCGTAACACGAACCGCGTGTACCTGAGTGCTGGCACCGGCCAACGCCAATCCCAAAGCCAGACCGGCGGCGCTGCCCATGGTGCCGTTCGCAATATAAATGCGATCCGGAGGTGGTGCTCGCATCGCCTCATACTGCGTAAACAACTCTAAGCCGGCGTTAACAAAGCCGATGGTGCCGAGCCAGTTCGATCCGCCCATCGGAATGATGTAGCACTCGCGACCCTGTACGTGCTGACGCAGTGTTTTGCGCCGCGCCGCTACCGATCCGCCGTACGGAATGAGTTCGGTGCCAATCGCCAGATGCGCATTGATCGCCATAGCCGCCTTTCGTGTGCGATGTTGATGCGAAAGAAAACAGGTGCACTCCAGGTCCTGTGCATTGGCGTGTAGTGAGGTTGCCAGCGCGTGATTTGAGGCGACGGTGCCGAAGGTCGCAACGCGTTTGGCATTGTTGTCGCGCGCACGTTGCAGCAGATATTCAAGCTTGCGAATTTTGTTGCCGCCGTAGACGGCATTGCTTCGATCGTCGCATTTGATCGTAATGCGCCGGGGACGGCCATCGATATTGATGATGCGCGTGACTAACGGGGTGGGCCAGTCACCCAAAGGCAATCTGGGCAGCGCGGCCGCCAACGTTGGAAACGCGTCGTCAAGTGGGTAGGACATCGCCGCCATAGTAGCGAATCCCATGGCGCAGCGGGCGGCGCCTGCATTAGAATAGCGGCACGGTACTCTGGCCGTATTGGAGACATTCTTGTCTGACGCAGTTGATCGTGGCTTCACGGTCACCGAACTGGCGCCGGTGGATAATCCCATCGAGACGCTGCGGGAAACCGTGGCCGCTTTCGTCGGCCGCGCGCTGCGTGGTCCCCTAAATCAACCGGTGCTGGTGCGCGACTACGGTGATTTCCGCCGCCGGTTTGGTGACGTCTGGACGCGCTCGAGTCTGGCACCAGCCGTGAAGTCCTATTTCCAGCACGGCGGGCGTGAGTTGTACATCGTGCGGGTGGCCAACGGCGCGCGCGGTGCAATGTTGTGTCTGCCGGCGTCGGGGTCGGCATTGGTGCTGCGTGCATTGCAGCCCGGTTCGACCGAGCGGCTTCGCGCAGCGATCGACTACGACGGCATTGATGAAGCGAATGACGAACTCTTTAATCTCACGTTGCAGCGCGTCGATCCGGATTCTGAGTTGGTTCTCGATCAGGAGATTCATCGCGGTTTGAGCGTGTCGCCCGAGCACCGACGGTTCGTCGCCGACCGGTTGCTGGCATCGTCATTTGCGCGCGTTGAAACGCCATTGCCAACGCATCGACCGGAAGCGACCTATGATTCGACCACTACGTCGATGGCCTATGTGACCGCGGTTCAGCCGGGCACCGACGGTGAAGAACTTACTGATTACGATTTGATCGGCTCTCGCACCGATCAAACCGGTCTCTTCGCACTCGAACTCGTTGAGCGAGTCGATCTTCTGTATTTGCCGCCGCCGGGCAAACTGCGCGACCTCGGCCCGACTTCAATGTTGGCGGCAGAACAGTACGCCAAACAGCGCAATGCGATGTTGGTGTTGGATCCGCCGATCGACTGGAAGAAACCTCGAGACGTTATGCGCAGCGCGAATGTCGGTATCGCAAGTGCCAATGTGATGACGTACTTTCCGCGGCTCTACCACCGCTATGACAGCGAAGTTCCGCCGCGCGCTGCCGGCGGTGCAATCGCCGGCATTTTGGCCAAGCTGGATCGCCGCTACGGAGCCTGGCAATCGGTCGATACGCGTGCCCTGGCGCTGAATCGCGATTGGGTGCCAGCCGCTGAGCTCAACGATGACGAGATTGCGGCAATGCATCGTGTCGGCGTCAACGCGATTCGAAAGGGTGGTGCGGGTGTGTCGACGCTAGTCGGTGATGTCACCTTAGAGCG
>JBCCEH010000042.1:0-6859 GCA_039030375.1 Pseudomonadota bacterium | reverse complement strand
CGTGTAGATGATGATCACCGCTGCGCCAATCAGCATGCCGGTCTGATAGTCGAAGTTGCTGAAGCTCTCGACCGCTTTACCGGTCGCCGACATCTGCGCAGCCACATACGTGGTGACCATAATCATGATGATCAACACGGCCGCGCCGCGAATGAGGTGCCACTTGTCATCGAATTTCGCGGTCAACACGTCCGGCACGGTAATCGCGTCAGCATCATCACTCAGGCGCTTGAGGCGCTTGGATATCAGCGTCCACGACAGGTAAACACCGATCACTTCGCCGACCAAAACCCAATAAGCTTGTGCGCCGACCGCCCAACCCATACCGGTTAGACCGAGCAACAACCAACCGCTCTCACCGGTTGCGTTAGTACTAAACGCGACCACCCAATAGGGCAACTTCTTACCGGCGAGGTAATACCCGGACAGCGAGTGTGTTTCTCGGCGACTCCAGGCCGCCAATACGATCAGAATGCCAACGTAGACCAGTGCAACGGATAACGTGGCATTCATGGTTTATTCCCCCGAACCAATCGGTGAACCCGGCGGCACAACGACCGCGGGCAGTGCTTCTATACTCGCTGGGTTGGCACGCATCTGAGCAATTTGCCAACGCGCCAAGTCATAGTGTGGTGGCGTATTGCCAAATGACTGCGCAGCGGCGAGCTGGGCGTCCAGGTCGTTAACTGCGGCCAAGGCAATGGCACGCACATCGGCACTGGCAGACATATCAGCCGCCAGCGCCATCAAACGATGCAACACAATCATGGCGGTCTGTTGTTGCAGCGCATCGTCTTGGTTACTCGACCAGCCAAGCTCAATTAACTGATCGACGACACGTTCAAAGCCGGGCCCGTCACTGCGCTGCATGCGAGCAGCGCGCTGTGGATTCAACAGCACGTCCAGCGTCAGCGCGGTTGCGCTGGCCGCCGGCGCCAATTGATCAAAGCCGGTGCCGGTTGAGCCGGTAAAGGTCTCGCGGTCTTTGGAATGCCCGGGCGGGCGTGGCGGAATCAATCGATCGATCGAATCGGGCAATGCCAATACCTCGGCCGACAAGGTCGCCAGCAGCGCATCAATCGCCTGGGATTGTCGCGCCGCACTGACCGGCTCACCCATGGCCTGGCCATCCCCACGCAAATTGTAATGATAATACTCGCCACCGATCAGCTTCCCGACCGCCTGAATCTGAAAACGGTGCAGTAAGTAAATCGGCACCAGGGTTTCTTCCAGCGTCGCCAGAGGCCGGCCCTTGCGGATGTTGTTCTCACCGAATTTCGCTAACGCGTGCTCCCGCACGGCCAACAGGTGCTCAAGTTCTTCGATGGCATCCGCACCGTTGTCCCACAGGTTGCCATCTGGGTGCATGGTCGCTATCGAACGCGAATCGGCATCGGTAACGTACTTGTAACCCAGCGCGATAGTCTCCTCGAGTATCTCTTCACGCGCCGCATCCGCATCCACGCCGTCCGGAAAATCCTGGTAGGCATAGATGACGGTACGTTTATCCCAGCTGCCGATTTTGTCGTCATACGCCTCGGAAAAATCCAGCTCATTGTTGTCGTCGAACATCACCTTCGGCACCGGATAATCCATTACCGAGGAACGATCTTGCGTGCTGGCCGCGAAGTTGTGCAGGAAGCCGATCGTGTGGCCCACCTCATGCGCGGAGAGCTGGCGAATGCGCGCCAACGACACCTCGAGCATCGTGTCGGGAATGTCGTCGCCGCTATACGGCGCCATCAAACCTTCGATAATCAGGTAGTCCTGCCGCACTCGTAGCGAGCCTAACGAAACGTGTCCTTTAATAATCTCACCGGTACGCGGATCGGTTACCGATGCGCCGTAAGACCAACCGCGGGTGGAGCGGTGCACCCATTGGATAACGTTATAGCGAACATCCATCGGATCAGCATCGTCCGGCAGGATTTCAACTTGAAACGCGTCTTTGTAGCCGGCTGCCTCGAATGCCTGATTCCACCACTTCGCTCCATCCACCAGCGCCTGTCGAACCGGCTCGGGCACGCCAGCATCGACGTAGTAAACGATCGGCTCGACCGCCTCGCTGACTTCGGCTTCCGGATTGACCTTTTCCAATCGGTGACGCGTGCCGAAACTAACCGTTAGCGGATCTCCGATTTCGCTGGCGTAATCGGAAAACCCGTCGCTGCCATAACTCATACCGATCATGCCGGATCGTGGATCGAACGCCATCGGCTCATAGCCATCGTCGGGCAGGCGGATGAACGAATGATGTAAGTGCACGGTCACCGCGGTCGAGTCCGGCGTGACGGTCGGCAAGTGCGGCCCCGTTGCCTGGCCTTTGTAAGTGACGACCGCTTCGACTTCGGTATTGTCGGGAAACGCTTTGGTACGTGGCAGATAAATCGCGGAGCGCGACGCATCAACGCTATACGAACCTTCGCCGGCAGCCGCCAGTCGCGCGCCTAAATGGTGCGAATCGCGGGTAAAAAACGCGGTGCCGTCGACGATCACGGCGCCTGCGTTTTCACTGTCGACGGTGAATCCCCAAATCACCGAACGGGCAAAAGACTGCTCAATGGCAGCACGTTCGCGCGCATCGTCGCTCAGCGCACGATAGTCGAGGTTGTGCTCGACCAGCAGCACCTTCGGACCATAACGCTCAAACGACACCAGCTTGGTATCGCCGAGCTGGCCGCGGTCCAGACCGAGATCGTTCGAACCGACGCCGCGCGCCATCGAGGATTGATAAATGAAAGGGGTATCAAATTCTTCAACGCTGATCAGCAACCGACCGCCGGACTCGTCCCACAACAGATCGACAAACCCGTCGAGACGATCGAAATCGACAGCACCACCGCTGCCGCCGGACGAATTCTCAGCCGATCCACACGACGCCAGGAACAGCATCCCGGCCACCGCTAGCATTCGCTTCAACATGAGTTACCCCGATTCGTTACGTGTTAGTCGACCGGCAATGATGCCCGCGACCAGCAAAAACACGCCAATACCAAATAAGTATTCCGGATAGATGCGGAAGACGCCGCAGATGAAGATCAACGCAATGTTGACCAGCTGAAACGCATTGATAAAGAAGTTTTCGCGACGCACTGCTTTCGGAAACCGTACGCGCGACACCATCAAAATAGCCAACACGAACATCACGATTGGTAAATACAAATGTAGCGGCAGCACGACTGAAATATCGTCGTGACGTATCAGGACGATCACCATCGACGAAATGAGCCCGCCACCGGCAACCGTGATTGGTACACCGGTAAACCACCCGCCGTGTGGCACATCGGAAGTTAGATTAAAACGCGCTAGTCGCATGCCGCCTGCAAGCACGAATATTCCGCAGGCAACCAGCAACACCCAGAACTGACCGGTATCCAATTCAACACCGGCAACTTGTAATCCAGCGTTGAACACCAGCACCGCCGGAGCAACCCCAAACGACACCAGATCAGCCATGGAATCGAATTCGGCACCAAAATCGGAGGTTGCTTTAAGAAGACGTGCCGCAACGCCATCCATGGTGTCTAGCAATCCGCACCAGACGATCAGCCACGCGGCAAACTCGAGCTCACCCACCTGAGCGGTAATGATCGAGCCCAGCCCCAGCAATAAGCTAATGGCGGTGAAGCTATTTGGAATGGTGTAGCGGAGTACGCCCAATGGGAAGCGCCTACGTCTTTTTAGAGCGTCCATTCTGCATGTGGTCCTGGGGATTATCCAGTCTCGCCGCCGCCTGCACTCGTTTGGTGCGGGCTAACTGCCTGGGAATCGCCGCCCTCGGCTGCCGATTTGCACCCCAATGGGGCCACGCGGCACCACCACCTGAATCGTCGTGCCGTTCCTCTCGACATCGACCACCACCTGACCTTCGTCACCGCCGCTCATGGTGCGTTGCACCAAATCAAACGAGCTAAACACGCGCTCGCCATCGTAGCGGACGATCTGGTCGCCGGGTTGCAAGCCTGCTGACGCCGCCGGCGTCGACGGCATGACTTCCGAGATACCCACCGACGTCGGCATGCCGTTGGCCTCTAAATAGGTCTCATACTCGGCGTCACCGATCTCCTGTCGCAACATCGCGCTGGGATTCCAACGGACCGACGCCCAGTCTTCATTCACCTCACCGTTCTGCGCGTCGTAGCGCGCTCGCATCGCGGCGAACTGCAGCTCACCTTCGCGCTGCAAAATCCAGTCTGCACGACCAACATCGATACCCGCATCGATGAGCGCCTGCCGGCGCGCGGCCATTCGTTCTGCGACGGTGCTCTCATCGGCTTCCACAAACTCGCGCATGCCGCGACGATTGCGTTCCCGGTCCGCCAACTCGGCGTCTAAATTCTCCGACTCAAGCCCCTCTTCCAATTCTTCAACCCGCGCCATCATTTGCAACAGCTCGTCTTCCAAGAGCTGTCGCACCCGTCGTTCCTCACTCACCGCCATTTCGAGAGCACGCACGCGATCAGACGTCGCCGCATCGGCATCGAAATCCTGATCGACGACGGCGGCCTCCGGCTCGGGTTGCTGTAAATGAATCACGGTCGCGGCTGCGGCAACGCCCGACACTAAGCCGACGGCAATAGCGGCATACAAAGTCTTCATAGGCCCTCCTCAAAGCTTGGACACCGTACCTCGGTGTTGGTGCCCCGAATCGCGGCCAGGGTCAGGCAGTCCTAATCAGCAATCTCCGCCGCGATGACGCTGACCGGACAGGTTTGCCCGTTGTACGGGCTCAGTCGAGTGTCCGAGCTCGCAATCTCCCCCGGCTTGAGTCTTCCACCCACGTTGCGACGAATCGCCTGGCGCTGCCCGCTGTTATCCGTGTATTCGATCTGCACCGCGACGCCGTTAATGTCCATGGGCGCATCATTGCGCACCGACACAATCAACTGGCCACTGTTGCCAACGCTGCATGCACTCGCGACATAGTTGCCCGGCTTGGAATTCAATTCCAACCGCGCAAGCTCTGAATTGGCCGCCTGACCGATTTCACCGCCGGCCTGCGCGACCACGCGAAAATGTTCGATCGCCTCCGGCATTGCGCCGCGATTCTTCTTAATAATGCCGAGCTCATAGTGTGCCGGCGCCGTGGGCAACATCGTCAAGCTGCGCTCAAGGTCGATTTCGGCATTGTCGGTATCACCAAGCTTGCTGTGCGTCAAGCCGCGCTGCAGGTGGTAATAGAAAAAGTTGCCGCGACGATTGATGGCACGGTTGTAATTGATCAGTGCATCACCGTGCCGATCCTGCAACAAGCGGATATCGCCGCGCAGCGCGTGAAAATTCGCCTCGTCCGGAAACAGGTTGAGCGCCTGAACCGCATGGCCCAGCGCCGCTTCGAGATCTTTCTCGGCAAGCGCCTTACGACCATCGTCGTAGGCGTCGTACGCCGGCTTCGCTGCCATCGTCTTTTGCATTGCCGCCTGATACGGCGCTTCACCGACGATACCGCCAGCACCCATGCGCTTGGCACGCTTGCGGTTTTCACGCACGCGTTCCTCTGATGGCGGATGCGAGGCAAACAAACCGCTGAGCCAATCCTGGTTGCGGCCTTCACTCAATCGTACGAAGGCTTCCTGCAACGTCACCGCACCCTGCGGGTCGTAACCGGCATCGCGCATGTAGCGCATGCCATAGCGATCGGATTCCAGCTCCGCATTGCGCCCGTATTTGGTTGATACCAGCTGCGCCGCGACACTCGCACCACCGGTAGCCAAGTTGCCGTAATCGGAATTCGCCGTCACCACGCTGGTTGCCAGAACTGCGCCTTGCAGCAGCGTGCCTTTTGCCTGCTGTTGCGCCGAATGACGCGCTGCGGCGTGCACGACCTCGTGACCGAGCACCGCTGCCAGCTCCGCTTCATTCTGCATTTCCGTCAGTAAGCCACGGTTGATCGCGATCTTGCCGCCCGGTAAGGCCCAGGCATTCGGTACCGAGCTATTCAGAACTGTAAATTCGTACGGTAAGTCGACGCCGCTAAACGATGCAACCTTGTTACCGATCTCGGATACGTAAGCGGTCAGCACCGGGTCCACGTCGTACTCGCCGCCCTGCGACTGCAGCATAGGCGCGTAATACTGCGCGCCAAGCTTAATGTCGTCGGACGTGGTGCCGAGCATGAAGTTGCGATCACCGGTGACCGGATTGACCGCGCAACCCGACAGCACCGCCAGAAAGATAATAAGAGTGAGCTTTTTCATGACCTGATTATAACGCCAAACAACATGCGCTCGATGACAATACCGACCCGACAATCCCGTCGTGATCGGTTGTCCTTCGCACCTGCACCTAAGGCTTTGCCACCGGCGTATACCGCTCAGCCTCTTCTTCGGTCAGTTGGATAACTTTGATATGCCAACGCGAAAACGATGAGCTGATACGAAATTTGAAGCGCCCGTCCATATCAAACATGCGGATGCCACTGCCTGGTCGAGTCACGTTTTGGCGGGTGCCGCTCTTGATGCCGCCAATAAACGAACCGTTGCTCGCATCGATGAGCGCGATGTCCAGCGCGGTTTGAAACTCGTAGTCGGTCATCATGCGCCACTCGACAATCCAGGGCCCTTCAACGATGAACTCGTCCGTTAAGGTACTGGCTGAACCTCTGAATTCCCGGATGAGACGCTCGGCACTGGCGGGAACTGCCATTACCAATGAGACCACCAATGAGACCGCGAACACCACGGCAGTTTTCTTTACATAGCTAAGATTCACGACACATTCTTCCTGAAGATGTTGTTCCCACCGTAACGTAAGACCAGGATACGGCTCAATGGTTGCTAGCAATCAACCGGCAAAGATTGAATCCAGTCGCTGATCACGGCCACCCCTTCTGCGTGAACCGCGCTGCGCCCCAGTTCGG
>JBCCEH010000041.1:0-6876 GCA_039030375.1 Pseudomonadota bacterium | reverse complement strand
TCGATATCGTCAAAATAGATATCGTCACCGGCAAAGGTTTGCTTGGGACACAGCCCGGTCGATAGTTGACCTTCATAGAGTGCGGCATCGTCTGGCGCGCGATTCAAATCCACAACGTAGCGCGAATAATTCGCCGCAATCAGCGTCGCGCCCATGTCACGAACGAAATCGTAGAGCTCTTTGACGTGCCAATCGGTATCGGGGATGCCACGTCCGACGCCGGTCATGTCCTGCAGAATATCGTTCGGAATTTGCCAACCGTCGTGGGGAATACTGACGATCAGTGGCGAGGCACCCTGATGGAATTCGAACACGCCGCTCATTATTTCAGACTCATGCGCTCATGCTCGGTAGTATCGACCTGGCGTACTGACAAAATTCGCCGTTGTCGACTACCCCCGCCAGCTTGCCGATATCCTCCGACAATCCGCGATCGGCCGTGTACGACGCAGAAACAACGCGAATCGCGGCAAGCGCCTCTTCCAGCGGCGGCGAACTCTTCTCCGGTCGGTGAAATTCGATACCCTGCGCCGCCGACAACATCTCGATGGCGACCACGTGATTCACGTTACTGATCATGTCGTGCAGTCGACGTGCTGCAAACGTTGCCATACTGACGTGGTCTTCCTGATTCGCCGACGTAGGCAAGCTGTCGACACTGGCCGGATGCGCCAGGGTTTTGTTTTCAGACACCAGCGCTGCTGCGGTTACTTGCGGCAACATAAAGCCGCTGTTTAGCCCGCCGTCTTCGACGAGAAATGCGGGCAGTCCGCTCAGGTTGGTATCGATCAGCAACGCAGTTCGTCGCTCCGACAATGAACCTAACTCAGCGATGGCTAATGCCAAGTAGTCCGCGGCAAACGCCACCGGTTGAGCGTGAAAGTTACCGCCCGACAGCACCGAATTGGAGTCCGAAAAGACCAATGGGTTATCGGTGACGGCGTTCGCCTCCACCTCCAGAACCTTGCAGGCGTGTCGCAACACCTCCAAACAGGCACCAACCACCTGCGGCTGACAGCGAATCGAATACGGGTCCTGCACGCGATCGCAGTCGGCATGCGAAGCGCAAATATCGCTGCCACCCAACAGCTCCCGCAACACTGACGCCACGGCAATTTGCCCACCGTGACCGCGCACGTTTTGAATGCGGCGATCGAAGGGCTTTTGACTACCTTTAATCGCGTCTACCGACAGGGCACCCGCAACCAACCCGGCGGATAACAAATTCTCCGTCCGAAACACAGCAGCCAACGCCAGCGCAGTCGATACCTGCGTGCCGTTCAACAACGCTAAGCCCTCTTTCGGTGCTAACACCAACGGTTCGAGGCCGGCGACTGCTAGTGCCTCATCGGCATTCACCCATTGGCCGTTGACGCGCGCCTCGCCGACACCCAGCAGCAACCGTGCCATGTGCGCCAGTGGCGCTAGGTCGCCCGATGCGCCCACCGAACCTTGTGCTGGAATGCGCGGATACACCTCATGATTGATCAATGCGCACAGCGCGTCTACCAGCTCCATGCGCACGCCGGAAAACCCCTCGGCCAACGCGATGACTTTCATCACCATAATAAGTCGCACAACGTCATCATCGAGATCATCTCCGACACCGACGGCATGCGAGCGAACCAGGTTTTCCTGAAGTTGGGCCAAGTCTTCTTCGCCGATGCGCACGTGCGCCAGCTGTCCGAAACCGGTATTCACCCCGTACACGGTCTGGCCGCTTTCTAAGACGTCGTCGATGACCTCGGCGGATTCAGCCACGCGTCGCCGTGATTCGTTTCCGAGATCTATCGTAATCGGCCCCGACCAAACCTCACGTAGACGAGCGAGATTTATGAGTTGATTGTCGATCGTCAGCGTCATTTTGCGCCTCCCAAATTCTGCATCGGCAGTTTCAGCCCTTGTTCGCGGGCACATTCGATCGCGTCGTCGTAACCGGCATCCGCATGACGCATAACGCCGGTACCGGGGTCGTTCCACAACACGCGCTCAATACGTTTATCGGCCGCTTCGCTGCCGTCGCAGACGATGACCAGCCCAGCATGCTGCGAGTACCCCATGCCCACGCCACCACCGTGGTGGAGTGACACCCAGGTTGCGCCGCCAGCGGTACTCAATAGCGCATTCAACAGCGGCCAATCGGACACTGCATCGGAGCCATCACGCATCGCCTCGGTTTCTCGGTTCGGGCTGGCGACCGAACCGCTATCGAGATGATCGCGACCGATAACGACCGGCGCTTTCAGCTCGCCATTGCGCACCATTCCGTTAAACGCCAATCCCAATCGGTGCCGTTGTCCTAACCCGACCCAGCAAATTCGTGATGGTAGCCCCTGAAACTGAATCCGTTCTTTGGCTCTGTCCAACCAGTTATGCAGATGGCTGTCGTCAGGGATCAACTCCTTCACCTTGGCGTCGGTCTTATAAATGTCCTCGGGATCGCCCGACAACGCCACCCAGCGAAACGGTCCGATACCGCGGCAAAACAATGGCCGCACATAAGCCGGTACGAAACCCGGAAAGTCGAATGCGTTAGATACACCTTCGTCTTGTGCTTCCTGTCGAATATTGTTGCCGTAGTCGAAGGTTGGAATTCCGGCATGATGAAAATCCAGCATCGCTTTAACTTGCGTCGCCATCGACTCACGCGACGCCGCGGCAACTCGATCCGGGTTCGCCTTGCGCTCGGCGTTCCACTCGTCGACGGTCCAGCCGATCGGCAAGTAACCGTTAGCGGGATCATGTGCGGACGTCTGATCGGTCACTGCGTCAGGTTTGACGCCACGCTTGACCAGTTCAGGAAAAATTTCGGCCGCGTTACCTAACAGTCCGACACTGATCGCTTTCTTGTGGGTCTTCGCGTCTTCCATCAACGCCAATGCGTCATCAAGATCCTTCGCTTGATGATCGAGATAGCGGGTTTCGAGCCGTTTTTCGATGCGGTCCTGCTGACATTCGATCGCCAGCATCGATGCACCCGCCAAAGTGGCTGCAAGCGGTTGCGCGCCACCCATACCGCCGAGCCCGGCGGTCAATATCCATCGTCCGGAGAGATCGCCGTCGTAGTGCTGTCGGCCCATCTCAACGAACGTCTCGTACGTACCCTGCACGATTCCCTGACTACCAATGTAGATCCAGCTACCGGCCGTCATTTGGCCGTACATCATTAGCCCTTGCTGATCCAACTCACGGAAATGTTCCCAGTGAGACCACGCTGGCACGAGGTTCGAGTTGGCGATCAGCACGCGCGGTGCATCAGCGTGCGTTGGGAAAACACCAACCGGCTTACCCGACTGAATCAGCAACGTTTCGTCGTCTTCTAGGTTGCGCAGCGATTCGACGATCGCTTCGAATGCGTCCCAGTTGCGCGCTGCTTTGCCAATGCCGCCGTAGACGACTAAATCTTCCGGACGCTCGGCAACGTCGGGGTCCAAATTGTTCATCAACATTCGTAACGGCGCTTCCGTCAACCAGCTCTTAGTCTGGATCTCGGTTCCGGTGGGCGCCTTAATCGTGCGCGGGCTGCTCATGATTCCTGTGTCTCCAATTCGGCCAGCGTCGGATCGGCTCGCCGGTGATCTAATTCGGGGGTGTAACGACCGGTCAATTCGTAGCGATTGCCGGGGTGGTGTAAGCGCGCAAAGGTGACCGGCCGTCCGTGCGACCAGGTGCGGCGCAAGATAACCAAACAGGCCTCATCGTCGTCCAGCTGCAGGTGCTGGCGGATCGCGGCATTCGGCAGACTCGCGCGAACCACTTGCTCGGCTTCCGCCATCGGCGAAATCTCGGTGAGGTAGGCACTGGGTGTGACGTGGCGAAAATCCTGCTCTAGACACTGCGGCGCAAAATCGGCGACCACATGTCGATCTTCGACTTGTATCGGTTGTTCGTTTTCGCAATGCACCAGCAACAGGTGAAACACTTCGACGCCCTGCTCGATTTGCAATGCCCGCGCGATTTCACCACGCGCTCGTTGCTTTGATGCGCGAATCACGATCGCTGAATGACGATGTCCGCGACGCCGTATTTCATCGGCGATGTTTTGTACTTCCAATACATTGGAACGCGCGCGGGTATCGGCGACGAATGTGCCGCGTCCGGCTACCCGTCGAACGTATCCTTCATCGGTCAATTCGCGCAGTGCACGATTCGCGGTCATACGCGACACCTGCATCGATTCGACCAGTTCGTTCTCTGACGGCACGCGATCGTGAATGCGCAGCTCACCGCTGGCGATGCGCTCGAGGATCGAGTCTTTCACCGCCTGGTAACGAGGTTTGGCTGCGATATTCATGACATTGCCCTCACAACCTCAAGAAACCGTGTTGCTGTCGCATCACGGTGCACATGTCGGCCACTCTCAACGCGCCACTCTCCGCACACCATGACGCGCTTAATCGGCGAACGGCTACCGAAGAACACCAGCGCGTCGAGACGCGTCGCATGATCGTGGCCCGCCAACGCCGGCCCCGATGAATCCAACTCGATTAGGTCAGCCGGTGCGCCCACGCGAAGGCCTGATTCGATTCCACAGGCTTGGGCCCCGCCATCGATCGCCGCAGTCAGCAAATCAGCGCCGACCTGATCATGATCGCCGCTGCCAACATTACGTTGCAGCGTGATCAAGCGCTGTCCGTATTCCAGCCAGCGCAGCTCTTCGAATGGATCCACGGTCACATGACTGTCCGAGCCAATCGCAATCCGACCACCCGCATCTCGAAACGCCGTCAACGGAAACAACCCGTCGCCGAGGTTTGCCTCAGTACTCGGGCACAAGCAAACCACTGCACCGCTCACCGCCAACGCCTCGATTTCGATGTCGATCAGGTGCGTCGCATGGACTAAACACCAGTTTTGATCGACGTCGACGGTATCGAGCAACCATTCCACCGGGCGCACCCCGGTGGCTGCGACGCACTGCTCAATCTCGCCCTGTTGTTCTGCGATGTGAATGTGCATCGGGCATCCGCAACGCATCGCACGATCTGCGACCTGTCGCAGCGAGTTTTCACTGACGGCCCGCAAACTATGTACGCCGATGCCAACGGTAATGGATTCGCTTGCGTAGGCTTGCAATTCACTGTGCAGTTCGAGAAACCGGTCAGCAGTCGTTGCAAAGCGCCGCTGTTCATCAAGCACGGAGGACGCATCGAAACCAGAACGCTCATAGAGCACCGGCACCAAGGTAAGGCGAATGCCACTGGCAGTCGCGGCATCGATCAACGCTTCCGCCATAGCGGTTCCATCATCATGAAAGTAATGAAACTCAGCGACGCTGGTGTATCCCGATTCCAGCATCTCAACGTAAAGCTGCGTCGCTATGGCTCTGAGTTGCTCGGCACTTAAGCGCGCCGCGAGCGCGTACATCTGCGTTCGCCAACTCCAGAAGTCATCCTGTCCTTGGCGGGACCGTCGCTCTGTTCGCCCTACCAAGGCGCGTTGAAACGCGTGGCTGTGCGCGTTGGCAATCCCAGGAATCAGACAATCGACGCGCTGATCGTCGGCTTGCGCTTGGGCATCGGATTCGACGCCCGCAATCCGACCTCCGGAAAGGTGCAGGCGGACATTGTTTGCCCACCCATCTGGCAGCCAGGCTTTAGATGCAAATATCTGATTCAAAACACGTTTCTTCGGAATTACATAAGCTGTATATACAACCTGTGGGATGGTACCATCGCGGCACAGCCGGGAGCAATGCGTGCACAACTGGGACGTCCTGATAACCGATGCCAATATCGCCACGCTGGACGCGGATGCGTCCGGATACGGCGAGTTACATGGCGCAGCACTGGCCATCGTCGATGGCAACATTGCCTGGCTGGGAAGCAACGCCGATGTTCCCGCCCACACCGCGGCAACAGAGATCACGGCCGAAGGCCAGTGGCTTACGCCGGCGCTCATCGACTGTCATACCCACCTCGTATTTGCCGGTGATCGCGCCGAAGAATATGAGCAACGTCTGGCCGGTGTGAGTTACGAACAGATCGCCCGCGCGGGTGGCGGCATCCTATCGACGGTACGAGCAACGCGCAGCGCCAGCCACGAGGAGTTGCTGCAAGCCTCTTTGCCGCGGCTCCAAGCGCTGATAAACGACGGTGTCGCCACGGTTGAAATTAAATCTGGCTATGGCCTCGATGTCGAAAGCGAAATTCGCATGCTCGAAGTCGCGCGCGAGTTGGGCAATCGAACCGGAGTAGCGGTAGTAACCACGTTACTCGCCGCGCATGCCATACCGCCGGAATTCAAGAATGATGCCGACGGATACATCGCGCTGGTTTGCGATGAACTGTTACCCGAAGTTGCCGCACGCGGTCTGGCCGATTCCGTGGATGCGTATTGCGAATCGATTGCTTTTTCAGCGGAACAGACTGCGCGTGTTTTTGAAACTGCCGCGCAACTCAACTTGCCGGTGCGCTTACATGCTGATCAACTCAGCGACACAGGCGGCGCCAGTTTGGCGGCCCGCTACTCTGCACTGACTGCAGATCATCTCGAATACACCTCAGCCGACGGCGTCGCCGCGATGGCGGCCGCCGGCACCACCGCAGTGATGGTACCGGGCGCGTTCGTCACGCTTGGAGAAACCCAACAACCGCCGATTGAGACGCTTCGAAAGCACGGCGTGCCGATTGCCGTTGCGACCGACTGCAATCCTGGAACCTCACCACTCACGTCACTGCGCGAAGCCATGGCTCTGGCATCCCGCGTGTTCGGGCTCACCCCGACCGAATGTCTTGCCGGAACCACTCGCGAAGCCGCTCGAGCACTTGGCCTGCTCGATAGTCGTGGCACATTAGAAATCGGCAAGCGCGCCGACCTTGCCATCTGGGACGTGGCACATCCTCGCGACCTGAGTTATTGGCTTGGACGACCTGC
>JBCCEH010000040.1:0-6912 GCA_039030375.1 Pseudomonadota bacterium | reverse complement strand
CGAGATGATCCGTGTCGAATGGCGCGGTCGCGTGGTGTTTGTGTTGCGCCGCAGCGAAGAAATGCTAAGTCGATTACAAAATGACGTGGACGAGTTGGCAGATCCCGACTCGAAAATTGTCGAGCAACAGCCGGAGTATGCGGCCAACGATACGCGGTCGGTCCGACCCGAGTATCTGGTGGTCGAGGGGTCTTGTACTCACCTCGGCTGTGCGCCATTAGAAGATTTCGATGCGCAGCTCAATCCGGATTATTCCGGTGGATTCTATTGCCCCTGCCACGGCTCGAAATTTGATCTCGCCGGCCGCGTCTTTAAGGGTGTGCCGGCGCCGACAAACCTACGCGTGCCGCCGTATCGGTTCGTTCGTGATGACCTGATCCTCATCGGTCAGGACTCGGGAGCAGCGTAATGGCAAAAATTGAAGCGGAAGTGGGTAAGCCTAAAGGTGGATTCATGAAGTGGATCGACGATCGTTTTCCGTTTACGGAAACGATGAAGTTGCACGCCACTGAGTACTACGCATCGAAGAACTTCAACATCTGGTACGTGTTCGGTGTGCTCGCCTTTGTCGTGCTGATTATCCAGCTCGTGACCGGTATTTTCCTAACGATGAACTACAAGCCCTCGGCCGAAGGCGCGTTTGCGTCGGTCGAGTACATCATGCGCGATGTCGATTGGGGCTGGTTGATTCGTTATATGCATTCCACCGGCGCGTCGTTCTTCTTTATCGTCGTGTATCTGCACATGATTCGCGCGATGTTGTACGGCTCCTATAAGAAGCCACGCGAGTTGATCTGGATTATCGGCATGCTGATTTTCCTGGTGCTCATGGCCGAAGCCTTTGCCGGCTACTTGCTGCCGTGGGGCCAGATGTCCTACTGGGGGGCGCAGGTCATTATCTCGCTGTTTGGCGCAATTCCGGTGGTCGGTGAGGCGCTGGTCGAGTTTATCCGCGGCGACTATTCGATTTCGGATATCACGCTGAACCGTTTCTTCGCGCTGCATGTGATCGTATTGCCGCTGGCACTGATCGGCTTAATCTTCGTGCACATCGTTGCGCTGCATCACGTCGGTTCGAATAACCCGGACGGTATCGAGATCAAGGAACACAAAGGGCCGGACGGAGTCCCTCTGGACGGTGTCGCGTTCCACCCGTATCACACGTCAAAGGACTTGGTCGCGATCATCATTTTCTTAATGATTTTCTCGGCGGTGGTGTTTTTCGCGCCGGAGATGGGTGGTTTGTTCCTGGAGCACGCCAACTTTGAACCGGCGAATCCGACGGCGACGCCGGAGCACATTGCGCCGGTGTGGTACTTCACACCGTTTTACGCCATCTTGCGTGCTGTTCCCGACAAGTTGTGGGGTGCCGTATTGATGGGTGCTGCAGTGATGTTCCCGGTGTTCTTGCCGTGGCTCGACAGGGCGCGAGTCAGATCGATCCGATACCGCGGCTGGATGTATAAGACGGCGTTAACGTTGTTCTTGATCAGCTGCGTTGCATTGGGTTGGTTAGGACTCAAGCCGGCCGGTGGCGGTTACCTATTAGCCGCTCGAATCTTTACGGTTATCTACTTCGCGTACTTCGTGTTTATGCCTTACTACACGACGATAGATAAGACCAAGCCGGTTCCGGAAAGGGTGGTGTGACATGAAGCTACTCACGACATTCCGATTGACGGCAGTCCTAGGTTTAATGTTCATCGCGTCAGCGGCGATCGCTGCTGGCGGCGACAAGTACGTCGAAGAGGCGGAGATCGATCCAGGCAATATCAACTCGTTGCAACGCGGTGCGGCGAACTTCATGAATTACTGCTCGGGTTGCCACTCGGCCAAGTATGTGCGGTTCAATACGATCGGCGATCATCTGGAGTTGTCTGAAGCGATGTTGGTCGACAACCTGATGTTTAACGCGGAGAAGACCTTCGAGCCGATTCGGAGCTCGATGGACTCGGATGATTCGTCGCGTTGGTTTGGTGCATCACCGCCGGATTTGTCGCTGATTGCGCGGTCCAAGGGCGCAGATTACATCTATACGTTCTTGAAAACGTATTACGTTGATCCGTCCAGTCCGACCGGCGTTAATAATGTCGCCAAGGGTCTGAACGCTATGCCGCATGTCTTGTGGGAGCTACAGGGCTTTCAAAAAGCGGTATACGAAACGCAAATTACAGAAAAAGAAGACGATGAGGGGAATATTGAGATCGTCGAGACGGAGGTTTTTGTAGGCTTTGAGCAAGTGACCGCAGGGTCGATGGATGCCGAAGACTTCGAAGACTTCGTCCGCGATACGGTGAACTTCTTGGCGTTTATTGGTGAGCCGAATCGTGCTGATCGACGGAGAATCGGAACATGGGTGATTATTTACCTATTGGTTTTCCTGATCATCGCATCCATGCTCAAAAAGCAAATCTGGAAAGACGTCGACTGATTCGTACCGCAATCAGCAACCGACTTAAATTAGGATAATTACGATGGCAGTTATCGCCAACAGACGTTCTGTTATGACCTTGTTTTCACGCCCGACGGATATTCATAGTCACCGCACACGATTGGTGTTGGCGGAAAAAAATATCAATATCGAAATTGCCAACGTGCATGGCAACGATTTGCCTGAAGATCTGATGGATCTGAATCCGTATCACACGGTGCCGACGTTGGTGGATCGCGATCTGACACTGTATGACTCGCGGGTCATCATCGAGTATCTGGACGAGCGTTTTCCGCATCCGCCGCTGATGCCGGTGGATCCGGTGATGCGTGCACAGTTTCGGTTAGCGTTGTTCCGCATCGAAACCGATTGGTATTCGATCGCTGAAGAGGCCGAAGGGTCCGGCGACGGCAAGCTCAGCAGTAAGTCACGCAAGCTGTTGCGCGAAAGCATCTTACAAAGCACGGAGTTGTTCGCCGCGAAAGATTATTTCTTGAGTGACGAGTTCTCGCTGGTTGACGCCAGTATTGCGCCAATCCTTTGGCGCCTGCCGTTGTATGGCATTGATCTTGGCAGTCAGGCCGAGGCGATCGAGACGTACATGAATCGAGTCTTCGCACGCCGCTCTTTCCAACAAAGTTTGACGGAATTAGAACAAGAGATGCGTCTGTAAGAATTTGTTAAACGCAATTAGCAGATAACTTTTTCTGCAGGCTGTTAAGAAGTTATTGATGGTCTTTAAATCGGTTTGTTAGGACAGCAAAACGACAACATTGCCAAGTTATGTAAGCTCCGGCCGCGAGGCTCTAAACAATGCTAAGCTTGGCCTCGGGACAGGATGTATCGGGCAAAATAAGTGACTAATCCAAGCCGCTCGAAGCGACCGTACTTGATTCGTGCCATGCACGAATGGATGGGGGACAACGGCCACACGCCGCATATCGTCGTCGACGCTGCAGTTAGCGGTGTCAGCGTGCCTCAAGAGCACGTTAAAGACGGCAAGATCATTCTTAATATCAGTGAATCGGCCGCGCATAATCTAAAACTGACCAATGATGCTGCGAGTTTTCGCGCACGATTTTCAGGTGTGCCATTCGATGTCTGGGTGCCCATCTCATCGGTGCTCGGCATTTATGCTCGCGAAACCGGCCAGGGCATGATCTTTTCGCACGATTCAGAAACGTCGTCGGATCAGGCGGTACAAACCACCGCGGTAGAGCCGCCGCCGCGGGCGCGCCCGCACCTCAAACTGGTTAAGTAGCAGTCGCTCCGCTAGAGACGCGTTTCGCCGGGTCGAAACGCGTCGCGAATCCATGTGACACGATTTTCGTTGTCGCCGTTGGTGTCGATGCCGACGACGTCAAAGCGCATCGGCCAGTGTTGCCACTTTGGTACGTCCTTCGTCAGCATCGCGGCGGTGTGTATCAACTTTCGTTGTTTTCTGTAATCGACCGTGAGGTGCGCTGGCGTAAGGCTTCGCGAGGTGCGAAATCGTACTTCGACGATGACCAGCATATTGCCGTCAGCCATCACTAGGTCAATTTCGCCGAGTCGACAGCGAAAGTTTCTTCGCAGCGGTACGAGTCCCTTGGCGACGAGAAAATCGTGAGCGAGCTGCTCGGCAGAGTCGCCTACAACTCGCGACCAGAAACGTCCCATGCTTCATCGTCGGCGGCCTGCGGAGCCTGCGCGTCCGGGAGGTCACCCAAATCGGGAATCGGGCCACCACTGATATCGACATCGGGTAGCGCGACCGGCTCGCCATTTTGAAATTGTGCCCAAGCGAGTTGTCGCCGTACGCGGCCGTCCATGTCCAAGAACAGGCGCCCGGTGGCACCGTCGATAACCGGCATTGGGCCGCTGTTCGCAGCGAACAGACCCGCGATAAGTTGGTAGGCATCGTAGCCCATCGCATGCAGTCGTCCGAGCCGGCGCTGATCGGGCCAGTATGCGGCATACATCTCTGGCAGATCCTGAATCCAAACGTGCGGCGAAATAACCCATGGCGTGTCGGTAAACAGAATGCCATTTAAGTCGCTGTTGGAGCGGCCATCCATACTGTAGATCGATGAGGTTGAATACGCCGGAATGTCGCCGGAATAGTGAAACTTGAGTTGTGATTTCAGCAAGCGACCCACTGACGCATCCGCAGCGAGAAAAATGAAATCCGTGTCTTGTCGCCGGCGAGGGTCAAACTGCAGCGGCTTACCCAGATTGGCGCGTAATCGCGTATAGCGATTGACACTGCCCGATAAGGACATCAGGTTTTCAATCGTATTGGAAAAATCCTGTTCGGACGGTCGGAACGAACGATAGTCCAGCACTGTGCCACCCAGCGTTTCGAACTCGGAAGCAAAGCTTTGAAACACTCGACGTCCCCAGTCGTTGCTGGGATACAAAGCAACGGCTCGTTGGTGGCCGTCGGCAATGGCGCGCGCCGCAGCAGAACGTGCTTCATCTTCCGGGGCTAATCCGAATTGATACAGACCCGGTGGTGCCAATGAATCTTCCGGCAAATAGTTCAGCGTCAAAATTGGCACCGGCACCAGCGTGTCATTGGCTAATGATTCGACGTTACCTCGTAATAGTGGTCCGATAACAAACTGCGCACCATTGGCAACCGCCGATTCGTATGCCGCGCTCGCACCGCCTTCGGCGACCACATCGTAGATCTGTAAAGACTGCGCATCGTCGAGACCCGGCAGCGCCGCAAAGTACGCTCCCATAAAGCCGTTTTGAATGGCTTCACCAATGCGCGCATTGCGGCCGCTGAGTGGCAGCAACAATGCAATCTGCTGCGGGTAGTCAAGACCGACTTCGTCCGGTAGCGACAAGCCATCAAGAATGGTGTTGGCTTCGTGGCCTCGATGTTCGTTTCGCCAGCGATTTGCGCCGTTTACCCAGCCGATCCCTTGTTGCCCGGTTGATGCCGCCAACGAACTTAGGCTCAGCCACGCTTGGATATCTGCGTCGATAGTGGACTGCATGCTCTCGCGCAGCAGCTGCGGATCCGTTTGCACCAGACCGGCCCAAAGATGCTCACGGTTCGCACGTAACTCGCGACTGCGATTGAGCCAGACTTCGCGCTGCATCATCAGTTCAATAGCGCGCACCGGATCACCCTGTTGCAGCCAAGCGTCGGCGCGCAGAGATTCCACCCGAAGCCGCTGACCGCGCGGCAGTGATGCGCGACTCATTGGCTCAAGAATTGCCAGTGCTTGCTCGGATTCGCCGTCATACAAATGCAGGGTTGCAGCGTTCATATCCCAGATGGCGCCGGCATCCAGATCACTCGGGCGCGACACGCTTCGCATCACCGACCGTGCAGCATCGAGATTGCCTGCATCCAACCATTTTTGCGCCGCCAGCAGACTCAATCGATCCCGTTCCACGCCGGTGTTGGTCGAGGCCAGCTGCCGATACATTTGCGCCGCGCCTTCATAGTTTCCATTGTCGGCGAGTCGTTCGGCGCGCGATTCGCCCGATGGCGCGCCAAAAGTTCCACCGGTGCTGGCACAGGCACTGAGCAGCAAGGTAATGCTGAGAAGAAGTGCAATTGGTGCGCGAGAGCGCTTATGCTGCTGTCGTATGTGTTCTTTCATTGTGCAATCGGACCCTGACATTAGCGAGCTTGAGACTCAGATATGACCGGTACGCTGTATGTTGTTGCCACGCCCATTGGCAACCTCGACGATTTCTCCGCACGTGCTCGCCAGACGCTGGAGAATGTCGATCTCATTGCCGCCGAGGATACCCGCCGCACTGGTCGATTGCTATCGCATTTCTCGATCGAAACGCCGCAAATAGCGTTGCATGACCACAATGAGAAAACCGTCGCTAAGCGCATAATTGAAGCACTTAATAATGGCGATCGTGTGGCATTGGTGAGTGATGCGGGTACGCCGCTGATCAGCGATCCTGGTTATGCCTTAGTCAAACTTGCCCATGGTGACAATATTCCGGTGGTTGCGATCGCCGGGCCCAGCGCGGTGATGGCAGCGTTGTCGGTGGCCGGTTTGCCCACCGATCGATTTTGTTTCGAAGGATTTCTGCCGGCCAAGTCCAAGGCCCGCCGCCAGGCGCTAGCGGCGCTGGCGCACGAGGCCCGCACCATGGTGTTTTTCGAGGCGGTGCATCGGGTTCGGGACACACTGGCCGATATGGTGGACGGCTTCGGCCCGCAGCGGATGGGTTTCTTAGGGCGTGAACTCACCAAACTGCATGAACAGAGCGTGCGCGCACCACTCGCTGATCTGCTCACGCAATTTGACGAGGGTGATATCAAAGGCAAAGGCGAGTTTGTGTTGTGCGTCATCGGCAACCCGGACAGTCCGTCATCATCATTGGAGGTCGATACGCTACTCGCAGCGTTGGTGGGCCGCCTGCCGCCCAAGGAGGCCGCCAAAGTGGCGGCCGAGTTGACCGGTGAAAGTCGCAACGCGCTGTATCAGCGTCTGCTCGACATCAAGTCGTAAAAGAGT
>JBCCEH010000039.1:0-6934 GCA_039030375.1 Pseudomonadota bacterium | reverse complement strand
GGTGCCGTCATATTCGAGACCCAACTGATCGATCAGTCGGTCTTCAAAGTCGGGCATGTGAGCAACCCCGTAAAAGATGCCGTAATACCCGTCGGCAGCATCGAGCTGCTCTTTGAGTACGTCAATAGCTCGCTGGTTGCGGGCGCCAATCACGGCGTTATCGGCATCTTTGCCCAACATATCTTTGAGCGTAGCCGGATCGGCCATTTGATAGGCGAGCATCACCTTCATCGGTGAGTCGTTGCCAGAGGCCATGGCGGACGCGAGTGTGGTGGTGTCCTGAAGGCCGAGCGGGTCGCGCGCGTACTGGCCCATCGAGGCATAGAACATGCGCCAGAAGTAGACATATAGCGACTCGCCACGCTCGTCCATGCTCTCGGAGAACTGCGTCGGGGATAAGTCTGCGTGGACGAAGTTGTCGGCGGTGTAATCGATTTCTTCAAGCTGATACGCGAGATCGAGGGCCGTGCGCATCATGGACTGCGTGTTCGAGATGATGCCCTGATGGTCTCTGGGGCCGGGCTCAATAACCGTGCCTTCGGGTGCTACCAATTCATAGAGTAAGGCGTCGTAATCCTCGAACCGCCGATTGAGGTCGTGATAGTAATCAGCATCGCCAATGTGAATGGCGCCGATAAGATCGACGCGAACATCGAGATCGTTAGGATCGACGTAGCTGACAATCGCGACCTGCAGCGCGATCGGCTGCCCGCGGCTGTCCTCGAAGACGCGTGCAAACTCGGTTTCAGCGGCAGCGGCATTGGCCGCGAGCGCAAGAACAACGAATACCAAACGCTTTAGATTACGCATTTCATTGTGCCTCGAAAAATTCGACTCGCCCGGTCTCGAGCGAATACTCGGCGCCGACAATCGT
This sequence comes from Pseudomonadota bacterium, assembly GCA_039030375.1. Taxonomy (GTDB): domain Bacteria; phylum Pseudomonadota; class Gammaproteobacteria; order Steroidobacterales; family Woeseiaceae; genus UBA1847. Next base: position 6,060 of record JBCCEH010000039.1, on the reverse strand, counting down.
TAGACTGCCGTCAGCCACTTTGTTTCTCAAAATTTGCGACTGATCAAGCAGTCGCTGTTGCACGTGGCGAACGTTCGCCTTGACTGCTTCCGCTATATCGTCGATGCCGTCAATCGCCGGCGCGATAAGATCGACCAGGCATTGAATATGTTCTGAGCCGGTATCCCCACCACCGCGCGCACCCAGGGTGGCGGCTACTGCGCCGCACTGACTGTGGCCCAAGACGACAATGAGCCCGGAGCCAAATTTTGCGACGGCGAATTCGATACTGCCGATTTCGGTGGAGGTGGCGACGTTGCCAGCGACGCGTACTACAAATAAATCACCGAGATCCTGGTCAAACAGGATCTCGGCCGGCGCACGCGAATCCGAACAACCTAAAATGACTGCGAAAGGGGTTTGGCCTTCCGCGACTTCGACGCGTCTCGCCTCGCTACCGATGCCTGGGTCACGCCTGCCGTCAACAAATCGCTGATTGCCGTCGACAAGCCTTTGGATTGCATCAACACTTCGCATGCAGCCATTTTAACAGCCTTGCGTCGTGGCTGGAGCATCTTCCTTATATACGTCGTAGTCGATCGGGTCTTTGTTAAGGCTATTGAGCCGCGACACAATTGAGAAGTATGCGATTACCTGGACATAGATACTCATCAAAACGGGTTGATACTGATCGACGCCCAGATCGTCGGTACCTTCGCGGATAATCATGAATACGCTGAATACGATACTCATGATGACCATTGAGCGAACGGTCAGCTGCATCTGTCGGACACGATCGTTTTCATTGATGTGCGGATCCAATCGCTTACCGTAGATGTTCCAGCCAATGATGAACGCAAACAAAGCGTTGACAACCAGCATGTTGACGGTGCGAAGGAACGTGCCTTTTCCCATGCCCAGCGCAAAGTCGGGAATATGCTGGTTGACGTAAAGATCCACCCCAATCGATGCTGCAATCAGTACCGCCGCGGCGACCAGCAGCCTTGATGAAACGATATCGGTCAGCTTGCGCGGCCGCAGTACCGCCGAGCGTTTCGTCTTGCGGTCCGCCTGCCGCATCTGACGGTAGTAGGACCACTCAGATACCTCGAGCAGGATCATCGGCAGCATCTGCACCAGGAAAAAGATAACCGGAATCGTTTCCAATACCGGACCTTCGCTGTTTCGGTCCCAGATGCCAATTGCCGTCAACAGTGCGATGCCCAATGCCAGGATCACAAGGTTCATCGAACGATAGCGACGATTGCCCTGCTCATAATTCTCGCGTGGTAATGGATACATCTTGGGATACGTTTCGGGTGGATGGTCGCGCAGGGTGCGCTCGACGCGACCCATAACCAGCCGTGGGATGTAATAGGAGAGCAGCAGCAACTGCACTGCAAACACCAAATAAAAAATTGCGTTCTCTTGCATGATGGATTCCTCCGTTAGCGTGCGTTCATCAGTTGATTGAAGGCAATACGGATCTCCGAATCCGTAACTCCAGAATCTCTGAACGCAGCGATAGTTTCGTTGAGCTTTTCGGTTACCCAGTCGTTCAAATCAACGTCGCTATTGGTCTTCGCATTCGGATGAACGAAGGTGCCGCGATAGCCGCGCGTTTGAATGACCGAGTCCCGCTCGAGCAGTCGATAGGCCTTGGCGACGGTCTTGCTGTTCACGCCCAGGTCGTTAGCGAGCTGACGAATGGACGGCAAAGGATCTCCAGGGCCCAGTTTTTCGCCGCGAACGGCGTCCTTGATTTGGTCAATGAGCTGAGCAAACAAAGGTCTCGGGTCATCTATGTCTATGAAAATATTCACGGTTTTCCTTGTGCCATATGTACCACGTGGTCACAGGGTACAAAGGGTACAAGAAAAATGCAAGTCGACAGGCGAATTTTTTGAAACATCGCATCCAAATGCGTTCTAATCGCTGCAACGACCAACAGGAGCAACACCATGCCAACATGGAATCGACGCGAAGTGCTCGCGGCCGCCGCCGCACTGGGATTGGCACCCACGCTAGCGGTGTCAATGGAGCGCAAGATGTTGACGCGCGCTATTCCGTCCAGTGGAGAAGCACTACCGGTGATTGGTCTGGGTACGTATTCGGTATTCGATGTGGATGGCAGTGACGACGAGATCGCTGTGCGCAAGGCAATCGTCGAGATGCTCTATGACCATGGCGGCAGCCTGATCGATACCTCACCGATGTATAACCGATCTGAAAAGGTCATTGGTGACGTGTTTGCGGCAGGGGCGCCGCGCACGTCGTGTTTCGTCGCCACCAAGGTGTGGATCGACGGTCAGCAGGACGGTGTTGAGCAAATGAACGCGTCAGCGGAGCTCATGCGCACCGACATGATCGACCCCATGCAGGTTCACAACTTGCGGGATACCGAGATTCATATGAACACGATTCGTGCCTGGCAGGAGCAGGGCCGAATCCGATACAACGGGCTAACGCACTACACCGCCGGCGCGCATGAGGCGATGGAGGCGGCGATGAAGAAGTACCAGCCCGAATTCATTCAGATCAACTATTCGGTCGGTGAGCGTGAGTCTCACGACCGCTTGCTACCGTTGGCGCAGGATATGGGTATTGCGGTGATCGCGAATCGTCCATTCCAGAGTGGCCGACTATTCTCCGCGGTACGAGGAAAAGAACTGCCGGAGTGGGCCGGCGAGTTCGCCGCGAGTTGGGGGCAATTCTTCCTGAAGTACATCGTCAGTCATCCGGCGATCACCAACGTGATTCCGGCCACCAGCAAAACCAAGCACATGCAGGACAACCTGTTGGCAGGGTTCGGCGATATGCCTGACGCGAAAGTCCGTCAAAAAATGGAGCGGTTTGTCGACGCGCTTTAAAGGCTCGATGGTTTTGGCGTCATCAACACGGCGATTAGTGCCAGAAATGCCGGCAGGCCCTGAGTGATGACAATCGACGGTTTAGCGGTCAACCCCCCAAAGATGCCGGCGACCACGACACACGTGAGGAAGAACACCTGCAAATGTCGACCGTCCTCACCGCGGACTAGGCTCCAGAACAAACCGGCAGCGAGAAAGCCGTTATACAGTCCCTGATTGGCGGCCAGCACTTTGGAGGACTGCGCAACGTCAGGTGTCATTTGAAAGATTTTCAGGCCGATCGGCGCGGTCCAATAAAACATCTCCAGCACCAGGATCGCGATGTGCTCCACCGCGACGAGCGCAACCAGTAGGGTGGCGAGTCTAGCCATGCTGTTTTCTCCGCAAAGATGTCAGGCGTGAACGCGCGGCACTCAATAGTGCGCGTGAATACAGTTTGTGAAAGCCGAGTAATAGACTGAAACGTGAGCCGCCGGCATCGACGACCGCTGAGCCAAAAAAAAGCTGCGTGCCGACGCCATGGCCGATTGGCAGACTCTCTACCATCAGCCAGGATCGCGTGCGGTGGTGAAAATCTCGCATCAGTAGCTGGTCGGATCGACGATCCTCAACGCTCCAAGCGGCGAAAAACTCGATTGAGCCATCCGCCAGTCGCCGAGCTTGATCATTGGTCGAGGGTTTGGAAACCGCGAAGCGGAGTAATACGCGCTCAATGCGGAACAACCAGGTCGTGTAGAACGCGAAAATAAACTCGTCCAGGGCGACTTCGTCCTCGATAACCAGGCGAAAGCAATCGGTGTAGTTCTGGCGGGATTCGTACCGCGATAACAGCGCCCCGCCAGGCAATTCGGTTTTTCGTACGGAAAACACAGCTAGGGTAATAGCACAAAGTTGCCGACGTGTTGTTTTTTCAGAAACTCGGTTTGGGCCGCGACGATCTCGGCGAGCGGAAACGTCTTCGCCAGCACCGGCCGGATTTCGCCGCGTTCGACATAGCCGATCAGATTGGGAAATACCGGTTCATCCCAGGCGGTGCACCCGATCATGGTGATGTCTTTGAGATACAGGTCGCGCAGATCAAGATTGACGATCGGGCCCGCAATCGCCCCAGACGAGGTATATCGACCGCCACGTCGAAGCACTTTGAGCATGGCGGGAAACGTCGGCCCACCCACGTTGTCGATCACGACGTCGATAGAAGAATCACCCAGTGCCGCAACGAGATCTTCTCCGCGCACCAACACGCGGTCTGCACCTAAGTCGGCGACGGTATCGGCTTTCGCGGCGCCGGCAATGCCAAACACGATCGCGCCGCGTCGCTTGGCTAGCTGCAACGCCGCGGAACCCACGCCACCGGATGCGCCCGCGACCAGTACCCGGTCGCCTTCACCAATATCGCAACGATGTACCATGTTTTCGGCGGTCGCATAGGCACAGGGCAGGGTGGCCAATTCCGCATCGCTCCAGTCGCATTCAACCGCAAAGACCTCGCTGGCCGGTACTTTGACGTATTCAGCAAACGCACCGTCGAAATCCGACGCCATCCAGATATTTTCCAGCGACTCGAAGCCATCCGAGCGCATGCAAGCACGTACCAGGACGCGCTTTCCGATCAGCGCCTGGTCGACCCCGGTAGCAACTTCGACCACGCGGCCGCAACAATCGGTACCCTGAATAAACGGAAACGGCGTCGCCTCATTCCAGCCACCGTCGCTGCGCGCGATCGCTTCGGCTTCCTGATCATTCGAGGTGTCGTTGGTGGCGGCTGTGACATCCGCCGAGTACCACCCGAGGCGTGTATTGATCTCCGTGTTGTTCACGCCGGCAGCGAGAACCTGGATCAATACCTCGCCTGCGCCCAGGGTAGGCAGCGGCACATCGCGATACGAGAGCATTTCGTAACCGCCGTTGCCCAGCGTCACGACGGCCTTCATTGTCTGGTCGCCGTCTTCGATGTCGAATCGACTGCTAATGACTTGGGTTCCTAACTACCGGTTGCCTGGGAACAATCATCGATCTGCAAATAGTAGTCAATGTATAGCGTGAGTTCGCCAATGCCGGTGCGTTGCCACTGCACGCGGTTTTCCAGGCTGCCGACGGACACGTCACAATTGCTGCCTATCGCCTCAAGAACACGCGTGTTCTCCGCGCCGATCTTTTTGATGATTTCATAGCGGTACTGTTCCGGTCCGACGATACTCAAGCCAATGTCACCTTGACGAAGAATCTCGGTACGCCCAGCTTTCTTGGTGCCATCGACGAATTCACGCAGGTCTTCGATTTGTTTCTTCGGATCGCGTTTGGGGTCGAACTCAATTTTGGCGACGACATTGATGTAGCTGGTATCAATTCGCTGCCGATCTTCCAGCATTTGTACCGCAACCTCATCCAGGTCGACCGGTTCCAAGAACCCGGTGCCATAGGATAACGCCATGCCTTGCATCGACTTTGCGCGCCGGAGAAGGTTTTCTATCGTAGTAATAATCTCCTCGCGTCTGAGATTCGGCGCGCGGCTGTCGTTCACTAGCCGAATGTTTTGAATAAGAAAGTCGGCTTCTTTGGCTAGCGTTACGGCGGGCATCGACGGCGCATCATAGTAACTGTCAGAAATCCGCGTTCCGGTAACGACGATTTCCTCCAAGCCTTGAGCTGCAACGCCGCCAACTAGGAATAGGGCGGCGAGGGGATAAAAAATCTTTCGCATAGTAATCTCCTGTTTTCTTAGGATGCAGTGGGTGCTTGCGGTCGGCGCAGAAACGGCATCAGGAACAGCGCAAAAATAGTGCATTCAACGACCCAGAGTAATGGCACGCGCTGTGGCCACGGTGCGACCACGGCGGCGATTCCTTCTTTACCGACGTAACCGTAGTCGGAACCCAACCAGAGGTTAACCGGTACGGCGAGCAACATATAGATTCCAGTAAACACACAGGCATAGCGCCAGTCATGCCAACTCGGCGTATAGTCTTGCGCCCAAACTAGGTACGCGGCAGTGGCAACAATCTGCCAATGGGCGAGCCAAAAAACCCAAAAAGCGAGTTCTGTCGGCGGCTCCGACACGATGGGTATCAAGAACGCAAAAATACTTAGACCGATACCCCAGAAATAGGTAATGGAGAGTGACCATGGCCGCGGCCGCAGCAATGCGAAGATGCCAATCCAGGGCACAATATCGCAGACGTGCAACGGCAGGCTTCGCTGGGGATCAAAG
>JBCCEH010000038.1:0-7274 GCA_039030375.1 Pseudomonadota bacterium | reverse complement strand
TACAAAGGTGTGACACGCCAAGGGGTGTTAGCGGGCATGGTGGCAGGCTTCTTGACCAGCGCGCTCTGGCTTAGCGATCTGCAGCCAGGCGAGGGTGTTTTTGTGCTCAAGGACCTGACGTACAATCTATTTGAGGCCGTGCCTGGGTTCCTGGCAGGGTTTGCCGCGACCTTCTTGGTGAGTCGACTGACACGCAAATCCTCGGCCTAGCGCAATCGGTGTAACCGATTCGGTTACGCACCACTATAAGCCTGTAACAATCCCATTTTTAGGAGATCCCAATGAGCGGACTTCGCAAACTTTTCTGTATGAGCTTGTTTATCGGGCTGACACTGACCCCGGTGGCTGTGATCGCGGGTTTGAAAGACGGTGATTTACCCGCGTCGCGCTGGTACGCACATGTCGACCTTGAGGAGATGCGCGCTACCGAGGCAGGCAAACACCTATATGAGTGGCTCGATAAGGAAGTTTTTAGCGAGCTTCGCGAGGAAGCGGGTTTTGATCCTGACACCGAGGCCGACGAGCTGACCGCGATGTCGACGCCCGACGGTGGCCTGGTGTTTTCGATGACCGGCAACTTCAGTCAGGAAACCAAAGATCGAATGATCGCACTCGGTGCAGCCGGGGGTAATTTCGACCAGTTTTCGCACAACGATAAGGTCTATTATCGCGTCGAAAACGATGAGCCGCGCGTCGCCGATGACGTTGTTGTTGAAAACCTGTACTACAGCGTGGCGCTGAAGAACCAGGTGATCGCGGCGTCGTCAGAATCCATTCTCAAGAGCATGCTGGACAATCGTGGCAAGATTTCCGGTGACTACGATGCCGACGATGCGCTGATCGTGTTGACGGCGAAAAAGAGTCTGGTACAGGCTGGAATGGATGCCGACGGTCTGAGCGACGAGCGCTACTGGGACTCCAATGTGCTGCGCAATGCCAAGCAGCTGGCATTGTTGATCGCCGACAAGCGCGGTCAGCTGGCGATCGAAGCCCACCTGGTGGCAGAAGAAGCCGAGATGGCAAACTCTCTGGCAAGCATTGTTCGCGGTTTGATCAGCTTGCAAGTGTTTGACGAAGACATGGATCCCGAGGTCTCTAAGTTACTGCAATCAACCAATGTTGATGTCGACGGTGCAACACTGCAGATCGAGGTGACGATGGATCCTGAAACAGTGGTGGGTGTGCTGGACGACTGATCGACGCGAGCGACGGGCAGCGGGGTGGCCGACGAAGTGACGGACGTATTCACCGAGGATCAGCAACTGCAACTCATCGAGAACGCCAAAGCCGGATCGGTTGAGGCGTTCAATGAGTTGCTGGCGGGGTATCGGGAGCGCTTGCTGCGGTTCCTGGTGACTCGGTCCGCCAGTTTTGCTGACGCCGAGGATGCGCTGCAAGACACGATGATCAATGCGTTCCGCTATCTGCATACCTACAACGCGCGTTGGCGATTTAGTACCTGGCTGTACCGCATTGCCATCAATAACGCCGCGCGCCTGCGGCGAACCGAATCGGTGGAGCTGGGTGACTTGCGTGACGAGGAGGGCGACCCGTTGCGTCAGTGCATAGAAACGTCGGAGCGAGAAAATTTGTGGTTGGTTGCCCGCCGCGAATTGTCCGACGAAGTATTTACCGCGATGTGGCTGCGCTATGTTGAGGATCAGTCGGTCAAGGATATTGCCGCGCTGCTCGACCGCTCCGTGTCGTGGGCAAAAATCAATCTGATGCGCGGTCGCAACGCATTGGATGCGGCGCTCACAAAACATGCGAGTGCCAATGGAGGACAAGCCTGTGGATGATTTAGCAAAACAGCTGCGTGCCGATGCGGATGCCATCGACGCGCCAGTTTCCGGCGAGCTGAGCGCTCGAATTGATGCCTCATTGCATGCAATTGAGCCGTCAAAGCCACAACGAACGACGCGCCCAGCCTGGTTTCTGTGGGCGAGTAGCTTGACCGGAATTGCTGCGGCGCTGGCAGCGCTGGTGGTTCTGAATCGTCCGATCCAGCAAACGCCGATTGCTGTTCCGGTGGCGGAAACGCCGGCACCCGATCAGACACCGTTCATCGATTGGCAGTTGAATAATGCGGTGCTGACCCAGTCTCTGGACGATGAGCTGGATGCGATCGAATCGGATCTCAAGAAAGCCGAGCAGCTGGTTCGCGAAGACCTGAACGACATTTTTTAGCTGCGACGCGTCACACCCAACCGCTGAAACCCACCACTGGCGCGGCCTGGCGGTTCCTTTGCTGTGGTAATTGGGGGGTGATTCCACTATCCTCGGCGGCGGATAGATAAGAAAAAAAGGGCGTGGGGGCGCCCGAGGCCGGTCAAAAATGGACGTGGGGGCGTCCGGGCCTATCATCGCCAGAAACACTAAAAGGATGCACGCAGAATGCCTTTTGCCGTTGTTTTGATCCTGCTTGTTATCGGCTCCATCGTGTTCCATGTCCTAAGTCCTTGGACTTTCACCGAGCTAGCGTCCAACTGGAAAATGGTGGACGTCACTGTCGATATTACGTTGTACGTCACCGGGCTGGTGTTCGTCGCTGTGAACCTATTCATGGCGTATTGCGTATACAAATTTCGCTATCGCGAAGACGCGCGTGCCAAGTACGAACCTGAAAATCACAAGCTCGAATCTTGGCTGACCGGCCTGACCACTGTCGGTGTGGCAGCCATGCTAACGCCGGGCTTGTTCGTGTGGGCCAACTTTGTCGATGTGCCGGAGGAGGCACACGTGGTCGAGGCGGTTGGTCAGCAATGGCACTGGACGTATCGTTATCCCGGTGAGGACGGGAAGTTTGGTGAGGTCGATGCTGAACGCATCACTCACGACAACCCGTTCGGTATGGACCCTGACGATCCGAATGGTCTAGACGATGTGCTGGTGTACAACCCTGAAGTGCACATCCCTATCAACGAACCGGTGAAGTTCTTATTGCGCTCCAAAGATGTGCTGCACGATTTCGCGGTGGCCGAGTTCCGCGTCAAGATGGACCTAGTTCCCGGCATGAACACCTTCTTGTGGCTACAGCCAACGAAGATCGGACGCTTTGATGTTCTATGTGAAGAACTCTGCGGCGTCGGTCATCACACCATGCGTGGCGCCGTGGTGGTCGAGGAGATGGAAGACTTCGAAGCATGGCTGGCGCAGCAACCGACCTGGGCCGACATGAGCACCAAGGCGGCCGGCGATGCCGCAGCGGGTCAGGCGCAGTATGCGGTGTGTGGCAGCTGCCACGGGCAGAACGGTGAGGGCATGGAACTCCTGAATGCGCCGAAACTGGCCGGACAAAGTGAGTGGTATCTGCGCGGTCAGATCAACGCATATAAGAACGGACTACGCGGTACGCACGAAGACGACACGTTTGGTGCTCAGATGGTGCCGATGGTTGCGACGCTCGCCAGCGAGGCGTCTATCGATAACGTCGTCGCATACATTCAAACGATGCCCGATGAAAAGCCAGCCGCCACCATTGAGGGTGATCTGGAAGAGGGTGAAGAACATTACCGCACCTGTGCCTACTGCCACGGCGATGATGGCATGGGTGTGCAAGCGCTAAACGCCCCGCGCATTACCGAAATGTCAGACTGGTACTTAAAACGCCAGATCGAGAACTTTCAGAAAGGCGTGCGCGGCCTGCATCCACAAGACTTTTATGGTTTCCAGATGAGCCTGATGTCCAAGTCGTTACAAGACGACGACGCGGTCAATGACCTGGTTGCCTACATTAATTCGCTTACGAAACCGCTTCCGACTGAGGATTAACGATGGCTTACGTTGCAATTGCTGACCGCGATCACGAAGAAGAGCATCACGATCCGGATACTTTTATAACCAAGTACATCTGGAGTCAGGACCATAAGGTCATTGCGATCCAGTATGGGATGACGGCGATATTTGTCGGTGTAATTGCGCTGGCCTTGTCGGTCATGATGCGCCTGCAGTTGGGCTTCCCGGATAGCTTCTCGTTTATTACGCCGGAGCGGTATTACCAGTTCATTACCATGCACGGCATGATCATGGTGATCTATCTGTTAACGGCGTTATTCCTTGGCGGATTCGGGAATTACCTAATTCCACTCATGATCGGCTCGCGAGACATGGTGTTCCCGTACCTCAATATGCTCAGTTACTGGGTGTATTTGCTCTCGGTGATCATTCTTATCGCCAGTTTCTTTGTTCCCGGTGGCTCGACCGGCGCGGGTTGGACGCTGTATCCACCGCAAGCGATTATGGAAGGGACACCCGGTGTCGACTGGGGCATCCTGCTGATGCTCGCATCGCTCGGTGTGTTCATCGTCGCATTTACGATGGGCGGCCTGAACTACATCACGACGGTATTGCAGGCGCGTTGCAAGGGCATGACATTGATGCGGATGCCGCTGTCAATCTGGGGCATCTTCATGGCCACGGTGCTCGGCTTGCTGGCATTCCCGGCGCTGCTGGTGTCCGCCATCATGATGCTGTTGGATAAGACCATCCTGACCAGCTTCTTTATGCCGGCCATCAGCTCTTACGGCGCTGATCCCGGTTACGTCGGCGGCAGCCCGATTTTGTTCCAGCACTTGTTCTGGTTCTTTGGTCATCCCGAGGTGTACATCGTGGCGCTACCGGCGTTCGGCGTGGTATCGGATCTGTTGTCGACGCACGCGCGCAAGAACATCTTCGGTTATCGCATGATGGTATGGGCCATCGTCGCCATCGGCGGATTGTCCTTCATCGTATGGGCACACCATATGTACGTTAGTGGTATGAACCCGTACTTCGGCTTCTTCTTCGCCACCACAACCCTCATCATCGCGGTGCCAACGGCGATCAAGGTATACAACTGGGTGTTGACGTTGTGGGAAGGCAATATTCATTTGCGAACACCGATGCTGTTTGCGATCGGATTCATCTTTACCTTTATCCACGGCGGTCTGACCGGATTATTCCTTGGTAACGTCACCATCGATTTGCCGCTGTCCGATACCTATTTTGTGGTCGCCCATTTCCACATGGTGATGGGTGTGTCGCCGATCCTGGTGGTATTCGGCGCGATCTATCATTGGTGGCCAAAAATCACCGGCCGCATGTACAACGAGACACTCGGCAAATGGCATTTCTGGATGACGTTCCTCGGCACTTACGCGATCTATTTGCCGATGCACTACCTCGGATTCCAAGGCGTGCCGCGCCGCTACTTCTCGATGGGCGAGACCAGCTTCTTGCCGGATTCGGCGCAGGATCTCAATGCGGTCATTACGATGTCGGCATTGTTTGTCGCGGCGACGCAGATTCTCTTCTTTATTAACGTGTTTTGGAGTCTTAGGAAGGGGCCCAAAGCGGATCCGAATCCCTGGGATGCGACGTCACTCGAATGGCAAACCCCGGATACGCCACCGAAACACGGCAACTGGGGGCATCACCTGCCGGAGTGTCACCGCTGGGCGTATGACTACAGCGTGCCGGGTTACGAGGATGATTTCATTCCGCAGAACGTGCCGGCGGACAGAGCGCCAGCCGGACGTGATCACGGCGAACATTAAGTAGGGCGTAGACGTCGACTAAATGGAAATCGGTCTCATATTCCTGGCGGTCATTCTTGCCAGCTTGATTGGGTGGTTGCTCAAGCAATCGTTCAATACTCAGCCTTGGGTGGCCGAGGCCGTCGACGAAGCCAGCTATCAGGCGCCGTTTAACGCGAAACCCAAGCTGGTGGCTTTGACCACTTTGCTGGCGGTGATGACTTCATTCTTCGCGCTCGTCCTGAGCGCCTACGCACTGCGTATGGAGCTGGGCGATTGGACACCGCTGAGCGAGCCCCGCCTACTGTGGACCAATACCGCGGTGCTGATTTTGGCCAGTATCGTGTTTCAGTGGACGCGGAATGCTGCGCAAAAAGGCATCTTGGCGCGTCTCAAGCCCGGATTGATTGTTACCGGTGTGCTGACCACTTTGTTTTTGGTGGGTCAATATATTGCCTGGATGCAACTTATCGATAACGGCGAAGGCATTCGCGCCGGTCCGGCGAACGCGTTTTTCTATTTGATGACCGGTTTACATGCGCTGCACATTCTTGGTGGTATGTACGTCTGGGCGCGCGCGACTCTCAAAGTGTTCGGCGGCGACGGGCGGGTCGAACAAAGCATTTCGCTGTGCGCCATCTATTGGCACTTCTTATTGTTGGTTTGGCTAATCTTTTTCGGATTGATGTTGGCGACCTAACGCGGCCGCCTTATTGGGGTTATCTATGTCAGAAGCAGTAGTGGAAGCGACCGGAACTCAAGGCGTCGTCGACGACTTCTCCAGGGACAAACAGGTGTTTGGCATGCCCTGGGGCAAAGCCATGATGTGGATCTTCCTGCTCAGTGACACCTTTATCTTCAGCATCTTCCTGGTGTCCTACATGACGGTGCGTATCGGCACCACCGATCCGTGGCCGAACCCAAGTGAAGTTTTCGGACTGACGATGTTCGGTGCCAACGTGCCGTTGTTGCTGATCGCCATCATGACGTTCGTCTTAATTACCTCTTCGGGCACGATGGCGCTGGCGGTCAATATGGGCTATCGCAAAGATCGCACCAAGACGTTCTGGCTAATGATCGCTACTGCAATCCTTGGCGCCACTTTCGTCGGCATGCAGGCGTTCGAGTGGACCAAGCTGATTTCCGAGGGTGTTAGACCCTGGGAGAACCCGTTCGGAGCGGCGCAGTTCGGCTCGAGCTTCTTCATGATCACGGGCTTTCACGGCATGCACGTTACTGGGGGTGTGATCTACCTATTGGTAATCGCTTTCCGAGTCAAAAACGGTTTCTATGAAAAACGAGGCGGCAATTACGAAATTGTTGAGATCTGCGGTCTCTATTGGCACTTTGTTGACCTGGTCTGGGTCTTCATCTTTGCATTCTTCTATCTCTGGTAAGGGAGCACGACGCACATGGCAGCTGACGAAGGTCAACAACATCCGCTGAAGGTCTACTGGATCATGTGGGTTGCGCTGTTTGTATTAAGCGGCTTCTCCTACGCGACGGACTTCATGGAAGACGGCGCGCTGCGCACGTTCTTTATTTTGTTCTTTATGTTTGTGAAGGCTGGCGGCATCGTCTGGATTTTCATGCACATGGGTTGGGAAAGACTGTCGTTGAAACTTGCGATTCTCGGACCGCCTATCGCAATTGGCGTGTTGATCTGGTTGATGACTTATGAGGGGTTTTACGTCGAAGAATCGCGCCTCGAGCATTACGGCGAGTCTACCTTCGAACCGCAAGAAGTCCCCCACCACTAGC
>JBCCEH010000037.1:0-8389 GCA_039030375.1 Pseudomonadota bacterium | reverse complement strand
TTGCCGTCAACCATAACCGCGGGTGACAGCGCACAGTTGCCGAGGCAATACACCGGCTCCAAGGTCACATCGGCATTGCTTTGGTGCATCGCCACGCCGAGTTTCTCCGTGGCATGCTCGATTAAACTGCGACAGCCCATCGACTGGCAGGCTTCGGCTTCGCAAATCTTGACGACATGTTTGCCGGCCGGCGAGGTGCGAAAATCGTGATAGAAGCTGACCACCCCGTGCACATCCGCGCGCGATAAATTGAGCGCCTTGGCGAGTTGGCGAATGGCATCCTCACCGATGTGTCCAAACGCATCCAAGAATGCGTGCAGCATCTGCACCAACATTTCCGGTTTGGTGTCGAAGCCGTCGATGATTTCTTCAGCTTTAGTCGCGTTGTAGGGTTCAGTCGTCAATGCGCTGTTCGCCTGCATAAATGTTGAACGTTTCGCCGCGTAAGAAGCCGACGAGCGTCAGGTTGAATTCGCGTGCCAGATCCACCGCCAGACTTGAGGGTGCACTTACCGCTGCGAGCAACGGCATACCCGCCATCAGTGTCTTTTGCATCAGCTCGAAACTGGCTCGTCCCGATACCATCAGGCCCAGCGAATTCGCTGGTAACGCCTTGTTTAATAACAGAGAACCGACAACTTTGTCGACGGCATTATGGCGCCCAACGTCTTCCATGGTCACGATGATGTCGCCTTTTGAATTAAAAGCCGCCGCAGCGTGTAGGCCGCCAGTTTTGTCGAACGTCGCCTGCTTGGATCGGAGCGCTCCTGGGAGGCCGATCAGCGTCTGTTTGGTGAACTGAACACCAACGCTGGCGGCGGGTTGGGCGCCGCCCACCCGCAGTGCATCCAGCGACGTTTTGCCACACACGCCGCAGCTGGAGGTGGTGTAAAAGTGGCGCTGTAACCGCGCTAAATCGACCTCGACGTTCGGCGCTAGGTCGACACGAATGACATTATGGTTACCCGAGTCCGGGGCCGGTGGACCGCAGGTCTCTATGGAAGCGACGTCTTCCGCCGCGGTAACAATGCCCTCGGTGTAGAGAAAGCCGGCGGCAAGCTCAGCATCGTGTCCCGGCGTTCGCATGGTGATCGAGATGCTGCGCATCGCGCGGCCATCGGGTGTCGAAAAACCGAGCCGGATTTCGAGAGGTTCCTCGACGGCAACGTCGTCGCAAACCGCTTCGCGGCTGCCATTGACGATTTTGCTGATATCGATTGCGGAGCTGCTGCTTGCCATGGTGGATACCGGCGAATTTCGGCCGCCAATTATAGCCAACCCAAGCAACTCGCGGGCTAGCGCTGCTCCTCGACCGGGGCGATGATGCGCTGGCGAATTCCAGCCCAGGGCGCCGCATCGTCAAGGTTGACGCGGCCCGAGGCGTCGGTGACACCCAAGTTTCGCAGTGTTTCGCGGGTCGAGGGAAAACCAACGCGCGTCGCGTGCTGGCGGTACAAATCCATAAATACGCTGGTTTCGGTGAGCTCGTCGAGCTGGGTGAAAAATTCGGGGCCAGACCATTTCCGGTTCGCCGGCAGGCAACACGCCTGCAATCGCCCTAATGCCACGTCCAGCGAGAGTCGATGGTCGGTTTTTTGCCGTAGCTCGACATCGGCCAGCAGGGCGATCGCCGCACCGGCCCAGTAGTACTTCATGCGCGTGCCGGACTCCCGGCTCGCGGCGGCCCTGTTTGGCGATAAATGCGGCACTGACTCGCGGCCTCGTTCTAAACCGGCAACGATCTCCCACCACGCTTTGGAATCGCTGTAATGACCGGTGCGGGCCATTAAGATATTTTGGTAATACTGAGCGAAGCCTTCCGATATCCAACGGTGCTCTCGCTCGAGGTACGGATGAAACAGATGGGATAGCTCGTGCGTTGCGGTCCAGTCACCATAGAACTCGTCGATAGACACATTTTCATTGACCAGGAGTTCGATCGTTTCGCCGCCGTCTCGAATGACGCGGCCAAACGGGATGGCGGAATTGCTCCAGCTGGATTCGCCGATCGGAATCAATACGATGCTGGCGTCGGGGTTGGGAAACCGGCCGTAAACACTCGCAATGCTCTCGGCAGTATCGCGTAGCCATTGAACCAGCGGCGCAAATTCAATCTTGTTGCGCGTCTTCGGCAATACAATGCGCAGGTTGGCGCCGCCGACCGATGCAATCGCGGTTTCGAACTTGCCGAACAACGCGGTCGCCGATCCGCTGCGCGGCGAGGTCGTCAGTTCATATTCGTTATCGGTGATGCGTTTCCAAGGAACGTACACCCGGTGGCCGTCGGCAAGCACGAAACGGGCGGTCAACGTGTCGCCGTCATACAACGCCGGGCGCCACAGCCAAGCGCGTGGTGACGCAGCGACGTTGTCGGGATGCAGGATGGCAGAAATGCGTTCACGTCGATTCGCTGCGTCGAGATCAACCGTATATTGCAAGCAGCGAATACCGCCTCTGGGCAATCTCAAACGTGTCGAGCGAACCCGCAGTCGTTCGCCGGTATCGCAATCAAACGCATTCTCAATGACATCGCCGGCATGGTCCGCACGCGCGTCGATGCGCGAAACGCGCGACTCGAACCGCGCTTCGACGGTCATTTTTTGCAGCGATTCGTCGACCGAAATTTCGTAGTGATAGGTGGCCGAAACAGCAACCCTAGGGGCCGCAAGCAAAAATAGGGTAAGCGCGCCAAAGTATGTGTTCTTGTTAATGATGATTGTTCTCAAATCCAGTTTTCTTGGCGCTAAAAACTTTCGATGTGCTGCTGCAAATCAGTGAGCGCCTACCCTTAGAGAGCGGAAATCGACGAGCGTTCCAATGAGTAGAGCGTTAAAGGAGAGGCCGTTGAAAAAAATCGCCCGTCGTACCTTTTTTCCGCTGCCTGCGGCTGCGGGTGCCATTGTGACACCGACTCGCCAAGCCTACGCGAAAAAACCCTGCGCGAGCTGGGCGTTGGTTCAAGGCAACGATGGCGACGAGTGGCGACCGTGCCCGATCTTGCTGGGCAAGTCGGGTGCCGCTGCAGGCTGGTGCGCCGTAGGAGCGTCGAAGAGGTAAGGCGGTTTCATCAGTCATTACAGAACGCCGGCGTCTGCCGGCGTTTCTGCATACAGTTCTTGCTTACTCGCAGGGCGCTACGATTTTCAAAAGTAATTGTTCTTCGCTCTGACCTCGAGCGGATGTCGGCCCAAATAAGGTGTACGCTGTGACCACACTTTCAAACGTGTAGACGCCGTTAGCGTAGCTCCACGGTGCTGGCGACACGCTGGTATAAGTATCGCCGGCTTCGAAACGAAATTCGGTGTTGTGAGTGTTGAGGTGCGTCGAGTTTCTCCATAAGCGAAAGATTGCGGCCTCCTTCGCATCGCGATCACTAGCCGTGATCGCAAAGTTGTCGGGGTCGGCACGACACAACGTGCGTTTTAATATGAATTCCTTGCCGCCAAGCGTAATGATGACGTCCGGTTCGTCGCCGTACGTTTCTTCAAAGGCTCGTTCGGAGCGTTCTTTGGCGCGGTGCTCTCGCCGCGCGCGTTTTTCCTCTTCGGACTCCTGGTTAGCCATTACTCCACCAGCCAGCCGGCGAAACTCCTCAATGCGTTCCTCCGACCAGCCCTGCGCGCGCATCATTTCAATGGTCGCTTCGAGCTCAGCCTGCGCGTCATTGGCGACGGTCGGAGTAACGGCACCAAGAGCGACGGTGGCAATTATGGCGATGATGTGTTTTTTTGGGTGCATGGTTGGCGTCCTAGTCAATCACTTCGACGATGGCATCGTCGCGAATCGATATGTAGCGCTGCAGATAATCGACAAAACACGGCTGCGTGTAAAAGCTCTCAAACACGTCCAGCAGTACTTCGTCGGTCCAGGGGTTGTTGTCGGGCAACGAGCGGCCAACGGTATGCAGGTGAAAATGCGCATATAGATTACCGGTCGTGCCGCTATAGCCAACGGTATACGGCGGGTGATTGGTTTCCAGCACGCGAAACCAGGCATGGTAGCCCTTGAGGATGCCCGGTACGGCGACGTCGTCAACACGATAGATCGGTACTTGTTGCTTTCCGAACGCTACCGTGGCGACGCGGTTAAGGCTCGCTGTTTGGGCAGTGATGAGTTTGTGTTGTCGTTCAAAGCGAAGGCGCATTTCGAAGCGATAGTCCTGATATTTGTTGGCCTCTCTGCCGTCCACCCATTGCATGGTCATTGTACGGCTGAAGTGCAGTGTTGGCGGATTACTGCCGCCTTTGCCGCCGCCATTGCGGTGGCCAGGGCTGTAGATGCTGAACAGCAGCAGGTTTTCGTTATCGTCCTGAAATTCGCAGGCGCCCGGAAAGTGATGGCCCGGGCCATCGTCCGGCTCGGTGCCGTAAATCCGAAAGAAGTATTGCGGCTGCTGCGGCTGTTCGCGCGCCGGCTCGGCTTCGCTGGCAACACTGGGTGAATCGTTGGACGACTGCGCGATTGGCTCAGCGTCATCGCTGCAGGCGATCAGCCACAGGCAGGGAATAACCAGCAACAGGGAATTACGCATGATGACTCCTGGCGTTGGATTGTTAGCGACAGGACGCGTCGAGTTCAAAAGTCTTGCGGCCGTTTTCACTGATGACCACCGGCTTATTGATGCCGTCGGGCTGCGGCACCATCTGACTGCCCTGCAGATGTCCGCTCGCGGTGATGTTTTTGTCGGTTTTCTCAACCTGGCCGCCGTCAAGCAGCCACAGTGTTCGCGGCTGCGCATTCTGAAAATCGGCAGATAGGGTGTGCATGTTTGAGTCGGGTGGTTGATTTGGAAACACCGACGTGCGCACCGTTGGATATTCGGGGCGATTGGCTTTGTCGCTGGCGACCAGCATGGTCGTGCCGCCGGCGCCGGGCGCGCACATAACAAAGTCGAAGTCATACGACTGGCCGTCGAGCGTCAGCGTAGCGCGAGGCTCGGTCGTCTTGGCCGCCGGTTCAGGTGCGGGCTCAGGTTCTTCGCGCGGTATCGAAGGATCTAATCCGCAAGCGCGAATGGCATTCTGGTGCGCGCTACTGAGCAATGACATGTCACCTTCGACTTGCATCGCCTCTTGGCCAGTGGCATTGCTGTAAGCGCGAGCGGCTTGATACCAGTGCTCCACGCCGTTTTCGTCAGGATGACTTTGTTGACGCGCAAAGAACAGGTCCATGAATGCGACATAGCTGTCGTAGTCTTCTGCGCCGACCGCTGCGTGCAGTTTCTTATCGGCGCAGGCGCAGGCGTCGCTGTCACCGAAGTAGTCGATACATTCCTCTGTAATCTTGGAGGGCTCGACGCCGCAGGCGGTGACGGAAAGCAGGGTGGCTAGTACCGCACACAATCGAAAGTTCGCGATGATGGATCGGTGGGGATGAGAATGAGAGAGAGGGTTTTTTCCTATAGACATGTCATAGTTCCTCGTGGGCCTGAACAAGGCTCAGGCTTTTGTAAGAAGTAATTTAGTTGCGGGTCGCTCGAGTGAGCGGCGTGCTGCAGATGAGGTCGAGAGAGTGAACGGAATCTTTTGGCCCCATATTAGTTCCGCTTGTGACCCAGACCCGCAGGCCACGGGCGATAGTTCCGCTGGGGCAATACTGCCATTCCGTTCGCCTCGAGCAATATGACATTTCCTCAGATTCGAAGCGGAAGGCTGTTGATATGTTGCCGTGACGGTCAAGCTCTTTTAGGCGGAATTGCACACCCCAAAAATGGCTATCGGCTTCGTCTCGACACACTTGTATCCCATCGATTACGGTTTTTTCCTGCTTGTTCTCAAGGACATCATGAATATTTGGCGGCTGAAGTACGTCACCGGCATCGCTACTGATCGAAGAGCCGTAGTTATAGTCGCAGACATCCAATCTGTTGCTGCGCTTGCCGTTACTGGGGTAATCATTGCTTTCAATTTCAACGGCGCAAGGAGTGTTACCCCTTACCCACCATTCGATGTGGCGCATTGCGCCACCCAATATGAGCCGACCCTCGCGGGTCGATAAATTTCGTGCAACATTGGTGTAGGCCAACGAGTCATCGTCAAAGTAAATCTCCGGGAGTTGCTCGCCACTCTTGACTAGGCAGTTTTGGGTATTGCCGTCACTGCTTTCCACGACCGTCTGACAGTTTGAGAGGTCGTCTTCCGGTACGGCGACGATTAGCGGCAAATTGCGACGGTGATTATCCATGTTGCTATCTTGCAGAGGATCACCGTCGCTCGTTGTGAGGTAGAGCTCTGGCGTCCATTCCCGGGATTCGCCGGGTTGCATGATGTTGGCAAACGGTATCCAAACACTGAGTTGTGCGGTCACCTCGTCGTGCTGTTTCTCAACGCTGGTAGTCAACGAGATAGGCTTCTGCTGTATGCTTCGGCCGACCGTGTCCTCAGATTCCAACACCAGGCTGACATCCGGTTGTTTGTTGCCCGGGTCGTACTTCCGCAATCGAACGTCATAGTTGATTTCAGTACCGGGCATCAGTGATTTGCTCAGCGGACTGGTTGGAGTGACGCTGACAATCTGCCAGTCGACGTCCGCAAAGGCGCCAGATTCTCTCTGCTGTCGTGCTAATTCTTCTAGATCATTTCTCTGATCGGCGAGATCTATGTCGCCGGGCACGGTGGTATTGACGTTAGTGTTTTCTTCGGCGGCAGTCTCAACGTCCGGCAGTTCGGTCTGCCCATTGCCGGATAGTGGCGGTACGGTAACGTCGAACGACCAGCTACGCCGGTGATTGTCTTCATTCTTATCGTACAGTTGGCCTTGGTCGATGTCGGCAAGATAAGCGGTGATGGTCCAATTGTACGATTCGCCAGGTGCCGTTGCGTTTGCAGGCGGGGCTGAGAATTCGAGTGGTAACGCACTTTCCGTAGACTCACTCCCAGTGCTGAAATCCCACGTAAGGCCGCGCATTACAGTCTCGGTTGCCGTATCGCCTGTGGATTTGGTCACCAGAATCACCTTGGGTTGGAAATTGGCCGGGTCCTGTTTGCGGAGAAGAACGTCAAAGGTAAGTTTGCTGCCAGGCTGCAAAGGATCGTTCGTCGGACCGGTTGGAGTGAGGCTGACAATCTGCCAATCCGCCTTCGGTGCGGTCACGTTGAGCGAAAAGTCATGGCGGTGGTTGTTCATGTTGCTGTCCTGCAACGGATTAACATCTTCTCCCATGAGAGATATGAACGGCTCCCACGCATACGGTTGGCCGGGTTTCATGTCGCGTTCAAGCGGCACCGTAATCTCGAGCTGTTTGGTGACTTCGGCATAGGGATTCTCAGCGCTACTATTCAAAGAGATGCGCTCCAGCCTGGTGTCCTCGAATCGGGCGACGCTTGCCGACTTGTAAAGATATACGGTTCGGTATTCGTTGCGCGGGTCGTACTTGCGCAGCCGGACGCTATAACTGAGTTTGCTGCCAGGAAGCAACGGATCACTCACTGGATTGTTCGGGGTTACGCTGACAATCTCCCAGTCGACCTCCGGTACAGTGATGTTGAGCGATAGTTCACGATGGTGATTGTCCATGTCCTGGTCTTGCAGAGGTTCGCCGTCGCTTGCTGAGAGGTAGAATTTGGGCGCCCATTCGCGCGATTCGCCGGGTGCCATAACGCTGGCAAATGGCACCCCAAGTGCGATCTGCACGGTGATCTCTGCATGCTGATTTTCGGTGCTGGTATCCAGCGAGATGCGTTTCAACCGTTTGAGCGGCGCGACAGTGGTCTCATATTCTGTAATCAGGCGCACATCGGGCATGTTGTTGCCCGGGTCGTATTTTCGCAGCCGGAGGTCATAGCGAAGGGTGCTACCGGGAAGCACTAAATCATTTTCTCGTCCGGTTCGAGTCACGCTGACTATTTGCCAATCGAAGTCGGCAAAAGCGCCGGACACACGTTGTTCACGGGCTAATTCTTCTAGCTCGTTGTGCTGATCGTCGAGGTCGACATCGCCGGGTACGGTTGGGTCGACGTTGGTTCTTTCTTCCGTAGCAGTCGTAACGTCGGGCAACGTTGTGCTGCCGGATCCACCGCCAAGTAACCCGCCTACAGGGTCATTGGGGATACCGTCCTGGGTGGGCCCGCTCGCAGATGATGGTGGTGCAAATTCGTCGTCGCCCAACCCCCCGTCATTCGAGCGACCACCGATGCCGCCGGTAATGCTGGATGGATCAATACCGCCGGTCGACGGGCTGGTGCCGCCCGGCAGGGTGGGTACGTTGGGGTTGATGCCACCTGGTGGGCGCGCAACCACAGGCCCGCCGATTGAGCCCGGGCCAGTTGCACCACTGCCCGGCGCCGGCAGCGCCGAACCGTCGGTGTTACTACCGCCGCCGAACGCATCATCCACGCCGTTATTCGCTGCGTCGGTTGGGTTGGTAATCCCGGGGCTCGGTGATGCAGCA
>JBCCEH010000036.1:0-8453 GCA_039030375.1 Pseudomonadota bacterium | reverse complement strand
GAGTGGCGATACCGCGGCCATCGAGAACGCACCAGAACCGACTTTGGATCAGGTGGTGCCGGTCGCTGACGAACCGACGGACAATGCAATCGATGACGTACCGGCGGCAAGCGAGGCTAATCCCGCCGCTGCAGCGTCGGACCAAAACAATGTGTTCGCCACGGCCGACGATGTGTTGCCGCCGGATGCCAGCGACGAAGACAAATTGGTGTACGAATTCACGCGCTACAAAGAACTGATGGACCTGCGGGTCTGGGATGAAGCTGACACAGCCGCAAAGCGCGTCGTAGAACTGGCACTAAAAATGCGCGGTGCGCGCTCCAACGACTTTGCCAAAGCGTTGACGAATTTGGCGATCGTACAACACCAAAACGAACAATATGATGCCGCACAGCAAAACTACGAAACGGCTATCGAGATCATCGAAGAAAATGAAGACCGTCTAAATGCGCAATTGGTGAATCCGCTCAAGGGTCTCGGCGCCTCACAAATGGAGTCGGGCCGACCCGATTTGGCCAAGGATACGTTTAGCCGCGCGGTGCACGTCACGCATGTCAACGAAGGCCCACATAACCTCAACCAGCTTTTCATTCTCGAATCGCTGTCTGAGGCAGACCTTCGACTCGGCGACATCGAAAGCGCCGAGGTCATTCAAGATCGGATTTATGCGATCAATCGACGCATGTACCCCGAAGACTCGTTTGAGCTCGTGAATCCGCTGATGAAGCGCGCTGACTGGCAACATCGAGCTGGCTTCATTTATGAAGAGCGTATCTCGCTGCGCTACGCTATCCGAATTATTGAAGATCACAAAGGTAAGAGCAGTCTGGATCTGGTTGATCCGCTACTGAAATTGGGACGCTCTTACTTCTATGCCGATGCATCCGGCTCGCAGGCGCTGCAAAAAGGCGGCTTCGCAACCGGCGAAATCTATTTTAAGCGCGCCCAGCGGATCGCTCGTGAAACCGAAGAACCGGATTGGCGAGTGTCAGCTCAGACCAGTTTGGCGTTGGGCGATCACTATATGTTCCAGGGCAATGATCAGCGGGCGCGCCGAGTCTACCAAGACCTTTGGGCTGACCTTTCCGAGGGCGGCACCCAAGAACACCTCGACTATCGAGGCGCGGTGCTGGAAGACTACATCACTCTCAGTCAGCGACAGTTGCCGCAATTCGTGCAACCGGATCCGGATGCTCCAACAGAAACCGATGAGCCGGCGCTGGAAGGCGAAGTTGCCGTCGCTTACGTGATTTCGTCGCGCGGTCGAGCAACCAAACTTAAGATTGTCGACGCCGACCCCGAAGAATTCGGTGACATGGTGCGCTTCGTGACGCGAGAATTGCGATCACGAGTGTATCGTCCCAAATTTATCGATGCGGAGCCGGTCAACTCAGATGAGCAATTGCTCACGCATACGTTTTATTATCGACAGTCCGATCTTGATAGAATTCGAGCCGAACGCGCGGCAAGAAACTAACCAAAGGTCCACCCATGCTTACGAAGAAAACTGACATGCCGTCAGCCGATCAGGCGTTGCCGGGTCGCAGCGAACCGTTAGCCGTACCGGAAACGCATTTCGTAAACGGCAATCCAATCAAGGCACCGTTTGCCGATCACCTGCAGCAGGCGGTGTTCGGACTCGGCTGTTTCTGGGGTGCGGAGCGCCGCTTCTGGGAGCTTGACGGGGTATTTTCAACCGCGGTGGGTTACGCAGGTGGCATCACGCCCAACCCTGACTATCGTGAGGTTTGCTCGGGTCAAACCGGCCATTCCGAAGTGGTGCTGGTGGTCTTCGATCCAGCGAAAATTTCATTTGACGATCTGCTTCGTGTGTATTGGGAAAGTCACGACCCAACTCAGGGAATGCGGCAAGGCAACGACGTTGGCACTCAGTATCGCTCAACGATATATACCTATGACGATGCGCAGCTGGATGCCGCCAAGGCGTCAGCAGCAGCTTACGCTGAGCGTCTGCAATCCGCCGGATACGGTGCCATCACGACGGAAATTGCGCCCTTGGATACCTTCTACTACGCCGAGGACTACCATCAACAGTACTTGGCGAAAAACCCGGGTGGCTACTGCGTCATCGGCGGCACCGGCGTAAGCTGCTCGGCCTGAATCCTAAATTCTATTTCTGATGCTGTCGGCGACGGCAGCATCCGGCTACACTGCTTATTCAGCGATCAAAGGAACGACCTTGGCGAAGACGAAAAAGAAACCGGCAAAACCGAGACGGCCAAGCCGTAAAAAGGCCGAAGAGGCAGTCAAAACGCTGTTGCTTTGGGCTGGTGAGGATCCCAGTCGAGAGGGACTCCTCGATACGCCGTCGCGGGTGGCGCGCGCGTATGAGGACTGGTTTAGCGGCTACAACGATGACCCGGTTAAGTTTCTGAAGCGTACGTTCAAGGAAGTTGAAGGCTACGATGAGATGATCGTGTTGCGAGACATCAGTTTCGAATCGCACTGCGAACATCATATGGCGCCGATTATCGGCACGGCTCACGTCGGTTACTTGCCGGATAACAAGGTGGTTGGCATCAGCAAACTGGCGCGCGTCGTCGAAGCCTTTGCGCGCCGATTTCAGGTGCAAGAAAAGATGACCGCCCAAATCGCCAAGTGCATTGAAGACGTACTAAAACCGAAAGGTGTTGGCGTCGTCGTCGAAGCATCGCACCAATGCATGACGACTCGTGGCATCCATAAGACCGGCGTATCCATGGTGACGTCACGGATGGCCGGGAACTTCCGCACCGACGCTCGAACCCGCGCCGAATTTCTTCGCATGATTGACGGTACGCGCTAGCCCGCATTCAGAGATCCCGATGAAGAAACGCATCCCAGGCGCGATCGTTCTTCTCATCATCCTGTATCTGGCCCTATTTCCGGTACCCATTGAACCGGTTGCCTGGCAAGCGCCCATCGATGGCGGATTTGTGGCTCACTTTGCGGCCAATGACCGCCTTGCTCGTGCGCGAACTTTTTCTATCGCTCCCTACACCGGACCCGAAGACATTACGTCCGGCGTGGACGGCCAACTTTACGCCACCACGCATGAAGGGGTGATCCTACGTCTGGACGGGCGCGGTGGAGTCGACGTATTTGCCGATGTCGGTGGCCGGCCGTTAGGCATCGAACTCGACAGCGATGGATCTCTGCTGGTTGCCAACGCATATAAGGGCATACAACGCGTCAGTCATGAAGGCAATGTTTCGACCGTCGTTGACGAAGTCGACGGTCTCGCGTTGGTCTACGCCGACGACCTGGCAATCGGACTCGACGGCGTCATCTATTTTTCCGAGGCCAGCACCAAATTTGGCGCACAAATGTCCGGGGGTACGTACGAAGCTAGCTTACTGGACATCAATGAGCATGGTGGCCACGGGTTTGTTGTCGCATTTGATCCGCGTGACGCTTCGACACGGGTTTTGTTGGACGGCCTCAACTTCGCCAACGGCGTCGCGATCAGTGACGATCAGTCGTTCTTGCTGATTGCCGAAACCGGTGCCTATCGCATCCTCAAGCACTGGTTAACCGGCCCGCGCGCGGGGGAAACGGAGGTTATTCTCGACAACCTGCCGGCGTTCCCGGACAACATCAATACCGGCAACGACGGGCGGTTCTGGATCGGCTTCGTATCTCCGCGCTCGGCGGCACTCGACGCTTTATCGGATAAGCCCTTGCTGCGCAAAGTTGTGCAGCGCCTACCAGCGTTCATGCGACCGCAGGCTCAGCCGCATTCGCAGGTCATTGCGATCAACGGCGACGGCGAGGTACTTCTCAATTTGCAGGACGCGCAGGCACGATTCCCGGCGCTGACCGGCGTATTTGAAACGCCATCGGCCCTTTACTTTACCGCCCTATTCGGCGGTCAGATCGCTTACATCGACAAATCGCGCTTGTAGCCGTGATCGACGGTCAGTCGAGACCGAGCTCGGCAAGACCCTGATTAAAGGTAATGTCCACCGGGATATTCGCCCGGGTTAACCGATCCAAATCGGCCTGTAGTTGCGGACCAATAATGCCCTGCTCATTCGTCAGTCGACTGGCGCCCTCATAGTCACCGTCACCTTGCAGCGTCAATAGCAGCTCAGACAGACCGGCGATGGCTTCCTGTGTCTTTTCGAAGTCCAGCCGGTATCGTCCGGTTTGCGGGTTGCGCACGAACGCGCCGCGATCCATGAAGTAATTGAAACGCACCATATTTGCTTTACCGTGCGCGCTGCTGGCACCGAACCGAATCGAACGGAATACGCTGGTCATAAAGGTCACGTAGTAATCCATTAAGTCCACGTTACCCAGCTCACCGTCGCGGTGCAGCTCGGTGATCATGTAGAGACCCAAGATATCGGCTTTACCTTCTTCCATGCTGGATGCGACATCCAGCAATGCCTCACGCACGGTACCCTTGCCAGTAATGGTGTTCTTAATACCGAGACCGTGAGCCACTTCGTGAAACATGGTGTTGGCAAAAAAAGCATCAAACGTCACGTGCTGACGTTGCGACTCGTCAACCAATTCATCGGCAATCAGCGTGAGGATCTGTTCAAATTTTGCCTGCATCGCGTTCTTGAGTTGCAGGCGCCGCGTACCTTTTTGCAGCTGCACCTCTTCATCGTTCGGCAGATTGATCGCGATGGTCTTGGAACCGGCGTTGCTGTCTCCCGCGTAGTAAATGACATCGTAGGCGTTGAGATCCGAGTCACTGCCGGGTGACTCTTGCTTGTAAGCCTCGGCGACCGGTAAGTTCTCCTGCAGCTCTGGCAAAAAGGTAGCGTACTTCGCCAATTGCGCGCTCCAGTCCAGATCCTTTAACAGCACGTAGGACTCATACGCTGCGCGATAGCCGAACAAACGGTCTTCGTAAGTTTCGATGGCGCCGATGACGACGTCGATTTCGTTATCCTTGACGTCCATCCAATACAAATCGCTGACCTGGTATTGGTCGCTGATCAAGGCATTCGCGCGAAGCTTAAGGTAGTTGGCAAAGTCGGCACTTTCCGCCAGATCTGCCGCTTCACGCAGCAACGCGGCGGCGGCGGCTAACTCGTCCGCATATTCAACATGGTAAGGAACGGCAACCAGGTCGCCTTGCGCATCGCGGCGGATCACCGAATACAGACCATTCTTGCCCTGAATAAAGGCCGCCTCAAATTCTTCCTTACTCATATCCGCCGGGTAAAAATTCGCACCCAGAGGTTTCGGGCCAACGCCGTCGATGAACGGGCTCTCGTCATCAAGGCGATCCCACGGACCGTAGTTGTATTCTGCGAACAAGGCGCTCTCGACATCGTCGATACCGGCCAGCCAAGACTCATAGTCATCGCCGTAAGCTTGCTTCCAAAAAAGATCGTCCATGATTTCCGAAGCCGCAATCAGCTTAACGATCATCTGGCGCTGATTCTCGGTGTAGTAGCTTAAGTCTGCCGTCAATGTGAACTCGGCATAAATCTCCGGCCGAGCCTCACCCTTTTGCAGCGGGGTAACGTTGCTGGGCGGTGTTTCCGGCTGACAGGCAAGCAGTGATAAAGCAGCGATGCACACGAGCATCGTGCCGGATTTGAGTCGTGTTTCCACGGTATAGTCCTCGGATCAATAACGCACTGAGCGATGGCTTAGCATCCGATTATAGCGCAGGCGTGGTGCCGGCTTAGCCGCAGTACCGCTTTTAGATATCCACGATTCGGACATCGTCGGGTGTCAGCGCTGTCCCGAGAAACTGTCCGCCGACACGAGCGAATCGTGTCGCGCCGTCGGTCGCCAGTAATTGCAGGTTGCCAGCGCGAGCCGTTTCATTGGCCAGGTTGCCTTCCTGCAACTGTCGCGCCACCGCATCGGCCGTGGTACTTGCCGAGTCGACCACAAAGGTCCCCGGCGAAAACGCGGTCGTGATCGGCTCAGCCAGCAGTGGAAAATGCGTGCAACCTAGAATCACCGCATCTGGCGCTGACGAAACATGCTCGGCGACATAACGCTCGACGATGGCGGTGGCGATGGGACCGTTCTGCCAACCCTCCTCCGCCAGCGACACCAGCAACTCGCAGGCGACCTCATCGACCACCGCGTTCTCATCGCGACGCAAAATCGCATGCTTGTACGCACTGAGGCGCACCGTAGCCTCGGTTGCGAGCACCAGATAACGTTGGCCTCCCGCATTGACGGCCGCTGCGGCACCGGGCTCAACCACGCCAACCACCGGTAATGGCGCCAATGCCTCCTGCAGCGTATCGAGCGCCACCGCTGAGGCGGTATTGCAGGCGACCACGAGCAGCTTGATGTTCTCGTTCTGCAGCAATCGTGTCGCTTGGGATGCGTACCGCGCAATTGATGCCGGACTTTTGGTGCCATAGGGCAGTCGCGCCGTATCACCTAGATAAATCAGATCTTCGTTCGGCAGCTTCTCGCGCAGCGCTTTCAGCACCGTGAGTCCACCGACGCCAGAATCGAAGACGCCGATCGGGCGGGAGGTCATTTGAGTATTCGTCATAACGACATTGTGCCCAACCACGGCGACGTGTGGAATAATTCGCCGGTGCAAAAAATACTCTATGCAATCGGCGGGCTGATACTGCTGCTCATCGCCATCGGGCTAATGCTACCGAGTACCGCAGTCGTGGTCGCCAGTATCGATACCTCGGCGCGGCCTGCGACGCTGTACGCGCTTATCAACGATTTCCGTCAATTTAATCGATGGTCGCCAGCGATAAAGTCCGATCCCAACGCGCGTGTGATTTATTCTGGCCCCATTCGCGGCGTGGGCGCGTCGATGACTTGGGATGGTCTTGTAATCGGCACCGGCACGCAGACGATCACCGCCAGCGAACCTTTCCGCCTCATCGAGACCGTCATTAACGAAGGTGAAAGCAGTGAGGCGCGCACCCGCTTTGAGATCATCGATGGCGGTAGTATCACCAATGTCCTGTGGACGTTCGAAGCCGACTACGGCTACAACATCGTCGGCCGCTACGCCTCTTTATTGTTGCTGCGAGTGATTCAGCGAGACTATCAGGACGGCCTGTTGGAACTCCGTGAGATGGCCGAGGCGCTGCCTCGCACCGACTTCGCGTCACTTGATGTTGAACACTTATTCGTCGAGGCCACCGACATCGCATTTTTGCCGACCGTCTCTGCGCCCGATCCCACCGCAATTTCCGAGGCTCTCGGCCAAGCCTATTTCCGGGTAACCAGCTTTATGAACGAGCATCAACTGGCTTTCGATGGTGCACCGCTATCGATAATGCGCTCGTTTGACGGCTCCGTTTTGCAATTTGATTCGGCGATTCCGGTGCGTGGCATCACAGACGCGACACCGCTTAGCAGCAACAGCGTTTCAATCGGGAAGAGCTACGCGGGGCCAGTCATTCGTGTGCAGCACCTCGGATCTTACCGACGCCTCGCCGATACCCATCTCAAGATTGCCTCATACCTGGCCGCGCACGGCATCGAGCGCAATGGTGATTCTTGGGAGTCCTACGTGAGCGACCCGACACAAGTGGACGAAGCCGACCTTGTGACTTTGGTGTACTACCCGATTGTCGCCGAATAATCGCGCCGAGTGCGCGGTTAGGAGCTAGCCTGTTTTCGATAGAAAGGCCGGTACTGCGATTGCATCGTTATCCAGCGGCAAGTCCACCTGATTATCATCTGCCGACAGCAACACTTCGCGATACAAGTCGAGAATACTCTGTGCCACCTCACCCGCCTCAACGCGAGACATCTTGCGTACCGACGCACAGATGGTCCCCTCGCCGTTCAGTGGCGCCACGCGATGCATGACACGTCTTAAGTCAGCGAAACCCTCGCGCACAGCGATCGGTAACTCATCGTCTTCAATTTCTTCGAGGTGATCCTCGTAAGCCGACACGAGCCGTTTCTTAATATTTTGATGGCTCGCCAACACCGCAACGGCGGCGTAAAAGCGGTCGACGTGGTTCGACATGTCCACTCCAGCGTTTATTGTTATTCTGCCGCTCATCCTCTCGGGAGCGGTCTTACGCGTGTGAGTGACTACCTCCTGTAGCCCGCGGCCCTCTCTTGCCGCCTGATCCGTCAGTACTCTCTATCTTTCAGATACCTGCGTCGGGTTTTTATAGCAGAGAATGAATAATTCTCCAAATGTCGCCGGTCGGAGGCCGGCGCGGAGGGATGACGACCGAGGCACCCCTCTCCTTCATGGCTCGCTTGGTACCCTCGCGACTCGTCGAACCTCCCCCACCGCGCTGCGCTTTACTTCAGTCGAGGGGTGCCGCGGTCAGCATCGCTTGGACGCCTGAAACGGCCGCTACGGGGCATGCCAGCGACATTCGGAGGGCGGGGGTGGGATGCGTGGACTCGGAGTCCGAGCCCTTGGACCCCAAGGCCGCGGTCCCTTTGGTTTTTGGGCGCTGCGGGTTGTCGGGGGTGGAGGTGTGGGCAGCGACTGAAGGCGCTGCCGTGGCCCGCGCCGGGGCTTG
>JBCCEH010000035.1:0-8781 GCA_039030375.1 Pseudomonadota bacterium | reverse complement strand
TTGATGGGGCGATTCAAATCGGCACTCGCGGCTGAGTGATTGGCGAAGTGCGAACCGCACCAGCGGGTATACTGACTCCTATAGTTTCATAAATTGTAGTATTCATGACCAACGATGTAGTCCTCGGTATCGATCTGGGTACCACCAATAGTGCCTGCGCTGTCTGGGAAAACGATAAGGCCCGTTTCATTCCCAATGCGCACGGTGATTTACTAACACCTAGCGTCGTGTCCGTTGATGATGACGGCACCATTTTGATTGGCAAGGCCGCTAAAGAGCGCCTAATTACCCATCCGACATCGACCGTGGCGTATTTCAAACGGTTTATGGGCGTGGACCACGAGGTGGCGCTGAGTCGTAAACGAAAATTCACCGCAACGGAATTGTCCGCGTTGGTCCTAAAGTCGCTGAAATCGGATGCCGAGGAAGCGCTCGGACAAGACATTCTTCACGCAGTGATTAGCGTGCCCGCATATTTCAACGATGCTCAACGTCAAGCCACCCGCGACGCCGGCGAGCTCGCCGGGTTAACGGTAAATCGTCTAATCAATGAGCCAACCGCGGCAGCACTCGCTCATGGTTTAAACGATGAGGAAGACAAGCGTTTCATCGTGCTCGACCTAGGTGGCGGCACGTTTGACGTCAGCATTCTCGAATATTTCGACAACATCTTAGAGGTACACGCAACCGCTGGTGACAGCGCGCTCGGTGGCGAGGACTTCAACGATGCGCTCATTAACGCCTTTCTAACCGCGGTGAAGGTGGACAGCGCGACGTTGGATTCAACCGTGCGCCAGCAACTGTATGCGCGCATCGAAACCGCGAAACGCAAATTCGCAAAGAATCAGGCTCAGGACGTGGTCTTCGATATTGACGGCGAGCGCCACGAATGGCGACTCGACGAAGCATCGTTTCGGGCTGCAACGACAAAGCTGCTGATGCGTTTGCGTTCGCCAATGGAGCGCGCTTTGCGCGACGCTAATATCGCACCGACGGCGATTGATGACGTCGTACTAGTCGGCGGCGCCACACGCATGCACATGTTCCGCTCCACGGTATCGACACTGTTTGGCCGGCTGCCGCGGACGGATGCTGATCCAGATATGACCATCGTAATCGGCGCTGCGATCCAAGCGGCGCTGGTCGCTAAGAATCAATCGCTAGACGATGTCGTTTTAACCGACGTTTGCCCATTCAGCCTGGGCGTTGCAGCCTTGCAGTACACACCTGGTGGCAAGCAAGTGGAGTCTTTCGTACCGATTATCGAGCGCAATAATGTCGTGCCACTCAGCAAAGTAGAGAGTTTTACGACGACCGAAGATAATCAAAAACAAATCGATATTCGGATTTATCAGGGCGAGAGTCGGCGCTTGTCGAATAACTTGTTTCTCGGCAAATTGTCGGTGCCGGTACCCAGCGCTCGTGCCGGAACCGAATGGGTACAGGTGCGATTTAGCTATGACGTCAACGGGCTATTGGAAGTCAATGTCACAGTAGATTCGACCAACGAGACATTCCGAAAGCTCATCGAAAACCGCCCCGGTCAACTTAACGACGCGGAAAAGCGAACATCCCTAGCACGCCTGCAAAAGCTCAAGATTCTGCCGCGCGAACGCGAAGAGATTCGCGCCATCACCGCTCGCGCGGAGCGCTTATACGCGACGCTGTTAGGTGACGAACGGGAACAGCTCGGGCGTGCCATCGACTGGTTTGAATCCGTCTTAGATCGTCAAGACCTGCAAGAAATTAAGCGTGCCAGCGGAGAATTTACCGACATCCTCGATCGGTTTGACCAGGACATCTGGCAGTGAACGACGCGCAATGGCAACTCTTGGGCATCGAACCGACCGAGTCGGAACGGGATGTTAAGCGTGCCTACGCAAGAAAGGTCAAGGAGATTCGGCCTGACGAAAAGCCCACCGAGTTTCAGGCACTTCACGAAGCTTACAAAGCCGCTCTGTTCTACTGCCAGCACCCGGACCTTGCAAATCAGATCGGCGACCCTGATCTGATCTACATCGAGGGTGACCCGTCCGAACTCCAGAACGACGAAGCGGTCGAGACCGAAGACGTCTTCGAGTACGTTGAGCCAATTGAGCGCCTGACGGACGCACAACAAACACTGCTGACGAAACTCGAGAGCGACATTGATGATGCGCTTACCCATCACCGCGGCGCGGCAAACACCGATGCCTGGCATTTCATCGTCGAATGTCCTGAATTGCTCGATAATATGTTTCGGTTCGAACTCGGCAAGCGCGTATTGGCGGCACTATTAGTCTACGAACAATCCACGGCCGGCAAGTCGTTACAACATGCGGTGACCTCCGACTATGTGGTGACGCTTCTCGATGACATCTTCCATTGGAGCAGCAATATCTACGCCTATGCTGATGAGAATAACTGGGAAACTCTGCAACGTTTGATGGGACAAATCGATTACGGATTGAAACAGCCCATCGCGAGACCGGTTGGCGGCAGAATTATTGAACAGAAAGATTCGCGCCGCCCGGTGGACCGCCGGACACGGTCTTCCGACAGCGGCAATATGGACTGGATTTGGGTAGCTTGGATCGTGTTCTGGGGCTTCATCGTGTTGGGTCGGAATTGCTCCGGCATTTAGTCTTAACTAATGACGAAAATAACCGTTGACCAATACATACAGGATGCCCCCGCGTGGCAAACCGAATTACGCGAATTGCGCAAGGTACTCTTGTCCACACCGCTTGAGGAGACGATCAAGTGGGGCATGCCGTGTTACACCTATCAAGGTACCAACTTGGTTGGTATGAGTGGATTCAAGTCGTACTTTGGCCTGTGGTTTCATCAGGGTGCCCTGCTCGCCGACGATGCGAAGGTGTTGATCAATGCACAGCAAGGCAAGACTCGCGCGTTGCGGCAATGGCGGATGACCTCAAAGCACGACATCCAGCGTGCGGTTATCAAGCGATACGTTAAGGAGTCGATCGCGAACACCGAAGACGGTCAAAAAATCGCCGCACGGAAACCCACACCGCTCGATGTTCCGGACCAACTGAGTAAAGCTATGCGTCGGCAGAAAGGGGCTATGGCGGCTTTTCGCGATCTACGACCCAGCCAACAGCGGGAATACGCCGACTATGTCCGCTCCGCCAAACGGGACGACACCAAGCAGCGGCGAATCGAGAAGATTGTGCCGATGATCCTTGCTGGCAAAGGGCTCAACGACCGTTATCGTTGATAATTCGGCCCTGCAGAGGGCTATATTCCACTTTAATTGTACTTTTTTGCCCTTATTTGGTGATTTTTTTGAATTGTCGGCTATTCTTAGAGGTAGAACGTGTATTCGCCAGGCATTTCCCCGTGATAGTTGGCCGGCGCCTCAGGGCGCCGGTTTTTTTTTGACTGGGAGTACCGCTGCCTACGCTACGGTACCACTGGGCGGTCGCCGTCCATTTCAACCAGGCCCATAGGGTTGCCCGCCGGATCTTGAAACAATCCGAGCACCACTACGCCGGGCACTTCAAAGCGCGCTACATCAATGCGGCCGCCAGCGGCCTCTATCGCGGCGAGGGTCGAGGTGATATCGGCAACACCGATGTACAGCCGCTTCTCTGTCGGATCTTTGCGGAACGCTGCGTCAATCGGACTCATGATTGGCACGCTAAATTGTCCGCTCGCATCGCTCTCCCATCCGAAAATAGAGGAATAAAACGCTTTCAGCTGCTGGCCATCCTCGCCAGCAATATCGAAGAATACGATGGGACTGCTCATACCTGCTCCGCGCGATTAGGCATGCGCCTGACTGCGCACGGTCGCTCGCTGTGACGTTCGCGTAATGAACCAGGTTCCTACCGCCATCAAGAACAGCGACAGGAACGGCTCGAAGGGCCAGAATGGCAACCACAATTCGAGGTTCGCCGACCAACTATAGGTCGTTAGCAGAGTCGTTACCGCGTCCTGGTAGTAAAGACTGCCGGCCGACCAATAGAGCCCGAGCCCAACCAATGCCCCGCCGAGGACTTGTTGTGCCAGCGGAGTGCTTTGCTCCGTTAGCCGTTTCTTACCCCAGGCAACGATCCGCAGCGCAAACGCGGTGAAACCCAACCAATAGAAGAGGTAATCATGCACCAACGGGTTGCCGTAATACGACAACGTCCACCAGTAGGTGCTGAACGGATATGCCCACAAGAAATACAGGCCACTCAGGTGAATCAGTCGCCACTGCTGCGGGTTCAGCCACTTGCGCCCCCAGCGAAAACTGGTGATGACCATCGCGGTGAGAAACAAGTAGCCGGTGCTGCCTTCCAACTCATCGCGAAAGTAGAAAATTTCGTCGTAGTAATAGTCGCTGTGAAAACTCGACATGAGAAATATGAAGAACCCCTGCCATGCCATCGCAACCGCAAAACAAAGACCGATGTACTTGCGATTGCGCATCAGCCAGCGCGTTAGGGCGGATGGCGTGAGGTACTGCAAAGCCGATGTTGCGACGACCAGAAAAATGATCGGCACAGCAAAACGCACCGAATAGCCGATCATTGCCGACACGCCAGGTGGTGACGATACGTCGGTAGACCACATCTCCCACACCATTAGGGCCGACATCGACAGCGAGACCAGCCAGAACAGACCCCAGCTATTTATCGCTTTGCTCTTGAGAATCGTCATGTCGCTTTACCTTTCCCAATCAATGGCTTGCATCAGCGCGGTAGGATTTCTGCTATTTTTGCACGCCGCTTTTTACAGGTCGCTGCCGCCGATAGGATCAGAATACCGCGAATTGCCGGCGTGATAACATTTCTGCATGCCGTCTGCCCCACCGTCCTTCGCTCATCGATTCGTCGCCCTAGTGATCGCGGCGGTGCCGTGGGTGGCGGCGATGTATCTATTCTTCTGGCTCGACTCGAGCGGTACGTGGACGTCCGAGACGCCGCATCGCGGCAAGATGTCCGTCATGATTCTCGGCAGCGGAATGCTGGCGTCGTTCCTGATCTATTCGTTTCTCGCTGCACGACGCAAACCCTAGATGTCCTAGGTCAGTTGCTCGTTGACCGCGCGGTCGGCAGCGTCGATCGCTCCATCCACATAGGCGTACGCCTCCGAATCGGAATTTGCAATCGAGATGCGGCCGATTCGTTGCCGACCCAGGATGTGAGGACCGTTCTTGCGGTTGTACTCGAGCGGTATGCCGATGCCTTCAAATTCATAGGCGTAACCGTGCGACCAGCGATTAATAGTAATTGCAGCTATGTCGCGATCCGCGTCGAATCCGTACGCGGCGAATAATGTGTTGAGTTGCGAATAGATACCCTGCTCAAAATCGTCGAACGACATTTGCAGCAACTTAGCTCGGCCGGCCCGGTATTGTGCTTTGGCTGGCAGCCCGCGCGTCGTTGGCGAATACCAACCCGACAGGACGATCGGTTCGTCGGGATTCTCAGAGAACTGATAGTCACCCATACTGACCGGAAAATCGGTAAACCAATGCTTGAAGAACGCATCACCCGGTGAATACACCCAGCTGTGCCCTGCTTTCGCCAGCGACCGCCAGTTACGAATCGCAACGCTGGCGATGGCGAATGGAATCTTGGTCGCGTAACCGATTGCCTCTGCCTGCGCTTTGGGCACTTCGGGACAGAGGTACGGAATCATATTGTTGTAACAAGCCATCACCACATGACGTGCACGCACTCTATGAGCGACTCCAGCGTTGACATAGGTAACGTCAACGAACTGCTTATCAGCGGTATGCTCAGCGCGAATCGCCGTGCTATTGAGCCGAAGGCGTACCGCCGATGCCGCATCATCCAACTTGCCGTAATCGGCGCGTGCCACCACTAGGTCTTCCATCGTGTTACCCGGAATTGCCGGCGGAATAAGATCACGTACCAGCGCCCGAGCGATACTCGCGTTCCCATCGGGGAAGTGGAAAATGTAAGGCTCGCCCTCACCTTCATCCGCTTGGACGCCTAACTCGTGTGTGCCTGGGAACCAGTAGCCGGCCGCCTCGCGCGCGCTTAACGCCTCCCAGCCAACGCTGAAAATGGGTAAGAACGTATCCTGGAATATCTGCTGCACGGACGGCGGCATTTTCGCGTAGTCGTTGAGAAATTCGAGGTAGCTAATGCTTTGCAGTTTCTCGAGTTTTTGCTGCCGGGTCAGACCGCTCATATAGTCGACACCGCCTGCCAACAAGCGGGCTAGCTCCTGCTGATCCGCTTCTGCGATCGGAATCGACGCGATAACGTCAATCAACTCCGACTCGCTGAGTTCGGGCGGACGAAACGGACTCAGAATATCGAGCACAAACTTATTCTCACCGTAGGTTGCTTTGTCGAAGAAGATTGCCGGCTTCAATCCATGCCGCGATTCA
Source organism: Pseudomonadota bacterium (assembly GCA_039030375.1). Classification (GTDB taxonomy): domain Bacteria; phylum Pseudomonadota; class Gammaproteobacteria; order Steroidobacterales; family Woeseiaceae; genus UBA1847. The sequence continues at coordinate 2,426 of JBCCEH010000035.1, read as the reverse complement.
AAGTCAAAATCGTAGTACTCGTAGAAGCGTTGCGGGTCGATCGCCAAATCGTCGAGCAGCTGTTTGGAAACCGGTGAGTAGTTCGATGGGCTTTCCAAACTTTGACTGCCGCCATAGCACAGCAGTGTTTCTCCATCGACATCGAGTTCATTGCGACGCGCATGCCCGCCGAAGTCATCATGGTTATCCAGAATAAGAATGCGCACGGCGTCAGGCGAACGGTCGCGAAAAAACTTCGCCGCCGCCAGGCCGGAAATACCGCCGCCCACCACCACCAAGTCGTAGGTCTCATCGGTGAGATCTTGGGGGATTGCAAATTCTTTGCCGTGGCGCGCGATCGCATGTGCGACTTCGAAAGATCCGTCATGACTACCGCGCATACCGGTAAGGCTGGGCGGATATCCGGCGTCGTGCCGGCCCGCATTGCGCGCCCAAATTTCGACCGGAGACAGCGCTGTACCTAGAGCGAGGCTTACCGCCGCGCCATTGACAAAATCTCGCCGACTAATCGTGTTTGGCTTTTGCATGATCACTCCATCCCCTCGATTGTTTCTACTTGTAACACTTTGCTATTGAACAGGTCTTTTGGCTCCTCGTGTCCATTAGAAAGTGCTACAAGAACGAAACAAAATCTACTCCCTGCCCCTACCGGCAAAGAAGAAATCGATAGCGCAACATGAGGTGATTTGGGGGCGGCGACGAACACGAATGTAAATGATAATCACTCGCAATTAGATTATCATTTAAAAACTATAACAACCCAACAAGCGAGCAAACTCATGAACAAACGTAAACTGCTGCCAATCGCAGCACTGGCATTTTCTGCGCTGATCGCAGGCTGCGAAGGTGACGATGGTTCAGACGGTGCTGCCGGCCCGGCTGGCGCTGCCGGCGCAGCCGGACCTGCTGGACCGGCCGGCCCCACTGGCCCTGCTGGCGTGCCATCGTCCGTTACACGTGCCGATGTCGTGCGTACCAATGCGAATATTGCCTACGCCGCCTATGCCGATTCGTATTTGACGGCTCTCGATATGCGCGACGCATTGCAAGACTTGGTAGATAACCCGACCCAAGCGAATCTGGATGCCGCCAAAGACGCATGGTTGGCTTCGCGCGAGCCCTACGGCCAAACCGAAGTCTATCGTTTCCGCGTTGGCCCGATTGACGCATTGCTGCCTGACGGCTCAATCGGCCAAGAAGGCGACGGTCCTGAGGGCGCTATTAATGCATGGCCCCTCGGTGAAGCATTGATCGACTATGTGGCAAACAATGTCGACGGTGATGAAGGCCCGGAAATCCCCGATTCAACCAACTCCGTTACCGGCAACATTATCGCTGACCTGACCATTACGATTGATGAAAACGCCATCCGCGATAACTTTGAGCTCGGCGGTGACGAGCGCAACGTGACCAGCGGATACCACGCTATTGAGTTTTTACTATGGGGCCAGGACCTAAACGAAGACGGTAGCGGTACCGGTGCTCGTGACGCTAGTGGCGGCCAACGTCCAGTAACGGACTTTCAGACCGGCGGCAGCTGCACCAGTGGCGATGGCAACCCCCAAGCTGATGCGATTTGCACACGCCGCGGCGAGTATCTGCTGGTCGCTGCAGACCTGCTGATCGAAGATCTGAACTCGGTCGTTGAGGCATGGAACCCCAACGGTGTCGGTAATCACTACGCCAACTTCGTAGCGGGTGGCGATCCGTCGCTGGCAATCATTTTGGAAGGCATGGGACGCCTCGGTTTCGGTGAATTGGCTGGTGAGCGTATGAACATCGCGCTCCTCACAAACAGCCAAGAAGATGAGCATTCTTGCTTCGCCGACAACACGCACCGCGACATTTTCCTAAATGCCAAGGGTATTCAAAACACGTTCCGTGGCGAATACACCCGTATCGATGGTGAGGTGGTTTCCGGCGCGGGTATCGACGACCTGTTGTTGTCAGAAGGATTCGCGGAATCGGCAAACACCTTGCGAGCAGCGCTAGAAGACACCATGATCAAGGTCGGAGTGATTGACACAGTCGCCAAAGGCGGCGTGCCGTTCGACAATCAGATTCAGATCGGCATTAATGAGCCAAACGTCAGTGGTGCCATTCAAGCCTTGTCATCGCAAACCGACGCGATTGAAGACGTCATTTCGGATCTCGGTCTGACCACGGGCGACCTGCGTCAAGACACCGAAGAAGACATTTAATGTAACCAGAGTTTTGCATGAAAAAACTGCGCAATAATTTGGCGCGCAGCATCCTAACGATCAGCGCTTCGGCGCTGATCGTTGCTTGCGGCGGCGGTGGATCCGGCGGGTCGGGCTCCAATCCGCCTCCTCCGCCTCCGCCTCCTCCTCCGCCACAATCGGTCGTTCCCGACCTCACCGCAGGCGAACGCTTCTCAGGTGGCGCGGCCGGGACCTCGGTGTTCA
>JBCCEH010000034.1:0-8806 GCA_039030375.1 Pseudomonadota bacterium | reverse complement strand
ATTCGCTCCATCGCTCTAGCTGGTCGTCACGGTTCAATTGCCACGCCTGCGGCCCTAAGGGTTGCAACGCATCCAATGAGTGGTTCGGTTTGTGGCAACCGGCACATTGATTCACGTCTGGCACCACATACGTCATCGCCTGCGTATCGTGCTCACCCACCAGATTCAATGAACGAAGATCGCCGGCGATTTCAAAGGTGGCGTCGGACTGTTCGCTGTTCCACACGTAGGGGTAGGCCTTCCAGCCAGAGTCGTAACGCACCAACAAGCGCGTCTCGATAATCTCATGAGAATCGAGCGAAACACCATTGTCGTCACGCGTCGGCTCTACGTCAGCGCGAACAACCGCACCGCGAGCACCCGCTTTTTCGTAGTAGAAGGTTTTGCTAATTATCGTGCCGACCGGAAACTCCAGCACGTCTTCTTCGGTATATGAGACCGACGTTCCCTGCGGCGTCCAAATCGTGCGCAGCTTCTGCGCGTAGTCACTAAACAGCGGCGTATTAAGATCGTATATTTCGACACCGTCGTTCGGTGTCAGCACGCCGGCTTGTGTGATCAGAACACCCCACTCGCTGAGGTGATTCGGTGGCGAGTTCTCCGCATGCAGCATCACATCCGGGTGCGGTGAGCCGCAACCCGCCAGCACACAGACCAACAGCCATCGGTATGAGTGTCTCACCCCAACGGTGCGGCGAGCTGTACCGCCGGCAATGGTTCATGCTGACAATCGTGTTGCGGATCATCCACGACCAAATTGTCGCTGTCATTGGGTAGGTCGGCGTTTAGCACCTGCGCATCCCCGTTACTTACGCAAATCGCGTGCTCGGCGAGCAACTTGCCATCATTACCGGCTTTGTCTGGATTCACGTATCCATCCCAGAGCACGTCAGGCAGCGCGCCGTTGAGACCGAACATCAGAGTCTTCAGTGCTTTTAGATCGAGCCCATCAGGCGACTCGCCACCGCCGGAAAATCGATTGCTGTGAATGTAAATCGCTTCGGGATACGGGTCATAGTCCGCCGCCATTTCGCGCGTGCCTTGATAACCGGTCGCAAAGTAACTCGATACGATGACGTTGGCGGTATCGTTATCGGCGATATCGTTGTCGAAAATTTCGACGCGATCATTGGAATTGATCACGACGCCGGAACCCGCCGGCACACTCGCCACCGGCGTTCCTTCGGCACCAAAGTTGTCGTGGTTGTTCGCCACGATCGTATTCTGAAAAACCCGCGTGGTATGACCGGGCTGCGGTAGATCGGGCATATTGAAAACCAAAATACCGCCGGTGTTGCCGGTCGCGGTATTGCCGTACACGTCGGCGTCGAAGGTGTTCTCAATTTCGATACCCGCCACATTTCGCTCGGCGCGATTATTACGTACCACCACGTTGCGCGACTGACCCACGTACAGGCCGGCATCCGAGGCGCCGATCGCCACTGACTCTTCTAGCAGCAAATTCTCCACCTGCACCGGGTAAATTCCGTACGCGCCGTTATCCTCGTCCGGCCCGTTCGTCCATTCGGTTCGTACGCGTCGAATGATGACATTCTTACCCTCGTTGACCTTGAGCGCGTCGCCGACGGTGTCTTCGATCGCGAAGTCTTCAAACGTCAGGTCATCACCGGTGGCGAGTAGGCCCTCAGCGCCCTGCACTTGGTTAGCAAAAGACAATACGGACTGATCCATTCCTTCGCCGCGCAGGGTGACACCGGAAACGGTCAGCGACAGTCCCCGAGTGATTTGATGCTTGCCAGCCGGAATGACGATGACGTCGCCGGGTTGAGCGGTAATCAGAGCGGTCTGCAATTCTTTTTGGTACGCGTTTTGTGCGTTAGTCGAGCCGGGCGCCGGCGCTTCTGAGCACGCCGCCAGCGTGACGATGCTTATATATAAGAGGTGTGAGTATTTCATGGCGATTGACTATAGACCGCGGGTTGCACCGGGGCAATTCACGTTAGAATCCGTGCATGCGCAAATTCACGATCGTTTTATTACTCTCCCTCGCCGCTTGCGGCGAGGCCAATGTCAGTACCGGCGGTTCGGTAAGCCCGCCGACATCATCCAACCCATCGGCGACACCCATTTTCGACGTACAAGGTCGCGGTGAGCGTAGCCCCCTGGTCGGGCAAAACGTCATTATCGAGGGAATTGTCACCGGCGACTTTCAGGAGGACGACGCCGACCGCTCCAGAGGTCTTGGCGGCTTTTATATGCAGCAACATGCCGGCGACGGTGACGATCGGACGTCCGACGGCATATTTGTGTTTGACGGTGGGTCGCCCGATGTTGATGTCAACGTCGGTGACCGCGTCGAAGTCGCTGGCGAAGTGAAAGAGTTTTTTGGTGAGACGCAACTTGCCGCAGTGTCGGTAGCGATCATCGGGAGCGGCTCCGTTGAGCCGGTCGAAGTATTGTTGCCGGTCGCAACCGTAACCACCAACAGCAATGGCGACACTATTGCCGACCTCGAACATCTGGAAGGTATGTTGGTGCGATTTCCGCAAGCACTAACGGTCGGCCAGCTCTTCGAGCTCGAATCGTATGGCAGCATCGGGCTGACGCAAGGCGGTCGTGCCTATCAATTCACCAACCGAAACGCCCCGGATCGCCGCGACTACGCAAAACACCGCGAGAACACCGCAGCGCGCACGATTTTATTGGACGACGGTCGTCGTGATCGCGGTGTCACACCCATTCGATTACTCCATGCCGGTGCGTCGCCCGATTACTCGATACGCACCGGTGACGAAATTACCAACGTCACCGGCGTGTTTCGTTATTCACGGGGCAGCGGTAATCAGGGCATCGAAACCTACCGACTGATGCCGGTAGTCGATCCTGAGTTTGAATCGACGAATCCTCGTCCGGGGCCACCGCAGCTCGACGGCACGCTGCGCGTCGCGAGCTTCAATGCCCTTAACTTGTTTGCCACGGTCGATAACGGCGCCGATGTCTGTGGGCCACGCTCTAACGACGGCTGCCGCGGCGCCGATTCGAACGCAGAACGCGATCGGCAAATTGGCAAACTCGCCACTGCCATTCGGCAATCCGGCGCGGATATTGTTGGCCTGATGGAAATTGAGAACGACGGCGGTGACTCGTTACGCGTGCTGGTCGCCGAGCTGAATTCCGGCGGGGCGAACTACGAGTATGTGAATACCGGCACGGTTGGTGGCGATGTCATAACGACCGGATTCGTGTTCGACCGCACGACGGTCTTGCCGGTCGGCGATGCGGCTGTGTTAGACGCCGACGTCGATCACCGCTTCAACGATCGTCGCAACCGTCCGGCACTGGCGCAATCGTTTGAGCAACGCAGCAACGGCGCCCGCATCAATATAGTCGTCAATCACTTTAAATCGAAAGGTTCTTCCTGTGATGCGGACGGCGATCCCAATCGCAATGATGGTCAAGCCAACTGCAATAGTGTCCGCACGCTAGCGGCTGAAGCCTTGGCCGATTGGGTGGCGACCGACCCGACTGAAAGTGGCGACAACGATTACCTGATCATTGGTGACTTGAACGCCTACTTACTCGAAGACCCGTTAGCCGCGCTCAAAGACGGCGGGCTTACCAGCCTGTTGGAAAGTCGCCTTGGAACGGATGCCTGGTCGTTCGTTTTTGATGGGCAGTCCGGCGCACTCGACCATGCATTGAGCACGACCTCCCTCACGCTGCAGATTGCCGACGTCATGGAATGGCATATCAACGCGGACGAGCCACCCTTACTCGACTACAACTTAGAGGGTGGACGCAATCCGACTTGGTTTGACGAATCCACGCCCTATCGCGCCTCAGACCACGACCCGGTTCTGATTGGCATCAACCTCACGCCCTAAAACCGGGCTCCGTATAGCCGCCAGTCCGATAGCTGGCATCTTATTTAAGTATTGACTTAATTAAGTAATTCATTAAACTCGAGACCATGGATATTTTTTCTGCCATTTCCGACCCCACCCGACGCCAGATTATTGAATCGTTGGCCGCTAAGGAGGCGTCCTTTGGCGAACTGGCAGCGCAATTTGAAATGAGTCGCCCAGCGGTCTCGCAACACCTTAAGGTGCTGCGCGATTCGGGGGTGGTGAAGGTACGCGCTGACGCACAGCGGCGGCTTTATTCACTAAATAATGGCGGCCTCGACGACTTAAACAACTGGCTGGAAACCCTACGATCATTCTGGAATCCGCGCCTTGATCGTCTCGAAGTGCTGCTTAACGAGGAGGACAATCATGACAACGAGTGAACTCGGCGAAATCATTGACGCGCAGACGATCCGTTTTGAGCGACTGCTGCCCGGCCCCATCGAGCGGGTATGGAGTTATTTAGTCGAATCCGACAAGCGCGCCAAATGGCTGTGCGCAGGGGACATATCACTCGACGTCGGTGGCCCGGTCGACATGGTGTTCAACAACGAATCGCTGTCCGACGAGCCGGACATCGACATTCCCGAAAAATATCGCGAGTACCGAGGCGAGTGGCGTTACCACGGCACGGTAACTCGCTGCGAACCGCCACGATTGGTAGCGCATACCTGGATGGATGAGGAGCACGCCTCTGAGGTGTGCTACGAGCTCACCGAGGCTGGCGATCAGGTTCGACTGGTGGTCACACACACCCGCCTAAAGGATACGCAGATGATGGCAGGCGCCTGCGGCGGCTGGCATGCGCACCTCAACATTCTTGCCGATGTACTCGCGAACCGCAGGCCAAAAGCATTCTGGCAAACCCATGCCACGCTCGAATCCACCTACGAATCCCTGATGCGAGATCAAGGGGTTATGTAATACCAAATTCCTTGCGAGGCTTTAGACGACCAGGACTTCCCCACTCGGCTATATAGAATGATAAGATCCGCCGATGGCCCGCCTCGCGATCATTGTTGTTTTTTTGTATCAGGTTAGTTTCCTGCTGCACATGGAAGCCCATGAGCACGAAGCTGACCATGGCACAGAATCCTGCGCGGCCTGTACTCAGTACGAAGAGAATGAATTTGAGGTCGCCCCGGCGCGCTCTGACGCGACAAACAACAAGCCCGCGGCGCTCGCGGTTGTTGTATTAGCGCCACAAGTTTCCGGGCACTTCTTGCCCGCCTACCGCACCCGCGCCCCACCCCACGTCTAGGTTCGATCGATGGTGTTAGGCCATCTCCGTTGCTGCCCACAAAAGGCGGCGACGACGTACCCCAATAAAAGATATTTAGAAGAAGACGTGTCATGAAAATTAAACAACTTTCGTACTCGCTACTAAGCGGGTGCTTATTAGTGACGCCTGCCCTCGCGCAAGAAGCCGAGGACGAGCATCACGCGCAGGACGAAATTATCGTCACTGCGGTTCCGCTGGAACGATCGGTTGATCAGATCGCACTGACAGCCGACATTCTCGGTCGCGACGAACTCGCCGAGAAGCAGGAAACCAGCATCGGTGAAACCTTGGCCAATCAGTTGGGCGTCAGCTCAAGCTATTTTGGCCCGGTGGCTTCGCGTCCGGTCATTCGCGGCCAGCAAGGCGAACGCGTTCGCGTGTTGTCGAACGGCCTCGACTCACTGGATGTGTCGGGTCTCAGTGAAGACCACGCTGTGTCTATCGATACCTTGATCGCAGAACGCGTGGAAATCATTCGCGGACCCGCGACCTTACTGTACGGCGGTGGTGCCACCGGCGGCATCGTCAACGTGGTCGATAATCGTATTGCGCGCGCACCGTTGGATCGTCCGTTCTCGGGCGCGGTTGCCGTCGACCTCGACGACGCCACTGGCCGACGCACAATGGGCTTATCCCTCAATGCCGGAACCGAAAACCTCGCGTTTCACCTCGACTGGTTCGATCGTGAAACCGACGACATCGAGATTCCAGGGTTTGCCGAGTCCGCCCTTCTGCGCGCTCTTGAAGAGGAAGAAGAGCACGACGAAGAGGAAGGTGAAGAGCACGACCATGAAGAGGAGGAAGAAGCCTTTGGTGTGGTCGAAAACTCATCGAGTCAGACCGAAGGTGGTGCCGGCGGCATCACGCTTACCACCGACAATGGCAGCATCGGTTTCTCTGTGAGCCGCTACCTCAGCGACTATGGTATTCCTGGTGGTCACCATCATCATGAAGAAGAGGAAGGTGTCGAAGAGGAAGAGGAAGAAGAGGAAGAAATCGTCACCATCGGCATGGAGCAAACCCGCTACGACTTTCTGGTCGACTACGCGGTTGACGGCTGGATCGAAAACGTCAAACTGAATATTGGTCGTAACGACTACAAACACACCGAGTTTGAAGGTGACGAAGTCGGCACGCAGTTTGATAACAGCGGTACCGATGCACGCCTAGTACTGCGCCATCGACCGTCCGGTCGCCTGCAAGGTGCTTTTGGTCTGCAATTCAAAGACATCGACTTCAGCGCAGTAGGTGAAGAGGCGTTTGTTCCGCCGTCCAACACCGAACAGCTAAGTCTGTTTGCCTATGAAGAGTTTGCGGTCAACGATACTTGGACGTTGCAAGGCGCCGCACGGATTGAGAACCAATCCATCAGCACGCCTGGCCAACGTAATGTTGACGAAACCGCAGTGAGCTTTTCGATCGGTTCGATCTGGGATTTGACCGACGCACTGTCGCTGTCTGCCAATTTGTCTTTGTCTGAGCGTAATCCGAACGCAACCGAGCTCTACGCGAACGGACCGCACGTTGCCGTGCAGCGTTTTGAAGTCGGCGCAATCTCGCAAGGCCTTGGCGAGTTCTCCAAAGAATCCGCGACCAATCTGGACCTGACCCTGCGTGGACGCCATGATCGATTCGAATGGTCGGTGACCGGCTTCTCGAACACGATCGACGACTACATTTTGTTGTCGCCGACCGCGGCTGAAGAAGACGAATTCCAGGTATTCGAATTCCGCCAAGCGGATGTCACGATGTACGGCGCCGAAGCCGAAGTACTGTTCGACTTTGTCGACAATGAGACTTGGCATGCGCACGTTCGATTGTTTGGCGATTTCGTGTTCGGTGAAGAAGACAGCAACGGTGTTTACTTACCACACCTGCCGCCGCTTCGATTCGGCGCAGCGGTGCACGCCACTCGCGGACCACTCGAGTTTGGTGTCTCTACACGCTGGAACGACGAGCAGACCCGTACCGCCAATAACGAACTTCCGACCGACAGCTTCACCATGGTCGGCGCTGAAGTCAGCTACCGGTTCGATGATCCGAATGTCTTCGTGTTCTTGCGCGGTTCAAACCTAACCGACGAAGATGCGCGACGTCATACGTCGGCATTGAAGGATCTGGTGCCGCTACCGGGTCGTTCGATCTCGGCGGGCGTACGCTTCGACTTCTAGTCGAATCGGTGAGAGCTAGCAGCTTTTGAAGGTGTCTCAGGCGAGTGCGAGGCGAGGAAAGAGGGGCTGAGAAGACGGAGTGTACAAGTAGTACATGAGTATTTCGAAGCCGCTCTTGACAACGCATCGCGCCGACTGAGGCGGCTTCAACTCGCTGCTAGTCGAGCATTTGAAGAAGAGCCAACATGTCGTCGCGGCATTGATCGATCGCCGCGACGATATTTTTTTCGGCTTCTCGTTGATCGCCAAGATCCGGCGAATTTAACTTCCAAGCTTCGTACAGATTCGCTGCTGATTGCTGGACCGGTTCATCGAGCACCACCGATACATCCTGCACGGTCAGCACCAGCGTCCAGCCGGTGCGCAGATTGCCGCGACCGTCAAAATCTTTGTCCCAATGGTGGTGCCACACCACCGCCTGAAGGTCAGCTAATTTGCCCAGCGCTTCGATCGCAACCAGTCGCTGCGTGCGATTCTCTTCGCTTTGTTCGTTTCGCCAGGTGTTATAGCCGAGGCTGGTAATCGCGACCGCAAGACTGATGAGTGCCACCGAGTTGCGGCGAATCTGTTCTTTGATGGAATTCTTGTTGGCCATGGTGACTCCTTGGTGGTCAATCTGACCGCCTGGCTGTTCACTTTATTGCAGGTCGAACAGTCTCGCTAGTTGCGTAGTTTGTACCCGGACTTGAAAATCCAAGCGACGGTGCCGAGGCAGGCCAGCAAAAAACCCATCACCATCGCCAGGCTCACTCCCACGGTCACGTCAGAATTTTCGTAAAACGCCCAACGGAACCCGCTGATCAGGTAAACCACCGGATTGAACAGACTTATGGTTTGCCAGGCCGCCGGCAGCATACTAATGGAATAAAAAGTGCCGCCCAAAAACGTCAGCGGCATGATGACCAGAATCGGCACGATCGTCAGCTTCTCCCAGCCATCGGCCCACACGCCGAGAATGAATCCGAACAGACTGAATGACACCGATATCAACACTAGGAACAGCAACATCAGCAGTGGATGAGCAATGTGAAGGTCAACGAAAAAGCTTGCAGTACCGAGAATAATCAGACCGATAATGATCGATTTGGTCGCCGCCGCACCCACATAACCAATGACCACTTCCACGAATGAGATCGGCGCCGACAAAATTTCGAATACGGTTCCAGTGAACTTTGGAAAATAGATTGCAAACGACGAGTTTGAAATCGACTCGGTCATGATCGACAACATAATCAGACCGGGAACGATAAACGCGCCGTAGGCGACCCCATCAATCTCGGTAATGCGCGAACCGATCGCCGCGCCAAAAATGACAAAGTACAAAGAGGTCGATAGCACGGGCGCGACAATACTCTGCACAACGGTACGCATCATGCGCGCCATCTCGGTCCGGTAAATCGCTTTTATCGCGTTAAAATTCATCGGTCTTTATTCACCAAGCCAACGAAGATTTCTTCCAGTGAACTTTGCGAGGTCACCAGGTCATT
>JBCCEH010000033.1:0-9354 GCA_039030375.1 Pseudomonadota bacterium | reverse complement strand
CTGGGTCGCGTGGGACTTTCGACCAAACCCGCCGCGCGACTGGCAAGCCAGCGATCTGGAGGTCTTGCGATCACTGTCATTGTCATCCTTACCGGCGATACCGGACGACCCGACGAACGCCGTTGCTGACGATCCGCTCGCGGCTGAATTCGGTTATCAACTGTTCTTCGATCCACGCTTAAGTGCTAACGGTGCAATCAGCTGCGCAACCTGCCATCAGCCGGCGCGACGCTTTACCGACGGACTGCCGAAAGGTCAGGCAATCGGACAGTCGGCGCGTAATACACCGAGTCTGATCGGTACGGCCTATAGTCCGTGGCAGTATTGGGACGGACGGAAAGACAGCCAATGGTCGCAGGCATTGTCACCGCTGGAAGACCCGAACGAACATGCGTTTAGCCGCGCTGCGGTCGTCGATGTCATCATCAATGACTCGAATTACGCTGCGATGTACGCCGACCTGTTTGGAGCCATGCCCGGTCGCGCCGATCTGGATCAGATCTTTGCCAATGTTGGAAAAGTGATCGCCGCCTATGAGCGACTGTTGATGCCCGGCCGTGCGCGGTTCGATGACTACGTTGATGCAATGATTGACGGTGAATCGGGAGATGCGCTCAGCGACGATGAGGTCGCCGGCTTGCAGGTATTTATCGGCAAGGCGGATTGTCTGCAGTGCCATAACGGACCGCTAATGACCAACAATGAATTTCACAATACTGGGGTTATCGCATTGGCCGGCGATCTGCCCGACAAAGGTCGTGTCGAGGGCGTGCGCCTGGTTCAGTCCGACCCCTTCAACTGCCAAGGCCGGTTTACGGACGCCGTGGTGGCATGCACTGAACTGGAATTCGCGCGCACCGGGCCGGAGTTGATCGGTGCGTTCCGTACTTCATCGCTGCGCAATCTAGAGGGCACGCAGCCTTACATGCATAAAGGTCAGCTTGAGACCTTAACGGATGTCATCGAGCACTACGACACCGCCGAGGACGCAATGATTGGACACAACGAGGCGAAGCCATTGAATTTGAGTCGCACCGAACGCCGCCAGCTTGAAGCATTTCTCCTCACGCTGGCGGCGCCGATGGATGTTGACCCGAAATGGTTACGTCCGCCGTCGGCTGTTGTGCCAAATCATCATCAAGAACAGCAGGCCGAGTAGCGGCACGGTCATGCTGCCGCCGCCAGAGCCCTCACGCCAGGCGACGGTGGCGCGATCGCCTTCCTTCACTGCGGCGCGAAATCCATCCAGCTCCTGATCGAGATTTGTGATCATTGTTTCAGTTGCTGCCGCAAAGCCTTTTTCTTTGAGAAGTCGGTCATCAATGTCGGCGTTCATCAACGTCGAGTTTTCTTCTTCGCGGTACATCCCTGGCGCGCGAAACAACAATCTTGCGGTGGCCGGATCAAATACCGCCGTGTCGACCATCGTTTGCACTTCGTTGTGATTGCCTTTGACAAATAGCGTGCCAACTACCGTCCAGTACAACAAAGCGCTTTCGTTTTCCGAGGTAAATGACACCTGGTCGTAGGACACCAGCGCGATGACGTCCAGGTCGTAAAGCGCCGAAACCTGTCGCATGCCGGTGATGCCATGAGCCGAGCGCATGTAGTTATCCGGTATGGCTTCGATCGCGTCCACATAGGGGCGATCACGAAATGCTTCAGCAACCTGATCCAGCACGCGCTGCTTTTGAATCGCGGTGGCATCCTCGTAACCGTTGGACGGAACGAAGGCGATGCCCACGCGTAGCGGTAAATCCAGGTGCGGCATCTTTTCAACCAGCTTGGGCGGCACTTCGCCGTCGGGATACAGGTAGTCGACGAGGCTGCTCGAGGCGCCGCGGCGCATCTGTTCCGGATTGCTACCGAGAATCAGTGACGAGCAGCCGGCCACCAGCGGTACCAATGCTATGAGTGCAATGAGTCGGGTTTTCATGTCGTGCTCCTTTCAGCAGGGTCCAAACCAGACTCGGCGGCAGGCGCACAATAAGCAACAAAGTTAGCAAAAGTAGCGAATAGCAAGCCAAAAAGTATTAAATATTGATACGATTTGCGAAAATCCGTGAAAGGAGCGCAATATGGCGCGTTCAGAAACCCTGGTCGATGAGCTCAAGCGAGCGCTGCGTGACTCCGGACACACCTACCGCGATGTTGCGGAACATCTCGGTCTCAGCGAGGCGAGTATCAAACGGCTGTTCAGCAAAGGCGGCTTATCGCTTGAGCGCGTTGACCGCATCCTGGAGTTCCTGCGCATGGACTTCGTCGATCTGATGCGTCGAGTGAACGAGCGTCGCGAATACGTCTCCCAGCTGACGCCGGCGCAAGAGGAGGCGCTGGTTGAGGATCCGGTATTGCTGGTGGTGATGTTTCTGGTGCTCAACCGATGGCAGTTCGACGACATACTTGCCAACTACGACTTTAGTGAACGTGAGGTGGAAAAACGTCTTATTCGCCTGGATCGGCTACGTGTGATCGAGCTGTTGCCATTCAACCGCTATCGACTGCTAACCGCGCGCAACTTTACCTGGCGACGCAACGGTCCGGTGCAAAACTTCTTTAGTACTCGTATTCAAACCGAGTTCTTTGACAGTGATTTTAATCGGCCTGGCGATGAACTGCGGTTTGTGGGCGGCACGTTGACGCAGGAGAGTATCTTTCGCATGCACGGCGCCATCGAGCGACTCAGTTACTTTTTCGATGAGTTGGTCGAGCGTGATTCAATGTTGCCGACACGGCAGCGGTATGCGGTGAGCGGTGTGTTCGCATTCCGGCCGATGGAGTTCTCGATGTTTGCAGATCATCGGACCACCCGCGGTCCGAGCCTCAAGGACTTAGCTAAACCGGATCTACCTGAGGAAGCACAGAATTCGCGTCGGTGATCGTGACCACCTGGTCACTGTAGAAGCCGTTAAAGTCCGAACGACCACCCACGCTGTAGGCACCAACCTCACCAAATTCGATGTAATCACCGATTTGAATATCCGCCGGAAGTTCGACATGGCCGCGCCATTTGTCACCGGAATCACAGGTCGGCCCCATAATTTCGAACGCCTCGGTCGCGCCACGGATCTGTTTGCCACCTCGAAATACGCGGGCCGGGTATTGCTCGTGCGCGTGGTATCGAAGCTCCCAGAAAACCCCGTATAAGCCATCGTTGATGTATAGGCGTTGGTCTTTACGAAGCAGCACCTCGACGACGGCGGACAAGCCAGGCGCCGCCAACGCGCGACCCGGTTCGGCCATCAATTCGCCATCGTCGCTGAGTACGAAGTTGGCTGCATCACGAATGGCGGCCAAGTAATCCGCAATCGGTGGCGCGTCGAAGCCCGGATACTTTTTCGCGTAACCACCACCGATATCGACCAGTCGGACCCGAAACGGTAACTGCTCGAGTACGGCGATTCCCGCTTTGATCGCGTGTACATAGGCGTCCGGACTCATGACGTGAGAACCGACATTGAAGGCGAAACCGGGTTCCGCGCCACTTTGACGGACCGCTTCGAGCAGTTCCAGCGCCATCTCCGGTGGCGCGCCAAATTTACTGGACAGGTCCACCATTGACGATTCATGGTGGACCGCCATACGAACAAAAATCACTGACTTGTGAGGATCGATTTCCGCCAGCAGGAGTCGTAATCCTTCGGGATGGTCGGTCACAAAATGACGCACACCGAAGGTTTCCTGGGCGATGCGAGCTTCGTCGCGAATCCGGACCGGGTTCATGAAATAGCAGGTGCCCTGGTCGGTGACTGCGCGCACTTCTTTTATTTCTTGCAAAGATGCGCAATCAAAGTGCCGTATGCCGGCGTCGACCAGCGCTTGTATGACCGGCGCTTCATTATTGGCCTTCACGGCATACAGGACGCGACCCGGAAATCCGTCGATAAATTCGCGCGCTGCGTCGGCGTAAATATGTGGATAGACGCAGTACACCGGATCTTTGGGTCGCAGTGTAGTCAGCATCTCACTAACGGATTTAAACGATGTGGTCATTCATGTCTTCGCGGTTCGCTTGCGTGTCAGAAACCAAGCGGCAACTAACGACACGGTCACGATGAGAATAAATAGTGATGCCAGCGCATTGATATCTGGCGTCACACCCAGTCTTACCTTGGAGAAAATATACATCGGTAAGGTGTTGCTGCCAGGGCCGGAGACGAAGCTGGCAATAACCAGGTCGTCCAATGACAAAGTGAAGGCCAGCAACCAACCGGCAAGCATGGCAGGGGCGATCAACGGTAAGGTGATGTCGATCAATACCCGCATCGGTCGGCAGCCCAAGTCCATAGCCGCTTCTTCCAGCGATGCGTCCATGGCGGCCAACCGCGATCGCACAATGACCGCGACGTAGGCCATGGCGAATGTGGTATGCGCGATCGTGATGGTCGAGAACCCGCGTTGTGCTGGCCAGCCTATCCATTGTTGCAAGGTCACAAACAGCAACAACAACGACAGGCCGGTAATGACTTCCGGCATCACCAGCGGCGAGGTGATCATGCCGGTAAACAGCGTGCGACCGCGGAATCGCCCGAAACGGGTCAGCATAAGACCGGCGATGGTGCCAAACAGTGTCGCCAGCGTAGCCGATGTGGCGGCGATCTTAAGACTCAGCAGCGTCGCGTCGAGGACTTCGTCATTGCGAAATAACTCCACATACCAGCGTGTTGAGAAACCGCCCCACACGTTCGCCAACCGCGAATCGTTAAACGAATATACGATGACGGACACCAGCGGGATGTACAGAAACGCGTAGCCGAAGGCGAGCACGCTAAAGACAAAGCGCGACCGCGGCTTCATGCCTGTTCCGCCTTGGCCTGGCTGCGCTGTAGCCAGGCAATGGGAATCACCAGCAATACCAACAGCATGATGGCGACAGCGGAGGCGAGTGGCCAATCCCGATTGACAAAGAATTCGTCGAATAAGACGCGGCCGATCATGAGTGTTTCGGGCCCGCCGAGGAGGTAGGGGATGACGTATTCACCGATCGCCGGAATGAATACCAGCAGGCAACCAGCAATAACGCCCGGTCGGGCAAGCGGCCAGGTAACGTCCCAGAACGCCTGTGTACGCGTTGCTCCGAGGTCTTGAGCGGCGTCGATTAGATCGAGGTCCATTCGTTCGAGCGTTGCGTACAACGGCAAGATCA
This sequence comes from Pseudomonadota bacterium, assembly GCA_039030375.1. GTDB lineage: Bacteria > Pseudomonadota > Gammaproteobacteria > Steroidobacterales > Woeseiaceae > UBA1847. Next base: position 4,208 of record JBCCEH010000033.1, on the reverse strand, counting down.
TGAACGGCAGGTAGGAGTAGGTGAGGCCAATAAAGATTGCGAAATCGGTGTACAAGATCTGCAGCGGCTGATCGGTAACGCCGAGCCACATCAGCAAATTATTGATCACGCCGTGGTTGTTGAGCAGGCCCATCCAAGCGTAGACGCGCAATAAGAATGAAATCCAAAACGGTAATACGATCAGCAGCAACAATAGACTGCGTACCCGCGGCCGAGCGCGCGCGATCGCATAGGCCATCGGGAAGCCGAGCAGCAAGCAGAGCAAGGTAGCGATCAATGCGACGCCGACGGACTTGAGATACGTCAGCGCGTACAGTTTGTCATTGAACAGGAACAGGTAGTTGTCAGCGGTGACAGAGACATTGCCCTGATCGTCGAACGTGGGTGTGAATGGGGGTTGTGCGATGACCGGATCGGCAACGCTGATCTTCAAAATTATGAGAAACGGTGTGAGAAAGAACAACAGCAGCCACAGGTACGGTACCGCCATGGTCATGCGTTGCCACATTCTGTCGGTGCTGCTGGTGTGCATGGTTAATCGACTAACACGACTGCGCTACGAGGCCGCCACGACACCCAAATCTCATCATCCCATTCAATAAACCGCTTCGACGAACGGCGCCGGTTTTGCTGGCTGACTTGAATGATTTTGCCGGACTCCAGGCGGACGCGATAAAGAGACAGGTTGCCGAGATAGGCAAAGTCATCAACGACGCCTTTAAGGCGGGTGTCATCGTCCGACTCGGGCTCGCTGCGGCCGATAAAAATCTTCTCTGGTCGAATCGCAACGCATACCGCTTGCCCGACACTCACGTCTGCGCCGGGCAGCGCGCGTAGCATGCCGCCGGCCTCATCGGCGGTGACGCCGATACTCTGTTCGTCGACGCTGGCTACTGTGCCCTCAAACGTATTGATCGTGCCAATGAAGTCGGCCACGAATCGATTGCATGGGTATTCATAGATTTCCTTCGGCTTGCCAACTTGTAAGAACCGACCTTTCTCCATCACTGCAATACGCGATGACAAAGTCATCGCCTCTTCCTGGTCGTGAGTCACGACGACGAAGGTGATGCCGAGCTCGTCCTGAATATTCATCAGTTCGAACTGCGTATGCTCGCGCAGTTTTTTGTCGAGCGCGGCGAGGGGCTCGTCGAGTAACAGTACTTTTGGCCGTTTGATCAGTGCGCGTGCCAGCGCTACGCGTTGGCACTGTCCGCCGGACAGCTGATCCGGTTTCCGTCGCCGGAATTCGGTGAGCTGCACCAGCTCGAGAATTTCATCGACACGCGAGGCGACTTCTGCCGATGACACGCCGTCCTTTTTCAGGCCGTAAGCGATGTTCTTTTCCACGTTCATATGCGGGAATACCGCATAGGACTGGAACATCATATTGACCGGGCGCGCATACGCGGGCTGTGCTGTGACGTCGACACCGTCGATTTCAATCGTGCCGGCGGTCGGCGTTTCAAAGCCCGCCAACATGCGTAGCAACGTGGTCTTGCCGCATCCCGACCCGCCGAGAATGGAGAACAGTTCGCCGCGGCCAATGTCGAGACTGACATTGTCGACCGCGACAAAATCGCCGAAATGTTTCGAGATGCCCCGAATGCGAATAAAAGTATCGTCAGACATGTCGGTTAAAGCCCGGCTTTGGCACGTGCAAACACCCGAGTCCGAACACGCTCACGCTTCGGTGGTTGCGGCAAATTGGCATACATGATTTCGCGTGTCGCTTCGCTCGGATAGATGGCCTCGTCGCGGAGTTGTTCGGGATTGATGAGGTCCCAGGAAGAGCGATTGGCGTTGGCATAGTTAACGGTGTTAGCGATATCTGCGGCGATGTCCGGGCGCATCAGAAAGTCGATGAATAAGTACGCGTTGTCTTTGTGCCGTGCGTCTTTAGGGATATACAAACCGTCAACCCATAGCCCTGAACCTTCTTTGGGTGTGGTGTAGCGCAGATCAATGTCGAGGCCGGCTTCTTCGGCGCGGTATTTGGCGGTGGCGTAATCACCCGACCAGCTCATCGCGACACAGGTTTCTTCGCTGGGCATGTCGACCAGCATTTTCGAGTTGCTGAAATAGCGAATGTAAGGTCGTACTTTTCGTAACTGTTCTTCGACGGCCTGCAGGCTTTCATCGTCAACCGCGTTGGGATCGCGACCAAGATACGCGAGTACCATTGGAATTAGATCGACCGGCCCATCCAGCAGGGCGACACCGCAATCGGCAAGCTTGGACACAACCTCGGGATCAAACAGCACATCGGCGCTGTCCATCGGATGATCCGGCAGTCGCTCGCGGACCAATCGGGCATTCCAAGCATAGCCGGTACTGCCCCAATGATACGGCACCTGATACTCGCGCACCGGTCCGAAGCGATCGATCAGGTTCATGACGTCATCGTCGAGGTGATGCAGATTGGTCAACCGGGAGTAGTCGAGCTTGTCGTAAACGCCGACCGGTAAGATGCGCGCAGAGTACGAATTCGAATGGATAATGACATCGTAACCGCTGTTGCCGGCGAGCAACTTGACGTCCACAATCTCTGCTGAATCGTAGAAGTCGTAATTCACCTTGATGCCGTATTCGGCTTCAAACTTGTCGATCGTGTCTTCGGCGATGTAATCCGCCCAGTTATAGACGTTGACCACGTTGTCGTCGCTGACGCTCGCTCCGTCGCCGCTGCTGCAGCCGACGAGCAGAAATCCGATCACGCTAAAGCCAAGATGACGCATTGTTGTTGTAATTGTTCTCAATGCCATGCTGCAGTCATTTGATCATCCGTAGCGCGCAGACTCAATGACATCCGGGTTGTGGCAGACGACGCCTAGTTCTTGCTGTCGTTGGCGTAGTGTTTCGGAAACGCGTTGCGCAAATAACTCATAACCGCATCCATTGCATGGTGGCGATCCCAAGTTTGCGGGCTTATGAGGCAGGTAAGCCATAAACCGTTGGTGAGTGCTTTGAGCGCGTTGGCAGCGGCGAGGGGGTCGACATTCGAGTATTGGCCCTCATCGATCACCGCGCGACAAAGTTCGCCAACAATATCCTCGTAATACCGGTCCGATTCATCACAGATCTTTCGATAAGCCGGACGGGATTTTACTTCGCCCCAGAACGCGAACCACACCGCCAATTTTCGTCGGTCACAAATTGAGGGCTTAAAGTCCAGCGCCATTGCTGCGAGCAAACGATCCGCTGGCTGATCGCCAGCTCTTGCCAGCGCCCGATCAAACTGGGTTTTGTAGTCGTTGGCGAGGAACTTAAGTGTTTCGTTGAGCAGGTTTTCTTTCGATTCGAAATGCAGGTTAACAATGCCCGCTGACAGGCCGGCTTCTTTGGCGACATCGCCGAGCGTGGTGCTGCCCATGCCCTTGCGGGCAATGCACTTCATGGTTGCATCGATCAGTTGTTGTCGCCTGGCTTCGCGAGATGCGGTTCGCCGCGTCGATTTGGCCGCAGTAGCGTTCAAAATCAGTACCTTATCCTTCTGTAGCCGGCATATTTGCTGGCCATAGGTGCCTATAGGATGCCATAGAGTGAATGAATGATCATTCATTTTTTCTGGACTGCGACGGCCGCTCGTGAGAACCTTGCAGCAGAATAAAAACAGAGTGTTCTGAATGAAAACCTATGACGCTGTCGTCGTTGGAGCCGGCCACAATGGTCTGGCTACAGCGGCATTCCTTGCCAAAGCGGGGCTGGACGTCGTCTGTGTAGAGAAAAACGATTACATCGGCGGTGCTGCGGTGAGTCGCAATCTCTATAAGGACTGGATGTACTCGAACTGTTCCTACGTATGCAGCCTGTTGCGACCGGAAATCTACCGTGCGCTAGAGCTGCATAAGCACGGTCTCCAAGTGACGCCATTTGGTGGTTCGGTGCAGTTTATGGAGAACGGCGACTACTACGGTTCGTACCATGATCCAGAGGTGGCGCATCGGGAGAAAGCGCGTCACTCGAAAGCCGATGCCGATGCCTACGAGCGGTACTCGGCCGATACCATGCGTCAATGTCGCTTTATTCGCGATACGCTGCTGAGAACGCCACCCGATCCAACGTCGTTCAAACCCAAGGACATTCGTGAACTGATCGCGATAGGCAGCAAGTTCCTTGAGATGGGTGAGGACCGGATGTACGAGACGATTCGTTTCTGGACGATGAGTGTCGCGGACTACCTTAACGAATACTTCGAAACCGACATT
>JBCCEH010000032.1:0-9705 GCA_039030375.1 Pseudomonadota bacterium | reverse complement strand
CGGCAGCATCAGCGTAAAGACGAACGGAATGAATGACACCGTGTTCGGCCCAAAACCGAAATCATAGGCGAGCGCCGCCGACGCCGGACCGAGACTTGCGGCGAGCAGCAAGAACAATCCTTTGCGGTGAGCACGCGCTACCGCACTGGTATGCATGATCAGTGAAAGCGCCGCAGCTACACCCAGGGCATACGTATACGGTGCGTGTACGAAAAGGAAGTAAGGACCCCACGCCACCGGACGCGTCAGGAAATCGCCCTGCGCATTGGTTGCTGGCAAGGCCCAAACCATTTCGTGAAACGCGTTGGTCGCTGCCAACGTAATCGACACGAAGGGAATGATCAGCAGCAGAACCAGCCGGTGGATCGAGGTGGACTGGCCGGTGTATTCACGGAAATACACGTACGCCACAATTGGCACGATCGATGTACCGACGTAATGGAACGTGCGGCCGACAGAAAACATGAAAAAGGAACTAGCAAAAAGCTCGATGGCACCGCCCATGACCCACAGGGCAACGAACAGGAACAAGACGCCGCTCGGTAACGTGCCCACACCGCGCCGCCCAGCAATGAGCTGGATGCCGAGGGCTATATAGCCGACAGCACCGATCAGAAGAATTACGGCCAGCAGGGTGTCGAGCACCATTTCACTCAAACTCGATTTAACTCAATCTCCGTCAGTGTAAGTATCTAAGCCGTTGATTTCTGGGAACTGTTCGTCAGTTTTGGTGGGCGCGAAGCCCTATAAGTGGTCGGATTCGTTCAAATACTTAGCGAACGCGAAATTTCCGTGTTGGCGCGCTCTCGGCCAAGCGCGTCCAACGCTCGCAGAAAACCCGCAGCGGTGCTCTCTGAATCGAGACTGCGGCGCGCGTATTCGTCATCAGCCCCCCGCTCCGCCTGTCGCCAATGCAATATCGAGATTGAGGCCGTTAGCCGTGCGCGGACCAAATCGAAAATCAGCTCGGCCTCGGTCGGCGTCAACGATTGATGACGGGCGAACCCACGTAAGTAGGCACACACAAACTGCAGCGGATCCTGTCGACTGCCGCGCTGATACGCCGCCGTTATCGCTAACTCACAGACCCGCGGCGCCCGCACCATGTCACCGAAATCGATTACACCGGCTACCTGGTCACGCTCGCCGGCCAACACGTTATCGCTGTTTAAGTCGCCGTGAATTGCTTGTCTGGGCAACGTCGCCAAAATCGGCTGCGCAAACTCATCGAAGTCGTCCAGCACATCGCGGCAGGCATTGCGTAACGCGTCATCGAGAATGTGGTCGAGCAGCGGTCGCAATTGCGATGCGTGTTGTAAATCCCAAAGTAATGGCTGATCCGCCACGTCACTGTGAAAGTCGGCGAGCGCCCCCAAAAGATGTGCGGTCGCTTCGCCTAAACTCACCGCGAATGCTTCGGTGTCTGGGCGTGATGATTGAACGGCGCCATCTAAGAAGGTCACCAGGCGGCAGCGATACTGAACTTCATCAAACTCAACCGTTTCCAGCGACGCGCCGTCGTTTGAACGCACCACACGCGGGGTGCTCACCGGACAACCGCTTATCTCCAGATGGTTCAGAACTGCCACCTGACGTTCGGTGGTACTCGCGTCCTCTGCTGCATTCGCAATCTTGAGTACATACCGGTCGCCGCTGGTCGTGGTAACGCGAAAATTCTGATCGCGTTCACTCAACAAAGCGCGCCAGGTGCCATGCAGACCGTACTTTTCTTTTAGCAGTGTCCCGACGGCCGAATCGGGCAGCTCGGGTGCTGGCTGTTGAAGATCGGTCATCGCGTTCGTTTTCGTCATCAAATTTTTACCACTTGTCAGAAATGCCGATCAGTTCCGTGGCCCGGTCAACATAATCAGTCATATTGGCAGGCTGTTAAACCACCGCCTGCCTGCTAACCCACGCCGATGAATCGTCTATCACGAATTGCCAAAGCTGCAACACCATCATCCGGCGTGCAATTCCGTCAGCAGACGTACGGCAAATCGGGATTGCAGCAGTTCCTGAAGGACGTACTCGCAATGGCGAACTCGCCCGTCGAAGGACCGCGCTACATTATTACGGGCATTGGCTTCGACGGCCAGAACCAAAAAACGGTCGTCGGCGTCGACGCCGATGATTTTGCCGGCCGCCCCGATTACTGCGCGATTGCTAACGACCATATCGAGCCGCCGATACGTATGCGCTACCACTCGATTCGGGTCGACAGTCATCGTGTCGGCGTCTTCGAAATCGGCGAATGTCAGGACCGCCCTTATATGATGCGCATCGATCATTCCGAGACACTGCGGCGCGGCGATGCCTATGCACGCCACCAGGATTCCGCCGTAAAGCTCGGTCGGCGCCAATTACAATCACTGTTTGAAAAGAAATTTCGCGATTCGGTATCGGCGGCGCACATCGAGATCGGCTTTCCTGGCGAGATTATTCACAAGGACCTCAGACTCGCGACGCAGGACTTCAGCAAGCTGCCGTCCGCGGTCGCCAGTCGCAAACTCAATGAACTGATCGAGGCCAAAGAACGGGTGCAGGTATCCGCTACCAATACCTTCATGGCGCGCCTGATGCATGCGCGATTATTCGGCACGGACCGCCCGTATGAGGAGCGCTCCACCGAAGACATCATCGAAGAAATGAAGCAAATGGAAGACCAGTACGTCGATCATGATCGGCACTTTCTCTTTAACGTGCACAATTCCAATCTACAAATGGTGGTATTCAACCATGGCGACGAAGTGATACAGGATGCTTCGCTAACCTTTGTACTGCCCAATCACGAGGCGTTGCGTGTTGCAACGCGTGTGCCTAAATCATTTCGTGATGAAGAGTTCGTCGAACGTTCGCCGATCGAACAGGAAGGCTACCCATCGGTAACGCTCGGCAAGAAAGCCATCAAAGTCGCTGCCAAGCTCGATGATATTCCGCCCGGCTCCCCGGTTGAGGTCTTTGAAAGGCCGCTACGGCTCTGTGCGGACACCGAACTGGCTGGCAAGAAACTCGGTATTCAATACGAATTTCAAGCACGCAATTTGCGTGCGCCGATCAAGGGCAAAGTGCGACTCGTTTTTTAGCGCCTCAGTCGCTCCATTTCGTCTCGGTCGATACCTGAAAGTCGCGAAACGCCTCCAGCAGCGCTTCCGCGGTAGGTGCGGTGAGCAACATCGCGCGGTGCGAAGGTTTCAAGAACCCCTCTGCCTGCGCATGATCCAGGTGGGCGATCAGGTGATCAAAGTAGCCATCCACATTGATTAACCCGCAAGGCTTGGCGTGCATTGCCAGCTGACCCCAGGTCAGAATCTCCGCTAATTCATCGAGGGTTCCGTACCCTCCGGGTAAGGCGATAAAGGCGTCGGCAAGTTCGGCCATACGCGCTTTGCGCGCGTGCATCGAGTCGACAACTTCAAGTTGCGACAGCTCATGGTGAGCGATTTCTTTAGCCACCAACTGTGAGGGGATAATGCCTGTGACCCGTCCACCGCCAGCGAGTACCGCATCAGCAAGTATGCCCATGGTGCCTTTGCTTGCACCGCCGTAGACCAGCTCGAGGTTGCTGCGGGCCAATACCTCACCGAGCGAAGTTGCCGCATCACGATACAGCGACACCCGTCCCGGGTTGGAACCGCAATAGACACAAACCCGTCGCATTGTTGCGCTACGCAACGCTGTTCGCTTTGGCGGCCTCGATGATATCGGCAACTCCGGGTCGAGACTCGCGTAGCTCTTCGGCGGTCAACGCATCGAGCTCGTGCGGAAAAACCAACCACTCATTTGTCTCATGGTTGTAGTAGTCAGGCACGGTGTCGGTTTCGTTGCGCTCCGGCTTGTACCACGGAACCGCGACTCGGATCTGTTCCGGCGTGTTGTCGCGCGCTCGTTTCTTCAGCTCATCGATTACCGCGACGATAGTGTTACCCGTGTCGAACACGTCATCGACGATCAGCACCCGGTCGTCGTGGCAGATCTTTTTGACGATGTAGTTCAGGCCGTGTACCGCGACCGCGCCGCGCTCGTCGACACCAATATAGGAAGAGGTGCGAATGGCGATGTGGTCGGACTCCACCCCGCAGTACGACATGACCTCTTGCACCGCCATACCCACCGGCGTGCCACCGCGCCAAATCGCGATAATCATGGTCGGCTCGTAGCCATCCTCGAGTACCTGCAGGCCAAGCCGAAAGCTGTCGACCAGCAGATCGTTGGCGGAGAGAACGATTTTTTTCATTGTTATTCTTTTATAATGTCCCCGTACCGATTCTATCGCACCGCTGAGCCAAAATAACAATGCTAAAAAACCTCGTCGCCGCGGACGACCTGCTCAAAGACTCGTTTCAGCTTGCTGCGGACATTCATGCCGCCGGATTTCAGCCGGATTTTCTGGTCGGCCTGTGGCGTGGCGGCAGCGCCGTCGGCATCGCCGTCCAAGAGGGGCTGGAATTCCTCGGTGTCAAAACCGACCATATCGCCATCCGTACCTCGTATCGCGGCCCTGCCAGTTACAACGAAATGGTCGATAAGGCCGATACAATCCGGGTACACGGACTCCAGTATTTGCTCGAAAACCTGTCATCCCACCATTCGCTACTGATCGTCGATGACGTCTACTCCACCGGTTCCAGCGTCAAGGCGGTCATCGATCAGCTGGCGCGCAAGACGCGTCGTAATCTGCCCCACGATATTCGGATTGCGACGGTGTGGTATCGCCCCACTGAGAAAACCGTGCGGCAACCGGATTATTTCGTGCACCGGACCAGTGATTGGCTAGTACTGCCCTATGAGCTGTCCGGTATGACCATCGACGAACTGCGGCGCGAACGCAGCGATTTGGATCGGGACGTGGTCGATCGGATTGCGAAGGCCTGCGCAGCCCGCTAAGTCGCGAGCAACATCACTGGCTCTTCCAGCTGATGCTCGTCGCAGTTAGGTGACGGACCGCCACGGTCAACGACGATAAACTCCTGATCCGCCTCAAGGCCGATCAGCGGCATATGCCAGGTGCCGCGATGATAGTTGATACCCTGCCGGCCATTGGTCACAAAGGCACGCAGATCCTCCGCTTCGACCGATTCGCCCGGCCCGGCAACAACCAATACAAAGGGGGATTGTTGCAGGGGTATAAACGCCTGGCTGCCGTAAGGATGCCGCTCTACCATGTCGAACTGATACGGCAACGTGGTGACGATTCGACATCGCACTAACCCGATCGTCGGCGATCCGTCCGCGTCGGTTTCGACCCGCGCGAGATTGTCGAATCGATCGAACCGCGCGGCATTCATACCGGTGCGCTGTGCTGCCGACGCTTCGATCACATCCCCGTAAGCCGAAAACCGCTCAGCACTCAAGAGTTCCGGCGTCAGCTCTATCACGCTGTATCGTCCGCGACACGCCCGAACAAACGCAAGCGGCTCACTCCACCGTCGGGATATATCGACATCTTTACGTGACTAACGACGCCGAGATCCTGCAGCGACTCAAACCGATGCTCCCGATCCATCTCCAACTTCGATTCAGGCAGTAAAGTCTGCCAAGCCTGTGCATCGTCCGTCGCTGCCGCCTGGTGGCTGTCAAAATGCCCGGCTTGCAGCATCACCCGATCCGGATAATTGCCTTTGAAATGCGCCGTGTCGATCAGTGCCGATTCGATGACACCCGGCTGGCCCAGTGCGAGGATGACCCAGTCATTACCGGGACCACGGCGACGCGCAGTCTCCCAGCCGTCACCCATATTGACGCCGCGCCCGGCAACATTCAGATTGTGTTTGCTGCCATAGTGTTCGTCACTGGCAATCAACGCTCGCCCGCCATTCTCCAGCGCCAGCAAGTCCACCTGACCATCGGCCGCAGACAACCCGGCAAGTATTTCCCCGAACACGCGCAAACGAGCGATACCACCGTCAGGGTAGATATTTAGGCGCAGGTGCGTCACGACATGGTCATGACGAATATCGAAATTTTGGCGGCTATCCCCTTGCAGGTCGACCGTAGGCAGAATCTCTGTCCACTCACCCGCCGGCACGTCCACATCGCTAACGCAGGCATCAATAGAAGCCTGCGGCGGAAAATTGCCGGTGAAATAGCGAGTGTCGATCTCAACGCCGTGAACGACACCCGGCACGCCGAGTCGTAAGATGCAGTGATCATGACCTGGAGTGCGTTTGCGACGGCTTTCCCAACCATCCATCCACTTACCGTGATCATCGTATTTGTCGTCAATAAACACCGGTTCGCCGGGTTGAATGAGCCGCGACTTTTCCGCAAAGAAGTCATCGGTCGCAAACGTCACAGCCGAACCAAGCCGCGGTTGTTCAAGCTGTATCCAAGATTGAAATGAGGTCGCTTTAGTCACCGTCCGCACTCTCCATCGCAGCAAGCCGCAGACGCGCGATCTTGTGGATTTCAGCTAACGCTGTTTCAAACTCAACCTCGACGTCATTACCCAATCGCTCCTCAAACGCGGCCAAAATATCCGCGCGAGAACTGTCGCGCACCGCCATCACGAAGGGAAATCCGAACTTGTCGTGGTAGCGCGCGTTCAATTCCTGGAACCGTTGGTATTCTTCCGCGCTACATTGATCGAGCCCGGCGCTGGCCTGTTCAGTGGTCGATTCGACCGTAAGCTCGCCGGCGATCTGCGCCTTGCCGGCGAGGTCCGGATGCGCACGAATCAGATCGAGCTGCCGATCATGCGATGCATTGTCGACGCAATCCGCCATGATCGTCGCGATGTGATCCCAGGTCGGCGCTTCACCGAGAAACTCCTCAACGCCTTCGGCCACCCACGGCGAGTGTTCGTAAATGCCACCGAATTTCTCGACGAAGTCCGACACTAATCGGTCACCGGATGTTTGGCTCGCCAATGACGGGCGATATCGATACGACGTGCTACCCAAACGTCGTCGTGTTCCGCGACGTAATCGAGGAATCGTGCCAACGCCGCAGCGCGTCCTGGCCGGCCGACCAAGCGACAATGCAACCCAACCGACATCATGCGACCGCCTTCTGCGTGCAACACGTCGAACGCATCTTTCAAATAATCGAAAAACTGTTGGCCCGAGTTAAAGCCCTGTGGAGTCGCAAACCGCATGTCGTTGGCATCCAACGTATACGGAACGATCAGCTGCGGACGCTCATACTGATGGTCCCAATAGGGCACATCGTCAGCGTACGAATCGGCGTTGTAAATAAAGCCGCCCTCTGCAGCGACCAAGCGATGGGTTTGCGGGCTGCAACGCCCGAGATACCAGCCCAGCGGTCGCTCGCCGGTCACCTCAGTGTGTATTTGGATCGCTTTGTCGAGGTGTTGACGCTCGGTATCCTCGTCGATGTGCTGATAATCGATCCAGCGATAGCCGTGTGATGCAATCTCCCACTCGGCATCCTGCATGGCGCGGACCGCCGCCGGATTTCTCGCCAATGCCATCGCGACGCCAAACACCGTCACCGGCAGCTGGCGACGTGTAAACATGCGATGCAATCGCCAGAATCCAGCACGTGACCCGTACTCGTACAGTGATTCCATGGAAATATGACGCTGATTGGGAATCGCTGCCGCGCCAACAATGTCGGACAGGAAGGACTCCGAGGCTTCATCGCCGTGCAGCACGCAGTTCTCTGCGCCTTCTTCGTAATTGACCACGAACTGCACCGCAAGGCGGGCACCCTTCGGCCAGTCTGCGAGCGGCGGAGCCGCACCGTAGCCACACAGATCGCGTGGATAGTCATCCATCAACGGGTCTCCAGGCTTTGGTACCAACGGTCCAACAGGTCTCGTTCTTCATCCAACATATTTGTGAGATTACCGATCGGCATCACCCGCGTCACGACCGTTTGTTGATGGATTCGTCGCGCCTCGGCAATGATCTGCTCGTCGCTTTCAAGCATCACCCCGGCGGGCGCCGCGAGAAACCCTGGAAACGTCGGTTGCGCGGCATGGCAGTTGGTGCAGCGCTCATGCACCACCGCGCGGACCTCGTCTATGTTTACCGGCGCAACCGCGATGCCGTCCGGCGTTGTAGCGACGGCAGCGGCGTCCGCGGTGACTGCAATTTCGGTCCGACTCGGTCGGGGTGCGATCGCAACCGCGATGGCGAGCAAAATCAGAGCCGCCAGTACCACCGGTACCACCGATGCCTGCCCGCTGTGCCGCGCCACGAAATAGATACGAATTAACGCTCCAGCCAGCGTCATACCGATCAGAATCAGCCAATTGAATTCGTGCGCATAAGTCATCGCATAGTGATTGCTGGTCATGACGAACAACACTGGCAGCGTGAAGTACGTGTTGTGCACCGAGCGCTGCTTGCCGCGCATCCCGGGCCCAGGATCCGGTGCTTCGCCACGTTCCGCCGCCGCAACCATTTGTTTTTGTCCCGGGATAATGACGAAGAACACGTTCGCGACCATGATCGTGCCCAGCACCACGCCAAAGTGCATATACGCACCGCGGCCGCTAAACAACTGGCACAACCCCCACGCCAACAGTGACACCAGGATCAGCAATACCACGCCGAAAACTTTGTCATTGTTTGCCAATGGAGACTTACACAATAAATCGTAGACAAACCAACCGCCGACAATAATGGCAGCCGCGATCATCACTGCGTTACCAGGCGACAACGCCGCGACGCTGGGATCGATGAGATAGACCTCAGCGCTCAACCAATACAACAGGATCAGCAGGAACATGCCGGAGATCCAGGTGGTATAGGCCTCCCATTTAAACCAGTGCAATGTGGGCGGCAACGTTTTTGGTGCTACACGATATTTTTGGGCGTGATAGAAACCGCCACCATGCACCGACCAAACCTCACCACCGACCCCTTTCTCCTCATCGGCGGTATCAAGCGGCGATTGCAAATGGTTGTCGAGCCAAATGAAATAGAACGACGATCCAATCCAGGCGATGCCGGCCACAAAATGAAACCAGCGCGCCAGCAAGTTGAGCCATTCAATGACGTAGGCTTCCATCACTTAGGTCGATTTGTTGATCGGGTTGATCCGGTGAACGTTGTCCGGATAAGTAACGTCGCCGCGATCCTGTGCTCGCTCGAAGGCGCGCAAGACATCGGCAGACGCGGCGACCGCAATTTCGGCTGGCTTCTTGCCGGAAATACCTTCGACGCCAATCGGGCATACGAGGTTCTCCAGAATCGCCTCCGGCATACCCTGCGCGCGGTAACGCTTTTCGAAACGGCGCCGTTTTGATACCGAACCGATGAGGCCGCAATACGCAGCGTCATTGCGCGTCAATATGCGATCGCAAATCTCATAGTCGAGCGAATGACTGTGTGTCATGACCAGGTAGCAGCTACCCGGCGGCATGGCCGCGACCTCAAATGCCGGATCCGGGGTTTCAATCGTCCGCACGTTGTTCGGAGCCTGTCGAAAGACATTACGGCGACTGTCGATCCATCGGATATTGCAGTCAAGTGTTGACAAGGTTCGTACGACGGCGGAGCCGACATGACCGGCGCCGAATACGGCGATATTCAGGTTGCTGCCGACGATCAACTCTAACAACCAGTCATCGGTTCGGTGCGTCACACGACGTGCTTCGATACCGAAACGCGCGTCCGCGAGCACCCGATCTGTCAATCGTTCTGGATTCTCACAGAACACGTTATTGGCGGTAATCACGACTTTTGAATAGTCGTCTTGTAATGCGGTCGCTAACACCGCCGGCTCACGCTGACCGTG
>JBCCEH010000031.1:0-9723 GCA_039030375.1 Pseudomonadota bacterium | reverse complement strand
CCGAGTTGAGTTTGAGCGCCTGGGGTTTACCGTGCCGCCGCGGGGTAGCCACATTCAATGGGGTACCGGCAACCTCTGCATCATGTTTCCGGACGACTATCTTGAAGTGCGCGGCATCATTGATGCGTCGAAATTCACAATGCATTTGGATACGCACCTAGAAGAGCATGGCGAAGGCCTGATGGGGGTGGCATTCGGTACGGATAATGTGGGGGTCGCGTATCAGCAGGCGGCTGAACGGGGTATCCAGACCGGTGAATTGCGCCAGTTAACGCGTAACTTTGAACATCCGGACGGCTGGACCCAGCCGCGGTTTGAGTTGTTTGCGCCCGATGCAGCTGACATCGAGGGTCTGATGCACGTGGTGGTGATTCAGCATCTAACACCCGAATTGTTGCGGCGGCCCGAGTTCCTGTTGCATGCCAACACATGTCTTGGAATTCGCGGCATGGCCGGTACGGTGGCAAGCATTGACCGTACGGCGACCAAAATGCGCCGGTTGCTCGGTGATGCGATGGTGCACTCGACCGAGGTGGGTATCGAGCTGCTCATCGGCGATCAGCATATTCGATTGTCTGCAGCAGACGGCGATGCACCGCGCCTAGAATCGATTCAGTTTACTGTCGAATCGCTCGACGCGGCTCGTGCGGTACTCGCATCGGCCGATGTGGCATTCAACGAGATTGAGATGAATGGTGTGCGCACCGAAGCCGCCGGCACGGTGATCGATTTTGTGCAGGCGGAGTCTGGCTAAAGCGCGAAGAACGAGAGATATTCTTGTCATGGAAACGCCCGTGACTCACACGCCACCCGTCTCCGCAGCACCAACGCTGTGGAACTCGGTGACGCCAATCCGATGCGAACCGAGCCCGTTGCGTGGCGATCATTCTGCCGACGTTGTCATTGTTGGCGCCGGGTTTCTCGGGTTGTCGGCGGCGCTGACACTTGCGGAGCTGGGTGCCGATGTTGCTGTCATCGATGCGGCAACCGTCGGTTGGGGTGCATCAGGTCGCAATAATGGCTTGCTCGCACCTGGCCTCAAGCGTGACCCATGGGAAGTGCGACAACTGCTGCCGCGAGAAAAAGCCGATGCGCTGTTACGTTTTTCCAGCGCCGCGCCGCAGCGGGTCGCCGATCGTGTCAACAAATATGATATCGACTGCGACTTGAACCAGGCTGGCTGGATTCAGGCCGCGCATGCGCCGGCGGCCATGTCGCGAATACGGCGCAGAATTGAGGACTGGCAGTCCATGGGTGCGGTCATTGGTCGCATTGACACGGCGGACCTGGAAACTAAGTTGGGGACCGACTTTTTCGTCGGTGCCAGCCTCGATAGCCGTGGTGGCTCACTGAATCCCTTGGCCTATGCTCGCGGGCTGGCCGATGCCGCGGTCAGTCTCGGTGTGAATCTATTCGAACACTCTCCGGTCGTGCGAATGCAGCGCAATAGCGGGCGTTGGCAATTGGAAACACCGCACGGTCGACTGTCTGGCGATCAAGTGTTGCTGTGTGTTAACGCCTATAACCGCGAGTTTGACGCCGTCTGCGGTACGGTGATTCCGATTCGCACGGCGCAGGTAGCAAGTGCTCCGCTTGCTGATGATCTGGCTGAACGAATTTTGCCGGGCGGGGAAAGTGCCTCCGACACACACCGTTTGTTGACGTCGTTTCGCATCACCAGGGATCGACGCCTGGTTATGGGTGGCGCCAGCGCAACTGCGGGCGATGACGATGCGCGTCTGGCCAAGCGATTACAGCGCCGTGCATCACGGTTGTTTCCGTATCTGGGTGATATCGAATGGCAGTTTGCCTGGAGCGGATTCTTGGCCATCACAGCCGATCACTTACCGAAGATTTTCGATTTAGGGCCCGGTTGCATGGCGGCAACCGCATGTAATGGACGAGGGATCGCAATGTCCACCGCCACCGGCGAGTTGCTCGGTGACCTGGTAATCGGCCGTCAACGAGTTCGCAGTCCCATACCGATCGAAACACCGGCGCGGCAGTGGCGCTACAATTTTCGTGAGCCGGGCGTCGCCGCCAGTGTCGTGGCTAGCCGGCTGATGGATAGTGCGGAGCGACTCGTCGGTGGATTGTCGGTATCGGACTAGTCGCGACCCGGTTACGATTCAGTTCTAGCGAGATGTGACCATGAGCAGCGTCTTTTATCGCAACCCTACATACACCTATCCGATCGGATTACGCGGCGACGGCGCGTATCTCTATGACACCGATGGTAATCAATACCTAGACGGTAGTGGTGGTGCTGCCGTGAGTTGTCTCGGGCATGCACATCCGGTCGTGCTGGACGCGATTAAGACGCAGGTTGACGCATTGGCGTATGCGCATACCGCGTTTTTCACTAACGAACCACAGGAGCGTATGGCGACTCGCCTAGCCGAGCGTTTCGGTGAAAGCGACGCGCGTGTATATTTTTTGTCGGGTGGTTCGGAAGCGAACGAAACCGCTTTCAAACTGGCGCGGCAATATTGGCTGGCTCAAGGCAAAACCGATAAGCACCTAATGGTCACCCGCAAGCAGAGCTACCACGGCAACACACTGGGTGCGCTATCGGCATCGGGCAATCCGGGACGTCGCGAAATGTTCGCGCCGTTGCTGCATGACTGGCCGAAAGTCGACCCGTGTTACGCGTTTCGGCATCAGCTCGAATCGGAAAGCGATGCGGACTATGCGGCACGGTCGGCAAGTTCGTTGGAAGCGGCGATTGCCGAGCACGGCGCCGAAAATATCGCCGCGTTTATGGCCGAGACCGTGGTCGGTGCAACGTTGGGCGCGGTGGCGCCGGTTGATGGTTACCTGCGACACATTCGGGAAATTTGCGATCAGCATAATATCTTGCTGATCCTCGATGAGGTGATGGCTGGCAGCGGTCGTTCGGGCACCTACTTCGCGTTTGAGCAAGACGGAATCCAGCCCGACATTGTCACTATCGCCAAAGGTCTCGGTGGTGGCTATCAAGCGATTGGTGCGGCAATCGCCCGGGGGAAAATCCACGACGCGATCGTGGCTGAGTTTGGCAGCTTTGCCCACGGCCACACATACATTGGTCACGCAACGGCATGCGCGGCTGCGCTTGCGGTTTCGTCGACCATAGACAGCGAGGACCTGTTAGCGAACGTGGTTTCGACGGGTGAGCACATCGTAGCTGGACTCGAGCAGCAGTTTGCAGAGCATCCGTACGTCGGTGACATTCGCGGACGTGGGCTTTTGCTCGGCATCGAGTTGGTCGCTGATCGGGAAACGCGTGATCCGGCACCTGCAGCTTTGGCATCATGGCTCAAGGAAACAGCGATGGCGAACGGGCTGGTGATATATCCCGGCAGCGGAACCGCCGACGGCACGCACGGCGCACATATCCTGTTGGCCCCGCCGTTTATCTACGCACCGAATCACGTCGATGAGTTGATCAGCAAACTGGACAACGTACTTCGTGACCTGCCGATAGAGTCATGACGTCGTCTTCGAAACATCTGGCCAGCGACCGCGTAATGATCATGGCGGCGCCAAACGGTGCTCGCCGCACGCACCATGATCATCCCAATCTGCCTATGACCGCTAAAGAGTCGGCGGCGGAGGCGCGTGACTTGGTCGAAGCGGGCGTTTCCATCCTGCATCTGCATGTGCGCGACCGTGATGGCAATCATTCGATTGATCCTGACTTGTATCGAGAGGCGACGGCGGCAGTGCGCGATGCGGTTGGCGATGAACTGGTGATTCAAGTGACGACCGAAGCGGTGGGTCGTTACCAGCCGGCAGAACAAATGGCCTGCGTTCGCGATTTACAGCCGGAGGCGGTATCGCTGGCATTACGTGAGCTTTGCCCGGACGATTCTCAGGTGCCGACGTTTCGCGACTTTTGTGAGGAAATGCGAGAGCGCGGTGTTTGGCCGCAATACATTTTGTACTCACCTGAGGATGTCGCGCGGTTTGAGACCTATATTGCAGACGGTGTTTTCGCCGACGAGGCGCCATTCGCCATGCTGGTGGTAGGTGCGTATTCGCCGGCCCGCAATGGGACGCCGACGGAATTGGCCGGGTTGGTGACGCGCCAATCGTCGCGCTATCCCTGGGCGGTCTGCTGTTTCGGTAAGCATGAACAATCGGTCGCGTGCGCCGCCTACGCGCAGGGTGGTCATGTGCGACTTGGGTTTGAAAACAATCTAACGATGGCAGATGGTACGCGGGCTGCCGACAATGCCGCGCTGATTCGCGATTTCGTCGCTCAGATCGACCTCGATTTGCGCCAGCCCGCCAATGCTAACGAGGTGCGCGAGGCGTTCCTTTAGACCCGCTCAAAGCTGTTGTCTAAAAACAACGGATTTTGCTTATTCCACTGGAATAGGGCACTTAGGGTGTCTATAGTAGTCGGATAAATACCACGTAGATATCCGTCTTCATTTCAAGAGGGGGAAGACAAAATGAAATCCTTTGTTAAATCTTTGGCATCGGTTGCTGCTCTGTCAGTGGCGTTGCCTGTTTCCACGATGGCGCAGGACGCGGCCGGTGGAAGCGACGAACCGATCGAAGAGGTTGTTACGATCGGTTCGCGTAGCGCGAAACCGCGCTCTGCCAGTGACTCGCCGGTACCCGTCGATGTCATCAACGCGGACGAGTTCAATGCGCTCGGTAGCACCGCGGACTTGACCGACAACCTGCGTGCTGCTGTGCCGTCTTACACGGCGACACCGGCAACCGGTGACGGTAGTGCCTTTGTGCGCCCGACATCGTTGCGCGGCACTGCGCCCGACCAAACATTGGTGTTGGTAAACGGTAAACGCCGCCATCGTTCAGCGCTGGTGCAGTTTTTCGCACCCGCAGCCGGTAACGGTGCGCACGGTGTGGATATCGGCATGATCCCCGGCATCGCGCTGAAGCGTGTTGAGGTACTGCGTGATGGTGCGTCTTCGCAATACGGTTCTGACGCCATTGCCGGCGTCATCAACTTCGTCATGAAAGATGCTGACAGCGGCGGTGCGGTGCAGCTCCAGGTCGGCGAACACTATGATGGTGAGTCCAGCCTAAAGTTTGCTGCCAACGGTGGTATTGCCATTGGCTCAAGCGGCTTTGTTAATGCCAGCTTGGAATACCTTGATAACGACGCATTGTCGCGCGGTGTCCAACGGGCGGATGCGCAGGCTTTAATCGACGGCAACACGCCGGGTGTTGGTGCCGACGCGCCTTTCGGTGATTCGCCACTGGTACAAACCTGGGGTCGTCCGCAGACGGAAGGCGTGCGCTTCTTCGTCAACTCAGGTTTTGAGTTGAGTGGTGACTCTGAGTTGTATGCACAGTTTGGTTTGGCTGACACCAAGGGTCGGTATCGTTTCTTCTACCGCAACCCGAATCACTCCAGCCTGACACAGCATCGTGCAGATGGCTTCACGGGACTGCCGGCAGGTTACACGCCGTTCCTGGATGGTGATCAGGAAGATTCCAGCGTGGTGCTCGGTGTTCGTGGTGAGTTCGACAGCGGCATGCTGTATGACTTCAGCTACAACTACGGTAAGAATGAGCTCGACTACTTCCTAAACAACACCGTCAACGGTGACCTGGCACTGGTCGGCGCCTGCCCCGCCTGCGAAATTTCGCAGCGTGGTTTTGACGTCGGCGCCTATGCGCAGGAAGAAGTGAACTTGAATGCTGATTTCTCGCTGCCGGTTTCGGATGTCGTCAACCTCGCCTTTGGTGTCGAGGCGCGTACCGAAACGTTTAGCGCGTTTGCCGGTGAGGCGAACTCGTACTTCGGTGGCGGTTCCAGCGGCTTCCGCGGTATTGAGCCGGCTAACGCAGGCGACTTCGAGCGCGACAATATCGGTATTTACGCCGACGTCGAGCACGATGTGAGCGACGATGTCCTGTTGCAATACGCAATCCGTTACGAAAACTTCTCGGACTTTGGCGGCACGCTCAACGGTAAAGTGGCGGCACGCGCTAACGTGACCGACACGTTTACGGTTCGTGGTGCGATTTCAACTGGCTTCCACGCGCCGACACCGGGTCAGGCTAACGTGTCAACGATTATTACCACGTTTGACGGCGTTACCGGATTGCAGGTTGAGGAAGGCTTGGTTCCGACCACAAACCCAGCGGTCGCTGCGGTCGGTGGTAAAGCACTTACGGAAGAAAAGTCGGTTAACTTGAGCGCAGGCTTTTCTTGGGACGCAAGCGATAACATTTCGGTGACCGTCGATGCGTATCATATCGACGTATCGGATCGCATCTACCGTACCGGCGACATTGCGGTACCGCCGCTGCCGACCGATCCTCCGGGAGCGCCGGCACGTTCGATCTCGTTCTACACCAACGCATTGGATGTCGAGCACCAAGGTATAGATATCGTTGCAACAGGTGACTTCCCGATCGGTAACACCGACTTGGGTGTGACCTTCGCTTACGGTTACAACACCATCGAAGTGACCGGTCAGGACTTGGTCAACGGCGTACAGCCCGTCAATGATGGCCTGGTCGAGGACATCGAAAATAACTATCCGGAGCATCGTTTTGTGCTGACCGGCAACTGGCAGCTGAACGACGACTGGAACGTTATGACGCGCTTCAACTACTACGGTGAGCACTATGATGAGCGCGGCCGTATCGGTGGTGAGGCGGATGCGAATGATCCGTCGTTTATGGTGAACAAATCGAAAGAAATCGATTCGACGATCTACACCGATATCGAAATCGGCTACCAGGTGAATGACAACTGGCGCTTGGTTCTCGGTGCGGTCAACGTGTTCGATGAGTACATCGATGAAATCAGCAATGATCCGCCGTCTGGTTGCACGGTGTGCGCCGCAGAATTTGCTAACCGCATTAGCGTGGGCCTGCAGTATCCGCGTCGTACGGTGGCGAACTACGAAGGTGGTTCCTACTACCTGCGCGCGAACTACAATTGGGACTAAGACTTAAGACTAAGTCCCAAATTGCGTAACATAGAAAGCCACACCTCATAAGGGTGTGGCTTTTTTTATGAGCAAACTCACTCCGAAACAGCGGGTCGCAGGTGTTCTTGGTGGCATGGGTCCAGAGGCGACGGTCGAATTCATGGCGCGCGTGCTGGCGCTTACGCCGGCCGAAGTTGATCAGGATCACGTGCACCTCATTGTGGATCAAAATCCGAACGTGCCGAGTCGGCATGAGGCGTTGTTCAATGACGGGCAGGACCCCGGCCCGACGCTTGCGGCAATGGCGCGGCGGCTCGAAGCGGCTGGCGCAGATTTCTTGGTCATTCCCTGCAATACCGTATTTGCGTTTGCCGACGCGGTGCGCACTGCAGTCGATATTCCACTGGTTTCGATTGTTGGTGTGACGTTGAACGCATGTGAGGCGGAGCCGATCGGTGTTATGGCTACCGAAGCCTGTATTCATGCCGGGGTCTATCAGCGGGTTGCGACCGCTCGCAATATCGAGCTGATACTGCCGTCTGAGTCAGAACTCGCGACCTTCATGCAGTTGCTTGCCGCTATCAAGCGCGGCGATAAAGGCGACGTTGTTTGCCGCGACATGGCGTCACTCGCGGGCGGTTTGGTTAGACGTGGTGCGAAGACGGTTGTCATGGGCTGTACGGAAATTCCGTTGGTGCTCTCGCAAGACCAAGTCGATGTGTTGTTAGTATCCTCGACTGACGCATTGGCAGCAGAGACTGTTCGCATCGCGCACGGTAAAGACATTCATAAATAGGTAACTTGTATGTTGGAGCAATTTCCACGCGTTTCACTCGCACACTTGCCAACTCCTTTAGAGCCACTGGATCGGCTGAGCCAGGAATTAGGTGGCCCGCGAATCTGGGTGAAGCGCGACGACTGCACCGGACTGGCAACCGGTGGTAACAAGACCCGCAAACTTGAATTCTCGATGGCGGCAGCATTGGCCGAGGAGGCCGACACCATCGTGACCGTGGGTGCCGTGCAATCGAATCATGTGCGTCAAACGGCAGCGGCTGCGGCCAAGCTTGGTCTGAATTGTGAAGTGTTGTTGGAGCATCGAGTCGCCGATCCCGACGATGCCTATGCGCGTTCCGGCAACGTGTTTTTGGATCAGATATTTGGCGCCAATTTGCGTGAGTATCCCGGTGGTACGGATTTCGATGCTGCTATGGAAACGGTAGCGGAGGACGTTCGAACGACGGGTGGCCGTCCTTACCTCATCCCAGGCGGCGCATCGAATACGATCGGCGCACTCGGCTACGTCAATTGTGCGCTGGAGCTTATCGAGCAAGCCGCGTCGATGAACCTCAGCATCGATCACCTAATTACGGCAACCGGCAGTGCCGGCACGCAAGGTGGCCTCGCGGTCGGCCTGAAGGCCAGCAAGTCAGGCATACCGATGTTGGGAATTGGCGTGAATGCGCCGCAGGGTGTTCAAGAAGAACGGGTCTACAAACTTGCGTGCGAGACCGCTGAATTGATCGGTAAACCCGGTACGGTCCATCGCGACGACATCATTGCTGATTGCAATTACATCGGTGATGGCTACGGTGTACCGACCGAGTCGATGAACGAGGCAATCCTAATGCTGGCGCGCCTGGAAGGTTTGCTGTTCGACCCGGTATACAGCGGTAAGGCTTTGGCCGGGATGATTGATCGTGTTCGGGCCGGCGACTTTGCGTCGGCCGAGAATATCGTGTTCCTGCATACCGGCGGTTCGGCGGCGCTGTTTGCCTACTTAGAGCAGCTGAATACGAACTAGTCTTCACTCACTCGGGGAATCGCGTAGTATTGCTGCGATGCAGCCCGTCATCGAAATCACCGGCCTGAACAAAACGTATGCAGGCGGATTCCAGGCACTAAAGAACGTCGACCTCGAAATTAATCGCGGCGAGATTTTTGGGCTGCTTGGTCCGAACGGCGCGGGCAAAACCACGCTGATCAACATCGTCTGCGGAATCGTGAAAAAGTCAGCTGGCGCTGTGATGGTGGACGGCTACGATAACGTCATTGACTATCGACAAACGCGTTCACGCATTGGGTTGGTACCGCAGGAATTGCCGACCGAGACGTTTGAAACACCATTTAACGTCTGCCGCTTTAGTCGCGGCTTATTCGGTAAACCGGACAATCCGGAGATTATCGAGCGAGTATTGCGATCACTGTCGCTATGGGATAAGCGCGACGAAAAAATACTGATGCTGTCCGGCGGTATGAAACGTCGTGTGCTGATTGCCAAAGCCTTGGCGCATGAACCGGAAATTCTGTTTCTCGATGAACCGACCGCCGGTGTGGATGTGGAATTACGCCAGGACATGTGGAATGTGGTGGAGACGCTGCGGCAGTCCGGGGTTACGGTGATCCTGACGACGCACTACATCGAGGAAGCGGAGCAGCTCGCCGATCGCATTGGCGTGATTAATAACGGTGAAGTGATCCTGGTCCAAGATAAGCACCGGTTGATGCGTGAGCTTGGCAAGAAACAGCTGGTGCTGCACCTGTCAGATGCGATTACCGAAGTGCCGTCGTCGTTGGGCGAATATGGGTTGGAGTTAGGCGAGGGCGGCAAAGAGCTCACATATTATTATGATACTCAGCAAGAACGGACCGGAATCACAGCCCTATTAAGCGACCTTAATGCTACCGGCATCAAGTTTAATGACCTGGTGACCTCGCAAAGTTCACTGGAAGAAATCTTCGTTGGCTTGGTGAATAAAGACCGATGAATTTTAACGCGATAAAAGCGATTTACCGGACCGAGATGGCGCGCATGATG
>JBCCEH010000030.1:0-10143 GCA_039030375.1 Pseudomonadota bacterium | reverse complement strand
GTCGCGAATCGCGAAACTCGATAACACCGACGACATGGTGCGGTGGGCGCATAACTGCGGAGAAAAGGGTGTGGTGTGCAATCAAAAGCCACATCACCCTAGAGACGTGATGTGAGCGCATACGGACCGGATATACCTCGCTACGCGGAAATTGCGCCAGGTGTGCGTCGATTGATCGCACCGAACCCGTCAATGATGACCGGACCGGGCACCAATACCTACTTGATTGGCGAGAGCGACGTCGCGGTCATCGACCCGGGTCCGGCGCTGGCCGGGCATATCGAAAATATCATTGAAAAATCAAACGGTTGTATCCGTTGGGTGTTGATCACTCACACGCATCCCGATCACTCTCCCGGCGTGCGGTTGCTGGCCAAGGAGACGGGCGCGGACGTTCTTGGCATGTCAGCACCGAACGGTCGACATCAAGATCAGACGTTTGCGCCGACACGCGAGCTCAGTGACGGCGACACGTTGGAGACGGACGAATTCGTGCTTGAAGCGGTGCATACACCGGGACACGCGTCGAATCACGTCTGTTATCGGCATGCCGGTCACAACTGGCTGTTTACCGGTGATCATGTGATCGATGGTTCGACCGTAGTGATTGATCCACCTGACGGCAACATGAAACATTACATTGAGGCGTTGCAGCGGTGCCGCGATCTAAACTGCGTCGCGTTTGCACCCGGTCACGGTGGTGTGATCGAAAATCCGACGGAGGTTTGTAACTGGATTATTGATCATCGGCTCGAACGTGAAGCCAAAGTGCTTGCGGCGGTAGCGGACAACCCGGGACTCACGACCACCGAACTCGTGCCACACGTGTACAGAGATGTCGACAAGTCATTGTACGGATGGGCGGAGCGCTCGTTGCTCGCGCATATTCTGAAACTCGAAGACGACGGCGTCGCGCAACGCGACAACGACCGATGGACCGCCGTGTAACGCTAGCTTTATTGGCGTTGGCCGTGCTTGGTGCCACGGCGGCTAACTACTTTGTGCATATTCGGCCCAACCAGACGGTCGAATTGGAGCCGACTGACGAAACGTATTCGCGCGAAACCACCGAGTCTCCGATTGAGATTGAACGTCCTTTGGTCGAGGAAGAGCCCCTTGATGAACCGGTAACTAAGGCCGATATCGAAGCTATCGTTGCCGAGCATGACCTTGAATACGAATGTTCATTGAGGCGAACGGCTTATCAGCGTGAGCGGGACAATCTCGTCGAGAAAATTGAAGATTCCGCTGAGCGACTCGTGCCGCTCCTCGAGCGTTCGAATAATCCGGACCATCGCCTGGCCGCGGTGCTTTTGTTGACGGAAAATTATCGTCAGTTTGGCGAATCGCTGGAGCAACTCTTGCGAGATTTTCCGAACTATGCGCCTGCGGCGAACTTGGCATTGCAGGAATGTAGTCATACCGGCCGCCTGTGTGAGTTTGTTTCGCAATCCAAGATCGAGCGCTGGCCAGACCTGGATCAAAACGCAGCGACCTGGCTGGCAATGGCGAGGCTTCGGCAGTTACAGGGCCGAAACGACGAAGCAATCGCCGCAATGCGCCGCGCGGCAGCGGCGCCGGTATTCAATGGGTACGTGCTTGAGCGAACCCGGATTATGGAGCAGGGTCTGGCTGTGGGTGGCGATCTTGCCGGTTGGCAACGCGTAATCGGTGCGCTCGAAATCGTTTCGAATGCAGCGGAAACCGAAAATCTGGAAGCGTGCGTGGACGATGCTCTGCAGTCTGATGCGTGGCTACAAGTGTGCATACAGGTCGCCGAACGCGTTATTGAGGAGCCTTCGGCCGGTCTGTTTCAGCTAACCGTTGGTGCACAACTTGCGGGGTTCTACGCGCGCGCCGGGCGTACTGAGGACGCGACAAAACAAGAACGTATGCTCGATGAGCAGATGAAGGTCTTTAGCGTGCTAAGCGATTCGCTGGCTCGGGCGGTCTATGAACAGGACGACCAAGTATTCTTCGGCATGTTGGACCACTGGAACGAATCAGAAAAGTTTTTCGGCATCGGATACTTGAACGCCGAAGTGCAACGAAAAATTGATGCCGGCGAGTACCCCCCAGCACCGGATTGCCCGGAGTGGTAGTGGACCGGCGACGACTTTTTCTATTGCTGGCGATTATCGCGGTGGTCGTCGCCATCGCGATGCGGTGGCCAAATGTGGACGACTTCGATAGCGACGACGTTGCGACGGTCGATGAGGCGATGGATGCATTGTCACCGGCTGATGCAGCATCGATTAGCTTTTTCGATGCGTGGCGGCCATCGAACGGGGCTGATGATGACGGTGTGACGAATGCTGGGCAGGCCGACTGCGCGACGTTCGAGACACTTGCCGACCAGACATTCAAAGCGGTCGAAAGCATTGTTGATAACGTACCGGCCACTTCCATTGATGCGTTGATCGAATCCAACGATCCCGATTTGATGATTGCCGCGTACCTGGTGCAGTGGGATCAAGATCGCGAGGCATCGACCGCGCTAATGAGTCGTGTCTTGCAACAGTACCCGCAGAACTCGAAGGCAAATGCTTTGGCATTGTTTCAGTGCGCTATGCGCAATCAGTTTTGTACATTGTTTGACAACGGTTTGTCGGCGATTCCGGATGAACTCACGCAAGACATGTCAAGTCTGACCGCGTTGGCAACCTATCTGACGAACAAAGGCGACAAGCAGGCGGCCATTGAAGTGCTTGAGAAAGCCGCGGTCGCACCCAACGTAACCGACAGTTTCGTCGATATCACATTGCTCCTCGACCGCGGGTTGGCGGCGAGCACCGGTCTCGATGGTTTCGACCGAATCAGCGGTAGCTTCAATACAGCGTCAAGACTCATCACGTTTGACCCGGTGCAGCGTGCTTGCGGTATCGAACCGAGCCGCTCGGAGGATTGGCTGCGATTATGTATTCGTGTTGCCGAGCGAATCGAATCAACGTCCAATTCTGGTCTGCAACGCATGAATGCGCGTTACATGTTGGCATCGTTATATAAGCAAGCGGACAAGACCAAAGAATTGTCAACCACGCAAGCTCGACGCAGCGCGGATTTGTCAATAATGCTAGATAGCGCCGGCGCGATTGCCAAAGTCCTGTTGGAGCGAGATGAAGCCCTGCTGCGAGAGTGGATCGACCAATTTGACAGCTCAGACGATGTCTACGCGGTCGGTTATCTGGTGAACGAAGTGGAACGCAGAGTCGATACGGGTGCGTATTCGCCGCTACCGCTGTGTAAGGAGGATCAATGAACCGCCGCGTTGTTGGATTTGCCGGTGGGCTGGTTGCGGTTGCGATTGTCTTCTTCATTTTTTGGTCGAACCGTAGCATCGATACCAATGAGCCACATGAGGCAGAACCCCCGGCTGTCATGTCGGCCGACGAACCAGCAAGCAACAGCTCTGGTTCTCGAATACCGCGCGATGTGTTTCCGGATCTCAATGCGAACGAAAACACTGAGGAGGGCCGTGAATACCCAGCCGATGAATGTGCACGCTTAGAAAATGCGTTCGATGACAATGCCAGTTACATCGAAGATCGTGTTGACGAGGTTCGCGAGTACGGTATTGAAATCTTCACAAACGCTGCGGGCGCAGAATACTTGTGGGCTGGCGCAATCTTGTCTTGGGACTCAAACGAAGAGGCTGCCTACGCGTTCGTGAAACGTTCGCTAGAGGAGTATCCCGAGTTTTATCCGATGGCCGCTCTAGCGGTTCGGGAGTGTGGCCTTTACGGCGTGTTTTGCGAGTACTTCACAGATGAAGGGTTGTTGGGCAGGGCGGAAGTCAGCGACGATGCTGCAACCTGGGCGCACCTCGCAAAATACTACGCGAGCAACGGCGAGGTCGAGCGCGCGCTGGACGCAGTGCGGCGTGCTGCGGCTGCTCCAAAACTTAGCGATCAGACGTTGCCAACGATACGTGCTGCCCAACAGGGTCTTGCGATTGTTAGCGGCCTGGATGAATGGGAGCGCACTGTAGCAGCGTTCGGATTGGGTATTGAAATGGCAGAGCCGATATATCTGTCGCCTTGTTTCTTGTACTCCGAAGAATCTGAAGATTGGTTGCAGGCATGCATAGGGTTGGGCGAGCGTCTGGCGTACGACGGTAGTGCAGGACTGAACCGACTCGGTGGTTTGGCAATGCTGGGTCCCCTATACGATCATGCCGGGCGCAAAGAAGGTGGGGTTCGGGCCGCTGCCGAAATGAAACGAATCGGCGACGGGTTAGAGCGAACCGAGTCTTGGGCCAATCGGATTGCGCTAGCGCGCGACGAGCAACTTCTCAACGAGTATCTTGAGCGCTGGAACGATGCTGACGATTCGCTCGGACTGAAGTACCTACAATCGGAAGTCGAACGCAAGATTGAAACCGGCGAGTACCCGGCGCTTTCGGATTGCGTTGAGTGACAAAAGATCGCCGTACAATGCTAGCTGTTCTTGCCGTTTTGGTGGTGCTTACCTGGTTGCTGTGGCCAGAAAATCCGCAGCCAGAAACGAGCTCAAGTATTGAAGGTCGGTTCGAGCAGGGGCTGTCCGAAGTTACTGAAGAGGTTGTGCCAAGCGAGAGCAAACGCGTCTTTCCGTCCATGGAAGCATTAGCCGGCGGTGATGCGGATAAGACGTGTATTGATGCGCGAGCTAGACCTTCTAAGTCAGCTGGTGATTACAACGTCTTGTTGCAACAGCTGAAAGACGAGGCGCTGCCGGTGCTTTCGAGTTCCGACAATTCAGACCACCGGTTTCTTGCCGCGCTATTGATTATTAACGAAGCGCCAACGGTGTCACGTGACCAGATATTGAAACTGATTGACGCGAATCCACCACGCCAACTGGCAGCAATGTATGCATTGGCTGCTTGCTACGATTATTCGGACTTCTGTGACATTGTTCCGCAGATTCACCAGCACCATTCTGAGTTCTTAACGAATGACGTGCTCAGCTGGGTGGCGATCGCCAACTATTATCTGCAAGCCGGCGCGGAGGAAGAGGCGCTAGCAGCAATGCGCAAAGCAACTTCTGTATCAAAGGTCCGGTCGGATCAATTGGAGTATTTGTTGCTGTTTGATCGTGCGTTAGCCGCTTCTACGAGCTTGGAAGGCGTCGACCGATTGTATTTCGCTCGCGTGTTTGCGCGCGCAATGCCAGGCGCCTTCGGCTTGCTGAGCGTCTGCACACAGCAGGGCGCCAGCTCATCCGTTTGGCGCGATCTCTGCATCACGGTGTCGCAACGCACCGCAGCTGACTCGAGTGCCGCATTGGACGCCGTAGTCTCCCTACATACTGAATCGCGAATGCACGAATTTGCCGGAAACACCAAGCTAGAAAACGAACTAGACTCAAAGGCGAAAGAGCTTGGAGCGCGAGTTCGTGCGCAAGCAGATGTAATGAAGTCGGCGCGGCAAATGCGCGACGAGCAGCTCATTCGAGCCATGTACGACCGCTGGGCGGTGTCCAATGAATTCCAGGCTTACGAATTCGGCGCCGCTGAGGTGGATCGAAAAATCGAGTCGGGCGAGTATCCGCCGGCAACAGAGTGCGCGGAGTAACGATGCGCCAGAAAATGTTATGGGTGATCATCGCCGTACTGGTCGCCGCCGTTATCTTTCAGATTCGTGGGGAGCACGATGATTCTGGCGAGTCAGAGCGACCCAGCGAACGGGAGGTTTCGGCTGGAGCACCAAGTACCGAATCGGAGCCGCTAGCGCGTCCGGGTATTTTTCCTTCAATTGAACAACTAAAGACGACTAGCGGTGAGCCGCAGACGACCGACGCTTGCAGGGAGTTCATCCGTTGGGATAAGCCGAAGTCGGCCGCAGAAAGGGACGAACGAGAACGCCAGGTAAAACAGTCGTTCGAAATTCTACAATCATCGCCCGACCCGGACCACCAGCTGATGGCGGCGATGATGTTGCGCGTCACTGAACCGGATCGTTCAACCAATTTCATTATGAACCTAGTCAATGATGCGTCGCCACATCCGCTGGCGGTTCGCTACGCGATTGATCGATGCGCTTGGGGCGATGGGTTCTGCGACGTCGCTGATCGTTTCGTCGCCGGTGAATTTGAGGACGTTAGTGCCAACTTTTTTGTCTGGACAGATATCGCCACATACCGACTCAACGCCGGCGACGAAGACGGTGGGTTCGAAGCATTGCAAATGGCGCTCGCCGCACCGGAGGTGAAAACGGGCTTTACCGATTTCACATTGGTCTTTGATCGCGGGCTTACAGCGTCGACCAATTTCGGCAGTATTGAGACGCTCATGTCAGCAATAGGCATTTCCGCGGCAATTCCGAATGCGATGAGCTTCTACAATATTTGCAGAGAACCGATCACTCGGACGTCCCGATTTCGCGATATTTGTTTGCGGCTGGCCGAGCGGCAAGCCGCGGAAACCGACAATTACTATGACCAAAATTTTGGGCTCAACGTCCAGCGCCTGATTTACAAAGAACAAGGTGATCTTGAGTCTGCAGCACGGCTCCAGGATGAGATTGACCAAAGAGCAGATTGGACCAAACGCCTGTTAAGTCTCCAACATAATGCGCCGTTTGCGTA
Organism: Pseudomonadota bacterium; assembly: GCA_039030375.1. GTDB lineage: Bacteria > Pseudomonadota > Gammaproteobacteria > Steroidobacterales > Woeseiaceae > UBA1847. Next base: position 3,576 of record JBCCEH010000030.1, on the reverse strand, counting down.
CGGCGATGAAACCTTGGTTCGCGAATGGTTTGATCGATGGTTGGCATCCAACGAGTACCAGGCCAGCCTATTTCTGTTGGAGGAAGTGCAGCGCAAATTGGACTCTGGCGAGTATCCACCATTACCGGATTGTGTTGGTGCTGGATGAGACATCGTATTGTCCTAGTCATTGTCGGAATCGCGGTAGTTGTTGGTGTGACGCTGCTGTTACATCGCTATGAGACTCACGATCTAACCCTGCCAAAAGATGAGGTGTTTCCAAAATCGGCGGGAGAATCAATTGCTTCAGCTGAAGTTTCGGAATTGCCGGCGCCGCGGCACGGCGTATTCCCATCGATTGCCGAACTCGAAGACAGTCCGCAGGGGTTTTGGAAGACTCAGGAGTGCAATGATTTTTTCGGATGGGACGATACCGATGAGGAGTACGACTTCGAAACCTATCGCGAGGAGAACAGAGCAAGGATGGCTCGGTGGATAGCCATTCTTGAACCATCGTCGGATCCCGATCATCAGCTGATGGTGGCGCTGGTGACTAGCAAAGATTCGCCAGAGGAATCTAGAGAACGAATTCTTCGCTTGGTCAACGCCGAGTCACCACACCCGCTTGCTGTCAGTTTTGCGTTGGACGCTTGCGCACGTGACGATGCGTATTGCGACGTCCTACACCGGTTCTTGTCCGACGAGTTCGGTGAGGCTAGACGAAATGCGGAAAGTTGGATTGACGTAGCAGGCTACTGGCTCAACCAAGGCAATGAAGCGCAAGCAATCGATGCGTTGGATCATGCGCTGGCGGCTCCTGTATACGACTCTCACTTTATCGACTATGCCCAGGTGTTTGATCGCGGGCTTGCCGCCTCATCGCAAATGAGCGGTATCGAACGTTTGGTTGCCGCGATTGGGTTGGCCGCCGCAGGGCCATTGGGGCTCGGCATATACGATACCTGCAAAGATCGAATCGAATCGTCTTTGTTGTTGCGGCGCAGCTGCGCAGCGTTGGCAGCCCGACAGGCCGCTGAGTCTGACAATATTTTGGGCCAGGAGATTGGCGCCAGCTTACAAAAGATCATCTTTGAGCTCGACGGCGAGCCCGAGAACGCCCAAGCGATCGAGGCTCTTAAGGCCGAGCGGCGCGCGACCAGGAATAGCCGAATGGTGACGAACAACGCAGTGACCAAGTTCCGAGACGAGGCACTGTTTCGTTCGATGGCGGACCACTGGGCTGTATTTGGCGAAGCGCAGGCTCAGGATTTCATGCACGCCGAAGTGTTGCGAAAAGTGGAATCTGGCGAGTACCCGCCGCTGCCTGAATGTGAGTGGCCATACCCTTGATCTGCGGCCAATCTTGCCTTAGCGTACGCGTCCGACCCCAGAGTTACCCCTCCTGATGGCATTTGTAGTTACCGAAGCTTGTATTAAGTGCAAACTCACCGATTGCGTTGAGGTGTGCCCCGTGGATTGCTTCCACGAAGGGCCGAATTTCCTCGTTATCGACCCGGATGAGTGCATCGATTGCACCTTGTGCGAACCGGAGTGTCCAGTCGAAGCGATCTATTCGGAAGATGAAATCCCTGAGGGGCAAGAAGAATTCATCGAGCTCAACGCCGAGCTATCTCAAGAGTGGCCGGTCATTACCGAGATGCAGGATCCTGCCGACGACGTCGACGAGTGGCGCGACGTTAAAGACAAACTCAAGTACCTAGAGAGATAGTAGCAGCGGCTTCCAGCCCAATTCTCCTGCGGTGTCGAACTGAGCGCTCCCGGCCGACGAGAATTGATCTTAAGTGATCGATGAAATTTGGTTCGTCGTAGGAGCGCCGTCTAGGCGCGAATGGGGTCTGATAAGAAAACCTATCCGCGCTCGCGGCAAGATGCCGCTCCTACGAGAACAAAGAACTTAGAACCCACCGGGCTTTTTCGAGTCGTCGTACATCTTCGTTAGGAAGGAACGAATGGCCGGCTCCGCTTCTGCCGCGCTCATCAATTTTTGTGACTCTAGAATCTTCGCCATGTCTTCGATGGATCGCTTGCCATCGATGAGCGACATCATGAACGAGTAGATCTGCGTTGACATCGCCTGAGTGCGAAACGACTGCGTGAGTGGCACAGGTTTTTTGCCCGTAACAATCCAGTCGGGCAGGGCGCGATGCCGCGCCGGTGAGTCGATGTCACGTTCCTTAAATGCCGAGAATGTAAAGACTTTTTCCTGCCGCCCATGCCGGCTCGCGGGCGATGACATGTACGGGATAGTCGAGTCCGATACGTACGGGTCAGAAAATCCGTTCTCGGCGACGATCGCTTTCACTTCTTCCGGGCTGTACATGAGCTTGCGCTCGGGTCCAGCGAACGCCAGCGATCCGAAGTTCACCCAACGACCGTCTTTCTTTAATAATGTATTGATGCGAGCAGCGAGCACTTCAAATTCTTCGCTGATGATGTCAATCAGCCAAGGTGTCACCACGGTGTCGAAAGAACCCGCGGCAAATGGTGCGCGCAAGGCGTCGCCGAGGACCAGATGAAAATTTTCGTCAGTCGGTTGCGGCGCTTCCAGCGTACGCATCACCGCATCGTCTTCGAGTGACTTCGGCGCGATGGGGAATTCGTACATCTTGAGGCTGTCGCCTTGCGTCATGGTGCGAGCGACCAGCATTAGCATCGGATTGAAATCCATTGCCACCGTCATCGCCGCATCCAACTCGCGGTGAATATCGTAGGCGAGGCGACCGGCGCCGGCCCCTAGCACGAGGACATTGCCGAGTTCGGCGCTGTCATGTAGCACCGCACGAATCTGCTTCAATGAGGCGGCGTTTTCTTCGTCACCCCAGGCCCAATCACGATGCACGTTGGCGTAGTAGGTATTCAGCCCCTGATCCGCTGGCAGTCGCGTTCTTAGCGCCAGATACGTTTCGACGTTGCCGGTGAGCGACTGAACGTCGAGCGGCTGCATCAGCTGGGCGAGCGAGCGGCGGTGGTAATTGAGCGCGTTCTTGTAGCGTTCCAGGCGACGTTCGGTCAGCGGTCGTAGGTCTTTGCTCTTTAGCTCGGCATCGATGCCTGCGGACTCCTGGCTGAGTTTTTGCAATGCAAACTGCATGCGGCCACGCCACTCGCCGAGGCTGGCAGCGGGTTCCGCAAACATCCACGGCATGCCCTCAAGCCACGGAAAATCGATCTTGCAGGCGCCGCAATGCAGTCGTTCATCGTCAATGTCGAGCGGTGACTTGTCGCAACGCGGGCAGGCGATGATTGTCGTCAGTGATTCGCGCATGGCGGCAGTTTACTTAATTTGGCCGCCGCGATACTGAATGCCGCTCACAAAAAAGGCCGATTCGTAGGCGGAAGAGTCGCCCACAAAAAAGGCCGGCTCGGGAGCCGGCCTTAACGTGCAGCAAGTATTGCTACGGGACGGGATTGCCTATCGTGCCGTTCACGATGGGAGTGAAGGCAGTCAGGCTGTCTTGCATAGTCGCATTGCCCAAACCGTGGTTCGGGAACACGTTTGCAAACTGTCCTTGCTCGCCATGCAGTGCCATGTAGTTGAGGATCACTGTATTTACAAGCAGGTTAACGTTGTTGGCG
>JBCCEH010000029.1:0-10200 GCA_039030375.1 Pseudomonadota bacterium | reverse complement strand
GTGAAGGCAGTCAGGCTGTCTTGCATAGTCGCATTGCCCAAACCGTGGTTCGGGAACACGTTTGCAAACTGTCCTTGCTCGCCATGCAGTGCCATGTAGTTGAGGATCACTGTATTTACAAGCAGGTTAACGTTGTTGGCGGCTGGCGTTGCGTTGCGTTGCACCGAGCCGTCAGCACTCATGTAGCCGATCTGTTGGTGTATCGCCTGTTCTTCAGGTGTTGCACCGATGATGGTCGGCCGTCGAGTGGGGTTATAGACCAGGAAGAACGCGCCCGCAGTTGATGAGTTATCACTGACCCACTCACCCTTACCGCGACCATCCGGTGAGTTATCGATGGCGCCGTTGGAAGACAGAGAGCCATCACTGAAGACATACATCATCAGCGGCACACCCAAGCGCGCGGCATACTCGAGGCAGGCGCCCATGCAGCGTCCAGCGCGGAAATCTTTGACTTCGCCTTCAGCGCGAGCACCGCCATGGTAGTCGTAACCGCCCATTTCGATACAACCGGCGCCAGCGTAGCCGTTCAGAACCAGTTTCATCACCGATGCGGTCTTGCGGAACTCGGATCCGTCGCGACCACCGGCATTAAACTCGGCTTCGGTAAAGATGCCGGTCGGGCCGACGATCTCAGGGTCGAGACCCGGATCGATCGGTACACCGCCAAAACGATCGGCGATGTCGGCCGATTTCAAATAGCCGCAACGCACCATCTCTTTGAGCACGGCATCACGATTGATCTGCGTATTGACCTGATCCATCTTGTGGTCAGACAGGCGGTAGATCGATTCCATGACCGCGGTGGCATCGTCTTTGGACAAGATACCGACCAAGTCACCGGTATCGACCAGGTTGACGACGTCTGAAGGACGGTCAACTTTCGTCGGGCGGAGTTCCGGGTCGTACAGCGCCTGCGGCAACATCGAGTTACCGCCCGAGTCGGTGTTTTCCGAACCGGCCAGCGTCAGGATGGAACCGTCGGCTCCGAGACCGCCAAGACCGGCGCGTGCGATACCGTACATCGGGTTATGCGGGTTGTTACCAGTATCGTTATCCGAACGTGCCGGAATCACCGCTCCGTTAATGTTGGCTTCGGTTCCCGGCGTCAAGCTTTGCATGATGCCGCGACGAAACGCACTGTCGAGGTGGAAGCCCAGACCTAAATCGAAGTTGGCATACGGTTCGCCAGAGATCGGATCGTTCAAGCCCGGGATCATGTCACCCGGTAAGCCCTGGCGTTCGTATCCACCGGTACCAATAAAGTCGTTCTGACCGCCTTCTTGGCCGATCAATACGTTGGAACCGGCGATGTTCGCTCCGCCGGCGAGGTCAAAGCAGATAAACGGAATCTTGCCGGCACCGTTGGTGGCAATCTCGCACGGGTTTTGCAACAGCGGTGTCAGGTCATCAGACAGGGCACCCATCGCGTCGCGCGGGTTCGCAAACATGCTCAAAATTCCGGAGCCCGTTGCGTATGCCGCACCGGTCATAAAACCCTGCGAGACAAACTCACGGCGCGTGACAGGACGAGGATGGTCGCCATGCAACTGCGGCGCATCGTAGTGCCGTTTGTTACGTTTGATAGCCATAGTGAATTCCTTTCCTAATCCTGTCGTTACTGAACCAAGGTGGTTGCGTTGCCGAGCATGGCGGCACAAACACCCTTCGAGATGGCGCGCGTGTCACTGCCGCCGTTGTAGAGGCGTGTCACGAGGTTGTCCGGACGGGCACCGCCACCGGAGGTGTACGACGCGAGTTCGGCATACACATCCGCGAATGCCGGTTGCGAGGCAAGTCCGGTACCCATGATGTTGTTGATCAGCGGGTTCACGAACGCATCGCGGTTGCCGCCAGCCGGGTTAAACGCGTTGTTGTCGTTGAAGTTGAAGCCCGGGAACATCGTGCCAGCACCATCCGGGTTGCCGTCGGTGTTCACCAGCGCATCGCAGTACGAGATCGCCAGCTGGGCAATCGCAACTTGATGCGACGATAAGAACGTATCGATACTCTCAACGGCAGGCAGCGACTGACGCAGTTCTTGGAACGTCATATCAACGCCTGCGAACTGAGCTTGCGAGCGGTTCACGCGTGTGACTGCTGCAAACGTGGCATCGATTTCATCAAACGTCTTCAGACCAATATCCGACGAACGCTCATCAACCGGAACATCGGTCTCAGTAATCGTCGCGGTCGGGTCCGCCTGACGGCTGTAGGTTTCCGCCGCTAAGCGATCAAAGGTCAGGAAGAACTCGTCGTCTTCCGGTCCTTTCTCCAGCGGCACCACGGCGCCCTGGATCGACAGCGGCTGTCCAAGCTCAACAAACTGCGACGCGGACAATGTCTGAACCATCGGTGCGTAGGTCTGACCGACCGATACTTCCTGGCCGTTCATCGCGATACGCAAGCCCTCCAGCGGAATACCTTCAGGAGCCGAGCCGTCCAACGTGATGAAGTGCGGCTTGTCGAATATGTAGCCGTAAGAGTCAAACTGCGACACTTCGAACAGAACATATGAGGACTGAGGCGCCGCCACGATCACCTCTGAGATGTCGAACAGCAGGAAGAATTTCTCGCCGACACCGACATCGAAGTTCTGCTGCACCTGCTCTTGCGTCAGTGCACGACGGTGGATAGCGGCGAGTCGAACCGTGCCTTCCCACATGTCACCGCCACCGACTTCAGCACCGATAATCAGTGCAAACGTATCCAGCCAGTCAACGAAGGTGCCGCCGGGGACGGGGTCGGCGTTGCTGACCAAGTCACCGTTGACATAGATTCGACGACCTTCAATCGGATCGTAGGTCGCCACGACGTGCTGCAGTGTCGCCTGCAAGACTTCATCTGCATCCGGTGTCGACAATGCCGGATCACCATTGAGATCCGTCTCAGTCGTGCGCAGACGGAAGTCGTAGTTATACAAGGTCTGTTGCAGCGTGAAGTTGCGATTCTCGCTGTTCGCCGAGTAGCTAATAATGCGACGTTCTTCCTGCGTTACGTTGGCTGGAATAACCCAGGCCTCGATCGAGAACTCGCCCGATTCCTGCAACACATCGAATAGCTTGCGACTGGCGGTCGTCGTACCTTGTGCGCGACCGCCATTGGTGGTGATGCCCCAGCCACCGAACCAGGTGACCTCGGGAGAGAGGTTGAGATCGACTGCCGGATCGACGCCACTGGTGTCGAAGGCGACCAGTCCGTTACCGGTAGTGAACTCCCACAATGCAACCTGCGCTTCTTCGTAACGGTTACCGCCTGATGCAAGCGTACCGTCGATCAGTCGCAACGCCTTACTAGTAATTAAGTCAGGATCTACTTCGGTCAGCGCGATGCCATTCGCGAATGCAGTGATCGCATCTTCCATAGTCTGGCCGTCGGCAGCACATGAACCACTCCAGCAGTTATGGAATTCGCTACGCAGACGCACCACGAAGCGTGAGTTGGCCGGCGTGTCGAGATTGATCTTTGACTTGGCGGCGTCGTAGGCGCTCGCTACATCAGCGTCCGCGAAGAACGGCGCTTGAGCATTGGCCGACTGCGAGCTATGGCAGTTTGAGCAATAAGGCTGCAGGATCGGATCGTAAATTAGCGCCTCGAACTGCGCCGGATCGACTGGGAAGTTCTTACTTGCGCCCGGGTCAACCGACGGTGGCGGAACCAATACGATGGAGCGACCACCGCCGCCTTCTCCACCAAGCCAGTTCTCGATCCAGGTCGTCATAATGGTGGCGCAGACGCCGGGATCAGCGACCCAACAGTTATGGCCTTCGCCGACTTTCTCCACCAGACGCGACAGCGACGGTTGCGTTGTGTCAACCACAGTGACCGCGGTATCGAACGCCATGTTGACGTCGTCTGCACGGACAAACATAGGGGCTTGACCCACAGTCTCGTTGTGGCAAGCGCCGCAACGATCGGTGGTTCGCGCGTTGGACCAGAATTCTTGTTGGAACGCCAGAACGTCGGCGTCACGAGCTACAGGCCCAAGATATGGCGCGTCATTATTGCCAGAACCACCACCCGGGGGGGTCGGGTTATCGGTGGTCTCGGCGCCGCCACCACAGGCGGCCAGGAAAACACTCGCTAATACCGTTAGAAAACCATTTCGAACGGCGCGCAACAAACCGGAGTCGTTGCGATCGATCGGCATCATGGGCAAAGCAGTTTTGTTTGCGTCTGTCATGTCAGTCTCCCTACTGGCCCATGCAGTAAACAGCGGAGTCAGCGAATACCTGCTTCATGCTGTAGCCGGTACCGCGGAACGTTGCTGTTATATTGGCGACGGCATCGCGATCATTCTGATCTTCTGCATCGCGCAGGCAGACGGTGCGGAACACCTTCTTCACCTGGCAAGCAGCAAATGCCTGGCTATTCGCAAGTTCTTCACCCAGTGACTTGGCGCCGTTACCGGAACCCGGTAATGCACCGTCAAAGCCAAGATAGGCGTTCTGACCTTCACGCCAGCGGTTTTCCCAGTAGTCGTCTGACGTGCGGAAACCCTGCGGGAAGTTCAAGTCATTATTAAAGTACTTTGACGCGACCGCCGAGGTGTCATAAATGAGGCGTTGCTGGTCTTCGTCATAGTTATAGAACGCAAACGCGCCGGCTAGCGGGTCCATACCCGCGTGGCAGCCAACGCAATTGTTGAAGTAAAGACGGCTGTCGCCACCGGGGCTGCGACTCACGTCCTGGCGCACCATATCGGGCGGCAGGCGCGTGTCGTGCATCTGCTCCATGTCATTACACATGTGATTGAGCAACGTGAAGCGGAACATGGCGCGGTTAGTACCTGCGACAAAGAATGCCTCCGATGCAGCGCGCGACGTCATCACGCCGGCGGTGGCGTTCGCCGGAATACCCATGATGGACGACTGAGTTGTTGCGACGAGCTGATCACGCAGGTTGACTTTGTTGTTCTCAAGCTCGATGTAATGGTCGTTGTTTGACGCTGACGGGCCTGTCGGTACTGAGCCGCCGCCTGTGTAAGTCAGGTCTGCAGATAGCAAAGTGTTAAACGGTACGTCATCGCGCACCATGCCGATCACCGTGGCGACGTAGTCGTTCAGCGGCACAAAGACCGACTGGTCGCGATTCGTCCAAGGTGTGGCGAAGTTCTTCAACGTTACGTTGTAGAAGTTCACGTTATCCATCGCCAAATTGGCCGCGCCCGCAGCTCCGCCCGGCTGAACACCATCGATCATGTCCTGCATCTGCTGCAGTACAGCTGCCGAAGGTGGCACGCCGGCGAGGCGCTCATGGATGCGCTGTGCCTGTTCGCGAGACCCCGCAAATGCCGGTGCAGCTATTGAAAGTGCTGCGACCGAAACCAAAAGCGTGCGCCAAAAAGACGTTACCACTCCCTGGTTGCGGGCAATCTTATTACTTGTCCACGTCTTATTTTTCATAGTCAACCTGCTCACGTCTTGTACTTCCCTACCAACGTGTAAATGCACTAACGGTTTATTGAATCGATCCGTCGATGCCCAAAAGTGTGCCGGAACCCTACGGATTTCTCCGTGATTACATTCACAGTCCCGATGCTTGCGGCGAAACCCCATGCCGCATTTCTTGCCGTTCCGTAATCAATAAAGCAATTGCTGTGCCAGAATTTTTCTTGGCGCCCAAAAACTCAAAAAAGTACTTTAAAAACAGAACCTTATACGCATTCTGGTGCAGCGCCGCGGGACCGCGATATGTCAAGCACCTGTCTGTCATTGCGTACAAGTTTTGACACTGGCGAAGCTAAGCTACTGATTACACAGCACTCTGCAACTGTCGCTGGAAAGAGACAGGGGCTGCTGGATTTGTCATATCTACACAACAACGACAAACACGCCAAACTTCAAGCAACTTCTCAAATGCAGCCGATTTTGATCGTCTAAGTCGCGCAAAAAAAAACCCAGGGGAACCATGAGCAGCGCTGCTTCGTTGTACAGAGACCGCCTGATAGAAGGGGTGTGGTCACTAAAGTGTCGCCCTTTTTCGACATTACATCGCGTGTATTTGCTCTTTTATAATTCGCGCGAGGAACGGTCTAAAGGCAGCAACGACGTAGGTTTCGGTCTTTGCTGGCTTCACTGCGATTTGTTAACGGTCCTAACGGATTGTGATCGCGTTAACGGTACGGATGCGTCTGGGCGTCCAGTATTGAATGGATTCAAATGGTGGGGAGATGCGTCCAGGCGCATACGGCAGATTCACTGCCTCCGGCCACTTTGAAAGAGGTATCGGATATGAACAGGCTATGGATTAAGACGACCGAAGGATTCGGTAAGCTTGCGCCCAAGACGGCGTGGCTGGCGTCTGCCTGCATTTTCTTAGCATCGTGTGGCGGCGGTGATGGCGTCAACTTAGGTGATGGGCAGGAGCCCGACCCGGTCGTGATTGATTTTCCGATCGCCTATATTCGGGCGCCGGTGCCTTTGGACGACGACGGTAATTTCGAGCAGGACGACCTGCGCGAGCAGATTACCTTCGATTTCGGGGCCGACCTGTTTTTTGCCGACCGCGCATCACCGAGTGCTGAGCCGGTCAACATCACGGGTGAACTGACACAGGGCTTAGCGGCGATTCGCGATGTGGAAATCGCGTACGACGGTAGCGCGCTGGTGTTTTCCATGCGTTTTCCGTTCGATCCGAACGTTGATGAAGAAGATCTGCCGACCTGGAATATCTGGAAATACACGTTTGAGACCGACACGCTGGAGCGTGTGATTACGTCGGACAACACTGCCGAGATCGGTCACGACATCATGCCGAAGTACTTGCCCGACGGTCGCATCATTTTCTCGTCGACACGCCAGTCACAATCGCAGGCGGTGTTGATTGACGAAACCAAACAAGCGTTTATCGCGCTCGACGAAGATCAAAACGAATTTGCGTTTAATCTCCATCTGATGAATGACGATGGAACTGGCGTGCGGCAAGTGACGTTCAACCAAAGTCACGATCTGGACCCGTCCGTGCTATCAAACGGCCAAATCGTATTCAGCCGCTGGGACCATGCGCCTGGGAATGACGAGGTCAATCTCTATCGCATGAACCCGGACGGCACCAACCTGGAAATGTTGTACGGCTCGGAGAGTCACAATACCGGTACCAACGGCGACACCATCCAGTTCATGCAACCGCGCGAGCTGGAAGATGGCCGCATCATGGTGCTCATCCGACCGTTTACGGATACCGAGGGTGGTGGTGAACTGATTTCAATCGATACGCCGCAGTACTTGGAAAACACGCAACCGACCGCACCGAATATCGGCGTACTGAACGGCCCAGCTCAAGAAGACGCCACCATTAACGAGGTAAGCACCACGCCGGGCGTGCCGTCGCAGGGTGGTCGTTACGCGTCGGTCTACCCGATTCTCGATGGAACCGGCCGACTGTTAGTGAGCTTTAGCCAATGTCGTTTGCAGGAAATTCTGCCCGACGACGGTGATCCCGAGACCGACGACTTCCGCATTCACCCTTGCACGGATGAGCTCGTAGCACAGGTCTTTGAGCAGCCCGATCCGGTCAATCCGGTGCCGGTTCCGGTCGGCAGCTTCACGATTGCTCAGCCGCTTTACGGCGTGTGGATGTATGACCCGCGTGACGGCACGCAGCGTCCCGTAGTACCGGGTGAGGAAGGCTTTATTTACACGGAAGTCGTGGCCGCCGATCCGAAGGTTGCACCAGCCGCCATTCCTGACGGTCAAAACGTGTTTGCGCTGGACCCGACGATTGCCGATGCCGGCGAAGCGGTAATCAACATCCGCAGTGTGTACGACTTTGATGGCACCGCGGTTGCCGATATCACGGCTCTGGCAGATCCGGCGCAGACGTTGGCCGCGGATCGCCCATTCCGCTTTATCCGCGTCGAAAAAGCGGTTTCGATTCCGGATGAGGACATCGTGGATCTCGATAACACCGATTTCGGTGTTGCGCCCGGATTGGGCATGCGCGAAATCGTCGGCTACGCGATGGTAGAGCCGGACGGTTCAACAATGTTTAAAGTGCCGGCAAATACAGCGCTGGCGCTCAGTATTCTCGATGCCAACGGCAAACGCCTTACGCAACGACACCACAACTGGATTTCGCTGACTCCTGGTCAGCAGCTCGACTGCAACGGTTGCCACGTCGCGGATGCGGGCGTTTCACACGGACGGCGCGATGCGTTTGACACCGCCTATACCGGCGCACCGGGCGGATTGCTGGAGTTTCCGAACACCGATCCTCAGTGGAATATCGGCGAGCCAGGCGAAACCATGGCTGAAATTCGTGCACGGGTTACATGCTCTACCGATGGTTGCTCATCTATCGAACCCTCGATGAATGTGATTTACCGCGATGTGTGGAGCGCCGACCCGCTAATCGCTGCACAAAACGAAGATATTGATTATCTGTACACGGATCTGACCACCGAATCACCGACGCTGATTGGCTGCCAGGGTGATTGGGCGGCGCCTTGTCGCAGTATCATCAATTACATTGCTATTATTCACCCCATCTGGAGCCAGCAGCGGCTGGTATTCGAGGCAGACGGCGTAACGCCGGTACTCGATCCAGTAACGGGACTGCAGGTCGATAACAATTGCATTAATTGCCACACGCAAATCGACCCCGCAGATGGCGCAACGGTAATCGTTCCGGCCGGTCAATTGGAGCTGACCGACGGCCTATCAGCCGACGAACCGGATCATTACCACGCCTACAGGGAGTTACTGGTTACGGATAACCTTCAGGAAGTGGTTAACGGCGCATTGGTCGATGCGCAACAGCAGATTGGCGTGGATATCGACGGGAACCCGATATTCGACGTTATTCCGATCGCGTCGCCAGCAACATCTCAAGGTGCGACGGCGTCGGCAGATTTCTTTACGAGATTTGAAGACTCTGCGAACAGCCACTATGAAATGTTGTCTAGCGCGGAGAGACGCTTAATTGCGGAATGGTTGGACCTTGGAGCTCAGTACTACAACAATCCATTCGACGTACCACAGTAATCGGTTCGTAGCTTGTGTCTGCATCGTTGCAGTCGCACTCGTACAGCTGGCCTTACCGAGTACAGCGAATGCTGACGACGAACCCCTACGGCAGGTTGCCGTTGCTGATCCGTATTTGGAGATGCACACAGGGCCGGCGCGCGGCTATCCCATATTTCATGTCGTGGACCGCGGTGATCAGGTCGAGATCGTGATGCAACGTACCAATTGGTACTTGGTGCGCACCGATCGCGGCATTGAGGGCTGGGTTGATCAAGAACAAATGGAACTGACCCTGAACCCGGATGGTTCGGAGGTCGATTTTGCCGTGGCCGGGTTGGAAGACTTCACCAACAGCCGTTGGGAGGCAGGCGTTCTGGCCGGTGATTTCGGCGGCGCCAACATCGTTTCTCTCTACGGTGGCTACTCGCTCAACCCCCACGTGGCCGTAGAGGTATGGGGTTCACAGATTTTAGGAAATTTTTCGAACGGCTGGATGGGCAGTGTTAACGTCGTTCATGAAACCTGGCCCGATAAACGGGTATCGCCGTTTTTCACGCTTGGCGCCGGTGTGATTCACACCAGTCCCAAGTCAACGATTATTCAAGGCGACGATCGCACGGACGAGATCGGACATGTAGGTGCCGGATTTCGAGTTTATGCGACGCGTCGTTTCTTAGTGCGCGCCGAGTACAAGAGCTACGTGGTCTTCACAAGCCGCGATGACAACGAGGAAGTAGAGGAATGGAAAGTCGGTTTCGCATTCTTTTTCTGATTATCGCCGTAATCGGTACTTCGGGCTGTGCGGCCACGAAGAACCTGTTCGGCATCGGTGACAACGAGGCGCCACCGCCGTCGTCTGAGCCGCCGGGGCAGGTGATTGATCCGGCTGTGGAGCGTCGGGAAATCAAAGAACCCGAGATCGACCGGGAAGACTTCGAGGTCGGCGCATTCGCCGGCATCATGAGTATCGAAGACTTCGGCAGTGACGTCGTCTACGGCGCGCGCTTGGCGTACCACGTGACGGAAGGCTTTTTTGTTGAGGCAACCGTAGGGCAGACCGAGGCCGGGCTGACCAGCTTTGAGGTGTTGTCGGGCGGCGCTCCGATCATTGCCGAAGATGAGCGCACGTTTACGTATTACAACCTCAATCTCGGTTACAAATTTCTGCCGGGAGAGGGTTTTATTGGTGAAGGCCGTGACTATAAGACGAACTTCTATCTGATCGCAGGACTTG
>JBCCEH010000028.1:0-10358 GCA_039030375.1 Pseudomonadota bacterium | reverse complement strand
TCATTCTGTTATTGGCGGTAATAAAAGAATGTTCGTTCTGTTTACTTCAAAAAAATGCTGCCGTTAGTCTTGCAGTGCGGCAATCGTTGTTTCGATCACACCATGCAGAGTTTCCTTCGGAAACCCGGTACGCCCAAGCACCGCCAAGCCGAACATCGTGCTGGTCAGCAGCTCCGCCGATGTTCGAATATCCAAATCTCTCTTCACCTCGCCTCTCGCGCGCATCGTCTCCAATCCGATCGCAAACGCTTTGGTCATTCGTTTCATGAATTTTTGCAGGACATCGCGCAGTTCCTCGTCCTGAGGGGCCATCTCCATAGCCGTATGGATGAACAAACATCCCTTATTTTCCCGAACGTTACACATGTCCTCGGCACGCTCGTAAAAAATTGATCGAATCTGGTCGAGCTCCGCATCCGGTTCCAACAATTTAAGGAACGATGCCTTACCGAGGCTTTCCGCAAATCGCTCTAACGCGGCTTCAAACAGCTCACGTTTATTACCGAACGTCCCGTACAGGCCATACCGACTGACGCCAGTAGCCTGAACCAGATCTTCCATCGAGGTTTCCGAATACCCTTTCGCCGCAAAAATTTCAGCGGCGGTCGTCAACGCCACGGTCGGATCGAATGTGCGTGTTCTCGCCATGAAAAACAGAATACTTATTCTGTTATTAAAAGTCAACGGCTTATAAGGAAAAACTTTGTTTGGACAGGCGAATCGGCTTTGAGTATGCTCCAGCGCACTATTTTCGGGCCCTGGAGCGATCCAGGGCCCGCGTTATATCCCCCTATCGAGTAACCCCGATGCCTAGCAAACCCTCCCTTCGAGCCGCGATCGATCACGGTGAATTCGCCGTCACCGCTGAAATCACACCCCGCCTCACAGCCTCTGCGGCGACGATTCTGGAGCAAGCAGCACCGCTGGTAGACCGGGTCAACGCAATCAACGTAACCGAGTTCGCTGGTGCACGCGTAACCATGGCTAGCCTGCCCGCGTGCGCGGTTCTCGCCAACAATAACCAGTCGCCGGTCTTGCAAATGACCTGCCGTGATCGCAACCGAATCGCGCTAGCGGGCGACCTGCTTGGCGCAGCGGCACTGGGTATCGAAAACGTGTTGGTACTGACCGGCGATAGCCCCTCCGGCGGAGATGAGCCTGACGCGAAAGGCGTCTTTGACCTGGTATCGAACGACGTGCTGGCACTCGCAACCCGCATGCGTGATGAAGGAGTTACCACCTCCGGACGCGAAATCGCCACGCGACCCGATGTCTTTATGGGCACCGCCGACGTACCGATGGACCCCGCATCCGGCTGGGAACCGAGCAAGCTGGCTGCCAAGATTGATGCCGGCGCACAGTTCATCCAGACGCAATTTTGCTACCAGCCGGAGCTCACCCAACGTTATGTGGCGGCACTGGGCGACGCGGGTCTGCTAGACAGAGCCGCATTGCTGATCGGTATCGGCCCGATTGCCTCGGCGCGATCCGCGCGTTGGATGGATGAAAATTTGTTTGGCGTCACCGTGCCCGAAGACGTTATTCGTCGACTCGAATCAGCCGACGATCCACGCGCCACCGGCATGGATATTTGCGTCGAACTGATTCAGCAATATCGCGAACTCGACGGCGTGGCCGGCGTTCACATTATGGCGCCTGCCCAGTCCGCCGATCGTATCGCCGAAGCGGTTGAGAAAGCAGGGATCTAGCCCGCCGGAATATACTCAACGAGCAATACGCCGTCGGCATCCAGCAGTTGAAGCCGACTCGAGCCCATTTCCACGCGGCGAACTTTAGCTAGTGCATCCAGATAAGCGGACTCGCGCCGCATCGCGTCGCCCTCGCAGGCCATGCGCGTGACGGCCAATCCTGAAAATTCCGTGCTGTCTGCGGTCACGGACAGAGTGCCGGTGTACTGATTACAGCCGGCGTTACCGCTCACCTGTCCGCTCTCGGTAATACTGAGCGTCATGCCACTATCCGCGGGCAACGAATCGGCACCGATCACGGTGGGGCGCCAAACGATAGCGGTTGCGCCCATGCCACCCGCCGCCGGGTTTTTCTCCGCCATGCTGCTGGCTTTTAAATACGCGAACGCGATAGCGGCCAAGAACAACAGAAAAAACGCAAATCCCATCATCGCTTTCATGACCACACCTCCTATTACGGCGGCTTAACACCACCAAACAACTCACTGCAGGATGCGCGCTCCGCAGCCCTGAAACCTGAGTATGCGTTTTGCTAGCTCGGGATTGAATAGCACCAACAGCCATTCGTTTCGTGCAACGACTTCAGCACAAACGTACTAAACTCCGATCATCAGGTCGAATCGCACTGCCGCATTTCGCTATGCCAGAATGGGAAATCCATCGTGCCCTAGTGATCGGGCTACTCGCCACGTCGGTCGTCGTGCTGGTTTCGTTGTTGTTTCTAACCGCGCCATACGGAAGGCACTTACGCCAGGGCTGGGGCCCCACTTTGCCGGCACATTGGGCCTGGGTGGCGATGGAGACGCCATCTGTGTTGGTGTTTGCCGCCGTCTACTTTTGGGGTGATAACGCCTGGCAGCTTACTGCACTCATATTGCTGGGGTTATGGCAGCTTCACTACCTTAGCCGTACGTTTGTGTATCCGTTTCGACTGCGCAACCGGTCACAGCGCATGCCGCTTATCATTGCGGCGATGGCGTTTTTGTTCACGTGCGTAAACAGCTACGTCAACGCCCGTTGGCTAACCCATTTCGGTGAATACCCCGATTCGTGGATCAAGTCGCCGGCCTTTATTATCGGTGCAGTCTTGTTCTTGCTCGGGTTCATTATTAATCAACACGCCGATCGCGTGCTGTTGAATCTGCGAAAACCGGGCGACACTCGCTATTACATTCCTACGGGAGGCTTGTATCGATTCATATCCTGCCCTAATTACTTCGGCGAAATTTTGACTTGGATCGGCTGGGCAATCGCCGTATGGTCAATGGCCGGTCTCGCCTTTGCGGTATTCACCATCGCAAATCTGCTGCCTCGTGCTCTGTCCAACCATCGTTGGTACCGCGAACAGTTCGATAATTATCCGGTCGACCGCAAAGCGATCATCCCCAAACTGCTATGACAGCATCGCCACTTAGTCGCCGCGCCACACTTCTACCGGCTGCCCGCTCGACGCACCCTCGATAATGATGTTGCCGATCTTGCACGGCGCAACACCGCGAGACTCATCGCAGGTCTTCATCTCTGCCAGTCGTTCGTTGTGCGATACGCGCGTAGCCGTAACCGCGGCCGAATCCTCTGGTTGAACCCAGTCATCGCCGCCGGTTGCCGTTTTCACGGCGTCGGCACTGGCGAATGTCTCGCTTTGGCGCGCCGACGCAGTGCACCCCGACTTGCGCCGGTTGACGATAACGTTATCGAACTGATCCTTGAGCGAAATGATTTCTTCAAGCGCGGTTTCGCATTCCGCTTGCGTTAGAAACTGCATCTGTAATTCTTGCTCCTGGCAAACCGTCTTGCCAGCTGGAGCCACACACTCGCTCAAAGTCAGTACAAAGACTTGTATCCATGCGATGTCCATGGTCGCCCTCCTTTATTGTTATGCTCTAGAGAGTAGCAAAATCATGCGCTGGCTGCGGTGCTGAGCAAACCTCATCCGACTTATGTTCACCGACTTAAAAATTCCGGCCCATCGCCGCCCAATGACCCGCGGCGAATCACTCACCGTCACGATCATCGCCGCGGTGATTACGACGTTGATTTTCCTCGCGATATTTGAGGAGTACTCAAATAGCAAGCTCGGCGCCGTATTTATCCTGAGCTTTTGGGGGCCTCTGCTGGTATTGCACGAGCTGGGACACGCCTGGATGGCTCGTGCGGTCGGCTGGAAGGTGAAAGAAATTGTAATCGGCTTCGGCCGCGAGATGTGGAGCTGGAAATCCGGCGAAACACGCGTACGAATCAAACTCGTGCCGCTGGAGGGCTACGTGCTGCCTAGCCCCTCGAGTGCGGACGGCATGCGCTGGAAAAGCGCGTTGGTGTACGCCGCCGGCCCCGGCATCGAACTCATCCTGCTGTTGATTCTAATTCTATTGTTTGGCTGGAATACCGTATTTGGCAGTGGCGACGATGTTGGACAAATCGCCCTAAAGAGTCTGGCCATCGCCATCATTATCGGCGCCGGTTTCAACCTCATTCCCTTCAAGACCGACGGTGGCATCAGCGACGGTCTTGGCATCCTTTCCAGCCCGTTCATGAGCGACAACAGTATCCAATGGCAGCTTGCGGTCGGTGATATACGCGAACTAAATCGTTTGATAAGTGATAACCAAACCGAGGCCGCACTGAGTTTGTCGTCGTCGTTGGCAAGCCGTTTTCCCAACAATGCCGATCTACTCATGTCGCATGCCTGCTGCATGGCGGCCGCGGGAAATTTCGACGCAGCGCGCCAGCTGACCGACGACAATGTCGCGCGCACCGAGGAAGACAGCACCGAACGATTTCGTTGGCTAACGACCCGCGTTTGGATTGAGCTAGAGGCGACCGAGCCGGATGTCACGCTGCGCGATCGACTTATCGCCCAGGCACTGGCATCCAATCCGCGCTCCGCTCTATTTCTGTTTTACGACGGCATTACCAAGGTGCGCAGCGGTCGTTACGAACAAGGCGGAGAATTGCTGGCCAACGCCTGGCGAAGAAACGAAGACTCAACGATCGATGCCGAAATACTCTTGTACCTGCATTTCGCTGCCGCCGGCATTGGCGAAACCGAGGCCGCTGAATATTTTCTTTCGACGTTCAAGACGATTAACCGTTCGAAACGCCTGACCGCACGACTCGAACGCGCAAGTTAGACGGCGGCAGCCGCGATTTGACCGCTGGTAATCGCGCCGTGCACGGTCGCTTGCTGCCCAACGATCGCTGCTTCGCCTGCAAACAGCAGCCGGTTATCAACCGAGCGACCCAGTTGTTGGCGCGCGTCGAGTTTTCCGGGTCGGGCATAGCTATACGAACCCAACGTCCAGGGGTCATTGTCCCAAGCCGAAACGATGTGACGGTCTAACTGCAATTGCCGACGATCCGTCTCAATTTCCGCCAGGTAGTTTGTTACGTAGTCCAGGGTTGCCGCCTCGCCCGACTGTTCCATCCACGCGGCAAGTCGACCGCCGGTAACCACCTCGACATAGTTGTATCCAAATGGACGATTGCGAAAATGCAGTGGCACCTGACCGTCCGGGCATACGGTGAAATCCGCTGGCCAGCGGTCGAGGACATCGCTTGCGAACGACAGTGCGATTCTCGTGCAGCTACCCATCGGCAGGCTCTCGATTGCGGCGAGTTTAGAAGCCGGCAACGCAGGTACAAACTCGATCTGCCGGTGTGCCAATACGCCCGTGGATACCGTCAGAATGATCTTGTTAGCCAACACCGTTCCCTTAGCGGTATCCAGTACGACTTTCTCGCCGGACCAGTCGACCTTCCGCACCGCCTCATTGAGCTGCACCGGAACATCAGCGCCATATCGGGATAACAGCGCGCCGAAACCGTCACCTACGGCAAAGTCGTTGCCAAGATGCTCGAACGACACACTATCAGCGGCCGAAATTTCATCGACGTCGCAGGTGTAGTCTTGACCGAAGAACAAATAGAGATACGGGGCCCAGCGATGATCGTTGTCGATCAATTCGTAAATAGAGGATTCACGGCCCGCAGCAACCGCGCGCTCTACTCGGTCGAACTGATGGCGTACGTAGTCCGCCATCGCATCGGACGCGGAGTCCGGCAACCACGCGCCGTTCTCGAAATACGCGTCCACCGTGTAGAACTCAGAGTCGTCTTCGTCTTCTTCCTCGAGCAACGCCCTTTCTCGCCGCGCAAAATCGAACATCGGGTTTACTTTTGGCGAATGAATCCAGTGCGCGCCGAGATCAAACGGCTCGCCGTCGCGGAGCAACTCGGTATACGCTCGCCCGCCGATGCGATGCGACCCTTCCAAAACCACGAAATCACGACCTGCGGCCTGCAAACGATGCGCGGCAGCCAACCCTGCAGCACCGGCACCGACAATGGCGATATCGGTTTCCACCGGCCTATTGCTCATCGCGCGCCACCTATCTCCGCACGTACTGGTCAAGCCACGCTAGGTAGCGTTCATATAAGTCCTTTTCGTAGGACGGTACAGAAATTTCGTGCCCTTCGTTCGGGTAGACCACCAGCTCCGTCTCGACACCTTGCCGGCGCAGCGCCATGTAGAGTTGCTCCGAATTGAGAATCGGCACGTTCCAATCGTCTTCGCCACCCACAATCAACGTTGGCGTCACTACTTTATCGAGCGAAAAAAATGGCGATATACGATTCCACTTGTCTCGGTTTTCCGCTAACCACGGTAGCCCGAGCTCCTGCTCCCACCATTGCTGATACTGATCGTGACCGTAGTTAGCCATATATAACGTAGCACTGGCGCCAGTAATCGCGGCTTTAAATCGCTCGGTCTTGGTGATGATGTGATTCACCAGCATGCCACCATACGACCAGCCCATGACGCCCAGTTGATCCGCGTCGACCCAGCGTTGTTGAACCGCGAAATCCACCGCAGCGAAAACATCTTCGGCGTCTTTGCTTCCCCAATTCGCCACAATCGCATTGGCGAAGTCTTGTCCGTAACCCCAAGAGCCACGTGGGTTCGGCATGATCACGCAATAGCCGTTCGCAGCGAGCAACTGCGCTTCTTTATCAAACCCCACGTCGTGCTGTTCCTGCGGGCCGCCATGCAACAACACGACACCTGGACCGCGTTTATCGCGCTTTCTATTTGCCGGAAATGCTACTAACACCTCGATTTCCGTGTCATCGGCGGACCTGCAGGTAAATTTTTCGACCTCAGCCAACGTCTTTTTGTGCAGCAGTTCCCGATTCGCATACGACACACGTCGCAGCGCCGATGAGTCGAGAACAAAACAGTCGTCCGGCGAATCACTTCGGGTTACCAAAAGCACGACCGTGCCATCGACGGCAACGTCCAGCTCTGTAACCACGTCGTCGTTACTCACCAACGTCGTCACGGAATGATCGGCGAGACTCACCTGCACTAAATGCTGCTCGCCGCGTTGTTCGGTAATCGCTAACAGCGATTCACCGTCCGCGGTAAAGCGGCAATCGACGGCTTGAATTTCGGTCAGTCCACCGATGACCTTAGTTTCTTGTGCGGACACGTCCATGATTGACAGCTGTGGAATCGCATACACCGGCAAGGCACCTGCCACCGTTGTCGTATGCACAATTCGTTTGCCGTCCGGGCTCCAGGAGGGAGAGGCAAAACTTTGCTGCGAACGTGTCAATGCGATCGGCTCCGCTCCATCATCGTCAATATTGATCACAAAAAGATGGGTATTCGGCGCCTGATCAACCGGCTGCCCGCGGTCGCTCACAAACACCAATCGCTGGCCGTCGGGCGAAAAATCGGGTTCGCTATCATCACAGTCGCCGGATGTCAGCTGACGCGATTCGCCCGACGCAACGTCTAATAAATGAATATGGGTCCGCTGCCGACCAAGATAGCCGACCGTGTCCTGTTTGAACTGAAGTCGATTGACGACATACGGCGGCGGATTGGGCCGGTCGCTATCATCGTCTTCGTCATTAGCCGGATCCTCAACCAGCAACCACAGACGCTTACCATCAGGTGAAAAACCGAAGTCCTCTACACCTTGCTTTAACCGCGTTAGCTGTCGCGCATCGCCGCCGCGGCGATCCAGCAACCACACTTGATCCGTTTCATCCTTACGATTCGACAAGACCGCAAGGAACGCACCGTCCGGACTGAATCGCGGTGTGTTCGCGTCCGAATCCGTTGAGGTCATCGGAAACGGGTCGCCGGCGTCAATACTCTGCATCCACACTGTTTCTCGAATGACATCGGCTTCCATGTCGTTGTGCGCGACAGTGTATGCGACGAACTGTCCATCTGGACTGAGGTTGACGTCGCTGACGTCGCGCAGCGATAGCAGATCGTGCAGCCCAAACCGTACGCGCCGTCGCTCGTCGGAAAACAGAGACAAGAAAGAAAACACCGAAGATCGGCCCATGGAATTCGCCGCGACGTTATTGTTGTTGAGGGTAGGAACTGCTCAGTGTGCGAATTTTAGCATGTGATGCTGGCGTGCTCGCGAAGCGCCTGACGGAGCTCATCGATGCCACGCACCTGCGCCGCATTTAATCCGCACTGTCGCGCTGCATCCACATTGCCAATCACATCATCAAAAAACACGATGTCCGCCGGTTGGCATTGAAACGTCTCGCTGAGCTGGCGATAAGCATCGACATCCGGTTTGTATCGACCCGTTTGAAACGATAAGAACAGGTGTTCGAACTGATCAAATACTTTAGTGTCGGCCGACTGCTGCTCCCAATGTACCGGATTGATGTTTGACAGCAGTCCAACACGACGATTCTCCGTGACCGACTCCAAAACCGCATTAATGCCGTCGAACAGCGGTAACCGCCAGCGACGAAACCGCTGTTCCATTTCACGGCCATCGTTGACATCAAACTGCTGCGCAAGCTCATGAAAGAATTTGTCGTTTGGCATCGCACCGGTTTCCCAGGCGCGAACGATTGGCAATGTGCTCCACAACGACCAGAAAGTGTCGTGATCGAGACCGAGGTCCATTCGCTCGGCGGGTTGATTGAGATCAACCAACACGCCGCCCAGATCGAACACAACGATACGGGATTCCGGGTTAGTCATCGGGCGACTTCGCATTCCAAACAAACAAAGCGAGGATAATGGACGCGATTGCGGAGCCTAACCAGAACATGCCGACTGCCTCAAAATTGGCGACCTCAACACCATTCACAATCGACTTGGAGTCTTCAATCATCCGGCCGCTGATAATGTCCTGTACGCCAGCACCGATGTAGCTCGCAACACCGACGACGCCGAGTGCCGCGCCCGAAACCTCTTTGCGGCAAATGTCGACTGCAATTAGCCCGCCGAGATACACCATCAACGCACCTAACGCTAAGCCGAACAACACCATCGCCGTGATTTCGGCCCACTTATTCGCTGGTCCGAAGAAAAATAGCCAGGTTGCGAAGGCGTAAACAACGCCGAATACCAGCGAAGGAATATTCCTCCGCCGCTGAAACAAGCGATCCGACAGAATGCCGGAAAAGAATGTACCGAATATTCCGGCGATTGCATTGACGGACACGATACTGCTCGCTTCGATGGTCGAATAGCCTCGCGCATCTTGCAGAAAGTAAATTCCCCAGCTATTGACGGCATATCGCGTGATGTAAAACGAGGCGCTAGCTAAAGCAACAATCCATACCGCAGGAGTTTTAATGACTTCGAGCTGCATCTGTCGCAACGCTTTGAATCCCGTTTCGCCTTGCTGCGTTCTCGGGCTCGGCAATCCATAAGCTGCAGGTCGTTCATGCACATGCATCAGCATGTAGAAACTTGCCAGCAGACAGACTATTCCCGATGCCCGGAAACCCCACATCCAGCCGAAATATGACACCACAATGGCGGTACCAACGAAGGTGACGGCTTCACCGATATTATGGCTGCTCGCCCACATCCCATAAATCGAGCCGCGCTCTTCACCAGCGTACCAATTCGAGATTGACCGTACACTGCTCGCAGCGCCAAAAGACTGAAACCACCCGTTGATTCCCCAGAGTAAGATAAACACCCAAAAGATAGTGGTGAATCCGAGAAACAAATTGGCTAAGGCCGACACGAACATGCCGGTTGCCATAAATCGGCGCTGATTGACGTGGTCAGCAAGTACACCGTTGGTCAGCTTGCCAAACGCATAGGAGAAATACAGAGCCGAGCCGATCAAACCCAGCTCCGCTGCATCGAAGACGCCAGCCTCATCCATCAGCGGCTTCGCAACATTTATGCTCAGCCGGCAGACATAATAAAAACCGTAACCAAAGGTTATCGCAAAGAAGACTTGCCACTTGCGCCGACGCAGCTCTTGCTGGACGTCCTCGTTGTCGGGATCGCGAGGTGGCGCATCGGCGCTCTTGGCGTAAAAACCAACCAGGGTATCGATCATAATCGGATGTTCTCGGCCAGCAAGCGAACAACTGTAGTACGCCCTTAGCCGGTTGTATACTGGACGCCAATCATAAAGGTGCGGATATGAAGCTAACTGTCAACGGGACAGAACACGAGGTCGAGGTTACGGATGACATGCCACTGCTGTGGGTGCTCCGCGACGAACTCGGCATCACCGGACCCAAATTCGGTTGCGGCATCGCTTTTTGCGGTGCGTGCACGGTGCAAATCGGCGGCGCCGCGGTGCGCTCCTGCTCTATTCCGGCAAGTGTCGTTTGGGGCGAAGTCACCACGGTTGA
>JBCCEH010000027.1:0-11061 GCA_039030375.1 Pseudomonadota bacterium | reverse complement strand
GCGATGGCAGCCAGGATGCCGATGATCGCGACAACGATCATCAGTTCGATCAGGGTAAAACCTTGTTGGATCTTCTTCATTACGTCTCTCCGTAGAATTCTTGCGAGATTTATTCAAACGGCCTTGCGGCCAGTACGGTTATAAAAGCAAGGCGCGTGCCAAGTTCGGCGCGGTCGCAATAACTCATTGACTGAGAAGAACTTTTATAGAAATTAGAGGTTCGCCGATGGCAATGTTGTGTCGCAATTTGCCATCAAACCGTGACAATTCCTGTCACAAAGTGACAATTCTTGTCAGCTAAGTGCTGGTCACGCGTCGATATCGAGTTTGGCGATGCGGTAGCGCATCTGACGCAGCGTGAGTCCCAGCAGCTTGGCCGCGGCGGTTTTGTTGTAGCGGGTCTTTTCGAGCGCATCGATGATCGCCTGGCGCTGCACGTCCTCGACCTGATTGGACAGGTCGGTCGCAGTAAAGGACTCGGGTTCCTCGATGTCGGCACTGCTGCCACGCATATGCAGATCGGCAGCCGAGATCGTGTGGCCGCCACATAAGGTCACCGCCCGCTCCAGCATATTCTCCAGCTCGCGAACGTTGCCGGGAAAGTCGTAGCTGGCGATTGCCGCAGATGCGTCCTCAGCCAACGCGACATCGGGACTCATTCTGGACAACAAGTATTCGGCCAGGCTGACGATGTCACCACCACGATCGCGAAGCGCCGGCACGCGCAGCTCGATCACATTGATGCGGTAGTAGAGGTCTTCGCGAAAATCGCCAGATCGCACCATTTCGGCCAGGTTCTGATGCGTCGCCGACAAAATGCGCATATCCGAATCTTCTTCGCCGGATGCGCCCACCGGCCGAACTTTCTTCTCTTGGATGACACGCAACAACTTGACCTGCATGGCGAGCGGCAAATCGGCGATCTCATCGAGAAACAAGGTACCGCCATCGGCGCTCTGCACCAGGCCCTGTTTGTCGCTGACGGCCCCGGTAAAGCTGCCTTTGCGGTGGCCAAAAAATTCGCTTTCGACGAGTTCTGACGGAATTGCACCACAGTTCACCGGGATAAACGGACCGTCGGCTCGCGGCCCGGAGTCGTGGATCATGCGCGCCACCAGCTCCTTGCCGGTGCCCGATTCGCCAGAAATGTGTACCGGTGCCTGAGATCGCGACACCTTATCGATCATGTCGCGCAAGTTGCGGATCGCCGGCGAATCGCCGTGCAGTCGCGACGGGACTTCATGTTCATCATCTTCGATTTTGAGCGCGTTCTCGACGATGTTGCGAAGATGTGTCAGGTCCAGCGGTTTGGAAATAAAATCAAATGCGCCGAGCTTGAGGGCCTGCACCGCGGTCTCGACGTTACCGTGCGCGGTAATCACCGCGACCGGCATCTGCGCCGCATGGTGTTGAATCCATTCCACCAATTCCAGGCCATCGCCATCCGGAAGTCGCATGTCGGTCAGGCAGATATCGAATTCTCGCTCGCCCAGCAATTGCTTGGCGCTTTGCACATCGGCGGCGGAGGCCGTCGCGATGTCCATCCGACCCAACGTCATTGCGAGAAGTTCGCAAATGTCGGGTTCGTCATCGATCACCAGTGCCTGGGGTTGGCCCATCAATCCGTTCCTGTGTCCCACCGGTCGGGGTCAGCAAATACCAGTCGAAAAATACTGCCGCCGCCCGGTCGATCCAAATACATCAACGTGGCGCGGTTGAGTTCGCAAAGTTCGCGTGAAATGTACAAACCCAGCCCCGTGCCACCGGTCCGTTCGGTATAGAACGGTTCGAACATCTTATCGGCGGTGCCCTGGTCGACACCGTGACCGTGGTCGCGAACTTCGAGATACGGTCGGCCTTGTCCCTGCAGGCGCCCGCCGCCGATTTCCACCATGATGCCGCCGGTTTCACTGGCATATTTCACAGCGTTGTCGCACAGATTCCACATCACCTGGCGCAAATGACTCTTGTCCATTCGAACTTCGAGCTCGTCGGGAATCGATTCAATCGTTACTTCGCCCTCTTGCAATTCCAGAGTACGACTAAATTCGACGATAAAGTCCTCGACCCAAGGACGCAGCGGTAGTCGTTCCGCCCGCGAGGTTTCGCGCCGCGACAGCTGTAACATGTTGTCGATGATGTGGCTGACCCGGCTGGAGTGCGACTGAATGATCTCGGTCAGCCGCTGGTCGTCTTCGGACAGATGGTCGCCTTCGCCAAGCAGCTGTGCCGCGTGGCTCATTGCACCGACCGGGTTGCGAATCTCATGCGCGATGCTCGCGCTCAGGCGCCCCAAGGAGGCCAGTTTGGATTGCTGCACACGTTCGTGCATCAGGCTGGCGTCCTCCAGAAAGACAAGCACCGCGCCGTCGCGGATGCCGTCTTTGCCGAGTGGCGCCAGATGCGCGGTGATCGGCAAATTGTTGCTGGTCGAGTCGACGGTGAATTCGGGGTGAGACGACTGATCAATATTGCTGCGCCATTTCTTGACGTAGTCGTCGAGTGGCTGAAACACGTCGGCCAAAGCCAATCCGCTGACCGACTGAGTCGCGCCGAGCAGTTGCGACGCCGATGAATTATTCAGGCGAATATCGTTGCTGGCATCGATCACGATGATGCTCTCACGCAGGTGCTGCACGATGTACTCATTGAGTTGCGACAGATTGCGCAGGTCGACGCCACGTTGTCGGGCTAGCGCTTCACTGGCCTGAATGCGCCGACCCAGCGGTCGGGTCGCAATCGCCATCGCAAAGATAATCGCGCTGACGAGGCCGGCAGCAGGATAGTTGACCGGTATGCCATCAGCGCTGAATTGTGAGTACAGCTGTTCGCCGAGTACCGCGAAGGTGGCTAGCGCCGCCAAAATAGCCGGGAACTGCAGCGGCAGCGCGATGCTGCCGGCGCCGATAAAGACGATCAACAGCCCGCCAAGGCCGCTTTCAATGCCCCCGGAGGCGTGCATCAGGATCACGATCGCGGCGATATCGACCACCGCCTGCGCGACCGCCTGGACGCCCAACGTCAACCAGCGCTTGGACAAAGACATCGCGGAGAAGATCGCGTACATCAAATACGCGGTGGCCGTGGTGGCGAAGACTGTCGGATACGCCTCGCCAAACAGTCGCGGGCTGTCGGTGGCGATAAATAAAACCAGCAATCCGCCGGCTACCAGAACGCGAATCGCATTCAGCGTGGTGAGCACGCGCCAGGTGAGATCGGGCTCATCGGTGCCCAGCTGCAGCAGCGCATCCCGATTGCCGCGAAAGGTGCGGCGGCCCAAGTTCTCCATCTCTGACTGATTCATTCGATCGGGATTACAGCGCGAAGTGCGCCGATTGTAGACTCATTGGGCTGATTGCTCCAAAATACGCCGGCGCCTCCAAGCGCAGTTTTTGCCGAAAAAACGACCTTATAAATTCAAAACTAGCCAAATCTAAGATTATCTAATGAACCTTCACGAGTATCAGGCCAAACGGCTGTTTGCCGACTTTGGTATCCCCGTGCCCCAGGGCATTCCTGCCACCACCGCCGACGAGGCGGTAGTTGCTGCCGAAAAATTGGGCGGCGAACTCTGGGTGGTCAAAGCGCAAGTACATGCCGGCGGACGTGGCAAAGCCGGCGGCGTAAAACTCGCCAAGACGCATGACGAGGTCCGTGAATTTGCGACGGGCATGCTCGGAACGCAGTTGGTGACGCACCAGTCGGGTCCGGAAGGGCTGCCCGTCAATACGGTCTACGTCGAAGCCGGATCATCGATTGATCGTGAGTTGTACTTGTCCATGCTGGTCGATCGCGAGGTGTCAGAGGTGTCGTTTATTGCGTCGGCGGCTGGCGGTATGGACATCGAGCAGGTTGCAGCGGATACGCCGGAAAAGATCTTTACGGTTGCGGTATCACCGGCTGCCGGTTTGCAGCCGTATCAGGCCCGCCAGTTGGGCTTCGGCTTGGGGCTGGATAAAAACCAGCTGAAGCAATTCGCCGATCTGATCGCAAAGCTGTATCAGCTTTATGAAGCATCCGATGCCAGCCTGGTTGAGGTCAATCCGCTGATTATCACCGGTGACGGCGATGTCGTCGCATTGGATGCAAAGATCAATATTGATAGCAATGCGCTGTACCGTCAGCCGGATCTGCTGGCGTTGCGCGATATTAGTCAGGAAGATGACAAAGAGCGTGAAGCGGCAGAACACGATCTCAACTATGTCTCGCTGGACGGCGATATCGCCTGCATGGTGAACGGGGCCGGACTTGCGATGGCGACGATGGACCTCATCAAGTTGCACGGTGGCGATCCGGCTAATTTTCTGGATGTCGGCGGTGGCGCGACCAAAGAGCGGGTCACCGAGGCCTTCAAACTGATCTTATCGAACGACAACGTGCGCGCGATCCTGGTGAATATCTTTGGCGGTATTGTTCGCTGTGACCTGATTGCCGAAGGCATCATCGCGGCGGTCAAAGACGTCGGGGTTGAAGTGCCGGTGGTGGTGCGACTGGAAGGCACCAACGTTGAAAAGGGGCGTCAGTTGTTGCAGGAAAGTGGCGTGGCACTGATTACCGCCGATGATTTGACGGATGCCGCGAAAAAAGTGGTGGCTGCGGCCGAGGAGGGTGGCCAATGAGCGTTCTCATCGACAAGAACAGCAAAGTCATTTGCCAGGGCATCACCGGTAGCCAGGGCACATTCCATAGTGAGCAGTGCATCGAGTACGGCACCCAAATCGTGGGCGGCGTTACACCCGGTCGCGGTGGTCAAGAACATCTCGGCTTGCCGGTTTTCAATACAATGTTCGAAGCGGTGCGCGACACCGGCGCCGACGTCAGCATGATCCTGGTGCCGCCACCGTTTGCAGCGGATGCCATTTTGGAAGCGGCCAATTCTGGCGTGAAGCTGATCGTCTGCATTACCGAAGGTATTCCGGTGCTCGATATGGTGCGCGTTAAGGCCGCGCTAAAAGATAGTGACGTGCGGCTGATCGGCCCGAACTGTCCGGGAATCATCACGCCGGAGCAATGCAAGATCGGCATTATGCCCGGGTTTATTCACAAGCCCGGTCGCATTGGCGTGGTGTCTCGTTCTGGCACCTTGACCTACGAGGCGGTGTATCAAACCACGGTGACTGGTCTGGGTCAGACGACGTGCATCGGCATCGGCGGCGATCCGGTTCGCGGCATGAACTTTATCGACTGTCTGGAATTGTTTGAGGCTGATGCAGATACCGACGGCATTATTATGGTCGGCGAAATCGGCGGCACCGATGAAGAGGCCGCGGCAGAGTTTATTCAGTCGAATGTGAGCAAGCCGGTGGTCGCGTACATTGCTGGTGTCACGGCACCGCCGGGCAAACGTATGGGGCATGCCGGTGCAATTGTCGCGGGTGGCAAAGGTACCGCGGCGGATAAATTCAAAGCGCTTGATGCCGCCGGCGTGGCGACGGTGCGCTCACCCGCGGAACTCGGTTCGCGAATGTATGACGTCCTAAACGGATAACGCCGAGCCCGAAATTTTTTTCAGGCTCTAAGGCCGACAATGACCAGCAAAATCACTATCGCCCTCGCTCAGATCGATCTTGCGGTGGGCGATATTGCCGGTAACACCGCGAAAATTCTGGGCTACGCCGCACGGGCTCGCGATGAGCTTGAAGCGGACCTGATCGTGTTTCCGGAACTCAGCGTGTGTGGCTATCCGCCCGAAGATCTGTTGTTTCACGCCGGACTCCGCAAGCGTGTCGAAGAAGCGGTGGCGGAAATACGTACCAACGTGCGCGACATTGCGGTGCTGATCGGTTTCCCTGAATACGACGGCGACGACATCTATAACAGCTGCGCGGTGTTCGAGAACGGCACCGAAGTCGCGCGTTACCGCAAACAACTGTTGCCCAACTACGCCGTCTTTGATGAGGAACGGTATTTTGCCAAAGGGTCCGGCGCCACCGTGTTTCGCGGTGGTGGCATGGCGCTGGGGCTGACCATTTGTGAGGACATCTGGCGGCCCGGTCCGATGGCGCGGGCTCGCGCTGATGGTGCCAAGTGCATTATCTCGATCAACGGTTCACCGTTTGAAACGCGCAGCCAGGAACGACGCGAAGCGAATGTCGCCGCCCGCGTGAGTGAGGCCGGTATTCCGCTGGTGTACCTCAACATGGTCGGCGGCCAGGACGAATTGGTGTTTGATGGCGGCAGTTTCGCCATGAATGCCGATGGATCGTTGGCGTTTCGTGCGCCGCAGTTCGAAGAAGGTTTGCACAAACTCACGCTGCGGACGGCCGGGAGCCGCATCGAAATTGATACGGACGAGGTTGCGCCGACGCCGACGCTAGAAGCCTGTGTTTACCAGGCGCTGGTAACGGGAACGCGCGACTATGTGCATAAACACGGATTTCCTGGAGTCATTGTCGGCCTGTCAGGTGGAATCGACTCGGCGCTAGTGCTCGCTATTGCCGCCGATGCTATCGGCGCCGATAGAGTGCGCGCTGTGATGATGCCGTACCGATACACCTCAAACATGAGTCAGGAAGACGCGGCAAAGGAGGCGGCAGCCTTGGGCGTGCAGTACGACGTCGTGCCCATCGAGTCGATGTACAACGCCACGACCGGCGCGCTGCAGTCGTTGTTCGCTGATGATGAACCCGGCGTGACGGAAGAGAATATTCAGGCGCGAAGTCGCGGCATCTTATTGATGGCGATTTCCAACAAGACCGGACGGATGCTGCTGACCACCGGCAATAAGAGTGAAATGGCGGTGGGTTATGCGACGCTGTATGGCGATATGGCGGGCGGCTTTGCGCCGATCAAAGACTGCAGCAAGACCTTGGTTTATAACCTCGCGCGTTATCGCAATTCGATCAGTCCGGTTATTCCGGAACGCGTAATCACGCGGCCGCCGTCGGCCGAACTGCGCGCCGGCCAAAAAGACAGTGATTCGCTGCCCGATTACGACATTCTTGATCCGATCTTGGCGGCGTTTATCGAAGACGATTTATCGGTGGCGGAAATTGTTGCGCAGGGGTTTGATCGCGACACGGTAATTCGCATTTTGGAAATGGTGAAACGCAACGAGTACAAGCGACGGCAGGCACCGCCCGGAATTCGTATCAGCTCGCGCGCGTTTGGTCGCGACTGGCGCTATCCGATAACGTCTGGATACAATTTCCCGGAATAGCCCGCCGACAGCTATTCAGCAGAATTCTTAAGATTGATCGCCAGGGTAATTAGCGGCCAAGATGCGGCGCGTATCCGCGGCAAGATCACGCATGCCGAGTTCGTCATATGCAGCGGCCATGATGCGCAGTGAGCGCGCGTTGCCCTTGGAGCCGTTGTATTGCTCAAGCGCACCTTTGGCACGATTGAGCGCGGCAACATAAGCGCCGCGTCGCAGGTAATAGTCCGCAACGTGATTCTCATATTGAGACAAGCGGTCTTTCAGATAGCGTAATCGCTGCTGGGCATCGGCCGCGTACTCACTGGCCGGGTAGCGTTCGATGAGTCGACGAAACGCGGCATACGATTGATCGACATTGATCGGCGGACGTTCGGTAATGTCACGATTGAAACGGCGCTCCAAAAACCCGGCTTCGCCGGCAAAGTAGGCCAACCCACGTACGTATAAGGCGTAGTCGACTCGCGGATCGATCGGGTTCTCTCGTTCGAAGGTCTCGGCCGCGGAGATCGCCAGCTCCTTCTTGCCGGACTTGTAATAGGCGTACATCAGCTGCAGCTGAATTTGCCGCGCCAGTTCACTGAACGGGTAGCGCGCCAAAATGGCTTCGTAAATGCGAATGCCGCGCGTGTAGTTGCCTGCCAGTACAGCCCGCTGGGCCTCTTCATAAGCCTCGGTCAGGCCGCGAATTTCATCGTCGTTCTGATCGTTGGCGCAGCCGGCCACGAATAGCAGCAGGCTTGCCAGCAGCACGACATGGCGAATCCGGCCCCAAATCGACGGGTGTTGCGGTTTCATTTGCGGTCTAATCAGCGACAAAATCGGGTCTCACAGTGAATCCGGTCGGCGAGTATACCGTAGACTTACGGCCTCTATGAATGAAGATTTGACAGTCCGCACCATACCCGAGGAACTCGCCGGTGACCGATTAGACCGGGTCCTGGCGAAGATGTTTCCGGAGTATTCACGCAGCCGCCTAAAAGCCTGGCTGCTGGCGGGCGATATTCGCGTCAACGGCATCTCGCCGCGGCCCCGGGACAGTGTCCTGGGGGGTGAAACGGTGGAGCTCCGCGCTGAGCCGGAGATTGCGGTCGAGGCCCAGCCCGAGCCGATGCCGCTTCAGATCGCCTATGAAGACGAGCATCTGATGGTGATCGACAAGCCGGCGGGCTTGGTGGTCCATCCCGGCGCTGGCAACGCCAGCGGCACGCTGCTCAACGGTCTGTTGCATCGGAGTCCGGAGCTGGCCGAGCTGCCCAGAGCCGGCATCATCCACCGTCTCGACAAGGACACTAGTGGCGTAATGCTGATCGCCAAGAACTTGCCGGCGCATACAGCGATGGTGCGCTTGCTTGCGGATCGTGAAATATCGCGCCAATACCGGGCGGTATGCGCCGGTTCGCTGACCGGCGGCGGCACTATTGATGCACCGATTGGCCGGCACCGCAGCGACCGGCGGCGCATGACCGTGCGTGACGATGGTAAGCCTGCGGTCACTCATTTCACGGTCGAAAAACGCTATTCGAGATACACCTATATAAGAGTGCGGCTGGAAACCGGGCGGACGCACCAGATCCGCGTGCATTTTGCGCATCGACGTCACGGCCTGCTCGGCGATCCGGTATATGGAGGTCGACTCGCCATTCCGCCAGGCGCGAGCGAAGCGCTGCAACATCAACTACGCGATTTTCGACGGCAGGCACTGCATGCCGAAAGGCTGGCGTTTGAACACCCGATCACCGCCGAGTCGATTGAGGTGCGCTCGCCACTGCCGGACGATTTCGCGCAGCTGCTGGACGCGCTGGAAGAGATTCGGCAATGACTGTGAGAGCGCTTGCCGCTAACTGGAGCGCGCTGCCGCCTGTCGTCGCTGGCACCACGCTGCGATCGGGGGGTGCAGATGATTTGCCGGCCCCACCGAAACTGTTGCAGCAAGTTCATGGTAATCGCGTGGTCGAATATTCTGACCTCACGACTGACGCAGCCGCCGAAGCCGACGCCATCATCGCCAGACAACCCGGCCAGATCTGCGTGGTGAAAACCGCCGATTGTTTGCCAGTCCTATTGAGCACCGACAGCGGCGATGTCATCGCTGCCGTTCATGCCGGATGGCGCGGCATGGCGGCGGGCGTCATCGAGGCGACCATCGAGCAGATGGCGGTTGAGCCTGCCACGTTGATGGCCTGGTTGGGACCGGCAATTTCGGCGCAGAATTTTGAGGTCGGTGATGAGGTGCGGCAGGCGTTTGGTGATCATCATCGTCATGACCTGGCATTCTTTGAGCCCAACGCGCGTGGCCGCTGGCAAGCAGACCTGTACGAACTGGCCAGGGCGCGTCTCATGCGCAGCGGTGTGTGGCGGGTCTCTGGTGGCGGCTGGTGCACGTTCGCCGATCCAGCTCGTTTCTACTCCTATCGCCGCGACGGCGGGACTGGGCGGCTACTGAGTTTTATCTACCGAAAGCCTTGAAATCAGAGGCCTAGCGCCTATTTCTGGGTCAGTACAGCAGACCCGACGGCGGGTATGAGAGATTCCCATGCGAATGGACAAACTGACCAGTAAGTTTCAAATGGCGATTGCCGACGCACAGTCCTTGGCGGTCGGGCAGGATCACCAGTTCATCGAACCGGTGCATCTGATGGTGGCGTTGCTCGATCAGCAGGGCGGCACCGTGCGCGGCGTACTCACCAAAGCTGGCGCCAACGTCAATCTGTTGCGGTCGCAGCTCGGTGACGCGGTAGATCGGTTGCCGAAAGTAGAGGGCGCCGGTGGTGATGTTCACTTGAGCAACGATCTCGGCAAATTGTTCAACCTCGCCGACAAACTCGCGCAGCAGCGCGAGGATCAGTACATTTCTAGCGAGCTGTTCGTATTGGCGACGCTGGATGACACGTCGCCGATCAAGGACCTGTTGCAATCGGCCGGCGCGGTTCGCGCAGCGGTTGAAAAAGCGATTGATGATCTGCGCGGTGGCCAGCAAGTCAACGACCCGAATGCCGAGGATACGCGGCAGGCGTTGGAGAAATACACCATCGATCTGACCGAGCGCGCCGAACAGGGCAAGCTCGATCCGATCATCGGTCGCGACGACGAGATTCGCCGCACCATCCAAATTTTGCAGCGGCGCACCAAGAATAATCCTGTGTTGATCGGTGAGCCGGGCGTCGGTAAGACCGCGATTATCGAAGGTCTCGCGCAGCGTATCGTCAACAACGAAGTACCCGAGGGGCTGCGCGGCAAACGCATCCTGTCTTTGGATATGGGCGCGTTGATCGCCGGCGCCAAATTCCGCGGTGAATTCGAAGAGCGTCTCAAAGCGGTGCTCGCGGATCTGGCGAAGCAGGAAGGGCAGATCATCTTGTTTATCGATGAGCTGCACACCATGGTCGGCGCCGGTAAAGCAGAAGGCTCCATGGACGCGGGCAATATGCTCAAGCCGGCGTTAGCGCGTGGCGAGTTGCACTGTGTGGGCGCAACCACCTTGGACGAATATCGTCAGCATCTGGAGAAAGATGCGGCGTTGGAGCGGCGTTTTCAGAAGGTATATGTGGGTGAACCCACCGTCGAGGACACCATCGCAATCTTGCGCGGCTTGAAAGAGCGCTACGAAGTGCACCACGGTGTAGAAATTACCGATCCGGCCATCGTCGCAGCGGCGACCTTGTCGCACCGTTACATTTCGGATCGCCAGCTGCCCGACAAAGCGATTGATCTAGTCGATGAAGCAGCGTCGCGTATCCGCATCGAAATCGATTCCAAGCCCGAGGCCATGGATAAACTCGAGCGGCGCGTCATTCAGTTGACGATCGAACGTGCAGCGCTAACCAACGAATCCGATGATGCCTCGAAAAAACGGCTGGTCGATCTCGAGGAGCAGCTGGCTGAGCTCGAGCGTGAATACGCCG
>JBCCEH010000026.1:0-12507 GCA_039030375.1 Pseudomonadota bacterium | reverse complement strand
TGCCGGTTGGCGTTGGCGCGGTTGATCCGGATGTCGTGGGACCCGGTCGTGCCCGGCCCGATGGACTACCCAACGTCGGCCGGCATTCTCAATCGGTCTTCAATGTCGGGCTGCACGACGCGGGGCTGTTTTGGGACCTGCGTATCGAGAGTATTGGCAAAGAGGCAGGCCTCAACGGCGCCGGGTCCGAGATCCGAACACCGGATTCGGCGCTTAACGCCGGCGATGCCGATGCCGGCCCCAACCTGGTGGCCGCGCAGGCGCGCTTCCCGATTGTGATCGCATCGGAAATGCGCGGCGGCTTCGAGCCAGGGTTATCCGATGATGCATATCGCGATCGCATCGCAGCGCGTATTGGCAATTACGGTGCAGGTGCGGGCGAACTGACCACCAATAACTGGCTCGCGGAATTCCGATCCGCTTTTGCCAGCGCTGAAACCGCTGAAAATTTGATTACGTTCGATAATATTGTGCTCGCGATCGGCGAATACCAGCGTTCTATGGTGTTCGTCGATAATCCTTGGAACGACTACGTCCGCGGCAACACCAATGCGATTAGTGCCGAAGCGAAAGAAGGTGCTCTTCTGTTCTATGGTGCAACCAACATGCAGGGACTAGCGTGCGCTAATTGTCATGGTGGCGACTTCTTTACCGACGAACGATCGACCAGCGTTGGCGTTCCCCAAATCGGCATTGGCAAGGGTGACACTGCGACCACCGATGGTGACTTTGGTCGAGAACAGCAAACCGCTGACCCGCAAGACCGATTCCGGTTTCGCACACCAACACTGCTCAACGTCGCCGCAACTGCGCCGTATACGCACGCCGGTGCTTACCTGACACTCGAGGATGTACTCGCACACTACGTTGTCCCGGACACCACCGTAACCAACTACTTCGGCGCCGGCGGTCCCTGCACACTGCCACAGTTCCAAGCACATCCGGATTGCCCTGACGACCTGTTCGAGAACTCCCGCGCGCACTCACTCGACGCATTGCAAAAAACCTTGGACGATCGGACGGTACAGGCGGACCTCACCATCCCCGACATTGGCTTTTCCCCAATGAGCGACGGACCACCCATACTGGCATTCATGGAAGCGCTGACGGATCCATGTATAACAGACCGCAGCTGCGTTGCGGCTTGGATACCAGACCCGGTGAACGCGCCAGACGAAAACCAGCTTAACGCCGTGGATGACGTCGGCAACCCACTTTAACCCCCAGCATTGGCGCGGCAACCGGCGGCGAGAGCCGGTTCGCCGCGTCCTTATTCACTATTCATTCGGTAACTTCAGCTGGCGGCCTAAAGTTGGCCTCTCGATCGATCGCAATCACACGCATTGCTTGTGCGTCCAAATCATCAATGACGCGCCTCATCAACGATTCCGCCCCCGGCAGTGCACTCATTCTTGATAGCAGGGTACTGCCAACGCGCGGATAGTAACCTCGCCATCCGGCCTCCACCGCTTGTTGCAAATACTCTAGCGCTACATCGTCATTGCCGAGCAACATATGGGTTACCGCTTCTCGGTAAACCGACTCACCAAGAACACGCGCCTTGCCGTCGCGAGCAGTCAATTGAATTTCTAACGTTCGATTAAGCAGGCGTTGTGCGTCGGCTTCTCGACCTAATTCAAGTAACGATACCGCCAACACTTGCGCTGTTTCGATCTGCACGTCCCTACCACCCGGCGAATTCACCAGCGACCATCCATCGTCAAAAACCGGCGCGAGGGTATCGACCACCCGTCCATAATCGCCGACCCGTTCCGCGTACCAGGCATGAATCGAACGCGACATTAACCGTGGCTCTTCATCCGGTGGTTGCGCCGCCAAGTGTTCGTCCACGAGCCGACCCAACTCGGCGGTGCGGTTCTGCGCCGAATAGACCGACCAGCGCGAGTTTATCCACCACAGCGTCTCCGGCGGCATCGCAGACGCCCGCAACCACGACTCTGCCTGACTGAATAGGCCGAGATACACGTAATAGTGAGCCACTTCACCGGCATACCAATTAAGCCCGTCGTCATCAAAGCGACCAGCAGCATCCGCGTCTCGAAGCCAACGTATCGCCGCTTCGCCATCGCCGATTGAACGCTCCAGATCAGCCAGCCAAAAAATTTCCCACAGCGCCGAGTCTGGCAACGTCAACGCGTGCACCATTTGCTCTCGAGCACGCTCGACAAAACCCGCTGCATTCAGCGAACGCCCGTGGTTCATATTCATCGTCGAATTCAGCGGGTCGAGTGCTAATGCCTGCTCCTGTACGAGTAAGGCGGCTTCCGTTTCACCGAGGGTGCCATGAGCAATAGCTAGCCAATTGCGTGCGTCAATCAGGCTTGGATTGAGTTCAATTGCGCGTCTCAGCAGCGTAATCGCGGTGCGCTGACTGGCTTCACTGGCGTCACCCATCGCCATCAGACCGGCTGCCGCGTGCGCTTCGGCCAGATTGGGATTCAACGCCAACGCCCGATCGATCGACGCTTGTGCCTCGTCGATGTCGAGATTGACGGTCGACGTATTGATCAGCAAAGCGCTGGCCAGGCCCGCATACGGATGCGCAAACTGCGGATCCAGCTCGATCGATTGGCGATAAGCGGCCACCGCGCGCGGCTTCCAGTTGCCGATTCGCCGATGCATGTGTTGCCGTCCGGCGAGATAGGCAGCGTATGCGTCAAAACTCTGTGTACCGATAAGCCCACTTGCCGCCGGCAGTTCCGCTTCGATGGGCAGCCCAGCTACAACTGCAGCCGCGATAGCATTTTGCACGTCGAAGATTCGCGATGCCTCGCGATCAAAACTTTCTGACCACAGTACGCCGCCAGTAGCATCGACCAGGCGCGCGCGGACGCGCACCATGTTTTCGTGCCTTTGGATGCTCCCCGATAAAAAATACTGCGCACCAACATCACTCAGGAACCCAGGAATGTCATCGATTTGCGTGCCGCGCGAAAATGACGAGCCGCGGGCTACTACCCGCAACGTATCCACACCCGCAAGCAAATTCAGAATCTCTTCAGCAATACCGCTACCGACGTACGCATTGGCTTGATCATCGCTAAGATTTTCGAATGGAATGACGGCGATGGCGGTCGGCGAATCATTCGCCGATTCAATATCCACCGAAATGCCTGCCGGCCATAACCAGCTGGCGATGAGCAGCAATACGGCGATCGCACCAACACCGGCCACCCAGCGACGACGTTGCGGTGCAGCAGAGCTTGGCTGCGATACTTCGGCAACCAACCGATAACCGCGTCGCGCGATGGTCTCAATGTAGATCGGAGACTTAGGATCATCGCCCAGCGCTTTGCGCGCGTTGGCGACGCACTTATAGACCGGGTTCTCACCCATCGGCCGCCCGCCCCAAACCGCCTGGATGAGCTCGTCGTTGGACACAACCTCACCGGCACGACTCGCCAGGTAGACGAGCACATCCATGGTCTTACCCTCGACCTCCTCGACTCGCCCGTCTGCGACGATACGATTCTGACTCGGTAATACCTGCCAATCACCGAGCCGAAACTCCGTCAATAGCACTTTGTTTTGCGTGTCTTGCGACATGACGCGATACTAGCAGACGTGAAATCCACGATGACCGCATTCGAATGGCTACTGCTGTTCGCCCTTTCCGTATTGTGGGGCGGATCGTACTTTTTTAATGAAATCGGGCTCACCGGGCTACCGCCGTTATGGATCATTGCCCTCCGACTTATCGTCGGCGCGCTGGTGCTATGGGTTCTGGTATTCGCGAGAAAACTGCCAGTACCACGCTCGCTCGGCGTCTGGCTGGCGTTCATTAGTATGGCCGCGATTAACAACGTGATTCCGTTCTTCCTGATCACCTGGGGGCAAACAGCAACCTCGGCCGGCTTTGCCTCCATCATGAATGCGGCAACGCCGATTTTTGCAGTGTTTATCGCCGGCGCATTTCTAGCTGACGAACCGCTCACCAAACGCAAACTCGCCGGCGCCACATTGGGCCTTGCCGGCGTCGCCATTTTGATGGGGCCCGGCGCATTCGCGGGTGCCGATACCAACCTGCTGGCGCGTCTCGCTTTGCTCGGTGCAGCACTTGCCTATGCGATATCGGGTGTATACGGTCGCCGGTTTCGCGAGATGGGTGTGCAGCCGTTGGTGGCTGCGGCCATCCAGCTGACCATGGCGACGCTACTCGCGGTACCACTGGTGCTTAGCGTCGAAGGCCCCGCTAGCCTTGCCAACGCAAACACCAATGCCTGGCTTGCCGTCATCGGTTTGGGCATGTTCTCGACCGCGCTGGCCTACATTTTGTATTTCCGGCTGCTCGCCAGCGCCGGTGCGACCAATCTAATGTTGGTCACGTTACTCATTCCGGTGACCGCCATTTTGCTTGGCGTGTTGATTCTTAGCGAAACGTTGGTGATCAATCAATTGCTGGGAATGGCCGTGATCGCCTTTGGCTTATCCGTCATCGACGGGCGACTATGGAAACGATTCAGAAACACCAAGGAGCACCCCCATGGCTGAAATTACCGCAACTCTGACAGACGGCATGGCGGTGACCATGTCCAATGGACGCCATGAATGGCGAGGCGACGAACCCATCGGCGCTGGAGGCGCTGACACCGGACCCAATCCCTATGAATTGTTGCTCGGATCGTTGGCCGCCTGCACCTGTATCACCATCGCGTGGTACTGCGACAAGAAAGGGATCGCGCTCGCGGGCGTTTCAGCGCGCTTCGAATTTTCGCGGGTTCACGCCGACGATTGCGAAGACTGCGATATACCGGACCGCGGCTTCATCGAAATGGTGACCAGCCACGTGCACATTGATGGCGATTTTGACGAGGCGCAGCGAAAACGATTGGCCCAAGTCGCCAGCCGTTGCCCGGTGCACAAGACCATGGCACAGGGCATCAAGTTTGACGATAACGTGTCGTTCTAGTGCTGCCGACGACGACGCAAACCGATTGCGACTATCAGGGTCAGTAGTACTGCAACACCCATAGCGCCGCCACCATCACCGCCGCCACCGCCGCCACCACCACCGGCGTTATTCGACACTGCCACAACACCGACAATCGTGTTGTTGTTCGGGTCGGAGTCGACCTCCGCGGAAGCAATCGAAACGGTGACGTCTTTGTTACCTTCGGTCACCGCGGTTGCGGTCAGCGACAGCGTGGAACTTGCTTGCCCACCGAATGCGCCCGCCTGACAGGTTACCTGCGCAGCCGTCACCGAACACGTGCCAATGTCCCAGGTCGCAGCGGTCGCTTCCAGACCTGCCTCGAGCGCCACCGTCAGCGCGAGATTTGATGCGCCGATCGCGGATAGATTGTCAAACGTCGCGGTAACGTTGGCAGTACCGTTGATTCCGACGTTCGGCGTGGTCGGCGCATTCGCCACCAAGTCGACGGTCGGATCGATCGTCAAATTAACCGCACTATTATTGTTCACCGGCCGTTCGTCCGAACCGGTTGTCGCAACGGTCGCATCGATCACGCCAACACCCACCGCATTTGGGGTCGCTGTAATCGTCACGGTTTCGCTGGTCAATCCACCAATAGTGCCAATATCGCAACTCACCGTACCCGCACCAGTAGTGCACGAACCGGCCGTGGTTGCAACTGACTCAAGCGTTAGCACACCCGGCAAGGTGAAGTCGGCGGTAACGCCGTTGACGTCAATGGTGCCGTTGCTAGAAATAAGGTATTCAAAATCGCCACTAACATTGAGTAGTGGATTACCGACCATCGGTGCCAATGACACTCCGACGTCGCTGGTAGGCAGCGCGACCACGCAGGACGCACTCGCCGCCGCCGCCTGCATAACGGAAATACTGCAAGGCGAAAACAGGTCGCTACCGTTGACTGCAGGTGCCATGATGAAGTTCTGCGGAGTCGATTCACAGTTGGAACCACTCTCACCATCGTGCTGCGCATTAAAGTTATGGCCGATTTCGTGCGCCGCGATCAAACTATCGGTAAACGCGCCGCGATTACCTTCACTCAGTCCTGCACCGAAGAAGTCGCTGCACAATGCGCCACGCCAAGCCACGCCCACCGTCGACGTATCCAGATTTCGCCCTGTATAAAGATGTGTCAATCCCAACGCGGTATGTGCTGATGACGTGGAGCGGTACAAAGACAGATCATCCAATAAGGCGCTCGCATTGGTAGTCGCGTCTAAAGGATCGGTCGCCGCTGTGAATACTTCGGTCAGCTGCACATTGATCTGAATACCGACCTGCTCGCTGAAATAGCCGTCGACCATATTGAGCCGTGTAGTCAGCGCCGCCAAGGATGCCGCTTCACCGCCTTGATCGCTGGTGAACTGGCCGTCAGCAATTGCCGCGACTTCGATTTCTGAAACCGCACCGGGGCCACTTTGCACCGCTGCAGCGATGCCGCTTTGCATCAGCGACAGCACTCTGGCCGAGTTACCTGCAATCGTATGCGTATCACAGCTCATCGAGCCGGGGACGATGAAAGAATCGACAGCGCGGTAGACCACCGGTGCATCGCTCATCGACTGATGGTCACCCACCGTATCGATCACAAAGAGTTCATTACCATCGTAGAACACGCCGCGTGGCTGACCGTCGAACACGGTAACGCGCACCCAGGAATCCTCGACCCCATCGAGACGTCCGCGATACGCCATGACGCCGAGTTGTTCGGCGTTAGCGGGCAAGCCGCTCATCACCCTAGAGTTTCTCGCGAGAGACATTGCAAAATCGCGACCGTGCGATGAAAACTCCAACCGGTCTGGCGATACCGACATCGCCGCCAAGCGCTCATGATGTGACACAACGACGTCGGCGTTGGCCGCCGTTGTGGCGAGCAATAATGCGGTCAATAACAGCGATTGGGTTACTTTCATCCGAGTGCCTCTGGTTGATCCCGGAACATCCTCCAGCTAATCAAATCAGACCAATTTCAACAAGGAATTATCCGTCTCTATTCGACGACAGATGTGCAGAAACTGTGCGCTGCCTCTCAATTCACGACGCTACCGCGATTCACCCACAATGTGGTGGATGCCGGACCTTATAAACACCGGTTATCGTCAAAACCGCGCAACCGCCCCGAACTGTGCGACTATGCGTCGCCAGGAAAGATGAACTTACGGCCGCAGCGACGGACTAAGGGTTCAGGGAGAATTTGGGGGATAAGCGAATGCAAAAGTCGCTTCTAGTATCGTTTGTACTCGTGGTGATGGTCGCCTGCGGCGGCTCGGACACACCGAGTGTTAGGAAATTGCCACCGCCGCCACCGCCGTTGCTCACGGCGAGCGAGCAACTTCGAGAAGATTTACAAGGACTCAGCCTCGACGAGTTCTATGTCGAATCGTTTGGCGCACTGCTGAAACGGACCCCAGAGTCGGTGGTCACGCAGACACTTGAGGACGTTTACCCCCTCGACGGTGCCGGCCTCAATAATTACTCCGACAGCTATCAGCGCGAGACCTTCGCAATGTACCAAATTGTGCTCGACGCACTGCGTAGTTATGACCGCAACTCGCTCGATGCCGACGGCCAGCTCAACTACGACGCGTACGAATGGTTCTTGCAGGATGAGGTCGATTTCTTACCCTTCATCTATAACGATTTTCCGGCGACGTACTCGTTCGGCGTGCCGCGACGTACGCAGCGTTTCTTCGTCGACCTGCATCCGCTTGCTACTGCTCAGGATGCCGAAGATTACATTTCCAGAATGAGCGCGGTGCAAGGCAAGTTTGCGCAGTTAGCCACGCATCTTGGATTGCAACAGCAAAACGGCATTGTCGAACCGGCGCTGTCCATTCAGGTTGCGATTAATCAGTACGCTCCGCTAGGTCAGGGTGTGCCGTTCGATCATCCGTTCTACCAGAACTTTAGAACAAAACTCGAAAGCATTGACGGTCTGACCGACGCTGAGCGCAATGATCTGGATTCGCGCGCCAGAACAACGGTTGGTAACAGCGTAATTCCCGGCTATGCACAATTAGCCAACACCTTGCAGAATCTTCTGAACAGCGCGCCGCCGTCGATCGGCGTTGGCCAGTATTCGAATGGCGCAGCCTACTATGCACGCGCGTTGCGCCATCACACCACAACGGATCTCACCGCGGCGGAAATCCACCAACTGGGGCTGGACGAACTCACTCGAATCCATGCTGAGATGAGGCTGATTTTCGATCAACTCGGTTACCCGCAAAACGAAACGTTGCAGGAACTGTTTGCGCGGGTTGCCACCGACGGCGGCATCATTCCGGCCGCCAACGTTCGATCCACCTATGAAGCGATCATCGCCGATGCGGAGCCGCGACTAGACGCCGCATTCGATATCTTCCCGGCAGCTGACGTTGTTGTTGAGCCAGATCCGTTCGGCGGCTTTTACATTGGACCTTCGTTCGACGGCAGCCGCCCCGGCGCGTTCTATGCCGGCACTGAAAACGACGAGGCCTACTATCAAATGCCCTCGTTGACGTATCACGAGTCAATTCCCGGTCATCACACGCAGATCGCGCTGGCGATGGAACAGGACAGCGACATCTTTCGTAAGATCTTCCGCTCGACCGCTTTTGTCGAAGGCTGGGCTCTGTACGCAGAACGCTTGGCGTGGGAGCTCGGTTGGTACGACGGCGACCCGTACGGCAATCTTGGCCGCCTTCAGTACGAAGCGCTGCGCGCTGCGCGCTTGGTGATGGATACCGGCATCCACGAATTCGGTTGGTCGTTCGATGAGGCCACGCAGTTCAATATCGACAACGTTGGCTGGTCATTGGGCGCTTCGCAGAGTGCCGCGGCGCGTTACAGCGTGTGGCCCGGTCAGGCAACCGCTTACATGGTGGGGCTGCTGAAAATCCTCGACGAACGCCAGCGCGCGATGGACGAGTTAGGCACTGACTTCGACCTGAAGGGCTTCCATCGCGCCTTGCTGGAAAACGGCGGTTTGCCACTGGAATTGATGGATGACGTGGTCGATCGCTATATCGCTGAGGTGCAGGCGGCAAACTGATCGATTCGCGCCATCGCTGGGCTATAGTTAGCCCATGAGATCGCGTCCTCTTGTTCTGATCGTACTGCTCGTCGGCACGCTATCGTTGGCCGACGACGAAACCGGCACCCATTTCGCCGGCATGCCAACCGGTAAGCTGGGTTACACGGCATTCGTCGGGTTTTGGGACAACTATCTGCATTGGCAGAACCCGGCACTCGCCAAGAAAGACAAATCGCTGGTCGATGTGGCGGGTGAAACTCAGCGGGTGCATCCGGATTTTGGCTCGTCCGCTATGGCCGGTCGGTTAGCCGAGTTGCAGACCTTTCAACGCAAACTCGAAGACTTTGCCGTTCATACCTGGGGCGTCTCGCAGCAAATCGAATTTCTGGCGGTGCGCGCAAAGTTGCACCAGGAAGAATTTCGGCTACGCGTCTCTCGCCCCTGGGCGCGCGATCCGGGCTTCTACACCGATCGCTTCCTGCGGCTGACGTTTACCGAGCTTCCTGTTGAGGGACAAAGGCGAATAGACCTCGAACGACAGCTCAATGCGGTGCCAGAGCTCGCGGCACAGGCGAAAGACAATCTCACCGACGTCGCTGCCGACTACGCCGATCTCGCTATTTTTAATCTATCGAACTCGGATGGCGTCGGTCATGGATTTCCCTACCGTGCCGACCCGCCGGCCGGAATTCTCGGCTGGTACGACGATTTGCTGACACGCGCCGAAATCGAACAAC
Source organism: Pseudomonadota bacterium (assembly GCA_039030375.1). Taxonomy (GTDB): domain Bacteria; phylum Pseudomonadota; class Gammaproteobacteria; order Steroidobacterales; family Woeseiaceae; genus UBA1847. Next base: position 2,801 of record JBCCEH010000026.1, on the reverse strand, counting down.
CGGATTTGGTCGACGACATCAACGGTGCAAAAGCCGCCGTGTCGTCACTCAATAACTGGCTGATCGACAACCGCAAATCGATGACCGCTGATGCAGGGGTTGGCGAGGCAGCGTTTGACTGGTATCTCAAACACGTCAAATTAATGCCCTACACTAGCGCCGAAATTATCACGCTAGGCGAGCGCGAACTCGACCGACTTTGGGGCCTGTATGCCCTCGAGCGACATCGTAACCGGAGGCTCCCGGAGATCGCATTGCCGGTGTCGCGCGAAGAGTATCAGCAGCGAATCGATGACACCGATGCGCGAATCCGCGCCTTTCTTGAAGATAACGACATCATCTCTATTCCGCCGTTCATTGGGTTTTTATCAACTAACGTGCCATGGATTGTGCGCGAAGGCGGACCTAATTTTTGGGAACAGATTCAGTTTCGTAATCCGACACCCGATCATTTACACGCAGTCATTCCGGGGCATCGTTTCGATGCGGTGGTGGAGCGCAACAATACGCATCCGATACGCAGCCGACTAACCTTTGACGCGCGCGTCGAAGGCTGGGGTGTATATCTCGAAGAAGCGGTGATGAATGCTGGATTACTCGATGAGCAACCGCGAGTGCGGGAACTGATCTACCTGTTCGGTATATTTCGCGCAGCGCGGATGCCTGCGGATGTGTGGCTGCAAACCAATGTCATGAGCGCCGACGAAGTGGCCGATTACTGGATGGAAAATGTGCCCTACCTCGATCGCGATGTTGCGCGGGTCGACGCCGAGATTTATCTGCGGCGGCCACCGGGCTACGGCCTCGGCTATACCGCCGGCATGCTGCAAGTACAGACACTGTTAGCACAGGCTAGACGTCAGCACGGTGACGACTTCAGCCTACGCGAATTCCACGATGCTTTTCTACAGGCCGGACGCCTGCCGTTGTCATTGATCCACTACGAAATGACCGGCGACGACCGCGACATGGCCTATCTTTGGCGTGAGGAGCCGCTGTTCAATTAACCGCGTAGATCGATACTCGCACCGCCACCATCGCACCGCGCCGCAACCTCTTAATGACGCATTAATGAGCCAGTAATGAGAATAGCTACCTTGCTACCCAGCGCCACCGAAATCGTGTGTGCGCTAGGCCTCGGCGACCAGCTTGTTGGGGTATCGCAGAGCTGTGACTATCCGGATTGGGTGTCGAGACTGCCACGACTGACCAGCACGCGGGTGCCATCCGACGTCGACAGCGAGTCGATCGATGCCTACGTCCGTGACAGTTTGGATGATCATGACGCACTGTACGATTTAGACATGGCCGCTCTAACGGCCGCGCGGCCGGACGTGATCGTCTCGCAAGCGCTATGCGACGTTTGCGCCGTCGCCACCGGCGACGTCGAAGCCGCCGTATGTGGTTTGCCCGGCAATCCGACGTTGATTGATCTGACACCAAATACACTCGACGATGTGTTCGACGATATTCGCCGCGTCGGCGACACCTTGAACGCAACCCGCGAGGCGAATGAACTGGTGACCCACTTAGCCCAACGTCGAGAGCGTGTCGCGGCGGTCAGCGAGTCTATCGAAGACACCAATAAGCCGCGCGTGGCTTTCGTCGAATGGCTGATCCCGCCCTTTAACGGCGGCCATTGGAACCCCGAGCTGGTGCGCTTGGCCGGCGGCAAAAACTTGCTCGGCACCGCTGGCGATGCCTCGACCACGCTAAGCTGGCCGATGATCGTCGACTTGCAGCCGGAAGTTCTGTTTATCGCCTGCTGCGGCTTTGACGTTCAACGGACGCTGCAAGATGTCGAGCTCATGCAACAGGAGCCATTTTGGAACCAAATACCGGCGGTTCGTCACGGCCGAGTATATGTCAGCGATGGCAATGCCTTTTTCAGCTGCCCAAGTCCGCGCCTGATCGACGGGCTGGAAATAATGGCGCATGCGTTTCATCCGGAGCTTTACGCGGCCCCGGCAAATCCCGCTACCGTGATTCAACCGTGACGCAACGCCGGGCGTTGCTGTCGTGGAGTTCCGGCAAAGACTCTGCGTGGACTCTATACCAATTGCAGCGCGACCCGGAGGTTGAACTGGTCGGCCTTCTCACCACGTTTAACCAGCAGTCCGATCGAGTCGCTATGCATGCGGTTCGCCGCCAGTTAGTCGAACTGCAGGCGCACGCGGCCGATCTGCCATTGTTTCCTGTTGATTTACCTTGGCCGTGCAGCAATGACGATTATGAGGCCGCGCTCAGCGCCAGCCTGGCAGAGATTCTCGGTCAAACAGCATTCGACACGGTTGCCTTCGGCGACCTGTTCCTTGAAGACATACGCGCCTATCGCGAAACGCAGTTGAACAAGTGGGGCTACACAGCGGAATTTCCAATCTGGGGTGAACCTACCGCTGCACTGGGCGCCACGATGATCGCCGCTGGTCTCAACGCTGTTCTCACCTGCGTTGACCCGAAGCAATGCCCGGCCAACGTTGCCGGGCGTCGCTATGACGCGAAACTTCTCGCCGAACTACCCGAATCCGTCGATCGATGCGGCGAGAACGGCGAGTTTCATACCTTTGTGACCCACGGTCCGATGTTTCAGGGGACCGTCGACGTAGGCGTTGGCGAAACCGTCGAACGGGATGGCTTCATTTTTACGGATATCCGCGCGAATTCGACATAACACGGTCGTTGAAAAAACCGTGAATTAGGTGTTGTTTTCGCAAATGAGAATCATTATCATTTGCCGTGATGATAGAGGACCATGCATCACAACGTGTAACAGCCAAGGGCACTCCCCCCGTTCCGGCCCG
>JBCCEH010000025.1:0-14984 GCA_039030375.1 Pseudomonadota bacterium | reverse complement strand
CGACCCTGATCTGCTGCAAAACGGTCATCGGTTATGGTGCGCCGAACAAGCAGGGCACCGCGTCAACCCACGGTGCACCGCTCGGTGACGACGAAATCGCCGCAGCGCGCGATGCATTAGGTTGGGACGCGAAGCCCTTTGAAGTGCCAGCCGATATCGCAGCGGCCTGGAACGGTCACGAACGCGGCGCCGCCGAAGAAAAGTCCTGGCAATCGATGTTCAACGCTTACACCGATGAGCACCCGGAGCTGGCGGCCGAGTTGGCACGCCGACTGAATCGCGAGCTGCCGTCGGATTGGGCCGAAAAAGCCGATGCGGCGATCGCTGCAATCAACGCAGCCGGTGACAACATGGCAACCCGCAAAGCGTCGCTGGTTGCGCTCAACGCGTTTGCGCCGATGTTGCCGGAGTTGGCCGGTGGTTCGGCGGACCTCACCGGTTCGAACCTGACCTATCATGCCGGCTCGAAGGCCGTGACCGGCGACGATGCCAGCGGTAACTATTTGTACTTTGGTGTGCGTGAGTTTGGTATGTCGGCCCTGTGCAACGGCATGGTGCTGCACGGCGGTGTCATACCGTATTCCGGCACCTTCCTGACATTCTCCGACTATGCGCGCAACGCACTGCGCATGGCGGCGTTGATGGAAGTGCAAAACATCTTCGTTTATACGCATGACTCGATTGGTCTGGGTGAAGACGGCCCGACGCACCAACCGATCGAACATGTTGCTTCACTTAGGATCATGCCGAATATGCGAGTGTGGCGGCCCTGCGATACGGTAGAAACGGCGGTCGCGTGGCGGGATGCCATCGAACATCGTACCGGACCCACCAGTCTGGTATTGACGCGTCAAGGCTTGCCCCATCAGCAGCGTAGCGCTGAGCAGATCGCGAATATCGCCAAAGGCGGCTACGTGCTTAAGGACTGTGACGGCACACCCGACATTGTATTCATCGCCACCGGTTCTGAAGTGGCGCTGGCGATGGGTGCCGCAGAGACGCTCACCGAAGCGGGCAAAGCAGCGCGCGTAGTGTCGATGCCGAGCGTGGATCGATTTGAGGCGCAGGACACGGCCTATCAAGAATCGGTGTTGCCGAGTGCCGTGACGCGTCGCGTCGTGATCGAAGCGGGGGTGACCGACGGCTGGTGGCGATACGCCGGGCCGCAAGGTCGCATCATCGGCATCAACCGCTTCGGCGAATCCGCACCGGCGCCGGAACTATTCGAACATTTTGGGTTTTCAATAAATAACGTCGTGAGTGTCGCCAACGAACTGTTGGCGGACTGACGGCGTAGCATCGTTTTCAGGAGATAAACATGGCAATTAAAGTCGGGATTAACGGCTACGGCCGCATCGGCCGAAACATTCTTCGCGCAATTCATGAGTCTGGTCGCGCCGGCGATTTTGACGTGGTCGCTTTGAACGATCTCGGGGATCCGGAAACCAATGCGCACTTGACCCGTTACGACACCGCCCACGGCAAGTTCCCGGGAACAGTCGAAGTCGATGGCGGTGACATCATCGTCAACGGTGATCGTGTCAGAGTCTTTGCGGAACGGGACCCGGCGAAGCTGCCCTGGGGCGAACTCGGCGTCGACGTGGTCTACGAATGCACCGGTCTGTTTCGTACGTTTGAGACCGCCAGCAAGCATATCGAAGGCGGTGCCAAGAAAGTCATCATTTCAGCGCCCGGCGGAGCCGGCGTTGAAAAAACGATCGTCTACGGCGTCAATCACGGTATTTTGACCGCCGATGATCAGGTCATTTCGAATGCATCTTGCACCACTAACTGCTTGGCGCCGCTCGCTAAAGCATTGCATGAAGGCATCGGTATCGAGCACGGTATCATGACCACGATCCATGCCTACACCAACGATCAGGTGCTCACCGACGTATTCCACAAAGATCTGCGTCGCGCACGTTCGGCGACGATGTCGCAGATCCCGACCAGTACCGGTGCCGCCAAAGCGGTCGGGCTGGTATTGCCGGAGCTCAATGGCAAGCTCGACGGTTTCTCTATGCGCGTACCCACGATCAACGTTTCGGTGGTTGATTTGAGTTTCGTTGCATCGCGCGACACTACCGTCGAAGAAGTTAATGCCGTGGTCAAAGCTGCCAGTGAAGGTGAGTTGGACGGCGTGCTCGAGTACACCGAAGAGCCGCTGGTTTCGAGTGACTTTAACCACAACCCAGCATCGTCAACATTGGATGCCGGGCTGACCAAGGTCATGGAAGGCACGCTGGTTAAGGTTTGCTCGTGGTATGACAACGAGTGGGGATTTAGCAACCGTATGCTAGACACGACCGTTGCCTTAATGAATGCGTGACGGCTATTGAGGCGTGCCACTTCGGCGTTGAATTCGCGGCACCTCAATCCGCCTCGTTGGTAGTGGGATTTAAACTGGCTTCACCTCACCGAACCTCAGAAACGACTCTCTAGAAGTCGGGAGCGATCTAGTTAGCAGAATCTTGCAAATGAAGGATCAGGACCTCGCCGGTAAGCGGGTACTGATCCGTGAAGACCTCAACGTTCCGATTGCTGACGGTGCGGTGTCCAGTGATGTGCGCATTCGCGCGGCGTTGCCAACGATTCGCGCCGCGCTGGAGGCCGGCGCCGCCGTGATGGTGATGTCGCATCTCGGGCGGCCCACTGAAGGCGAGCCGGAGGCGAAGTTTTCGCTGGCGCCGGTGGCGGCGCATCTCAGTACGCTGTTGAATCAATCGGTGCCGCTGGTAGCGGATTGGATCGATAGCGTTGAGGTTGAGCCAGGGCAGGTGGTATTGCTCGAGAACGTGCGATTCCTTGCCGGTGAAAAAGCCTGCGACGAGGAGTTAGCGAAAAAAATGGCGGCGCTTTGCGATGTGTTTGTGATGGACGCGTTTGGCACTGCACATCGAGCGCAGGCGAGTACCTACGGCGTTGCTGAACACGCACCGATCGCTTGTGCCGGGCCGCTGTTAGCGGCAGAGCTGGCCGCGCTCGATAAAGCGTTGGCGAACCCGGCGCGACCGATGGTGGCGATAGTGGGTGGTTCCAAAGTGTCGACTAAGCTCACCGTATTGGACGCACTGGCCGATATCGTCGACACGCTGATCGTCGGTGGCGGTATTGCCAATACATTTATCGCGGCTGCTGGCAATGGCGTGGGCAAGTCGCTATACGAAGCGGATATGCTCGACACGGCAGCGAGGCTTGCCGCTGATGCCGATGATCGCGCCAGCATTCCAGTGCCGGTGGACGTTGTCGCCACTGCGGAATTCGCGGCCGATGCGGCGCCGCGGACCTGTGCTGTGGATGCGGTCGGTGAAGAGGAGTTAATTCTCGATATCGGCCCACAAACTGCAGCGCAGTTCGGCGAGATTTTGGCGAATGCGGGCACGATTATCTGGAATGGCCCGGTGGGCGTATTCGAGTTCGATGCATTTGGCGAAGGAACCCGCGCGATAGCCGACGCGATTGCGGCCAGCGATGCCTTTTCGGTTGCCGGGGGTGGCGACACCTTAGCGGCGATTGACAAGTACGATGTCGCTGATGAAATTTCTTATATATCGACGGGCGGCGGCGCGTTCCTGGAGTTTGTTGAGGGCAAGATCTTGCCGGCGGTCGAGGTGCTTACGCGTCGGGCCACGGCCCCGTAATCGCCAACGTCATACCCGGGTATTGGATGTTAACGAATAACACCTGCCCGTCCGGCGAGAAACATACCCCCGCGAGTTCTGAATCGCTGTGAGCATTGTCGGCAATGGTGTATTGCGTGCCGTCCGGGCGGCAGCCAATCAGACCCGCATGCGATTTGGCGTCTTCACAGACAATCAAATCGCCCCACGGCGCCATGCATAGGTTGTCGGGGTTTTTTAGCACCGAATCCTGGCTGGATTCTGCCACCAACTCGAGCGTACCGGGCGTCGTCGTTTCTTCGTCAGTCCCTTCAAACTCACTCGCGCTATAGCGAAACACCTGCCCCAATAAGTCGGGTCCGCCGTAGGTCGCGGTGAAATAGACATCGTCGCCGCTGATACACAAACCTTCGCCGCGCATAAACGTTGCGGCACCTTCGCTGGCGCCGCGGCCGCGCAGGGTATCGTAGTCACTGTCGACGTCATCGAGGTCCACCCAATGCACCGGCATCGGTTCGCCAACTTTGACTCGACGCTTGCGATTCCAGTTAAACGTTCGTAGCGAATCGTCGCCCACCGCCAGCGCCTGTAGCTTGCCGCCTTCGACTAGCTTGCCGGGAACCTTGGGAATAAATCGATAGAACAGGCCACCGCGTTTGTCTTCGGTTTGGTACACCACACCGGAACGTTCATGAACCGCGGCAGCTTCGTGTTCGAATCGACCCATGTCGGTGAGCGGCACAGCGTCGATGAGGCCGTCCGCGTCGGCAGGGACTTCGAACACGTAGCCGTGTGGCCGATCGCGATAGGCGCCAGACTCGAAGCCGGGTGCAAAGTGGCACTCCTCGCAAGTGAGCCAGCTCCGCCAAGGTGTGGCACCGCCGGCACAGTTGAGCTCGGTGCCTGCCAGGCTGAGGTGTTGCGATTCCGTTTCGCCGGTCGCCGGGTTGTAAATGGTGGTCGTGGTGCCGCCGGCGCCTGGTGTTTTGCCTTGGCCAAGGTCGTACATCTTGCTGAGAATCGTCTCCGGTACTGTAGCCATCTTGCCGAAGGCGCTGTATTGCCAATATTGCGGCTCAATCTCGTGATTACAGACGAGGATGACACGACCATCGTCTCCGGCGAAGGCGGCCATGCCATCGTGCGCAACCGGCACTTGCAAACCGTCTTTCATCGGCTCGCCGGCGCGCGACACGATTCGATACTCGAACCCTGCCGGCAGGTCTAAGATCTTGTTCGGGTCAGCGCGCAACGTACCACCGGGATCGCCGAGCGGTGCCGCGACAGCGCGGAGCGGCATGGCTGGAGCGATTGCCGCAGCGGTCAGGCATTGCATAAATCGACGACGGTGCAAAGAAAAATCTCGGTGGGTAAATCTGCCAACAGCATAGCGGCTAAGTGTGACCGCCGAAAGACCGCGGATAATTGGCTAAAGTTTCCCGAGTTCCGCACGCCAATGTGCAATAATCGCTCGCATGCTGAGACGAACAAAAATCGTCGCGACGCTGGGACCAGCGACCGACGACCCCAAAGTATTGCGCAAGATGATCAGGGCAGGCCTTGATGTGGCGCGCGTCAATTTTTCACACGGTACTCCGGATGACCATCGCCGGCGGGCGGCGGCGTTGCGCGAGGCGGCGGAAAAATGCGGTCGCAACGTCGGGCTGATGGGCGATCTCCAAGGTCCGAAGATCCGCGTGCGTCGGTTTCGCGGCGGACCGGTCAACTTGGTGGAAGGTGATGACTTCTTTCTGGATACCGGTTTGGGCGAGGAAGAGGGTTCGGCGGAGGGCGTCGGGGTTGCATTGGATACCCTGCATGAAGATGTCGGTGCCGGCGATGTGTTGGTGCTCAATGATGGTCTGATCATTCTCGAGGTTGATCATATTGAAGGCACTCGCATTCATACGATCGTGCAGACCGGCGGCGAACTATCCGATCACAAAGGTATCAATAAGAAAGGCGGTGGGCTGTCCGCCGGTGCGTTGACCGACAAAGATCGAGAAGACATTAAATTAGCGGCAGAGCTCGAAGCCGATTTCCTCGCTGTGTCATTCGTTCGCAATGGCGAAGACGTTGACGAGACCCGTGAGTTATTTCGCGCAGCGGGCGGGCGTGGGTTATTGGCTGCCAAAGTGGAACGTACCGAAGCGGTGCAAAACATTGACTCCATCATCGATGCCTCGGACGTCATTCTTGTGGCGCGCGGTGATCTTGGTGTCGAAATGGGCTATGCCGAACTCACCGGCTTACAAAAGAAGCTAATTCGCAAGACTCGCAAATCGAGCAAAATCGTCATTACTGCAACGCAGATGATGGAATCGATGATCTCAAGTCCGATCCCGACACGCGCCGAGGTGTCGGACGTTTCAAACGCGGTTATGGATGGCACCGACGCGGTGATGTTGTCCGGCGAAACGGCGGTCGGCAAGTATCCGGTCAAAGCGATTCGCGCGATGGATGAAGTATGTACGGGTGCGGAAAAGTTTCCGTTGCCCAGCGGTTCTACCCGGCATCGGTTGGGCGACTACTTTACCCATGTTGACGAGGCTATTGCGATGGCCGTCATGTACACCGCCAATCACCTGAACGTGAAAGCGATTATCGCCTTGACTGAGTCGGGGTCGACGACGCGGTGGATGTCACGCATTCGTTCTGACATTCCGATCTATGCATTTACGCCGTACGCCGCGACCAGCCGACGCGTAGCACTTTACCGCGGTGTCTTTCCGGTGCAATTCGAGATTCAAAACACTGATCGCCGGCGGTTGTATGAGGACATATTCGCTAAGCTCCTGGACAACGAATTGGTCGAAATCGACGACTTGGTGATCTTTACCAAAGGTGATCTCGAGGGTGTGTCCGGTAGCACCAACGCGATGAAAATTCTCGAAGTCAAAGCCAAAGAATAATGCTGAAGAAATGGTTTGTTCGGCTGGCGCTGGCCGTCGGCGGTATTGTCATAGTCGGTGTGTTAGCCGCTTGGTTGCTGTTGCGCGCAAGCTTGCCGGACCTGGACGGCGAGGTGTTGGTCGCCGGCATTGGCGCGGCATCCGTCATCGAGCGTGATGCGAACGGCGTCGTTACCGTGATTGCCGATTCGCGCAATGATCTTGCCTATGCGTTGGGGTATGCGCATGGCCAAGATCGATTTTTTCAAATGGACCTTATTCGTCGCGATTCAGCCGGTGAGCTCGCCGCGCTGTTCGGTGGCGTCGTGGTCGATGCCGATAAGCGGCATCGCCTGCATCGCTTTCGGGCACGCGCACAGCGCGCTTTGCAGCTCATGCCTGCGACACATATTGAGATTCTCGAGCACTACGCTGCCGGTGTTAACCAAGGGTTGGCAGATCTCGGTACGAAGCCGTTCGAATATTTTTTCTTAGGTGTTGATCCTGAGTCGTGGTTGCCGGAAGACTCGGCGCTGGCGATGTACACGATGTACCTGCAGCTCAATGACGACCGCGCCTCGGGCGAGACCCGGCGAGCGCTAGTGGCGAACGTCTTGCCGCGCGAAGTGTACGAGTGGATGTACCCGGTCGGAACGCACTGGGATGCACCGATTCAGGGCGAGGCCCACGTACCGGCAGCAATACCAAGCGCCGACGTCTATTCGATTCGTGATCGTGAATTCACCATCGCCAGCGCGCATGAGGTCGGGCAACCGCCGGTGTTGGGTAGCAACAACTGGGCGGTCAGTGGTGCAATGACCGAATCAGGTCGTGCCTTGGTATCGAACGACATGCATCTGGGACTCGGCGTGCCCAATATTTATTATCGCGCCCGTTTGCGAACAACCGATGACGTGATCGATATCTCTGGAGTCACATTGCCTGGCGGGCCGTTTATCGTTGCTGGTAGCAACGGCCACATGGCCTGGGGATACACCAATAGCCAGGGTGACTGGACTGATGCCGTGGCTCTGGTGCCAGGCGAGCAACCCGGCACCTACCAAACACCAGATGGTGACCGAGAATTTGACGAATACGTCGAAGTGATTGAGGTTGCTGGTGGCGAGCCGGTGACGGTTGAGGTGCGGGAAACAATCTGGGGTCCAGTGCTGGACGATGCTGACCACCTCGACTACGAGGTTGTGGTTAGCTGGATTGCTCACCACGAGCCGGCATTGAATCTTGGCATCGTCGATCTAGAGACGGCGACGTCGATCGAAACGGCCATGGCGGTTGCCAACCGCATGGCGATTCCGCCGCAAAATTTTGTCGTTGGTGACAAGGACGGCAATATCGGCTGGACGCTAGCTGGTGTGATCCCGAAGCGCGGTGACTATGATCCGCGGTTGCCAGCCGACTGGAGTCAAGCGACGGGCTGGCAGGGATGGCTCAGCGGTGACGAACATCCGCGCATCGTAAATCCTGACAGCGGCCGCTTGTGGACGGCCAACGCGAGAACTACCGAGGGTGAATTTCTGGCAACACTGGGGCGGGGCGGTTACGCGCTAGGAGCACGTGCCAAGCAGATTCGCGATGAGCTGTTCGCAAAAGATACGTTTACCGCCGAGGACATGCTGGCGATTCAGGACGACGACCGAGCGTTGTTCATGGCAACCTGGCGCGAACTCTTGCTGAACGTGCTGGATGACGATGTTATCGCGGCGGACCCGGAGTTGGCCGACTATCGTGATCTGGTCATGAACTGGACCCCGCGGGCCGAAGGTGAGTCGGCGGGTTATCGGCTGGTACGCGGTTTTCGAATTGAAGTTCAGCGGATGGTGTTCGATGCGCTAGTTGCTCCGGTGCGTGACGTCTACGGTGATGATGTCGTGCTGGATATCGACAACCAATTCGAAGCGCCGTTATGGGCGATGGTAACGGAGCAGCCGATGCATTTGCTGCCGTCGAATTACACCAGCTGGAACGAATGGTTGATCGATGGTGTGCGCGCCAGTCGCGATTACTATCTGGAAACCTACGATGGTCCATTGGCGGATCGGACCTGGGCGGAATTCAATACCGCGCGGATCCAACACCCGATCAGTCGTGCGGTGCCATTGCTGTCGAGCTTTCTTGATATGCCGAGCGAGCCATTGCGTGGCGATTCCAACATGCCGCGTGCGCAAGGGTCTAACTGGGGTGCATCGGAGCGATTCTCCGTTTATCCCGGTGATGAGGCGAACAGCCTAATGCAGATACCGGGCGGCGCGAGCGGGCATCCGCTGTCGCCGTTCTACCGTGCCGGCCATGACGACTGGGTGCAGGGCCGACCATCGCCGTTCTTGCCGGGACCAGCGGCGCATCGTCTGCACCTGGTACCCGCGGCATCTAGCGCGAATTAACGTAGGATAAGGCTATGGCGAATAAGAAATTTACCGGTACGACGTCGTATGTTGCGACCGATGACCTGACGCTGGCCGTCAATGCGGCAGTGACGTTGGAGCGGCCGATTCTGGTGAAAGGTGAGCCCGGCACCGGCAAAACACAGCTGGCGCAAGAAGTCGCGGCATCGCTTGGCATGCCGCTGTACGAGTGGCACATCAAGTCGACCACCAAAGCGCAGCAGGGTCTGTACGAGTATGACGCGGTGGCGCGGTTGCGCGACTCGCAACTGGGTGATGATCGCGTTCATGACATCGCCAACTACATCGTACGCGGCCAAATTTGGGAAGCGTTTGAAAGCGAGCAACAGCCGGTGCTGTTGATCGATGAAATCGATAAAGCCGATATCGAATTTCCTAACGACTTGCTGCAGGAACTCGATCGCATGGAGTTCTTCGTCTACGAAACCAAGCAGACGATCAAGGCGAAGCACCGACCGATTATCGTCATAACCAGCAACAACGAAAAAGAACTGCCCGACGCATTCCTACGTCGCTGCTTCTTCCACTACATTCGCTTTCCAGATCAAGACACCATGGCGAAGATCGTCGATGTCCACTACCCGAAAATCAAAAAACGTTTGCTGTCTGAAGCGCTGAATGCGTTCTATCAGGTACGTGATGTACCCGGCTTGAAGAAAAAGCCGTCCACCTCGGAATTGCTGGACTGGATCAAACTGCTGTTAGCTGAGGACATCCCTCCAGAAGCTCTGCGCTCCGAAGATAACCGCAAGACTATTCCACCGATGCACGGCGCGTTGCTGAAGAACGAGCAGGACGTGCATCTGTTTGAGCAGTTGGTGTTTCTCGACCGGCGCAACAGTTCTTCCTAACGTACGTCGACGCCGATGCTGATCCCGTTTTTCTATCTGCTGCGAGAAGGCGGCCTTAAGGCGTCACTCACCGAGTTGTTAATTTTGCTCGAGGCGATGCAGAAAGGCGTCGCGGGTCACAGCGTTGAAAATTTCTACTATCTGGCGCGCGCCACCTTAGTCAAAGACGAGAGTGAGCTGGATCGGTTTGACCGTATTTTCGGCGCTTACTTCAAGGGCATTGAAGATACCTTGGTGGATTTGTTGGAAAACGTCCCTGATGAGTGGCTCCGCCGTCAGGCTGAATTGCTACTCAGCGAAGAAGAGCGTGCCGAGATCGAAGCCCTCGGTGGTTTTGAAGCGCTGATGGAAGCATTGCGCGAGCGGCTCGCCGAGCAGGACGAGCGCCACGAGGGTGGTAATCGCTGGATTGGCACCGCCGGAACGTCGCCATTTGGTGCCTACGGATACAACCCGGAAGGTGTTCGAATCGGCCAGCAGGGGTCGCGAAATCGCCGCGGTGCCAAAGTTTGGGATCGTCGCGAATATCAAAATCTTGATGATTCGGTGGAGCTTGGTACGCGCAATATTAAAGTCGCGTTGCGGCGACTTCGAAAGTTTGCTCGTGAGGGTGCGGCTGATCAGCTGGATCTGCCTGACACGATCGACAAGACGGCCCGCAATGCCGGGTTACTCGACATCCGCATGGTGCCGGAGCGACACAATGCGGTGAAGGTGCTGCTGTGCCTGGATATCGGCGGGTCGATGGATGACCACGTTCGCGTTTGCGAAGAGTTATTCTCGGCCGCGAGTTCGGAGTTCAAACACCTCGAGTATTTTTATTTCCACAACTTCATTTACGAGAGTTTGTGGAAGGACAATCGCCGGCGTCACTCTGAGCGTATTTCTACCACCGATATCACGCACAAGTACGGCAATGACTACAAACTCATCTTCGTTGGCGATGCCACCATGAGTCCGTACGAAATCGTCTACGCGGGCGGTAGCGTCGAGCACTGGAATGAAGAGCCCGGTGCGGTATGGATTAAGCGCCTACTCAATACCTATTCGAAGGCGATTTGGTTGAATCCCGAACCGCGGCAGCGTTGGGACTTTACGCCATCGACCAAGATTACGCGGGAGCTGATGGACGATCGAATGTATCCGCTAACCGTGGCGGGCTTGGACGAAGGGATTAAAGCGCTGCACTAGCTAGCGAACTACGGCGTAGCACTCGCCTGTTCGTTACTCGCACCGAGCGCGCGCAAATCGGCCAACACATCCTCGGAGGGAGTATCCGGGTCAACCTTCTCATAGTGCTTGGCAATATTGCCCTGCGGATCGATCAGGAAGGTCTGTCGCTTGGCCACGACGAAACCCAGATAGCGTGTCTTTACACCGTACGCGTCCGCTGCTTTGCCTTCAGTATCGGCGAGCAGTGGGAATGGCAGGCTATGGTTCTCGGCAAACTTCGCGTGCGTTTCAACATCATCGAAACTGACGCCCAGGATTTGTGCGTTGTTGGCGCGAAACTCAAAAATATTGTCGCGTAGTTCACAGGCTTGCGTCGTGCAGCCGGGTGTTTCGTCCTTCGGATAGAAGTACAGTACTACCCACTGATCGCGATAATCTTCAAGCGAGTGTAATTGGCCGGTTTGATCCGGAAGTTCAAATTCGGGTGCCGGGTTACCAATCACGAGGTCGTCTGCCGCTGCCAGCGGAGCGGTGGAAAATAGCGCCAACGGCGCGATCAAAGTTTGGAGCAGTCGCTTAATCATTTATCGAGTTTCACTATCGCGGGACGACACTATAATACGATTTACCGCAACACGGGCACAATTTGACGTATCACCTCGATGACAGGCTTTCCAAAAAATAGACCGCAAACCGCTTTGGTGCTGCCCGGCGGCGGCGCCCGGGGTGCGTTTCAAGTAGGCGTCCTCAAAGCGCTGGCTGAAATGACGCCGAAAGGCACGCCAAATCCGTTCGATGTCATCAGCGGCACGTCGGCAGGGGCGATCAACTCAGTGGTGCTGGCAAGCAAAGCGCGTCGGTTTCGCGTCGCCGTGGCGGAACTTGAGCGAGTCTGGGCAAATTTTCGTTGTCAGCAGGTGTATCGCACTGATAACTGGACCATGCTGAAGAGTAGTCTGCACTGGCTCGGCGCATTGGTGACCGGCGGCGTTCTCACCGGCACACCACGGTCGCTACTCGATAACGCGCCGTTGCGCGCACTGTTGAGCCGCAACGTACGTTTTCCGCAAATCCAAGACGCGATTGATGGCGGGTGTCTCGACGCGATCACAGTCACGGCGGCGGGCTACGCCACCGCACGCTCGACGGCATTTTTTCAGTCTCACCCCGGTACCGAAAGCTGGTCGCGGACGCGCCGCATCGGTCGACACGAGACCTTACACCTCGATCACTTGATGGCGAGTGTGGCGGTACCAATGATATTTCCGCCGGTCATGGTCGACGGTGAGTACTTTGGTGACGGTGCGATGCGGCAGGCGACGCCGCTCAGCCCGGCCATTCATTTGGGCGCGGATCGCATCTTGGTGATTGGCGTGCGAGACGAAACCGCAGGCAGTTTGCCCGGTGATGACAAGCCGCCGCCGTTTCCGAGTTTTGCGCACATCGCCGGTTACATGTTGGATACCTTGTTTATGGATGGCTTGTACTCGGATCTGGAGCGCATGACGCGAATCAACCAGATGATCGACGCGGTCAGGCCGGAACATCGCGAGGGTGCGATGGCCAAGATGCGACCGATCGACACAATGTTGATCGTTCCTAGCGAAGACCTGCGCGTGATTGCAGCGCAATATCGTAAAGAGCTGCCGTTGGCGATTCGCGCGTTGCTGCGCGGTGTCAGCGGTAAGAAGCCCGGTGAAAACCGTCTCTTGAGTTTCTTGCTATTTGAACAGGCCTAGACCCGTGCGCTCATCGATTTGGGTTACCGCGATGCGATGCGGGTGAAGGATCAGCTGTGGGATTTCGTCAGTGGTGCTGAGGTGCCGCGACTCTTCGCGCCCGATTGGATTCAAAAAGATCTGTCGTCGTTCGGCAAACGCTAGGCAACTACAATAGCAGTAGTGCGGCAAGACCTAGGAATGCCGAATAGCCGACGACGTCGGTGACCGTGGTTAGCACGACGCCGCCGGCCAATGCGGGGTCAATATTGAGTCGCTTGAGAATTAACGGAATCGCGAATCCAGCGAACGCGGCGACAAATAGATTGATGATCATGGCCGCGCCGATCACACCACCGATGCGCCAGTCGCCAAACCACAGATAGGTTGCGCCGGACACGATAATCGCCCACGCGAAGCCGTTTAAGATGCCAACGGCGAGCTCTTTGCGCAGAATACGACGCGCATTGGTGCGGTCGATCTGGCCGAGCGCAATCGCGCGAGTAATGATCGTCAACGATTGTGTGCCGGCAACGCCACCCATGCTCGGGACTACCGGCATGAGTACTGCGAGTAAGACAATCTTGTCGATCGTGGTTTGAAACTGATCGACTACCGCGGCGGCCAGAAACGCTGTGGCCAGATTCACACCCAGCCATACAGCGCGTCGTGCCGCACTGCGCACGACCGGCGCAAACATGTCGTCTTCCTCATCGAGACCGGCGGCACTCATCAGCGAGTGCTCAGCCTCGTCACGAATCTCGTCGACGATGTCGTCTACCGTGATACGGCCGACGACGCGATTGTTGCCGTCGACGACCGGTGCCGACAATAAATCGTGATGCTCAAACTCCCACACGACATCGGCGGACGGTGCCATTACCGGAATTGAGTGCACCTCAGCGGTCATGACGTCGAAAACCTGTGTTTCCGGATCGCCGGTCAGTAGTCGCGACAAATACAACGCGCCTTCGTATTCACCGTTTCGATTGACGACGAAAATTGAGTCGGTGCCATCGGGCATTTCGCCGCGCGCGCGCAGATAACGCGAGACGACTTCCAGAGTCACGTCCGGTCGGACCGTGACGATGTCCACATTCATCAGGCCGCCAGCGGAATCTTCGTCGTAGGCCAGTACCTGACGCAGCCGCTCTTCATCCTGACTGTCGAGTGCCTGCAGAACTCCCTGGGTGACCGTTTCCGGCAGATCGACTAACAGGTCGGCAAGGTCGTCGAACTCCATGCCTTCGGTAGCGGCGATGAGTTCCTCGGTTTGCATGCCCTTGATCAGGCTGTCGCGTACCTCGTCGGCGACTTCAACGAGCACATCACCTTCATCGTCGGGGTCGACCATTTCCCAGAGAATGGCGCGCTCTTGCAGCGGCACGGACTCAAGTAAGTAGGCGACTTCCGCAGGATGCAGGCTCTGAATGAGCAAACGCGCGCGGCGCAACCGGCCAGAATCGAGCTGTTCGCGCAGCTGCTGTAAGTTGGCCAGTGTGTTGGTGCGCGCTTCCATGTCGAGGTCCAGTGTACTGGAATGAGCGGCGCTCGTTCAGATTCGGTTGATACCGGCTATCGGCGGTCAGCGGATCGAATGGTGAACCAGTTCGTTATGCCGTGTCATGACCGCATCATGATCGCCTTTCAGCGTCTTGGCGACTTTCTCCACCATGCACACGGAACGGTGCTGACCGCCAGTACAACCCAGCGCGACGGTCAGGTAACGGCGGTTGGCCGCCTCATACTTGGGAATCCAGGTCGAAAGGAACTTCACGATGTCGTCATACATGGCGATAAATTCCGGTTCTGCTTCGAGGAATTCGATGACTTCCGCATCGGTGCCGTTGAAGCTGCGCAAATCTGGGTCCCAATATGGGTTGGGTAATGTCCGCAGGTCGAATACGAAATCAGCATCGTCGGGAATGCCGTTCTTGAAGCCGAACGATTCGATCAGAATCGATAATTCCTCGGTTGCGCGTGTTGCGACACGTTCACGGATAGCATCAGCGAGTTCGTACACGCTGGTATGCGAAGTATCGATGGTAAGGTCGGCCGAAGAGATGAGCTCGGAAAGAATTTGACGCTCACCGGTAATCGTTGAATGTAGGCCGGTGCCGGACTCTGCCAATGGGTGCCTGCGACGACTTTCGCGATAGCGTTTGAGTAATACCTCGTCGCTAGCGGTAAGGAAAATAAGCTCGCAGCCAATGCCGCGCTTAGTAAGCCGTCGAATCTCGGTCGGCAGCGTCTTAAGATCTTCACTGCGGTTGCGGGCATCGATACCGACCGCTAAGTGTTCGGTGGG
>JBCCEH010000024.1:0-15655 GCA_039030375.1 Pseudomonadota bacterium | reverse complement strand
GTCAATTTGATCGTACGCCTTGAACTCACCGCCCATCGCTTCGGCCTGCACCTTCGTCAGCGCCGCCGTCAGCGTCGTCTTACCATGGTCTACGTGACCAATCGTTCCCACATTCACGTGTGGCTTGTTTCTCTCAAATTTTTCTTTGGACACCGCAATAACCTCGTTTAATGCCTCGTTAACTAATTAAGATGCTTTCTTCATCACCGCGTCGGCGACAGTATTGGGCGCCTCTGCATATTTGCAAAATTCCATCGTATACGTTGCCCGACCTTGTGTGGCCGAGCGAAGATCTGTCGCGTAGCCAAACATTTCAGCCAGCGGCACTTCCGATCGAATAATTTTCCCGGCGGGCGCATCTTCCATTCCCTGCACCATGCCGCGACGACGGTTGAGGTCTCCCATCACGTCGCCCATGTAATCTTCCGGCGTTACCACCTCAACGCTCATTACGGGTTCCAGCAGTACAGGTTTTGCATTGAGCGCGCCTGCGCGGAAACCCATCGAGCCCGCAATCTTGAACGCCATCTCGCTGGAGTCGACGTCGTGGTACGAGCCATCGATCAACGTGACTTTGACATCTACCATTGGGTAGCCTGCGAGTACGCCGTTTTCCATCTGCTCCTGAATGCCTTTGTCGACCGCGGGAATGTATTCACGCGGGACAACGCCGCCCACAATCTCATTAACAAATTCGTAGCCGGCACCAGACTCCATTGGTTCGATACGCAGCACAACGTGCCCGTACTGGCCACGCCCACCCGATTGGCGCACAAATTTGCCGTCTTCTTTTTCGACCACGCTGCGAATGGTTTCGCGGTAGGCCACCTGCGGCTTACCCACGTTCGCCTCGACGCTGAATTCGCGACTCATACGATCGACGATGATGTCGAGGTGCAGTTCACCCATGCCGGAGATTATGGTCTGGTTCGATTCCTCGTCCGTGTGGACGCGAAACGACGGGTCTTCCTGCGCCAATTTACCCAGTGCCACACCCATCTTTTCCTGGTCCGCCTTGGTTTTCGGCTCAACCGCGACTGATATCACGGGATCCGGAAACTCCATCCGCTCCAGGGTAATCGCTTCTTTGAGATCACACAGGGTGTCGCCCGTTGTGACGTCTTTAAGGCCAACTGCCGCCGCTATGTCGCCAGCGCGCACTTCTTTGATTTCTT
The DNA here is from genome assembly GCA_039030375.1 of Pseudomonadota bacterium. Lineage (GTDB taxonomy): Bacteria > Pseudomonadota > Gammaproteobacteria > Steroidobacterales > Woeseiaceae > UBA1847. The sequence goes on along the minus strand of JBCCEH010000024.1, from coordinate 14,480 downwards.
CGCGATTGTTTGAGTGCATTTGCAGCAATCGACCAATACGCTCTTTCTTGCCTTTGACCGGGTTGTATACCGCGTCACCGGAATTTAAAACGCCGGAATAAACCCGGAAGAACGTTAGGCTGCCGACGAACGGGTCGGTGGCGATCTTGAATGCCAGACCGGCGAAAGGCGCTTTATCGTCCGACGGGCGCTCGGCCTCGGTGGCGTCTTTGTCATCTAGAATGCCGGTTATCGCCGGCACATCGACCGGGGACGGCATGAATTCGATAATGCCGTCGAGCATCGCCTGCACGCCCTTGTTCTTGAACGCGCTGCCGCACATGGCGGGCACAATCTGATTGGCCAGGGTCTGGATACGAATACCGTCCTTGATGTCCTCTGCGTTGAGCTCTCCCTCCTCGAGGTATTTCTCCATCAGCTCTTCGCTGGCCTCAGCGGCGGCCTCGACCATTGCCTCGCGATATTCTTCGGCCTGCGCCTGCATATCAGCGGGAATGTCCTGTTCTTCATAGCGCATCCCCTGGGTTGAATCGTCCCAGTAGATCGCCTTCATACGGATGAGATCGACAACACCTTTAAATTCGTCTTCGGCGCCGATGGGCAATTGCAGCGGCACGGGATTTGCGCCGAGGCGCTCTTTGATTTGGCCAACCACACGAAGAAAGTCTGCACCGGCGCGATCCATCTTGTTGACGAACGCCATGCGCGGGACATGGTACTTATTGGCCTGCCGCCAAACCGTCTCTGACTGCGGCTCGACGCCTCCGACCGCGCAAAACACCGCGACCGCGCCATCCAGAACGCGCAGCGAACGTTCAACTTCGATAGTGAAGTCGACGTGTCCCGGGGTGTCGATGATATTGATTCGGTGCTGATCAAACTGCTGATCCATGCCATGCCAGAAGCAGGTTGTAGCAGCCGATGTAATGGTGATTCCGCGCTCTTGCTCCTGCGCCATCCAGTCCATGGTCGCAGCACCGTCGTGAACCTCTCCGATTTTGTGGGAAACCCCGGTGTAATAGAGGATGCGCTCGGTCGTCGTGGTTTTACCCGCGTCGATGTGCGCCATGATACCTACGTTTCGGTACCGTCCAATGGGGGTTGTGCGGGCCACGTTAAGATGCTCGGATACTCGACGCCTGGCTTACCAGCGGTAGTGCGCGAAGGCCTTGTTTGCCTCAGCCATGCGGTGAGTATCTTCGCGCTTTTTCACTGCGGCGCCGCGCTTTTCTGAGGCGTCCAAAAGCTCACCCGCGAGTTTTTGCGTGGTTGATTTCTCGCCACGTTTGCGCGCAGCATCCATAATCCAGCGCATTGCCAGCGCAGTTCGACGAACCGGGCGAACTTCAACCGGAACTTGATAAGTCGCGCCACCAACGCGGCGGGATTTCACCTCAACCGCTGGCGCAACGTTTTCGAGCGCTTCATCCAGGGTCGCAATCACATCCGTTTTGCCTTTTTGCTCCAGGATATCGAGCGCGCCATAGATGATGCTTTCCGCGGTCGACTTTTTACCGCTTTTCATAATGATGTTGACGAATTTGGCGAGCTTGAGATTACCGTATTTCGGGTCGGGCAAAATCTCGCGTTTCGGGACTTCTCTTCTACGTGACATGGGAGGTTACCTGCTGAATCTAGCTTTTTGGACGCTTGGCGCCGTATTTAGAGCGGCCCTGACGACGGTTTTCGACACCCTGCGTATCGAGGCTGCCGCGCACCGTGTGGTAGCGCACACCGGGCAAGTCTTTAACACGACCGCCGCGAATCAGCACAACCGAGTGCTCCTGCAGGTTATGGCCCTCTCCGCCGATGTACGAGGTGACCTCGTAACCGTTAGTCAAGCGCACGCGTGCGACCTTGCGCATAGCCGAGTTCGGCTTCTTGGGCGTTGTGGTGTAGACGCGAGTACACACACCGCGACGCTGCGGGCACGCTTCCAACGCCGGGACGTTGGTTTTATCAAGCTTGCGCTTGCGCGGTTTGCGCACAAGCTGGTTAACGGTTGCCATTGGCTCTCTAACACTCCAAATTTTTGCGCGTACTGACCCTGCCGGTGTTTCTCAGCATTAAAAATCAAGCACTTAATCGGCGTCGCGATACTTTTCCGCCGACAAACGAAAGACAGGCCGCTTCCACGGCCTGCCAGAAAAGCGGCGTATTTTATTTAGCCGCCAAATCAAAGTCAAGCAGCGACACGCTGCTTAGGCGTCCGCCTCCTGCGTTTCAACGGCGGCTTCGTCGCTCGTTGTCGCAGCCGCAGCAACGCCGGTTTCGATATCGGATTCAGGCAAAGCTGCGAACTCTTCCAGCGACATCGTTTCGCGCTTGCGGCGGCGCTCCTCGTGGAAGGCCAGGCCCGTACCCGCCGGGATCAGACGACCCACGATCACGTTTTCTTTCAAGCCACGCAGATCGTCGCGAGCACCACGAACCGCGGCCTCTGTGAGTACGCGAGTGGTTTCCTGGAACGATGCAGCCGAAATAAACGAGTCAGTTACCAGCGACGCCTTGGTGATACCGAGCAATATGCGCTCGAATTTGGCGGGCTGTTTGCCCTCGGCAACCAGACCTTCGTTGATTTCCTTCACGCGGAAGTAATCGACCTGCTCGCTGCGCAAAAATGGCGAATCACCCGATTCGAGAATCTCGACTTTTCGCAACATCTGGCGAACGATCACTTCGATGTGCTTGTCGTTGATCTTTACACCTTGCAAGCGGTAAACGTCCTGAATCTCTTTGACGAGATACGAGGCCAGTTCTTCAACTCCCAACAAGCGCAAAATATCCTGCGGGTTGGGTTCGCCGTCGGCGATCATCTCGCCACGTTCTACGCGCTCACCCTCGAACACGTTAACGTGCCGCCACTTTGGAATCAGCTCTTCGTAACGCTCGCCCTGATCATCGGTGATCACCAGGCGCTGCTTACCTTTGGTCTCTTTACCAAAGCTGATTGTGCCCGTGATCTCGGCAAGAATGGCCGGCTCTTTCGGCTTGCGCGCTTCGAACAAATCGGCGACTCGCGGCAGACCACCCGTAATATCGCGGGTCTTCGATGACTCCTGTGGAATACGGGCAACCACGTCACCCACAGCCACTTTCGCGCCATCCTGCAGGTTGACGATCGCACCCGCCGGCAGGAAGTAATGCGCCGGAATGTCGGTATCAACGTAACACAGGTCTTTGCCTTTGTTATCAACGAGCTTGATCATTGGACGCAAGTCCTTACCCGATCCGCGGCGCTGCTTCGCATCGATCACAACCGTCGAGGACAAGCCGGTAATTTCGTCGGCCTCGCTGTTCACGCTGACGCCTTCGGAGAAATCGCTGAACTGAAGCACACCGGCCACCTCGGTGATGATCGGGTGAGTATGCGGATCCCAGTTGGCAACAACCTGACCGGCTTCGACCGACTTGCCTTCGGCTACGGTAATCACCGCCCCGTAAGGAATTTTGTAGCGCTCACGCTCGCGACCGTTGTCGTCGACGATACCCAGTTCACCGGAACGCGAAACCGCGACGATGTTCTTGCTGGAATTGGTCACGTGCTTGATGTTGTGGAAGCGAACCGTGCCGCCGTATTTGATTTCGACGTTGTTCGCCGCTGCCGAACGACTCGCCGCACCACCGATATGGAAGGTGCGCATGGTCAACTGGGTGCCCGGCTCACCGATCGACTGGGCGGCCATAACACCAACAGCTTCGCCCTGATCAATCAGGTTGCCGCGCGCCAGATCGCGGCCATAGCACATTGCACACACACCAAAATTGGCTTCGCAGTTGATTGTACTGAGCACCATGATTTCATCGACACTGGCCGCCTCGAAGCGCTCGACACATGCCTCATCGATCAAGGTGCCGCGCTCGATGATGACCTCGTCCGTGCCTGGGCGCAGAACGTCGCGCGCTGCGACACGGCCCAGCACACGTTCGCTGAGTGGCTCAACTACGTCACCACCTTCAATCACGGGCTTCATGACGATGCCTTGTTCGGTACCGCAATCAACCTCGGTTACAACCATGTCCTGACCGACATCGACCAGACGGCGGGTCAGGTAACCTGAGTTCGCCGTTTTCAGCGCCGTGTCAGCCAAACCTTTGCGCGCGCCGTGCGTTGAAATGAAGTACTGCAGCACATTCAATCCCTCACGGAAGTTCGCGGTAATCGGTGTTTCGATAATCGAGCCGTCCGGCTTGGCCATCAGGCCACGCATACCGGCGAGCTGACGAATCTGCGCGGCGGAACCACGCGCGCCGGAGTCGGCCATCATATAAATTGAGTTAAACGAGTTCTGATCGACGGTTTCGCCGTCGGCTGTTTCGACCTGCTCAGTTCCGAGGTGCGACATCATCGCGGTTGCGACCTGCTCGTTTGCGTGCGACCAGATATCGACGACCTTGTTGTAGCGCTCGCCATTGGTGACAAGACCGGACGAATACTGATTCTCGATCTCTTTTACTTCGGCTTCAGCGCCACTGATGATGTCGTGTTTCTCTTTCGGGATCACCATGTCTTCGACGCCAATCGAAACACCGGCGAGGGTCGCGTACTTGAAACCGGCGTACATCAGCTGGTCCGCAAATATCACCGTTTCTTTAAGGCCGATCCTGCGGTACGAGACGTTGATCAGATTCGAAATCGCTTTCTTGGAAAGATCGCGGTCAACCAGACTGTAGGGCAGTCCTTTGGGCAACAATTCAGAGACAATGGCACGACCCACAGTGGTTTCGGCGCGACGCTTACCCATCACCAATTCGCCGCTTTCATCTTCAATAAGATCGTTAACGCGGATCTGCACCTTCGCCTGCAAATCAACCAGACCCATATCAAACGCGCGATGACACTCCGCAACATCCGAGAACACCATGCCCTCGCCTTTGGCGTTGACCTTCTCGCGCGTGATGTAATAAAGACCGAGAACGATGTCTTGCGACGGCACGATGATCGGCTCGCCGTTGGCGGGTGAAAGCACATTGTTGGTTGACATCATCAAGGCGCGCGCTTCGAGCTGCGCTTCGATACCCAGCGGCACGTGTACCGCCATCTGGTCGCCGTCAAAGTCCGCGTTAAATGCCGCGCAAACAAGCGGGTGCAACTGAATCGCTTTGCCCTCGACCAGCACGGGTTCAAACGCCTGAATACCGAGTCTGTGCAGGGTCGGTGCGCGGTTGAGCAATACGGGATGCTCGCGAATCACTTCTTCGAGAATATCCCAGACTTCGCCACCCTCGCGCTCGACCATCTTCTTGGCTGCTTTGATCGTGGTCGCCTGACCGCGCAGATGCAGCTTGCTGAAAATAAACGGTTTGAACAATTCCAGCGCCATCTTCTTAGGCAGACCACACTGGTGCAGTTTAAGGGTCGGACCGACCACGATCACCGAACGCCCGGAGTAGTCGACGCGTTTGCCCAGCAGGTTCTGACGGAATCGGCCCTGCTTACCTTTGATCATGTCGGCGAGCGATTTCAACGGTCGCTTGTTGCTGCCGGTGATCGCGCGGCCGCGACGCCCGTTATCGAGCAGCGCGTCGACAGATTCCTGCAGCATACGTTTTTCGTTGCGCACGATAATGTCGGGCGCATTCAGTTCGAGCAGGCGTCGCAAACGGTTGTTGCGGTTGATCACGCGACGGTACAGATCGTTCAGATCCGAAGTCGCGAAGCGACCACCGTCCAAAGGCACCAATGGTCGAAGATCCGGTGGCAGTACCGGCAGAACGGTCATCACCATCCACTCCGGCTGGTTGCCTGACTCGATAAACGACTCGATCAGCTTGAGACGTTTAGAGAAACGCTTGATTTTGGTTTCGGATTTGGTCTCAGACATTTCCTCGCGCAGGCGACGGTTTTCTTTTTCAAGATCGACACCTTTGAGAAGATCGCGAACGGCTTCGGCGCCCATTCGCGCGTCGAATTCGTCACCGTGCTCTTCAATCGCTTCGAGGTATTGCTCATCCGATAGCAATTGACCTTTTTCCAGCGTGGTCATGCCGGGATCGACAACCACAAACGCTTCGAAGTACAAAATGCGCTCAATTTCGCGCAGGGTCATGTCGAGCAACAAACCGATGCGCGACGGCAGTGATTTCAAAAACCAGATGTGCGCGCAGGGGCTTGCGAGATCGATGTGACCCATGCGTTCGCGGCGAACCTTGACCAGGGTAACTTCTACACCGCACTTTTCGCACACAACACCGCGATGCTTGAGGCGTTTGTATTTACCGCAAAGGCACTCGTAGTCTTTTACCGGGCCAAAAATTTTGGCGCAGAACAGGCCGTCACGCTCGGGTTTGAACGTGCGGTAGTTGATCGTTTCCGGCTTGCGGACTTCGCCGTAAGACCATGAACGAATCATGTCCGGCGAGGCTAGACCAATTCGAATCGAATCAAAATCGTCCGGCTGGCCCTGAATTTTGTAGAGATTGAGTAAATCTTTCATGTTCTCTCCTGTCGCTGTATTGCAGCGTTGGCAGTATGCGCTATTGCTGTTTCGCTCTTACGTTGTGCTGAAACTCAGCGACTTACTCTTCTTGCTCAAGTTCGATGTTGATCCCCAGTGAGCGGATTTCTTTCAACAGTACGTTGAAAGACTCCGGCATGCCGGCCTCCATTCGGTGATCGCCGTCAACAATGTTTTTGTACATTTTGTTTCGACCGTTCACATCGTCGGATTTGACCGTCAGCATTTCCTGCAGAGTGTAGGCCGCGCCGTAGGCCTCCAGCGCCCAGACTTCCATCTCACCGAAACGTTGGCCACCGAACTGCGCCTTACCACCGAGCGGCTGCTGCGTGACAAGGCTGTACGGGCCAGTTGAACGCGCGTGCATCTTGTCGTCGACCAGATGGTTGAGCTTCAACATGTGCATGTAACCAACAGTGACGGGGCGACCAAACGCATCGCCCGTGCGGCCGTCGAACAACTCGGCCTGGCCACTTTCAGGCAGACCAGCCAGCGACAACATCTCCCGGATTTCTTCTTCAGCAGCGCCGTCGAATACCGGCGTTGCCATCGGCACGCCCTCGCGCAGATTGTGCGCCATGGCGACAATTTCCTTATCGCTGAGGCTTTTAAGATCAACCTTCACCTGCGCCTGCTTGTGGTTGTAGATCTTGTCGAGATAACCGCGCAGCTCATTAACTTTCTTCTGCGCATCGAGCATCTCGCCAATCTTCTTACCCAGGCCTTTTGCCGCCCAACCCAAATGGGTTTCGAGCACCTGCCCCACGTTCATGCGCGATGGCACCCCAAGAGGGTTGAGTGCGATATCAACCGGAGTACCGTCTTCCATATACGGCATGTCTTCGCGCGGCACGATCATCGAAATCACACCTTTGTTACCGTGGCGGCCCGCCATTTTGTCGCCGGGCTGCAGGCGGCGTTTAACAGCCAAATACACCTTGACCATTTTGAGTACGCCGGGGGCGAGGTCGTCTCCCGACGTGATTTTCTCTTTTTGCTCGAGGAAGCGCTGATCGAACTGCTCGCGCTGCTCTTTGATCTGCGTGAAGGATTTTTCGAGCTGAACATTGACCTTCTCATCCTTCATGCTGATTTCGAGCCACTGATCGCGTTCGAGACCTTCGAGGTACTCGGCGGTGACGGTGCCACCTTTCTTAGGCCCGGCCGGCGCTTTCGCTACAACCTGACCGACGATCAGCTTTTCGATGCGGGCAAAAATGTCGTCTTCGATGATGCGCAGCTGATCATCAAGATTTTTACGCGCCTGCTTGAGCTCCTCTTTTTCGATTTCGAGCGCACGAGCGTCTTTTTCGACGCCATCGCGGGTAAACACGCGCACATCGATGACGGTGCCGTCCATGCCCGAAGGCACGCGCTGCGAGGTGTCTTTAACATCAGACGCTTTTTCACCGAAAATCGCGCGCAGAAGTTTTTCTTCCGGGGTCAGTTGGGTTTCGCCCTTGGGCGTCACTTTACCGACCAGAATGTCGTTGGGTTTCACTTCGGCGCCGACGTAAACAATGCCCGACTCATCAAGTTTGGACAGCAGGCTCTCACTCACGTTAGGGATGTCGGCTGTGATCTCTTCCGGTCCCAACTTGGTGTCGCGCGCGACACAGGTGAGCTCTTCGATATGGATCGTGGTGAAACGATCTTCTTGCACCACACGCTCGGAGATCAGAATCGAATCCTCGAAGTTGTATCCGTTCCACGGCATAAATGCGACCAGCATGTTCTGACCAAGCGCCAGTTCACCCATATCAGTCGAAGGTCCATCAGCCAGCACATCGCCGCGCTCGATCGCATCACCCGGCGTCACCAGCGGTTTCTGGTTAATGCAGGTGTTCTGGTTTGAGCGCGTGTATTTGGTCAAGCTGTAAATGTCGACACCCACGTTGTCGTCACCGGCCTCAGCGTCGTCTACACGAACAACGATACGGCCGGCATCGACTGAATCGACCACGCCACCTCGACGCGCGACAACCGCTGCACCCGAGTCAACGGCGACGGTACGTTCCATTCCGGTTCCGACCAGCGGCTTTTCCGCTTTCAGCGTCGGCACCGCTTGTCGCTGCATGTTTGATCCCATGAGTGCGCGGTTAGCATCGTCGTGCTCGAGAAACGGAATCATCGAGGCTGCAACTGACACCATTTGCTTCGGCGAGACGTCCATGTACTGGATGTCCTTCGGTGACACCATCACGGCTTCGTTCAGGTGGCGGCACGACACCAGCCCGTCGGTCAGGTTGTTTTTGTTATCGAGAGTGGCATTTGCCTGTGCGATAACGTAGTTGCCTTCTTCGATGGCAGACAGGTATTCAACCTCATCGGTTACCTTGCCTTTAGCCACTTTACGGTAAGGCGTCTCGAGAAAACCGTACTCGTTGGTGCGCGCGTAAACCGAGAGGGAGTTAATCAATCCGATGTTTGGACCCTCCGGAGTTTCAATCGGGCAGACGCGTCCGTAGTGGGTGGGGTGAACATCGCGCACTTCAAAACCCGCTCGTTCGCGGGTCAGACCGCCCGGCCCAAGCGCAGAAACGCGTCGCTTATGGGTCACTTCGGACAGCGGGTTGTTTTGATCCATAAACTGCGACAACTGGCTGGAGCCGAAAAACTCACGTACAGCAGCAGCGACCGGCTTGGCATTAATGATGTCCTGAGGCATCAAACCTTCGCTTTCGACCATGCTCAGGCGTTCACGCACGGCGCGTTCAACACGAACAAGACCGATCCGGAAGACGTTTTCAGCCATTTCCCCTACGCAGCGAATACGGCGATTACCGAGGTGGTCGATGTCGTCAACCGTGCCCTTGCCGTTGCGAATGTCGATCAGCTCACTGAGCACAGCAAGGATGTCTTCTTTGTCGAGCACGCCGGGGCCGGTGATTTCTTCACGACCAAGGCGGCGGTTGAACTTCATACGCCCGACGGCCGAAAGATCGTAACGATCGTCGACAAAAAACAGGTTCTTAAACAGCGCCTGAGTCGCGTCTTTGGTCGGCGGCTCGCCTGGGCGCATCATGCGATAAATTTCAACCTGCGCCTCGAGTTCGGTTTTGGTTGAATCAATCCGCAGCGTGTTGGACACGTAGGCACCGCGATCGAGATCGTTGGTGTAAAGCACACGGCATTCCTTGATTCCGGAATCGATCAATTGCGCGATATTCTCGTCAGTCAGCTCGTCGTTCACGTTGAGCATCACTTCGCCGGTGGATTCATCGACGATGTCGTGCGCCAGAATTTTGCCTACCAGGTAGTCCGGCGTAACTTCGAGTTTTTTGATGCCGGCCTTTTCAAGCTCACGAATGTGCTTGATAGTAATGCGCCGTCCCGCTTCGACGATGACTTTTTTCTTCGCCATGATGTCGAATGTCGCGGTTTCTCCGCGCAGGCGCTCGGGCACAAGATCAAGCTCGATTTTACCTTTGCCAAAGGTCAGGCTATGGGTCTCAAAAAAGGTGTTGAGAATTTCCTGCGAGGTATAGCCCAACGCGCGCAGCAAAACAGTCGCTGGCAATTTGCGGCGTCGGTCAATACGCGTAAAGATGCAGTCCTTCGGGTCGAATTCAAAATCGAGCCATGAACCCCGATAGGGAATCACCCGCGCAGAAAACAGCAGCTTGCCTGAAGAATGCGTTTTGCCCTTGTCGTGATCGAAGAACACGCCCGGCGAACGGTGTAATTGAGACACGATCACGCGCTCGGTACCGTTGATAATAAAGGTGCCGGTATCGGTCATGAGTGGCAGCTCACCCATGAACACTTCCTGCTCTTTGATGTCTTTGACGACCTTGCTCGAGGCGGGGGCATTTTTGTCATATATAACGAGACGAACGAGCACGCGCAGCGGCGCGGCGTAGGTCAGGCTGCGAATTTTGCATTCGACTTCGTCGAAGGTGGGTTTTCCCAGCGTGTAGCTCACATACTGCAGCTCAACGTTACCGCTGTAGCTGATGATAGGCAGAACCGAGTTGAACGCGCCTTGCAAACCAACGTCTTCGCGATCTTCGACTGTTTTGTCTGCTTGCAAAAACTTGCGGTACGAATCAAGCTGGGTTTGCAAAAGAAACGGTGCATCAAGAACTGACGCGCGCTTGCCGAAATCCTTGCGAATGCGTTTTTTCTCGGTAAAGGAATAAGCCATTGTGTACCTCTTCGTTCGACCCCGTGGTCGTCGCATCGCCACCGTGCGACGTATGATTCAGCTGTCTCTCTAATCCGTTCGCGTGCCGCGCAACCGATTGACAAACAGGAAAAGGCCGGCAGCAGAACTACCGGCCATATTTCGCGCTGCGATTATGGCAGCGCGAGCAGCAACGCAGGTTTACTTGAGTTCAACCGATGCGCCAGCTTCCTCGAGTTGCTTCTTGATGTCTTCCGCTTCATCTTTGCTTGCGCCTTCCTTAACAGGGGCAGGAGCGCCCTCAACCAAATCTTTGGCTTCTTTCAATCCAAGACCGGTTACGCCGCGAACCGCTTTAATAACGGCAACTTTGTTCTCACCAAAGCTGGCGAGCACAACGTCGAATTCAGTCTTTTCTTCAGCGGGAGCCGCGTCACCACCGCCAGCGGCAGCGGGGGCAGCCGCAACAGCAGCGGCAGCGGAAACACCAAATTTTTCTTCCATGGCGGAGATCAAATCAACCACTTCGATCACCGTCATATTGGAAATTGCTTCGAGAATATCGTCTTTTGAAACGGCCATTATAGCCTCCAGGTTATCAGTACTTATGCAAGAATCAAACCATCTCGCGACAAGTTAGTAAAAATTAAAGAAAAATCAAGCAGCTTCTTTCGCCACGCGGACAGCGTCCACGGTTCGAACGAGCTTGCCGGGTACTTCGTTGAGCGTGCGTGCCAGCTTGGTGATCGGTGCCTGCATCACAGACATCAGCATGGAAATAGCTTGATCGCGCGTTGGCATATCAGCCAACTTGCCTAGTTCCGCTGCACTCAGCAACTGACCCCCAACGGCTCCGCTGTGCAGCACCAGTTTGTCGTTTTCTTTCGCGAAACTACGCAGAATACGCGCACCGGCACCCGGATCTTCTTGCGAAAACGCAAGCATCAGCGGGCCAGTCAGGTTGTCACCCAAACACTCAAAGTCGGTACCCTCTATTGCGCGCCGTGCCAGGCTGTTTTTAACGACTCGCAGGTAGACACTCTCACTGCGCGCTTTCGCACGCAGTCCTGTCAACTGCTCGACGGTTAACCCCCTGTACTCGGCAACGACAGCGGAATGCGCATTGGATGCCACTTCGGCAACCTCTGCTACAACCGCCTTTTTCTCATCAAGAGTAAGCGCCATAGAGCACCTCATAGTTGTTGGCAGCCATCAGCCGCCAACGATTTCTTACGAATTGGCGATGCCCAGGCACCACCCCATTTCGGTAAAGCCAACATGCTGTCGCATGCGACCTTGCCATCTACGCAGGCAATTAAGCCGATCGGTCAAATAAGCAACAACCGAGCGACACCTGCGGTCTTTGATGCATCAAACCAAAACGGTTGAATACACAAAGTCGGTTTGCGCCGCCATACGCGACGCGTGAGCAAAATAATGATCTGCCCGTTTATCAAATAGCGAGGCTCGCCTGATCCAGCGCAAGCCCCGGCCCCATGGTCGATGACACGGAAATTCCGCGCAGGTAAATACCTTTGGCCGACGAGGGTTTGATTTTGTTCAGATCTGCCAGCAGCGCTTCGAGGTTTTCTTTCAGCGCATTGGGCTCGAAGTCTACTTTCCCGATCACGCAGTGGATGATCCCTGCCTTGTCTGTGCGGTAGCGAACCTGCCCGGCCTTGGCGTTTTTGACTGCGGCTTCAGCATCTGCGCTTACCGTTCCCACTTTCGGGTTTGGCATCAATCCGCGAGGCCCCAGAATTGTGCCGAGTTGACCGACCACTCGCATCGCATCGGGCGTCGCTATTACAACGTCAAAGTCGATGTTCCCAGCCTTTACCGTCTCCGCAAGATCTTCCATTCCGACCACATCGGCGCCGGCAGCTTTGGCCTTTTCAGCCTGCTCGCCCTGCGTGAACACGGCGACGCGAACGGTTTTACCGGTGCCGTGCGGCAATACGGTTGAGCTGCGAACAACCTGATCGGATTTTCGAGGATCTACGCCCAGATTGACTGAGACGTCGACTGACTCGACGAATTTCACCGACGAAAGTTCTTTCAAAAGTCCGAAAGCTTCAAGCGCGTCGTACGACTTGTTTGAATCCACTTTTTCGCGGATTGCTTTTGCTCGTTTAGTCAAAGCGCCCATCACACACCCTCCACGTCAAGGCCCATGCTGCGGGCACTTCCTGCGATCGTGCGTACCGCGGCGTCCAAGTCTGCGGCGGTCAGATCCGGTTCTTTGGTTTTCGCGATTTCTTCGAGCTGCTCACGCGTAACTTTGCCAACCTTGTTAGTGTTCGGTGTGCCACTGCCTTTTTGCAGTCCGGCTGCTTTTTTCAACAAAACCGCCGCTGGAGGCGTCTTGGTGATGTACGTAAAACTGCGATCACTGTATACCGTGATCACAACAGGAACCGGCATACCCTGCTCGAGACTCTGGGTTGCAGCGTTGAACGCTTTGCAGAATTCCATGATGTTGACCCCGTGTTGACCGAGTGCCGGACCAACAGGGGGGCTGGGGTTGGCCTGACCAGCAGGCACTTGCAGCTTGATATAAGCTTCGACTTTTTTAGCCATTCTCTATCTCCGCGGGTACGGACGCCTTTTCAGCTCCCCGCTGCATGTAAAACCCGCGCCCGGCGCGAGCGTTAAAAATCAGGACTTCTCGACCTGTCCAAATTCCAGCTCCACCGGGGTGGAACGTCCAAAAATTTGTACCGCTACCAGTAAGCGGTTCTTCTCGAAGTTAACCTCTTCGACTACCCCATTGAAGTCGTTGAACGGTCCATCGGTTACGCGAACAACCTCGCCAGCCTCGAAAAGCACTTTTGGTTTTGGCTTCTCCACACCTTCCTGCACACTTTGCAGAATGGACTCCGCTTCTTTATCAGAAATCGGCGCAGGCTTGTCCGCTGTGCCTCCAATAAATCCCAACACTTTCGGTACGTCCTTCACCAGATGCCAGGTTTCGTCATTCATTTCCATACGAACGAGAACGTAACCCGGAAAGAACTTGCGCTCAGAGCGTCGCTTTTGACCACCGCGGATTTCGATCACCTCTTCGGTCGGGACCATAATGTCGCCAAAGAATTCATCCATTTCCGCGCGCTCAATGCGCTCTTGCAGGGAACGCTTGACCGAATTCTCAAAGCCCGAAAATGCTTGCAGGACGTACCAGCGTTTCGACATATCAGCCTCCGAGGCCTGTGACGTACTGAAAACCTGAGCCCAACATCAGGTCAAGCAACCACAAAAAGAGCCCAACCAGCAGGACCAACACAAAAACGATAAGCGTCGTTTGCAGGGTCTCGTTGCGAGTCGGCCAAACAACCTTGCGCACTTCCGTTCTGGCTGCCTGAAAAAACGTCCATAAGGTACGACCGTTTTCCGTTTGATAAAATATCGCCGCAGCTACTCCAAAGGCCACGAGCACGCCAAGCACACGAAACAGTAGCGATTCTTCGGCGTAAACATAAAACCCCGCCAACGCTGCAACAACGATTGCAACTGCCAACAGAAGTTTTACTGTGTCGCCACGCGACTCTTGTACCTCGGTCTTTGAGACCATCTCTCTATCCGTTAACTATGCACCGCCACTTAACAACAAGTGGCAGGCCAGGAGGGAATCGAACCCCCAACCTGCGGTTTTGGAGACCGCTGCTCTGCCAATTGAGCTACTGGCCTGTAAAACGCAAAAAGCGGAAGGCCCTTTGAAAGGCCTCCCGCGCTCTTTTCAAGCTTATGTGTGTTACTTACTCAACAATCTTGGAGACGACGCCGGCACCGACGGTTCGACCACCTTCGCGTACCGCGAAACGCAGGCCTTCTTCCATCGCAATCGGCGCAATCAGCTTCACACTCATCTTAACGTTGTCGCCAGGCATGACCATCTC
>JBCCEH010000023.1:0-15696 GCA_039030375.1 Pseudomonadota bacterium | reverse complement strand
TGGCACCGGACGGCAGCACTATGATCGCGCCAAGAAAACGCTGCGTTCGCGATTGGAAAACTCCTTAGGACTCGACCTATGAGCAACGTGCTGAAAGATGCGATGCAGCAACCATCGGACCGTCAAATTCCGCCGTTTGAGGCTACCTGGCAAGCCGCCGAGGCCCGCCACGCGGCGTCGAAGCGGCGGTATCGGGCGGGCGCATCAGTGGCAGCGGCTGCGGCCGTGGCTGTTATTGCCATCAGCTCTCAATGGTCGAACCAGCCTGCGGGCTGGGTGTCGACTGAGGACCTTTTGTGGCGTACCAGTTGGGTGGCACCCAGCGATGCCTGGCTGCCAGAACGTGAATTTGACATATATCAGGATTTGCCGACGTTAACTGAGTCAACGTAATTGGCAGGAGGAGCGTTAAGATGAGAAAAGGATTGCTAGGAATTTTGGTCGTTGCGGTGCTGTGTTCAGGTGCGGCAATGGCCCAGGGGCCGAAAGCTGATGTTTTCAAGGGCAAATTGTTTCCGCCCAATGTGATTCTGGAGAATCAGGATCAGCTGAATTTGACCAAGGATCAGTACACGGCCATCCGCGCAGCGGTTGTTGAGGTTCAGGAGAACGTAGCCGAACACGAGTGGGACGTGCGTGACGCGTACCGTAGCTTGATGGCGGAATTGGACCAGACACCGATTGACGAGACGCAGGTGATGGCGTACGTCGACGAAGCGCTGGCTGCGGAAAATGCAGTTAAGAGGGAGCAGGTGATGATGCTGATTAAGCTCAAGAACCTGCTCGACGATGAACAGATTGCGTATCTCGAGTCTGTTCGTAAGTAGGAACGGGGCATGACGATGTATACGACGCGACGTATTTCGATTCTGGCTTCTCTGGCGCTAGCCATTGCCGGTTGTGGTGGAGGCGGAGATGGCGGCGGAGGTAATAATCCGCCACCACCACCACCGCCGCCGGTACCGATCAGTCAGGCAGAAGCTTTTCAGTTTCTGAACCAAGCGACATTTGGTGCCACCGAAGCTGAAGCCGAGGCGGTTATCGACATGGGCTTTGAGGCGTGGATCGACGATCAACTGACCAAGCCCGCGTCCTTGCAACTACCGTACGTACAGTCGTTACCGGATCCCGCGTTTA
The DNA here is from genome assembly GCA_039030375.1 of Pseudomonadota bacterium. Classification (GTDB taxonomy): domain Bacteria; phylum Pseudomonadota; class Gammaproteobacteria; order Steroidobacterales; family Woeseiaceae; genus UBA1847. The sequence continues at coordinate 14,559 of JBCCEH010000023.1, read as the reverse complement.
TGGGTCTGTTGCAACCGGACCGAGTCGATGTTTGGTTTCGCAATTCGTTGTACGGCGAAGACCAGTTGCGTCAGCGGGTCGCGTTCGCGCTGTCTGAAATCATGGTGGTTTCGCAGCTGAGCTCACTGAACAATCAGCCGTTCGCGTTGGCCGACTACTACGACATGTTGGCGCGCAATGCGTTTGGTAACTATCGCGATCTGATCGAAGACGTTACGTTGCATCCGGCGATGGGTGTCTACCTTAGTATGCTCAGCAACGAGAAGCCCGACCCGGTTCTCAATATCCGACCGGACGAGAACTATGCGCGTGAGCTGATGCAGTTGTTTTCGATCGGTCTGGTGGAAATGAACATCGACGGTACCGTCGTGGTTGACGGTTTGGGTGTTCCGGTGCCGACTTATGACCAAGCGGTGATTGAAGGGTTTGCGCACGTATACACCGGCTGGACGTATGCGATTTCGAATGACTTCCGCAATCCGCGACCGATACCGGAAAATCAAATACAGCCGATGAATCTGTGGCCCGAGTTTCATGACGATGAAGCCAAGCTGCTGCTCGGTGGTGAGATGATTCCGGCGGGGCAGGGTGGTGAGGCCGATCTTGCGCAAGCGTTGGACAACGTCTTCGACCATCCGAACGTCGGGCCTTTCATGGCGATTCGTTTGATTCAGCGTTTGACTACCAGCAACCCGTCACCGCAATACATTCAGCGCGTCGCTACCGTGTTCAATAACAACGGCTCCGGCGTTCGCGGCGATATGGGCGCCGTCATTAAGGCGATTCTGATGGATCCTGAAGCGCGACCGGCGAATCCGAGCGCGACCGACGGCAAGCTGAAAGAGCCACTGCTGCGATTTACGCAACTCTGGAAAGCCTACAACGCGACCTCAGAGTCGGGCAGTTATCGCAACCTCGGTGCGGTCTATATTCTGTTTGGCCAAGGGCCGTTGCAGTCGCCCAGCGTGTTTAACTTTTTTAGTCCTTTCTATGCGCCACCGGGCGAAATTCGCGATGCCGGTCTGGTCGCCCCGGAATTCGGAATTGCGACCGAATATTTGAATACGCAGTTCACCAATTACATTTTCTTCCAAGCCCTCGCGTTGAATGCAGAAAACCCCGACTTAGAGCCGGATGATGTGTATATCGATTTTAGTGAGGAACTTGAATTGGCAGCCAATGTTGACGTGCTGATCGATCGGGTCGATCAAAAGTTATTGGCCGGCACGATGTCCGAAACGCTGCGCAATGAGATTGCCGGGATGCTGGCATTGATTCCGGAAACGGATGCGGCCTTACGTGCCGCAGAAGTTATTTACTTTGTCGCGACCTCGCCAGAGTTCGCGTACCAGCGATAACCGCGACAAGGAGAATACTGATGAAAAAAATGAATCGTAGAGCCTTTTTGAAATCGTCCGGCGCGGCCGCGGCGATGTTTGCAGCGACGCCCGGCATCACCTATGCACAGGTGGTTGGTGGCGGTGCGCCATTTAACGATTACAAAGCGCTGGTGTGCGTATTTATGTTCGGCGGCTGCGACACCTTTAATATGGTGGTGCCGCGAAGCAACGCCGAGTACAACGTGTACGCCGCGTCGCGGCAGAACATGGCGGTCGACCAGGCCGATCTATTGCCGATTACGCCGCTCACATCCGACGGTGTCGATTACGGCCTGCATCCGACCATGGGTGGGGTCCAGGGCCTGTTCACCCAAGGCGCGGCCAGTTTCGTTACCAATATTGGGCCGCTGGTGGAGCCCACGACGAAAGATCAATACTTCAACAGTTCCGTGTTGTTGCCACCACAGTTGTTCTCGCACAACGATCAGCAGGATCAATGGATGTCGTTGCGTGGTATTAACTCGAGTGCCACCGGTTGGGCGGGGCGCATGGCGGATCTGATTCGCAGTAATGTTGCTAATCAGCAGATGGCGACTAATGCATCGTTATTTGGAACCAACCAGTTCCAGTCTGCCGATGAAACCATCGCGTACATAATGGGGCCAACCGGGCCGTTACAGTTCTCGGGTTTTTCAACCGATCCCACCAGCATCCTCAACGACCAGCGACTGGCGTTCAGCGCGATTGTGGATGCCGACTACGATTCGGTTTATGAGCGCGGCTTCGCCGCGGTACAGCGGCGCGCAATAGACGCCGCCGACACGGTTTCGACAGCCATCGAGAATGCGCCGACATTATCCACCGTGTTTCCCGCCTCACAGCTTGGAACGCAGTTGCAGACGGTGGCAAATTTGATCGCGGTGCGGGACGAGCTGCAAATGGAGCGGCAGATTTTCTTTGTCGCAACGGGTGGGTTTGATACGCACGATGATCAGGTGGAAACTCTGCCAGGCCTACTGGAAAACATTAGCGATTCCATGACCGCTTTTTATAACGCCACGGTTGAGCTGGGCGTGGCCGATTCGGTGACCTCGTTCACGCAATCCGACTTTGGCCGCACGCTCACGTCTAACGGTGACGGAACCGACCATGCCTGGGCCAGCAATCAACTGGTCGTCGGCGGTGCGGTCAACGGTCAGGACTTCTACGGTGATTATCCGTTACTGCAAATCGGCGGCGACGACGATGTCGGCGGCGGTCGGATCATTCCGACAACTTCAGCCGATCAATATGCGGCCACGATTGCCAAATGGTTTGGTATCGATGACGTAGATCTGGGCGTTGTCGCGCCCAACATCGATAACTTCGCCGTGCGTGACCTGGGCTTCATGATCTAAACTGTCTTCCTCGCTCAATCGGGGGAAGTGCATTGAATTCAAAGGTCCTGTTGCCGTTGGTCGCGGCATTGCTGCTGACCGCGTGTGGTGCGTCGGAATCAACGTCTGAAACGGATCATTCGGCTGATCTGGCGCAGCTATTTGACGATTATTTCGAAGACTTCTTGGTGTTAAGCCCGATATCGGCGACCGCCAACGGCGACGATCGCTATGACGATCAGTACGCCAATTCCATTGGCCCTGAGCATCGCGCGGCGGTTAAGAATCTCCACGCAGAATACCTGAGTCGTCTTGAGTTGATTAACTTCGACGCACTCAGCTATCAAGAGCAGCTGAGCTACGAGATGTTCAAGTACGCTCGGGAGATGTCGCTGGAAGGCCTCGAATACCCGGGTCACCTGATGCCGATGAATCACTATCGCTCGGCCATGACGAGTTTTGTCAGCCTGGGCAGTGGTGCGGGGTTACATCCATTTAAGACGGTCAAGAACTATGACGATTTTCTCGCGCGCGTTGACGGGTTCGTCGTGTACGTCGATCAGGCCATTGAGAATATGCGCGCGGGTATGCAGCAAGGGTATGTCGTACCGAGTGCGGTCATGACGCAGTTCCGGCCGCAGCTCGAGTCACAGATGGTGGCGTCGGCCGGTGAGAGTGGTTTTTATGCGCCCATCACGAATATGCCGGACGACTTTAATGACGCTGATCGCGAGCGACTGACGGCGGCCTATGTCGATGCGATTGAAAACAAGATCGTGCCGGCGTACCAGCGCATGCACCATTTTGTCAGCGACGAATATATCGGTGCGACGCGTGATTCGGTCGGTCAACTGGATTTGCCGAACGGCGACGAATGGTATGCCTACAACGCGCGATTGCGTACCACCACCGATCTGACGCCAGATGAAATTCATCAGATTGGACTGGATGAAGTGGCCCGTATCCATGGCGAGATGCGTAATGTGATGGTCGAAGTTGGCTTCGACGGCGATCTGAACGAGTTTTTCATTTACGTCAATTCCGATCCGGATTTTTTCTACGATGAACCGGAACAGCTGATCCAGGCGTATCGGGATATGTCGGCTCACATCGAGGATCTTTCGACCAAGTTATTTAAGCACTTTCCGGCGACCGGATTTGAGGTTCGCGCGGTCGAAGCGTATCGCGAGAAAACCTCCAGCAAAGGATCCTATCGGGCCGGTCTGGCCGATGGCACGAGGCCGGGTGTTTTCTACGCGAATACCTATAACGTAGGCACGCGACCAAAGTGGGATATGCAGTCGTTATACCTGCATGAGGCGATTCCTGGGCATCACTTTCAGATTTCGTTGCAGCGCGAAAATGAGGAGTTGCCGCGATTTCGTCGTTTCGGTGGTTTCACCGCCTACAGTGAAGGATGGGGGCTGTATGCCGAATCACTCGGCAAGGAGATCGGTGTGTATACCGATCCAATGGATTATTTCGGTGCTCTGAACGCGGAGCTGTGGCGCTCTATTCGACTGGTGGTCGATACCGGCATTCATGCCAAAGGTTGGACGCGCCAGCAGGTGCTGGACTTCATGTACGCGAATTCGGCGGTGTCGGAGACGCGTGCGGTGGCTGAGGCGGAACGCTTCATATCCTGGCCGGGTCAGGCGCTTGCCTACAAGATCGGCATGCTGAAGATTCGTGAAATTCGGGCAGGTGCCGAGGCGCAGTTAGGTGAGCGGTTCGATGTGCAGGAGTTTCATAATCAGGTGTTGAAAGACGGCGCGATGCCGTTGTCGATGTTGGAAGCCAAAATTCAGCGTTGGATCGACGCGACGCTCGAGATCTAAATGGATCGCATGACGCGACTGCGGCGAATCTGGGACACGATCGAGGAGATTCCCAAGGGTCGTGTCGCCAGCTACGGTCAGATCGCTGAGATCGCGGGTATCCCGCGCGGCGCCCGCCAGGTGGCATACGCGCTGCGAGTGGCGCCGAATGATCGCGAGCTGCCGTGGTTTCGCGTGATTCAGGCATCTGGAAAAATCGCGTTCGAAAAGGGCAGCTCGAGTTTCAATCGGCAGAAAAACCATTTGCTCGAAGAGGACGTGCCGGTGGTTGCGGGTCGAATCGACATGCAGCGATATCGTTGGCAGCCGGATCTCGATGAGTTGCTGTGGAAGCCTTCGGATATCTGGGACGAAGAGTGAAGTTGGCGCAGCAACTGCGGTCGATAGCATTATCCGTGGTGATGGGGCCAGGTGTACAGCGGCTGCGTCGCAGACTCGCCGAGTGGGTGCGTCGTGTTGCCGGTCGTAAGCATCGCGTCGATGTGTTTCTGGAACTTGACGATCCGTATTCCTACTTACTCAGTCGGTATCTGCCAGATCTTGCGGCGCGAAACGGTGTCGACGTTCGAATCTACGTCGTGCAGGCGCTGGATGAAGGATATCGACCGCGCCCAGACCTGCAGGCGCAATACGCGCAGATCGATTGCGAACGATTGGCGCGAGAACTTGGTATCCCCTTTTTGGACCGCGGCCAGGCACCGCCGGTCGAGCATCGACTCGCGCTAATCGACTCGCTGGCTGAGCAGGAACAGGCCGATGACTATGCCGAGCAGGTTAACGAAGCGCTATCGCTATATTGGCGTGGCGATAGTGAGAGTGTTGCTCGCCGACTCCTGGATATCAGCGAGCGCAAAGGGCCAGCGATGTTGGCACGCAATCAAGCGCTGCTGGAGTCACGCGGCCACTATAATTCAGCGATGCTGCATTACGCCGGAGAGTGGTACTGGGGTGTCGATCGGCTGCACTATCTTGAAGAACGATTGGACGCGCTGGGCGCGCACCGCGCCGATGCCTCGGCGCCGAAAATCGCATCGCTAAAACAGGTTTCGAAAGTCACGCTGCCGGTGACGCCGCCGAATGCGGCAACGCCGTTACCGGCGCTCGAGTTCTTTTTTTCGTTCCGCAGTCCATACACCTATTTCGCGATGGAACGAGCATTTGCCATCGCCGATGCGTTCGGATTAAAACTGACGTTGCGACCGGTATTGCCGATGGTGATGCGCGGCTTGCCGGTGCCGAGGAATAAGTTGCTGTACATCGCTGCCGATACGGCGCGCGAGGCGCGCCGACTCGAGATCCCTTTCGGTAAGTTTGCCGATCCGCTCGGTGCGGGTATTGAACGGTGCCTAGCGACGTATTATTACGCCGTCGCCGAAAAACGTGAGCGAGAGTTTATGGTCAATGCAGCACAGGCGATTTGGGCGGAACGTATCGACGTGGCCACCGACGCTGGGCTGCGAAAGGTGACTGGGCGCACCGGGCTATTTTGGCCGGATGTTTTGGCGGCATTGGGTAACGATCAGTGGCGAGCCGAAGTCGAGCAGAACCGTGCCGATATGATGGATGCCGGCAGCTGGGGTGTTCCTACCGTTCGGCTGGGTGAGTTTGTGGTATGGGGGCAAGATCGTCTCTGGATGCTGGTTCGCCACATTGAGGACCAGTGCGAAACGGGTGAGGGCATATTGATATGACGACGGTAGTTTTTTCACATGGGCAGGAATCTGGGCCATGGGGAACCAAGATTCGGGCGATGGCGGAAGCGGTGCGCGATTGGGGCTGCGCGGCCGACAGTATCGATTATCAGGGTATCGCCGACCCGACCGATCGCGTCAATACCCTCATTGAGGCGAGCCAGGACATCGATGACGACTTGATCTTGGTCGGGTCAAGTATGGGTGGCCACGTCGCCACGGCCGCTGCGGAAGCGGTCGGAGCCAAGGGCTTGTTCGTACTTGCTCCGGCGTACTTTATGCCTGGATTTGAAGCCTTGACGCCGCCGCCGCCAACCCTTCCATTGACCATCGTGCACGGCTGGAAGGACGATATTGTGCCGGTTGAGAACAGCATACGCTTTGCTGAATCGTGTCATGCCACCCTGCATTTGCTCGATGGCGACCACCGATTGACCGCGAATATCGATGAAATCATTTACTATCTGCATCATTTCATCCAATCCGTCGGTCGCTAGGGTGCGATCCGCGGCGTAAGCGATTACCGTCTGACTATGAATTTTATTATCCGGCCGCTGTATTGGCTTGCCGGCAAAATATTCTCCATTTGGGCGCGCCCCGAGATTCAGCCGGAAGTGCCGTCCGAATTGTTGGCGTCGCCGGATGCCAACGTCTGCTATGTCCTGGAAAGCGGCGGTCTAGCGGACTTGTTGGCGCTTGAACGCGCCTGTGCTGTCAAAGGCTTGCCGTCACCGACCGAATCGATGACCTATTGCGGTCAGCGCTTCTCGCGTCGTTTCCTGGTGCTCAGGCCGCTGAAAGGCTTTTGGGTTCGTACGCCCGATCCCGATGGCTCTAAGCGATTGCGTCGTCTGATGGAAACCTCAGCGGGCAAGCGCGACGAATTATTCTTGATTCCGGTTGCGATTTACTGGGGTCGCTCCCCAGAGAAGGAAGGTGGTTTTTTCAAACTGCTGTTTTCTGAAAACTGGGATGTGGTGGGCAGGACGCGGCGATTCTTTGCGACGCTGTTACATGGACGCAATACGATTTTGCGCTTCAGCGAAACGCTGCCGCTCAGTTCGATTAATAAGGACGGATTGGATGCGGCGATCGCTTACCGTAAGGTGTCCCGCATTCTGCGGATTCACTACCGGCAACGTCGTGCGGCAACGGTGGGTCCCGATCTGTCGCATCGCCGCACGCTGGTCAATCAGGTGGTGGTCGAGCCCGCCGTTCGGCGTGCGATTGCCGCGGAGGCGGGCGGTGATGCGGGTAAAGAAGCCAAGGCGCGCGACAAAGCGCGGAAGTACGCCCTGGAAATCGCTGCGGACATCTCGTACCCGACGGTACGAATTATTCAGCACATCCTTAGATGGGTGTGGAATCGTATTTACGATGGTATTGAGCTGAACCACTTCGATCGACTGCATGAAGTCGCAAAAAACAAAGAGGTGATTTATGTGCCGTGCCATCGCAGCCACTTCGACTATTTGTTGTTGGGCTATGTTGGCTATACCGAGGGGCTACATCTGCCGCACATCGCGGCCGGTATTAATCTCAACATGCCGGTTGTTGGCCCAATTTTGCGGCGCGGCGGGGCGTTCTTCTTGCGCCGAAGTTTTCGTGGTAATCGGTTGTACGCCGCGGTATTCGATGCCTATCTGCACCTGATTTTGAGTCGCGGGCATTCCATTGAGTACTTTGTCGAAGGCGGCCGCAGCCGCACCGGACGGTTGCTCAAACCCAAAGGCGGCATGCTGGCGATGACGGTGCATTCGTACATTAAGGACCCCAATCGCCCGGTCGTGTTTGTACCGGTGTATTTCGGCTATGAAAAACTGATCGAGGGTGATTCCTTCATTAGTGAGCTGGGCGGCGCGGAGAAAGAATCGGAGTCGCTGATGGGTCTGATCCGGTCGATTAAGTCACTGCGCGAAGATTATGGCCGCGTGTACGTCAATATCGCTGAGCCGATTGAGCTTGAGCCACTGCTGGATGCGCATGAACCGAAGTGGCGCGAAGTCACCGGCGAAGACGGGGACCGGCCGGATTGGTTGGGTGGTGTTATCGACGAGCTCGGCGCCGAAATCATGTGCGGGATCAATGCGGCGGCGGCGGTCACACCCATCAGCCTATTGGCTTATGTGTTGCTGGCGACACCGCGACAAAAGATCGGCTCGGCCGAGCTGGCGGCCCAGCTGCAGCTCAGCGCCAAGCTGATGCGACGTTTCCGGTATTCGGATTCGGTCACGATTCCCGATTGGAGTCCGGAAGACATCATCGCTCACGGCGAGAAACTCGACGTCATCACGCGAACCGCGCATCCGATGGGCGACATTATCTCGATGCCGGAAAAAACCGCGGTATTGATGACTTACTTTCGCAACAACATTCTGCACCTGCTGGCAGTTCCGGCGGTGGTGGCATGTTGCTTTATTCAGGGTCAGCGACTGCCGCTATCCGAATTGCAGCGCTTGGTGAATCTGATCTATCCGTTTATGGCACGGGAGCTTACCCTGCAATGGGACGATGAGGACGTTGATCGTGTCACCAGTGATGCGATCGATGCATTAGTCGAATTCGGTCTGCTATCGCGTGACGGTGATGCGCTGGTCAGGCCGCCCGCCGGGTCGACGGAGGCGTATCAGTTACTCATGCTCGGCCAGTCGATGGTGCCGATGTTGCAGCGCTTCTACCTGGTTATCGCTAACCTGGTGCGTCACGGTTCCGGAACTTTATCGCGAGCGCGCCTGGAGAAAATGTGCCAATGGAGTGCTGAGCGACTGTCGATGATTTACGGTTTGCACTCGCCTGACTTCTTCAACCGAGTGTTGTTCCAGGATTTCATCCGTACCATGCAGGAGCTAGATGTCGTGCGCCGCAATCAGGACGGTCAACTCGAGTTTGATGAGGATATTGTCAGCATCGGTGCCGACGCACGGTTGGTTCTCGGCGAGGAGATTCGCCACAGTATTCTGTCATTAACGGTTCCAGAGAACGCCGACACCGAATGAAGGTCGTTTCTTTCTATCAGTTTCTGGATCTGCCAGATCCGCACGGATTTGCCGACGCATTGCGGTCGCTATGCATCGAGCAATCGTTGCTCGGCACGGTGCTGGTCGCCAATGAAGGTTTCAACGGCACCTTGGCGGGCAATGCGTTGGCGGTGGACACAGTATTTCATTGGCTACAACGTGAGCTCGACTTGTCGGGCGGCATTGATGCGCGTTGGACTGAGGCAGATGCGGCGCCGTTTCAACGAATGCGTGTCAAGGTTAAGAAAGAAATCGTCACGCTCGGTCGACCCGATATTTTGCCGCATCGAAAGACGGGTCAGCATGTCGCACCGGCCGACTGGAATGCGCTTCTCGAGAAGCCCGATGTGATGGTCATCGATACGCGCAATCGGTATGAGATCGACGTGGGCACATTTCCGGGTGCTGTCGACCCTGGTACCGATAATTTTCGACAATTCAAACAGTTTGCGGATGATCTGGCGAAAGACGGCACGGACCGACCGCTGGCAATGTTCTGCACCGGTGGTATTCGCTGCGAGAAAGCGACCGCACTGATGTTGGAGCTTGGCTTTGACGAGGTCTACCACTTGCAGGGTGGGATTCTGAACTACTTGAACGAAGTGAAGGCTGAGGAAAACCGCTGGCAGGGCGAATGTTTCGTGTTTGATAAACGCGTCGCAGTCGATCGCGATCTAGCTGAAGGTGGTTACGTGCAATGTCACGCATGTCGTCGCCCGCTATCGAGTGACGATTTGAAATCTACCGCCTATGTTGAGGGTGCGTCGTGTCCCTACTGCGTCGCCGAACGTTAGTCAGAGCTGCCACTTTGCTTGAGTCGCAAGTGGGCATTTAGCGGAATCAAAACGCCGAGTAGGGCATAGCACACGCCGGCCAAAACAATCAGGTGGTCGGGCATGAATTGCGCCAGCGCGATGGACAGTACTGCGAGGCCAACATGAATCCACCAAGTGATTTCTTCTGTCTTTGTTCCAAATGCTTCGGCGTCACTCAGCAATAAGGCATCGCCGACTCGCAACGCGTGTCGGTTGAGGCAAGCCATCAGCGCGGCTAGCGCAAAGTAGCCGGTGCTAAAAATCGTAAACATAGCGCGCAGATCTTCCGCGCTCTGCATGCTGAAATTCGACGGCAATAACCCGTCACTAAAGAATTCGATGGCGCCGGAATAAATCGCCTTGAGCGGATACACATACACCAGAATAACGAAGATCATCATCAGGCTTAGCAGCACGGTTGGCAGATCGTCGAGTCCAAAGCGGCGACTCCATACATGGTGCGCGTACCAAAACAGCATGATATTGGCGAAACACGCGGCAAACGCGGGTACCTGTTTCATGGCCAGCGTCATTTCAGAGAAGTTAATCGGTGTGGAATCGCCGCCGCCGACCACCAGCAGCGTTACGGCAAAGGCGAACGCCGCATCGATAAACGTCTCCAGGCGTGTCATATCCATGCCGCGCTGGCGAAAGCCGTCTTTGATGGGCAGCTCGGCAAGTGATTCGCGGGTCAGCATACGATGGACGTGGCTGAGACGTTGATTAAAACCAGAACGATACGCCGGCTAACGCGCTGGTATCGCTTTCGTCGGCGGTGGACAGATATCGTCGATGCCACGCGACACCCAGGTAGGGTGCGATGCGAGGATTGAGCTCGTAGCGTAATCGCACCCCGGCCTCAATCTCGGTGAGTCCGCTGTCAATAAGTCGCTCCGGATCGTCGTCGAAACCGGCCTCGAGTTCGATGCGCGGTTGCAACACCCACCGAGATGTCAGCCAAAAGTCGCGTTCTACTTCGGCGCGTATTTCGACATTGTCATCGCCGATAAATGCTGCGACATCGAGTTCGAGGTTATACGGTGCGTCGCCCTCGATTCCGATGGCGAGCGAAGTTTCGTCACCGACGTCGTCATCAAGGAAGCGCACGCCGAGTTGCAGATCGAAAAACGCCGTCAGCGCTCGGCCGTACAAGAGTTGTACTTCAAATTCGTCTTCATCGCCGGATTCGCCTTCGAATTTCCAGACGAATTTATTGAGATCGCGGCCAATCCAACCATCCGCTTCAATAGCGACGATGTCGTCGGTCAGGTACTCGAGGCGATCAACCCCGGTCATCGAAAAGAGGGGTGATTCGGCGTACACCGGGCCGCAGACGAGCAACAGAAGCGCCAGACGCTTCACGCAATGTCCTCGTCGACAACCTTGATGGTCTGCATCATGCCGGCCTTCATATGGAATAACAGGTGGCAATGAAACGCCCAGTGGCCGGGTTCGTCGGCGGTGATGTCGACCTCAAGTTTCTCGGCGGGTTTCACAATGACCGTGTGCTTACGCGGGTTCTTGATGCCGTTACCGTTGACGAGCTCCATGAACATGCCGTGCATGTGAATCGGATGGGCCATCATGGTGTGATTAATCAGCGTTAGTCGCAGGCGTTCGCCATAGCGGAACCGAATGGGTGCCTCGACTTGGGAATATTGCACCCCGTCAAACGACCACATGTAGCGATGCATGTTGCCCGTTAAGTGAATTTCGAGGGTCCTTTCTGGCGATCGGGGGTCTTTGTTGTTCTCCAGGCTGCAAAGGTCCGAGTAGCACAGCGCTCGATGCGGTACATCGTCGAGGCCCGTGCCCGGTTCGTCGAGTCGTCGAATCGGCGATTCATTGATATTCGCGATTCCCGGACCAAGCTTGAGATTGTGCTCGATCTTCTCCGGCTGGTGGTGCATGCCGCCATGATGATGCGTTTCGCCATGACCTTCGTGGCTCATGCCCATGTCTCGCATCGTCAACAACGGTGGCTCGCGCAGCGGCGGAACGGCGGCTGTAGCACCTGCGCGCGAGGCTAGTGTGCCATGCACGAATCCACTGCGATCACTGGCTTCCGCCATGATTGTGTACGCCTCATCGGTAGGCGTAACGACCACGTCGTACGTTTCTGCTGCGCCGATCTGGAATTCGTCGATGGCTACGGGCTCGACATTTTGACCGTCGGCCTGAACCACCGTCATCGGCAAGCCAGGAATGCGCACATTAAAGAAGCTCATCGCCGAGCCGTTGATAACGCGCAAACGTATGCGCTCGCCGGGAGCAAACTCGCCTGACCAGGCGGCCAGATTGTCACGACCATTCATCAAAAAGGTGTACGCAAGACCCGAGACATCGGCAATGTCGGTCGGATTCATTCGCATGCGCGACCACATGCTCTTATCTGCCATGTCGTCGCGGACGGTCAGCCGATTGGCGAGATAAAAATCTTCGCGGGCCTTCAAATTGGCAAACACGCGCTCCGGACTGTCGAACGTCCAGTCGGATAGCAGCACAACATAGTCCCGATCGTACGCAACCGAATCGTCGCCTTCCGGATCGATAATAATCGGTCCGTATACGCCACTCTGTTCTTGCAGGCCGGAATGACTGTGGTACCAGTAGGTGCCGTTTTGGCGGATCGGGAATTCATAGCGGTAGAACTCACCCGGTGCAATACCGGCAAAGCTTATTTTTGGTACGCCATCCATGTTGTCCGGCAAAAGCAATCCATGCCAATGGATCGAGCTGTCCACTGTCAGGTCGTTGTGCACGTTGAGGACAACCGAATCGCCTTCGCGAAAACGCAGTAGTGGCCCGGGCACGGTGCCGTTAATGCCAAAGGCCTTGCCCTCACGGCCATCGGCAAACAGCGGTGTTTCGCCGACGCGAAGGTCGATCTCGCGGCGCTGAGCGCCTTCGACGCCGGAGCTCAACGCCCAAGCGGGCAAGGGGAGTGCAGCCGACAGTCCGGCGATAACAAATTGACGGCGACTAACTCTACGCATCAAGGTCGGGGATCAGTTCGCTTTCCAATGTTGTGATCATGTCCTTGATCAATAGTTTCCGCTTCTTGAGACGGCGGATGCGCAGCTGGTCGACCATCGGGTCGTGCTGCAGGCGATCGATCAGATAGTCGAGGTCGCGATGACTCACGCGCAATTCACGCAGCCGTTCGAGCTGCTTGAAAGACTCGGTATCGATTTTATCGGTCATTGAGACCCATGCTACTCGCCGTTTTCCAGCAGTGCCAGCCAGTCGTGGTCGGCTGCGCCGATGACCACAAACCAAGGGTTCAATATGTCTTCTTTTGCGTTATAGGACAATGGCTTACCGTCGAGTTCGACAACTTTCCCACCGGCCTGCTCAACGACTGCCTGGGCCGCAGCCGTGTCCCACTCAGAGGTCGGTCCAAGACGCGGATAAATGTCTGCCCGCCCTTCGGCTACGGCACAAAACTTCAGCGAGCTGCCCATCGGCACTAGCTCCGAATCGCCCAGTTTTTCCAGAAAGGCGTCCAGGCTGGTGCCACGATGCGAGCGACTACCAACAATGCGTACCGGCGAGCTGCTGGTTGCATTAACACGGATCGGGCGCTCGCCGTCGGCGTCGCGGATCATTGCACCAACGCCATCACAGCCGATATAGGTTTTTTCGTGCACCGGAACATGTACCACACCAAATACCGGCCGATGGTTATCAATAAATGCGATATTGACGGTAAATTCGCCATTGCGATTAACGAATTCCTTAGTGCCGTCGAGCGGGTCGATAAGCCAGTACTGTGGCCATTTCGACCGCTCCTCGAATGAGGCTAGACCTTCTTCTTCGGAAATAACCGGAACATCGGGTGTCAGCGCGGTGAGGCCGGCAACAATGCACCGATGTGACGCAAGATCAGCCTGCGTCAAAGGCGAGGCATCGTCTTTGCTTTCCACGTCAAAATCGGTGGCGTAAACTTGCAATATCGCATCACCAGCCTCTCTAGCCAGCGCCGCGATCGGATCTATCCATTCGTTGAGGTTCATGGTTTTGCCTAACAACACCAGCGGGGCTGCGCAGTATATACGGTCTCGCCTGACACCGTGAGCTAGGATTTTCGATGACGTTTGACCCTAAAACCGCACTGGGCCAGTGCGACACCCTGATGTTGGACATGGATGGCACTGTGCTCGATCTCGGCTACGACAATTATATGTGGCTGGAGCATATTCCTGGATTATGGGCTGCGCAAAATGGAGTGAGCCCAGATCAGGCGCGGGACCAGTTAATGGGAAAGTTCTATTCAATGCAGGGCGATATTCGTTGGTATGACCTGGATCATTGGAGCGAATATCTCGGTGTCGACGTTAAGGAGGCACATCGCAAAGAGCGGCATCGCATCGACTACCTGCCGGGTGCGAAAGCGTTTCTCGAGGACGTGCGGGCGAGCGAACTGCGCGTCTTATTGGTGTCGAATTCCCATCAAATGACGCTGGATCTCAAGGATGAGGA
>JBCCEH010000022.1:0-16753 GCA_039030375.1 Pseudomonadota bacterium | reverse complement strand
TCCACGTGGGCATAGTGACGGTTGTCACTCTCGTACTCAACGTGCGCCGTTGCAATCGTAATACCGCGCTCGCGCTCTTCTGGAGCGTTATCGATCTGGTCATATGCCTGAACCTCACCACCGTGAGCTTCCGCCATCACCTTCGTCAGCGCCGCCGTCAGCGTCGTCTTGCCGTGGTCTACGTGACCAATCGTGCCTACGTTTACGTGCGGCTTATTACGTTCAAACTTCTCTTTAGACATTTTTGCAGTTCCTAGTTGTCTGTACTGCGATTTCTATACAGCGTCACGCAGCGTTTGTACTACTTTTTTTTAAGATAGTGTCAGCCACGTTCTGCGGCACTTCGGAGTATTTCTCAAATTCCATCGAATACACGGCACGACCCTGACTCATCGAGCGCAGGTCGGTCGCATAACCAAACATTTCGGACAGCGGCACCTCAGCGCGAATGACCTTACCCGATGGCGAATCATCCATGCCCTGCGGTAGACCGCGACGCCGATTCAAATCACCCATGACGTCACCCATATAATCTTCGGGCGTCACCACTTCCACTTTCATGATCGGTTCGAGCAACACCGGATTCGCTTTCAGGGCGCCGTCGCGAAAGCCCATGCTGCCGGCAATCTTAAACGCCATTTCGCTCGAATCCACATCGTGGTACGAACCGTCGTACAGCGTGACTTTGCAATCCACCACCGGGTAGCCGCCCAGCACGCCGTTTTCCATCTGTTCCTGGACACCCTTGTCGACCGCACCGATATACTCGCGCGGTACCACACCGCCGACAATGGCGTTCTCAAATTCATAACCTTCGCCGGACTCGCGCGGTTCGATTCGTAAGTACACATGACCGTACTGACCACGACCGCCGGACTGGCGAACAAACTTGCCTTCCTGCTCAACCGATTTGCGAATCGTTTCACGATACGCCACCTGCGGCTTACCAACGTTCGCTTCGACCTTAAATTCACGCTTCATGCGATCGACAATAATGTCGAGGTGCAACTCACCCATTCCCGAGATAATCGTCTGCCCCGATTCTTCATCGGTGTGCACGCGAAACGATGGGTCTTCCTTCGCCAGCTTTTGCAGTGCGATGCCCATCTTCTCCTGGTCCGGCTTGGTCTTCGGCTCTACTGCCACCGAGATCACCGGATCGGGGAACTCCATACGTTCTAGCGTGATGACGTCTTTGATGTCACACAGCGTGTCACCCGTAGTGACATCTTTGAGACCCACCGCCGCAGCAATATCGCCGGCGCGAACCTCTTTAATTTCTTTGCGATCGTTCGAGTGCATCTGCAGGATGCGGCCGATACGCTCTTTTTTGCTCTTTACCGGGTTAAAAATTGTGTCACCCGATGACAGCACGCCCGAGTACACCCGGAAGAACGTTAGGTTACCGACAAACGGATCGGTCGCGATCTTGAATGCCAGCGCTGCGAACGGCTCTTTGTCATCAGCATGGCGCTCGGCTTCTGATTCATCGTCCTTAATGCCTTTAATCGCCGGCACATCAATCGGCGAGGGCATGTAATCGATGACCGCGTCTAGCAGTGCCTGCACACCCTTATTCTTGAACGCCGAACCACACATGGTGACAACGATTTCGCCAGCGAGCGTACGGGTACGCAAGCCTTTGCGAATCTCGTCCTCGCTCAAGGTGCCACTCTCGAGAAACTTCTCGAGCAATTCTTCATCAGCCTCAGCGGCCGACTCAATCATTTTCTCGCGCCACGACTCCGCGTCATCTTTGAGGTCGGCCGGAATATCGCGCGCCTCGTAACTGGTGCCCATATTGGACTCATCCCAGTAGATCGCACGCATACCGATTAGGTCGATTACGCCTTCAAAATTTTCTTCGGCACCGATTGGTAGCTGGATGGGTACCGAATTGGCGCCCAAACGCTCTTTCACCTGACCAACCACACGCACGAAATCGGCGCCGGCGCGGTCCATCTTGTTGACGAAGATCATTCGCGGCACGCCGTACTTATTGCCTTGACGCCAGACCGTTTCGGTTTGTGGCTCGACACCACCGACCGAACACAGCACCGTCACCGCGCCGTCCAATACCCGCAGGGAGCGCTCAACTTCAATGGTGAAGTCGACGTGACCCGGCGTATCAATGATATTGATGCGGTGCTCGTCGTACTGCTGATCCATGCCCTGCCAAAAACAGGTGGTGGCCGCCGACGTAATGGTGATGCCGCGCTCTTGTTCTTGTTCCATCCAGTCCATGACAGCAGCACCGTCATGCACTTCACCTATCTTGTGCGAGACACCGGTGTAGAACAGAACGCGTTCTGTGGTCGTGGTCTTGCCCGCATCAATATGGGCCATGATGCCGATATTGCGGTAGCGCTCAATGGGAGTTGTGCGGGCCACGGAAAAATCCTTCGATCCTCTGGTCGAACCTAGTCGGTCGCTACCAGCGGTAGTGCGAAAACGCCTTGTTCGCTTCCGCCATACGGTGCGTGTCTTCTTTCTTCTTCACAGCCGTACCACGGTTTTCAGCAGCATCGATCAGCTCATGCGCCAGACGATGTGCCATCGACTTTTCGCTGCGGTTACGCGCAGCGTCGATCACCCAGCGCATAGCCAGGGTTTGACGACGAGCCGGACGAACTTCAACCGGCACCTGGTAGGTGGCACCACCCACACGACGAGATTTCACCTCGACCACCGGCTTGACGTTTTCCAATGCTGTTTCAAGAAGCTCTAAGGCTTTGTCGTCGGCATTGGTTTCTTTTTCAGAAATGCGATCCAGCGCGCCATAAATGATGCGTTCGGCGACGGATTTCTTGCCGTCATTCATGATCATGTTCATGAATTTCGCCAACAGCTGACTGCCGTACTTAGGATCCGGCAGGATGGTGCGCTTGGGTGCTTGTGTACGTCTGGACATCGTAAATTCTCTTAAGACTTCGGACGCTTGGTGCCGTACTTCGAACGGCCCTGACGTCGATCGGATACGCCAGCACAGTCAAGCGTGCCGCGTACGGTGTGATAACGAACACCCGGAAGGTCCTTGACGCGTCCACCGCGAATCAATACCACCGAGTGCTCCTGAAGATTGTGGCCTTCGCCGCCAATGTACGAGGTAACCTCGAATCCATTGGTCAGACGAACACGCGCGACCTTACGCATAGCCGAGTTCGGCTTTTTCGGCGTGGTCGTGTACACACGTGTGCATACACCGCGTTTCTGCGGGCTGGCTTCTAGCGCCGGAACCGTGCTTTTCGCCGGCTTCGTCGAGCGCGGCTTACGTACTAACTGATTGACTGTGGCCATGGGCCCTCATCTCTTTTTCAAGTTCAAAACGATCTTCAAATTTCAATACGCGCTTTAAAAACGCGCGCACCCGGCCGCCGAACTTCGCTGAGCTCAGGGGTCGGGGGTCGGGCCACGTTGTAAGTACCTCAAATACCTACTTTTTATTGCTCTTGTGGCCTTTTAAATCAAGGCCCGCCAAAAGGCGGGCCTTGGGGTTAAGGGCGGGCATTGTAGTGACGCCCGCGAGCCGCTGTCAAGGCGGCAGATTGTCTTACTTTGGCCTTACGTGGTGGCCTCCTCAGCACCGTCACCCTCGGCCGCTTCCGCAACCACGGCTTCGGCGACTTCTTCGGTGGCTACGGCTTCCGCAGCAGCGGCATCTGCGGCAGCATCATCAAGCTCTTTGAGCTGCTCCGCCAGGTCCTGCTCACGGGTGCGCCGACGCTCGGCGTGGTGCGCAAAACCGGTACCGGCCGGGATGAGGCGGCCCACGATGACGTTCTCTTTGAGGCCACGCAGATCGTCGCGAAGGCCGCGAACGGCGGCTTCGGTGAGTACGCGCGTGGTCTCCTGGAACGAGGCCGCCGAAATGAACGACTCCGTTGCCAGCGAGGCTTTGGTAATACCTAGCAGCACTGGATCGGCGGTCAGCGGATCTTTGCCCTGACCTTCGAGGCGCTCGTTCTCTTCGAGGAAACGTGCCCGATCGATCTGTTCGCCACGGAGGTAGTTACTGTCACCCGCCGTTGCGACGATCACTTTACGCAGCATCTGGCGAATGATCACCTCGATGTGTTTGTCATTGATCTTCACACCCTGCAGGCGATACACGTCCTGAATCTCTTTCACGAGATACTCGGCCAAGTTCTCAACACCCTGCAGACGCAGAATGTCGTGCGGGTTCGGTTCGCCGTCAGCGATAGTCTCGCCTTTGACGACCTGCTCACCTTCGAACACGTTCAAGTGACGCCACTTCGGAATCAGCTCCTCATGACTCTCACCGGTCTCATCGGTGATCACCAGACGACGCTTGCCTTTGGTTTCCTTACCGAAGCTCACCGTACCGGTGTGCTCAGCCATGATGGCCGGATCTTTCGGCTTACGCGCTTCGAACAGGTCAGCAACTCGGGGCAGACCACCGGTGATGTCACGCGTCTTCGACGATTCCTGCGGAATACGTGCGATAACGTCACCCACCGATACCTGGCCACCATCCGACATCGACACAATAGCGCCGGCCGGCAAAGCGTAAACCGCCGGGATTTCGGTGTTGGCAAAGTAGATATTGTCGCCGTTGTCATCAACCAGTCGGGCTACCGGACGCAGGTCTTTGCCTGAGCCGCCACGGCTCTTCGGATCCAATACGACAATACTGGTCAAACCGGTGAACTCGTCCACCTGTTCAGCCACCGTGATACCGTCGATGAAGTCTTCGAACTTAATCTTACCGGCCACCTCGGTGACCACCGGGTGAGTATGCGGGTCCCAGTTGGCAACCACCTGACCCTGAGTGACTTCGTCACCGTCATCGACCGTAATCGTTGCACCGTAAGGCACTTTGTAACGCTCGCGCTCACGACCCTGCTCGTTGTTCACCGAGATCTCGCCGGAACGCGATACCGCGACCAGGTAGCCTTTGTGGTGAGCAACGGTCTTGATGTTGTTGAGCTTAACGACACCGTTAGATTTGATTTCGATGTTGTTGACCGCAGCCGAGCGGGATGCCGCACCACCAATGTGGAAGGTACGCATGGTTAGCTGCGTGCCAGGCTCACCGATCGACTGTGCTGCCATCACACCCACGGCCTCGCCGATGTTGATGCGATGACCGCGTGCCAAGTCACGGCCGTAACACTGCGAGCACACGCCGTAGCGAACGTCGCAGGTAATCGGCGACCGCACCAAGACGTGGTCAATCGACAATTCTTCAAGACGCTGCACGGTGGCTTCGTCGAGCATCGTGCCCGCATCGAATGCCACTTTGTCAGAGCCCGGAATCAATACCGCCTCTGCCAGCACACGACCAAGAACACGCTCGCGAAGTGGCTCAACCACGTCACCACCTTCAACGATCGGCGACATCGCAACACCATTGCGCGTTTCGCAATCGACTTCGGTAACCACCAGATCCTGAGCTACGTCGACAAGACGGCGAGTTAGGTAACCGGAGTTAGCGGTCTTAAGTGCCGTATCGGCCAGGCCTTTACGAGCACCGTGAGTCGAGATGAAGTACTGCAGTACGTCCAGACCTTCGCGGAAGTTAGCGGTAATCGGCGTCTCGATGATCGAGCCGTCCGGCTTGGCCATCAAACCACGCATACCAGCGAGCTGGCGAATCTGCGCGGCTGAACCACGAGCACCGGAATCGGCCATCATGTAAATCGAGTTAAACGACTCTTGATCGACCTTCTTGCCATCGGCATCTTTCACCGACTCGGAACCGAGCTTATCCATCATCGCCTTGGCAACCTGGTCATTGGTACGTGACCAGATATCGACGACTTTGTTGTAACGCTCGCCGTCGGTTACCAGACCGGAGGCATACTGGTCCTGAATTTCTTTCACTTCGGCCTCTGCGACCGCCAGAATATCCGATTTATTTTCCGGAACGACCATGTCGTTCACACCGATCGAAATACCGGCCATGGTCGCCAAGCGGAAGCCCGTGTACATCAGCCGGTCAGCAAATACGACCGTCTTTTTCAGGCCCAGTTGGCGGTAGCAAGCGTTGATGGTGTTGGAAATCGCTTTCTTCGACATCGTTTGGTTAACGAGATCAAAACTCAGACCTTCCGGCAAAATACCCGACAGGAGTGCACGGCCGATGGTGGTGTCTACCACGCGCTCGACACGCTGCATTTCACCGTCTTCGTCTGCTTCACTCAGCCATACGCGAATCTTCACCGTCGCCTGTAGCTCGGCGGTGCCGTTTTCGTAGGCGCGACGAGCTTCGTCGATATCGGCGAACATCATGCCCTCGCCCTTCGCATTCACACGAGTACGGGTCATGTAGTACAGACCCAGCACCACGTCCTGCGACGGAACGATGATCGGATCACCGTTTGCCGGCGACAGAATGTTGTTTGACGACATCATCAATGCACGCGCTTCCAGCTGCGCTTCGAGCGACAGCGGCACGTGCACAGCCATTTGGTCACCGTCAAAGTCAGCGTTAAACGCGGTACAAACAAGCGGGTGCAACTGAATCGCTTTACCTTCAATCAGTACCGGCTCAAACGCCTGGATACCGAGTCGGTGAAGCGTCGGCGCACGGTTCAGAAGTACCGGGTGCTCACGAATGACTTCTTCGAGGATGTCCCAGACTTCCGCACCTTCGCGCTCAACCAGGCGCTTCGCCGCTTTAATGGTGGTCGCTTCGCCACGCAGTTGCAGCTTAGAGAAAATGAACGGCTTGAAGAGTTCCAACGCCATTTTCTTCGGCAGACCACATTGATGTAGTTTCAGCGTCGGACCGACCACGATCACCGACCGACCCGAGTAGTCAACACGCTTACCGAGGAGGTTCTGACGGAAGCGACCTTGCTTACCTTTAATCATGTCAGCCAGAGACTTCAGCGGACGCTTGTTGGTGCCGGTAATGGCGCGGCCGCGACGACCGTTATCCAACAACGCATCCACCGATTCCTGCAGCATGCGTTTTTCGTTGCGAACAATAATGTCCGGCGCGTTTAGCTCCAGCAGGCGACGCAGACGGTTGTTGCGGTTGATGACGCGACGGTACAGATCATTCAGATCCGAGGTCGCGAAACGACCGCCGTCGAGCGGTACCAGCGGACGCAGGTCCGGCGGCAGAACCGGTAGAACCGTCAACACCATCCACTCGGGCTTGTTGCCTGAGTCGATGAAAGATTCCAGCAGTTTCAGACGCTTAGACAGGCGCTTGATCTTGGTTTCCGAACGGGTGCCATCGATGTCTTCACGCACTTGCAGCACTTCGCGCTGCAAGTCGATCGTCATGAGCATCTCGCGAACCGCTTCGGCGCCCATACGTGCATCGAATTCATCGCCATACTGCTCGAGTGCATCGAGGTACATCTCGTCGGTCAGCAACTGACCACGCTCGAGTTCGGTCATACCCGGATCGACGACCACAAAGGCCTCGAAATACAACACGCGCTCAATCTCACGCAGCGTCATATCGAGCATCAAACCGATACGGCTTGGCAGTGACTTCAGGAACCAGATGTGTGCAACCGGACTTGCCAATTCGATGTGCGCCATGCGTTCGCGACGGACTTTCGTCTGCGTCACTTCAACGCCGCACTTCTCGCACACCACACCGCGATGCTTGAGGCGCTTGTACTTACCGCATAGGCACTCGTAGTCTTTGATCGGGCCAAAGATTTTGGCGCAGAACAGACCATCGCGTTCCGGTTTGAACGTCCGGTAGTTAATCGTTTCCGGCTTCTTCACCTCACCGAACGACCACGACCGCACCATGTCCGGCGATGCCAGGCCGATGCGGATGGCTTCAAAGTCATCCACCGGGTTTTGGTATTTAAAGAGCTTGAGTAAATCTTTCATTAGTCTGCCTCCAGCTCAATGTTGATGCCCAAGGAGCGAATCTCCTTGACCAGTACGTTGAACGATTCCGGCATGCCGGCATCCATTTCGTGTTCGCCGTCGACGATGTTCTTGTACATCTTGGTACGGCCCTGCACGTCATCCGATTTCACCGTCAGCATTTCCTGCAAGGTGTAGGCGGCACCGTAGGCTTCGAGGGCCCAGACCTCCATCTCACCAAATCGCTGACCACCGAACTGCGCCTTACCACCCAGCGGCTGCTGCGTGACCAAGCTATAAGGTCCGGTTGAGCGAGCGTGCATCTTGTCATCCACCAAGTGGTTGAGCTTGAGCATGTACATGTAGCCAACGGTAACGTCGCGGTCGAAACCTTCGCCGGTGCGGCCGTCATACAGCTGCGACTGACCGGTATCGGAAAGATCCGCAAGTTCGAGCAGGCCTTTGATTTCCGCCTCGGTAGCACCATCAAACACCGGCGTCGCGGTCGGAACACCGTTCGTCAGGTTGTTGGCGAGCTCCAAGACTTCCTCATCATTCAGACCTTTAACGTCTTCGATGCGACCGCCGGTCTTGTTGTAGAGCGCTTCGAGGAACTGGCGAAGTTTCGCCACCGATTCCTGCGCCTTCAACATGCCGTCGATCTTCTTGCCGAGGCCCTTCGCGGCCCAGCCAAGGTGCGTTTCCAATACCTGACCAACGTTCATACGCGACGGTACACCCAGCGGGTTCAGCACGATATCGACCGGCGAACCATCATCGAGATACGGCATGTCTTCCACCGGTACGATGGTTGAAATCACACCTTTGTTACCGTGACGGCCAGCCATCTTGTCACCCGGCTGAATGCGACGTTTGACGGCCAGATATACCTTGACCATCTTGAGTACGCCCGGCGCCAGATCGTCGCCTGCCGTGATTTTGGTTTTCTTCTCTTCGTAACGACGATCGAACTCATCACGCTGCGCATTCAAACGCTCGAATGCCTTCTGCAGCTGCTCGTTTGCCTCGTCGTTCTTGAGGCGAATTTCAAACCACTGTTCGCGCGGCACGTCTTCCAAGTAGGCCTTGGTGATCTTCGAGCCCGACTTCAGCTTATTCGGACCACCCTGCGCCATCTTGTTGGTAAGCATGCGTTCAACACGCTCATAGATGTCTTCTTCAAGAATTCGCAGCGTGTCATCTAAGTCTTTACGAACCGACTCCAGCTCCGCTTTCTCGATCGACAGCGCACGCAGATCTTTTTCGACGCCGTCACGCGTGAATACGCGAACGTCGATCACCGTACCGTCCATACCCGGCGGTACGCGCAGACTGGTGTCTTTTACGTCAGAGGCTTTCTCACCGAAGATCGCACGCAGTAGTTTCTCTTCCGGCGTCAGCTGAGTCTCACCCTTCGGCGTGACTTTACCTACCAGAATGTCACCGGCTTTCACTTCGGCACCGATAAAGGCGATGCCCGACTCGTCGAGCTTGGCGAGCGCTGCATCACCAACGTTCGGAATATCCGAGGTGATGTCTTCAGGGCCCAGCTTGGTGTCGCGTGCGACACACTGCAGCTCTTCAATATGAATCGTCGTGAAGCGGTCTTCTTTAACGACGCGCTCTGAAATCAGAATCGAGTCCTCAAAGTTGTAGCCATTCCACGGCATGAACGCGACCAGCAGGTTCTGACCCAGGGCCAGCTCACCCATGTCGGTAGACGGGCCGTCGGCCAATACGTCGCCAGAGGCAATCTGATCACCGGCTTTCACCAGCGGACGCTGGTTAATACAGGTGTTCTGATTCGAACGCGTGTACTTGGTCAGGTTGTAAATGTCGACGCCCGGCTCTGCAGCGGTGGTTTCGTCGTCATTGACACGAACCACGATGCGCGAAGCATCCACAGAATCGACGTAACCGCCGCGACGAGCAACCACGGTCACACCCGAGTCAACCGCTACAGCACGCTCCATGCCGGTTCCCACCAGCGGTGCTTCTGCACGCAGGGTTGGCACTGCCTGACGTTGCATGTTCGAACCCATCAGGGCGCGGTTCGCGTCATCGTGCTCGAGGAACGGAATCAGCGATGCCGCTACGGACACGATCTGACGAGGACTCACGTCCATGTAATTAATGTCCGCCGGATTCGACAGCGTAAATTCGTTCTTGTGACGGACGCTCACCAGCTCCTCCAAGAACTTGCCGTTCTTGTCGAGCTCAGAGTTCGCCTGTGCAATAACGTACTGGCTTTCTTCGATCGCCGACAGGTACTCAATGTCGCCGGTCGCTTTGCCGTTGGTCACTTTGCGATAGGGCGTCTCGAGGAAACCGTACTCATTGGTGCGAGCATAAACCGCCAGCGAGTTAATCAAGCCGATGTTCGGACCTTCAGGCGTCTCAATCGGGCACACACGACCATAGTGCGTCGGATGCACGTCGCGAACCTCAAAGCCGGCACGCTCACGCGTCAAACCACCAGGGCCCAACGCCGAAACGCGACGCTTATGCGTCACCTCGGACAGCGGGTTGTTCTGATCCATAAACTGCGACAGCTGTGACGAGCCAAAGAACTCTTTGACCGCTGCAGCCACCGGCTTGGCGTTGATCATTTCCTGCGGCATCAAGCCTTCGGTTTCCGCCTGCGTCAGGCGTTCTTTGACGGCGCGCTCTACGCGGACCAGACCAACGCGGAACGCATTCTCAGCCATCTCGCCGACACTGCGCACGCGACGGTTGCCGAGGTGGTCGATGTCGTCCACCGTGCCAAAACCGTTACGAATATCGATCAGCGTCTGCAGTACTGCGAGGATGTCGCTCTTATCGAGTACGCCTTCACCTTCGGACGTGTCACGACCGACGCGGCGATTGAACTTCATCCGGCCTACGCCGGACAGATCGTAACGATCCGGGTTGAAGAACAAGTTCTGGAACAGGTTTTCTGCCGCTTCCTTGGTCGGCGGCTCACCCGGGCGCATCATGCGATAAATTTCGACCAACGCTTCGAGACGGGTCGTCGACGGATCGATATTCAGCGTGTTCGAAATGAACGGGCCGCGATCCAGATCATTGACGTACAGCGTCTTGATATTTTCGATACCCGCTTCAAGTAGCGCCTCGATCAACTCGGGCGTCAACTCGGCATTAGCGGCTGCGATCAGCTCACCGGTTTCGGTGTCGACCACATCGTGCGACAAGATTTTGCCTTCCAGATATTCGGCCGGCACAACCAACTTATCGACGGTCGATTTGTTCATGTCGCGAACGTGTTTCGCGGTAATTCGACGGCCTTCTTCGACGATGACCTTGCGACCTAACTTGATATCAAAGGTCGCGGTATCGCCTCGCAGCCGGTCCGGCACCAGCTGCATCTTGATGTCTTTGTCAGACAAGAAGAATTCGTTGGTATCAAAGAAGAGATCCAACATCTCTTCGTTGGTCATTTCCAGCGCACGAAGAATGATCGTTACCGGCAGTTTGCGGCGACGGTCGATACGCGCGAATACCGCGTCTTTCGGATCGAACTCGAAGTCCAACCAGGAACCGCGGTACGGAATAATGCGTGCTGAGAACAGCAGCTTGCCAGAACTGTGCGTCTTACCTTTGTCGTGATCGAAGAACACACCGGGTGAACGGTGCAGCTGCGACACGATGACGCGTTCGGTGCCATTAATGACGAAGGTACCGTGATCGGTCATCAACGGCATTTCGCCGAGGTATACCTCTTGCTCACGAATGTCTTTCACCGGTTTCGGGTTGCCGGATGCTTCCTTGTCATAAATGACCAGGCGCACCAGCACGCGAATCGGCGCGGCGTAAGTGAGGCCGCGCATCTGGCATTCCTTGACATCAAATACGGGCTCGCCGAGGCGGTAGCTCACGTATTCCAACGCCGCATTGCCAGAGTAACTGACAATCGGGAATACCGATTTGAAAGCAGCGTGCAAACCAATGTCGTCACGCTCTTCAATAGTCTTGTTGGTCTGCAAAAACTTGCGATACGAGTCGACCTGGATCGACAGCAGGTATGGCACGTCCAGAATCGTCTGACGCTTACCAAAGTTTTTGCGGATTCGCTTTTTCTCAGTGAATGAATAAGCCATTCGAGAAGTCCTTACGTTAATTTCAGATGCGGGCAAGCAGCCAGCCGCTTTGCGACTGACTGCTTGCCCGACTTTTGACCCTTAACAACAAGTCGTTAAGACGGGTCGGAAGCAAAATCGATTGCATCAACGAGCTGATTACTTCAGCTCGACGGTGCCGCCAGCTTCTTCCAGCTGTTTCTTGATCTCTTCTGCTTCGTCCTTGGCTACGCCTTCCTTAATCGGAGACGGAGCACCTTCGACCGCGTCCTTGGCTTCTTTCAAGCCCAGGCCCGTGATCGTACGTACAGCTTTAATAACGCCAACCTTGGCATCACCGAATCCAGTCAGTACGACGTCGAATTCGTCTTTCTCTGCTGCCGCATCGCCGGCGTCACCACCAGCAGCAGGGCCCGCAGCTACTGCAACAGGAGCAGCAGCAGATACGCCCCACTCGTCTTCCAGCATTTTGACGAGCTCGACGACTTCCATGATCGGCTTTGCGCTCAATTCTTTGAGCAGGTCTTCGTTTGACATTGCCATTTCTTAATACCTCTAAAACTAAATTCCTGAGTCAGGAAAACTTTTTCCAGGTTCAAGCTGCTTCTTGCGAGCCACGCGCGCTCAAGGTGCGAGCGAGCATAGCCGGCGGTTCCGCAACCGTCCGTACCAGTTGGTTCATCGGTGCCATCATCGTGCCAAGCAACATTGCGCGCGCCTGATCCAAGGTTGGCAGGTCCGCCAACTTCTTCAGATCCGACCCCGGCATGAGTTGCCCACCGGCTGATAGCGACACCGCTTGCAGAGCGTCGTGCTCCTTAGCGAAGTCTTTGATAACCCTGGCAGCGGCACCTGGATCCTCTTTTGCAAACGCCAGCAGGATTGGGCCTTTGAGCGTGTCGTTCATGCACTCAAAGTCGGTTCCTTCGACAGCACGACGTGCGAGGGTGTTTTTTACCACCCGCATGTAGACACCGGCTGCGCGCGCTTCGCGACGCAACTCGGTCATCTCTGCTACCGACAGACCTCGATATTCAGCCGCAACGGCCGATACCGACTCTCCCGCAACCGCGTTTACCTCTTTGACAAGTGCTTTCTTGTCTTCGAGTCTCAGTGCCATGTGTTACTCCTGGCTTACGGTTGTTAAAAAAGATGAAAAAACCAAAGTTCTTTCACCCACCCATAGGAACATCCGTTCCTTCATCGGATGGCCACCGTTGCCAGCAAAACTGACTCAGGTTTCACCATCTACACAGGCGGTTATTAAGACTGAGAATCAACCCAGTCGCCTGTGGTCTTCGACGATCACCGCTTCCTTGCGGCTATTGCGTTGCGACCCAAAAGTCGCGCTGCAAATTTCTTCGATCAAACGTCGACGGACGCTCGATCCACCATTTTCCTCGCTATCCGGTCCTACGCATCTACTGATGCACGATCCACTGAAACACCCGGACCCATCGTCGAGGAGACGGTCAATTTCTTTAAGTACGCACCTTTGGCCGACGCCGGCTTCGCTTTTGTCAGGTCAGCCAG
This sequence comes from Pseudomonadota bacterium, assembly GCA_039030375.1. Classification (GTDB taxonomy): domain Bacteria; phylum Pseudomonadota; class Gammaproteobacteria; order Steroidobacterales; family Woeseiaceae; genus UBA1847. The sequence continues at coordinate 3,338 of JBCCEH010000022.1, read as the reverse complement.
CAGCGCCTCGAGGTTTTCACGCAATGCGGGAATCTCAAAATCAGCACGGCCGATCGGGCAGTGAATGATGCCGGCTTTGTCGGTGCGATAACGAACCTGACCCGCCTTGGCATTCTTAACAGCGCTTTCGACATCCGCGGTGACCGTACCCACTTTCGGGTTCGGCATCAGACCGCGAGGACCGAGGATCTGACCCAGCGTACCAACCACGCGCATGGCGTCGGGTGTTGCGATCACAACGTCAAAGTTGAGGTCGCCACCCTTAACGGTTTCAGCAAGATCTTCAAAACCGACAATATCCGCACCGGCGGCAGTCGCTTTGTCGGCGTTTTCGCCTTGAGCAAACACCGCGACACGTACCGATTTACCGGTGCCGTTCGGCAGCACAGTCGAGCCACGCACAACCTGATCGGATTTACGCGGGTCAACACCGAGGTTGACCGATACATCGACACTCTCCGGGAACTTGGCCGTAGCCAGCTCTTTCACCAAATTGAGCGCATCGTCGACTTGATAGAACTTCTCGGAATCGACTTTTTCTTTCGCCGATTTACGGCGCTTGGATAGCCCAGCCATTAGTTCACTCCCTCAACATCAATACCCATACTGCGGGCGGTGCCAGCAACGGTACGCACAGCGGCGTCCATGTCAGCAGCCGTCAAGTCCGGCATCTTGGTGGTGGCAATTTCTTCGAGCTGTGCACGATTGACTTTGCCTACCTTATCGGTGTTCGGCGTACCCGAACCCTTGGCGATACCAGCCGCTTTGCGCAGCAATACGGCTGCCGGCGGGGTTTTGGAAATGAACGTAAAACTACGGTCGTTATAAACCGTGATAATCACGGGAATCGGCAAACCCGGCTCAACACTCTGGGTCTCAGCGTTAAACGCTTTGCAGAACTCCATAATGTTCACACCGTGCTGACCCAACGCAGGACCAACCGGCGGCGACGGGTTAGCTTGCCCTGCAGGAACCTGCAGCTTGATGTAGCTCGCTACCTTCTTAGCCATTCTTTAACTCCTCGAGTTCAGACGCCCGCAACGCCAGTCGGCGTTTTGTAGCTCCTCGATAATTTTTCAAACGCGCCGCTGGCTTTGTTTAACCAACGACCCAAATCTTTAGCCCTTCTCAACTTGTCCAAAGTTGAGTTCGACCGGCGTTGACCGGCCCAAAATCTGGACTGCTACCTGCAACTTGCTCTTTTCGTAATTGACCGTCTCGACCACACCACTGAAGTCATTGAACGGCCCTTCGATCACGCGCACTACTTCACCCGGCTCGAACAATACTTTCGGCCGTGGCTTATCAACGCCTTCTTTGACGCGTTGCAAAATGTGGTCCGCTTCTTTTTCCGTGATCGGCGCAGGCCGGTCACTCGAACCACCAATAAATCCGAGTACCTTCGGTACTTCTTTAACGAGGTGCCAAGTCTCGTCATCCATATCCATTTGTACGAGCACGTAGCCCGGGAAGAACTTGCGCTCGCTGCGCCGTTTTTGCCCTTCCTTCATCTCGACTACTTCTTCGGTCGGCACAAGAATCTCGCCAAACTTGTCTTCCAAGCCCATGCGAGCAATACGCTCTTCGAGCGACGACTTCACCTTGTGTTCGAAATTCGAATAGGCGTGAACAATGTACCAGCGTAAAGCCACCGACAATTCCTTCGCTTTATCCTTTACGACGAGCCGTCGGCTAGCCGATAAAACCCGTCAACCACAACAGCAGTGAATCCAAACCCCAGAAAAACAACGCCATCACCAAGGTGAACACAAACACCGCGATCGCCGTCTGCGTCGTTTCCGTCCGCGTGGGCCACACCACTTTGCGAATCTCGACACGAGAGCCTTGAATGAAGTGCCACAGACGACGGCCCTGCATGCTGGTCATTGCAATCGCAATACCAACACCGGTACCACCGAGCACCATTAGCACTCGCAGCGGCAGTGACACGTTGAACTCGTAAAAGTAGTACGAGTACAGGCCGCCGATAATCGCTGCAGCTGCTACAAGCAGCTTCAGGATATCGAGCACGCCACTTTCGCTGGTTTCTGTTTGTGCATTCATGTCGATGTCTTCGCTAGGTCAAAAACTGGCAGGCCAGGAGGGAATCGAACCCCCAACCTGCGGTTTTGGAGACCGCCGCTCTGCCAATTGAGCTACTGGCCTAGTCTGTATTCCTCTTAACTCAGAGTTTGTGCTGTCAACAAAAACCTTAGTCATCGCCTAGGCACAAAAAATCGTGCTTAAGTATGAGCGCCGGCCCGAAGTGTTCTGCATCAATCGCGTTCCACTCCAGTCTGGAGCCGACACCGAAACACACTGCGCGATGCCGGTTTCGCTGATCCACCTAATCTAGGATTTTGCTTTTCTATACGTCCTACTGTGCAAGAAAAAACCGGGCCCTATTCATAAGGGCCCGACCATTTACCTAAGTGTTAGTCGAGAATCTTCGCGACCACGCCGGCGCCGACAGTACGGCCGCCTTCGCGGATAGCGAAGCGCAGACCGTCTTCCATCGCGATCGGTGCAATCAGTTCAACAACCATCTGCACGTTATCGCCCGGCATCACCATCTCCGTGCCTTCCGGCAACTCAACCGCACCCGTTACGTCCGTCGTACGGAAGTAAAACTGCGGACGATAGCCCTTGAAGAACGGCGTGTGACGACCACCCTCGTCTTTGGTCAAAATGTAAACCTCAGCCTCGAACTTGGTGTGCGGCGTGATCGATGCCGGCTTGGCCAATACCTGACCGCGCTCAACTTCTTCACGCTTGGTGCCACGCAGGAGTACACCCACGTTGTCACCGGCCATACCCTGATCGAGCAACTTGCGGAACATCTCAACACCCGTACAGGTGGTCTTCTCGGTGTCTTTAATACCGACAATCTCAATCTCGTCGCCAACGTTCACCACGCCACGCTCGATACGACCCGTTACCACGGTGCCACGACCTGAAATCGAGAATACGTCTTCAACCGGCATCAAGAAGTCACCGTCAACCGCACGCTCAGGCTCAGGGATGTAGCTATCCATGTGCTCAACCAGCTTCAGGACACTCGGTACACCGATGTCTGAGCTATCGCCTTCGAACGCCTTTAGCGCTGAACCCGTCACGATCGGGGTGTCATCACCTGGGAACTCGTAAGTGCTCAGAAGATCACGAACTTCCATCTCAACCAGCTCCAGGAGCTCTTCGTCATCCACCTGGTCGGCCTTGTTCATGTACACAACAATGTACGGAACGCCAACCTGGCGAGCGAGAAGGATGTGCTCACGCGTCTGAGGCATCGGACCGTCAGCGGCCGATACCACCAAAATGGCTCCGTCCATCTGCGC
>JBCCEH010000021.1:0-20326 GCA_039030375.1 Pseudomonadota bacterium | reverse complement strand
GGACACTTTCTTAAATTCCATGCCGCTGTCGTTGCGAATTGGTTCGCCGGTGTCCAACACGCGGACGTTCGGCTTCGCGGCCAGTACCTCGGCGGCGTCGGCCGCAATGTTGGGCGCCACAATGACTTCGACAAACTGGCGGTCAACAATCTCGCGAGCGGTATCCGCGTCGAGCAGACGGTTGAAGGCAATGATTCCGCCAAACGCCGACGTTGGATCAGTCTTGAACGCCTTGTCATAGGCGTCGAGGATCGAATCGGCAACCGCAACACCACAGGGATTGGCGTGCTTCACGATGACGCAGGCCGGCGCGTCGAACTGCCGTACGCACTCCAGTGCCGCGTCGCTGTCAGCGATGTTGTTGTAGGAGAGCTCTTTGCCCTGTAGCTGAGTGGCATTGGCGAGGGACCCTGCGGCCGCCTGCTGATCGACGTAGAACGCCGCCTGCTGATGCGGGTTTTCGCCGTAGCGTAGAACCTGCGATCGGCTGCCGGAATACAGGAAGCGCTCACCGAGTCGCTCGTCACCCATCGCGTCACTTAGGTAACGGGTAATCGCGGTGTCGTAATTCGCGGTGTGCGCATAGGCTTTTGCGGCCAAACGCCGGCGCGCATCTAAATTGAGTTCGGTGTGCTGAATTGCGTCGAGAACGTCTTTGTAGTCCGCCGGGTCGACCACCACAGCAACGCCATCATGGTTCTTGCTCGCCGCGCGAATCATCGCTGGGCCGCCGATGTCGATATTCTCAATCGCGTCGTTGAGCGTCGCATCCGCTTTAGCAATCGTTTGTTCGAACGGGTACAGGTTGACCACCAACAGATCGATTGGCTCGATGCCGTGCTCGGCCATCACGTCTTCGTCGGTGCCGCGGCGACCGAGAAGACCGCCGTGAATTACCGGGTGCAGTGTCTTTACACGGCCATCCATGATTTCCGGAAAGCCGGTTTTTTCGCTGACTTCGAGGCAGGGAACACCGTTGTCCGATAAGAGTCGGGCGATACCGCCGGTGGAGAGAATTTCGATGCCGAGTTCCGCTAAGCCTTCAGCAAACGGCACGAGGTCATGCTTGTCGGACACGCTGATGAGCGCCCGCCGCACAGTAAACATGTTGGACAAATCCTATTGAATCAAAGAGTAAGTACGCAGTTTCTTACGCAGCGTGCCGCGGTTAATGCCGAGAATACCGGCAGCCTGGCTCTGATTGCCGCGCGTGTAATCGAGAACAGCTTTAAAAAGGGGGCGTTCCACTTCACCGATCACCAGATCGTAAAGATCGCCGGGGCGATCGCCGTTGAGATTTTCGAAATAGACTTCGAGTGCGTCTGCTGTGTGTTTGTGGAGCGGTTGTTTGGCGGCGTTGAATTTGGCGTTATTGTTTTTTGCCACGGTTTTCAAATCCTTCAGAGACTAAGCTGCTCTCAAAATACCTCCCTCTTCACGAGCGAAGTATTCCTTCGTCAGTTCGATTTGTTGAATTGCGCTATCCGTTCGCACCGCCTGATGTCGATACTCGCCTGCGTTAACGAGATGCTTGCTGTACCAGGTCAGGTGCTTTCTAGCCACTCGAACACCGACAGAATCCCCATAAAATCGGTGCAACTCCCTCAAGTGGCCGAGCATAATATCACGCAATTCTGTTTTTGCTAGCGGCGTAATTTTTTCCTTGCCGGCGTGGTATTCGGCGAGCTCGCGAAAGATCCACGGCCGGCCCTGAGCGCCTCGCCCGATCATCAAGCCGTCAGCGGAAGATAGTCGCAAAACTTCAAGTGACTTCTCTAAAGTGGTGATATCTCCATTAGCAAGAACTGGGATCGAGACCGATTGTTTGATCCGCGCAATCGTCTCGTATTCAGCCTCACCTTTGAATTTGCACTCTCGCGTGCGCCCATGGACGGCCAGCGACTGAATGCCACAATCCTCGGCAATCTTTGCCACATTGGGTCCATTGCGGTTATCCCGGTTCCAGCCGGTGCGGATTTTCAACGTGACCGGCACGTCGACGGCGGCCACCACGGCTTGCAGAATCTGAGCGACCAGTGTTTCGTCGGTGAGCAGTGCGGAACCTGCCAATCGTTTGCACACCTTTTTCGCCGGGCAACCCATATTGATGTCGACAATCTGCGCGCCGCGCTCGACGCAAGCCCGCGCAGCAATGGCCATTTGCTCGGGCTCCGAGCCCGCGATTTGCACGGCGATCGGTTCGGCATCCAGATCGAGGTCCAAACGCCGCATGGATGAGGGGCGCTGCCACAGGCTGATATCGGCCGTGGTCATCTCCGAGGTTGTCATACCGGCTCCAAATTGCCGGCAGATGCGCCGAAACGGCGCGTCGGTGATGCCCACCATGGGGGCGAGCACGAAGCGACTCTTCAGTTTGTAGGGGCCGATTTGCACGGTTTGCTTAATTATCCTGGCGGTTCTGCTTGCGGCTGACGAAGTATGCCCCGATGGTCGCGATAAGTCCGATACCGCCCCACAGAACGGCTGCAATTGTGTTTCCGGCTTCCATGAACCACGCCAACACCAGCAGCGCGGCGACGATTGCGAGCATCAGGAAAATCTCACCGATGGTCGCGTTTCTGCTGTTATCTTTCATCGGTTACGCCTTCAAGGCGAAAGTAGGACAAATAGCCTGAGTCGGTTTGGATGGCGCTATTTTACAACGTGATCGTGGCGTGATTGTACTGAATGCTACGAAATACAGGGAAACGGCAGAATCCAGAATCCCGGCGCACCCATAGCTTCTGCAATAAAGCTTGCATCCGTCAAAATCTGATTCGGTACATCATCGTCTACGCAGATAGAGAACGGTCCTTGAGTCACCAGATTTGCGATCGCGTTATCGAATTTCTCGATGGTTTCAACCTCAACATCGGGCGGCGGCACGGAATGTACGGAAATGCACGTATCTTTTGCGCCGGCATACGGAATGCAGGGTCCTATCTGATACGTCAGCGACGGATCCATCGGCCGTAGTTTGAACAGCCACGAATCAATCTCAAGTACAACCGTTCTTGTCGAGCCGTCCGGCTGCTCGATTTCCACAACATGAAAATGCTGATCCGATTGCTCGCTGCTGCATGCCGGTAGAATCGACAAACACGGAATTAGGGCCAGTAAAGCGATTCGTCGTACGAGACGCATTTTCAATTGTTCCTGATCTACATAAGTTGGGCCGCGACCCTAAATGTTGGCCCCCAGAGTGCCAGCAACACCAACATCGTGCCGCCGATCCCGACGAATGTGTACGACATGGTGACGATACGAATTGTTACACAAAGTCGTACATCTTTTCGGATTTTGGCAGTACTATCGACAAGGTTCGCCGATGCAGTTTTTCCGTCCGTTCTTGAGGTCTGAATGCGCAGTCTTTTGTTTTGGTTGAGTTTCCCGTTCTTGATCCCTCAGGCCCTTTACGTGCGACGAACGGCGCCGCGATTCGCGCCTGCGGCAGGCCCAAGCGAGGGTTCTGTGGGCAATGGTGACAGGGTGCGTTTACTCGCCATCGGCGATTCAATTATTGCGGGCGTAGGCGCCTCAGAATTATCGAAAGCGCTGGTCGGGCAAACGGCACGCGCGTTATCTCAGCAAATTGACGGTCAGGTTGCTTGGCAGGCGCTAGGAACAAGCGGTTTCGATTGTCGCAAAGTACTCGACAATCTGGTGCCGCAGCTGCCTGACGACGCGTTCGACTATGTCATCGTTTCGGTAGGCGTAAACGACATCACCGGATTGACGTTGCTGCCGACGTGGCGGCGCAACTTGTCCACATTGGTAGAAGCGCTTCGCGAGCATTCGCCCAATGCGGTCATCGCGGTCGCCGGCATGCCGCCGATGCACGGCTTTCCGCTGCTGCCGCAGCCGCTGCGCGCGGTGTTTGGTTCGCGAGCCCGCGCGTTTGACGATGCGACACGAGAAATCGTTAGCCCACGGGAACGCATGCTCTACATTCCACTGCACTTCGACCCTGACCCATCGAAGTTTTCCCCGGATGGCTATCACCCGTCAGAGGAAAGCTACATTGAATACGGTGCCGAAGTGGCGGAGCGACTGGTTGGTGCTTGACTTCGCGTGAGCACTTAAGGGACCGTTAAGTCCTTACACCCTCTTCAATAGATAGTTGACCCCATGCATAAATTAATTCTTTCGCTTCGCGCTGTGACGTTGTTGGTTTTGGTTGTTGTTATCGGCGGATGCGCCTCTGCCAAGTATTCCGCATTGGAAAAAGTAGGCATCCACAAGCGCGATATCCTCGTGGACGACGTTGAAGACGCTCGCGATGCGCAAGCCGATACGCGCGAAGAGCTGGTGTCAGCCTACGAGGAGCTCAGCACGCTGATCGGTCACGACGGCGGGGAGTTGGAGCGCCAGTATGATCGGTTGAGCAAGCAGGTGGAGTCGGCGCAGGACGCGACCGATGACCTAGACGATCATCTCGCAGCCATCGATCAAGTGAGCAATGATCTGTTCGAGGAGTGGGAGTCGGAGCTGGAGCTCTACAGCAGTCAGGCGTTGCGCAACGATCAGGCGCAGAAGTTGGCTGAGTCGCGGCAACAGTTCAGACAGATGCGAGACAGCATGCAGGTCGCGCGCAATCGTGTCGATCCGGTCATGGCGGTGCTGAACGACAATGTGCTGTACCTCAAGCACAGCCTGAACGCACAGGCTGTTGCCGCGCTCCGCGGCGAGGCGGCCAAGTTAGAAGCGAATGTCGATGCGCTGGTGCGCGACATGCAGGTTGCGATTGACGAGGCCGATAGCTTTATCAGCAAGATGCGCGGTTAGAGGTCCGCGCGGCTACTTAAAGTCTTCAATCGCACACCGCAGCTGGCCACTGGCCATGCGGTAACAGACATTCAACTTGAATCCGGTGGCATCTTCAGCGACCGACTCGATGGCGATCACCGCGTTAAACGAGCTGCCCGGCGCGATCGGTCGGCTGGGGTCGTTGCTGTCCACCAAATACTCTGACGGCTCCATCACGCGACTGCCGACCACTTCTTCAAACCGATCCGTCAGTGACACGTGCACCAGTGGGTAGGGTAATTCGGTCTCACTGCGATTGCCGATGCGTGAATAAATAGTGAGCACCTCATCGTTCTCGTCGGTGCTGCCTTTGGTTGCCTCAAAACGCCATCCGGCAACATCCCAATCGGGCGTCACCGGGCTGCCGATGGAGCGGTAGATCGGCGCGACCGTGGTTTCAAACATACTATTCGTCGCGAGCGCTTCGCGCGACTGATGAATAACCTGCACGATCAGGATCAATGCCAAAACGACCGACGCTGCGATCATGCCCCAATTCGGCATGTTCCAGTTGCGCGAACCCGCGCCATCGGCATCGCTGGCCGTCTTGTCCATGTTTTCCGCGGCTTCCTTGCGGTCCGCCTCAAACTGCTCGAGGTCTTCAGCGGCAACCGCTGTCGCGCCTTCCATGATGATCGTCTCCATCATGGGGTTTTTCTTCGGTGCGGCAATTTCGACAGTCTCATTCGCGGCCTGATCGAAATCGTCGATATCGTCGTTCGCGGCATCGTCCGGGATGTCGTCTGCGTCGCTCAGTTGTTTTTGAACGATCGTCGATGTGAAACCGTCATCGTCTTCGACCGCGATTGCTAAGAGCTCCTGGTCAATCATCCGATTGATGGTTAATTCTTCTTCGGTTTGCTCGGGGACGATGAGGTCTTCGCCCTTCGGCTGTTCCAATGCGGCGGCTAAGTCTTCATCGATGTTTTCGCCGGCGTCATCAAACGGGGTTTCAGTGATGTCACCATCGAGGTCGAACTCCTCTTGCGTGGTCGCGTCTTCGTCGGCCTGATCGGCGAGTACGTCGTAGTCATCGGCATCATCACGGCCATCGCCAATCGCTTCATCGATCGCCTCGGCAACGGCGTCACGTTGTTCCGCTTCGTCTTCGAGCTGATCCTCTAATGCGGCAGCCGCGGCCTCGAGCTCGGTTTCGAGTGCCATGGTTGAGTCCGGCACATCGTCATCCACGGCCTCATCGGATGCCGCCTCTTCAGTCTCGAGTGCTGCCTTTGCGGCCGCTTCATCCTCGGCCGTGATGGGTTCGAGGTAGTCTTCTTCGTCGAGGATTCCGGCTCGCGACAAGTCCTTTGGCGCGACATCATCAAGATCGATTTCATGTTGCTCAGCCCGTTCGATCTCGGCGGCCGCTTCGCGTTCTGCTTCCTCAGATTCAAACGCAGCAGCGATCAAGTCTTCTTCAATGGAGCGATCCAATTTATCGACGGGCTCATCGGTAACCGCTTCATCGGCTTCGTTGTCTGATTCAGCATCAATACCCGCACGTGAGGCGGTGATATCGATACCCATCGCTTCGGCTTGCAGACCAAATTGAGTGTCTATATCGAGCGGCGCATCGGACTCGGCATCCAATGCGGCCGATGCGGTTCTTTCCAACTCTTCGAGATCCGGCAGCGCTTCGAGTTCGTCGATAATGGTTCTGTCGCTGGCGTCCTGATCGGTTGCGGGTGTCTCCGCGATCGGGTCTTCGGCCTGCGATTCGTCGACGCTGGATTCGCTGGCGATGGGTTCGTCGTCGGCCGACTTGTGCACGACTGGTTCATGGACCACCGGTTTGTGCGAGATGGTCTCGTGGACCTTCGGCTGGTGAGCGCTCGGGTCTCTGGCAACCGGTTCTTCAATGGCAGGCGGTAGGTCGCCTGCACTCAATGCCGGTGCCGGCTCGACTTCATCCAGCAAGTCGCCCCAATCACCGGTTTCCGCCAGCGCCAAGTCGACCTGCATTTCTTCGTAAGGTGGCGGTTTGACCGGTTCTATCACCGGGTCGGGAATAATGGACGGCTCGGCATCGTAATCGTCGGGTAACGGTGTGTTGTCATCGAACCGCAATTCTTCGGCGGGTTCGTCGACGGGAGCTTCCGTGGGACGTTGGTCGATGATCTCCGGTTCATCGTCCTCTGCGCCATCATCATCGAGTACGCGCCACTCAACGCCGGTATCTTCGATTCGGATGTCTTCACCCGCAAGCTGGTCGAGCGTCTTGAGCAGCGCTGCGCTTTGCTCTGCTGAAATCGATTTCGGTGCACTGTCGGCAGTCAGCTCGGTGTCGGCGTCGGCCGATAGCTCAGGAACTGAGGTTTGAGAAATCGGCGGCGACACCGCCTGCGGCATTTCTTCGGACAAGTGATTAAGTGCATTGAATGCCGCACCGCAGCTACCGCAACGAACTTTGCCAGCCGCTTGCTTTAATACGTCCGCGGTGACGCGAAACGCTACGCTACATTCTGGGCACTGGGTGAACATCGCTCCGCCCTAACTCCGTTTGCCAACCAGGCATGCCCACTGTTGCCCACCTTGATCCATCAAGACAGGCTCTTCGAACGTGATGCAATGTTCGTAGGCGGCAACTACCTCGTCAATCTGCGCCGAAAGTATGCCCGAAAGCGCAAGCTGTCCACCACTGGCAAGGGGTTTCGCTATCGTTTCGGCGAGGTCAATGAGTGGCGCCGCCAGTATATTGGCAATAACGATGTCGAATTCACCGTCTACGCCGGTCCAGTCAATACTGGTACTGACTTGCTCTGCGACATCATTGTTGGAGGCATTCTCGCGCGTGGCCGTGATCGCCTGCGGATCGATATCGAGGCCGTGCGCCTCGCGAGCGCCGAGCTTAATAGCGGCGATCGCTAGTACACCCGAGCCGCAGCCGACGTCCAATACGCGTTGGCCGTGGCAGGTCAGTCCGTCAAGCCACTCAAGACACAGCGCGGTCGTGGCGTGGGTGCCGGTGCCGAACGCCAGGCCAGGATCGAGTCGTACAACCACGGCATCGTCGCTGCCAGCCTGACTGTCACCGGGACACACCCACAGTTTGTCGCCAAAGCGCATCGGGCCGAAGTCTTTTTCCCACTCGCGCTCCCAAACGCGATCGGCGAGATCGGTGATCTCGTGATCGGGGAGTTTATCGAGGTCGAGTGTGGTTAAGAGATCGTGGGTCAGCGCGTCAAAGTTGGCGGAAGCGTCAAACAGCCCGGTAATACGGGTATCGGCCCATAACGGCGTCTCGCCGGGACCGGGTTCCAGTACCGGATTGTCTCCACCGTCGGTCAGAGTGACCGAGCAGGCGCCGTGCGTGATCAAAATCGCTTCCACGTGACTCGCGTCGAGTGTCTCCAAATCCATGACAAATTGTCGCCAATTCATCGGGTTACGGATGTGCGGAGTGTCACACTCGGTCACACGAGACCGAGACGTTTTTCCAGGTAATGGATATCCGTTCCGCCCTGCTGGAAGGCTGCGTGGCTCATAATCTCCTGGTGCAGCGGCACGTTGGTTTTGATGCCTTCGATGACCACTTCGGCCAGCGCATTCCGCATTCGCGCAATTGCCTGGTCGCGGTCCTGTCCGTAGGTGATCAGCTTGCCGATCATCGAGTCGTAGAACGGCGGTACCTTATAGCCGGAGTACACATGACTATCGACGCGCACGCCGGGACCACCCGGCGCATGCCACAGCGAAATCAGACCGGGCGAGGGCATGAAGGTCTTCGGATCCTCGGCGTTGAGGCGACATTCAATCGCGTGACCTTGGATCTTCACCTGATCCTGCGTGATTGACAGCTCCTCGCCAGCCGCAATGCGCAGCTGTTCGCGGACAATGTCGACGCCAGTAATCATTTCGGTGACCGGGTGTTCGACCTGCAGGCGCGTGTTCATTTCGATGAAATAGAATTCGCCGTTTTCGTACAGGAACTCGAACGTGCCGGCGCTGCGGTAACCCATGTCCAGGCATGCTTGTACGCAGCGGGCACCAATCTCATTGCGTTTTTCTTCGCTGATACCGGGGGCGGGTGCTTCTTCGACGACTTTCTGATGGCGTCGTTGCATCGAGCAATCGCGTTCGCCGAGGTGAATCGCGTTGCCGTGATTGTCGCAAAGCACCTGAAACTCGACGTGCCGCGGTTGTTCGAGAAATTTCTCCATGTATACGACATCATTGCCGAATGCGGCGCGCGCTTCGGCCTGCGTCAACGTGATGGAGTTGATCAGCGACGCTTCGGTATGCACCACGCGCATACCGCGTCCGCCACCACCACCCGCTGCTTTAATAATGATCGGATAACCGATTTCGCGCGCCAAGCGAATGTTTTCGTCAGGATCATCACCGAGGGGCCCGTCGGACCCGGGCACGGTCGGTACGCCGGCTTCCTTCATCGCACGGATCGCTGACACTTTGTCGCCCATCAAACGAATTGCGCTTGCTGGCGGTCCAACGAAGACGAAACCCGAGGATTCCACGCGTTCGGCAAAGTCGGCGTTCTCCGATAAGAAGCCGTAACACGGGTGGATGCCGACCGCGTCGGTCACCTCGGCGGCACTGATGATGGCCGGCATATCCAGGTAGCTTTCGGCCGACGGTGGCGGGCCGATGCAGACAGTCTCGTCGGACAACAACACGTGCTTGAGGTTGTTATCGGCTTTGGAATGCACAGCGACCGTTTTGATTCCCATTTCTTTGCAGGCACGCATAACGCGCAGGGCGATCTCGCCGCGATTGGCTATGACAACTTTATCGAGCATGAGAGGGCCGCCCGGTTAGTCGCCGGTCCGCTGGTCGATGACAAACAACGTTTGCCCATACTCGACCGGTTCACCGTTTTGGACGCGAATCGATTTTACGACGCCGGAAACATCGGCCTCGATTTGGTTCATCATTTTCATTGCTTCGATGATGCACAACGTGTCGCCTTCATTCACCCGATCGCCGACCTGCACGTAAGGCGCAGAACCTGGCGACGACGACGAGTAGAACGTGCCCACCATCGGCGCTTCTACCTCAAAGCCATCTTCCTCCGGTTCTGCAGGTGCCGGTGCCGGCGCCGCGGATGGGGCGGGTGCTGCGGGTGGCGCTGCAGGAGCGGGCGCCACCGGAGCTGGTGCTGGGGCGACCGGTGCGCTGATTACCGCGGGTGCGTTTTGCGAGTGACGCGAAATGCGCACTGATTCCTCACCTTCCGTAATCTCAATTTCTGCGATGCCCGATTCGTCGAGCAACTCGATCAGTTTTTTTACTTTTCTTATATCCATCAGTCTTCCTCGGCAGAGGCGACGTGTTGATCGGCCGCCTGCAGTGCCAGTTCATATCCCAATGCGCCGAAGCCAAACAAACAGGCGACAGCGATATCGCTGAAGTAACTGTTGTGCCGAAATTCTTCTCGGGCAAACGTATTACTCAGGTGCAATTCAATAAACGGTATGTCGACCGCCAACAACGCATCGCGCAGCGCCACACTGGTGTGCGTAAATGCGCCCGGGTTAATCACGATAAAATCGACCTTGTCCTTACCGGCTTTTTGGATGCGATCGACGAGTTTGTGCTCGGCATTCGACTGGTAGCAATCCAACGCATGCCCGAGCGCCTCGGCAACATCGATGCAGTTGGCCTCGATGTCTTCAAGTCGCGTCGCGCCGTAGACTTCAGGCTCTCGCGTCCCCAGTAAATTCAGATTGGGGCCATTTAGCAGCAGGAAATTGGCCATTTTTTACGGATTTAGACCCGTTTGGCGAAATTGGGCGCAATTCTAACCATTTTCGACGAGGTTCGTGCAAGAAATATCGTCAAACGCCGTCGAAACGACGTTTGGCCCAAGATATTGGGGTGTTTTAGGCGTTTCGGGCTATTGCAGCGCCTGCATGGCAGCGGATTTATCGATCTCACCCGCACCCAGCGCAACCAGCGTGGTACCGATCGAGTCGAGGTCGGCCTGGTGGATTTCGCCCATGTGTGTGGCCAGCAGCTGACCGTCGGTATCGACGATCATGGTGAACGGCAAGCCGATAAACGGGATACCGGACGATTCGGCCACCGCCATGGCGTCCTGTTCGCCGATTACGATCGGGTAATTGAATTCTGCCTTTTCCGCGTACGGCAAGACGTTCTCGGGGAAGTCGACGGCAACGCCGATCACCTCGATGTCGTCGTCGGCATACGCCGTGTGAAATTCTTTGAGGATCGGAATTTCGCGTCGGCAAGGGCCGCACCAGGTCGCCCAAAAATTGAGCACGACCCGCTTGCCATGCCATTCGTCCGCGCTGCGCGTTTCACCGTCCATGTCGGCGAGCTGCCATTCGACCATTACCGGTTCAGCTTGTGTCTGCATCACCGGAGTTGGGCTCTGCGATGCCGTTGCATCGATGGCATCGACATCGTTCGATTGCAGTAGCAAGGCAAAGAGTCCACCGCCCAGCGCAATGATCACCGCGGCAATTACATAAATCGATTTAGGCACGTCGCTCTCTTTATCAAATGTCGTTCTTCTTAGTTGGAGGTCGCGGTAAGTAAGTCTGCGCTACCAACCGCTTCTTCTACGTGTGCACGGAACTCGTCTGCTGGTACGAAACCAACTATCTCGTAGCCGCTGCGTTGTTGTCCCTGACTATCGAAGAAAATGATCCAAGGGGGGGCAAAGACTCCGAATCGTTCCAGAAGCTCTTGGTCCACAGCATCATTCTTTGTTACGTCCGCTTGTAGCGGTACTGTATTTGCAAGTGCAGCTTGGACACCTGGGTCGACAAAGGTATAGGCCTCCATCTCAAGGCATGCCGTGCACCAATCGGCGTAGAAATCCAGCATGACGGATTTGCCGTTGGCGACCGCGGCCTCAATCTCACGATCGAGGTCGTCAACCGACTTCACAAGCTTGAACTCAAGGTGCTCCTCTTTCGCAACGCTGGTTGCGCCGCCGCCGGCAAAGCTAACGCTGGCTAGCGGTTTTAGTGGATTGGTGCCACCTGTTAGGGCGCCCAAGAACAGAACTAGCCCGTACAATATCGCCAGCAGGCCAAAGCCCTTGGCGAGTTTTTGCATCACTGACGACTCCGTCGTTAGTGTCGTCAGACCGCCCATAAAGATGCCGGCCATAAATACCAATGTGGCCCACAGCGCCATCGAGATGCTGCCGTCGACAACCGCTTTGAGCATCCAGATGGCGAGACCAAGAAACAGGAATCCAAAGCTGCCTTTGACGGCGACCATCCACGGGCCTGCCTTGGGCAGGAAACGACCCTGCGCAGCGCCGACCAAAAGCAAAGGCGCGCCCATGCCCCAGCTCATGGCGAACAGAGCGAGTCCGCCTCGGAACTCTTCGCCGGCGTCGCCAATAACGAGCGCGGCTGCGGCAATCGCCGGGGCGACGCAGGCGGTCACCACGATGGCGGACAAAGCGCCCATAATGAAAGCGCCAACGGTTGTGCCAGTTTCTTGGTTGCTACTGATATTGGCGATCTTCGATTGGATACTCGAGGGCATCTGTAAGTCGTAAGCGCCGAACATTGCGAATGCTAGCAGCACGAACAGTGCGGCGAATGCGCTCAATACCCACGGCTGTTGAAGCTCTGCTTGAACGCTGCCGCCGACGTAAGCGGCAATAACGCCGATTGCGGTGTACACCAACGACATGCCGAGGACGTAAACGAATGCCAACGAAAAGCCGCGACGCGGCGAAACGTTGTCGCCGGCGCCGGCGATGATGCCGGACAAAATCGGAACCATCGGCAACACACAGGGCGTGAAAGCCAACAACAGACCTAACCCAAAGAAGGTGACAACCACCATCCAGATACTGCTATTGATAATCAGGTCTGCAAGACGGCTATGTTCAGAGACTTTTTGCGTCTGCCGCAGTTCAGACAGGTCAGTTACCGTTGTCGCTTCGGGCAATGACACTGTGAAGGTCTGTGTTTGCGGAAAGTAACACAGGCCCCCGTCCGCACAGCCTTGGTACCCGATCTCGATTTCGATATCCATCGCCTCGCGCTCTGCACGCGCGATCGAGACTCGGCCACTTACTTCGTCATAATAGACTTCTTGCTCGCCGAGAAATTCGTCGGTCTTGTCTTTTCCCTTTGGCCAAACGACATGGCCGGCCATGGCCGTGTCAGTAAGCGATCGCACTGACATCTGGCTTTTGTACAAGTAGAAGCCGGGCTCGACCTGGAAAGCGACATCCACCGTGGTGCCATCAACAGCGAAGACGGTTGGGAAGAACACCTCTTCGGCCGGCGGAAAGTCGCTGCTCGAAGTCGCTGCGTTCGTACCTACGGTCGCCAAATCAATCGGAGCGCGGCGTTCTTGCTTCAGCTCAACCGTTTCGACCCAGGTTTGCGGCGGGTAACACAGCACATCTTCCTGGCAGCCGCGACTCTTGACGATGAGTTCCATCGTCTCGGGGCGATCGCCGCCAACGATGTAGGGCACGGTGACGTAGAAGTGCTCTCGGTAGACCTGTTTTTTGCCGAGCCACTCGTCTTCAAACGGCTCGCCTTCGGGCTTACGCGTCGCGGTAATTTCAACGGACTTGGTCGCCGACTCGAACTGCAGCTCGTCGCGATACAGGTAGTAGCCGTCTTCGATCGCGAAATCGATTTCCAGCGCGTCACCGGTATCGGCGATCACATATTGGAAGGCTTCTTCCGGCGGCAATGGCTCGTCGGCCGCGACGGCTAGCGTCGCCGACAGCAAGGCAAAGAGAGAAGCAGCAATGTTGAGGCGTGAGGTCATGGTCAATTTGAGGCCCTATGCCGAGAAGACCGCGATGCCGGTCCAATTGTTACCGAGTATTGAGCTTGCGTCGCGGAGGATACCGGGGGTAGGGGGCAGTGTCATCGAACCAAGTCGGGTTTTGGCAAGATTTCGGCCCTCACCGGAGTTGAAATTTTGCCGCCGATACCCATAATTAGCACTCCCAACGGCCGAGTGCTAACAACTCGGTCCGGAAAACCGCAAAAAGTCGGTTAATAATCAATAGTTTATAGGAGATCACAACATGAAGATTCGTCCGCTTCATGATCGCGTCATCGTCAAGCGTATGGAAGAAGAGCGCACCTCACCGGGTGGCATCGTACTTCCTGACGCCGCGACCGAGAAGCCGATCAAGGGTGAAGTCGTCGCTGTCGGCAACGGCAAAATTCTCGATTCTGGTGAGGTTCGTGCACTCGACGTTAAGGCGGGTGACTCGGTGCTGTTCGGCAAATACGCCGGTACTGAGGTCAAAGTCGACGGTGAAGAACTGCTGGTGATGAAGGAAGACGACATCATGGCAGTGATCGAGGGCTAAGGCTCGCAACGTTACATGCATTCGCGGCATAGCCGCTTAAGAATTAATTAGAGGAAAAGCAAATGGCTGCTAAAGAAGTACGTTTTTCAGACGATGCGCGCCAAAAAATGTTTGCTGGTGTGAATGTTCTGGCAAACGCGGTCAAGGTGACCCTGGGCCCGAAAGGTCGCAACGTCGTACTCGATAAAAGCTTTGGCGCTCCGACCGTCACCAAAGATGGTGTATCGGTTGCCAAGGAAATCGAACTCGAAGACAAATTTGAAAACATGGGCGCACAGATGGTGAAGGAAGTTGCTTCGCAAACGTCTGATGTCGCCGGTGACGGCACCACCACCGCTACGGTTTTGGCGCAGGCTGTTCTGCGTGAAGGTCTGAAGTCGGTTGCTGCTGGCATGAACCCGATGGATCTGAAACGCGGTATTGATAAAGCGACTGGCGCGATGGTCGAAGAGCTGAAGAAATTGTCGAAGCCGTGCGAAGACGAAACTGCTATCGCTCAGGTGGGCTCGATCTCAGCAAACTCTGACACCGAAATCGGTGAGATCATTTCTGAAGCCATGCAGAAAGTGGGCAAAGAAGGCGTGATCACGGTTGAAGAAGGCCAGGGTCTGGCGAACGAGCTAGAAGTGGTTGAAGGCATGCAGTTCGATCGCGGCTACCTGTCGCCGTACTTCATCAATGATGCCGGTAGTCAGCAAGTTGAACACGACGCACCGTTCATTTTGTTGCACGACAAGAAAATCTCGAACATCCGTGATTTGCTGCCGGTTCTCGAAGCGGTTGCCAAGGCGGGTCGTCCGTTGATCATTATCTCTGAAGATGTAGAAGGCGAAGCGTTGGCGACGCTGGTTGTGAACAACATCCGCGGCATTGTCAAAGTGGCTGCGGTTAAAGCGCCGGGTTTTGGTGATCGTCGTAAGGCCATGCTGCAGGACATCGCGATCCTGACCGGCGGCCAGGTGATCTCAGAAGAGGTTGGCCTGTCACTGGAAAAAGCGACGCTGGATGATCTTGGTGAAGCGAAAAAAGTACAAATCTCGAAAGAGAACACCACGGTGATCGACGGCGCGGGCCAGAGCAGTGATATCCAGGGTCGGGTTGAGCAGATCAACCGTGAAATCGAAGAGTCGTCGTCTGACTACGATCGCGAAAAACTGCAGGAGCGCGTTGCTAAGCTCTCCGGCGGTGTTGCCGTGATCAAAGTTGGCGCCGCGACTGAAGTCGAAATGAAAGAAAAGAAAGCCCGTGTTGAAGACGCACTGCACGCGACCCGCGCTGCGGTCGAAGAAGGCGTCGTACCTGGCGGTGGTGTTGCATTGATTCGCGCCGTTAGCTCGATGGGCGACCTGACCGGTGATAACGACGATCAAAACGTCGGCATCAACATTCTGCGTCGCGCCGTTGAGGAGCCGCTGCGTCAAATCGTGCAGAACGCGGGTGGCGACGCCAGCGTTGTGCTGAACGCCGTTGCCGAAGGTAAGGGCAACTACGGTTATAACGCAGCCTCGGGCGAGTTCGGTGACATGATTGATGCCGGTATTCTCGACCCGACCAAGGTGACGCGCTTTGCATTGCAAAACGCCGCCTCGGTATCCGGTTTGTTGCTCACCACTGAGGCAATGGTTGCTGACGCGCCGCAGGACGACGCGGCTGGCGCACCGCCGATGCCGGATATGGGTGGCATGGGTGGTATGGGCGGCATGATGTGACGTACAGGATGTACTAACGTCGCGAAGTACAGGGATGTACGAGAGCGACGAAACATGCGCTCAACGCAGCAAGATAAAGAAGCCCGGCTTATGCCGGGCTTTTTTTTGGCTGCCCGTGACCGGCATTCACTTTTATTTTACGAGTGCACAAGTAAATTCCATCGAGATTGGCATTAATGGTTTTTTCGATACAATGGCGGCCGCCGGCATGGCTTCGGCCGATTCGGGGGCTGGCATATTTCTAGTCATAGAAAGGATGTCGGCCCCGTGAAAAACCTGAATCCCCCTGAACTCGAAGAGCGACGGGTACTCGCCCTCAAGCGCTATGGCTTGCTGGATACCGCGCCGGAAAAAGTCTTCGATGGCATCACCCTCGCAATCGCGAATATATGCGAAGTTCCGATCGCATTGTTCACCCTCATCGACTCGGATCGACAGTGGTTTAAGTCGGCATTTGGCGTAAAGGTCAGCGAGACCGCGCGGGAAATCGCGTTTTGCAGTCATGCCATTGCACGACCCGACGAGATGATGATTGTCGAAGACGCGACCGAAGATCCTCGGTTTAAGACCAATCCATTGGTGACATCTGAACCGAGCATCCGTTTCTACGCCGGCAAACCAATCGTGACCCGGGATGGCTATGCGCTGGGCACACTCTGTGCCATCGATCGCAAACCAAGAACACTCGCGCATCATCAGCACGAAGCATTGGCCGCGCTGAGCGCGACGATTTCGGCGATCGTTGATGAGCGATTGCGGTTGCAAAAAGTGGTGATTGACCAGGATGAGATTGATGCAGTCCTGAATCAACGTTTGAACCAATACGAGTACCGTTACGAAGACTCGCAGTCGATCTTGCGCGGTCTGTTGGAAGCCTATCCAACCGCGTCGGTGGTGCTAAATCCAAAAGCTACCATCGTTTCGCACAATGACGCATGGTCCGAATTCGCCTCTGGCGTCGGTTGGGCGGCGACCGAAGTTGGCGCTGACTATCTTCACGAGAAGAAGAATCTGATGCAGATGACGAGCGCCGAGAAGAGCGCCTTTCGAGCTGGAATGCAACGGCTAATCGATGGTGCAGTGGATAAGCTCGAGCACACGTTTCTTAGCAATAACGGCGCCTGGTCAATCAGTGCCCAACCGCTATCCAGGCCGGTTGATGGAGTACTGGTTCAGCACTTCTTGTCGACAGCAAGTTAGACAATCTGCGAATTCGTCGACCAGGAACTGACCGGCGCGACGTTTGCTAACATTGCGGTTGAGCGCAAACACGGGAGGTCGTGTTATGGACGTTAGAAACATAGTGCTGCTATTGGCCGTTCTCTTGATCGGTTCTTGCGGTGGTCGAGAACCGCTCAGCCCGTCCAATGCTGAAACACACAGTTTCGACCATGTGAAAGCCGAGCTGCGTGCAATCGTCGCCGATCCCGTACGAGCCGACCTTGCCGAGTCGCAGCTGATGTTCTTGCGTCAAGAATACGACCTGTTTGGTTTGGTCGTAGGAGAACGCCGTCAACGTGGCCTGGCGCTGGGCGCCAATTACGACACGACTCGCGAGCAGCTTGACGTGTTCATGGCGGAGAATCTCGAGCAGATGCTGCTATCGCGAGATCGCGTTATAAGTGCTTATCAAGCGCTCCGCGAGTCTCTCACGACAGATGAATGGGCTGCCTTCGGCGCCATCGAGTCAGCCGCGAATAGCGGTTTGTTCGATTCGCCGCGAGCATCTGACGCGGCGGGGCATGCGTTGGCGGATTTGGTCGCTTTCCTATTCTTCAGCAGCAGCGCATCGGGGCCGGTCGATTACCTCGCCGCTGCGGCTGAGCGTCTAGATACTGGCGTTACCGATGAACAGAGGCGCGGGCAGGCGAGCAAAATATTCGGCGCCGCGCGCGAGCTCACTAACGGGCACAACGCCTTAGCAACGGCACTGACTTCAGAGCTCGGACGACAAGTTAATCGGCAACACGACGCCTCGGCGCTGCAGGCCCTGTGGCTGCGGTATTCTGAGGCAGACGTGGAATACAGCGAGGCCATCCTCGATCTGCGGTTCGCGCTTCGCGACCGGCTCACCCTTGCGGAATGGCAGGCCTTATTCGGCGAATAAGCTGCGCCTAACCCCTTGTGTTATATAGCGAACGGGTTCGTTCTTAGTAGCCTCTCAAAAAACCACGTCAAAAATAATTGACATCATGTAAATAAAAACATACTTTGTGTAAAAGCCACATTACATGAGACGTTTCTGTGAACATGAGTTTTCAAGAGAAAAGCGCCTGGGGTTTGTTATTCGGCATCTTCTTGGTGTCGTTTTTCTATTTTCCTAGCGCTATTAGCATCGTGCAGCACTCGGGTAACCCGATCGCCCTGATTGCCGTGAGCGCGATCGGCGTTATCGCGCTGGTCGCGATCGAGGTGATCTATCACGTGGTGATTGTTGCAGGCGGTGACGAATCTGATGAGCGAGACAAACTCATCGAGCTCAAAGCCGAGCGAAATGCGGGGTTCGCGCTAGGGTTCGTGTTGTTTGTTTTGGTGGGACACATCGTGCTCAACGAGGTGTTCGCCGCACGAGAGCAACTCACCGCTTTGCTGATTGCGGTGTATGTAATCGCCGCAATTACCTTCTCGGAAATCGTCAAATTGCTTAGCCAAATTGGTTATTACCGGGTGGGTGCCTAGTGGGCACGCCACGCATTCGCAACAATATCCGCAGGTTGCGATTTGAGCACGACGAAATGACGCAGGCGGAACTTGCGAAAAAAATCGGTATGACACGCCAAACCATCGTCGCGATCGAAAAAGATAAGTATTCGCCATCACTCGAGGCGGCGTTCAAGATTGCTACGGTGTTTGCGGTGCCGCTCGAGTCGGTGTTCTCTTACGACGACGAATAGCATCGAACAGGCGGTAGCCGAGTAATGCGGCGAGAATCGCCGCATAGATCTGCGGATCACTAGCGTCGTTCTTTACCTGCCACCAGTAATGCCATACGCCTAAGAGACCGGCGACGTAGGCGCCGTAGTGAAGCTGCTGCCAACGCCGGCCTAAGCGGCGACGCATACCGACGGTCGAGGTCAGCGCGAGGGATAACAGGAGCACGAACGCGATGAAGCCAACGGTAATGAACGGTCGTTCGACAATGTCTTCAACGATCAACGGCCCGGCAATGCCAAATCCTGAGGCGACGAGTTCGCGGTCAAGTAGCAGCCACACCAGAAAGTGCATCAGCACATAGAAGAACGCGAATAGACCCAGCGGCCGACGAAACCGCGACAGCCAATTCCAACCTGTGAGTTTGCGCAATGGAGTGACCGCTAGTGCGACGCACGCAAAGCGTATGCCCCAAATTCCGAATCGATCGAGCATGTCCTCGATCGGATTGGCAGCGAGACTGCCAGTAACCTCAAGCAAGTCGGTCACGACCAACACGGCTGGCACCAAACAGGCGACAAACACGAGCGGTTTTAAGACAAACCGAATGGCCGTGAGCTTCGTCATACGCAGTGAGACTAGTAGTTCTTCCGCAAGTCGAGCCCATCGTACAGGTGCGCGACCTCGTCGGCGTAGCCGTTAAACATGCGCGTCGGTATTTTCGGTGCAAACAGACCAGCACCGATTCGGCGCTCGCGTGCCTGGCTCCAGCGCGGATGATCGACTTCGGGGTTCACGTTGGAATAGAAACCGTACTCCCGCGGTTGTGCCATCGACCAGCTGGTCTTAGGCATTTTTTCGACGAATGAAATTTTGACGATACTCTTAATGCTCTTGAAACCGTACTTCCAGGGCACCACCAAGCGAATCGGCGCACCGTTTTGATTGGGCATGGCCTCGCCGTACAAACCGACGGCGAGAATGGTGAGCGGGTGAGTGGCTTCCCCAATGGTCAGCCCTTCTCGATACGGCCAATCCAATACGCGACGGCGTTGGCCCGGCATACGCACCGGATCATGCAGTGATTGGAATGCGACGTACTTAGCCTTGGAAGTCGGTTTGTAGGTTTTGACCACGTCCGCGAGTGAGATGCCGACCCATGGAATCACCATCGACCAGGCTTCCACGCAGCGCATGCGGTAAATGCGTTCTTCGAGATCGTAGGGTTTGATGAAATCGTCGAAGTGAAAGGTGCCTTTCTTCTCACAGTGACCGTCAACGGTGATTTGCCAGGGCCGCGGTTCGAAATCCTGTGCGTTCTCGTAGGGGTCGGACTTGCCCGTGCCGAACTCCCAAAAGTTGTTATAAGTGGTGATTTCTTCAAACGTATTGGCACGCTCGCCGGTTGAAAACTCACTCTCTAGGACACCGTCAAGTTTGGCCCGTTTTTCGGTGGGGACGACCGCCGCCGCGGCAGGGCCCGCCAGCGCAAGTCCACCAGCGATCGATCCCGCCTTCATAAACTGGCGGCGATTCAGGTAATTCTCTTTGCTCGTAATCTCCGACGGCGGAATGTCGGACGGTTTTTTGATCAGCATTGTTGCCATCTCCCTCGAATCTACTCAGTAGACCGGCTCCAGTACCT
>JBCCEH010000020.1:0-23736 GCA_039030375.1 Pseudomonadota bacterium | reverse complement strand
CCTAGATATCCACTCGATATAGGGTTTTTTGATGATCCAGAGTGGAGCGATTTGCGGACCGTCCACGACGTCTATTTGGCAGAAAAGTAGCAATCCACGGTGCCGGTTTCTCGTCGTTGACTTTCCATCGATGGCGGTTTGCTATTCTGTTAGCTCCTGACTCACTCGAGTCGGCCATAAAATTAGGAAGAATGGACTAATCCGCACATATTGACGGAGCGGCAATCCTAGATTGGGAGTCGTTCCACGATGAATTTCAGCGTCAGCTGGGGTTTTTTCATGGCTACGGAGTTGTTTGGTGGAGTTACTGTCGGACCGGAGCAGTTTTTGGATTTCAACGGCGATTAATCTCGTGGTGAATGTTTATCCGATTCTGGGCTAGCGATATAACCGAGTAAGAATCCGTGCATGTCTGGCAAGGATGTGAACCAACAACTGAGCGATACCCTGTTACGGCCGGAAAGGGGTCGCTGGTTGGATGTTACACTCGAAAAATTAGGGCAGCGCAAATCAGGTTCGTCGTTCGCGTATAAGGCGACAGTGCGGCATCAAGGGGATTCGTCAATGCAAAGCAATATAGAGAACAACCCTCTGTGGCAGCGCCTTCAAGATCTTGATCTCGACAAAGCGGGGGTGAGTTTGCCGTTTTCTCGTCGGTTGGCTCGAGAGAACGGCTGGTCAGAAAAATTTTCCCGACGTGTCATTGAGGAGTACAAACGTTTCGTGTTCCTGACCGCATGTCAATCGAATCCTGTCACGCCATCAGATGAAATTGATCAAGCGTGGCATCTGCACCTGCAGTATTCCCAACACTACTGGAAGGAACTGTGCGATGGCGTATTGGGGACGAAACTACATCACGGTCCAACGAGTGGCGGGCCGGTGGAATCAGACAAGTACCAAGCCTGGTATCAGCGAACCCTAGATCTTTACGAGGAGACGTTCGGGGAGCCGCCGGCCAGGGACATTTGGCCGCCGGTTGATGTTCGTTTCGCCTATGTGGACGATTTTCGTCGAGTGAATACGGCCACGCATTTCGTCATTCCCAAAGTGAAGTCACGCATTGCAGGGATTAGCGCCACGGCTTTAGCGCTTGTCGGATGCGCGAAGATATTGGAGGACAAGTCCGACGTTGCGGCTATTTTTTTCCTTGTTGCCCTGATTTATGTGGTTTGGAAGTCGATTAAGAAAGCGGTCAAAAACAAGGGCAAGGACAACGATAGTTGGTTTGGCGGCGGTTGCGCCGGCTGCGGCGGTTGTGGGGGTTGTAGTTAAGAGCGGCGTCTTGCCGCGTTGGCGGTGGAGAGGTTGTCGATTTACGTCAGGGTTGATGAACTATCGTTATCTGTAGGTAGCGCCACTCCGCAAAATGGACAAAACACGATCGCGGTCATCGACGATTCGATGATCTCACCGATAGATTCCGCATCACCGGCAAGCACATCTCCTTCAATCGCCGTGCAAACACGGACCAGATACCACCCTGGATCGCAATATTCGGTCGTCCAGGCCGCTCGCAGGATAAACTGTCCCGGTATTCGTTGATCGCCGTCGCATTGATGCGTATCTATAAATGGGGTGTCCGTCTCTTTCTCAACGGCGGACAATGGAATCTCTTCGGTGATCAAATCTTTGGTCGGTGCTTTCGGGCTATAGGCAAAAAATATGATATCTCGAAAGCCGATGCAGTAGCGGTATCTTGTCGAGTTCGCGGCTGGAAGCCGCGCCTACGAAGAATGGTCTTTGCGTAGACGAAAAAGCCCGCTCTCGGCGGGCTTTTTTGTGTATTACGTTGCGCTTAATCCTCAATCAGGAAGCTGCGCAGCTGATCCGATCGTGTCGGGTGGCGCAGCTTACGCAACGCCTTGGCTTCAATCTGACGAATACGTTCACGCGTCACGTCAAACTGTTTGCCGACCTCTTCCAGCGTGTGGTCGGTATTCATATCGATACCGAAGCGCATGCGTAAAACCTTAGCTTCACGCGGCGTTAGACCGGCCAATACGTTGTGCGTGGTTTCTTTCAAACCCTGCGACGTGGCCGAATCTACCGGCGAATGCACGGTCTGGTCCTCAATGAAGTCACCGAGATGCGAATCTTCGTCATCACCGATCGGCGTTTCCATCGAGATCGGCTCTTTAGCGATCTTCAGTACTTTGCGAACTTTGTCTTCCGGCATTTCCATGCGTTCGGCCAGCTCATCGGGCAACGGTTCGCGGCCCATCTCCTGCAACATTTGGCGAGAGATACGATTCAGCTTGTTGATCGTTTCGATCATGTGCACCGGAATACGAATGGTGCGTGCCTGGTCGGCGATCGAACGGGTAATGGCCTGACGAATCCACCACGTTGCGTAGGTTGAGAACTTGTAGCCGCGACGATATTCGAACTTGTCGACCGCCTTCATCAAACCAATGTTGCCTTCCTGAATGAGATCCAGGAACTGCAGGCCGCGATTGGTGTATTTCTTCGCGATTGAAATTACCAAACGCAGGTTGGCTTCCACCATTTCTTTCTTCGCACGGCGAGCCTTGGCTTCGCCGATCGACATTTGGCGGTTAATTTCTTTCATCTCGGCGATCGTGAGGCGTGTTTTCACCTCTACCGCGATGAGCTTACGCTGAGCACGCAATACGTCGTCTTTGAGCTTCGCCAACGTCGATGAATGTTTGCGTTTGGCGCGAATGTGCTTGTCGATCCACTTCAGATCGGTTTCGCTTTTCGGGAAGCTGGCGAGGAAATCTTTACGTGGCATACGTGCGTCACGCACACAGATCTGCATGATCAGTCGCTCTTGCGAGCGAATCACAGCAATCACGCCACGTAAGTTGCGAACCAGCAGGTCGAACAGTTTTGGCGCGAGCTTCAGCTCGAACATCTCGGATGCGATGTCGGCCATCACCTTGACCGTCTTCTTGTCTTTGAAGCCGTACTTTTCGATGTTCGTCAGTGAACGTTTGTGCAGGCGGCGAATCTTCTTGACGCGCGCTTTCACTTCTTCCGGATCTGGACCGGTGTCGACCGGATCGTCGTCATCGTCATCGGACTTCGGCGCCGGCGGTTTAATTTCTTCCGGCTCGTTCGGATCAATGAAGCCGACCACGAAATCCTGCATACGCGTTTCTTCGGCGATGACCGCATCGGCCACGTCGAGGAAAACCGCAATCGTCGGCGGGAAGTGCGACATGTGCCACTTGACCTGATTGAGGCCATCTTCAATGCGCTTGGCAATTTCGATTTCGCCCTGACGAGTCAGCAGCTCAACCGTGCCCATTTCGCGCATGTACATACGCACGGGGTCGGTGGTGCGGCCGAACTCAGCATCAACGCTGGCGAGCGCTGCTTCGGCTTCCTCGGCGGCGTCATCGTCATTCGATACCGCAGAATCCGACATCAGAATCTCTTCGGCTTCCGGCGCTTTCTCATAAACCGTAATGCCCATGTCGTTAATCATGTTAACGATGTCTTCGATCTGTTCGGGATCGACGATGTCATTGGGCAAGTGGTCGTTGACCTCGGCATACGTCAGGAACCCTTGTTCCTTGCCGCGGGCAATCAAATCTTTAAGTTGTTGGGCCTGCTTGCTGCTGCCTACTACTGCACGTTTCTCGCTCAACTTGGAACGACCTCTTCAAAATTTCGTGGGTAAAAAATACAAACGACCAATTCTACTATTTGGACGCAAACTAAAGCCATTAAAAAACGTCTTTCAAATCTATGTCATCAGGCCCGATTCTTGCTTTGTTTTAATTCTTCGGTGCCGGTAAGTCGGCGGCAGTCGGGTGATGCATTCAACGGTTGTTAGTACGATAACTCTCTGTTTTCAATCAATTTTCGTTGCCTATCTTTTTCTGCGGCTCGACCCAGCTGGTCGATGGCTCCGGCAAGTTCGCCGGCCGCGTCAAATTGTGAGTCAGCGAGCATTTCCTCGCCGGCCAATTCTGCCAGTCGGCCACCGTATTTGTGGTGGCGATATCGCTCCACTAAACCCGCGGTCGTGATATCGGGGCGACTGTGCACGGTTTCAATGAGGTCGACCAAAATATCCACACCACCGCGCTCAAAACCGCCGATTCGCTCGACGTCGACCTTGTCGGCGGATTGAGGGAAATGCAGCACCAATTTAATGGCGCGGCTCACGATGGACGGACGGCCACTGTCGGACTGGCGCGACCGTGACGCGCGCGCCGGGCCGCCGGCGGTGCCAACGGTCGTGCCGGGCGTGGCTTTGCCCATCAGGGCGTTCAGCTTGCTAGCGCTTATACCGACGGCATCGGCCAGGCTGTCGATCAGCAGTTCCCGATACACGCCGGGCGGAATTTTGTTGACCAGCGGTTTGGCCATTTCGGCGAGCCGCGCTTTGCCATCGACGGTGTCCATATCCACCTGGCTGGCGAGCTCCGCGATCAGAAATTCCGACAACGCCATGCCGGCGTCCAGTTTTTCCAGAAACGCGTTGGCGCCATATTCGTTGACGAAGCTGTCGGGGTCATGGCCATCCGGTAGAAACACGAATCGAATCTGCCGGCCTTCGCGCAATTCAGGTAGTGCGTTCTCCAACGCGCGCCAGGCCGCCTGCTTGCCGGCTCGGTCGCCATCAAAACAGAACAGCACGTGTTCAGTGAGCCGAAACAGCCGGTTTAAATGGTCGGGCGTGGTTGCAGTACCGAGCGTCGCAGTTGCGAACTGGATGCCGTGGCGTGCCAAAGCGACCACATCCATATAGCCTTCCACGACCAATAAGCGCTCGATATTGCGTAGCGACTGGCGCGCCTCATATAGGCCGTACAACTCACGGCCTTTGTGAAACAGCACTGTTTCGGGCGAATTCAGATACTTCGGCTCGCCATCGCCCATGGCGCGTCCACCGAATGCGATTGTGCGACCGCGATGGTCGCGAATCGGAAACATTATGCGTTCGCGAAAGCGATCGTAGTGTTTGCCGTTGTCTTTGCGAATGATCAGACCGGTTGCCAGCAGCCGTTCGATGGCCTCCGGCGATGTGCCAAATTTGTCGAGCACATGGCTCCAGCCATCAGGCGCAAAGCCGATGCCGAATCGACGGGCGGTTTCGCCGTCAATACCCCGTTTCTTGAGATAGTCAATTGCTTGCGGCGCGTTCTTCAGTGCCGTCTGCCAATGGGTCTGCACGCTCGACATCAACGTAAACAATTCGTCATACCGACGTGCAGGGCGATCCGACTCGTTGCGAGGTACTTCCACACCCATGGTGTTGGCCAGCGCTTCAACGGCTTCGACAAAGCCCATGTGGTCGTAATTCATTAGGAAGCCAATCGCCGTACCGTGCTCGCCACAGCCGAAGCAGTGGTAAAAGCCTTTGTCCGGACTGACCGTGAACGATGGCGTCTTCTCATCGTGGAACGGACAGCAGGCCTTGTACTCGCGGCCAGCTTTCTTGAGCTGCACGCGGCGGCCGATCACCTCGACGATATCGGCGCGGGCGATCAGATCGTCAACAAAATCCTGTGGAATGAGTCCTGCCATATCAATGATCGTACAACGTAAATATCAGCGTCCGCGGCGTCGGTAAGACAGGTTCTGGTTAAACGGCGGGCAACGCCCACCGGGCCTACTGATCATAGCTGTAAAAGCGCGGAGCGCCAGTCGCGGCGCTTCGGTGCTAGCCGAGTCTTGCTTTTACCCGTGCGCCCACGGTGCCCATGTCGGCACGACCGGCGGCTTTGGCTTTGATCGCGCCCATGACTTTACCCATGTCGCGAATGCTCTCGGCGCCGGTAGCGCTGATCGCTTCATCGATGAGGGCATTGAGCTCCTCGTCGCTCAGCTGTTCCGGAAGATAGGTGTCCAGCACCTCGACCTCAGCTCGTTCGATCGCAGCGAGATCATCTCGGCCACCTTTTTCGAACTGCTCGATGGAGTCACGGCGCTGCTTGACCATTTTCTCAAGCACGCCGGTAACTGCGGTATCGTCGAGTTCGATGCGCTGGTCGACTTCCACCTGCTTAATCGCAGCGAGAATCAGGCGCACGACTTTAAGCCGGTCTTTATCGCCGGCTTTCATAGCGGACTTCATGTCGTCCGTAATTTGGTTCTTGAGTGACATTCGACGGATCGAAACGATGCTCCGGGTACGGAGCGGGGACTTAGTACAGACGCTTGCGCTTGGCTTCTTCGCGCGAAATGCGCTTCAGATGACGCTTCACGGCCGCAGCCTTCTTACGCTTACGTTCCTGGGTCGGCTTCTCGTAATACTCGCGGCGACGCAGCTCGGTCAAAATGCCGGCTTTCTCGCAAGCACGCTTGAAGCGACGCAGGGCAGCGTCGAAGTACTCATTTTCTTTTACGCGAACACTGGGCATGCGGAATTCGTTCTCTTACATATAAATAAACCCGGCACCGGGCCGGGACTGGGCGCGTATTATAGCGGCAGGTTTTCGGCAAATCCAAGCGATTTTGGTCACGAAATCGGCATTTTTAGGCCTTTTTCAAAGGCGCCGCCCGGCGCCCCAGAATTGAGTACACTCCCGCTCTATGAACGTTTTGGGCATTGAAACGAGCTGCGACGAAACCGGTGTGGCGCTGTACAGCACCACCGAGGGTCTGTTGGCGGACGCCCTCCACAGCCAGGTGGACCTGCATGCCCGTTATGGCGGGGTGGTGCCAGAAATCGCCTCTCGCGACCATGTCCGGCGATTACTACCGCTAATCCAGGAGGTGCTGGATGATGCCGGGGTCGATCGTCCCGATGCGATCGCTTATACCGCGGGGCCCGGGCTGGTTGGAGCGCTGATGGTCGGTAGCGGTATGGCCAACGGTCTCGGGCTGGCGTGGAATTGCCCGGTGATACCCGTCCATCATATGGAAGGTCATCTATTGGCGCCGATGCTGGAGTCTGAAACACCAGAGTTTCCGTTTCTCGCCCTGCTCGTTTCGGGCGGCCATTCGATGCTGGTTGGGGTCGGCGGGCTGGGTGACTATCGTGTCCTTGGCACAACGCTTGATGATGCGGTGGGCGAGGCGTTCGACAAGACCGCCAAACTCCTCGGTCTGGGATACCCCGGCGGGCCCGCCTTGGCGAAGCTTGCGGAAAGCGGCGATGACAGTGCCTATTCATTGCCGCGCCCGATGGTGGGCAAGCCCGGCTACGATTTTAGCTTTAGCGGCCTCAAAACGGCGGTGATGTTGCTGGTTCGGGAACTCGAGGCGAAAGAACAACTCGAACAAGGGCGAGCGGATATTGCGGCATCGTTTCAGCGCGCCGCGGTGGAATCGTTGATTGGCAGAACTTTGAAAGCGGCGCGTGATCAAGGCCTGGAGCGACTGGTGATTGCCGGCGGAGTCGGAGCGAACAAGAAGTTGCGCGCGGACATGGCAGCGCAATTTGACGGTCGCGTGTATTACCCGAGCATGGCGTATTGCACCGACAATGGCGCGATGATCGCGGTTGCGGGAGCGCTACGATTAGCCGAAGCCGGCGCCGCGGACGAGATTCGAGCACAGGCCCGATGGCGATTGGACGCATTGGCGCCACCAACAGAAGTGTGAGTATGGATACGATATTTCTACGAGATTTGCGGGTTGAAACCGTCATCGGCATCTGGGATTGGGAGCGTAAGATTCGCCAAACCGTAGCCATCGATTTAGACATGGCAGCCGATATTGCCAAGGCGGCCGCAACGGATGCGGTCGAAGATACCTTGAACTACAAAGCCGTCGCCAAACGAGTGCAGTCGTTTGTGTCGGATTCGAGCTTTCAGCTCGTGGAAACGCTGGCGGAACGTATTGCTGAAATTATTCTCGATGAATTTGATGTCGCCTGGGTACGCGTGCGGCTCGCCAAGCCGGGTGCGATTCGCAACGCCAAGGATGTTGGTGTGCTGATCGAACGTGGCAGCCGGAATTCTTGAGGCGCCGCAATGCCGAAAGTATTCGTTGGACTTGGTAGCAATATTAATGCCGAGAACAATTTGCGTTTCGGCATCGAGGCGCTTGGCGCTGAGTTTGGCGTTCTGATGTTGTCGGATGTTTACCAGAGCGCATCGTTGGGATTTTCTGGCGACGATTTTCTGAATCTGGTGGCCGGCTTCGAAACGGATCGTGGGCCGGAAGACATTCACGCGGTGATCGAAACGATCCACGCAAATGCCGGTCGTCTGCGCGGCGAATCTCGATTCGCGCCAAGAACTCTGGACATTGATTTGTTGCTCTACGGTGACGAAATTATCGATGCGCCACCCATCCGCGTGCCGCGCGAAGACACATTGGAATACAGCTTTGTGCTCGGGCCGCTGGCGGACATCGCCCCCGAATATCATCATCCGGTGACCGGGAAAACATTGGCCGAACATTGGGCTGAATATGACAAAACCGGTCATCCGATCAGCCCTGCGGACGTTAAGCTATAGGCAGGAGCCAGCATGCGCACATTCTCTATCTTGATCTCAGTACTCACACTCGCGGCCTGTGGTGGCGGCGGTGGTGGTGGCGCGAATACCGCTAACCTGGGTACGTGCTCGAATAGCGATCAAAAACGTTTCGTTCGCGACGTCGCTGAAGACTGGTATCTATGGAACGATTTGCTACCGGATAACATTCGCATCGGTGACTACGATTCACCCGAAGAACTGCTTGCCGATGTGGTGACCTATAGCCCGGATGACGGTACCGGTAACCCGATCGACAAATTCAGCTTTATTGGTTCTGCGGCGGCTGACTCACAGTTCTTCGGTGAAGGTCGGTTCGAAGGGTTTGGATTTAGCAGTGAGTTCGTCGCTGCGGACGACCTGCGCCTGCTGCGAGTGTTCTCGGGCAGCCCTGCCGACACCGGTGGTTTAGCGCGGGGCCAGCGCATCCTCGAATTGGACGGGCGTTCGATTGCCGATATCCAAGCGGCGGAGGGCGTCAATGAAGTGTTTGCGAATAATCAGACGCTGCAGTTCACGATGGAGGAACCGGGTGGCAATCAGTTTGGGGCGTTGATCAGCAAGGCCGTAGTCACTATTGATCCGGTTCCGCAGTCGCGAATCATTCCAGCGAACGACGGCAGTGGACGAATGGTCGGGTACTTCGAGCTGGCTACTTTCGTCAGCACAGCCGATGCGCAAATGGATGCTGTGTTTGCAGAGTTTCGCGACAACAATATTACTGACGTCATCATTGATCTGCGTTACAACGGCGGTGGCTTGGTCCGTGTCGCAGAAACGCTCGGCAATTTTCTCGGCGGCGACGTCGCGGAAAACTTGGTATTCACGTCCACTGAATTCAACGCTGATCGAGCACCGGACAACAATGTCAGCGCTTTCTTTAGTCGCCTCGGCAACTCGATCAACTTGTCACGATTGGTGATCATCGCTACGCCGCGAACCGCGTCGGCCAGCGAACTCGTCATCAATGGTATGGAGCCACATGTCGATGTCACCATCGTCGGTGATCGGACCTTTGGCAAACCGATCGGTCAGCTAGGTTTTGAGTTCTGCGAACAGATTCTGCGTATTACCGGGTTTCAAACCGTAAATGCCGATGGCGATGGCGATTACTTCAACGGCTTGCCGGCCGATTGTCCGGCACCCGATGACATTTCGATTCCGGTAGGCGATGACGCCGATCCGAATATCATTGCCGCGATGAGCTATCTGGACAACAACGCCTGTCCGGTGACGCTAAACGCATTTGAGCCGACAACGTTCGAAAAGGTTGCGCCGGATCTTTCCGGACCGCCGTGGCGTGAGTATCTGGACGCTTACTAGTAGATGGTCGCGACGATTTTCGCGAACACGTACGCGACGAGCAGACCTGTCGTCAACATCGTCAACACCTGGAAAATGGAGTCGTGCGCGTTGAACAGCACGATGGCCGCAAGTCCGCAAGAGCCGCCGATCAGAAGGTAGGGCAGCGTCGCTCTAGGTTGGTATCGAGAGATGAATAAGTAACTCCAGATTCCAATCAATACTGTAGCAATGAAACTCCAAAAAAAGAGGATCGCCCCGGCGACGATTGTGCCTCGACCAACAAAGTCGAAACCAAAGTCGTCGCCACTTAGCCAGCTAACGATTTCCACGATCAATTGAAACGCGGGGACCACGGCAACCGCCGATAGCGGTGCGACGATGGTCGCAATGGCCACTGTGACCACTTGCCTGGTGACCGTCGGTTTATCCTGCGTCAGTGATAGCGCCGTCACCATCCAGTAGACCGTCCGCCATCCACGGCGACCACCTGTCCAGTGATGTAGTGGGCGTCGCAAACTAAGAACAAGACGCAGCTGGCAATGTCCTGTGGCGTTCCGGTTCGACCGAGCGGGACCTGATCGAGGATGGCCTGTTGGGTCGCTTTATCCATACCGTCTTCAGGCCACAATATCGCCCCCGGCGCGACCCCATTGACACGCACGTCGGGCGCCAGATCTTTCGCTAACGACCGCGTGAGCATTGCCAGGCCGGCCTTCGCCGGACCGTACACGGCATGATCACGCAATGGGCGCTTAGCATGAATATCAACGAGATTGACAATGCAGCCGCGGTTCTTGGTCAGCTGAGCGGCAAACGCTTGGCTTAGAAATAGCGGTGCTTTTAGGTTGCTGCCGGTGAGCGTGCGCCAGTCGTCTTCGGTGATCGTGCCAATTGGGGTTGGGTAAAACGCGGAGGCATTGTTGATGAGGATATCCAAATTACCGAAGGCCGCGTTGGTCTTGGCGAGTAAGGTCGAATACGTGGTGACGTCGAGCAGATCCGCTTGCACCAGCGCGGCGGAGTCGCTGCGCGCGTCGTTGAGCTGATCGCACAAAGCCAGTGCGTCACTTGCGGAACCGCGGTAGTGTATAACCACATTGGCACCACAGCCGTGCAGGGTGCGCGCGATTTCAGCGCCAATGCGTTTCGCGGCGCCGGTAATCAGTGCCACTTTGCCGTTTAGAGATTCGCTCACGTGGAATTGCTCGTTATCGACGATTTAAGCATTGTCAGGACGCTTGGATGAGTATGCAAGCGAGCCCGCTTCCCGCTGCTGATGACGCAAGTCATGCGCACAGCGATCGGGTTGCTGCGTACCTTCGGGAACGGATCGCAGTAGCCAACGGATCGATTTCATTCTCTGAGTTTATGCACGAGGTCATGTATGCGCCGGGGTTAGGTTATTACGCCGCCGGCCTTGCCAAATTTGGCGCCGCCGGTGACTTCGTCACAGCCCCGGAGATTTCGTCCGCCTTTGGCAACGTCATCGCGACGCAAATCGCATCAATCGCACGCGCAAAAACGGTACTTGAGTTTGGCGCGGGCACCGGTAAGTTAGCGGCCGACGTGTTGCGTACCTTAGCGGCGCTGGACGCATTGCCCGAAACCTATCTCATCCTGGAAGTATCGCCGGAACTTGCCGAGCGTCAGCGCACGTTTCTGAAGGAGGCGGTTCCCGAATGGATCGAGCGCGTTCATTGGGCATCGTCGGTGCCGGAGCACATCGACGGGGTCGTGCTGGCCAACGAAGTGCTCGACGCCATGCCGGTGGAACGCTTCGTCCGTCATGACCATGTCGTGCGTTCGTTGCACGTCCGTGCCAGAGGCGAAGAATTCGAATTCGTCGAGGCCGCGCCGAGCACCGCGTTATCCGATGCGGTGACGTTAATCGAAGCGGAACAGGGCAGGCTGCCGGAGGGGTATAGGTCGGAGGTGTGTCTGGCGGCGCGACATTGGATAGGTGAACTTGCCGAAACGATGCGCAATGGCCTGGTGTTGTTGTTCGACTACGGGGTATCGGCACGCGAGTACTACGCCGCCGATCGATCGGGGGGCTGGCTGCGATGCCATTTTCGGCATCATGTGCATAACGACCCGCTGATTTTGCCGGGGATACAGGATTTGTCGGCCTGGGTCGACTTCACCGCGGTCGCCGAGGCGGCGCACGATGCTGGCCTGGACGTGCTCGGTTACACCTCCCAGGCACAGTTCCTGATTCATGGAGGGCTAGACAGGGCGCTTGAGGAATTTGCCGATTTGCCACCTAGCGCACAACTCGAATTGTCTACGGCCATTAAAGTGCTTACGCTGCCCGGTGAGATGGGCGAAAACGTCAAGGTTCTCGCTTTGGGCAAACATATCGATTCGGAAGAATTTTCGTTCGGCACCGCTGATCGCACAGCCAGCTTATGACCACACTACACATCATCGTTTTAGCGATTGTTCAGGGCATCACCGAGTTCTTGCCCATTTCAAGTTCGGGCCATCTGGTATTGGTGCCGAGTATTTTCGGTTGGTCGGATCAAGGCATGGCATTCGATGTTGCGGTGCATTTTGGTTCGTTGCTAGCAGTGCTAGTGTATTTTCGTGAAGACGTCGCGCGCCTTATATTCGGCGCCAGCGAAGTGCTGCGCGGTCGGCTCGATACGCAAACCTCACGGGCGGCGTTCGGCATTGGCTTAGCCACCATTCCCGCGGCGGTGGCCGGGTTGCTGCTTGCCGGATGGATATCCGCCAATCTTCGCAGCCCCGCGGTTGTTGTTGCGACTCTAGCGGGCTACGCAGTCTTGATGTGGGCGGCCGATCATTTCGGCCGCAAGTCGCGGTCGTATTCCGATATCACAATTCGCGACGCGTTCTTAATCGGCTGCGCGCAGGCGCTGGCTTTGGTGCCGGGGACGTCGCGATCGGGAGCAACGATAACTGCCGGATTGGCGTTGGGCCTCAAGCGGGCCGACGCCGCACGGTTTTCGTTTCTGCTCGCGGTGCCAGTCATCCTGTTGGCAGCCGGTTATGAAACCTTCACATTGGTGCGCTCCGATCTGCCGGTCGACTGGGCATCGATGGCTCTTGGTGCCGGTGTCGCCGCTATCGTCGCCTACGTATCGATCGAATTTTTCATGCGCTTTGTCAACCGAGTCGGCCTATTGCCGTTTGCACTGTATCGGCTAGTTTTGGCCGGGGTGCTTCTGTATGCGGTGGTTTAGTGTAAGCCTTTGTTTTTTATTGGCGGCGAACGCCTTTGCTGAAGATCGTGGCTTTCTGGTCGGCGGCGGCTTCGAGGTGGATGAAGAGGGCGGTTTGCGCGGCGGATTGGTAGCGGGCCTGGAATTGGGCGAGAGCACCTGGCTGTCGGGCGCGGCATCGACCGGTTCTTCTGAGCTCGGTAATGGCGATACCACCGATCTCCTCTATACCGATATTGATCTTGATCACTATTTCGATCCGATCGGTGTCCGGATCGGCGCGGCATATTGGGGTGACCCGGATTTGCTCGATTCGGTCGACTGGCGAGTATCGGCCTATGTTCGCAATGAACGCATTTTTTTCGGCGTCAACTACGAGCATCGCGATTTCGATTTTACGATTCCGCCCGCCGACTTCTTCGCCGGCCGCGAGTTCGAATTTACCGGTGAGGGACTGGGCGCGACGTTGCGTTTGCCGCTGGGCGAGAAAGCCAGCATTTCGTTCGATGGCATGAAGTACGACTATAGCGTCAATTTTGAACCGAACGATGCCGTCGTTGCGGCGCGCTTGCTTACGGCAACGCGGCTGAGTTTGATCAATGAATTGATCGACGGGCGACTCGGCGTTGGCCTCGGCATCGATGTGGGTGAGCATCGTTGGGAGCTGGATTACGCCACCTGGGAAAGTGCGCTCGGCTCGATCCAGACTGATTCCTTTACGTTGCGCTTCATCATGCCCGCCACCGATCGTCTCGATCTAGAATTTAGTCTAGGGTTTGACGAAACTGAATTTGGCGACAGCGTTTATTACGCGTCCGTCTATGGCTATTTCTTCGGCGTGCTCTAGCAACCCACTAGACAGCCTCAGCCGGCAAAATACTTCGTCAAGGCTTGCCTCGAAGTGTGCCGTTCAGGACGAACAAATGCCGTGAAGGGCAGGACGCCCGATAGCGGCCTCATGTGCGAGTTGCTCGTCCTTGTTTGGCAGCGTTTGCAATCGATTTGATCCGCGCGCGCCGAATAGCCTCGCCGACATTTTTGGGATTTTCTTTGGCGATGCTCGCCGCATCCACGCCTGCTGCCGCTGCGTGGCGTTGTCGAAACACGTCTGCCTGCGGATAGTCGCGATCTTCCAGGCCGGTACGACCGCGCGCATCCGCCTCACAGGCGAGCAGAAAGTGCTCAAAGCGTTCCGGGCGACGGAACGCATCGGCGGCTTCCAGTACTTTGAGAATCGTCTTTGATTTGAGTTCGCTGACGCGATGGCAGTGGGTGTGATACTCGGCAACGATCTGTGCAAGATCTTTGCAGGCACGCGGTAACGGCAGTCGATCCGCCATCTGGTTTATCAACGTCACGCTGCGTTTTTCATGGCCAGGATGGCTCGGTAAATCCTCGTCACGCGTCGTGCCTTTACCGACGTCATGCACCAGCGCGGCGAATCGCACCGGGAGCTCCTCTGAAAGACGCTCGACCTCGTCAAGTACCAGCATCATATGAATACCGGTGTCGACCTCCGGATGCCATTTTGCCGGCTGCGGTACGCCGAACAACCGGTCAACTTCGGGGAATAAAATTGCTAGGGCGCCGCAGGCGCGCAGATTCTCGAAGTACACACGCACGTTAGGTCCGACCAATGCGCGTTCGGTTTCTTTCCAGACGCGGTCGGGAACCAAAGCGTCCACTTCACCATTAGCAACCATTTGACGCATCAGATCTCGAGTCGCTGGCGCAATCAGGAAGCCCAGGTCGTGATAGCGCGCTGCGAATCGAGCAGCGCGTAGAATGCGTACCGGATCTTCGGCAAATGCATCGGATACATGACGAATGACACGCCGATCCAGATCGGCGGCACCGCCGAACGGGTCGATCAGCGTGCCGTCGTCGTCCAGCGCCATCGCGTTGATGGTGAAGTCGCGTCGCGACAGGTCATCTTCGATAGTGACGTCGGGTGACGTATTGAAAGTGAACCCGTGATAACCCGGCGCGGTCTTACGTTCTGTACGCGCGAGTGCATACTCTTCTTGGGTTTCCGGATGCAGAAATACCGGAAAGTCCTTGCCGACCGGACGGTAACCCTGCTCGATCAGCTCATCGGGTGTCGCGCCCACAACACACCAGTCCCGCTCGTGCACGGGCCTGCCCAGCCGCTCGTCTCGAACGGCGCCACCGACAAGGTAAACTCGCATCGTATGATCTTAGCAAATAGGTACCTTCGACTCCGAACTGCGATTCGGTCACTGATTCTCGTCGGCATCAGTCTGACGATGACCGGCTGTTACTACATGCAGGCGGCACGTGGGCAGCTCGATATGCTGCGCAAACGCGAGGATATTGCGGATGTCATTACCGATGATGCGACCTCGGCCGAATTGGCGGCGCGGTTGCAGCTGGTGCTGGATGCTCGCGCGTTCTCGGTTGAGGTCCTGGGTCTGCCGGACAATGACAGCTATACGACCTATGCAGATCTGGAACGTGACTTCGCGGTGTACAGCATCATTGCGGTGCCGGAATTTTCGGTCGAGCCGCGTACCTGGTGTTATCCAATCGTCGGCTGCGTTGGCTATCGCGGCTATTTTTCCGAAGACAAAGCACGTAAGGAAGCGGAGCGCATGCGCGCCGCAGGCTTTGACGTTGCGTTCGGCGGTGTGGCGGCGTACTCGACGCTCGGTAAATTCGATGATCCCGTATTGAACACGATGATGCACTGGGATGACGTTCAACTGGTCTCAGTCATGTTTCATGAACTCGCGCATCAGCAGCTCTATATCAAGAACGATACGACTTTTAACGAGTCATTCGCGACTGCGGTCGAAGAAGTCGGCGTCGAGCGGTGGTTAGCGGCCAGGAATAAAGCCGGTGCCTACGAGGATTGGCGTCGTCGGCGTGATGTCACGAACGCGTTTGCTGCACTGGTGATCGACGCGCGCGAAAATCTTGAGGTCGTCTATTCGAACGGCGGCGACGACACCGCGATGCGCGCGACGAAAGAGGCGATCTTCCAGCAGCTCGCAGCGTCGTCAACGGCGCTGTTCGAAGACGCCGGACTGCGCGCGCCACAATGGTTGGCCGAGGGTCCCAACAATGCGCGAATCGCATCGATCTCGCTCTACAACCAGCGCGTGCCAGAGTTTCGAGACATGTTCGAGAAATGTGGCCAGGACTTCGTGTGTTTTTACGAGCGCGCCGCGGCGCTCGGCGGTGACGATTAGTTTTGTGCGACCTGGGGTGCAGCGTGCACGTCCATTAACTCATCAGAGAGTCGTCGTACCTCACCCTTGACGCGCCAGTGAAAAATCGTCTGCGCGCCCAAAACGCGGCGCACGTATTTGCGCGTTTCATTGAACGGAATGTTCTCAATCCAGATGCGTGCATCGATGCTGCCGGTTTCGGGGCGCCAGCGATCCACTCGATGAGGCCCGGCGTTATAAGCCGCCGTGGCCATAATCCGGTTGCCATCAAACCGTTCCGCCATCTGTGACAGATACGTGGTGCCGAGGCGAATGTTGCTGGTCGGGTCGACAAGTGTATTGAGGCCGTTGTACGACAATTGGATTTCCCCGGCGACTTGTTTGCCGGTCGCCGGCATCAGCTGCATTAGGCCAATAGCACCCGCATGGGAGCGCACATCGCGCATGAACAGACTTTCACTGCGTGCCACCCCGTAAGCCCAGGTTTCCGGTATGCGTGCGCTGGAGGCGTGCTTGGCGAACAATTCGGCGTAGGGTAGCGGGTAGCGGAGCCGCAGGTCATCGAATTGGCCGGCCCGCGCACTGGTTGCGATAGCACGCGAAGCCCAGCCCCAACGGTCGGCTAACACGGCGGCCTGCGCTTTCTCTGCGGTCGACAGATAGTTGGTGACCGTGTCCCACTCCGATCGGCCTTTGCCGTCCAGACCGACGCGGTAGAGCTCCCGTGCGCGGATCAGCTCGGGGCGCGCAGCCAACTGAGAAATCATCGCCGAATCGACCGCCGTAGCCGTGTCGTTCAATACGTAGCCGAGTCCAAGGGCATCGGCTGCCAGAAAACCGTAGTAGCTGCGTTCGGTCGAGAGTTCGTTGAGCTCAAGATCGGCCTGTTCAGTCTGTTGCGTTTGCCGTTTGGCGATCGCGCCCCAGTAACGCCAGCTTTCATCTTGCTGTTCCTCCGCCGACATCAACGAAATGTCATTAAGGAGGTTTTTCCAATTCTGGCGACGCAGGCTGGTGCGTGCTCGCCAACGCGCAACCTCGTCGTTTTGCGCAGCGACGGGTAACGAAACCAGCAGCTCGTAACCGCGCGGCAGGCGATCGCGTGCGGTCCACAGGGCGATGTGTTGTTCGGTTAGTAACTGTTGCTCAGCATCGAACGGCTGCATACGGTCGAGCTGGCGCCAGAGTTCCAGTGCGACGATGGGGTCCCGATAGGTCAGGCGCTCGATCGCATACACCAATTGTTCGCGTGTGGTGGCATTGGTCTGCCAGTTCAGATGACGTCGTGCAAAGTCTTCCGGATTCGCCGCTGCCGCTTGCCAGCCCGCAGCCGTGTCGACGTGCTGCTGGGAAATACTTTTGCCCAACCATCGTGCTAACGAAAACTCGCGGGCCTTGATCGCCAGATTAAACCGCTCGATATAGTGCGATCGGGTCAACAGCTGCTGGTCTT
This sequence comes from Pseudomonadota bacterium, assembly GCA_039030375.1. Taxonomy (GTDB): domain Bacteria; phylum Pseudomonadota; class Gammaproteobacteria; order Steroidobacterales; family Woeseiaceae; genus UBA1847. The sequence continues at coordinate 6,197 of JBCCEH010000020.1, read as the reverse complement.
TTAGAAATTTGAAGGCCGGATCGCATTCATCGACCTGGCTCTTGCCGACGGTCCACAAACTCATCGCGCGAGGCGCGACCCGGGCGGTCTGCCCGGTGTTGATTTCCGCAACCAGTGCGAGACAGTCGAGGCGCGCGTCGTTAGCGCCCTGGTAGAAGCTGTTGTAAATCTCCAGATAGTCGTCCGACAGGCCTTCATTCGCTAAGTGCAGGGCATAGCGGTAACGCAGATCCCGCGCCGGCTTGAGCGTGTCGTATCGATGGATAAAGGCTTCGATCTCGCGATGCGTCGCGCGACGCAGGTTGGCGCGCAGGTAGGTGGCGCGTAAGTCGGGCCACAAGACGTAGTCTTCGAGCAATTTACGCTCTGCGGTAGGCAAATTCTCCACCGCTGACCAGTCACCACGTTCTACCTGCGGGTAGACGGCGCGAAATAATTCAGCTTGTTGATCGAGTGCGGTGACCTGACCGTTGGCGATACCGCAAATACTCAGCCACGCCAGCGTTAGAACAAAGCGGCAGGTAGCGAGATCGGAGTGCGGCATCGGCAGAGAGAATCAGCTCATCGAATCTGTAACATTATGGCGCGTTCACCGCGTTGTACAAGCAAGAATAAGATGCGGTTATCCGCTGCCAATTGGCCGAGCTGCTCAAGGTTACGAATCTCGCGCCGGTTAACCGCGGTGATGACATCGCCGGAGCGTAGTCCACGTTGCGCAGCCGGACTATCCGGCACCACGTCGGTAACCTCGACGCCGCGCGTTGATGTGGTGGCCACGGTAGAGAACTGTGCACCCTGCAATCCTGGGTGGATATCTGAACCGGTGCCGGTTGCAGCGACCACCTGGCCGAGCACCGCTACCGTATAAAGCTCTTCATCGCCGCGTACGAACGTAATGTCAATTTCGTCACCCGGCACTCGTAGGCCGACCGCATTGCGCAGCGCCGACGATGAGTCAATGCGTTCGCCGTCAAGCTCAATAATGATGTCATCGACTTTCAGCCCGGCGTCCTCTGCGGCTGAGCCTGGCTCGATATAGGCGATCAGTGCGCCGCTGTCGACCGATGTTTCCAGCGCACGAGCGGCCTCGCGATCAATGGTGTCGATGGTTACGCCGAGCAGGCCACGTCGCACCTCACCGTGATCGAGAATCTGATTCATGATGGAACTAGCGATCTCGGTAGGAACCGCAAATCCGATCCCAACGTTGCCACCGGTGCGGCTGATAATGGCGGAGTTAATGCCCACCAGCTCGCCATTCATATTTACCAAAGCGCCGCCGGAGTTACCTGGGTTAATCGAGGCATCGGTCTGAATAAAGTCTTCGTAGCTGTCCCGGCTAATGCCGGTGCGACCCAGCGCGCTGACGATGCCCGAGGTCACGGTGTGGCTCAGCCCGAATGGATTCCCGATCGCGATCACAAAGTCGCCGACACGGACGTTTTCGGAGTCGCCAATCGGCATATCGATAAGGCCGTCGGCCTCAACCTGAATCAGCGCAATGTCGGTCGCCGCGTCGCTACCGACCACTTCGGCGTCATAGATTTCGCCGTCGATCAGCGATATCTGAATTAGGTCGGCGTCGGCGACCACGTGATGATTGGTCAAAATCAGGCCGCGTTCGGCATCAATAATGACGCCGGAGCCGGCACTGGAAACTTCGCGCGAATTCCCAGGAGTGTCCGGCAAACCGAAGAAACGTCGAAACGCCTCGTCGCCAAACGGCGAGCGGCGTGACACCGTTTGGCTGACACGGATGTTCACTACCGCCGGTGATACGCGCTCGACCAGCGGTGCCAAGCTCGGAAACGGTTGGCCATCGATTGCTTGGGGAACAGCGGCAAAACTGCCGGAAAACAAGGTCAGCAGCAACGCGCTGAACGTCAGTCGAAATTGGGTGTTCATTAATGTCCTCATACCTGTATCTGACCGGCATTGCGGCGCGCGGTTCAGTGTGCAGCGCTGCGCCCGTCGGTGCGGCCCATTTAAGCAAAGATGCCCGCACGCAACAAAGCGTTGCGTGCGGGCAATTCGCTATCCGCCAAGGGCGAGTTACGCCGCCTGAACGGTAATTCGGCGTGGCTTCAGCGCTGCCTGTTTCGGGATCGTGACCTCCAAGATGCCGTTGGCGCTGGCGGCCGTTACCTGCTCCGCATCGACATCGCGTGGCAATTTGAAGCGCCGGTTGAAGCGGCCGCTGACACGCTCAAAGCGGGCCATGCCGTGATGCTCTTCAGAACGCTGGGTTTGGCGCTCTCCCGAGATCGATAGCACGCCAGCTTCTAGGCTAATGTCGATTTCGTCGGCGGCAACGCCGGGGACATCGGCACGAACGATAAAGTGTTCGTCGTGCTCTTCAATATCGACCGCCGGGACCCAATTTCGGTCCAGATTTGGCTCTGAAATACCCATGAACGACCACGGATCGAAGCGTACAAGACTCATGATTTTCTCCTCAAATATTCGTCAGTTGCGCCGCTTTTCGGCACAAAAGTATCTGCTTTGAGAGGGGATTTTGGGCCGCAAAAGTGGTTTTCAAGCGGTAGAATTGGTTTCACTTAATGCCACTATATCTAGTGGATTGCCGTTTTAACAAAAGCGACATATTTTTTGCTCTATTTTTAAAGCATTTTCTTCGGCAAATACGATAAGTGATTGATAAAATAGTAAAATAACCAAGTGACAAATTTGCCACAAAGGCTTGACAGAGGGGCCGTACGGGCATAATCTTGTGACCCATCGGACACAACATCTTGTGTCCAACTTACAGAGGAAAAGAGGCCATATCTGGCACTCGCCGTTCGCGAGAACGCATTCGGCGAGCAGGTTTCTTTTCCCCATAAAAAAGTGGTTCACGACAATATTTTTGGGGTCTCCAATGCGGAGAACAAGGGGAGATACACGGGCATGAAGTCAGCCGTCAATTTGGATGAACAAACGGTTACCGACATTGAATTTCAAGCAGCGTCAGTCGACATCTGGGACTCGAAATACCGCCTGACCGCGAAAGACGGACGCAAGATTGACGAGACGATCGATGATACCTACCAGCGAGTCGCACGAGCTCTCGCAGGCGTAGAGATTGAGTCTAAGCAAGACCATTATTTTGAAGAGTTTTTGTGGGCATTGCGCAGTGGCGCGATCCCCGCTGGCCGCATTGTCTCGAATGCCGGCGCGCAGGAGCACAAACCGGCCACCTCGACCATCAATTGCACCGTCTCAGGCACGGTGGGTGATTCGATGGACAACATTCTTAATAAGGTGCACGAAGCCGGGCTGACGTTGAAAGCCGGCTGCGGCATCGGTTATGAGTTCTCCACGCTGCGGCCCAAAGGGGCTTATGTCACCGGCGCTGGCGCCTATACCTCCGGCCCGCTGTCCTTTATGGATATCTACGACAAGATGTGTTTCACGGTGTCGTCAGCTGGGGGCCGTCGCGGCGCGCAGATGGGTACCTTCGATGTTGGCCATCCTGACATCCTGGAGTTCATTCGAGCCAAGCGGGAAGACGGTCGTTTGCGCCAATTCAACTTGTCGTTGCTGGTAACCGATGAGTTCATGCAGGCGGTGATGAATGAGGACGATTGGCGCCTCGCATTTCCGGTCACGCAAAAAGAAGTGGACGACGAAGAGCTCGATTTGGCGGATGACAGTCAGTTTGTTTGGCGCGATTGGCCAGAAGCTGGCAATTACGTCACCAATAGCGAAGGACTGGTGGCCTGCAAGGTCTATAAAACGTTGCCGGCACGTCGTGTATGGGACCTGATCATGGCATCGACCTATGATTTTGCCGAGCCAGGGTTCGTGTTGATCGACAAGGTCAACGAAATGAACAACAACTGGTTCGATGAGAACATTCGCGCTACCAATCCTTGTGGCGAGCAACCGTTGCCGCCGTATGGTTCGTGTCTGCTCGGCTCGGTCAATCTGACGCGTTTCGTGGTGGATCCGTTTACCGAAGACGCGGTGTTCGACTGGGATGCGTTCCGCAAGGTCGTGAAAGTGTTTACCCGCATGCTCGACAACGTGGTCGAAGTAAATGGTCTGCCGTTGCCGCAGCAGCGTAATGAGATTCAACGCAAGCGGCGCCATGGCATGGGCTTCCTCGGTCTCGGCTCGACGATCACGATGCTGCGTATGGCGTACGGTGATGAAAAAGCGGTTGAGTTTACCGAGCGCGTATCGCGGGAACTGGCGATGGCCGGTTGGGAAGAAGCCTTGGAGCTGGCGCGCGAAAAGGGGCCGGCACCGATAATGAACGAACAGTTTGAGGTGACCGAGGAAATGCTGCGTCACCGGCCGGAGATGGCTGCCGACGGCTTCCAAGTGGGCGATAAAGTCCCGGGACGTATCCTGCATGCCAAATACAGCCGTTACATGCAGCGTGTGGCCAGTGAAGACCCGAAATTGGTCGAGGCATTGGCCGACGTCGGCGCACGTTTTACCCATCACAGCTCGATCGCACCGACCGGCACGATTTCCTTGTCATTGGCGAACAATGCGTCTAACGGCATTGAGCCCAGCTTCGCGCATCACTACTTCCGCAACGTGATTCGCCAGGGCAAGAAAACCAAAGAAAAAGTGGATGTTTTTTCGTTCGAACTGCTGGCCTACCGTCAGCTGGTCGATGAGCAGGCGATGCCAGAAACCGCGGCGGAAACGGCGCACAGCAATTTGCCTGACTACTTCATCACGGCCGATGACATTTCACCGAAGGCGCATGTCGATATTCAAGCGGCGGCACAAAAGTGGATCGATTCATCCATCTCGAAGACCGCCAACGTACCGACGGATTACGCCTACGACGACTTTAAAGACATCTACCTGTACGCCTATGAGCAGGGCCTGAAAGGCTGCACCACGTTCCGGTTCAATCCCGAAGCGTTCCAAGGTGTACTGGTGAAAGAAAAAGACTTAAAGAACACCGTGTACACCTTCGAACTTGCTGACGGCTCGACCGTGGAACTCAAAGGTGACGAAGAAATTGAATACGATGGCGAAGTGCATACCGCAGCGAATCTGTTTGATGCACTGAAAGAAGGCTATTACGGAAAATTCTGAGCAACATACCCATGATCAAAATTGAAAAGAAAATTGTCGGCTATCAGGTGGCGCAGCCAGATGCTGAGGCTAAGACCGAGAAACCCGAATACAAGCGTGAAGGTGGCGGTGAAAATCGTGCTGAAGTCATTCGCATGCATGAGAAGCTCGAGCGGCCGGAAATGCTGGTGGGTTCGACCTATAAAGTGAAAACGCCGGTTTCCGATCATGCGATGTACGTCACGATCAACGACATTATTCTCAACGAAGGTACCGAGCACGAGAAGCGCCGTCCGTTTGAGATTTTTATCAACTCGAAGAACCTCGATCACTACCAGTGGATCGTGGCACTGACCCGCATTATTTCAGCGGTCTTCCGTAAAGGCGGCGACGTCACGTTCCTGGTTGAAGAGCTCAAGGCGGTATTCGATCCGCGCGGTGGCTATTGGCAGCCCGGCGGTAAGTTTATGCCGTCGATCATTGCCGAGTTGGGCTACATCGTTGAGAAGCATCTCATTACGATCGGCTTGCTGAGCGAGCCGGCTTTGGATGATGCGCAACGGGAACTGATCGAAAGCAAGCGAGCGGAATTTGAGGAATCGCAAAAGCAAACCGATGCATTCTCCAAGTCGGAGTACCCCGAAGGTGCTCAGCTGTGCAGCAAGTGCAACACGGTTGCGGTCATCATGATGGATGGCTGCATGACTTGTTTGGCGTGCGGCGATTCGAAGTGCGGCTAACGCTGCTGCACTGAGGACGCGCGTAGCCGCGGTAACAGGACCGTGCGCAAAATCTATAGCCTGATAACCACCCTGCTGCAGATTCCGCTGGCAGGGTATTGGTTCTTCCGCGGCGTGGTCAACCAACGCTACCGACGTGGATTTCGACAGCGATTTGGCTTCGGTTATCCGAAGCTCGATGGTTGCATTTGGGTGCATGCGGTGTCGGTCGGCGAGGTGCAAGCGGCGGCGCCACTGATTCGGTCGCTCAAGGAACGCTTTCCGGATTTCCCCATTCTAGTGTCAACGGTCACCCCTACGGGCGCGGCGAGGGTGCGGTCGTTGTTTGGTGATTCCGTGACCCACTGCTACATCCCGTTCGAAGCGCCGTATGCGGTCAATCGATTCTTCGCGGCCGTGAATCCGGCTCTCGCACTG
>JBCCEH010000019.1:0-26393 GCA_039030375.1 Pseudomonadota bacterium | reverse complement strand
TGGGGCATGGAGCTGCGCAGCCCGCATGAATCCGAGCGCACCCTGGAGCAGTGCTTCCAAATGGCCGCTGAAGCGGGATTCGACGGGATGTGTCTGGATCCCGCCGTTGACGAGATCGATGAACTAAGCAAACTCGCACCCTTATATAAGGAGTACGGTCTGGGCTGCATGATCAATGCGTTCCCGTATGCCGATGCTGAGATGGCGCCGCTACTGGATTTTGCGGTGGCGCTTGAGGCCTGCCAGGTCAACGTGATCTCCGGCGTGATGCCGCTGCGTCCGGAGGAGGCGGTGCCTAGCGTGCAGCGCTGGATGCGGGAAGCAAGGGAGCGCGATATGCCACTGCTGTTCGAGACCCATCGGGACAGCCTGCTAAACGACCTGTACTACACGCTTTTGCTCATGGATCTGGTGCCCGACATGCGGTTGTGCGCCGATCTGTCACATTTCGTCGTCGATCGAGAGATGCGCTTACCTTTGTCGGATCGCGACGCGACACATATGCAGCGGGTGCTCGAGCGCTCCGACTGTTTTCAAGGCCGCGTGGCGAATCGCGAGCAGGTTCAAATTCAACTCAATTTTCCGCAGCACCAGGAATGGGCCGAGCAATTCAAAGCGTGGTGGCGTGACGGTCTGCAAAGCTGGCGACAACGGCATGCGGGAGATGCTTCGCTGGTTTTTCTTTGTGAACTGGGCCCACCACCGTACGCAATAACCGATCGGGACCAGCGCGAACTGTCGGATCGCTGGCAGGAGGCGTTACAAATTCGTCAATGGGTCCTAGAGATCTGGCGGCAGCTTGAAGACTAAGCCACCCTTGATGACCACGTCGACGTCTTGCAAGACGGTGATGTCGTCCAGCGGGTTGCCTTTGACCGCAATCAAATCGCCGTAGCGCCCGACCTCGATTGCACCAACGTCGTCACTGATGTTCATGTGATCAGCGGCCCAGGAGGTTGCCGAAAAAATGGCATCCATCGGTGACATGCCGCGATCGACCATGATGCCGAACTGCCAACCACCCATGGTGTGCGGTAATACGCCGGCGTCAGTGCCGTACAAAATCGTGATGCCTGCCGCGTAGGCTTTTTCAAATACGACTCGTTGCGCTTCGGTCGTGTCGTAGTTGCGCCGTAAGTAATTTTCCGGGTATCCCTGTTCGCGACCGATGGTGTCGGTGTAAGTGCCGTTATACACATCCATCGACAGCGCGACGCCGGCATCCGCGACCATTCGGAGGGCTTCGTCGTCGAGCAGTGACGCGTGCTCGATTGAATCGACGCCGGCACGCACCGCGTCCTTACCGGATTGGGCGCTGTGCACGTGCGCAGTAACTTGCAGTCCCGCTGCGTGCGCCACCTCGACCACGGCGCGAATATCGTCCTCGGTCATTTCCGGTGCGCCAGGATCAGAGCCGAACGAAAACACGGCGCCGGATGCGATCACTTTCAAATGGTCGGCGCCGTTCTCAATGGCCTTGCGCGCACGGTCTGCAAATTCGTCGGGTGTCGTGGCAACGCCTTGACGTGCCGCTGGCGGAATACGTTCCACGGGCAGCTCCGGGGTGATCAAGTCACCGCCGCCGCCGGGGATCGTTAGGTACGGTCCGGCGGCAAAAATGCGCGGGCCGACCGCTTCGCCGGCATTGATCAGTTCCTGGCCGGCGTAAATCGGTTCGGGAAAAAATTCACCCACATTGCGTACGGTCGTAAAGCCGGTCTTTAGCGTGATTTCGGCGTTCTCTAATGTGATGCGCAAGTGATCCGCATCGGTGCGCCGCTCATACACCGAGTAGTCCAGCGCGTCTTCAGGGTAGGTGGCGAGATGCACATGCGTGTTGATCAAGCCGGGCAGGCAGGTGTAGTCGCTAAGATCCAGGATGGCCGCTGATGGGTCGATACCATTGCCTGCATAGGTACGTTCAGCGATGCGGCCGGCTTCGATTGCAATCCAAGTTTCGGTTGCTACGCTCTCGCTTACGCCGTCAATCAGTGCGCCGCACTTGATAAATAGGTTGCCTGAGTCCGACGTATAGGGAGCGGCCGAAAGCTCAACCGGCTCACGCGCGGTGCAGCCGACGATGAATATTAAGAGGGGCAGATAGCGCATCCCAAACACAGTAGCGCCCGAGCGCGCTGAAGTGAAGTATGCTGTATGTATGAAGGATGAGTTTCGACAGCGTCTTGCGCAAGGGCGGCCGATTATTATCGATGGTGGCTTCGCCACTGAACTCGAGGCGCAGGGACACGACCTCAACAATATTTTGTGGTCAGCGTCGCTGATCGAGTCGCAGCCGGAAGCGATCATCGCGGCGCATCGCGCTTATCTGGATGCCGGCGCCGAAATTATTATCAGCGCGAGTTACCAAACCAACGATCCCGAATTAACTGCGGCTTCGATTGCCCTGGCATGTCAGGCGCGCGATGCGTTCGTAGCTGATAATCCGGCTGCACGGCAGCCATTGGTAGCGGCCAGCGTTGGGCCGTACGGTGCGGCGCAGGGTGACGGTTCAGAGTACTCCGGCGATTATGGTGTCGATGCCGAAACGATTCGCCAATTCCATCTGCCAAGGTTGGCCGCGATCGAGAGCACCAACGCCGATCTGTTTGCTTGCGAGACTGTGCCGTCGCGGCAAGAGGCCGAAGTCGTAGCCGATTTGTTTAAGACATACTCACTCGACGGCTGGGTGAGTTTTTCCTGTCAGGATCGCAGGCATCTGTGTGACGGATCGCCGTTGGTAGACGTTGCACACGTGTTCGAATCGGTGGATCGTGTGCTGGCGGTTGGGATCAACTGCACCAATCCTCAATACATTACCGATCTTGTCGGCGAGGTTATCGACGGCGCGCCGAACAAATCGGTGGTGATCTATCCAAATTCAGGTGAGGACTTCGATGGGGTCGCGAAGACCTGGTCCGGTACGGTGACGGCGGTCGACTGGCAAGCGGCCGCGGCGACGTGGTCGGAGGCAGGTGCGACGATCATTGGCGGTTGCTGCCGCACCACGCCAGCGCATATTCATGCCTTAACACGCTAACGAAGTCCGGAGGCTTTGATCGCTTCGCCGACCAACGCCGGATCGCCGAGCGTCATCACGTTGGCGGCGGAAATGCCCGGTACGTCGACCAACGCACGTAACAACTCGGCCGCGATGGCGATACCCTCGTGCTCGGCGTCACGGGCCTGCGCCAGGCGTTTTTCTACATCGATGGGAATGACCGCGTCGGGTATGACTTCGCGCAGTGCCCGAGCGGCTTCAGCCGAATGCAACACCGCAACGCCGGCCATAACGGCGAGTTGCCAGGTGAGCTTGGCCGCGATTAGCTTCGCCATATAGTCGCGCAACAGTTCGGTATCCATGCATACCTGTAGCTGAACAAATTGGGCACCGGTGTGCACCTTCTCGGCGATTCGCTTGGCGCGCCACTCAGCCGGCGGAGCGAACACTTTGGCGACCGTGCCGATGTAAAACTGATGCGCATGCGCTTCATCTTCACCCTCTTTGACGCGGCGGTCTCGAATTGCGGCGGCGGTGGCGATAAGTTCAAGCGCATTGAGATCAAACACGGCGTCGGTTGCCGGCGTGTAGTCAGCGGGTAACGGCCAACCCTTCATCAACAACACATTGTTAATACCTAGAGACTGCGCCGCGAGCAGATCACTTTGTAATGCGATGCGATTTCGGTCACGGCAATCCAAGTGCACAACGGGATCAATACCGAGCTGTTGCAACTGCGCGCCAACAACGATCGGCGACACGTGCGATTGGCCGCTACGATGGCAAGGTACCTGTATTGCGTCCGCGCAATGCCCGAGTTGTTCAGCCTGAGTGGCGATTTCTCCGGTACTCATACCGGCATTGAGCACCAGTTCCGCAGTGAGCGTCAGGTCTTCGGCTTTGAGTGCGTCGCGTAACGTTTTCACGAGCGGGCGAAAGCGGCGCTTACTGCTCGATGTCGGAGCGAACCGCGAGTGGTCCCGGCGGTACATAGTCAAAAATAAAGGTAATGCGATCTTCTTTGCCTTTATTCATGACGCTGTGGGTTAGTTGATTATTGATCTCGTAGGCTTGACCGACCTCAAACTTATACGGTCTGCCGTCGAGCATAAAGCGAACGCGTGGGTTGGTTGTGATTGGAATGTGAATACGATGCCCACAATGAAACGACGCATGCCCATCACGGTGCGGTCGGATTTTGCCACCGACCAATAACTTCGCTGCCATGGCGCGGATGATCGTGCCGCCTTTCGGGTAATGAGCATCAATAATGCTGTGCATTAACGGCACCGCGGCATCGGCGAGTCGGTCCCAGCCCGGCTCTTTACGGACGTCGGCATCCGGCCAATTTTTGCCATCCGTGAATACCAGCACGATCGACTGGGTTTCCAGGTGAACGTCATAGGATTGCTGCCGATACTCATCCTCAAACCAGGCGGCGTCGTCCTGGGCAAGAATCGCGTCGGCGAGTGGCTTAACATCGACCTCACCTAGCTCTTTGAGTGGTACATCAATATCCATATTCGGCATACTCGTGCAGGTCAGGCGACTCTACTAAAGCCTGTCGGTGTTGTCATTGAGCCTTAATCTTATGTCTGAATCTGTCGTCCAAAACCTGGTGGCCCAGAGTTGGCAGCGGGCCCTGAACCCGCCCGCGGCGGTGCCGGCGTCGGCGGATGTGGTGATTGTCGGCGGCGGCATTATCGGCGTGTCCACCGCCTGGTTTCTGGCACAGCAGGGCATCAAGGCGGTGCTGTGTGAGAAAGGACACATCGCCGGCGAGCAATCCGGGCGCAACTGGGGATGGGTTCGTCAGCAAGGTCGCGACACGCGCGAAATGCCGATGATCGTCGAGAGCCTGAAAATTTGGCGCGAATTAGCCGATGCGGTTGGTGAGGATGTGGGCTATTCCGAGCAGGGTGTGTTGTTTGCGGCCAAGAACGACGATGAAATCGAGCAGTACCATGACTGGATCGACAAGACGGCCGAGTACGGAATCGGCACGCGCTTTATAGATCGTCGCGAATTGCAGTCGTTGGTTCAAGGTGGTGCCAGCGATTGGCAGGGTGCGTTGTACACGGCAAAGGACGGTCGTGCGGAGCCGCATTTGGCGACGGCGGCGATCGCCCGAGCCGCGGAACGACTCGGTGCAACATTGCTTACCGCCTGTGCGGTGCGTGGTGTCGAGAGCAAGGGTGGTCGCGTCGCGAGCGTTGTGACCGAGCATGGAACCATTCAAACCTCGACCGTTTTGTGTGCCGCAGGGGCCTGGACATCGGTGTTTTGCCGATCACTAGGTATCAAAGTGCCGCAACTCAAAGTTCGCAATACCGTTGCACGCACTCGAGCAGGGCCGAGTGTTTACGACGGTAATCTCTATGACGATCGACTCGCGATTCGCCGCCGTCAGGATGGTGGTTATACCGTGGCCAACGGGCTGATCTCCGACTTTCCAATTACGCCGGCGACGTTTCGGCACGGTCACAAGTTCTTGCGCGCCTGGCTGATGGACGTCAAAAATGTGCGCCTATTGCTCGGTAGGGAGTTTCTTGATGAGTGGCAGGTGCCGAAGAGATGGTCTTTGGATCAGCCATCTCCGTTTGAGCACACACGCGTACTGAACCCCAAGCCGAGTAGCAAAGGGTTGGCGTCGATTCGCCGCAATCTTGATGACTTGTTTCCCCAATTAGCTGACGTAGAGTTTGCCGAAACCTGGGCCGGCATGATTGAAACCACGCCGGATGTCATTCCGGTTATCGACGAAATCGATTCGTTGCCTGGCTTTCATGTCGCAACCGGCTTTAGCGGTCACGGTTTTGGTATCGGGCCCGGCGCAGGAAAGGCAATAGCCGGCATGCTGTCGGGAAATGATTCGGGGATGGACCTTCACGAATTTCGTCTCAATCGGTTTTATGACGGCACGCCGATTCGTCCGCAGTCGTCGGTGTAACACTATGAGTCTCACAGAACACGCCAATAGTTACTATGCGGCGACCGCCACCGATACGCAGGAACATTATTGGTTAGCCGGTGATACGCGCGCCGATGTGTGCGTGATCGGCGGCGGTTTCACCGGCTTGTCGGCGGCGCTGAATCTGGCTGAACGTGGTTACGATGTCGTATTGCTCGAGGCCGAGCGCGTCGGTTTTGGTGCATCGGGCCGCAATGGCGGCATGATCGGTAGCGGTCAGCGTTGGGACGTATTGGATATCGAAGAGAAGTTTGGTCTGCAGCGATCCCGCGCTTTGTGGAATTTGGCAGAAGATATCAAACAGGATATTCGTGACCGCGTTGAGAAGCACCGCATTGATTGTGATCTTCACCATGGCCAGGTTGAGGGCGTGCACAAAGAAAGTTATCGCAGCATGGTGGCGGATGTCGCCGATGCGCTGGCCGAACGCTACGACTACCCGCACACCCGGGCGCTGAGTCGTGAAGAAACGCGCGCAATGATTGCTACCGATGATTTTGTCGCTGGACTCCATGATGCGAAAGCGATGGTGATTCACCCGTTAAACTTCGCGCTGGGGCTCGCACGTGCCTGTCGTGAAGCCGGCGTCAGAATCTATGAGCAGTCCCGCGTACTGGATTACTCGCAATCGGATCCCGCTATCGTTCGCACTGAGCATGGTTCGGTTACTGCCTCATTCGTGGTGCTCGGGTGTAATGGGTACCTCGGCAAGCTAGAACCTCGCGTTGCCGGAAAGATCATGCCGATCAATAATTTTGTGATCGCCACAGAGCCCTTGGGCGAAGCCCGCGCACGGGCTTTGATCGCCGGCCGTTTCGGAATTCATGACACGCGGTTTGTGGTCAATTATTTTCGACTCAGTGCTGATCATCGACTGTTGTTTGGTGGCGGAGAAAATTACCGTGCTGGTTTCCCCAAGGACATTGCCAATTTCGTACGACCCCACATGTTGAAGTTGTTTCCACAGCTTAGCGATGTCGGGATTGACTACGCGTGGGGCGGCACGCTATCGGTGACCGTCAATCGGCTGCCGCACTTGGGTCGGCTGGCGCCCAATGTGTTTTATGCTCAAGGCTATTCCGGGCACGGCATTTCCATCGCCAACCTTTCCGGCAAATTGGTGGCCGAAGCGATCGCCGGTACTGCAGAGCGCTTTGATGTGATGGCAGACCTGCCGACGCACACATTTCCCGGCGGCACGCTATTGCGCTACCCAGGTATGGTTCTGGGCATGTTGTACTATTCTCTGAAAGATCGTCTGTAGAAAACCGCTACGAGGTACGCGCGGCATGGCCGTTGTCACTTTTTCCACCCACTTGGATCGCTAAGCGATGGCCGTTCATCCTATTTTGCGAATCGGTGATCCGCGATTGAGGCGCGTCGCCGAGCCGGTCACCGAGTTTGCGACCGACAGCCTGCATACCCTGATCAGCGATATGTTCGAAACCATGCACGCTGCTGATGGTGCCGGCCTTGCGGCGCCGCAAATTGGCATCAACCTGCGCTTGATGATCTTTGGTGTTGAGGCGACACCACGATATCCAGATGCTGAGGCGGTGCCGAAAACGGTGCTGATCAATCCGGGTTACGAAGTATTAAGTGACGCTACGGCCGGTATGTGGGAGGGCTGTCTCTCGGTACCGGGGATGCGCGGCTACGTTACCCGGTCGTCACACATTCGCTATTGGGGATTCGATGTTAACGGTGAGCGCATCGAGCGCGAGACGAACGGCTATCATTCGATCGTCTTTCTACATGAATACGATCACCTTGATGGCATCTTGTACACGGATCGTCTCGACGATTCGCGAAGATTTGGATTCACCGAAGAACTCGCCATGAGTGGCGCGCTGGAGACTTGATGGAAAATGTGAACATAGCGGTCGTAACCGGCGGCGCTCACGGAATTGGCAAAGCCCTCTGTCGGCGATTGTCACGAGACGGTGCCGCCGTCGTTGTTGTCGATATCGATAAGGATGCCGCCGAGGATCTAGCGGCAGAAATTAACGGCCATGCCGAAGTGGCGGATGTGGGCGTCGAAGCCGACATCGAGTCTCTGATTCAACGCGTTGAAGAAAATGTCGGGCACATCGATATGTTTGTCTCCAATGCCGGTGTGGTATTCGGTGACGGCGAAGCCGGTGCGGCAAGTCGCGAGGGTCGCTTTGGCAATGTGGATGATCGCTGGGATGTGTGTTGGCGCGTTAATGTGATGGCGCATGTCTGGGCGGCGCGGTACTTGGTGCCTCTAATGTCAAACCGCGGTGGCGGTTATTTGGTGAACACCGCGTCGGCAGCCGGTCTCCTGGCGCAGATCGGCGATGCGGCCTATACCACGACCAAACACGCGGCGGTCGGCTTTGCCGATTCCTTGGCTATCACGCATGCCGACGATGGCATCAAAGTAGCCGTGGTATGCCCGCAGGCGGTCGCGACGCGATTGTTGGGCGTCGATCCCGACGAGCTCGATGCTGATCGGGGCGCGTTTGTCGGTGCCGCGGTTGATGGCATCTTATCGGCCGAAGCCGTGGCCGATGCTATTGTCGATGGTGTCGCGTCGGGCAAATATTTGATCACTCCGCACGAATCCGTGCATACCTATACGGCACGACGTGCCGAAGATCATGATCGCTGGGTGGATGGCATGCGTCGTTTTCGCCAGAAGCTGCTCGGTTCTGCCGGCAAGTAAGGCCGCTTAAATCTGCTGGTCGCTGCATCCAATTCTCGAGCTGCGGCATCTAAGCAATGAGAGCCACCGAAAAGACCCGCGTCGATTCGCGCGGTAGTTTAGACCGCCTCTAAGAGGCTGACGCCGATTTACGCTGCGGCGGTGGAATTCTCCGAACCTGGGCAATTTTGTGAAGTCGAACACCAAGTCCGTGTTGCGTTATACCGAACTAGTGTTATACTCCACTACAACACTAAAGTAGTCATTCTTAGAGACACGCATGAGAACCAAGAAATTCTTACTGGGCCTGCCATTTTTGATGGTGCTATCACTGCTCGAGGGCTGCAGCGTCGGCGAGGCCAGCGCGACTCAAGCACAGGCAGCAGAGCCGAATGAATCCGTCGTCGCCGTGCCGGTGGAAGTCGAATCGGCGGTGCTCGCTGATATTTATGCGACGTACGACGCCACCAGCAATATTGATTCTGAAGGCGATGCCCCGGTAGTGGCTCGCGTTGCTGGCGATGTCGTTGAGATCTTGGTTGAAGAAGGCGATTGGGTCAGCAAGGGTCAGGCGCTGGCACGCCTTGACGGTGAGCGCATGCGTCTGGAAATGCTGTCCGCCAAAGCCGACCTGGAGAAAGTGCGTGGCGAATACCGCCGCTATCTTGACCTGAATGAGCGCGGACTGGTCAGCAAGTCGATGTTCGATGGACTGAAGTATGACCTCGAAGCACTCGAAGCGACCTACAAACTAAAGAAACTCAACTACGGCTACGCGACGGTTCGTGCCACGATCGACGGTTTCGTATCCGATCGCAGCATCAAGCTGGGCCAAAACGTCAATATCGACGAAGCGCTATTCCGCATTACTGATACCAGCGAGCTGGTGTCGTACTTACAGATTCCGCAAACCGAGCTGGCCAAGTTTGATGTCGGTCAGATCGTCAGTGTGTCGGTCGATTCGATGCCGGACACCGCGTTCGCCGCAGAAGTGATTCGAATCAGCCCGACAATTGACACGCGCAACGGCACCTTTCGCGCCACGGTCTTCATAGACAATGAGACCGGTATGTTAGCGCCAGGCATGTTTGCACGATTCTCGGTCGCCTATGAGAAACACTCTAAAGCGCTAACAATTCCTGCTCAAGCGCTGATCGTTGAGGACGAGCAAACCTGGGTGTACGTCATGCAAGACGATGAGGTGAGTCGGCGTGCGGTCGACGTTGGGATTGAATCAGGGGATGTCGCCGAAGTCCTGAACGGGTTGAGCGAAGGTGAGCAGGTGGTCACAGTCGGCCAGGGTTCGCTTAAGGACGGCAGCAAAGTGCTCGCACAAACCGATGACGTGAATAAGATCACCGGTTAAACGAAATTGTACGCGGCGTTCTGCCGCGGCTCACGGGGGAGGCCATGAAGTTCTATCGACGCAGCAGCATTGTTGCGAGCGCTGCCAGCTTACTGGTGTTGTTATCCGCATGTGGTGGCGCGCCGGACGACGGCGCCGCCGACGACCAGGACGATGCCAACGCGGAATCGGCCGAAGTATCGGATGAGGAATCGGAAGAGGATGAGGGGCCGCCGGTTCCGGTTGAAACCTCTGTGCCGTCTCGCGGTGATATTTACGCTGTGTATTCCGGTACTGCACCGATCGAGGCATTCGCCGAGGCCGATGTGATTGCCAAAGTCGAAGGCGAAGTCCGTGAGCTGCTAGTCGAAGAAGGCGATAGCGTCCGCAAAGGTCAAATACTGGCGCGCCTCGACGGCGACCGGAAGCGTCTCGCATTGAACGAATCCAAGGCGCGCCTGGATAAACTGCGCCGCGACTACGAGCGCAACGTGGATCTCAGTGAGAAAGGTCTGATCAGCGTTGGCGACTTCGAAAATATTAAGTACGAGATGGAGGCCCTGGAGGCGTCCTACAATCTAGCCAGCCTGGAGCTTGACTACACGCAGGTGAGATCGCCAATCGATGGCGTCGTGTCTGAGCGATACATCAAGTTGGGTAACACATTGCCGGTTAATCACCCGGTATTCCGAGTGACGAGCCTCGATCCACTGGTTGCCTATCTTCATATCCCTGAGCGGGAGTTCAGAAATATCCAGGCCGGTCAGCAGGCAGCGATTGCCATCGATGCGATGAGCGGAGATCCGGTGATCGCAACCGTTACCCGGGTATCGCCGACGGTGGACGCAAACACCGGTACCTTCAAAGCGACGATCGAAATGTCCGGTAACGATCGCCGAATTAAACCCGGCATGTTTGCGCGAATCGGCGTCATCTACGATACACATGCGAACGCCCTGCAAGTGCCCCGCAGCGCAATTATCGAAACCGTAGGAAATAGTTACGTGTTCGTAATCGAGGATGGCATTGCGGTGCGCAAAAAGGTCGAAACTGGATTCGCACACGCGGGTATGGTGGAAATCACCGCGGGGCTTGCCGATGACGACAGCATCATTACTGTGGGTCAGGTCGGATTAAAGCCCGACTCGAAAGTGGTCGACATTGCTGTTATCGAGGCCGAAGCGGCGGTAGCCGAAGCGGGTGATGACGACGAGGAAGAGCGCGATGCGCCGTCTGATTGAAGTCGCCACTGAACGTCGCGTCACGATCTTTATGTTCGTGCTTGCGATTGGCTTATTCGGCGCCGTTTCACTGGCGCGGCTAAATGTTGATCTGCTGCCGGACATTTCCTATCCAACGCTTACCATTCGCACCGAGTTAACCGGTGCAGCGCCGATCGAAATTGAAAACTTGCTGACCAAGCCTATTGAAGAGGCGGTTGGCGTGATTCGCAACGTGCGCTTGGTCCGCTCAGTATCGCGTACCGGGCAGTCCGACGTGACCCTGGAATTTCTTTGGGGTACGGACATGGACATCGCCGGTGTCGAGGTGCGCGAGAAACTCGACATCCTATTTCTGCCCTTAGAAGCATCGCGCCCATTGTTGCTTCGCTTTGACCCGTCGACCGAGCCCATCATGCGGCTGGGCCTGATGTACAGCGACGATACGGCGACCAGTGGCGTTGCCGGAGAATCGCAACTAAAGGCGTTACGGCGGCTAGCCGAAGACAACATCAAGAACGAACTCGAGGCGGTCGAAGGCTCGGCAGCGGTCAAAGTGAGCGGCGGCCTTGAGGACGAAATTCAGATCACGGTAGATCAACAGCGCCTGGCGCAACTCGGTATCTCTATCGCCGATGTGGCTGGCCGTATTCGTGCCGAGAACGTCAACTTGTCGGGCGGTCGTCTCGAAGATGGCGATCAGCGCTTCCTGGTACGCACCCTGAACGAATTCCAGTCGGTGGAAGAATTCCGCGACGCGATTGTCGCGACCGTGGCGGATCGGTCCGTATATTTGCGCGATATCGCTGACGTGCAGCGCGGCTACAAAGACCGCGAAGCGATTACCCGTGTGGATGGCCGCGAGGCGGTCGACCTGGGTGTCTACAAAGAAGGTGACTCGAACACCGTGCAGGTCGCCGAGCGCATGCACCAACGCATCGATCTCGTGCGCGATAAGCTGCCGGAAAACATGGAACTCACCATAATTTATGATCAATCGACGTTCATTTCGTCGGCGATCAACAGTGTGCTGTGGGCGGCATTCTTCGGTGCCATCATTGCCATTGTCGTGTTGTATGGCTTTCTCCGCGACGTCCGCGCCACAGCGATCGTCGGCATTGCGATACCGGTTTCCGTAATCGGCACGTTCTTACTGATGTACATGAACGGCGTGTCACTCAACATCATGTCAATGGGTGGCATCGCACTGGCGGTCGGAATGTTGGTGGATAACTCGATCGTCGTGCTCGAAAACATCGTGCGCAAGAAAGAACAGGGCCAAAGTATTAAAAAGGCGTCGGTGAGCGGCACCGCGGAAGTGGCGTCCGCTGTATTGGCATCGACGTTGACGACAATCGCGGTTTTCTTCCCGATGGTGTTTATCTCCGGAATCGCCGGTCAGTTGTTCCGCGATCAAGCGCTTACCGTGACCTTTGCGTTGGTATTCTCGCTGCTGGTCGCGTTGACACTCATTCCGATGCTATCCGCGCTGGGTACGGCAAGCCGCTGGTCCGGTGATGACAGCACCAAGCCGCCCGGTATTGGCGCGCGAATAACGGCATTCTTCGTTCGTCGATTCATGGATGCGTTTCGCTTTGTCGGATTTATTTTGGGTCTCCTGATGTGGCTGCCGGTCAAGCTGCTACAAGGTTTGTACAGTGCCATCGCCGGCGTCTACCCGGGGATGTTGCGGTGGTCGCTGAGCAATCGCGGCAAAGTCGTGCTCATTAGCGTATTCGCATTTGCCGGCACTATGGCATTGGTGCCGCGCTTGGGTAGCGAGTTGATTCCGCAGTTGTCGCAGGGTGAATTCAATGTTGATCTGCGGTTGTCGCCGGGAACACCGCTTATCGAAACCGATCGCGCTATCCAGGTGGCGCAGGCATCGACCGCAGATGTTGATGTGGTCGATGTGAATTATTCGGTCGCTGGCACCGGCAATCGACTCGACGCGAACCCGGTGGATGCCGGAGATCACACCGGCACGCTCAGCGTTCGTCTGATCTCAAGTGCGGGTCGTGCCGATGAGGACGCGGTGATGCAGACGATGCGTGCTGAGCTCGCCAAAATTCCGGGTGTGCAGTATGAGTTTTCCCGTCCTTCGTTGATGTCGTTCTCAAGTCCGTTACAGATCGAAATTTCTGGCTATGATCTGCAGGGTTTAGCCAGTGTGAGTCGGTCAGCGATTGCGGCGCTATCGAACTCCGACCGATTGACCGATCTACGAACGACGGTAGAAACCGGTAATCCGGAGATCCAGATCGTGTTCGATCAGGAACGCGCGGCGAAGCTGGGTTTGGCGGTTCGCGATATTGCTGATCGTGTGGTGGCTAACGTACGCGGTGAGCTTGCCACCCGGTATACCTGGCGCGACAAAAAAATTGACGTGCTGGTGCGCAGTGTCGATACCCGACAGGCGAGCATCGAGGAGATCCGAAATCTGATTGTGAATCCGATGTCGGAACGTCCGGTAACCTTGGATGCGGTTGCCAACATTTCTATCTCCGATGGTCCGGCCGAAGTGAGACGCGTTGCTCAAGAACGCGTCGCGATTATCTCCGCGTCGGTTGCTTATGGGGATCTCGGTGCCGCGGCGGCCGAAGCACGACAAATTATGAGCCAGATTCCGATGCCCAGTGGCATCACCTCGGTGGTCTCCGGTCAAAGTGAAGAAATGGCAGAGTCATTTCTATCGATGCAGTTCGCGCTGGCTCTGGCGGTCTTTCTTGTCTACCTGGTGATGGCATCCCAATTTGAATCGCTGATTCACCCTTTCGTTATTTTATTTACGATTCCCTTAGCGCTGGTCGGCGCGGTGCTGGGGCTATTTGTAACCGGTACGACCATCAATATCGTGGCGCTGATCGGCGTCATCATGTTGGCCGGCATTGTGGTGAACAATGCCATCGTCTTGGTCGACCTTATCAATCAGTTGCGAGAGCAGGGCTCGGACCGCACGACCGCGATTATCGAAGCAGGTCGTGCGCGTCTGCGCCCGATTTTAATGACCTCGCTGACTACCACGTTGGGGTTAATCCCCATGGCGCTTGGCTTCGGGGAAGGCGCAGAGGTACGCGCGCCGATGGCGGTTACCGTCATCGGCGGGCTCCTCGTTTCCACCTTGCTAACGTTGATCGTAATTCCGGTGGTGTATTCATTGCTGGATCGACGCAAGGAAGCCGAGACCAATGAGGTGACCTACACAACGTCGGACTCGCTGGCATGAAACATACCGAGTTTGCATTAGGCAGGCCGGTAACGACCGTGGTCGTGTTTGTTGCGATGGCGATGGTGGGTTTGATTGCATCGCGATTACTGCCCTTGGAACAACTCCCGGATATCGAATTTCCGGTTATTTTTATTGAGGTTCCTTACCAGGGTTCGACACCTGAAGAAATCGAACAGCAAATCACTCGGCCGATGGAAGAAGCGCTCGCGACGTTATCCGGCGTCGAGCGAATGTTCTCCAGCTCGTCTGAGAACCAGGCGCAAGTCATCCTGTTGTTCGACTGGGGCCTCAACATGGGCGCGAAGGGTATCGAGGCGCGTGCCAAGATCGACGGCATACGTGACCAGATGCCGGAGGATATTCAACGCGTATTCGTATTTTCTGGCTCGACGTCGGATCAGGCCGTCCTGACGCTGCGGATTTCCAGCGATCGCGATTTGGCCGATGGTTACGATTTACTGGATCGGTTACTCAAACGTCGACTGGAACGCCTGGAAGGTGTGTCTCGCGTGCAGTTGCAGGGGGTCGATCCGCGCGAGATTCGAATCTTGCTTCGGGCTGACGCGATTGCGGCTTACGGTGTGGACATTGGTGCGCTTCGTGAACAATTGCTGCGCAGCAACTTCTCAGTGAGTGCGGGTCAGATCACCGCCGGAGACCAGCGCTTTAGTGTGCGTCCCAGCGGCGAGTTTGCGAGTGTCGAACAAATCCGGAATTTGGCGATCAATGCGGCTGGGCTACGTCTCGGTGACGTGGCCGACGTTGAGATGCGAACGCCGGAAAGAAATTACGGGCGTCATCTCGATCAAAATTATGCCATCGGCGTGGAGATCTATAAGTCCACCGGTGCCAATTTGGTCGATGTGACGGATCGCGTTATCGCTCAGGTCGAAGAGATCGGCAAGCTGCCACAGATGCAGGGCATCCAGATCTTCCCACTCGATAATGCTGGCGATTCGGTTCGCACGTCTCTGGCAGATCTGTTGGAGGCCGGCATTATCGGCGGCCTACTGGCCATATTGGTGTTGTATTTATTCCTGCGACAAGTCATGACAACGTTGATTGTGATCGCGGTTATCCCATTGTCACTGTTGATCACCTTAGGTGCGCTCTACTTCGCCGGGCTGTCTCTCAATATCCTGACCATGATGGGTATGATGTTGGCCGTTGGCATGCTCGTCGACAACGCGGTGGTGATCGCTGAAAACGTGTTTCGACACCGGGCCAACAATCCTGATGAACCTTACAAAGCCACAATGGCCGGAGTAAAGGAGGTTGGTATTGCAGTCATCGCCGGCACCTTCACGACCATTGTGGTGTTTGCGCCGACGATTCTCGGCGAGAAATCGGAATTAACGATTTTTCTTACGCATGTCTCAATCACCATTATGGTGGCATTGATTTCATCACTGGTAATCGCGCAAACCTTGGTGCCGATGCTGGCCTCAAGGATCAAAGTGCCGCCGCAAACGAAGTCGGGCAGCTTCATGGATCGTCTGAAGAACGGTTATGTGCGAGCGCTGCGTTGGCAGTTGCAGCATTTGGTCTGGGCTGGCGCGGGGATAGTGCTGCTGACGGTTATCGGTGTTGCGCCACTGGTTAAGGAATGGGTTCACGTCGACATGGACCCGCCGGACGAAACCAGTCGACGACTATTTTTGCCGTATAACGTCGAGGGGCAGCATGCGCTGCCGAAGGTGAAAGAAGCCGTCGACAAGGTCGAAACGTATCTCTATGCGAATAAAGAAGAGTTCAATATTCGTTCGGTGTACAGCTATTACGATCAGTTTCGCGCGCAGTCCAGTATCCTATTGACGGAAGGTGATGAGATCACTCTGCCGACATCCGAGATTATTGAGCGCATCGAGGAAAATATGCCGCTCATTCCGATTGGCAATCCGAACTTTGAGGGCAATCGACAAACCGGCGGTGAAGGTTTTTCGATTCTGATCGGCGGGGATTCGACGCAAACGTTGAACGAGTTGCGGGTAGAAATTATCCGTGCGTTGTCGACCATTGAGGGTCTCAAGGGGTTTACCACCGACGCGGCTCGAGGCGGCCGCGAAGTACGGGTGGTTGTTAACCGTGATCGTGCGGAGCTATACGGTTTGACGGCGGCGGAAATTTCGCAAAACGTTGCGGTGGCCATGCGCGGTGAAAATTTGCGTGACTTCCGCACGGAAAATGGCGAGGTGACGATGCGTCTCGCGTTTCGCGACAACGATCGGCAGAGTGTTGAGCAGCTAGCCGACTTGCCGCTATATACACGCGAGGGTGAGCGGCTCAATCTTGGCAGTGTTGCATCGTTCCAGGTTACGCGTGCGCCGGACACGATCAATCGAGCCGACCGGCAAACCGCTTTGCTGGTCTCGGCGAGTCTCGAAGAGGGCTATAGCCTCGACGATGTACAGGAGGCCGCTGGCGCAATGATGGATCAGATTAACTTGCCAGCGGGATATACCTGGAAGTTCGGAGCGGGATTCGAACGCAACGACGATACTCAGAACACCATGGCTCTGAATATGGTGCTGGGAGTTTTCTGTATCTTTTTCGTCATGGCGGCGTTGTTTGAGTCGTTGATCACGCCACTTGCGATCATTCTTGGATCGATCACGTTCTCCATTTTTGGCGTGTTCTTATTTTTCGCCGCGACCGGTACCACATTCAGCCTGATGGCTATGATCGGTATATTGATATTGATCGGTGTGGTGGTAAACAACGGTATTGTGTTGGTCGACCACATCAACAATTTACGTCTCGGTGGCATGTCGCGTGCCGACGCGATTGCGGAGGCCGGGCGCGATCGGTTGCGACCGATTTTGATGACCGTGACAACCACTATTGTCGGCCTGTTACCGCTGGCTATTGGCACGTCTAAGGTCGGTGGCGGAGGACCGCCATATTTCCCGATGGCGCGTGCCATCATCGGCGGTCTTGCGTTTTCGACGGTCGTGTCGCTATTGGTGGTGCCGATTCTGTACGTCTATTTCGACAATGTGGCCGCCTGGGGGCGTCGAGTCATGCGTACGGCGCGTCGACAGACGCTGCCCGAGCGCGGTGGTACACCGGTGCAGTCGTCGTCCTAGTGCGCGTTGGCGCGTAACGACTCGCGAATTTCTTCGATTTGCGGCCGCCGCGTCGCCGCAGCTCGCCCGAGGCAGTGCTGATCGCGCGGGCAGGATGAACTTCGCGGGCAAATGATGGTGGCATCTTTTTCGCAACCGGCCTCAATCCAGCCGATATTCAGGATCTTGCCAATCGATTCCAATTGCGCTCGGGCGTTACGAGGAATCTCACCGCTGCCGCCGCCGGCATTGCAACTTGCTTCAATAGTATCGATGGTTTCGAGCGGGTCGATTCCTTGTGCACGGAGTGCCGGCGCCAAGTCGACGCCAGCACATAAGACGTGCGGATTGCCGGCAGCGTCTTTGCTGCGGATCGACTGACAGCAATATAGGCGTTTATCGTCACCGCTTCTTAGCACTGAAATCTGTGATGACGGCTTTCGCGATGTGGTGTTGAACATCCGAAATACGGCCCAGTGCTGGCAGGGGTCGGACACCATGGTCATATTGCCCCAAGGTAGGGGGATACCATTGCCACGATAAACTGCGCGTAAATTGCCGGGTGGGTAGGCGTCAAAGTAGTGCCAGTGAGGATACGGACTGACGCTTGGCATACGTCGCATGACCAAAGTGGTTGTGAGTCCCACCTTGTCACCCGAATCGATGGCGTAGGACTGACGCGCCAAGTACTGTCGAAACGGTGTCTTCGGCGCGAGCAATGCCGCGGCAAAGTAGCTGCACTCAAAGTCTCGCCAGGCAAACAAAATGTCTTGTGCATCGACGTTCGGCGATTCAGCATCGTGGCGTCGGCCCGATACGCGCCCGCCCGATACTTGCAAAGCGCGGGCACCGTCGCCGTCATGCAGCACGCGATGCGCGATCTGATTGGCGACTTCAAATTTCAGCCGTTCTGGCGTGTCTTGTAGTTTGGTATTGAGATAAATCACGTTTGGTGAGTCGTAGAACGAACGGACCAGCGTCTGCAGTGGCAGGCTGGTATCGCCTTTGTCGCTGAACGAGGATGCGTCAAACCACCGAAGCTTCAAGCCCAACTCGGCGGCGATATCGAAGATGTCATCGACGCCGATAGGAAAGCGTTTCTTGCCAACTCGTTCGGCGGCACGTTCCAGGTCCGGGAATCGGTTCTTGCTAGATTCTTGATGCGCGCGAATTAACAAGTGGGCGAATTGACGGCCGGTGGTCCCGGTTTGGGCAAGCAACTCTGGAATGGCCGTTTGTAGTAGGTTCTCCGAAAACAAAAAACTGGGTTCCAGCGGCAGGCCGACGACGGCCGCATCGACCGGAGCGGTATCGAGCGCATCGTCGTCGAGTGACTCGTCGTAGAACCAGTCCAGTTCCTTCTGGAAGATATCGGCGACGATCTTCAGCAGCTTTTCGGATGGGACCCGTTTGCCGTTCTCGATCATCGACAGGTAAGACACGGACGGCCCTGCCTCCGCATCGAGTTGAACGCAGCGAACCGAAAGATCCTCAAGGGTTAGATTATGTCGCTTTCGCAGCGACTTAATTTTGGTGCCCAAGAAGTGCGCTTTTCGCCGAAGCCCGTGCGATGTGGTCATGGTGAGCCAGCCTGCTGTGAACCAGTTTGTGAAATTAACACTGTGAAATTTTTTCTGTGAAATTTCATTGTTTACAGCTTTACTATACGCCCAGTGGTTCAAATTTTCGAGGAGGGAAAAGGACATGAATCGCGAACAACAGATTCGATTGCTGGAATCCGAATGGGCAGACAGCCCACGCTGGAAAGGTGTAGAGCGCAACTACTCGGCGGATGACGTCGTCAAACTTCGTGGTTCTGTGCAGATCGAACACACGTTGGCACGACTGGGTGCTGAGAAACTGTGGCGGTTGGTAAACCAGGAACAGCCGTTGTGTGCTCTCGGCGCGCTTACCGGCAACCAAGCTATTCAAGAAATTCAGGCCGGCCTCAAAGCGATTTATTGTTCCGGTTGGCAGGTTGCCGGCGATGGCAACAGCTCCGGGGAGATGTACCCCGATCAGAGCCTGTATCCGGTCGACTCGGTACCCAAAATGGTCAGCCGCATCAACAACGCGTTTCAGCGTACCGACGAAATTCATGCCCTGAACGGCGACTCGAGTATCGATTGGTTCGCGCCGATCGTGGCGGATGCCGAAGCGGGTTTCGGTGGCAATCTCAATGCGTTCGAGCTCATGAAGAGCATGATTCGCGCCGGTGCCGCTGGCGTCCACTTCGAAGATCAGCTTTCATCCGCTAAAAAATGCGGACACATGGGCGGTAAAGTACTAGTGCCGACGGCGGAAGCCGTTGCGAAGTTGTCATCTGCACGTCTTGCGGCCGACGTTCTCGGCGTGCCGACCGTGCTGCTGGCACGCACTGACGCGGACGCTGCCAATCTGATTACCTCGGATTCCGATGAGCGTGATCACCGGTTCATTACCGGTGAGCGAACTGCGGAAGGGTTCTACCGCACGCAAGCCGGATTGGATCAGGCGATCGCGCGCGGTCTCGCTTACGCTCCGTATGCCGACATGATCTGGTGCGAAACGTCGAAACCGGACCTTGAGCAAGCGCGTCGCTTCGCCGAGGCAATTCATGCTGAGTATCCCGATCAGCTGCTGGCCTACAACTGCTCACCGTCGTTTAACTGGAAGTCGAATCTTGACGACGAAACGATGCGCCATTTCCGTGAGGAGTTGGGTCGTATGGGTTACAAATTCCAGTTCATTACACTGGCGGGTTGGCATGCATTGAACTCCAGCATGTTCCGCCTGGCTCGTGCGTACAAGACCGATGGCATGTATGCTTATTCGCAACTGCAGCAGCAAGAATTTGCGGATGAGCAATTCGGCTTCCGCGCTGCGAAACATCAATCCTTTGTCGGTGCCGGTTACTTTGATGCGGTACAAAACACGATCATGGATGGTCTGTCGTCAACCACTGCGCTGACGGGTAGCACCGAAGAGGAACAGTTCGTCGCATAAAGGGGTCGCAAGTTAGACCCATGGAGCTCTTGAGTGGTGTCTAACGAAACCCGAAGTATCGGCAACCTTACGGTAGCGAACGTTTTTGCCGAGTTTGTTAACGACGAACTACTTGCAGCGATTCAGATGGACCAGGCCGCCTTTTGGGGCGGCCTGGAAACTCTGATCGATGAGCTGACCCCAACCAATCGAGAGCTACTCGACCGCCGCGACGCGATTCAAGCCAAAATCAATGCGTGGCACAACGCCCACCCCGACTCTGACCACGCCACCTACGTCGACTTTCTAAAAAGTATCGACTATCTGGTGGAGCCGGGGCCGGAATTCACAATTACCACCCAGGGTGTCGATCCGGAAATTGCTGAAATTGCCGGACCGCAATTGGTGGTTCCGGTCAGTAACGCACGATTCGCATTGAATGCCGCGAATGCCCGTTGGGGTAGTCTGTACGATGCGCTCTATGGCACCGATGTTATCGACGAGAATGACGGCCGGGAACGTGGCGGCGCCTACAACCCGAGGCGCGGCGCGGCGGTGATCGAGGCAGCCGCGGCATTTCTGGATCGGGCGATTCCATTGAACGAGGGTAGCCACAGCAACCCATCGCCTGACGCTTACCGTGCAGCGGAAAATTTCATCGGCGAAGCCAAAGATGGCTCGCAATGTCGATATCTGTTTCAGCATCACGGCCTTCACATCGAGATTCACACCAATCCGGATCATCCGATTGGTCGCAATGCCGCGGGCAACGTTAGCGATGTCGTGCTCGAATCCGCGATTACGACGATTCAGGACTGTGAGGATTCGGTTGCCGCCGTGGACGCCGAAGACAAAGTTGGCGTGTACCGCAATTGGCTCGGATTGATGAACGGTTCGCTGGAAGCGAGCTTTCAAAAAGGTGGACACACCGTCTCGCGTTGTCTCAATGATGACCGTCATTACACAACGCCCGATGGTAATTCGCTCACATTATCGGGCCGTAGTCTTTTGCTGGTGCGCAACGTTGGACACCTGATGCAAACCGATGCGGTGCTGGACGGCAATGGTGAGGAAGTTTTTGAAGGCATTCTAGATGCGGTCGTGACAGCGGCCTGCGCTATGGCGAATCGCAACGTAGCGGATAAGTTGCCGAACAGCCGCAGTCATAGCGTCTATGTCGTAAAGCCGAAAATGCACGGGCCGGAAGAGGCCGCGTTCACCGATACGTTGTTCGGGCGCGTCGAGGAGATGTTGGGCATCGAACGCAATACGCTCAAAGTCGGCGTGATGGATGAAGAGCGTCGTACGACCGTAAATCTCGCTGAGTGCATACGCGCGGTCAGTGAGCGCCTGGTGTTTATCAATACCGGCTTTCTTGATCGGACCGGTGACGAAATTCACACCAGCATGGTTGCCGGATCGGTATTACCTAAAGAGATCATCAAGCAGCAGCCGTGGATTAATGCTTACGAAAACTGGAACGTCGATATTGGTATCCGGTACGGGCTGCCGGGCGTTGCCCAGATCGGCAAGGGCATGTGGCCCAAGCCGGATGAAATGAAAGAGATGATGGCTACTAAGCAAGCACATCCTGAGGCAGGCGCCAACTGCGCCTGGGTGCCGTCGCCGACCGCCGCGACACTTCACGCGATGCATTATCACGCGGTTGATGTGCGCCGCACGCAGAAGCAACTGGCAAGTCGCAAGCTGGCCAGCCTTGACGCTATCTTAACGCCGCCGTTAGGTGATGTGTCCGGACTTACGGACACCGAAATTCAAGCGGAGCTCGATAACAACGCGCAGGGCATCTTAGGTTATGTGGTGCGATGGATTGATCAAGGTGTGGGCTGCTCGAAGGTGCCGGACATCAGCGATGTGGGTCTAATGGAGGATCGCGCCACATTACGAATTTCTAGCCAACATATTGCGAACTGGTTGCTGCATAAAGTCGTGAGTGAAGACCAAGTAATGGCGACCCTCAAACACATGGCGACGGTGGTGGATGACCAGAACGCGGGTGACCGCATGTATGTGCGTATGAGTGATAACTTCGACAACAGCATTGCGTTTCAAGCCGCCTGTGATCTGGTATTTAAAGGCGCCGAGCAACCGAACGGCTATACAGAGCCGCTGCTACACGCGCATCGCCGCGCGCGCAAAGCACAACTTCGGTGCGATTAGTTTCGATTTTCCTCTTTTGTCTGCTGGTTGCGGACGAGGGCCATGCTGCGGAGCCGTTGACGGTCGCCGTGGCAAGTAATTTTCGCGTTGTCGCCGAGGCGCTGGCTGAGGATTTTGCGAACACCACCGGCAACGAGATCCGTTTGAGTAGCGGCTCAACCGGCAAATTGTACGGACAAATTCTCAACGGCGCGCCGTTTGACGTGTTTCTCGCTGCCGACCGTGAGCGGCCCGAGTTGCTCGAGGCCGCTGGCCACGTTGCCGAAGGTTCTCGCCGAATCTATGCCGTCGGTCATTTGGCGCTTGTATCGATGAGTGCCCGCGAGTGCGAAGTTGCGTTGCTCGGTGGCGACGGACGTATCGCAATCGCGAATCCCGATGTGGCGCCATTCGGCGCGGCCGCCATGAGCGCGTTGAGCGGTGCATACCATCAATTGGTTGACCGGGATCGGCTAGTATTTGCCGAAAACGTCGCGCAAGTGATGCATTTTGTGGTCACCGGAAATGCCGAAGTTGGGCTGGTATCGACCGCACAAATCGCGGCGCTTGAGGATTTCGCACCGAGTTGTACGCAGACGTTGCGCCAGGATGTTTACGAACCGGTGGTTCAGCAGGCGGTGATTTTGAAGCGGACGCAACGACTTGCGGTTGCGACAGCGTTCTTTGAGTTTCTGCATAGTGACCAAGGCCGTGCCAAAATACAGGCGTTCGGTTACGGAGTCCGTTGACGCATGTCCGAGCCGCTTTGGCTTTCCGCACAACTTGCGATAACAACCACGTCGATATTGTTGTTGTTATCAACGCCGTTGGCGTGGTGGATTGCGCGAAACCGGTCGGTTGCCAAACCGGTGGTGCAGTCACTGGTGGCATTGCCGATCGTTTTGCCGCCAACCGTACTCGGTTTCTATCTGTTGATCGTCCTCGGGCCGGCCGGGCCGATCGGTTCCTGGTGGGTGTCGCTAACCGGATCGACACTGACGTTTTCGTTTGCGGGCCTGGTTATCGCGTCGTGTATCTACAGTCTGCCGTTTGCGGTGCAACCCTTGGTAAGTGCGTTTGAGGCAATTGATCAACGTGATCTGGAAGCGGCCTGGACGCTGGGCGCGGACCGGCGCGATACTTTTTTCTCGATTGCCATGCCGCAGGCACGGCGGGGTTATTTTAATGCCGCGGCGTTGTCTTTCGCGCACACATTAGGCGAATTCGGCGTCGTACTGATGGTGGGAGGCAGCATCCCTGGCGAGACTCGCGTGGTATCCATTGCTATCTACGATCAGGTTGAGTCCCTCAATTATGCGGGTGCCCACCAGCTATCGTTGATCTTGTTGTCAATCGCGTTCGTGATGTTGTTAACGATGTTCATCGTCAATCGACGCGGGGGTACCGTATGAGCCGCATGTCGGTGCTCCAATCGTTGGTTCGCCCGAACTTTAATTTTGCGGTGGACGTGACGGTACCCCTGTCCGGCACCACCGGCGTGTACGGGCCATCGGGATCGGGCAAGACCACCTTGTTGCGTTGTATCGCCGGTTTGGAGCCGGACGCCGTCGGCGCGATTAATGTTGGTGATGCTGTTTGGCAAGATGCCAACGGCCGGCTCAGTCCTTCGCAGCGATCGGTCGGCTACGTGTTTCAAGAGCCGCGCTTGTTCTCCCATCTGAATGTGCAACAAAACATCGAATACGGCTTTCAGCGACGGACTGGGGACGCTGATATTCGGGAAATCGCGACCATGCTCGGCATTGAGGCACTAATGAATCGCCCGGTTGCTGACTTGTCGGGTGGCGAGGCACAACGTGTATCGATCGCACGTGCCTTGGCATCGGCGCCGACCATTCTTCTCATGGATGAGCCATTGGCATCGATCGATCAACGCCGCAAATCTGACATCTTGCCGTTTTTGGATCGTCTGCAAGCCAGCAGCACGCTGCCGATTATTTATGTGAGTCACAGTTTGGATGAAATCTGCCGCCTTTGTGATCACCTGATCGTTCTAGAAGACGGCTGCGTGACGGCGGAGGGTCCGTTACAAGACGTATTACTCGATGCTGATGTACCGGCGCTATCGGGTTTTGAAACCAGTGCGGTGATCGATGCACAAGTGATAGCGTTCGACTCTGACGACGAGCTGACAACGGTGCGGTTTTCCGGCGGCGATGTTCTGCTATCGGGTCACATCGGTGAGACCGGCCAGCAGATACGACTCCGCATTCATGCAAATGACATCAGCCTCACGCGAGGCAGCGAGGACCAGACGACGATTCTGAATCGACTAGAAGTCGAGGTCGAAGCCATTCACCACGGCGAAGGAGCCACTCGAATCGTACGGCTGCGCGCCGGCAAGGAAAAGCTGTTGGCGCGAATTACTCGGCGATCGGTTGAGGCTATGCGGCTGGCGCCGGGCGAGCAGGTCACCGCACAATTGAAAGCAGTTGCCGTCCGACAGTCATAACGTCGCTCGCATACCGCCAAAAAAAAGCCCGGCAGAGCCGGGCTTTTTGGTTTTGCTGGTAATTGACCTAGAAGTCAGCGTTTAGGCGCAGGTACCAGAAGCCACCGTTGTTACCGAACGGAGACGTGATTGCGGTGTTAGCGCCCAGCAGGCCGAGGACGAAATCGTTTTCGTCATCTGGCTCAGTGTCAAAGATATTCTCACCGCCGACTGCGAAGCTGAAAATGTCATTGAGTTGGAAGCGTGCTTCCGCGTCGACAATCAGTTCGCCGCCATAGCGGAAGGCATCCGACGCATCGCCCGGGCTGAACAGTCCGCCGGTCGTTGACCAGTCACTGTACTTGTTCAAGCGCAGATAGCCGCCGAACATACCGCTGGTTTCGTAATCCAACGTAACCGTGGTGCGATCATCCGGGATCTGGTTTTCGAGATCGAATACGCGTGACGTGTTGATCGTGTTGGCCACTACGTTGCGAACTTCCTGCTCGTTGGTGTTGTGGCGAATGTCGAGCAGCAGGTCACCCGAGTTCAATTCGAACGTCGTGGTAATCGCGATATCGATACCTTTGACACGCGAGTCGAAGCCATTGGTGAAAAAGCTTGCCAGGCTGCCTTCGAGCAATGCCGCGTTCGGTACACCGGCAGCCGCCAGATCCGCAGCGTCAGCGGCCGAAATCGTGTTAGGTCCGAACAAGGCGATGCGATCATCAATGCTGATGTCATAGACGTCGATAGTGATGTCGACCGTATCCGATACCTGCCAAACCGCACCCAGGGTTACGCTTCTGGACTCTTCTGCGTCCAGCGGCGTGGCACCGAGTACTTGTGCGACCGGATTGTCGACCGGATACGTACCACTCGGAATCAGGTTACCGCTGGCGTCAGCACTGGTGGTGACGTTCAGCGTATTTATCTGACCCGGTGTCGGTGCACGGAAGCCGGTGCTCACCGTGCCGCGCAGTGCGAAGTTGTCGGTGAACTGATAACGGCCGGACAGTTTGAAGTTGGTGGTGTCGCCGAAGGAGTCGTAGTCCTCGTAGCGAAGCGCAGCACCTAAGGTGAACTTGTCCGTAATATCGGTTTCCGTATCGATGTAGGCCGAAATGCTGTCGCTGTTAAAGGAACCAGCGGATTCCCGCGGGAATCCTTGGAAGCCGTCCGAACCGACGCCGAAGATGAATACCGGGCCAGCACTGATCGAGGCTTCGTCACCGGCATTGATCGTGTAGGTCTCGTCGCGCCACTCAAAACCCCAAGCGACGTTTATCGGCGAAGCAAAGTCCTCGACCGTCAACGGCAC
>JBCCEH010000018.1:0-33395 GCA_039030375.1 Pseudomonadota bacterium | reverse complement strand
GTCGTCGCACTCCTGTTGCTAGGCACCGGTCTGACGCTAACCCGTGGACTCCCGGGCATTGAATTACGAAATCCCGACGCGCGTGAACTCGCGTATTGGTTGCACATCGCCGCGCCCTTCATGCTTGTGTGGCTATTTGTTCTGCATCGTCTCGCCGGCCGAGCGATTCGCTGGCGTGCCGGTGCATCCGTGCTTGGCGTCGCCGCCGCACTGTCGGTGGTTGCGATTGTGGTTCAAAGCCAGGACCCAAGGCAGTGGAACCAACAGGGACCGGCCGATAGCGAGGCGTATTTTTCACCGTCACTTGCGCGTACCGCCAGCGGTAATTTCATTCCCGCCGATGCGCTAATGAACGATGAATATTGCCAGGGTTGCCATGCCGATACGCATGCCGCGTGGTCGGTGAGCATGCACCGCTTTTCGTCGTTTAATAATCCGATCTACCACTTCTCTGTCAGCAACACGCGGAACTTTCTTGAAGCGCGTGACGGCGACATTCACGCCGTGCGTTTTTGTGCCGGTTGTCATGATCCGGTGCCATTTTTCTCTGGCGCAATGGACGACCCGACATTTGGTGACCTGAGCGATCCGCGTGCCACCGCCGGTATCACCTGCACCTCCTGCCACGCGATCACGAACGTCAACAGCGTGCGCGGCAACGCGGCTTTTACGATCGAAGCACCGCTGCACTATCCGTTCGCCAACAGTGATGAACCCTGGCTCCGCTGGGTCAGCGATTCGCTCGTGAAGGCAAAGCCGGCGTTTCATAAGAAGACGTTCTTGAAACCGCTACACGAGAGCGCCGAATTCTGCAGCACCTGCCACAAAGTGCACCTGCCCGAAGAACTCAATGCCTACAAGTGGCTGCGCGGTCAAAACCACTACGACTCGTTCCTGCTTAGCGGCGTCTCCGGCCACGGCATTCAGAGTTTTAACTACCCGCAACAAGCGCAGCCCAACTGCAACGGCTGTCACATGCCGGATCAGGTGTCCGAAGACTTTGGCGCCGAGCTCGTTAACGGCGAGCTAACGATTCATAACCACCAGTTTGCAGCTGGCAATACCGGCATCCCTCACCTGCTCGGTTTCTCACCGGATGTCCAGGCAGCGCATCGCGAGATGCTGCGGGATTCGGTCACGGTGGATATTTACGGCCTGCGTGAAGATGGCCGTATTGACGGCGAACTCGCCGCGCCGCTTTACGACGGCAACCAGGTACTCGAAGCGGGCAAAACCTACCTGCTCGAGATTGTTTTGCGCACGCGAACGCTCGGACACCACTTCACGCAAGGCACGGCTGACTCCAATGAAGTGTGGTTGCAGGTGCAAGCCGCTGCCGGTGAAGACATCATTGGTGAGAGTGGCACACTGCTGAGCCCGGATAACCGCGTCGATCCGTGGTCGCATTTCGTGAATGCATACGTAATTGATCGTGACGGTAATCGCATCGACCGACGTAACCCAGAGAACATCTTCACGCAGCTGTATAACAACCAGATTCCGCCCGGTGCTGCTGACGTCGTGCGTTATCGACTGACCGTCCCAGAAGATCATGAGGGTCCGATCAACATCGAGGCTAGACTCAACTACCGCAAGTTTGACGCATCATTAATGGCGCAGGCGCTTGGCGCCGCGTTTGCCACCAACGACTTGCCGATTACGACGATCTCGTCGGATTCAATTAGCCTGGCGTCGAAGCGCGGCGAAGCTTTGGACTTCATCGACGAAGCACGAACCAACGATTATGGTATCGGTCTGTTTCGTCGCCAGCAGTTTCGCCAGGCTGAAGAGGCTTTCAAGCGGGTCGAACTCACCGGCGATGGCAAGGGCTCACTCAACCTCGCTCGCGTCTATCTGGCGGAGGGTCGACTGGATGACGCCGCCGCGGCGCTGGAGCGTGCGGCAATTAACCGGCACCCTGCCCCGCCCTGGTCGATCAGCTACTTCACCGCGCAGCTGAATTTTCAAAACGGCTTTATCGACGAAGCCATCGATGCCTACATCGATCTGATTGGTACGCAATACGAAGAGGCACAGAATCGCGGCTTTGATTTCTCGCGCGATTACCGGTTACTCAATGATCTCGCCACGGCGCTCGCCGAACGGGCAAAGTTCGAGCGCAACAACGCCGAAGCGGAAGAAACCATCCGACGCCAGGCGGTGAGCTGGTATCAGCAGGCGCTTACAGAGGACCCGGAAAACGTGACCGCACACTACGGCCTGACACAACTCTATGAACAGTTAGGCGAGGATGACCTCGCCGCCTATCATCGCCGATTGCACTCGCGCTATCGCGTTGACGATAATGCCCGCGATCGCGCCGTGCAGCTAGCGCGCCGCATGAATCCAGCCGCCGACCACGCGGCCAACACGGTGGTTATTTATGATTTACATCGGACCGCACAGTGACTGAAGAACCGCAAGACGATGTCGTCATTGGCAACGCGTTCTGGCGGTCGTTGAAGCTCGCGGCCATGGCGGCCGGCGTATTGATCATCGTATTTGCGGCCAAACACTGGATCGAACAGGCCGCTACGCCAATCGAAGACGCGGAGCTGATCGCGCCTCAGTCGATCGAGTCGACCACCGCAACGGCGCCACCGAACCTACCATTTACCGACATCACCGAACTCGCCGGCATTGATCACCTGCACGTGAGCGGCGCAACCGGCGAGCGAATGCTTCCCGAGACGATGGGTGGCGGGGTCGCATTTTTCGACTATAACGATGATGGCCATGCCGATCTGCTGTTTGTTTCCGGTTCCGAATGGCCATGGTCCGACAACGAGTCCGAACAAAGTAGTCTGATTCTCTATCGCGGCAATGGTGACGGCACGTTCCAGGACGTAACCGATGCGATGGGCCTATCCACGTCGTTGTACGGCATGGGCGTTGCGGTTGGCGATTACGATAGTGACGGCGACGTTGATGTCTTTGTAACGGCCGTCGGCGAGAACCAGCTGTTTGAGAATCGTGGCACGAGCGGTTTCGTCGATGTCACGGCGTCCGCCAACGTCGCCGGCGAGTCGACGGCATGGAGCACCGGTGCGGCGTTTGTCGATGTTGATAACGACAGTGATCTTGACCTATTCGTTCTCAACTATGTGGAATGGTCACGCGATATCGACCTCGAGGTCGATTATCAACTGACGGGCATCGGCCGTGCTTACGGCCCACCGACCAACTATGCCGGTACCCATGCCTATCTATATCGCAACGATGGCGGTCGATTTGTCGATATCTCTGTGGATTCCGGGGTACAAGTGAACAACCCGGCGACCGGTCAGCCGCTGGGCAAAGGGCTCGCGGTATTACCGTTGGATGTGAATACCGATGGCTGGATCGATCTGATCGTCGCCAATGACACGGTGCAGAACTTTGTGTTTGTGAATAACGCCGGCCAGGGTTTCGAAGAACGTGGCGTCGAACTCGGCATTGCCTTCGATAACAGCGGCTCCGCAACCGGCGCCATGGGCATCGACGCAGCGACAGTCGACCCTAATGGCGACCTGATGGTAGGTATCGGCAACTTTGCCAATGAAATGACGTCGCTATTTGTTCGCCCGAATGACGGCACGGTATTTACTGACGAGGCCATTGTCTCCGGTGTGGGTCCTGCAACGCGCCAAGCGCTGACCTTCGGCGTGTTCTTTTTTGATGTAGACCTCGATGGGCGAATGGACTTTCTACAAGTGAATGGCCACGTTGAGGACGAAATTAATGTCGTCCAACCCAGCCAGCAGCACGCTCAAGCACCACAACTGTTTTGGAATTGCGGCGATCAATGCCAACGACAGTTTGTGCTGGTCGAGGATACCGGTGATTTGGGCGTGCCCATGGTGGGTCGCGGTGCTGCCTACGCCGATATCGATCACGACGGTGATCTCGATATCGTTGTTACACAGGCGGGACGGGCGCCACGGCTGTTTCGCAACGATCAGGCGCTGGGCAATCATTGGATTCAATGGGACATTCGTGACGCCAATGGCGCACCGGCGCTGGGAGCGGCAGTCTCGCTCAACGACGACGAGTCCGTTATGCAAACGCTTGAAATCACCCGCAGCTATCTGTCGCAGGTCGATAGCGTCGTCACAGTCGGACTCGGTAATTCTTCCTCGGCAGAGCAGGTCGAGATCGTCTGGCCTGACGGCGAACGCCAACCCGTTCCCACGACCACGATCAATACCCGAATCACCATCCAACGCGAATCGAGCGATTGATGCGCACGATCGCTGCGATCACGACCTCGCGCGCCGACTACTCACACCTATATTGGGTATTACACGAGTTGCGCGACCATGCAGAGATCGACCTAAAGCTCATTGTCTCCGGCGCTCACCTTTCCGCAGATTTCGGCGAGACCGTCGCTGAAATTCGCCGCGACGGCTTCACCATCGACGCCACCGTGGAATGCCTCGATGATCGCGATACCGATCATGGCATGGCCCGGACCATTGGGCAGGCGATGTTAGGCGTATCGGATGTTCTCGCCGACATGCGACCCGACATCCTGCTGATTATTGCGGACCGTTACGAAATGCTTGCGCCTGCCTGCGCCGCGCTGGCATTGCGCATTCCGATCGCGCACATCGAGGGCGGCGACATCAGTGAAGGCGCGATCGATGATGCCGTGCGCAATGCACTGACGAAAATGAGTCACCTGCATCTCACGCCGACCGAAGACGCCAAGCAACGCGTTATCGGCATGGGCGAAGAGCCCTGGAGAGTGCATTTCGCCGGTGCTCCGTCGTTGGATCACCTAGTTCGCAGCACACTGCCCGATCGCGACTCATTGCAATCCCATTTGGGATGTTCCGTCACCGACTCCGCCATTGTCGTTGCCTACCATCCGGTTACGATCGCCAAAGACACGTTGCGAGAAGCCGACGCAGTGTTTGACGCCTTGCAACGCCTCGATCACCAGACGTTCTTTTGCTTCCCGAACGCCGATGCTGGCGGTCGGAAACTTATTCAGCGCGCCCGCGCGTTTTGCGATGCCGGCGATGATCGGCACCTGCTGGTCAATCTCAACCCGATTTTTTATTGGAGCCTGCTCAAGCACGCCGCATTGATGATCGGTAATTCATCCAGCGGCATTATGGAAACCCCGTCACTGGCCCTGCCGACGATCAATATCGGCTTTCGCCAACAGGGTCGCACGCGAGCCAGAAACATCATCGATGTCGAGGCTAATGCCGACGCCATTGTCGACGCCGCACAAACCGCGCTGTCTTCAGCGTTTCTCGAGTCCTTACACGGTATGACCAACCCCTACGGCGACGGCCACGCAGCGCAGCGCATCACCAATGTTTTGGTAGCTGCTAAACTGGGAGAAGAGCTTCTTCACAAGCAACCGGTTTAGGCCTTAGCTATGCGAATACTATTTCTCTTTGGTTGTGTTGCGTCACTCGCATGGGCCTCGACAAGCCATGCTCACGACGGTGACGAACACGATTTCTCAGGTCCTTGGTACGGTGCCGCGATGTTCCTGGTCGGGCGAGATAATTTTGGCGGCGAGGTCAAAGAAGAAGCCAAGGGCTACACGATCCACACAACTGCTGAGAAAAAATCGCTGGGCGCTGCGTTTCGATGCGACAAGGGCCGACTGTATACCTATATCGTCGTCAAACCCGTCAACATTCACGAGATGATCAGCTGGCGTACGCGCCAACCTCGTCGCTGGCCGGTCGAGTTCTCACTCGACGGTTCAGAAACGATCGCCGAAGAATGGGTCAGCATTCATAGTGCGAAGGTGTACTTGGTGGTCAACAAGGCAACGGCGCGGCGCATTTTTGATCTTGCCGAGAACGGACTGACGATCGAAGTGAACGCAAAAAGCGCCAAACCGGTAACCGTAGAGATTCCGGCTGACACAGAAGGCTACTTCGACAGCTTTCGACAGAACTGCGGGTTTCGACACGACAGCGAGTCAACCTGATGCTTGAACGGTCGACTATCGCCGCCCTATTATTTTTTCTATCGGCAAGTGCCTCGGCACAAGACCTTCCGCCGATAGAAGCTTACGGCGCACTTCCCGAGGTCACACTCACAGCGTTATCGCCGAGTGGCAACGTTGTTGCCTATCGCGTATGGAACGAATCCCAAGATGTCGTTGTTGTCGTAAACCTACAACAGCACGAATTAGTCACCGCAGTTGATGTATCCCAAGTCAACCCACGTCGACTAACTCTAATCAGCGACGATCAGCTCCTACTTGTCGCAAGCAACCTCGGTCGGTCCGCATTTGTTCGAGGTCGCTGGGAAAATAGCGCAGTGTGGCTGCTGGATACGGGCGAATCGACATTGCGACGACTGTTTGATCGATATGATGGGATTTACGCGGCGCAATCGGGGCTAGGACGCATTGTCGGCGTTAGCGCCGACGGATCTCGAGTTTTTATTCCTGCATACGCAGAAACCAATTCCGACACACCGCCTTACTCGCTGTTTCAGGCCGGTACTAAACGATCGTCTGATAAGCAAATCAAACGTGGAAACTTCTCGACGCGGGATTGGTTTGTCGACGCCAACGGCGAACCTCTCGTGCGCGAGGACATGAACCAGAAAAAGGACTTGTATCGAGTTATTTATTACAACGGCAAAGATGAAACGCTGATTTACGAGAGTGAGGTGAGCAGGCCGGACATCAATGTAATCGGTCCGTCCGCTGACTATCAAAGACTGTACTTTTCTGACACGCCGCGCGGCGCTGACGCTGTACAAGTCTTTGCGATGCAATTGTCCGACGGAACGGTTGAAGGACCGGTAATCGGCACTGACGGTCGCAGTATCCGCCGCTACCTGACCACGCCAAACCGTGTACTCGTCGGCGTTGAGTTTGATGGCTTCTTTCCTACTTACAAGTTCCTTGACGAAGGACTTAACGAAAGAGTACGACAGATTCAATTAGCCATGCCGGGCGCATCAGCGCAATTGGTTAGCTGGTCGGCCGATTTCCGCAAACTCATCTTTCACGTTTCCAGCGAGTGGACAGCCGGATCCTTTTTGTTGTTCGAAGAGGGTCAAGCCAAACCGTCTGTGCTCGCCCACCAGCGAGAATCAATAGCAGCTGAACATATTGGAAATGTTGCAGTTGTCGAATATGAAGCCCGAGATGGCTTAACGATCCCAGCGCTGGTTACGGCGAAATCGAGTGTCCGCGAGAAAGGTAATGCGGCGCTTATTGTCATGCCGCACGGCGGCCCACAAGCTTACGATGTCGCAGCGTTCGATTGGCTCGCGCAGTTCTTCGCCAGCCGTGGCTATGTCGTTCTTCAGCCGCAATTT
Source organism: Pseudomonadota bacterium (assembly GCA_039030375.1). Taxonomy (GTDB): domain Bacteria; phylum Pseudomonadota; class Gammaproteobacteria; order Steroidobacterales; family Woeseiaceae; genus UBA1847. Next base: position 26,108 of record JBCCEH010000018.1, on the reverse strand, counting down.
CGCGGATCTGACGGGTTTGGCCACGGATTTGCGCGAGCCGGTCGTGGCGAATGGGGCAAAAAGATGCAAACCGATCTTGACGACGGTGTCGCCTACTTGGCGGAAAACGGGCTCATTGATCCGGATCGAGTCTGTATCGTCGGGGCTAGCTACGGCGGCTACGCAGCACTGATGGCCGCCGTATCATCACCCGGCGTGTACAAATGCCATGTATCCATCAACGGCGTTAGCGACCTTCGAGCCCTGGTCAACTATGTCTCACGGCGGCAGGGTTCCAACCATTGGGCGGTGGAATATTGGGAGGGCCAGTACGGTACGACACGCGAAGACAAGGAAACTCTTGAGGTGCTCTCTCCCGCAGAAAATGCGGACAAATTCGAATCGCCCGTTTTATTAATTCACGGACGCGATGATACTGTCGTACCGATTAACCACAGCAAGTGGATGAACAAGGCGCTACGCAAAGCCGATAAACCAGTCAGCTTCGTACAGCTCAAAGGTGAAGATCATTACCTATCGAATGCCGAAACACGACTAGAAACTTTGCGATTGATTGCCGAGTTTATCGACCAGAACTTATGATGGGATTCTTGACTTCTTTTTGCTGAGGCGTATAGTCCTCGCCACTATGAACAAAGCACCGACACACAGTTTCGCCTACAGCATGTCGCACGTTTTCGTGCGGAACATGCAGCGAACGCGTGCGCTTCCGGATTACGGAGCGTGCATGCGGTAGCCTTTCGTTGACGTATTCGGAAGGCTCAAGTGACTTGACCCTTCCAGCGCATCAAAGCCCTGGTTGGACTTACCGATCAGGGCTTTTTTAATGCCCGATCGGTGGGAGAACGACATGAAAGTAAAGACAGAAAAGACGATTCAAACCACAAACGGCGCACCGACGATGGCGGGCATTTGGACCACCTATCGGCGCAAGATAATGGCGACGATGAGCTTGCTCACCGCTGAACGATTGTGCGCGGTCGCGGTGCCCTTTGTATTGGGCGTGGCGATCAACGACCTGATCGACGGCAGCTATCGCGGTATCTGGTTACTCGCTGGCCTGGAGATTTTTATCCTGGTGATCGGTACCGGCCGACGCCTGTACGACACCCGCGTCTATGCCGGAATCTACACCGACATCGCCGACCGCGTGGCCAAACGCACGGCCACGTCGGTGACCAAGCGCGCTGCACGACTGCAACTCGGTCGCGAGCTGGTCGACTTCTTTGAGTGGGAATTATTGCAACTGGTATCCGCAGGTATTGGCATTGTCGGCGCCTTCGTCATGTTGGTGTATTTACTGCCAACCGTTGGCGCGATCAGTATTGGCGTTGCCACCGTGATCGGTATCGTGTTCGTGCTAAGCAAGCGTCGAATGCTCGGTTTGAACAAGTTGCTCAACAACGAGCTGGAACGACAGGTAACGATGCTGGAAAGAGAAAAGGAGTTCTCACGGCGGATGCACTTGGGCCGCCTGGCGCGCTGGCGAATTCATCTTTCCGATCTGGAAGCGATGAACTTTGCCATCGCCGAACTGCTGCTCGCTGCGTTAATCATCGGTGCCGTCGTGATCACGATCAATACCGGCATGTCGGTCGGCGAAGTGTTTGCGGTGCTGACGTATCTGATTGATTTGGCCGAAGGCATGCTGGTGCTGCCATGGACCTATATGCAATCGATTCGTGCCCAAGAGATCGGCAGCCGTATCGCCACCACCTAAGAATACGATGTTGCCGGCGAGCAGACGATCAGGAAAGACGCAACGTAGACATGAGCAACCGTCTGCCCGCCGACAAACAGGGGAATGGCTTACGTGGCGTCGTCGAGATCTTCGACGGCGTCACGATCTTGCCGATCATCACGCAGACGAAACCGCGGTGGCGGCTCGCTCGGCCGGCACACCAGAGGTTTTTCGGGCGGCACGTAGCAGGTGCCATCAACGGTTTCGCCGCGGCGACCTTCGAATCCACACGGATCACCTTCAACGAGCGCCTCGCACGCCTCAATCGCGACTTGCGGCGGCTTATGCCGATGCCGTTTGTCGCCGGCGTCGGCCATTGCGTTGTCGGCGTAGATGAAAGCCAATATTGAGATGGCAGTAAAAGAAATCGGTTTCATGGGTGCTCCACAGATTGGGTTTAGCCACTACCCTATGCTGTGAATGCGCAGACGCGTGCCATCCATCGTGGAGAAACGGTGGAGCTTTAATCGAGCTTATAGCCAACACCGTAAATAGACCGGATCCAGTCCTCTTCACCAGTGGCCTCAACCAGTTTCTTTCGCAAGTTCTTCGCGTGCGAGTCGACCGTACGGTCACTGACGACCCGTCCATCAAGGTAGATATTGTCGATAAGATGGTCGCGGGAGTACACGCGCCGCGGGTTGGCGCTCAGCAACGCCAGCAGCCGAAACTCCACCGGCGTCAATTCAAGTGCAGTGCCCCCGACCGTGGCGCTGAATCCATCATGATCGATATTCACATCGCGATATGCCGCGTCCGGCTGCGTTGAGGCAGCGGCGCGACGCCATATCGCCTTGACGCGAAGCACGACCTCGCGCGGATTGAACGGCTTGCAGATGTAGTCGTCGGCACCGAGCTCCAAACCCACCAGCCGATCGACATCCTCAACTCGCGCAGTAATCAACAGAACAGGCACATCCGAAAACGCCCGTAGCTCGCGCAAGATTGTCAGGCCATCGACGCCCGGCAACATCACGTCCAGCGTAATGATATCCGGCGAATGTTGACGCACCCAGTCAACCACGCCGGCACCGTCATCGATGACATGCACAGAAAAGTCGGACTGGGCCAGATAGTCGCGAATGAGAGCCGCAATCTTTGCCTCGTCTTCGACGACCAGTACGGAAGGACGCGTCATGATTCCGCGACCGGCAGCACTACGACGATTTGCAGGCCGCCGAGTTCGGAGGGATTCGCTTCGATATGGCCATCGTGCGCGGTGACGATCGCTTCACAGATAGACAAACCGAGACCAGAACCGCCAGCGGCGCGATTGCGCGAGCCTTCAACGCGAAACAGTCGATCGAAAAGACGCTCTCGGTCAATATCACTCACTGACGGCGGCGTGTCGTCGAAGCACAATGTCACGCCATCGTCGCCTTGCTTGCCGGAAACGCGTAACTGGCCCGGCGAATCGGTGTACCGCAGGGCGTTTTCGATCAAATTCGTCACCAGCTGTTCGAGTTTGGTTTCATCGCCGAGTATCCGTGCAGCTTCAGTGGGCAAGTCAACATTCAGCACCAACTGTGCTGCTTCGACGCGGGCGCGTAGGTTTTCAACACTCGCACCAACCACGGCAAAAACATCGATCGGCTCCCGTCGCACCACCATGCCACCTTCGTCCGAGCGCGTCAGATCATGCAGATCGTTTACCAGGCGGCTCAGGCGATCGACCTCTGCAAGCAGAGACCGCAGCGTTGATTCGTCGAAGCTGCGAATACCATCCTCAACCGCCTGCAGCTCACCGTTCAAGATAGATAGCGGCGTTCGTAGTTCGTGCGCAATATCGGACACCCATTGCTGACGTGATTGCCGACTGCGCTCCAAGGTCTTTGCCAACGAGTTGAAGTCTTCAGCGAGGTCACCCAGCTCATCATCGCGAACTACAGTAATTCGCCGGTCGAAATCGCCGTTGGCGAGCGCCGTGGTGCCATCTTTTAGCGCGATGACCGGCGCCATGATTTGCCGAGCCAGCAGCACGGCGACCGCGGCTCCAACCATGAGTGCGGCGATCGCAATATAAACGATCGAACGTTGTTGCTCGGCTGCAAATCGAATGTCGATCGCGTCCGTAAGACGAGTGGTGCGAGCAATATTGAGATAACCGACAACATCGTTGCCAACTTCGATCGGTACCGATCGAACATCATCATGCACCGGGAATCGGCCAGCGATTTGATAGCCGTTGGCATCGGTCAGAGTGACTCGGTCGAGCAATTCCAGTGGATCGGACGGCGGTGGCGGCTTGCGGTCACGGCCACCCGGACCCGCAGGTGCGCCTGGCGGCGACCCCTGTCCGAATCCAGGCGAGGTACCCGGCCCAGGCCTGAACAGACCGTCCCAACGACGTCGTTCCATGCTCAGTTTTTGCCAACCACCGTCTGCTTCATAAGTGGCGATTAGCCGCGCGGTAATAGTCTCGAGGCGCTGGCTCTGCTGACTGTCCAGATAGCCGGCAAAACTGCGATCAAAACTTAGCCGCGTGGCCACGGCGGTTAGGCCGACGATGACCACGGCCATGACGGTGACCGCGGCGAAAATTCGCTTGCCTATCGTCCAACGCATGCGCTGACTGTACCAACCTCTTGAATCGGCCGCTGACGGTTCGCCGGATTCTCCACATTTTCTCCACGTTTGCCCGTCATCTATGCATATCCGGACGCGTTAATTTTGCAGGAGATAGCAAAAGGATCTGTTATGGATATTGCACGTTTAGGAACCCTGATCATCGTTTTGACACTGCTTGGCGCTTGCGGCGGCGGCGGTGATGCCGATGAACCCGATACCGTGCAGCCACCTGCACCGCCAACGCCACCGACCAACGACCCGCTAGACGATGAGTTAAGAACGCTGATCGTCGCCAACGGACTGACCGGTGACCCCAGCACCGGCCGCGACCTACCGTCGATCAACGATCCATTGGCGCAGCTGGGTAAGCAGTTGTTCTTTACCAAAGCGCTAGGTGGCGAATTCGACAGTGCCTGCGTGAGCTGCCACCACCCGGTCATGGGCGGTGGCGACAATCTCTCCTTATCGTTCGGGGTTGGCGCCATCGACCCTGACCTACTTGGCCTCGGCCGCGGCGACGCCAGCGGCGTTCCGAACGTTCCGAGGAATGCGCCCACCACATTCAATATTGCTCTGTGGGACAACGGCCTGTTTTGGGATTCGCGAGTCGCCAGCCTGGGTGGCGAAGCGTTACAAAACGGCGCGGCGTCCGGGATCAGCACGCCGGATTCCGGCCTCAATGTTATCGATGGTGATGCCGGTGACAACCTGCCGGTCGCACAGGCGCGTTTTCCGGTGACATCCACCGAAGAAATGCGCGGCAATCTTGAGTCCGGCAACGACAACGCCGCGTTACGCGCCCATTTGGCCGCGCGAATTGGTGGTTACGGCATCGGCCAGGGTGAACTTACAACCAATGAATGGCTGACTGCATTTCAATCCGCTTTCGCTAGCGGCGAGCCGGCACAAGACCTCATCACCTTCGACAACATCGTTGCTGCGCTGGGCGCCTATGAACGCTCGCAGGTGTTCGTCAACAATCCGTGGCGCGATTACGTGCGCGGCGATAACACGGCGATTAGCGACGCCGCTAAAGAAGGCGCGATACTGTTTTTTACCGACGCTGCAGACGGCGGTGGCGGCTGCGTGCAGTGTCACTCCGGGGATTTGTTTAGTAACGAGGAACATCATGCGATCGGATCACCTCAATTCGGACCCGGTAAAGGCAACCCAAACGATCACGATTTTGGTCGCGAAAACATCAGCGGTAATGCGGTCGATCGGTTTCGTTTTCGCACGCCGTCATTGTTAAATATCGCAGTGACCGGGCCGTACATGCACACCGGCGCGTATACGACGCTCGACGAGGTGCTCGATCATTACAACAATCCGAATGGCACAGTTGACGACTTTTTCGATGACGGAGCCTGGTGTCAGCTGCCGCAGTTCGACGACGTTGCAAACTGCGCCGCGCTTTACCCCGGCGCCGAGCAGAATTCGAACCAGGCTCTAAACAAGATCAATCAAGAACGTGCGCAGAACGACCCGGCGGCACTACCCAACATCAATCTCAACAATGGTGAACGCAACGATATTGAAGCGTTCCTGCAAACACTAACCGACCCCTGCGTGGAAAATCGCGATTGCCTAGCACCCTGGATCGCAACCGCCGAAGACGCGATGGATGATCATCTGTTGATTGCAATTGATGTTAACGGCAACCCGCTATGAAGCGCGTTAGGGAATAATCCAATGCGCGCCGGCGATCAGTATCGGCAACACAATCGCGGTGCGCAGCAGGAATATGGCCAGCAAATCGAGCAATGTGAGCGGTAGGTTCGATCGCAGGATGATGACACCGGCTTCGGATAAAAAGACCAGCTGAGTTACCGACAGGCCAGCGAGGACGAAACTGGTTCGCTCACTTTCGATACCTGCGGCGATCACCGCTGGTGTGAATTGATCGAGAAAGCCGGAAAACAATCCCGGGGCTGCTGCGGCGGCCTCGGGTAGTCCAGCCAGCTCAAGCACACCAACCAATGGCGCGGACAACCAAACGAACAGCGGTGTCTCGAAGGTTACCAAGGCCGATAACGTAGCTAGCGCCATAGCCGCGGCCGTGACGGTGAACACAAAGAACATCAGATTGCGCGCGCCAAGCGCAATCAGGCCCACCAACCCGGGAGCTTGAGCCGCGCGCTGTGTTGCTCGCGTCCAGGCGATGCTCAATAGTGATTCGCGATCACGCGACTCTTCGAACGGTTTCTGGCCGCGGTATTCGGTATCCGATTTGCCTGCCAATGGTGGCAGTCGCGGCGTAATCATTGCCGCGATCAGGGTCGCTAGGAAGACGATGCCGTACCACGGCACAAACCACTCGGCGATACCGGACGCATCGGCGACTACCAGGCTGAACGGTATCGAGATAATGGAGAAGTTGGTGGCCACTGTGCAGGCCTGACGGGTGGAATAAAAACCACGATCGTACTGCTGTATCGTGATTAACAAGCCTACCGATGACGCACTGACGATGGAGGTGGTTGCATCGACAGCGGACCGCCCGGGCAATCGAAAGACTCGTCGAAAGATAGGTCGCGCCAGGGTGCCAACAAATTCCATAAACCCGTAATCGGTTAACAACGGTAATAGGAAGCTGGCAACCAGATAGATCATCAAGACGTTGAAGCCGATGTCGAGGAAAACCACACCGGCGAGCGAATCCGACTGCAAAATCTCTGGTCCGAACTGCAACAAATACATCAACCCGAAAACTGCACCAAGCAGTCGAATCAACACCCAAATCCACGAGACATCGAATAACTGTCGCAGCCATGCTCGCGATCGCAGCCAATCCGGCCGCAGCCAACTGCCAAGGACCGTGAAAATCGTGGTGATGATGGTGACCGCAACAACAATCTCCAGACCCACCGGTGCCAGCTGATCATTCACCCAGCCGGTCAACACGCCGACCGGAATCGTCAGATCACCGTCCCATCGAATCGGCACCAAAAACGCGAAAACACCGAGCAGGGACGGCAAACAGAATTTCAGGGCAGTACGCATAGCCGACACTATACGCACCTGCTGGATTCATTCATTTTCCATAATCTGGACGTTTCGGCGCGCTCGTTAATCGATCTGACAACCGTGTCACAAGACACTGCATCTTGATTGCGAATAATTCTCATTTGCAATAAGATGAATGCTCATTTGACTCGATCCTGACGAATGGCCCAGACGCATTCGATATCCACCCACCAGCACGGCCCGTTTCGGCTGCGGGTGGTCGTGTCGGCCGATCAGGGTACGTTCGTGCAAATCGACGATATTCGTCGAAACCGCCCCATCGCGAGTTGGCGTGGATCCATTGCCGAGCGATTGCGGCGCGCAATCCCGCTACCGGCTGTGGCCGATCCGATCGGCGGCTATCGCTGCGATAAAGAATACGTGCAAGCACTCATGGTGCATGCCGCTGCACTGAGCGAAGCGGCTAAGTGTGGCGCACCCGACCTCGATGAAGTCAGTCAGCGCCGTTGGCACCGAACCCGCCCCCTTCGGGCTCCATTGCACAACCGCATTCTGCAAACCATGCTGGATCATCCGGGACATCACTTTTTGCGTGACGAGCTGGTTTGCTTGCTGCTACTAACGTTCCCTTGCATCGATATTGAGGCGATCGACGAACATCTCGACGATATCGTCGACTGGGGTCTCGCTCAGCGCATTGAGATCGATGCGGAGCATGTGTTTTTCGATACCAATACGGCACCCCACCTACACTTGTTTAATCCGGAAACCCGCGTGTTGATCGATGCCCCAAATAGGGGTGTCGTCGCGGTCAATTCCGACTAAACTCATTACATGATGAGTCGAATCCGGGCCGCACTGGTGTGCGTCGCCCTTTCCATTTTGGTGGCCTGTTCGGCCGCTGATAGTCGTATCGAAGTTAAGGTCGTCGTCGTTGCCATGTTCGAGCGTGGCGAATTACGCGGCGATGAGGCCGGCGAGATCCAGCTCTGGCTAGAGCGCTTGTCGCTGGACACCGAGTATTCCTTCGATGCCGGTATCGAAAGTCTGTATATGAACGACGATGGTGTTTTGGCGATTCTGATTGGTGGTGGTATTCCCAACGCCACCGCCTCGACGATGGCGCTCGGACAAGATCCACGATTCGATTTGACCAACGCTTATTGGTTGATCGCCGGAATCGCCGGCGGTGATCCCGAAGACATATCGCTCGGCTCGGCAGCATGGGCGCGACACATCGTCGATGGCGATCTCGCCTATGAAATCGATGCCCGCGAAATTCCCGACGGCTGGCCGTACGGAATGATTCCACTTGGCAAGGATGAACCGACCACCGAGTCCGACGACCTCGCGTCCGGCTGGACCACCGACACCATCGCTTACTCGCTAAATACGCAGCTGGTCGATTGGGCTTTTGCGATGACCAAGGATATCGATCTCGGCGATGCGCCGGGCATTACCGCATATCGAGAACACTACTCAACCTACCCTCAAGCTCAGCGCCCACCGTTCGTCACGATCGGCGACAGCATGAGCTCGAGCACCTATTGGCACGGTGAGTTACTCAACATCTGGGCGAACGACTGGATTCGGTTGTACCGCGGCGAAGGCGCCAATTTCATGACTTCCGGCATGGAAGATAGCGGCACCCTAACTGCATTAACACGGCTGTCGAAGATCGGCTTGGTCGATCTTGATCGCGTATTGGTACTCCGCACGGTGAGCAACTTTACAATGCCGCCAGCGGGTCAAACCGCGCTGTGGAGTAAGACCCAGCCCTATCCGGATGGCGGCCTGCCATCGATTGAAGCAGCTTTCGTTGTCGGTAACACCGTCGTGCAGGAGATCCTGACGAACTGGGACCAGTATCGCGACGAATTACCTAGCATCCACTAGTTATCGCCCTGATTGCGCTCGGCGAGGCGCGCCTGGATGCGGCCTGCAAGCTCGTTAGCTTCAGCGCGAACTCGCCCCGTATCAATTGTCAGCAGTTGCCGATCTTTCATTAGCACCGCACCATCCACGACGACACTGCTCACGTCCTGTTCATCAGTGACATAGACAAGGTGCGACACGACGTTAAACGTGGGCACGTGGTGCACGTCATCAAAGGCGACTTGAATGACGTCGGCACGCTTGCCCACCTGGATGGAACCGATTGAGTCGCCCAGCCCGATCGCCTCAGCACCGCCGGACGTGGCCATACGCAACACGGTCATCGCCGGCAGGGCGCGCGGATTCATGTCCTCCACTTTTTGTAAGAACGCCGCCATTCGCATTTCTTCCCACATATCGAGGTCGTTGTTGCTGGCAGCACCGTCGGTGCCAATACCCATCAACACGCCGGCCTGCAACATTTTCGTCACGGGTGAAATACCCGATGCCAGCTTGGAGTTCGACGTCGGATTGTGAATTACACCCACCCTTTTTTCAGCGAGAATGGCGATTTCCGCATCGGTCGGCCAAACCATGTGCGCGGCGATCGTCGGCCCGTCAAAGAAACCGATATTGTTTAACATCGTCACTGGCGTCGTGCCGTAGGTGTTTTGGGAATACATCGATTCGAACGGCGATTCGGCCAGATGGATACTGATGGGCACCTCAAGCGCGTTGGCCGCTTCTCGAGTCGCCGCCAACTGCGCGGCATTCAGCGTGTACACCGCGTGCGGTGCAAAGTACGGCGTAATACGCGAATTCACACCGAGCCAGCGACCAATAAAATCATTGCCCTTGCCGATACCATCATCGGCACCTTCCGCATCGGGACTTTGCTGATCGATAACGCTGGCCGATACCAACGCGCGCATACCACAGGCCTCCACCACCTCGGCGACCGCGTCCGAGAAATAGTACATATCGACAAAGGTCGTCGTACCGCCTCGAATCATTTCCCAGCATGCCAACTCTGTGCCGATACGCACGAACTCAGCATCAACAAATTCCACCTCGGCCGGAAAGATGTAGTTGGTCAGCCACTCCATCAGTTCGAGGTCATCCGCAATACCACGCAGCAAGGTCATCGCCGCATGTCCATGGCCGTTGACCAAACCGGGCATCACGATGCGCCCGCTACCGCCGAGCGTTTCCACCGCGTCATAGTCTGCAGAAATCTGATCACGCGGGCCGGCAGCGATTATCACGCCATCATCAATAGCGACGGCGCCGTTCTCGATAATCGATCCTGCCGCATCCATGGTAACGATGTAATCACCTTCAACGATGAGATCGATCGCGTTGCCGGACCGGTCGGCCATGTCCACGGAATCGGAGGAACATGCCACCAGCACGATGAGAGCGATAAAGCACAGAAGCGTTTTCATAGAGGGGAATCCGATCGGTGTTGATCCAATAACTCAGCGACCAGCGGCTTTTGCCGCGCGATCTCGTCGAGACTTAGACCTTTGAGTTCATAGGGTAATACCAGCCAGTCGTCAGACTGGTGGATGACAAAGTCGGGCGTCCGGCCGGTTCGATTGCTGCCCGGCTTATCCCAGACGACGGCGGTGCGTACCGCGGTCGGCATGTTGCGCTTAAGCCGACTACGTAAACGATCTTCGACGGCCCGCAACGTTAGACCGGAACTACAAACATCGTCGACGATCAGTAGTCGATCATCAACGTTAAGTGACTCCAGCAAATACTGAGTACCGTGAACGCGAATGTTCTCGGCGGGATTTTCGACCATCGCCGCATAGTCGGGCTGGCCGGTATACGACGTGCGCACTGCAATGTGATTGGTTTCGACACCCAGGTACTGCAGGCATTCCTGCACGTAAATCGCCACCGAACTGCCGCCTCGCCAAAGGCCCACCAGAAACGTCGGAGCAAAGCCGCTATCATGGATCTTGACGGCCAAACGGAACGCGTCGTCGATCAGGTCGGCTTCTTGTATATAGTGTTTGTTCAATTTCGAATCAGCGACCATAGGCGAAGTCTAGCATTGCCATGAGCGAGAAACTTTACGTCAGCCCGCAATCCGTACTCGATGACTCATTTCGCCTCGGCGCGATGATCGTCGCCAGTGGTTTTAAACCGAGTTTCATCGTCGCACTGTGGCGCGGCGCAGCACCGATTGGCATTGCTGTGCAGGAGTATTTGGCGTTTAGCGGTGTCGATGCCAATCACATTGCAGTGCGAACCTCTTCCTATACCGGCATCGACTCGCAAGCGCGCGAAGTGCAAATCTACGGAATGAACTATCTCATCAAGAACATCACGCACGATGATCGGCTACTGATCGTCGATGATGTGTTCGACACTGGGCAGACAATCGACGCGTTAATCGACTACTTGCGTGCCAAAGCACGACTCAATGCGCCGCACGATATTCGCGTCGCTGTGCCGTACTACAAGCCGTCTCGCAATCGTTCGTCGCGAACGCCGGATTATGTTGTTCACGAAACCGAACAGTGGATTAAGTTTCCGCACTCGCTGGAGGGCTTAACGAAAGACGAAATCCGCGAGAATCGGCCAAGCCTCTATAACATCGTATCCGGCGCGACTAACCCTTAACTTTCTCGCCCTGCACCCACACCGTGGCGATATTGTTTTGATTCGCCCCATAGATGGCTTTTTGCAATACGTCTTCTGCGGAATCGTCGCCCCAAACGCGCAAATCCGAGGCCGCAACCGTGGTATCCAAAACGATCGCGTCGAAGACGTTGCCTGGGGCGAAAGTCCCGGCGTTTAGACCAAGTACTTCGGCACCGCCTGCGGTGGCCATCCAGAATGCGTCTCTGAAATCTATACGCGTGTCATCAACACCACGCGAAACCTGCGCCGCGGTGGCATCAACACCCTCTTCCAGCGCCCGCGACATATTGATCGCCATCGCCGCATTATCCAGCACACTGGCACTCGCACCGCCGGCAATATCGGTTCCCAAACCGACTTTAAGCTGCCGGTCCAACGCGCGACGAGCGGGAAATACGGCGTTCGAAAAGTACAAATTGGATAACGGACAATGGGCGATACCGCTGTGGCTGGACCGGATTGTCGTCATGTCCTCATCATCGATCAGCACACCGTGCGCCAACACCGTTTTGTCGGTCAATAGACCAAACCGATCGAGGCTCTGCGTATCTTTGAGGCCATGGCGCTCGAGTACGTAATGATGTTGCCAGTCACTCTCCGAGCAATGCGTTTGCACGTGGCAATCGTATTCCGAGGCCATACGCCCGAACTCCGCCAGGGCATCGTCAGTGCAGCTGGGGATGAACCGCGGCGTAATCACCGGTTGAACACGGTCGGTGCCTAAGCTCCGTATGTACTCCACCAATTGCCGCGTACCGTCGATCGCCGCTGTGGTCGATGCGTCGCGATAAAAATCCGGACATTGATCCGGATTATCCATGGCCACCTTACCGATATACGCGCGCTGACCTTTTTCCTTGGCGATATCGGCGAGCAACTGCGTCGCCGCGACATGAATCGAACCGTAATAGGTGGCGGTCGTCGTACCATTTTCCAACAAGGTATCGATGAGCGATGAATAGCTGGCCGCGGCGAAGTCCAGGTCGCTGTATTTCGCTTCCATCGGAAACGTGCACTGCTGTAGCCATTCGTTGAGCGGCAAATCGTAGGCGGTACCCATTTGTGGCCACTGCGGCGCATGCACATGACAATCGATCAGGCCGGGGAGCAGGAATGTACCGGGCGCCAACGTTAATGCGTCGGTCGGCGCCTCACCTTGTGTAACAGATTCGATAACGCCTTCTCGATTGACGCTGACGCAGGCGTCATCGATAACCTCAAGCTCGCCCCGCGAGGGCGCGTGAATAACGGTACCAGCGATATGCATGACACCATTGTATCGGGAAGCTGAGACGATCACCCGCCCAGCGGCGATCAGTGAATTAACTAATGGGCTTAAGCGCGCCCTGGGTGTTCATCAGCATCTGCGAGGACTCGATATCGATGCGATTGCGACCTGCTCGCTTAGAACGATAAAGCGCCGAGTCGGCTCGCGTCAGCATATCGGCAAATTCGGCGTCATTGTTGGAAATAGCGGCGACACCGAAGCTAGCGGTCATCCTGATGACATCGCCGCCGACGGCAATTTCGCTATCCGCCAGGCGATTACAAAGCGCATCGGCAATACGCACCGCATCCTCAGCGCCGGTGCCCGGCAAGATCAATGCAAATTCTTCACCGCCGATTCGGGCGGCGATATCTTCACCACGACGATCGCTGAGTAGAATATTGGCGAAATGCTGCAACGCACGGTCACCGACTTTATGACCGTATTGGTCGTTGATGGATTTGAACCGGTCGATGTCGGTCATGATCACGGACAGCGTCCGATCAGTCCGCTGCGAAGAGGCGAATGCCGGCTCAGCCAGCTCCATAAAGCCGCGACGATTAAACAGCCCGGTCAGCTGATCGCGCACCGCAACCTGTTTCATTTCTTCGGCCAAATCCGACGCCAGCACGAATACGATAAACATTGCCATCGCGGTGAACGCACCCGGCATCGTGATGTAGTTGATCGACGAGTACATTTGCAAGAACGCGGGATCACCGTCGACGCCGGCACGCAGCGCCATCGTCGCTGCCATCAGCTGCGCTGCTGAAAAGAAAACCATCGAAAGGCCTGCACCCCATTCCGCCGGACGCAACTTTTCCGGCCGAGTCAGTACCAGATACGCGGCAGCACCGATCACCAAACCGGTGTATAGCGCCTGCGTTCCGGTGCGAATGCCAACATGCACATCAACCACGGTAAACCAAACGATGACGCTATAAGCCAGCGCTGCCGGCACCCATAATTGGGCAGCACTTATTTTGAAATTGAGGCGTTGGCAGTGCCCTTTGACACCGAGTGACACGGTGATCATCGAGAGTGCGTTAACGGTTAGCCAATAGGCCTCCCATGACAGGAAGAATCCCTGCAACAAATTGCCACACCACTGCAACGTGCCAAAGACGAACGTCCAACCCCAGGTGTACGCATGCGCCTGACGCCCCATCGTGCTCCAAGCGGTAAAGAAAATTGCGCTGAGCACCGCGGTCGTGATCGCGAGCGATATGAGAATGAAAACGACTGCCTGCACTGGAGCGTCCGTTGCCTAAAGCCGAGCATCTATTCTCTGACGTCTAGCCGTGAGAATCGGTGATCTAGCGCACGTTCGGCGCCAGCGAACCCACGATTTCACGTTTTCTGCACATTTCCAGTGCACCGAATTGGCGCACGTCTATCGCCGAATTAGGCTTCGCGGCGGTGATCGCCCACCGATAAGGAAACGAAATAGAAAACCAGCCCGGAGACGATTACGCCCAGGCCGAACAGAGCCTCGGTCGGCCTTTCGATCACCACATACAGCAATGTCCAGGTCGTTAATACCAGGTAGATGAGCGGTGTCAGAGGGTACGCGAATGTCCGATAGGGCCGGGCAAGGTCCGGTTGCCTCCAGCGCAGTACGAACACACCGATCACTGTAACGAAACTATTCAATGCCAGCGTAAAGCCGGAAAACACCAATACCGATTCGAAGCTTCCGGTCAAAATAAACAGCAACGTCAGCGCGGTTTGGGTGTAGATCGCCACCGACGGCAACCCGTCATCAGTGGTCTTGGCAAACATCCGCAGCGCGCGGAAGTCCTCACCAATGACCTGAATCACACGCGGCCCCGCCATCGTCATCGCGCTCACCGTCGAGATCAGCAATGCCGCCAATACCAGCCCAGTGAGCTTACCGCCGAGATCACCGAATGCAGACTGCGCGGCGATATAGCCAACCTCAACTTCACCGCGCATTGCATCCATTGGCGCCACTTTCAAGAACACAAAGTTCAGCGCCAAATACAACAGCATGACGACGAATGTGCCGGTAAACAGAATCAATGGCAGTCGCCGCTGCGGGTTCGCCAACTCACTGCTGAGATAGGTCGCCGCGTTCCAACCGGTATACGCGTAGCTGACGTAGATCAATGCGATCGCGAATTCAGCGCTGAAGATAACCGCAGTATCACCGGCGGCGGGCGCGAAGTTAATCGATTGTGGTGTTTCGACCAGCAGCAGAGCCAGCAGACAAAACACGACGATCACAGCGACTTTCAAGATAGTGAACAACACCTGGGTGCCGCCGCTGGTGCGTCGGTTTGAGGCGTGCGCCAAAGCGAGCACGATAACCAATCCGCAGGCAATCGCGCGCTCCGCCCAGACGCTAATATCACCGCCGAGAATCGACGTCGCATACGCAGCGAATGTCATCGCGGCCAGTGCCGTCGGACCCGAAAAACCAATCGTTGCCGACACCCAGCCCGAAACGAATCCGGCGGCAGGATGGAAGATTCGTGACAAGAAATTGTATTCGCCACCCGACCGGGGCAACGCGGCACCGAGTTCGGCGTAGGTCATCGCGCCACACAGTGCCGCTAATCCACCCACCGCCCATAGTGCGAGCAATGCAAAGCCGGAACTGATATCCAGAAGCTGAAAACCGAGGCTGGTAAAAACGCCCGTGCCCACCATATTGGCGATCACGACGGCAGTTACCGTGGTATAGCGAAAACGCTTCATCGGCACATTCTACGCCATGTTCGGCAATTCACCCTCAGGTCGGCTAAAATCGAGTGAATAAGTCGCCGATCCCCGTCGGCAACCATAATAAGGAATCGCAATGAACCGACTCACTTGGCTCGCCGCTATCGCGGCTCTGATTCACTCCCCTGCCTTCGCACAAGACGACGAAGACTCCGACCCAGGCTTTAACGAAGCTACGTTTAAGGGTCTCGAGTTTCGCAGCATTGGCCCAGCATTCATGGCCGGTCGCATTGCCGATATCGCGATCGACCCGAACGATTCGTCGACTTGGTATGTCGCGGTCGGCAGCGGCGGTGTCTGGAAGACCACCAATCGCGGGACCACGTGGGAGACGATTTTCGACAATGAAGACTCCTATTCGATCGGTTGTATCACGATCGACCCGAATAACTCGTCCACCATTTGGGTCGGCACCGGTGAAAATGTCTCGGGCCGTCACGTCGGTTACGGCTCCGGTGTGTATCGCAGTCGCGACGGCGGTCAGAACTGGGAAAACATGGGTCTCGAGGATTCCGAACACATCGGCATGATTCGAGTGGATCCGCGCGACTCGAACACGATCTTTGTCGCTGCGCAGGGTCCGCTGTGGTCCGGCGGCGGTGATCGCGGTTTATACAAGTCCACCGATGGCGGCGAGAACTGGAATAAAGTGCTCGGCGAGGGCCTCGGCAACACCGACGAAGATGATCGGTACACCGGCGTGTCCGAGGTGCACATGGACCCTCGCGACCCGGACGTGATGTATGCGGTTGCCTGGCAACGCCTGCGGAACGTTGCGGTACTCATCGACGGTGGCCCCGGCACTGGTATTCACAAGTCGACTGACGGCGGCGAAACCTGGCGCCACCTCACCGAGGGACTACCTAAAGAAAACATGGGCAAGACCGGTCTGGCGGTATCGCCGATCGACCCGGACGTCATTTACGCCACGATTGAGCTGTCAAACCGCACCGGCGGCTTCTGGCGTTCGGCCGATGGCGGCGAATCCTGGGAAAAGCGTAACGAATATTTGTCCAGCGGTACCGGCCCGCACTATTACCAGGAACTGTTTGCAGACCCGCACCACTTCGATCGCGTCTATCAAGCCGATGTGCATTTGCACATGACCGATGATGGCGGCGAGAATTTTGAAAAACTGCAACACGACACGAAACATGTCGATCACCACGCGGTGGCGTTTGATCCGGACAACCCGGACTACATCATTGTCGGTAACGATGGCGGCATCTACGAGAGCTTTGATCAGGGCGAGACCTGGAGCTTCTTCGACAACATGCCGATTACGCAGTACTACAAAGTGGCGGTCGACTATGATGAACCGTTCTACAACGTCTACGGCGGCACGCAGGACAACAATAGTCACGGTGGCCCGTCACGCACCGACAACAATATCGGCATTCGCAGTGGCGACTGGTTTGTCACGCTGTTCGGCGACGGTCACCAGTCGGCCGTTGATCCCAACAACCCGGATATCATTTACGCGCAGTGGCAACAGGGTAACCTGACGCGATACGACCGCAAGACCGGTGAATCCGTCTATATCCAGCCGCAGCCGGCGGATGGCGATCCGCAAGAACGATACAACTGGGATTCACCGATTTTAATCAGCCCGCATGACTCAAAGACCCTGTTCTTTGGTACGCAACGGGTGTGGCGTAGCGATGATTACGGCGACTCATGGACCGCGATTAGCGGTGACTTGACGCGCGATGAACGGCGCACGCGCCAACCGGTTATGGGTCGCACCTGGGGCTTCGAAGCGTCTTGGGATCTCTACGCGATGTCGATGTTCAACACGGTGACGTCGTTGTCTCAATCACCAATCAACGAACAGATCATCTACGCCGCGACTGATGACGGCATTATTCAGGTAACCGAAGACGGCGGTGCCAACTGGCGCCGCGTTGATGGACTTCCCGGCGTGCCGAATCGTTTCTTCGTTAACGACATTAAAGCCGACTTGCACGACGAAGATACCGTGTATGTGGTGGTCGATGATCATAAGAGCGGCGATTTCGCACCGTATGTCTTAAAGAGCACGAATCGCGGCCGGTCCTGGCAAAGCATTGCCGGCAACCTACCTGAGCGCCATGTTTTGTGGCGTATCGTTCAAGACCACGTGAACCCAGGACTCATGTTCCTCGGCACCGAGTTCGGCGTGTTCTTTACGGTCGACGGCGGTGACGTCTGGACCAAACTGAAAGGCGGCACGCCGAACATTCCGTACCGCGATCTGGTGATCCAAACGCGCGAAAATGACCTCGTCGGCGCTACCTTTGGACGCAGTTTCTACGTATTGGATGACTACACACCGCTGCGCTCGGTGACCACGAGCATGCTTGCCAATGGTGCAACACTGTTCCCGGTTCGCGAAACCGATTGGTACGTACCGAAGCGGCCATTTGGCTGCGGCGATCCGGGTTGCACCGGCTCTCAGGGTGATGCGTACTATCGCGCCGACAATCCAGACTTCGGCGCAATGCTGACGTACTACCTCGCAGAAGGCCTGCAGACGCAACAAGAGATTCGCCGCGAAGCCGACGAAAAACTCGAAGAAAACAATGAGAATGTTCGGTTCCCGTCGTGGGACACGATTCTCAGCGAAAAGCGCGAAGATGAACCTGCGGTCCTTCTCACGATCGCCGATGCGAACGGCGACGTTGTGCGTGTTATGGACGCGCCGGTGGACGCGGGCTTCCATCGACTCGCTTGGGATCTTCGTTATGCAGCGGTCAATGCCTGGGTACCGGAAGCCGAGTTTGATGCAAATGACCTGACCGGCGTTTTGGTAGCGCCTGGCACATACACCGTATCTATGCACCAACGGATCGACGGTGTTATCAGCGCGGTGGGCGAGCCGCAAACAATTGACGTGGTCTCGATCCGCGAGCCGACACTACCGGGCTCATCGCAGGCGGAACGCGTCGCCTACCAGCAACAGGCTGATGAGCTAATGCGAGCGTCTCAAGGTACGGTTAAGACCATCGATGCGATTCACGCGGAACTGGATGCGATTAAGGATGTCTTGGATCGATCAAACGCCGACAAATCGCTGTACGAGTCTGCCAACGCCATTCAGCAGCGGGCAGCCGAACAGCGTGACCGTCTGGCCGAGAATCCGACGCGTGCCATCTATCAGGAGTTCGACGAAATGCCGGTCAGCAATCGACTCTGGCACGCGCGCTTTACGCCTGATAATGCATACGGCCCAACACCAGACCAGCGCGAGTCTTTGCGCATTGCGTTAGCTCAGTATGCAGAAGTGAAGCGCGAGCTTACCGCCTTGTATGACGGTGAGTATGCGGCGCTCAAAGACGCACTGGATGCGGCGCGCGTTCCTTGGACGCCCGGCCGCGGCATTCAGTAGGTATGGATTGACCTGCTCCGCAGTGATGCGGAGCAGGTCGAATTACTGGCTTCAGCCGATCTGATCAATCATTTCTGAGAGTTTCTTGGCGGAACGATTCGAGGACGGCAAACCTTTCACTAACTCCTTTAAGCGTCCGGTTGCCACAGACTTGTTCCCGTTCGCACCAAGATCTAGCTCGTTAACATACAAACGCAGATTCTCGACCAGCACGTCTGAAACGTCTCCACTGCGCTCAAGCTGATCAACCAATGCATGCATCACTACCGGGTCTGCCGGCCAGGTTAGCTTGATTTGCTGCTGCGGATTAAAAATATCGTTGTAGTCGGCCAGTTTTGCTGCCTCAATTTCATTCGCGGTCAGGTATTCGCTCGGCACCATTTCCAGGACGTCGAGGCCGCGTACCATTTCCGTGCCGTAGATGCGGCCTTTGTACCAGTAAGTTGACCAGAAACCGCCACCAACCATGTACTCGGCATCGATCGGGCCACGATCGAAGTAGGCGATTTCGACCGGATTGGCGGAGTCGGTGAAATCCACTACTGAGATTCCACCTTGGTACCAGGCTTGGACGAAAATATCGCGGCCCGGTACCGGAATGATGGCGCCGTTGTGCGCCACACAGTTCTCCTGCTCAACCTGCGGTGCGGGCAATTTGTAGTAGCTTCTAAACTCAAACTTTCCGTCAACAATGTCGTAGATGGCATCCGCACCCCAAGTCACCGGATCACTCACACGGCAACGCGCGCGGCCACCACCGCCCCACTCGTCGGTGAACAGCACCTTGGTGCCGTCGTTGTTAAATGTAGCCGAGTGCCAGTAAGCAAAACCAGAATCGGTAACCGCATCGATTCGCGTCGGTTTCAGCGGGTCGGAAATATCGAACAAAATACCGTTACCGGAGCAGGCGCCGGCAGCCAGGTTCAGCTCCGGAAACACGGTGATGTCATGGCAATGATCGGTGATGTTCGTGTCCTGGGTGTCGTCACCGTGATCACCGCCTCTCCACAATCCTGCGAGTTGGCCATCATCGGCAAACACGGTCGGGCTATCGACGATACGAGCCTTAGAAGGATCTTTAACCGGAACTTCAATTACGTCGATGCGGAATAACGCCGTCTCGTCATTACCGGGCTGTTCATCGAAACAGGTTTCCAGCTCTTCCGTATCGCGAATATCCGAAGTGCCCGAGTTGTAGACGACAATCGTGTCGTCATCCGAGGACACCACCGAATGCGTGTGCGAACCACGACAGGTTTGCACTGCACCCACTTGTCGGGGGCGAGAGACGTCACTGATATCGAAAATTCGCAGGCCGCGGAAGCGCTCCGGGCTGGCATCAACGTCGACGCCTTGAAGACCGCAGTCGAGGCGGCCACGCTGATCCTGAACGGACATCAACAGAAGATCACCGACCACCGACACATCGCCTTGACCGCCGGGACACACGAGGGACGACACATGTTCCGGCATGCCGTCGCTCGACACGTCATACATATTGATACCGTGGTAACCGCCGATAACCAGAGTGTCATCAAAGAACGCCATATCGGAATACCAGAACCCCAACAGCGGCGAACGCTCATCCGGGTTGTACGTCGGTGTGTCTGGTTCGTCTTCACCGATCTCGTCGTTTGGATTTTCAAGTGGCAATTCGCCCGGGTTTGCCGGATCGAAGAATCCCGGCGCTTTGTGCATGAAGCCGACATGCTTCATATTCAGCGCAGCAATCTCGGCGTCAAAGATGCCCGGCCCGAGGCCCGAACGGGGATCGTCAGACAGCCCCGCGTAGATCGCATTCATTCGCTCGATTTCCACCGTCTGATCGTTGGTGATATCAGAGGTGAAGTCATATAGGACCGGGTCATACGCAGCACCCGGCCGTTCAAGCAGATCCTCAACCATATCGACGGCACCCTGGTGATGCGCCATCATCAGCTTCAAGAATAAGCGGTCAAACTCGATACCCTCAGAATCCGCTAGTTCCTGCATCTCCTCTGGCGAGGCCATTCCTGCCATATCATGGTGCGTATGCATCGCGTGGTGCGCAGATGGATCCGGTACATCTTCGCCGCGATTTTTTAGCCACTGCTGCATAAACTCAATTTCATCCGCCTGAGCTGCGTCGATGCGGCCCGCGATCTCAACCACTTCAGGCTGGTTAGTTCTGTCACCCACCAAGGCCGCCATCTGCGTCGCCTGGTGGTGATGAGGGATCATGTCTTGCATAAACAGGACGTCGTCCGGCGAGTAATTGTTGTCCGCAATTTCGGTAGCCTCATCGACGCTAAGTTCGCGAACCGGTTCTCCCGGCGGGCCCGGTTGAATAATCTTGACCTGGGCGAGCGCATTTTGACCGCCGAATAGAACTACCAGGACTATCGCTGGTAAGAAATTTTTGATTTGCTGACGTACGAAACGGGAACCGTGCATGAAGCTTTCCTCCGAGATTAGACCCTCATGATAGCTCGAACGCTGTCGATAGTCGTACTTTGCTACGCGTTTATGACACCGACCGCCGCGATGGAAAATGGCGAATCCGCACCGACCGGCCGCTACCAGATCGAGCGCACCATCGCTGACATCCTCGATGAAGAAACCCTCGACCTGGTCGGCGAAATGGCAACTCTCGATGACAAGGTGACTTGGTCGGTGCACGTACCGGATACCTACGACCCACGAAAACCCGCCGGATTGCTCGTGTACGTGAGCCCAACCAACCGCGGCTGGATGCCTCGGGGTTGGAGTGACGTGGTCGATGAGGAAAATTTGATTTGGATTGCCGCCAACGGCGCCGGCAACAAGGTGCCGGTGGCTCGGCGCGTCATTCTGGCGGCGGTAGCTCCGAGTCTGATTGCCGAATCGCACACGTTGAATCCGAACCGCGTGTATTTGGCCGGCTTTTCCGGTGGCGGAAAAGTCTCCGGCATGATCGCTCCGGATTTTCCCAATCTGTTTCGCGGTGCGATCTACATTGGCGGCGCAGCGTTCTGGGCGCATGACGAACATCCTTGCTTACAGAATATTCGTCGCAACCGTTATGTCTTTATCGCCGGAAGCGCCGACTTTAATCTGGGTCTGACAAAGCGAATCTATCACCGTTATCTCGGTGCCGGTGTCGAAAATTCAAAACTGATGGTGATCCGCGGCATGGATCATGACACGCCAAATGCAACCGATATTCGACGCGCGATCCGCTATTTGGACACGCTCGATTCCAACTAGTCGATGATCACTCGGTGTGGTTTGCCGTGGTGGTGCAATCGAAACGCCACCGCGGTGGCGCCGCTATCACCGGCAACGACCCAGTGCACTTTCTGATAGGGAATCTTAACCAGTTCACCCGCGCGATGATCAATGTCGTCTTCGCCTTCCATGAACAGCGTCACCGAACCCTTCAGCAGGTAAACAAACTCTTCGCCATGGTGCCAATGCTTAGGCAAAGCGGCATTCGGAGCCACCACCACGTGATCCACGATCACTTCGGCGTCCTCCACCGTTTCTGACAACGTTTGAATCAGGCTGGTCACGGTAATCGGCTGGGCCGGCCCATCGTCAGCGGCTCCTTTGGCGCCAGGTATCGCGAGGCAGATTATGGCCACGAGCAGACAAGTTGGACGCATGCGCTTCTCCGTTAGTCGAATAACACACCCATCATAGCTCGCGTGTCGAGCCAGAGTTGATCCGTGGCGACGGCGGCGCTAGCGGTTGCGTGGAAACTCCGGCACACCCAGAATCGAATGCGCATCACCGCGATCAACGCATTGAAATTCGTCGGGTTCGCAGTTGGTGTCGATGCACATCGCTACCTGGTCGTTAGAGCAGCCGGCGTACTCGGCGACTTCGTGACGCCCGACTTTGTCAAGCGTGCGTCCGCCCTCGTTGGCACAGCCGGCGAGGAAAACCAGACCTACCGCGGCGGCCAGCATCCGAATCGTAGTGTCGTGTTTGGCTTGCATGTTCGTATTGTAGACCACCGCCGCAAGTCTTGGTTCGTCACAGCACTCTTCAGTGCCAATCGTTTGGCTATATAACTATTGATATAGCTCCTTCGCTATGCTATATAACTGTTTATATAGCTGGTGACGTGCAACGTAGGAGCAGAGCATGGACTCGATTGCAGACGCACTCCGTAACATTCATGTGATTTTTGGCTTTCTCGGTCTGGCCGCATTTTGGATTCCGATCTTCGCGAAAAAAGGCGCCGTGAATCACGTTCGATTTGGCAAATTTTTCGTCTGGAGCGCGTACATTGTCTTGGCGGGCGCTGCGCTTGCGCTCACACTTCGTGTTATCGGCTATCTCCAGCAGGGCATCACCATTAGTACCGCACCTGCCGGATACTCATTAATTATTTTTCTCGGCTATCTGACCCTGGTGACTTTCGTGTCCGTGCGGCAAGGTATGCAATCGTTGCAGCACAAGAAAGATCAGGCCGCATTGCGCACGCCGGCGAATAAGGCGATGGCGTATAGCTCAATCGCCGCCAGCGTCTTTATCATTGGCTACGCATTGCTACTGAAGCCTGACACAATGATCTTGTTGCTGGCCCTGAGTCCGATCGGCTTTGCCGGTGGATTTGGCGTCTTGAATTATATGAATAAGGAGTGGGAATCGCCGCGTGCCTGGTTTTACGAGCACCTGGGCTCTATGTTGGGTGCGGGAATCGCATTTCACACCGCTTTTGCTGTTTTCGGCATCAGTCGTATTTGGGATATTGGCTTGTCCGGATGGGTCGCGATCATACCGTGGGTACTGCCATCGGTAATCGGCATACCGGCCTCGGTCATTTGGGCACGTCACTACCGAATTAAATTCCGAGAAATTAAAGTCTAATCTTGAGTCTCAAACACATCTTACTCGGCATGCTCTCAGAGCCGCAAAGCGGCTACGATTTAAAGAGGAATTTCGATCAAGCCCTGAACAACTTCTGGAGCGCGGAACTCAGCCAGATCTACCCACAGCTCAAAAAAATGGAAGCATCTGGCCTTTTGAAGTGCCACGAAGAGGAATCCGCATCCGGACCCAATCGACGCGTTTACACACGCTCGGCGAAGGGCCGCCTCGAACTCCTCGAGTGGCTGGCAGACGGCCCACAAGTCGGCGAAGAGCGCATCAGCTACCTCACTCAAGTGTTCTTTCTCAATGAGCTAGATGACAAAAAAGACGGACTAAGTTTCATGCAAGAGCTCCGCGACTACATGGTCGATCGATACGAGTATCTCGTGGAGGTCGATGGTTTTTTGCGCAAAGATGACCCGCGATACCCAAACGATTTACCGGACGACGAATTTTTTCCGCAGCTCACACTCGCACTGGGGCTGAAACGCATTAAGGCCACCATTGAATGGTGCGATGAGACGATCAAGCGGATGAAAACACGAATAGGCGATTAGCTCTCTTCGAGCACCTTACGCGCCACGCGAAAACACGACAGCGCCTGTGGCACACCACAGTAGATGCCGATAACGTGAATAATCGAACGAATCTCGTCTTTGGTCACGCCATTGTTGAGCGCACCACGACAATGGATTTCCCATTCATCCATCTTGCCGAGCGCGCCGATCATGCTGAGGTTCATCATTGAGCGGGTTTTCGCATCGATCGTGTCATCGCTCCACCCAAACCCCCAGCACCATGCGGTCATCGCTTCCTGAAACGGTCGCGTCAGGTCATCGGCGGCGGCCAAGTTTTTTTCAACGTATTCAGCACCGAGCGTCGCTTTGCGCTGCGTCAGCCCTTTTTCAAAGAGATCGTTGTCCATAAGTCAGTGTCCTAATTTGATAGCGACGTTCTTGGTCTGCACGTAATTCCACAAGGCTTCACGCCCTTTCTCACGTCCGTAGCCTGATTGACCATAGCCACCGAACGGCGTCTCGACGCCGCCAGCGAACCATTCATTGACATATACCTGGCCGGCACGTATTTGCCGCGCCGTTTGCGTAGCGCGATCCAGATCGCGCGTGAATACACCGCTGACCAATCCGTAATCGGTGCTGTTGGCAACGTTGATCGCATCGGCATCATCAGAAAATGGAATCACCGTAAGCACCGGTCCAAATATTTCTTCTTGCGCTACCTGCATCTCAGGCGATACGCCGGTGAACACCGTCGGTTCAAAAAAGAAACCATCACCGCTCATCGGACGCCCCCCGGACGCCGCGCTTGCGCCTTCTTCTTTTGCTCGCTCACACATAACCGTTGCACGTTCGCGCTGATTGGCGGAGATCATTGCGCCCATGTTGTCACCGAATTCGCCGCGCTCAATACCCGGCCCTACGGAGAGTCGATTGGCAAGCGCGGCAATCCCGTCGACCACATCGTCGTGGATCGACTCGTGCACCAGAACTCGGGACATCGCCGAACACACTTGTCCAGCATTGAAGAAGATTCCCCAGCGCACGTTGTTGACGAGATTGTCGATATCGGCATCCGGGTACACGATCGCCGCGGACTTACCACCGAGTTCCAGTACACAGGGAACGATGTTTTGTGAGGCCGCACCGGCAATGGCGCGACCGGTTTCCACGGAACCGGTAAACACGATCTGCCGGACATCCGCATGCGATGCGAGCGCCGCCCCGGCGTCTTTGCCGATACCACACATGATGTTTAACGCGCCCTGCGGCAACCCGGCGGACTCACCGGCCTTGGCAATATATTCATTGGTTAACGGATCAAGCTCCGGCGTCTTAACCACGCAGGCATTACCGGTCGACAGCGCCGCCGACACCGAACGGGCGGTCATCTCCAACGGATAGTTCCATGGGATGATGTGTGCCGTGACGCCGTAAGGCTCGTACACCGTAAAGTCAAAGTAGTCGGCGCCCAGCGGAATTGATCGCCCTTCAACCGTCTCCGCCTGATTGCCGTAGTACTCGAAGTACCGCGCCGCGCCCTCCACTTCGGTGTGCGATTCC
>JBCCEH010000017.1:0-41093 GCA_039030375.1 Pseudomonadota bacterium | reverse complement strand
TGGCATTGCCGGGTAGCTATATACGGACGGGATAACCGCTGAAAGCATCTAAGCGGGAAGCCCCCTTCAAGATTAGGTTTCCCTGGGTCCTTGAGACCCCTGAAGTGCCCTCGAAGACTACGAGGTTGATAGGCTGGGTGTGGAAGCGCAGTAATGCGTGAAGCTAACCAGTACTAATTGCACGTGAGGCTTGGCCATATAACGCCAAAACACTTTTGGTGTGGTCAGTAACATGTAATGCGACACTTAATCACGCTCAACTCATCAAAAACGTATCCAAGTTGTTATTAAATTTTGGGAAAGGCAGTGCCTTTCCTAACCCGTTTTCCTGGCGGCAATAGCGAGTGGGAACCACCCGATCCCATCCCGAACTCGGAAGTGAAAACGCTCAGCGCCGATGGTAGTGTGGGGTCTCCCCATGTGAGAGTAGGACACCGCCAGGATCTTAATTTAAAAGGGCTCTGACCATTTGGTTAGAGCCCTTTTTTTATTACGATACGCATGTTCGATTGAGGATCACTAGTTTTGAATATTCTTAGATTGATAATCGCTGTCAGTGTATTGGCACAATCGTGTGACGTAATTGCGTCAGAGCCTGTAGAAGCCGAACGAGCAACTAATTCTATTGATGAGATCTTGGTCGAAGAGACACGCGTCGCGAACGACCAGCCGGCGGGTACGTACGAGTCGCCGGTGACTCGACTTCGATTCGACCCGTCGACGGAAATTCAGACCCGCGGCCTTCCGGAAGGCCAGTCGGATGTCACCGTTCAGGGTGGCTTGTTTGAAAACACCGGGTTCGTTGCCGGTGCCGTAACCATTCTCGATCCGCAAACCGGCCACTACGTTGCTGAATTGCCAATCGATCCCGGATTTCTTTCGACGCCGGAAATTTTAACCGGTCTCGACAACGCGATTGCCGGGTTTAATTCGAACATCGCCACGGTTCGCTACGCGTTTCGCCCGATCGCAATCGGCGGTGATGCGTCCATCGGATTTGGCAGCGACTCGCTGGTATTCGGTTCCGCTCGCTATGCGGTAGCGCTCGACAGCAGAGGCGGTAATGACGTGGGTCTGCAGCTGTCAGCAGCATATTCCGATGGTGACGGTACGATCGCTGGTGGCGATCACGAATTCCAGCGTTATAACGTTCACTGGCAATCGGCTGGTGACGACCGTCAGAGCGATATTCTGTTCGCTTACCAGGACAAGTTTTACGGCTGGCCGGGTGCATACACAGGTTTTTCTTCGTTGCTCGAAACTGACGACACCCAAACGACGCTGTTCCTCGCCAATCATCGCCGCGAGAGCGATGATCATCGGTGGGAGTTAAGTACGTTCTATCGTCAGCTAGAAGACGACTACGATTTTGATCGCACCACGCAAGAATCAGGAGCGCCTGGTTCGTTCGATCACAAAACACGCGCCTGGGGTATCGGCGTGCAAGGCGAGTTGAATCGTGTCGGGTGGGCGCTCGACTACTCGGTGCAGGCGACCAGCGATGAGCTGGTGCGATCCACCGATCTTACCGAGGGTGATTTCAATGACCGGCGTTACCTGAGTATGAGTCTGGTGCCGAACGTGACGCGCGAGCTTGATGGCGGCAATGCGCTTACCTGGCGTGGCGGCGTGACGTTCGACTATTCCTCGCAAGATGATAACGAAGTATCGCCGCTATTCGGTGTGCGCCTGGACTTACCGGGCACTGCGAGCAATCGCTACGTCGACCTCGAATTTGCTCGCACGTCACAGGTGCCCGGCTATACGGTCCTGAATTCTCGACCCGCCGGTCTCTTTGGTGGCAACGCCGATCTTGGACGCGAAGTTGCCGATCAATGGACGCTTACCGCCGGTTATCAGTCGGACCGGCGCAGTATCGAAGTATCCATATTCCACCGCCAGGATGAGGATCTGGTCGATTGGACCTACCTGCGCGGCGCGCTGTTCGCGCGGCAGGCCAACGCCGTCGACATTGACGTGGACGGTGGGCAATTGGTGTACCGCCAAACCGCAGGGCCTGTGGATGTCGTGGCCGGCTATACCTATCTGGACAAGGACGGCGACTATGCTGGCGCTGCGGTGGATGCCAGCTACTACGCACTGAATTTCGCCAAACATCGTGCCACGCTCGCTTTGCGAATCGCACTAGGCGAATCGATTGAGGTGCAGCTGGATAACGAATACCGTGACCAAGAAGCCAATCCACTCCGTACCAACGGTGACTCGGCTTACCGCGCGTCCTTGTCATTGTTGTGGCGTCCTGCCAGCATCAGTGGCATGACGATTGCGGTCCGCGGTGACAATCTCACCGATGATGACTTCGAATATTTCCCCGGGACTCCGGCGGTGGGGCGTCAATTGAGCGTGTCCGCAAATTACGGCTGGTAACACGAGGGAGTCGGTACATGCGATTCGCAGAAGTCTTTCTTCGATTGGGCAGCGCGCTGGTCGCCTGGATGGTGATTTTTACCTACGTGCTGCTACTAGCTATTTTGTACCAATTGGAGTGCGGTCCCGACGGCGACGAAATGCATCGTTTATTGCTGGGGCTGGCGCCGATGGCGTTAATCGCCGCATTTGTGATTCGTGCGACCAAACCTTTGCCCGAAGTCCACAGCATGCTGGTCTGGATAGCCGCTCCGGTGGCGTTCTTGGCGCTGTTAGGTGCGCGAAGCACCTGGCAAGTGTTTCAGGCAGTGAATCTTCAAGCGGCGTCCATTTGTTCTACCACGACCACGACGTGGCAGACGATCTGGGCTCCGGCCCAGTTCGTTACCTTGCTAGTGTTGGTGGTGTTGCTGTTTCTGACTTGGCGGCGGCGCGTAAGCAACTGATTAAAAAAGCTTTCAAGGTGCTAAATAGTTGTGCCCAAGCCGCAGCAATGATTAAATTTCAATCGACCATACATATAAGCACTCAAACAATTTAAGGGGGTTGGTCATGTCCATGATGTCGGAATTCAAAGACTTCGCGATGCGAGGCAATGTCGTCGATATGGCGGTTGGTATCGTCATTGGCGGCGCCTTCGGCAAGATCGTGTCGTCGTTCGTTGCCGATGTATTGATGCCACCGATCGGTTTAGCACTGGGTAACGTCGATTTTTCGAATTTGGCGGTTACGCTTAGAGGTGCGGCTGAAGGCGTCGAAGCGGTAACGTTGAATTACGGTGCCTTCATCCAGACCGTTGTCGATTTCATCATTATTGCTTTTGCGATCTTTATGGTTGTTAAGGCGATGAACTCGGTGAAGAAGAAAGAAGAAGAAGCACCTGCTGCGCCGCCTGAGCCGAGCAAAGAAGAAGTATTGCTAACGGAAATTCGCGACGCTTTGCAGAATCGCTAGTCATCAGAAAACGGTGACGGTCGCAACGAGCGATACGTAATGGAAACAAAAAAAACCCCGGCCAACTGGCCGGGGTTTTTTTATTGACCTAGAAAAACGACTTACGTCTGGTCGTCGATCGACGCGCCCGGCGCAGAGCGTCCAACACTGCCGATGCCGTTGTCGCGGCCTGACTCAGATTCGTAGTTTTGGCTCGTTCCGATGACCTGGCCGTTAGTAGACTTCAGGTTGAAACGGAACTTGCCGCTGTCGGTCGTTTTCTTTTCAAAGCAGCCTTCGTCCGTGCAGTTCTTTTGCACAGAAGCGATACCGTTCTCGCACGATGCTTTGGCTTTGTAGCCTTCGCTCGAGAGGATAGTTTCGCCGTTCCCCGCTTTCAGACGGAAGCGGAATTCGCCCGCTTTGTCTTTATAAATCTCAAACTTTCCAGCCATGGTATTCCCTCATTCGAATAGGTTATTGGTCACCTGGACATAATTTGACCCTGACCGACTGCACAATGCAACCGCGTGGGGTTTTGTTGAACGATCGCCAAAAATACTAGCCCGGTACGGCTCGGATCCATTCCAGCCAATCGGCGGTCGTTTGATCTCGGCAGGTGTCGTTCAGCAGCTCATGTCGACCGCCGTCATAGAGCTTCACTTTTAAGCGTTGATGCCCCGTCTGCGCATAATGAAGCGCCAGATTGCCGATGCCACGGTCGCCACCAATCGGATCGTCGGTGCCAGCTGTCAGTAAGATAGGCAGATCGGCCGGAATCCGCATCAACGCATTATCGGTGGAGATGTTCAGCAGTCCTTGAGTCACGTCACGCCATAATTGCGCCGAATACGGTCCGCCGCAACAAGGGTCTGCGATATAGCGGTCGACTTCCTCCTCGTCCCGCGACAGCCAATCCAGTTCGGTACGCGCCGGCTTGAACTTGCTATTGAATCGGCTGAATCCGAGCGCATGCAGCAGCGCGCTGTGGCCGGTCTTGCCCACGCGCAGGGCTTCGATCGCGGCAATGCCTTTGGCGCAAAAGAGTTGTATGCGTGACGGCCAAGTCGATGCCGACAACACCAATCCGTTGAGCTCGCCGCCAAAATGCATCGCAAACTGCTGGGCAAGAAACGAGCCCATACTGTGTCCCAACAGCACTAGCGGCGTGTCCGGATATTGGTCACGCAGGCGTTCGTTGACAACGCGCGCGTCCTCGAAAATTTGGTGCCAGCCATCACCATCAGCAAAGAATCCGAGATGCTCGCTCTTCGGGCCGTGGCCACGATGATCATGGCAGGCCACCGCCATGCCGGCTTGCGTTGCTGCCGCGGCGAATCGCGCGTACCGGTCGGCGTACTCACCGAGGCCGTGCAGAATCTGAATGACATGGGTCGGTCTGGCGTCGGGCGCCCAGGTCAACAGGCGGATGGTATGTCCCGCCGACGACGGTAGTTCGGTTTCGGTAGCTGGCAACATAGACAAAGCATCCTATACTGGCAGGTCAGCAAAGGTAAACGTGAGACCTGCTTTGATTGACTTGTATTACTGGCCGACACCCAACGGCCGCAAAATTACGATCATGCTTGAGGAGTGTGGGCTGGATTATGCGATCCATCGTGTAGACATTGGCGCGGGCGATCAGTTCGAGCCGGAGTTCTTGCGTCACAGCCCGAACAACCGCATGCCGGCCCTGTTCGATCGGGAAACCGACATCTCGCTATTCGAAGGTGGCGCCATCTTGATCTACTTGGCCGAAAAGACCGGACGGTTCATGCCGAGCGACGACGCGGGGCGATTTGAAGTCATCAAGTGGTTGTTCTGGCAGGCGGCGGGGTTGGGCCCGATGGCAGGGCAGCTCAGCCATTTTATCAATTACGCTAAAGAAGACCTGGTCTACGCGAAGGAGCGTTATGCCAACGAATATGATCGATTGCTGGCTGTGTTGGATGTGCGCCTCCGCGATCGCGATTTCATTGCTGGCGATGTGTCGATTGCCGACTTCGCATGTCTGCCGTGGGTCATGTCGCACCCGCGCTACGGCGTGAATCTCGATAAGTTCGTCAATGTGCGTGAGTGGTACGACACGTTGCTCGCGCGGCCAGCAGTGCAGCGCGGCGTTGAGGTGGGTGCGGATTGGAAAACCCAGCCGCCGAAGGCCGACAAAACCCAGCTGGTCATGTTCGGACAAAATGCCGAGACGGTTTATAAGGCGGCTGCACAATGGGAAGATGCCGAATGAGCGAGTCGCAATTGGCGAATGCGGTACTGATGATCCGCCCGGTGCGGTTCGAGAGTAATCCGATGACCGCTGAGTCGAATCGCTTTCAGGGTAAAACGACCTCGACTGCCGATGAGCAAAATGCGGCTGCGCAACGTGAGTTCGATGGCTTGGCGCAGCAGTTGCGCGATGCTGGAATCCGTGTGGTGGTGGTCGACGACACGCCCGAACCGCATACGCCGGATTCGGTATTCCCGAACAACTGGGTGAGTTTTCACGCGGATGGCCGCGTGTTGTTGTATCCGATGGAGGCACCGAACCGCCGGACCGAACGGCGCGCGGATATTGTAGAGCAGCTCGATGACCGGGAAGGCTATGCGGTAAGCGAGATCATCGACTTGTCCGCTCATGAATCGTCTGACCATTTTCTTGAGGGCACCGGCAGTATGGTGCTTGATCGGGTGAACCGTGTGGCATACGCCTGTCTGTCTTCGCGCACGCAGCTCGATCCGCTGGGCGACTTTGCACAGCGGATGGGTTACGACGTGATGGCATTTGATGCGGTGGACCGTAACGGCGATGCGATCTACCACACCAATGTGTTGATGAACGTTGGCGAGGAGGTTGCGGTTATCTGCGGTGAGGCAATTCCGCGACAGGATCAACGTCAGGCGGTATTGGACCGTTTGGCGGCGTCAGGCCATGATGTCGTCGAGCTCAGTTTTGATCAGCTCGACGCGTTTGCCGGCAATATGCTGGAATTGCGAGCTGACGACGGTTCACGGGTGACAGCCATGTCCCAACGGGCGTACGATTCGTTGCAGCCCGGCCAAGTGGCCCGGCTCGAACAAAACGGCCGCTTGTTGGTCGCACCGATAAATAACATTGAGGATTCAGCCGGCGGCAGCGTTCGTTGCATGCTGGCCGAAATACACTTGCCCCGCGAGGGCTAGAGCAAAAGGATTACGATTTCGATGGCGCAATTTAAGGACAAGATTCTGATGTGCCCACCGGACTTTTTCACGGTCGACTACGTGATTAATCCGTGGATGGCGGGGCATGAGGATTCGCTCAGTTTGGACAAGGCCAAGGAGCAATGGGCTAATTTGCGCGACACGGTTGCGCAATTCGCGGACATCGCCATTATCGACCCGCATCCGGAGCTTCCCGATATGGTGTTCACCGCCAATGCCGGTGCGGTGTATGGCGACAAAGCTATCGCCAGCCATTTCATGCCCATGGAGCGGCGCGCCGAAGAAGCGGTCTTCAAACAGTGGTTTCGTGAGAACGGTTTCGAGCTGCTCGACCTGGATGAAAAGATCGGTTTCGAAGGTGCTGGCGATTGTCTGTTGGATCGGCGCGGCCCGTGGTTATGGACCGGCTATGGATTTCGGACCGAAATCGAAGCGCATGAAGAGATTAAGAACTTCTTTGACGTCGATCTGGTGTCGATTCGGCTGACCGATGAACGTTTCTATCATATCGACACCTGTTTCTGTCCGCTCACCGACGGGTTCTTGCTGTATCACCCACCGGCGTTTGATTATGAGTCACGCATCGCCATCGAATCTCGCGTGCCGGCGCATAAACGCATTGTTGTCGATACCATGGATGCAGGTAACTTCGCTTGCAATGCAATCAATATCGGCGACCAAATCATCCTGCACAAAGCTTCGTCGCCGCTTAAAGCACAGCTGATGAATGCGGGTTTCACGGTGCATGAATGTGATCTCTCTGAGTTTCTCAAGGCAGGCGGTTCGGCAAAGTGTCTTAGCCTCAAACTGATTGAGCCGGTCCGCTAATGTCGGTCGTGCACCGCTATCGAATCGAAGCCGTCAATCCGGCGGCGCATCGATACGGTGTACGTCTTACTATCGCTGAGCCAGATCCAGACGGGCAGGCCGTGACCATGCCGGCATGGATTCCGGGCAGCTATAAGATTCGAGACTTTGCCAAACACGTCATCAGCGTGTCGGCACAAAGCGCCGGTCGCTCCGTTGAGATCGTCAAAACCGACAAGCAAACCTGGCAGGCGGGGCGCTGCGACGGTGAGCTCACGATCTATGCCGAGATCTTCGCTCATGACGATAGCGTTCGCGGTGCACACCTCGACCTGACGCACGCGTATTTTAATGGGCCGTGCGTGTTCTTCAGCGTTGTCGGCCAGGAAGATCGAACCTGCGAATTGGAGATTGTGCCGCCTGAGCATACCGATGACTGGCGCGTAGCAACTTCGATGCGTCGCAAGAACGCTGAGCCATATGGTTTTGGTGTCTACGAAAGTGCGGACTACGATGAGCTGATCGATCATCCGGTCGAAATCGGCCCGCTGACGATCGGCGAGTTCGAGGCGGCCGGTATTCCGCATGCCATTGCGATACGCGGTAAAACGCGCGCTGATATGAAACGACTGTGTAGCGATCTGGAAACCCTGTGTACCTGGCAACAGGGCTTCTTAGGTACCCCAGACGATTTGGATCGCTACTTATTTTTGTTGAACGCGCCCGGTAAAGGCTACGGCGGATTGGAGCATCGTTGGTCGTCGAGCAATGTGTGCAGTCGTGATCATTTGCCGCGTCGCGGTGAGCATGAAGTGAGCAACTCGTATCGAACGTTTCTCGGTTTGGTGAGCCACGAGTATTTTCACTTGTGGAACGTTAAGCGCCTAAAGCCGGCGGCGTTTACGCCGTTTGATCTTTCCGCAGAATCACCGACAACCTTGCTGTGGGTGTTCGAGGGAATCACCTCCTATTACGACGACTTGGCATTACGCCGCGCCGGCCTGATCGATGATAAGAGCTACTTCGAGCTTATCGGCAAGACCATCACCCGTGTACTGCGCACGCCCGGTCGCAAACATCAGTCGGTTGCGGATTCGAGTTTTGATGCGTGGACGAAGTTCTATCAACCGGACGCGAATTCGCCCAACCGTGTCGTGAGTTATTACGCCAAAGGTTCGCTGATCGCGTTGGCTCTGGATCTCAAAATTCGCGCCGAGACCGGTGGCGCGCATAGCCTGGACGCGGTGATGCGCGCGTGTTGGCAAAAGTGGGGTAACGGCAACGGTGGCATGCCCGAAACGGGTTTCGAGCAGGTGTGCGCCGAGGTGACCGGACTCGACTTGCAGGACTTTTTTGATGCAGCGATTCGCGGCACCGGCGAATTGCCACTGCAGGCGATGCTCGCGAGTCATGGAGTGACGCAGTGTCTTCGCCGTGAGACCAGCAAAGGCGATGCGGGCGGAAAGCCGGCGGCGAAAAGTAAGCCGGATGCGTTGACACTCGGTGTGCGCATTGCCGAGCGAGACGGTCGTTTGGTCTTTGCTGACGTTGAAAATGACGGTCCGGCAGAAGCGGCAGGAGTTTCGCCAGGCGACGTTGCCGTTGCTCTAGATGGCCTCGCTCTTACCCCGGGTAATTATGATCAACGGCTGCGTCGCTACCGCAAAGGCGACAAACTTGAGCTGGTGGTATTTCGCGGCGACGAGTTGCTGACCACACAGGTGCGCCTCGATTACGGCGAAGAATCGACTTGCTATCTAGAGATCGACACCGACGCCGATGATAACGCAGCAATGCTGCGCGACCTCTGGCTCAACGGCGCCTGATGTTTGCCCAATGGTTTGCGAACCCGCTGACGAGACTCTTCGTCGGCGCGGTCATCATTAGCTTTTCCCCCGTATGGGTCGAGTTAGTCGATATTCCGCCGACTTCCAGCGGGTTTTATCGGGTTGCGATCGGCGGTGTGGTGCTGACAATTTACTTGTATGCCACCGGCCAGCGCTTCGGGCTTTCCAAGCGTGTGTACGGCATCCTGGTTTTGACGGCAATCGCCTTTGCCGCAGATCTGTGGTTCTGGCATCGCAGCATCAATTATGTCGGTCCAGGCATGGCGACGCTGCTGGTGAACTTTCAGGTCTTCTTTATGATGCTTGCCGGCGCGCTGTGGCTGAATCAGCGGCCGACGGCCAGGCAACTTTTCGCGGTACCAATGGCCTTGATTGGGCTGGGCATGATCGTCGGGTTCGATTGGGCTTCGCTGAGTAGCGACTACCGACTTGGCGTGTTGCTGGGGTTAGCGACCGCGGTTGCGTATACCTGCTATCTGCTGTCGATGCGCGCTGCACGCATGCAGGCGAAACATGCCTTACCGATTCGCGAAGTTGCACTGATGTCGCTGGGTGCCGCGATATTACTGGCGGGTGCTGCGGCAGTTGAAGGTGAATCGCTGGTTATTCCGACCGGTATCGATTCATTTTGGATGCTCAACTACGGCATCGTTTCCCACGGGCTCGGCTTGATGCTGGTGGCGAGTAGCTTGCAAAAAGTTGCACCAACACAGGTAGGTATTGCCTTGTTGCTGCAGCCTGCGCTGAGCGTGGTATGGGATGTGGTGTTTTTCGGACGCACTTTGACGCCGATCGAGATCGCGGGTGCCGTACTGGCGCTGCTGGCGATCTATTTTGGCGGTCGCAGTTCGACCCGTTCCGTGCAGCAATCGTCGACAGGTTAACGCGTCGGCCCGCGGCGCCGGTGCTACAATGCGCGCATCATGCTTGAGCTTGGCGTCAAATTCTTAATCAGCTACTTTATCGGCTCTCTGATGGGCGCGATGATCGTCGGCCGGATTGCCGGTGGCGTGGATATTCGCACCATGGGCAGTGGCAATGCGGGTGGCACCAATGCGCTGCGAACGCAGGGCCTGGCGTTCGCGATCGGTGTCGTGATCATCGATATCGGTAAGGGTTTTATCGGGGCCGGTATCGTTCCGGGCTTGGAATTACCTTTCATCGCCGAAGATCCGGAAATTTCTCGCACCTGGCTGACATTGTGTTGCGGCACGGCGGCGGTGTTTGGTCATGTATGGCCGGTTTTTCATCGATTCCGCGGCGGTAAGGGCGCTGCGACGTTAATCGGAGCCTTGCTGGCCATCGATCCCACCGTGATCCTACCGATGCTGGCGGTTTGGGTGGTGGTGCTGGTGCTGTCCGGCTACGTCGGATTAGCAACCATGTGCGCGGCTCTCATGTTGCCGCTCTGGATATTTGTTACGACGATGTGGGACGGTCCGATGACGCCGGCTGAGCTTGCGTACTTCATTTTTGGCTGCGTGATGGCTTTCTTTATCAGCTATTGGCATCGCTCCAATATTCAGCGCATGCGAGCTGGCGAAGAGCATCGCAACGACAAATTCATGATTTTTCGGCGACGCGGCGCTGACTAGGCCGCGAGCAGCCGATTCAAAACGCGATGAGTCAGCTTGATGCGCATTTGATACGCGGTGAGCTTCTCGACGCATCCAACGAACGGCTGGAGTCGTTGGAGCTTTTCGAAACGATCGCCTCGACCAATACGTACTTGATGGCAAAACCGGCGCCGACCGCTGGACATTGTCATGTCGCCATTGCTGAACTGCAGACATCCGGGCGTGGTCGACACTGGCGGCGCTGGGTGTCGCCGCGATTGGCAGGCCTAAGTATGTCGATCGCGTATTCCTTTGCTATCACGCCCGGTGGGTTACCATCGCTGACGTTGGCAGTGGGCGTGGCAGTTGCCGACGCGCTGGCCAAGCTGGGTATAGAGGGAGTGTCGTTGAAGTGGCCGAACGATCTAGTCGCAAGAGATCGCAAGCTCGGCGGCATCCTAACGGAGACGCAATCGGGCAGCGGTGACGGCGTTACGGTTGTGATCGGCATCGGAATCAATATGCGGTTGCCGGACAATTTCGATGTGGGTGTGCGCAGCGAGTGGTCCACCGACCCCATCGATTTGAGCCATTTGGTTGAGACGGTGCCGAAGCATGAATCCGTTGCTGCTGCGATCGTTAACTCATTGTTGGCGGTTATCGACACGTTTGAGTCATCTGGGTTTGCCGCTTTTACCGACGACTGGTCACAGCTCGATTGGCTGGCGGGCCGAACGATCCGTGTCGAGAACAACGGCGATTCGACCGTTGGCGTGGCAAGCGGTGTTGATGCCACCGGCCGTTTGTTGATTGCAACCGATCAAGGTGAAACCAGCGTTCTGTCGGGATCCGTGGTGTTGGAACCGGGCTCATGACGCGTGCGCTGCTATTAGATGTTGGCAATACGCGCATCAAGTGGGGCGTTTGGGATAGCGACCGAATTCGCAGCACCGGCAGCGTCACTCAGGAGAAAATTCGCGAGCGTGGGCTCGCTGCGTTAACGACTCGACTGCCGTCTAACGTAGATACGGTACTGGCATCTAATGTCGCTGGGGCAAGTTTCGCGACGCGGCTGTCGGGTGTGTTGCGATTGCATTGCGATGCCGAAACTCACTTCGCGCAATCGCTCAAAGAAATGGCTGGGCTCAAAAACAGCTACCGTCAGCCACGGCGCTTAGGTGTGGATCGTTGGGTAGCGATGGTCGGTGCATGGTGTGAATATCAGGCGCCAATGGTGGTGGTTGATATTGGCACGGCGATGACTATTGATGCGATCGACGCAGATGGCCAACATCTGGGTGGACAAATCGTGCCTGGAATTCAGTTGATGGCGGAAGTGCTCGCCGACGGCACCGAAGGTTTGCCGTCGGTCGCCAAACGCAAAGCGAAAGCGGTGCGCGGTGTGGAGATGTTTGCCGACAATACCTCGCGCGCGATCGAACAAGGCCTGCTTAACGCCGTAGTGGGAGCGATCGAGCGCGCGGCCTGGGCGGTGAACGATGCCAGCGGCGAACCCTTGCTTGTCTTGACCGGTGGGGATGCGTCACGCATCCTTAGTTCGCTTGACGATCCGCATGTGCACCGCCCACACCTCGTCTTAGAGGGCTTGGCGCGAATTCTGGAAGAAAAAGCATGAGAAATCTGCTGCTTCTATTGTTATTGGCGAACATTCTGTACTTCATGTACGGCTGGTTTACGGAAGAAACGCCGGAAGCTGGCATCGTGGTTGTCGATGAAGCCGACTTGGGTCCGCCGCTGGATGTCACTACTGAACATAGTGACGACGTGGCGGCGAGTGTGGGTGCGGTACTGGGGTCAGGCGAGCCATCTGCATTGGATGCGGTGGTGGGTCGTTCCTGCGTGTCTGTTGGTCCGTTTCGCACCAACGTCGATGCCGAAAATGAACAGGCTCAGTACGCTGGCGACGGTATGCGTGCGCGTCTGCGCTCGCAGATCGGTGAACTCAAAATCGGTAACTGGGTGAAGATTCGCGACATTCCCGATCGCTTTACCGCCAACGAGATGGAAGGGCGGCTCAAAGACAGCGGTATGGATGCATACATCGTCGACGACGATGAGGGCATCTCGATTTCATTGGGACTCTTCGGCGATATCAACGGCGCTGAAAAAATTGAGTTGCAAGCCAAGTCTCTGGGTTTTCCGGCCACGATTGAACAAGCTACACGCGAGGGCACCGTTTGGTATGTCGATATCGCGTTGCCGCCCGGACGGGGCGCCGGCGCTATCGTCGACAAGCATGGCGAAGAGCTCGTCGCGTTGCGTGATGCGGCGACCTGTCCGCCGGATCGCTAAACCCAGAACATGGATGATTGGACTTGGCGCGCCGCTGGCGTACCATTCTTGTCCGTGTCGGTATAGCTTGGTTGGGCGAGCCGGCAAGCGCCGAAGCACAGCTTCGGCCCGGCGAACGCCACGACAGGACGTCGTGGCCGGTGGCGATAGAAAGTCGTTGCTAAGCCAGGGAGGGCAGGAAGAAGTTGGCTAACAATGCCGGTATAGCTCAGTTGGTAGAGCAACTGATTTGTAATCAGTAGGTCCCGAGTTCGACTCTTGGTGCCGGCACCATATTCTCGCGCCCGGTGGGCGCAGAATATAGATTCGGCCAAGGTCCCTCGGGTGGCAAGCCGCCAATACCAGTCTGTCACTAAAGATCAATCGGCACCGGCCGGTAAACACGTGTCAGCACCGCGGGCCGATTGGGCCCTTTTTTGGTTGTGCACAAATTCTCACTCATTGTTCGGCTGTTGACGCCGGCCGTCCATGTCTGGCGCCCTCACTTCGTTCGGGTCGCTTCGCGCTCCAAATCGGCTGTCCTGCCGGCATCATTTATTGCGCCTGATAGGCACGACAAGAGATACAAAACTGTTACAAATTCGTAGTTGTGGTTCTGCTAAGGTCTTACCTAAGGGAGCATTTCACTACTTGGGCGAGAGGTGCACTGGGTGTCGAATCGAATTCTTCTAGCCGTTCTTGGGCTATTCATTTTCAGTACTGCCGCGGCGGATCAGTCTTCCATGCGAGGCTGGGCTGTCAGTGGCACGTTGGGTGCCAGCAAGATTGAAGATCGTGATGGCACGGACAAATTCAGTGGTGATGACTTTGGCTACTCCGCTGAGCTTGAGTTCCGCTTTAACGATCACTTCGCACTGGGAGGTGGCATTTTTAATTTGGGTCGGGCGTCCGATACATTTGGTGGAATCGATACACGCATTGAGGCGGCTGGCGTTGAGTTTTTCGCAAGAGGTATATACCCGATCTCCAATTCCGTGGAGTTGTTCGGGCGCCTTGGTGGCGCGATATACACGGTTGACATAGACCCGGGCGGCGTGGGCTTAGAAGACATATTCGGTGACGACGCGATCGATTTGGGCGTCGGTATCGACTTTGTGCGCAGCGACGCGTTGTCGTTTCGCGTCGAAGGGCGCTTCTTCGATGGTGATGATGCCGAAAGTGGCAGCCTGATCGGCGTCGGGATTAACTATCGTTTCTAGTTTTCGCCGGTCGGTTGAGTAAGAAGACACCACCGAGAATCAATGCGCTGGCGGCATAGTCGATGGGTTCGATAGGCTCTTTGACGAGTATTGCACCGATAAAAAGGGCGACGACCGGCGGTAAGTAGGTAACCGATGAGGCGCCTACTGCACCGAGCTTACTCACAATGTAGTAGTACAAAATGTAGGCGAAGCCGGTACCGAGCAACCCCATTCCCACCACGAGCGCCGTTGTCGCAACCGCATCTTCGTAGATGGCATCAAAGCCGTTCATGGGTGTAATGAATGCCATGAGCAGTGCGGCAAAACCCAACTGATAGGTGGTGAGCGCAGCGGCCGACAAGTTCAACGGCGTCACAAAGCGTCTTGCATAGACGAATGACAGACCCAGGCTGATTGAGCCAGCGACCATGAACGCCACGCCTTCGGCCGAAGCGTGGGATAGGTCCGCATCAAACGGGCGAGCGATAGTTACGACGCCTATCAAGCCGATCAGGATGCCGAGCACGCGCGGCCGTGTGAACTTCTCATCTGGCAGAATGAGTACCGCAGCGAGAACGGAGAACAAAGGAATGGAACCGCTGACAGCACCAGCGATTCCAGACGGCAACAGTTCGGTGCCTCGTACGAAGCCGTAGTAATACACCGCCGCAGCAAGGCAGGCCATAACGAGAAAGTGACCACTATGTCTCAAATCGGCCCAATGCAGCTGCCGTCGCGACAAGGCGTATATAAAGACCGGTACAAACCCGAGTACCAAACGGGCGAATACGATTTGGGTTGCAGAAATGTACTCTACCGCCCACTTCATAAAGATGAAGTTGCTACCCCAAAGAAGGCCAAGGGCAAGACAGACAAACAAAGCCGTCTTATTCACCGCTCAGTATCCCGCAGCTGGGTGGTCTCTACTGATGCCCACCTCACGATCGGAGCTCAACCAATCAAAAAGTGGATTAGCCACGCGATACCAGCGGCAACAATGGCGAACGGGGCGCCCAGCACAACGCCTTTGAGCGATTTCAGCGCATGAAATTGAAAGTCGCGCCACCCCGGCGCATGTTCGGTGCCTTGGATCGGTGGTTTTGCTGGATCAATAAGCAGCATCACGCCCCAATCCAGCACCACCATGTCGAACAGATTAAACAGCTGGAAAACCAGATATGCATGCAGAGCCACTAGCAAGAATCCGTTGTCCAAATCGAACCGCAGTGCGGTGACGGTCAATCCAATCAGCAACGTCAGGACCACAAACAATCCAATTTTCATCGCCCAGGTTTTTTCCTCGGCGGTCATTGGCGCAGCGCGAGATTGAATGTCATCGGGAAGATCGTTCAGCCAAATTCGCGGTCGCCAGAAGAAGCTCGCGAGGATGACAGTGCCGATCAGTAGGCAAAGAATCGTTCCATCGGTGACTAGCAACTCTTTATTAATGGCGCTTATCCATGACGTGACTAGCCCAAGTGTATGCAGATACCCTAGACCTTAGTTTATTGGATAGCTACGATCAAAGCCGCAGTTCGGATGTGGTCGGAATAACGGATTAGCGATGCGCTTAAGGTAGCAGGGCGTTGGCTATTCGGCGATTTGGTCGAGCGACCTACGGAAGATATCGTTGAGCGCATCGCGGACTTCTTCGCTGGTGAGTAGATCCGGTCGGCCCTGTCCTTTGAAGGTGTCGCCGTGACGTTCCAGCTCGGATCGAATGAATTCGTTGATCTCGAGAATAGGGTCGCCGTAGCCAAGCTCCGAGGTCCGGCGCTTGAGCTCCAGCAGCGTTGCAATCTCCGGTCGAATCTCGTCTGGCGCAACTGCGTCCACCAGTTTTTCGAACTCCACCGGCGGTACGCCCAGGTCAGCTTCGATGTAGCGAATAGCGAGCAACGGGCGCAGCACGTAGAAATACTTCTTTAGCCGCGCCTTGTCCTTGAAGAGGTATTCACGAGCGTTACCGCGTGCCATATGACTGTAGTGGTAGCACAGCGCAATGTAGTTGATTCGCTGTGGCGCCAATGCGCGGAGCTTGTCGGCGAAGTTGCCGTGCTGCATGTAGACAATCGGGCTATTGAGCCACTCCAGTAACGCACCATTGGTTCGGGTGAACAAATACAGTGCTTTCCTAATATCCCAACCGCCACAATCGATTTCATCAGTGATTGGATACTCGATCACGTCACGGCGCCGCTCTACGTCGAACGACACATACCAGTCTTTTGGGTGTGCGTAGATGAAGCGAACGTCGTAGTCCGAATCAGGAGAAGCGAAACCCCAGGCGCGACTGCCGGATTCAATGGCGTGAAGAATCGTCACGTCGTGCTCTTTTTCCGCTGCACGCAGGCGCTTCAGGATTTCTTCCCTGACTTGGTCATCAATGGGATGCGCAACGGATTCTGACATGGGTTCTCGGCAAGACGCGTTTGCTATTCGTTCGAGGTGGCCGCTTTGCGAGCTGCGGGTTATTACTCAATTAGCGGCTAGTTTACGCACGCTGCTAGAGGTTGCCACCTGGCTCTCCGCAAAATAGGCCTCGTGATTCGTCTCAATATCGGTGAGGTCGTAGACATAGTTGACCATCACGCCAAACGAGCGACTTTTGCCTGCCACCGAAATATCGGCATTCAGGTTGATTCGATCCAGGTATGCGCCATTGCTGAGATGAAACCGTGCGACCGGATCTAGCGGTAGCCCGTTGCGTTTCTCATTGATCAGATAGTGGGCGCAGAGTTTTTCGCAGGCATGCTCAACATGTTCATCGTACACACCGTCGTCGCTCAACAATGCGCGAGCCGAGTTCACCGCATCAGCGAGGCCGCCCTCAGCGGCACCCTCATTCATGATCTGCTGAAGCCACTGCCGGAAACCGGGCACTGGTGACAGAGTTTCAAAGCGCTGGATATTCTCGAGATCAAATCGCAAGTTCTCGGTAACTTGCTTGATCAAAAAGTTGCCGAACGATATTCCCTGTAGGCCGCGGTGACAGTTGCTGATGGAGTAAAACGTCGCGGTATCCGCGGTGCCGGTGTCCAATAGGTCGCGATCACTGTCGAGCAGCGGCTGAATGGCAGAGGAGCTACCTTTGCTTAGCGCAATTTCAATGAAGATGACCGGGTCGTCCGGCATCGCCGGATGAAAAAATGCGAACAAGCGGCGGTCTTCGCGTAAGCGGCCACGCAAGTCGTCCCAACCATTGATCTCATGCACGGCCTCGTACTGAATGATCTTTTCAAGCACGCGTGCCGAGGAATCCCAGTCGACGCGCTCCAGGGTGAGGAATCCACGATTAAACCAAGCGATAAGCAAGTGCTTTAGGTCGGCATCAATTGGGCCCAGATCGGGCCGGTCCCTCAGCCGAACAATCAA
Source organism: Pseudomonadota bacterium (assembly GCA_039030375.1). Classification (GTDB taxonomy): domain Bacteria; phylum Pseudomonadota; class Gammaproteobacteria; order Steroidobacterales; family Woeseiaceae; genus UBA1847. The sequence continues at coordinate 23,498 of JBCCEH010000017.1, read as the reverse complement.
ATCGCCCCGCATGCGCACAAGTGCGCCGGTACCGCCGGGCGCTTGATTGAGTCGGCGAAACAGTTTCTGTCGGGGTGACGCGATGGACTTCTGCAGCGCAAGCAGCTGTTCGAATTCTGGCTGATCGCGGTATCGCTTCGATGCTTGAATTACTTTCTCAGGATCGGTGGCAAAATCCTTGAGAAGTAGGTCGAAGAATTGCGAGCGGCCTTCCTCCTCGAGATTTTCGTAGTCATCGAGAATTTCGCTGGCGAGCGCAAGCCCGGAGGCTTCGCCACGATGGCGAATGAGATCGCCACAGCGTCTAGCAATCGCGTCGGGTTGTCCGCTTGAATCACCATCCTCGCCGCGGCGGCGGTTGAGGATGGCGCGACCGGCAACCATCACCGAACCGAGGATACGGGCAAGCGTTCCCGTGTTCGGCACCTTATGCGTCCCGGTTTCGTCTAGGGTGGAATGAGGGTCAGACATGAGTTCGATTATGCACTCAATTGTGCACAGCATCATGAAAAATCAACGGCTATCAAGTTATGTTGTGTTGCACCAATAAGTGGCGCGAGAAAAAGTAGGTTGAAGAGAAAGCAACCTAGAAATAATCAAAGCGATATCTAGTAGATCAGCTCGTGTCGGGCCCGGTCGTGCGGCTCGAGACCCTGGAAGACAATGAAGTCGCCGCGCTCATCGCTAACAAATTCGAAAACTTCATTGGTGTAGGGGTTGGCGCCTTTGTCGTGAATCTTGGTGTTAGGCAGCTCCTTAAACGGAACGCCGCTTGACCTGAATTCCGTCGCCAGTACCGCAGCCATCCTAATGCCCTCCAGGTCGGACGTTCGCGCTGCGTAACCAGAAACGTACCACTTATTCCGACTCATCAACTGGTTGCCGGTGAAGTTGAACAGGCTACTGTAAGGAGCGAACGTTGCATCGGTCCGTTGGTCAGCGGCCTCCATGGCGACTGCCATTTGCGAATACGAGACGTCGAGAATTGCCGCGACGTCAAGCATCATTTGGCTCCGCCGATTAATCGTGTCTTGGGTCTGCCAAAACGGTCCGATGACTGCCCATGCAAATTGATCCCAAGACTGCGACTCAAACAGGCCAGGCCAGTAACCGTATTCGTCACAACCGGGGGTAAGCTCGTTTCTCGCCATGTATTCGAAGTACTTAGTCTCACCCGCATAGGCGCGGCGCATGGAGCGTTCCTCATCAGTGAACGGCGTCCATGACGGCGGAATCCCTTCCATCGCGACATCGGGTGGCAATTCTCGCAGAATGCGATTGCCATACTTCAGGTGTTGCCGAACCGCGGCTACCGCAATCATCTTGGTAATCAGCATGTCCGAGTTTTTGAGCACCATCCGCCAGAATCTCAGGTCCTGGTCCAGCGCGGCATTAACGAGCTCGGCGTCACCAGCCCTTGCGATCTGCCAGGCATCGAATAACATCGCCCGCTGGGCTTCAAGAATCGGGCTGTAAGACGGTAGCGGCAAGCTGAGATCGGTATGCACCCACTCGCGGTACTCGGTCATGCGGGTCATTCGGACATAACGCTCAATCAACCAGTCATCGCTTGCTAGCCAGTCATCGACCACCGTTGAATCTGTCGCCAGGTGGTCGAAGCATCCGTCACCTGAAACGCGGCAGCCGTTGACGAATGTTTTAACCGCATCGCTGCGACCGCTTCGGTAGTTGTAATCGTCGAAGAGGTCAAAATGTTCTCCGTAGTCACCATCGAAACAGGCATCGGTACTTTCGAGAAAGGCGTGCCGTTCGACTCCGAGCGCGATCGGGTCGACCTCGGGAGCAGCCGCGAAGCCCAAAATCATGAAGTAGGCGTTGTTTTCGCTGTGCAGCGGTGTGCCTTCGTTAAGGATGCGCTGCATTTCCGCAACCGCCGGGCCGGGTTCAGCGTCTTTGAGATTAGCGATAAGCAGGATGCCGTAGGCGAGCACCGCTAGGCCGAGCGGCACGCCAACAAGCCAAGTGAGAATATTGAGCGCTTTCTTGAACATGTCTCACAAGATAGCGTAGGTGTGAGATCGAAGGGAATGCCAAATGACACCGAGAGGCGGCGATTTCTAAGGTGCCCCAGATCGAGTGATAGGATATAGACATAACCGTCGTTTGGATTCACGTATGCGCATCTGCCTTACAGTCCTGATATTGCTAGCGAACGTCACCACACCGGCATTGGGTCAGTCAGAGCCTTGCGAATGTGATAGGCAGACGTTGCTAAGAAACGTGCGTCTCGCGGAGACGATATTTTATGGTGCAATTCAAGAAGCGAATATGGATTCGCGCCACAGCAGAGTCATTGCGCTCGCGGTCGATATCATCGACCCTATCCGTGGTCAGGAACGCGGTCGTATCGATGTGAAGACGACGTTGCCGCATGCTTGTGGCGTACAAGCGATGATCGGAAACCATACGTTATTCGTTATTAGCCAGCCCGGCGAGATTATTACGCTTTGTGGTGGCAGTGGATCGAATCACTATCGCGCCGGCCATGAGCTTGATGATTTACACAATTTGCTCTACGCGATAGTTGTTGTTGAGAGCGCGGAACGCGAATCGCAGGTGGCTAGATCGTGGTTGAATCGAAAGTTTAGAAAAGGCCGCGAGCGCCGAGAGGAAATGGAAGATTTCTTTAGTCTGCTCGGAGAGCTCGACCAGAGCGTACTGATTACCATCAGTGACGATGAGGTTGTTTACCGAAACATCGTATTCGTATTCGACGACGACATCCTCGTCGACTATTTCTGGAAAGAGCCGTCCTAACATGCGCTATTTCGCAATATTCCTCGCTTTCTTCGCGGTTGATGCGGTGGCTTGTAGCTGCGCACCAACTGACCTGGAGTGGAGGTACGAGAATAGTAGCAACGTGTTCATCGCTGTTGTCACCGCGGCAAGATACGAGGATCGCCGAATCGAAGCAGAGTTCGAAGTTACCGAGGTATTTAAGGGTGACGTGCCGTTCAGCGTGTTGCACACCACTCTGACGGGCTCGTCTTGCGATACAACTATTTCGGTTGGTCCAGAATATTTGTTTTTTCTGGGTGACGAAGGACTGTTTAGTGCGTGTTCTGGTCACCAAAGATTGGTTCCGGGTCAACCAAACTCCTGGCTCGATTTGCTGAGGCGTTACAAAGCGGGACAAACCCCGGACTTGTCGTCTCCTTGGGGCTTTCGAAGTCACGATGGTTACTGTTCGCTGCGAACAACCTTTCGCGCGGCGCGCGGCGCGATACTTAGCAACTTATCGCTGGAGTATCGTTTCGCCGTTCCCGACTATGACGGCTGGGAAATCGAGGAGATGGCGCGGGTCGGCTATGCACGGGTGGTCGCGGATCTGCCAACGCGAGATGAGTCGCACGATGCAACCATCCAACTAAGCACCAACGACAAGACCTTTACCGCCGGTTGGTCGGAGAATGCGATGCCTTTCCGCCGACGCTCTGCATTTACTCTTAATGGCGCAGACGTTCATAGCTTTGCCGAGGCCTTGCTTGAGTCCGATAGTGTTCGAGTTGATGGCACTATTAATGGCTATGGGCGTCCCGAGATTCAGGGCGAGTTAACGGACACACACATTCGAACAACGAATGCAGGCGACTCGATCGAGAGATTCGTTCAATGTATGCAGCAATAGTGCTTGACCGGTCCGAATAAAAAGTTGAATCTCGCTCAGTCTTGATTCGGATTCGCCGCCGCTTCCGCTGCATTGATCGCTATCTGCTTTATTAGCTCGTACCCCTCGGGCATCTCGATGACACCGACCTCATTGGCGTAGTTGTCGTACTCGCTGAGGAGTTCATTGAAAAGGGCGCTATTCGTATGGCTAAGATCACGCGTTTCGCCGGGGTCAACGGAGAGATCATAGAGTCGCCATTGCCCATCGCCATGCGGTGGATTGTTGCGAGTGATTTTGTAATTGCCTCGAAAGAGGGCGGCTTGTCCTCCAGCCTCCATTCCAATGGCTTCGTCCTCGGCATAGATGCGATCCGAATCACCGTTAAGAACCGGCAGCCAACTTCTCCCGTGTACTGTATTGCTTTGCTTGTCGTCAATAGTTACGCCTGCTAACTCAAGCAATGTGGGTGTAACGTCGGTAACAAAGGAGAACGCGTGGCTCTGCTTACCAGCGGGGACGCCGGGCCCTGAAATAATCATGGGCACCCGCAAACCGCCTTCGCCTGCGTAAAATTTGAAGAATGCACTGGGACCCGCGGCGGCCGTAGCGAACTGCGGGCCAATAAAGACAAATGAGCCTTTTTCACCTAGCGTCTCGAGGTCACGGCGGTAGCCAACAGACTCGAGCCAGGCGTTCATTCCGGGCAGCATCGCTGGCGCGCTGCCTTCCGGTCCATTGTCTGATGTCACAACGAAAATCGTATTTTCGTAATCTCCTTGTTGTTTCAGTTTCTCGATCAGGCGACCAATGTGAAAATCCATGGCATCGAGCATCGCCGCATTGACTGCCATGCTCTTAGCAGCAAGTCGTTGCTCAGGCTCGGTCAAGCTGTCCCAGGTCGGAAACTTGTCCAACATCTCGCCCATAACCGCGGATTGGGAGATGAGTCCTAGCGTCTTAGCACGCTCAAAACGTGCTTCACGAATCCGGCCCCAGCCCTCGGAATAGGTGTTTTCGTATTTCTTTACGAAGGAACGAGGTGCTTGAACAGGGATGTGAATAGCTTGGAGTGCAACGTAAGCGAAGAACGGTCGGTCTTCGCCACTTCCCTCATCGATGTACGACAACATCTTGTCGACAAGGAATTCGGACGAGTAGAAATCATCGGGAAGATTGCTTGGCTTATCGTCTTCAAACCAGGGTGGGGCGCCTTGTCCTGGCAGGTAGGGGCGGTTTTCCCAGTTGTCAGCGCCGGATGCATCCAGAATGAAACTACGGTCGAACCCGCGGTGAACGGGTAGCGTGGTATCGGTGTGCCCGAGATTCCATTTCCCTGTCATGTAGGTGGCGTAACCGGCGTTTCTTAGGCGCGTTGCGATTGTCTTGACGTCGGTGCTAAGCAGTCCTTGGTAGTTCGGTTTCTTGCGAACCTCGGAGGGCAAGAAAAGTCGGAGATTTGGCACGCCGTTCTGGTGGCTGTCGATCCCAGTCAAGAGCATCGCACGCGACGGCGCACACATTGGTGAGGTGTGGAAGTTCGTAAACTTCGTCCCGTTCGCCGCCAGCGTGTCGATGTTGGGCGTTTCGGCCTCGCCACCAAACGCCCCAAAGTCCATGAGCCCAGCATCATCAACGAGAATGAGAACGATGTTGGGTTGATCGGCTTGTGTCGGGGGTGGAGCAGTCTCGCTGCAACCCAGCAACGAGGTTAGGCAAACCAGAAGCAATACAAGGGCAGTATTGTTCACGCACGGTCCCCTGAAAATTCTCGGACGTATTGCCCGAGTAGTTGAAATTCTTCAGCGCGCCCACTGCGTCGTCGCCAAGCGAGACCAATCTTTCGGTAACTGAGTTCGCCCATCTCGTGCAGCTCGACGTGCGTGTTACGTAATAGCGCCGAGCCGTCGGCCATCGCCGGTAGGAAGGTGATGCCTAAGTCAGCGTCCACCATTTCGATCAGCGTCAGCAGGCTGCTGGCGGAGAACCGCTGCACTTTCTGCGTATTGCGAATCTTGCAGGCGGCGAGCGCATGGTCGCGCAGGCAATGTCCGTCTTCGAGCAGCAAGATGCTGTCGGTCTCCAATCGATTGAATCGATATTGGTTTGGATCAACCCGCTCGGTGCCTTTGCGGCAGGCGAGGCGAAACGGGTCGTTGAACAGGTCGTAGGTTTCGACGCCACGGAGTTCCCAGGGCAGAGCCAGCAACAACACATCCAGCGCGCCGTCCATCAATCGTTCGTGAATTCGATCAGTGCGATCTTCGGTGAGGTACAGCTGTAGATCGGGAAATTTGCGCCGCAGCTTCGGTAGCACTTTTGGTAGTAAGAACGGCGCGATGGTCGGAATCACACCGAGGCGCAGCTCGCCTGTGAGCGGCGCTTTTTCGCCGGCGGCGATCTCAACCAAGCTGTTTAGGTCGCGAATTACCATCCGGGCCTGCGTGGCCACCTCCTGGCCGGTGGCGGTGATGGTCACCTGCCGGTTGGTGCGATCTACCAGCTGCGTGCCGAGGCGTTGCTCAAGCTCCTTGATCGAGCTCGACAGCGCCGATTGGGACACAAACTCCGAATCGGCGGCGCGGCCGAAGTGTTCATGCTCGACCAGCGATAGAAAGTGCGAGAGCTGGCGGGTGGTGGGGAGATTGGTGGCCAATAGTGCTTCCGTATTAGTGATAAGAAAAATCGATCAGTACAAACGAATTAAACCATTTTATTTATTATCAGTCGATCCCTAGAATGCTTGCAACTGGAAGGGGAACCACTATGGAACTCAATATTGGAATTAACACCGAAGAGCGTGAGCGCATTGCCGCCGGCCTCGCCCGACTGCTCGGCGACAGCTACACGCTCTATTTGAAGACTCACAACTATCACTGGAACGTCACTGGTCCGCAGTTCAACACGCTGCATCAGATGTTCGAAGCGCAGTACACCGAACTGGCTACCGCGGTCGACGAAATCGCCGAACGCATCCGTGCCCTGGGCGTTAAAGCGCCGGGTTCGTACCAAGCGTTTGCCGAGCTGACCTCGATCGAAGACGGCACCGGTGAAGAATCGGCTGACGACATGTTGCGGCAGTTGGTTGTCGACCAGGAAACCGTGGTGCGCACCGCGCGGGACGTATTTCCGCTTGCTGAAGCGGCGAACGATGAGCCGACCGCTGATCTGCTGACGCAGCGTATGCACCTACACGAAAAAACCGCTTGGATGCTTCGCAGCATGCTGGCCTAAGAAATACACCCTTAAGGAGAATGTAATGTTGAAATCAATCGAAGGACAGCCCGTACCGCAGGTGTCGTTCAAGACGCGTAACGATCACGAGTGGGTCGAGCGCACCTCAGACGACGTATTTGCGGGACGCACCGTGGTTGTCTTTTCACTGCCTGGCGCATTCACGCCGACCTGTTCGTCATCGCATGTGCCGCGTTACAACCAGCTGGTACCGACGCTGAAAGAGAACGGCGTTGACGAGGTGATCTGCATATCCGTGAACGATGCGTTCGTGATGGATGAGTGGAAGCGCTCGCAGAAAGCCGATCGTGTCACGTTCCTGCCGGACGGCAATGGTGATTTCACCGAAGGCATGGGCCTATTGGTCGGTAAAGAAGACCTCGGCTTCGGCAAGCGCTCGTGGCGCTACTCGATGCTGGTCAAAGATGGCGTGATTGAGAAGATGTTCATCGAGCCGGACGTACCGGGCGACCCGTTTGAAGTGTCGGACGCAGACACCATGCTGGCGCACATCAATCCGGACGCCGTTCGCCCGCACGATGTGACCGTATTCTCACGCCCAGGCTGCGTCTACTGCGTGCGTGCTAAAGGCATGCTGACAGATGCCGATATTGAATATGAAGAGCTTGTATTGAACCGTGATTACACCGACCACACCCTGCGTGCGGTATCCGGACGTACCACGTACCCGCAAGTCTTCATTGACGGTGACCACATCGGTGGTTCCGACGATCTGGAAATCTGGCTGTCAAAACGCAATCTGAAGGTTGCGTAGGTTGTAGGAGCAAATTTTGCCCTTATATCTGTAATCCCCCAAGGGTGAGCAATCCTTTCCCCCAAATTCTTGCTCACCTTTTTTAGGCGCCTCCGCTGGTGCGGAGGCGCCTTTCTTTGTTCTGCGAGCGGCAATCGTGGTAGCAAGCGGTTAAGCTTCTGCAACAATCGAAACAGGCACCGTTTGAGGGGGGTTCCGTGGCCGGACCATTGCACGGCTATAAGGTTGTTGATCTGACAACCATGATTTCCGGACCGTTGGCGACCATGATGCTGGCCGATCAGGGCGCGGACGTCATTAAAGTGGAAACGCCGACCGGCGGTGACTTCGCTCGGCATGTCGCTACCACGCGCGGCGGATTCGCTGCCGCATTCCTAAACAACAATCGTAATAAGCGCTCCATCGCGATCGACATGAAGTCCGAGGAAGGGCTCAAGGCAATCCAGCAGCTGGCCGCTTCGGCGGACGTGTTCGTGCAGAACTTTCGCCCCGGCGTTGCCGACCGCATAGGGGTGGGGTACGACACGCTGTCGGCGCTCAATCCTAAGCTGGTGTACCTGTCGATTGCGGGCTTTGGTTTTGAAGGTCCGTATGCCGGTCGTCGTGTGTTTGATCCGCTGATTCAGGCGCTGTCCGGGTTAACAACGGTGCAGGCCGGTTCTGATGAAGATCGACCAAAACTCGTACGGACCATTTTGCCCGACAAACTCACCGGCTACGTGGCGGCACAGGCGATCTGCGCGGCGTTATTGGCAATGCATAAGAGCGGTGAGGGGCAGCACATTTACTTATCGATGCTCGATTCGGTGGTGGCGTTTCTGTGGAGCTCCGATATGGGCGGTCACACCTTCGTCGGTGACGAGCTTGAAGCTGAAGTGGCGCAGAGTTTTATCGATCTGGTGTATCCCACCAAGGATAGTTACATCAGCGTCGCGATCATGCGTCACACCGAGTGGGTTGGGCTTGCCAAAGCGGTTGAGCGCCCCGAGTGGCTCGAAGATCCCCGTTTTCAAGACACCGCCGGATTGGAAGAACACAAGAACGCGCGCCTTGAGCTGACGCAGGAAGCACTACGCCACCGCACCACAGCGGAATGGATTGAGCGACTCGATGCTGAAGATGTGCCCTGCGCGCCGATCCTGACCCGGCGCGACATGATTCAACATGCGCAAATTCGCGCCAACAAAATTCTTACCGAAGTAGATCACCCCAAAGCCGGTCGTTTGCGTCAGGCGCGCAACGCACCGCAGTTCACCGGAACGCCGACCGAGCAACGCATGGGTGCGCCGGCTTACGGTGCGGATGGCAGCGCGATTCTTGCCGAGCTCGGGTATTCCGACGACGCCATTCAACAGCTGTTAGCCAGCGGCATATTGGTTGAGACGGAGGACGGTGCGTGATCGATTTCTACTACGCGCCCACGCCGAACGGCTGGAAGGTTGCGATCATGCTTGAAGAGTGTGGTATCGATTATCAGGTCAAGCGCCTGTATATCGAAAACGGCGATCAGTTTGCCGACGAGTACTTGGTGATCAGCCCGAACGCGAAAATGCCGGCGATTGTTGATCATGACAATCCGGACGCGCCGGTGTCGGTCTTCGAAAGCGGTGCGATCCTGCTCTACCTGGCCGAAAAAACCGGTCGGTTCATGCCGAGCGATGAGCTCGGCCGAAAAGAAATGATGGAGTGGCTATTTTGGCAGGTCGGCAATCAAGGGCCGATGGCGGGGCAGCTAAGTCACTTTGTAAACTACGCGCCGGATGGCGAGGACTATGGACGTGAGCGGTACAAAGGAGAGTACGAGCGCAATCTGGCGGTGCTCGACAAACGTCTCAACGGCAGCGATTACATTCTCGGTGAATACAGTATCGCCGACATGATTTCGTTTCCGTGGGCGTTTATCGCCAAAGCGCTGGATACATCGTTGGATGAGTTTCCCAACGTGGCCGCTTGGAGAGGGCGTATCAAACAACGTCCGGCTGTGATTCGGGCGATCAATCTTTATAAAGACGAGCAGTTCATCGAAGACGAGAACGCTGAGAACAATCCGACGCTCTTCAATCAGGGCGCTGAACATCTAAGGGGTGAGACATGAGTGATCCGTACGTAATTTATGGCGGCGGCGTGGCACGCGACGTGGTGGTGCGCATGGTGCTGGAAGAGGCTGGCGTCCCTTATGACGTAATTTTTGTGGATGGTGTCACCGGCGCGCATCGCACCAAAGAATTTCTTGAGATGAATCCGGCCGGCTACATCCCGGCGGTGCTGACGCCGGAAAAAGAAATGTTGTTCGAAACGGCGGCGATCATGCTATATGTCGCCGAAAGGCATGAACTACACGATCTGTTGCCGATGCCGGGCGATAAGGACCGCGGCCAGTTTCTGGCGCATCTGTTTTATCACACCAATGAGATTCAACCGTCCACCAAGCGTTGGTTCTATCCGCACCGTTTCAGTACTGAGAGTGCGGCGGGCCGTGACAAAATCATGGATGCGGCGTATCAAATCTTGCTGGATCGCTGGGGTGTACTGGATCAAATGCTGGCAGAAAACGGACCGTATCACTTAGGTGACCGTTTCAGCATTCTCGACATGCACATGGCTATGTGGGCAACGTATGGTCTGCGCACGTGTGACGAGATCATCGAGACGTTTCCCGCGGTTGCTCGTGTGACGGAAGATGTTCGCGCACGACCGGCCTCCGGTCATATTCTCAATCAGCAGCGTGAAGACATGCTGCGCTGGCGAGATCGTACCGAACATATGACGACCAAGACGGGTACGTACTAGCGCCCAACGCGTCGGTGGTTGCCGCGCATTGCGGAAGCGGGATCGACGGCTCATACTGCTCCGTCTCACATTCCGTTTTGAAAGAGAATACGCATGCAGCTCAAAGACGCAGATCTTTTAAAAACCCAAGCATTCATTGGCGGCGAATGGGTCGACGCGGATAGCGGCGAGACGTTTGACGTCAAAAACCCGGCGAACGGTGAAACCCTTGCCGACGTCGCGATGTGTGGGACGGCGGAGACACGCCGGGCCATCGAAGTAGCGGAAAAAGCGCAGGTGGAGTGGCGGCAGCGCACGCCGAAAGAGCGCGCTGCAGTTCTACGCAGATGGTTCGAGCTGATGATGGCGGCCCAAGATGACCTGGCTCAGATTCTAACTCTCGAGCAGGGCAAGCCGCTCGCCGAGGCAAAAGGTGAGATTGCCTTTGGCGCGAGTTACGTCGAGTGGTTTTCTGAAGAGGCGAAGCGCATCTATGGCGACACGCTGCCGTCGGTCGGTAACGACAAACGCGTGGTGGTCGTGAAGCAACCGGTTGGCGTGGTTGGCTGTATTACGCCGTGGAATTTCCCGAACGCGATGTTGGCACGCAAAATCGCGCCGGCGCTTGCCGCTGGGTGCACAGTGGTATGTAAGCCAGCAAACGAAACGCCGCTGTCGGCGCTGGCCATGGTTGAGTTGGCGCATCGGGCTGGTGTGCCGGCTGGCGCCGTCAACATTGTTGGCGGCATTACCAAGCAGATTGGTGCCGAGCTCACCGGCAACCCTATCGTTCGCAAACTCACGTTCACCGGTTCCACAGCGGTCGGCAAACTGTTGATGGAGCAATGTGCGGGCACAGTGAAACGTACCTCAATGGAGCTAGGTGGCAACGCGCCGTTTATCGTTTTTGACGATGCGGATATCGACGAAGCGGTTAAAGGCGCCATTATTTGCAAGTTCCGCAACGCCGGGCAAACCTGCGTATGTGCGAACCGTATCCTGGTGCAGGAAGGGGTGTACGACGAGTTTAGGGATAAGCTGATCGCGGCGATGGCGGATCTCAAAATGGGAACCGGCATGGAAGAGGGCGTATCCATCGGGCCTCTAATCAGTGAGAACGCGGCCAATGATGTCATCACGTTTGTCGATGACGCAGTCGCCAAGGGTGCACAAATTGCCGTCGGCGGCGGACCGTCGGATCTCGGAAGCTGTTTCGTCGAGCCCACCGTGCTCACCAACGTCAACGATGACATGAAGGTCTTTAAAGAAGAGATCTTTGGCCCGATTGCACCGCTCTTTAAGTTCAAAACCGAAGCAGAAGCCATCGAATCTGCGAACAACACTGAGCTCGGCCTCGCTTGCTACTTTTACGCACGCGATGTGGGTCGTATTTGGCGTGTGGCGGAAGGTCTCGAGTACGGTATCGTGGGTATCAACGAGGGGATCATCTCCAGCGAGATGGCGCCGTTTGGTGGCATCAAAGAATCGGGTCAGGGCCGCGAGGGCTCGAAGTACGGGCTCGATGACTACCTCGAGATCAAGTACATGTGCATGGGTGGGATCGATAAGTAGTGGCGCGATGGCTAAGGCCAAGTACAAAGGCAATTCAGACGTCGGTTATCTTCAGCTACCAGATCACCCGGGCAAGGGTACGGTTGGATGCGTCGTGAAGACGGTGCGTGTGCTCGATATCGTTGCAGACCACAAAGGCACAGATGTATACCTGGATTACGACAAGGATGGCACTTTGATCGGCATTGAGTTGCTACTGGACTAGCCATTCGCAGTCGTTCCAATATCTTTATTGTCGGCTGCTGCTCCTAAGCCAATACTGGTAGGAGACAAACTCACCCCGTAATCGTTTTTCTTCGATTTCACGAGGCGTTGTTGCCAGCGCTTTATCCTCGGGCCCAACGAGGCGCCACATTTGGTCCTTTCGGTCGTCTTCGCGAGGCGGCCTGACATGGCGGACGAATCGCTGTTCCATTGCACCAAACTTTCGGTAGTTGGCTTGTGACTCAACCAGGGACGGTTTGTTCGCACCGCCGGCAAACCAAGGGTCGGCGACCTGCACCGGATCGTCTTCCCAAAAGCAAATCGGGCAAATCGCCCAGGCCTGTAGTTCCTCGAACACGATATGCCCACAACAAGGACATGCACAAATCGGATTGCTATCCATATCGATCTACTTCGCCCACGCAGCAAGGTCGCCAATAAATTCTTCGAGCTCGACCGGCCAGGTACGTTCTATTCTGGCGAAATAGGCTTCGATTTTCCGATTCTCGCGGACGGTGCAGCCGATCGCTTTCTCAATCGGTTGGGGTTCCAGTTCGGGCATGCACTCAAAGTCGATGTGCGTTGCGTGTGACCCGTCGGGCCGCTGAATAAGCCAGGTGGCCGCTATTTGATAGTCGTCGCCCGGTTGCTCATCCACGATTCGCCAACGACGTCTCTCGAGCGCATTGCGAAGGTCGTTGAGATGTCGTTGGCTCATCGTTTCGGTTCAGCGTTCTTCTACGATCAGCGCAGCTTGTGGATCGCGGCTGCGACATTTGTCTGAGCTTGCGATTCGAGCTGATCCTTCAAGACGTCGGTGCTATAGATGGAATACCGGTCTAAGAACGACTGCAAGATCTTGCGTCGCTCTTTCTTATACAGAAACTTCGGCACCCAAAAGTATTCTTTTCGAACGTTGTCCTCGAAGACCCAAAAAACGGGTTCCGGCGCGCCCAATATCGATAGGTCAATGTCGACCAGCAACGCGGTGTCGGGGTCATCGATAGGCGCGTCATGCTTAGTGGCTAGTATCATCGCGGCAACTTTACCAGCTACCGTTTTATCGCCGCCGTTCTCGGTTAAGAAAGACCGGGCCATCTCAGCGCTGTCTTCTTCGTTGGATTTCGATCGGGTCTTGTATATAGCATCGTGAAACCAAATCGCGAGTTCTATTGAATCTGGTTCTTTCGCTAAGGATCGGTAGTGATCGAAGTGGTTGAGCATTGCCTCAATGTGCTCGAGCGTGTGGTAGTGACGGTGCTTCTCTGAGTAGGCGTTGGCCAGCCTAAGGTACATTGCGTCGTGCTTTGAAATCGATAAACGAGTTGTCAGTGCATCCCAGCGCTGGTGTGGCTCACTGATAGTTTCTGAATTCACTGCGTTGTAACCCTTGACCTTATTTGACTGGATTACACTATGTTTCGACCGGGTCAAAACGGATTACGTAACCATCGATCCAGATCGAACTCGGCGGATCTCTGCCTTCTAACTTTGCGGTGGACCCGAAATCAGACTCAGGAAACAACACCATATCGCCTCGCACACCAATCGGCGGGTGTTCTAATCCGGAATAGCAACCTAGGTAGCTCCATGTCCAGTCAAAAACAGCAAGACGGATCATTCCTTTATTGGTTTCGGATGTATATGAGACTGACGTTAGATGGAAGCACGTATGGGTGTTGCACACTCTGGGAAAGACCACATATTCCGCGTGTTCCGGGAAATAGTGGGCCTGTCCTTTGGTCTGAAGGAGCTTTGCGATTTCAGCGATCGACGGATCGATATGATACTTCGAGTCATAGAGTTCATGAGCGCGCGCTAGAATTGCCCCGTCGATTTGTTCGACGATGACTAACTGATCCGATTCGACCGAATACGCCAACACGCCGATATCTGAGCTCCACACGACAACCACATCTTTGTCAGGTAGCCAGCCGACCGCCCACTTCATCACGTCAGAAGCGCCGGATCGCGTCACTGATAGCTCAGCCCCGGAAGAATCCAGCAGGTGTAAATTTACGATCGCACCGGTTTCGGGATCAGTCGCTCCATACATTCCATATGCGCCGGAAGGCGACGACTTGATATCCAGTTGCTCAGAGGAACACCCTAGCGCGCCTGAGGTGGTAAACAAAAAGAAGAGTACTCTGGCTAACAAATAGGAATACCGATCTGCTTGATGATTTGTTTGTCGACGCGAAACTCGATTTTTTGTTTGTGTTTGCTGATCAGTTCGGCTTCGGTCGTGTCCGAATAAATCTCAATGGTCACCAGATAGTTTTTCTTGTTGCGAATGCAATCCAGCGTCGGCGATTGAACGAGGATCTCCGTGTCGGTGACTTCTAGTACCGGAGTTTCTTCGATATCGGCTTCGCCTTTCTTCGGATTCTGGAAGATAAACTTGAGATGAGCGTTCTCCGGCAGCGGTTTGATGATTGCAAAACTCATCGCGTACAGCGGCGCGCCATTGTCCAGTAGGAATCCACCACCGATTGATCTAATGTATTCGGATTCTTCTGGTTTTGGAGGAGCAGCAATTGAAACAGAAGCGATCAGGAGTGCAAAGACTGCAATCGTAAAACGAGGCATAACGTTTTCTCCTGCAAGCGAAGTTGCGCAAAGTATATCGTGAAATAGGCGTAGAAGCGGGCGACAGCGTACACGTCCGATTCTGGCTAGTTTGGGGTGGGCGCAGGCGTATACTAGCCGCATGGCAACGCACGCAATCTACGAACGCGCCCGACTGTCCCGCGACGCTCGCTTCGACGGGCGATTCTTCGTTGGCGTGCATACCACCGGCATTTACTGTCGACCGATCTGTCCGGCAGTGCCGCCGAAACCGGAGAATATCGATTTCTATGAAACCGCGGCGGCTGCCAGTGAAGCCGGCTTGCGTCCGTGTCTGCGCTGCCGACCCGAGTGCGCACCGGCATCGCCGGCGTGGAACGGCACTTCGACTACGGTTCGGCGCGGTCTTCGATTGATCGCCGACGGCGCGTTGGATGAAGGGTCCATAGAAGATCTCGCGGATCGACTCGGCGTTACCAGTCGGCACCTACGGCGTCTGTTCACTGAACATCTGGGCGCATCGCCGCAGGCGGTTGCGCACACACAGCGGCTTCATTTTGCCAAGCGACTCATCGACGATACCAATCTGCCGATGACCGAGATCGCGGTAGCGGCAGGTTACGGCAGTACGCGTCGATTCAATGATGCGTTCAAAAACACCTATGCGCGATCACCACGTGAGCTGCGCAAGCGTCGAAACCATGGTTCGACCAGTGGTGGATTGCTCACCGTCCGTTTGCCGTGGCGCGCGCCCTTCGAGGAAACCGGGCTGATTGATTTCTATCGAGATCGTGCGACACCCGGTGTCGAACAGGTCGTTGATGGCGGCTACTTCCGATCGGTGCGAGTTGCCGGTGAGGAGGGCGTGATCGAGTGTCGTCCGGTTAAGGCCGATGGCGCAGTGCATTTGACCGTGCACGGTATCGATACGCGACACTTGTTTGCGGTGGTGCAAAGCGTGCGATCGATATTTGACCTGGACGCGCCCGTGGAAGATGTCCACAAATTGTTGCGTAAAGATGATGTGCTCAAGCCCATGCTGCGAGGGCGTAAGGGCGTTCGTGTGCCCGGAGCCTGGGACGGTTTCGAGCTGGCGGTGCGGGCGATTCTGGGCCAGCAGATTTCGGTAAAGGCAGCGACCACGCTGGCTGGCCGAATCGCGCAGCGCTACGGTGAACCGCTCGCCGTACCCGATACGCTCATAGCGAGCGACGTCTCGCTGACGCACCATTTTCCGACCGCCGAAAAACTGTCGCGGGCGCGGTTCAATAATATCGGACTAGTTACCGCGCGCGCCGAAACCATTCGTCGATTAGCGAAGGCAACCGTGGCTGGTGACGTGAGCTTTGATGCCGGTCAAAACGTAGACGACTTTTGTCATGACTTCACGGCGATCAAGGGCATTGGCGACTGGACCGCGCAGTACGTCGCGATGCGAGCGCTGAAAGCGCCGGACGCGTTTCCGGCATCGGACTTGGGTTTGCTGCACGCCCTGAATTTGAAAGGTGCAAGCGGAATTTCTGCACTGAAACGCCACGCTGAGCAATGGCGACCATGGCGTGCCTATGCTGCAATGATTTTGTGGGGCTCGTTAAGTGGCTCCGGAGGATGACCTATGTATTACCGACACCTTGATACACCGATCGGTGAACTGCTGTTGGCCGGTGATGACGACGGCTTAACCATGATCGGGTTTCCCGAAGGCGCGATGCGCCGCGATCCCGAGGCCGATTGGATTTACAACGAGAAGCCGTTCGAAGAAGCAGCCAAGCAGCTCACCGAATACTTTGCCGGCGAACGCAAACAGTTCGACCTGCCGCTGCAGCTGACGGGCACCGAGTTTCAAATGCAGGTGCTCGATGAATTGCAGCGAATTCCCTACGGTGAGACAACATCCTACGGCGACATCGCGAATCGCATCGGTCGGCCGAAGGCAGTGCGGGCAGTCGGGGCGGCCAACGGTCGCAATCCGATTCCAATTATTGTGCCGTGCCATCGGGTTATTGGCAGTTCCGGCGATCTCACCGGCTTCGGTGGTGGGTTGGACACCAAGTCGGCGCTGCTGCGACTCGAGGCCGAACACAGCAGCGCTTTATAGGCGTCGATCAAACGCGTTGGTGCTGTAGTTTCAGAACGACTTCGGAAGGTTCGACGCCATCGAGTACCTGTTCGTCTGTGATGATCTGAGTGCGCGTCGATTCGACCGGTAGAACGCCGGCCCAAATAGGAATTGCGTAGTCGTCGTCTTCGTCGTCCGGTGGGCCGGAGGCGATCTTTGCCGAGCCGTGCGTGATTTCTAGCGCGATAACCCCGGTCATCTTCACTTCTCGCGACAACGGCTCGCGCAGCTCTGCCCAGCGACCCGGCATGGTGTGCTCGCTGATGATGCGCATGGCTTCGACTTTGTCATCGTAATCGTCCACCAGCGTCGGCGTACCGTAGACGGTGGCGGACCGGTAGTTCATCGAGGAGTTAAATGCAGAGCGCGCAAACACAATGCCGTCGATCAGTGTCACGTTAACGCAAGCTTCTACGTTCTGTTCGAGGAGGCGAATGATGCGAGCCTTGCGTGCGCCGTGCAGATACAAAGTTTCGCCGACACGGCCGTAAATCATGGGGACCACGATGGCATTGCCGTCATCGACGAACCCAACCGACGCGGTTAGCGCTGCATCGAGCACAGCGTGGACGGCGGCGACATCGTAATTGGCCTTATCTCTGAGCTGCCGGATCTTGTTCTTTTTAACGACTTCATATTGCTCAGACATGGATTCCTCCCCCAAGGACATGTGGTCTTTCCATCTCGGATGCTACCGATTTGGTCCAAAAAGATCGCGATTGATCATTTTTTGCCCATATCTTGTGGACTTATGGCCTTCCAATACTAGATGTAGTAGCATACCGCGCGTACCAATTCGGTACGCACGGAGATGGGATGTAGAAGGCAATGTAGGCGGGCGCCATGCCGGATGCATGATTCGCGGCAGGCATCACGTGCTTCCTCTCAACACGTAGCTCAAGTTTCTGGTTACCTGCGTGACCCGAAATGGCCGCCGGAGAAGCGCACCGTTTACACAGCAGTGAAAGAGCTGAAAAGCGACGCGATAGGGAGGTTCAGTCCATTCATTTGCGTTTCAGTGCTGGCTGTATACATCTTCTGCTTGCTATGCCGCCCAGGTTTCTGGGCGGCTTTTTTCATGGCCCGGCGGAGATGCTGACATGACCCGAATCCTAACGACCCTGCCCATGGTTTTGTTGCTGTGCGCTTGTGCAGCCACCACCAGTGAGCCGGACTACCCGGCCTTCGTTGTCACCGACGAAATCGAAGATATGTTTATGGCAACGCTGCCCGGCGTGCGTGCCAAAGAATTTGCGCTCGACAATCGCAGCCGCACCACCAGTCTGCGAATCGATCTACCAGAAGGGTGGAACGGGTCGAGCGCCGGCACACCGGGCAAAGCGCTCGAAGTTTTTGTCATTCAAGGCGAGCTGGAAGTCGCCGATGTGTCGCTGACGCGTGGCGGCTATGCGTTTATTCCGCCGGGTTCACTGGGCTTCAACCTGTCCACCAACAGTGGTGCTCGCATCCTTTATATCTTGTCGGACTTGAGTGCCAGCTCGACCATTCAAACGCCGATCATTTTGGACAGCAATCTGGTTGATTGGCAGGCGACCGACGAGATGGGCGTGTTTGCCAAAGACTTACGCAACGACCCCGGTAGCGGTTATCGCGTCTGGTTAATGAAATTTGAAACCGATGCGGCAATCCCATGGCGTTCCAACTCGAGATTGCGTGAGGGATATTTGTTGAGCGGCGAATTTCAAATTAGCGAGTGCGTTGACGGCCGGCCGTATACCGACGTGCATCAAGCGGACGGGTACTTTCGCCGTCCTGCCGACGCGGTCCATGGCGGTCCTGAGTCTCAGGTATTGCAGGAGTCGATTTGGTTCATGCGCGAGACCGGCAGTTCGACGACAAATTACGACGTCAACTGTGGCGCTGACTAAAACCGGTCGCGGCCTTCCTGCTCGAGATTATTGATACGGCTTCGGCCGAGTAGTTTGAGCAACAGGTTGCGGCAAGCTTTGAGTATTGGGTAGAGGAATCGGGACGTTCCTTCGGAGCGGAACGTCCAGTAGGCGAGCCGATTGACGAACCCTTTACGGTTACTCAAGAGTGCCAGTTGATGAATCGCTTCTGACCCGTAATAAATCTCGCCGTCTTTCTTCAGCACCATGCCTTCGTCGATATCGAGGCCCATGGCAGTGACTTCGTTCATCACGTCGGACTCGTCGCGCGCATCGACGCGAACGAGATTGCCGGTGGACGACTCAATATCGATGCGCTGACAGTAGTACTCACAGACCGGGCAGTCTTTGTCGTACAGCAGTTCGACGTCGTCACTCATGCGAGGTTACCGTTTGATGAGCTTGGTGATGCCTTTGCCAAGCTTCATGATTTTGGTCAACGCAGAGGTGGGCAGATCACGTACTTGCTCGTACCAATCGCTGGTTTCTTCGATGAACGACAACATATTGTGAATGCGCTCTTTGGTGACCGGATCGGTTTCATCTTCATTGTCGACTTCGGCCGCAGCGCTGCGCAGCATCGACAGAGTGGGGTTTAACTCACGTTGCTTGCGTTGCTCGATGATCACGCGAAATAGCTCCCACACATCGTGCAGGGATTCGAAATAGTCACGCCGATCGCCGAGCACATGAGTCATGCGCACCAGACCATAGCTCTGCAATTCACGAATGCTGGTGCTGACGTTGGAGCGTGCGACCGAGAGTGCATCCACGATCTGGTCTGCGCGCAGCGGTTCGGGCGATAAATAAAGGAGCGCCTGGATTTGGGCGACGGTTCGGTTCGTACCCCAGCGAGTGCCCATTTCGCCCCAGTGCAGGACGTACTTTTCGACGGCTGGCGAGAGCTGCATGACAAGGTCCTTTAGCTACGCGTTGTCGCGCAGCAGTTATTTCTGTCATAACAGAAATTACCGAAATTACTTTGCGGTGGCAAGTATTACGGCGCGATGCGGCGCCGGCCAGCCTTCTACGGTGAGGCCGGGGTCGTCAGTATCCAGCGCCTCAGCAAGTGATTCAAAGGTCATCCATTCGGTCGATCGCTGTTCATCGGTCGTCGTCAGGGTCACGTCGACCACGTCGACATCGGCGTAGCCGGTCCGTTCTAGCCAGACACACAGTTCCGGTACGCTCGGTAGCGACCACACGTTGCGCATGCGCGCGTAGCGATCTTCCGGCGTCCGTGCGAACGCGTCCGTCCCCGGTAGTACGATGGTTTCCAATACCACTTGACCACCTACGCGGGTCATCGCGCGCAGCTGGCGCAGGTGATCAATCGGTGATCGTTGGTGGTACAGAACACCCATCGAAAACGTCGTGTCGAATTTTCGTGCAGCAGGCAGCTCCTCCAGCCGCGCGGGTACCACAAAGACATTGTCGACTTTGTGAAAATAGTTCACTGCCAAAAACTGCAGCACGTATAACACCGTCGGATCGACGCCAATGACCGATGCTGCACCTGCCGCATGCATTTGCAGGCTGTAGTAACCGTTGCCGGATCCAACGTCGAGTACATGCCGACCGTTTAGCGGCGCGATACGGCCCGCGAGTCGGGCCCACTTCTTGTCGCTGCGCCATTCGGCATCGATCGACACGCCGGCAAACTCAAACGGCCCTTTTCGCCATGGGCTTAATCGCAATAGTTGCTCGCGGATGCCGGCGGTGGCCGTTGGGTCCACGGCTTCGAGCGCATCCAAAGCGGATTGCCACGTTGTGAAGTCGCCGTGCGCTGCCTCACTCAGCCGTTCGTCCAGCCAGTCTTCGAACAAATCAGGCCAGCTATCCAGTCCAATCTGGCGGCAACATGCGTAAAACCCGTCGCGATCAAACGTCGTCATTTGATGGCAACGATGGAAACGAAGTTGAAGTAGCGTAGCCAAACCGCGGCATGGGAAAAGCCGGCGCTGCGGAGTCTCGCCAGGTGATCGGGCACAGATTCTGGAACTAGCACGTTCTCCAGCGCGGCGCGTTTGCGGGCGATTTCAAGTTCGCTGTAGTGATTGCGGCGTTTGTGTTCGTGATGCAGATCCACCAGCAGGGATTCCATGCGATCGTCGCCGTCGATCACTTTTTCAGAGAGCACCAGAATGCCGCCGTCGTTCATGCCATCAGCAATGCGCTTCATAATTGTGGCGCGCGCGTCCATGGCCACAAACTGCAGCGTGTAATTCATCACCACCATCGAAGCATTCTCAAACTCAGTCTCGGTGATGTCGCCCAGGCGCAGATCGACCGTGGTGTCGGAGCCGCCGGCTTTTTCCAGCAGGTCGCGGCAGCGATCAATCATGGCCGGCGCGTTATCGACCGCAACGATCGTGCAGTTGTCTACCTGTATCCCTTGACGCATCGCCAGCGTCGCGGCGCCCAAAGAGCAGCCGAGATCGTAGGCATTGCTGCCGGGTGTCACAAATCGCGCCGCGAGTGACCCGATCGCTTCAATCGAGGCTCGATAACCAGGAATGGAGCGCTCCAACATATCGGGAAAGACGCTGGCAACCGCATCGTCAAAACGAAACGGCTGTTCGCCATCCTTCATTCCTTTATACAGATCGTCCTTGGACATGGTGTGTTCGGTGCTGGCTGTGGGACAATTCGGCCCCGTATGCTACGCGAACTTCACCAAGAACTCGGCATTGCGCCGGATCATGCCGAAACCAGCGGCCAGCCGATCTTTGAAGAGGCCACCGAGCTAGTCGACGTGGGGCCAAATCTGGTGGGCCGGATGCAGCGCCTGACGCCGGAGGCGGCGGAGCGCTGGCATGCAATGGTCAAAGCGGCGGCCGAGGACGGCATACAACTGATGATCGTCTCAGGCTTTCGCAGTATCGAGTACCAAGGCGCGCTAATCCGCAACAAGATCGCGGCAGGTCAGATAATCGACGATATTTTGAAGGTCAACGCGGCGCCTGGCTTCAGCGAGCACCACACCGGACGAACCGTGGATATCGCGACCCCTGGGTCACGCCCCCTAACCGAGGAGTTCGAAGGATCTGATGCCTTCGCGTGGCTCACCGAAAGAGCCGCAGACTTCGGTTTTTCAATGACTTATCCACGTGGCAACACGCACGGGATCATGTACGAGCCGTGGCATTGGAGCTACCAAGCACCGTAGCGCCCTGAACGAATAGCGGCATTGCCCATAGCGGCCCCAGAACCTGGCGAAATTTGGATAGTTTTGCGGCCGGAATCGACTTTTTCTCAAGGGTCTGGCCTTGAAGCCGTGAAAGCCGCGCCCATATTGGTCTGGCGGCCGAAATCCGCGGCGGCCTGCGAAGCAAAAAATCAGTGGTTTAGCTGTTGACAGCTGGGTGGCTCGATTAGACAATACCCGGCTTGTGTCCGCGGAGGGGTACTCAAGCGGTCAACGAGGGCAGACTGTAAATCTGCTGGCTATGCCTACGTAGGTTCGAATCCTACCCCCTCCACCAGACTTTTGGTTCGGCGGAGTTAGGCGAACGACAAGTATAGCAGCTCAGCGTTTTTTGATTTGCATCCTTGTTGTCGCAGCTTGAAGTACGAAAAAAACAGTCCGCGAGACACAACGGAACCGCGAGTGTTACTGCAAAGACGGCAACACCCAAGGGGAAGAACAACGAGATTAAGGAAATCTTGACGGTTGATGAACAAAGACTGTCAGGATTTTTGCACGCCGGAAAAAGGCGTAAAGGCGGGTGTAGTTCAACGGTAGAACCTCAGCCTTCCAAGCTGATGATGTGGGTTCGATTCCCATCACCCGCTCCATAGGAAGTTGGAGGAATACTAGGACGAGGCCCACATAGCTCAGGGGTAGAGCACTTCCTTGGTAAGGAAGAGGTCCCGAGTTCAAATCTCGGTGTGGGCTCCAGATTGAACTGAACACGTTACAAGCCGGGCAATAGATTTTTTTGATCGGCTAATTTTTTTTAGCACTTTTGGATAACTTAGTTTTCATCAAACGATATAAGCAGGAATAAAGCTCATGTCTAAAGAGAAGTTTGAACGTAATAAGCCGCACGTAAACGTAGGCACGATTGGTCACGTAGACCACGGCAAGACGACGCTGACGGCGGCGCTGACGAAGGTGATGGCAGAAGCTCACGGTGGTGAGGTTCAGGCGTATGACCAGATCGATAACGCTCCAGAAGAGCGCGAGCGCGGTATTACGATTGCAACGGCGCACGTTGAGTACGAGAGTGACAACCGTCACTACGCCCACGTGGACTGCCCGGGACACGCGGACTACGTGAAGAACATGATCACGGGTGCAGCGCAGATGGACGGAGCCATTTTGGTGGTATCGGCCGCTGACGGTCCGATGCCTCAGACGCGTGAGCACATCCTTCTCGCTCGCCAGGTAGGCGTTCCGTACATTGTTGTGTACATGAACAAGGCCGACCAGGTGGATGACGAAGAACTCCTCGAGCTGGTTGAGATGGAAGTTCGTGATCTTCTGAGCACGTACGAGTTCCCAGGCGACGACACCCCGATCGTAACGGGTTCGGCGCTTAAAGCGTTCGAAGGCGATTCATCAGACATCGGTGTACCGAGTGTCCTGAAGCTGGTTGAGCACATGGACTCTTACATTCCTGAGCCTGAGCGTGCGGTTGACGGTGACTTCTTGATGCCGGTTGAAGACGTATTCTCGATTTCAGGTCGTGGCACCGTGGTAACGGGTCGTATCGA
>JBCCEH010000016.1:0-41820 GCA_039030375.1 Pseudomonadota bacterium | reverse complement strand
GAAAGACGTCTGCGTTTTTGCCGATGACGCGACGCTGGTCGACCACGTATCGTTGTCTGTCAGCTCGGGAGAATTAGTTGCCATCCTCGGCCCAAATGGCGCCGGTAAGACGACCTTGCTACGAGCACTGGTTGGTCTGATACGTCCTGATTCCGGGTGGATTGGCTTGGACGGCGAAAATTGCACGGATCTTTCCAATACGGACCGCGCCAAGAAAATTTCGTATCTACCGCAGCGACGACCACTGGCGTGGCCCAACAAGGTTCGCGATGTGGTCGCGTTGGGGCGCTTCGCTCACGGCGCGTCACTCGGACGATTGAGCCGAGATGATGCCGGCGCTGTTGATGAGGCATTGGCTGCCTGTGATCTTCAACACCTCGCCGACCGAACTGTGGACACCTTGTCGGGTGGCGAGCTGGCGCGCACGCACTTCGCGCGTGCAATCGCGAGTCGTGCACCGTTGTTAATTGCGGACGAGCCGGTAGCGGCGCTCGATCCACGCCATCATCTGCGTATCGCACAGCTGTTACGCGATTTCGTTGACGCGGGCGGCGGCGCACTGGTTGTGCTGCATGACGTGCCGATGGCGGTGCGGTTCGCGGACCGTCTCGTGTGGATGCGCGACAGCAAAATTCTTGCCGAGGGTTCTCCCGAGGAAACGTTGACCGCACAGATCATGCAAGACGTATATGGGGTCAATGCACGTGTTGTGAAGGATGACACGGGTTTCAACGTGCAGATTGTCAGTGCCTTATGACGGCGCGCGCGCTGATGATCCAGGGGACCGGATCAGACGTTGGTAAGTCCGTTATCGTGGCGGGATTGTGCCGGATAGCACACCGCCGCGGAATTCAGGTCGCGCCGTTCAAACCACAAAATATGTCGAACAATGCAGCCGCGTGTGCCGACGGTGGCGAGATCGGTCGTGCGCAGGCACTTCAGGCGCTGGCGTGCGGCGTCGAGCCGCACGTTGATCACAACCCGGTGTTGCTTAAACCGGAGACCGATCGCCGCGCGCAGGTGGTGGTTCACGGCCGCGCATTTTCGCGTATGGAAGCCGCCGACTACATCGGTTCGCGCGATTCGTTACTGGGTCCGGTGATCGAGAGTTTTGAGCGTTTGGTTGCGCGGCATGATCTGGTTTTGGTTGAAGGCGCTGGCAGTCCGGCGGAGATCAACCTCCGCGAGCGGGATATCGCCAACATGGGCTTTGCCCGGTGCGCAAATGTACCGGTGTGTTTGCTCGGCGACATCGAGCGCGGTGGTGTCATCGCCAATATTGTTGGGACCGGCAAGATTCTCGACCCGGGTGACGCGGCGATGATTCGGGGCTTCATTGTGAACAAATTTCGTGGCGATCCGAGATTGTTCGACGACGGTGTTGATTTCATCGAGTCGCAAACCGGGTGGCCGTGTTACGGGGTCATTCCGTGGCTGTCGGCCACCGCGCGATTGCCGGCCGAAGACGCGGTATCCGTTATTCATTCAAGCGCGACCGAGGGTGGCGCGCTTCGCGTGGTGGCACCGATGTTGTCACGGATGGCGAACTTTGATGATGCCGATCCGCTGCGGCTCGAACCGGCGGTGGATTTCGAATTTGTTCCACCGGGTTCGCCGCTGCCTCGAGATGCGGACCTGGTGATTTTGTTTGGTACTAAGTCAACGATAGGCGACTTACAGTTTTTACGGGCGCAGGGTTGGGATCATGACATTCTCGCTCACGCGCGAAGCGGCGGCCGCGTGCTGGGGATTTGTGGTGGCTACCAAATGCTCGGCACCAAGGTGCTTGATCCGGATGGTTTGGATGGCAACGTCGGTGAAGTGGACGGCTTGGGATTGCTCGATGTGGTGACCTCGATGCGCGGCGATAAGACGGTGCAACCGGTTCGCGGTTCTAGCAGCACCAGTGGCGCGCCTGTTCACGGCTACGAAATTCATGTCGGTGAAACGACCGGACCCGATTGCGTCAGACCGATGTTGCAGATTGACGGCCGTGCCGAAGGTGCGCGCAGCGCTGATGGTCGTATTTCGGGTACCTACGTGCACGGTCTGCTCAGTGATGATCAATATCGCACAGAGTTTCTGGCGTCGTTTGGCGTGGCCGATTCGCGTATCGACTACTCTGCGGCCGTCGAGGCGGCGCTCGACGATTTGGCGGACGGAATCGAGAAGGCCGTGGATGTCGATGCGCTGTTCGCATCGGCGGCGACGCCGCGGAGTTGATGAGTTCAGCGGCACTCATTCTGCTGGCCTTGCTGATCGAGGCGGCATTCGGTTGGCCACGGTGGTTGTTTGATCGTATTCGTCATCCGGTGGTATGGATGGGTGGGCTTATTCATCGACTCGACGTCGTTCTTAATGGAGCCAGCCGCCGAGTTGCCTATCAAAGGATTCTGGGCGTCTTGGCTGCGATGCTGGTTATAGCGGTCGTAACGGGCGTGGCGCTGACCATTGCGTCGGCCCTGCCGAATACGACATGGGGATTTTTCGTCGAAGCCGTGGTCGCTTCGAGCCTGCTGGCATCCCGCAGTCTGTACCAGCATGTCGCCGCGGTTGCACATCAGTTGGAGCGCGATAGCCTGGACGGTGCGCGAGGCGCGGTTAGTCACATCGTCGGTCGGGACCCCGCGCAGCTCGATGAGGCAGCGATCTCGCGAGCCACGCTGGAAAGCCTCGCGGAGAGCGCCTCAGACGGTGTAGTGGCGCCGTTGTTCTGGGGGGTGCTATTCGGTTTGCCCGGCATCGCGGCCTACAAAGCGATTAACACGCTGGATTCGATGATCGGTCATCTCAATCCCCGCTATCGATATTTCGGCTGGGCGAGCGCGCGACTCGATGACCTGGTTAACTTGATACCCGCCCGAATTACTGCGTTGGCGTTTATGATCGTCGGCGGTCGCCTAACGTCACTGACGGTGGCGTTGCGCGACGCTGGGCTGCATCGTTCACCCAACGCGGGCTGGCCGGAAGCGGCTCTTGCCGGCGCTGTCGGCGTCCGCCTGTCAGGTCCGAGGAGCTATGGCGGCAAGCAAATCGAGGAGCCGTGGGTTAATGGCGAATGCCCCGATCCAAATGCCGCCAGTATTCGATTCGGCTTGCGGCAGTACCTGAACGCAATGGTGCTGGTCGCGGCGGTGATTGCGCTAATCGCAAGCGTGCAGCTATGACTCGCGAAATGCTCTTGCACGGTGGTGCGCTGGACTTAATGAAGGCGCGCTTTCCCGACGCTCCGTTGCCGTGGATCGACTTGTCGACCGGCATCAATCCCTGGCCCTATGAGGGCGGTCTCGACGTTGCGGCTGCCGGTCGTCATCTACCGACCGCTGCCGAGTTCGAAGATTGTGCAGCGGCGATGGCGGTCGCGATAGGGGTCAACAAGCAGCATGTGTTGCTGTCGCCAGGCAGCGAGCTGCTCATTCGATTGCTACCGACGGTGGTGGCAGCGAAGCGCGTTTGTGTGACCGCGCGAAGTTATGGTGACCATGCCAGTGCATGGCGTCTTGCCGGTGTGCAACTGATCGAGTCCAATGATCCGCTCGAGCAGATCGATCATTGCGATGTTGTCATCGTGTGCAATCCGAACAACCCGGATGGCCGCCGCTGGACACGCGAAGCATTGCAGCGTGCGCGCGCGCGGCTGGCAGAGCGCGGCGGGTGGTTGATTGTCGACGAAGCCTACATGGACCTGGATCCTGACGGTTCAGTTTTGTCGGAGTCGCCGACGGACGGTCTCATCGTGTTTCGATCTTTTGGCAAATTCTATGGACTGGCGGGGATTCGACTTGGCGCCTTGTGGGCACCCGCTGAAATCACTCAGGCAATGAGTGAACGCTTGGGTGTCTGGCCGGTATCCGGTCCAACGTTGGCGATTGGTGCACAGGCGTATCGCGACATCGACTGGCAAGACGCAACGCGACAACGCGTATCATCGGCGCGCAAAGAATTGGATCGCGTGCTATCGCATCACGGACTTGGAGTCGTCGGTGGTACCGATTTGTTTCGTCTCGTGCAGGTGCCTTGTGCTGAGAGGTGGTGGCAAGAATTGGGTGCGCGAGGTATCTATACGCGGCGATTCAAGTGGAGTGAAAACGAATTACGCTTTGGGCTGCCGGCAACTGACGCCGAGTTGGAACGGCTAGATGCGGCGCTCCAGGAAATCAACGCTTCAAAGTAAGTGGTAGTCCTGCGGCAATGAATTCGACGTGATCGCACGCCGCGGCTAGTGTTTGATTTAGTCGACCTTGCGCATCGCGAAAGTCGCGTCCCAACCGCGTCGCTGGAACGACTCCCAGCCCCACTTCGTTGGAAACCAGGACCAGTGGGTTGTCGAGCTGTGTGACAGTTTCGGTAAATTCATTAATCGTGACGTCGAGGTCGCACTCCGCATGCATGAGGTTGGATAACCAGAGCGTCAAACAGTCAATCAGGATTACCTGGTCTGCAGAACTATTCTCGCGTAAACAAGCAGTGATATTGAGTGGGCACTCGATCGTCTGCCAAGACGAACCACGATCAGCGATATGCCGCGCGATACGCGCTTCCATTTCCTCGTCATGAGCTTCCGCGGTGGCCACAAACAGGCGATTCGGGCTCAGCGATTCCGCGAGTCGCTGGGCGTGAAGGCTCTTGCCCGACCGAGCACCGCCGAGAATGAGGGTTGTCATGGCGCCGTTCCAATATCGCCGCTAGGCGATTGCAATGTGTCGACGGGTTGACCGCAATTGGGCTCGGCCTTATCCCGCTCCTGGGGGTAATTTTGCGCGGTGTGTACGACCGGCGTCTACTTTTCTTTCGTTGCTAGTCCGTGGATAGTATCGTCGACGGATCAGAATTTTCCGCGAGACACTGCGGTGTTGGAAATTGGCAAGCGATGGCGAATATCGAGACGTCTAGAACCTCCACGACAATGAGTGCGCGGTTGGTCGGTTTGGCTGCTATCGCGACGTGCCTGGCGGCCTGCGATCGCGGAACGCGTTCGAATCAGCCGTTCCCGATGAGCAATACGTGTACGCAGGATTTGCTGTTTCCCTCACTGGACAAACCGCTCGACGGCATGGTGTGGATTCCGGCCGGATCGGCATCGATGGGGGCAAACCCTCAGTACGTTGAGGAGCGCACAAGCTCGACCGCAACCACCGACGGTTTTTGGATGTCGCCGTACGAGGTGACCATTGCGCAATATGCTGCATTTGTGAGTGCAACCGGCTATATCACGCTGGCGGAACGCGCGATCGATCCGACCGCTTATCCGGCGATCGATCCTGATTTGCTGGTACCTGGTGGCGCCGTTTTTACACAACCCGAAACGGTTGATACTCAACGAATGAACTGGTGGTCATTCGTACCTGCGGCGCATTGGCGGCAACCACGAGGGCCAGATGCAGCGTCGACTATCAGCGGTGATCTGCCGGTTACTCAGATTAGTATTGAGGATGCAAGGGCCTACGCGGATTGGCTGGGCCATGAGCTGCCGTCGGAAGAGGAGTGGGAATACGCAGCCATCGGTGGCGTGCAAGGCCAAAAGTATCCCTGGGGTGACCAGCCCACCGTGGATGGAAAAGCCCAGGCTAATCATTGGCAAGGTCTGTTTCCAACACTGAATACGGTTGAGGACGGATTTGAGGGTGCCGCGCCGGTCGGGTGCTTTTCGGCGAATGGTTATGGTTTGTACGATATTGTCGGCAACGTTTGGGAAATCGTGGAGACGAATTATTCCCCGGTTCGAGACCGCCAATCGGTGCGCGGCCCGGTCACCATCAAGGGTGGGTCGTTTCTCTGCGCCGAGAATTTTTGCGGTCGGTTTCGACCGTCGGCTCGCCAGCCGCAGGAACGAGACTTAACCACCAATCACGTCGGCTTTCGTACTATCGTACGAAACGCCCCGCCGCAATTGATGAGTGGTCAGATAGTCGGCGACTAAGTCGGGTCGATTTTCAATAGTACTCAAGCGGTTTCGCTTTGCCGCCAAAAACTCGATACACAAAAATCGAATAGCCGACAATTACCGGGAGTACTACAACCGCGCCGGCAAAAATGACGCCGAGGGATTCGGTTGCGCTGGCGGCATCCCAGATGGTCATTTCGTCAATGATGATCCAGGGAAACAAACTGTAGGCCAGGCCGTGGAAGGCGAGCATGAATAAACCCACTACGCACAAGAACGGCACCCAAATACCGTATTCATTATTCTGATCAAGTCGCACCGGCAGTCGTCGCAGCGAGCGCCACAGTACGATAAACAACACGCCGGTGATCATCGGAATTGGCCAAACCACGATGAGGTTGGCGAGGGTAAACCACTTGTCGAAAATGCTGTTGCTCAGCAACGGTGTTGCGATGGACACTGTTGCGACGCCAATGGCGGTGAGCGCAACGCTGTATCGTGCCCAGCGGATGGCTTTTCGTTGCAGATCGTCGCTGGTTTTTCCGACCAGCCAGCAGCATCCCATCAATGCGTAGCTGGAGGCGAGGCACAAGCCGATAAACGCCGAGAATAGGGTGGCAAACCACGATTGCTCAAAGCCGAGAACAAGTTTGCCGAGCATATAGCCCTGGGCGAAAGCCGCCATCAACGAGCCGGCGAAGAACGCGCGATTCCAGGCGGCTTTGCGGTCGGCGCGTGCCTTGACGCGAAAGTCAAAGGCGACGCCACGCAGCGTCAATCCGATCAGCATCACGGATACCGGCAGGTATAGCGCGGTGAGAATCTGCCCGTGCGCCATTGGAAACGCGACTAACAAAATGCCGACACCCAAAACCAGCCAGGTCTCATTGGCGTCCCAAAACGGACCGATCGACGCAATCATCAAATCTTTCTCGGAATCGGTTGCCAGCGGCAGGACCAGGCCGACGCCAAGGTCAAAGCCATCGAGGATGACGTAGGCGAGCATAGCGATGCCCATCACAATCATGAAGGCGAGCGGCAACCAGCCAGCCGGCGTTGTTAGGTCGGGTGTCACGAGCGTCATGTCAGGTGGCTCCCTGCGGTGAGACGAGCGGGCCAACCCGTGGTCCGTGCGCATTGATACCGCGTGCTTCGCCTTCTTTAGCGCCCGCAGTGCGGGCGAGCAAAAAGAGCACCGCAACGTAGGCGACGATCAGTAGCGTGTACAGCGCTAACCATGCGACTAAAGTTGTCAGCACCGTGCCGGCGCTGGCCGGCCCGACGGCTTCGGATGTTTTTAGGACCCCGGATACCAGGTAGGGTTGGCGACCGATTTCGGTGGTGTACCAACCGCTAAGTACGGCGACCCAGCCGGAGAACGTCATGGCAACGATACCGCGCGCCAAACGTGTGCTCGGAACTTGACCCCGGCGCAGTTGCCAAACGCCAATCCAGGATGCCACTAGCATCAGGAGTCCGGTGCCAACCATGATGCGGAACGCCCAAAACACCGGTGACACGGGTGGATGCGCATCCGGGAATGCGGCGATTCCCTGAATCTCACCATTCCAATCGTGTGTCAGGATCAACGACGCGAGTTTGGGAATCTGAATAGCGAAATGATTGGAACGTGTTTCTTCATCAGGCAGTGCAAACAGTACCAGTGGTGCACCAGATTCGGTCTCCCAAAGTCCCTCCATCGCCGCGACCTTCGCCGGCTGGTGTTCCAGCGTGTTCAGACCGTGCAGATCTCCGGCGTAAATTTGCAGTGGAATCAACACGGCCGCCAGCCACAGTCCACTGCGCAGTCCGGTTAACACCGAGTCGGAACGATCACCTTTGAGCCAGCGATATGCCGACAGGCCGGCAACCAAGAACGCGGCCGTTAAACCGGATGCGAGCAGGGTATGCACCAGTCGGTAGGGGAAGGACGGATTAAAGACCACGTGAAACCAGTTGGTTGCGTGGGCTTGACCGTTGATCATTTCGAAACCGGCGGGGGTATGCATCCAGGAGTTCAGCGCTAGAATCCAGAATGCGGATGCCGTTGTGCCGACGGCAACTAACAGCGTTGCAATGGTGTGTACACGATTGCTAACGCGATTAAATCCGAACAGCATGATACCGAGGAAGGATGCTTCTAGAAAAAATGCGGTGAGCACTTCGTAGGCCAGCAGCGGTCCGGCAATATTGCCGACCGATTCCATAAACCCCGGCCAGTTGGTACCGAATTGAAAACTCATAGTGATCCCGCTGACGACACCCAGCGCAAAACTCAGCGCAAATACCTTGACGAATAGCCGGTATAAATTCATCCACGCATCGTCGCCGGTGCGGTTGTAGCGCCACTTGAAGAACAACAGCATCCAGGTGAGTGCGATGGAAATCATCGGGAACAGGATATGAAAACTGATATTGGCGGCAAATTGGATGCGGGCCAGTAACAACGCGTCCATGGCGGAATACTCTTTTTGACCTAATTGTTAGCGGCGTTTCGTGACGGCAAAAGTTTGCTGACGCCACCGCCGAGTTTGAATAACTTGATGACGGTTTTCGGTGCGAGTCGTTGTATGTCGTCGACCCATCGTGTCGTCATCTCGATGAGTTCATGCATTTCGGCGAGACGTGCCGCTGCATGTCGATCTTCGTCGCTGGTTGGTTGCTCCATAAGAGCATCGCGCAACATAGAAAGTGTTGGATCGATTTCACGTTTGCGACGCTCTTCGACCAGCACCCGAAAAATCTCCCAGATGTCTTCCGGGGCGCTGAAGTATTCGCGTCGGTCATTCGGCAGATGCTGAGAATTCACTAGCCGCCAGGACTGCAATTCCTTCAGGCCCATGCTGACGTTAGACCGCGATAGACCCAACGCGTCGACGATGTCGTCGGCATTGAGCGGTTGTGACGATACGTACAGCAAGGCATAGATTTGGCCGACGGTGCGGTTGATGCCCCAACGGCTACCCATTTCCCCAAAGTGAAGGATGAATCGTTGTTTGAACGGAGTGACATTCATGGAATTCTCGTAATTTCAGGAATTAGTGAAATAATAGGGCCAAACTGAGCAGAGTCAAGGGCCGCAGGACGAAAAAAAGCCCTCCGAGGGAGGGCTTTCGCGATGGGTATAGCGCTAAACGCCGGTCGGCCTTGCCGCGGCTGTTGGCTCGCCTACGTCAGGCGATCTGTTCGTTCGGCCCAGCCTCGGCGGCAGCCTGGTCAGCAGCGGCCTTATGCCGATGCTTGACCATTCGGTCGTGCAGCTCGGTGATGCATTCGCTGCCGGTTTTTTCGAACAGGAATGGCAGCACGGCGTGCACGCCACAAACGAAGGCCGCCCGGAACAACGACGTCGAAAACCCCATAGCGGTAACGAAGTGCTCGCCATAGGTCTCGCCGACAGAAGCCGGGTGCTCAGTAAATTTGCGTTTCATAGACATAGTCTAAGTATCGACGAAATATCTTCGAACATGAGTGCAAAATGTCGGTCCAAAACTATGGATTTAGAACGATATTCGACAAAATTAGCAAATAATCGAAATATTTTGCGAAAGTCGACATTTAATCCGCATATTCGTCTGATCCGGAGCATGAATTACGTCATTGCGTGCGTCGTCCGGCAGGCAGGGCTCAGCGCCCGTTAAAACGGGCGCTGATAGGAATAATGGCCGTCGGACTAGGGCGTGAAAACGCTGCCGTAGACAACATTATTGAAGTCTTCACGCTGCAATACGCGCGCCCGTGTCATAACGATCGCATGGCCGTTGTCACTCATCGCGAACAATAGCTGATCGCCAATGCGGCCGCCGAGATGGCTGGTCGCTCCCCACGTACCGGTGCCAGCATCAAATTGCCGGATAAATACGCCTTTGGGCGATTGAAATTCTTTCCCCCATGCAACCACTGGGGCACCGGATTCACCACTTTCGATCCCGTACGGATCGCCGCCTGACAAAAAGTCGGTAGGGATATCGGTCGTTGCGCCCCACAACGCAGCCACCGGATCAAACGCCGAACTGCTCGGCAGGTTATTGTTGTTGAATACCCATGCCGCCAGGCTGGTATTCGCCGCGTTCAGCGTGATGTCGGGGCGAAACGCGGGTGTCACACCGTCGACGATGTTCTCGGGTGCAGACCATTGGCTCATGCCAGCGTCGTAGCGAACCGCCTCGATTTGCAACGCGTCTGGCGTGCCGGTCGCCGAGCGCGTCTGTGTCCAAAGTACCACTGCCGAACCGGCATCATTGCCGGCGATGACCAGCTCTTCGCCGTTGTCGAGGTTCATGAGGTCGTTGCGACCGACCACGTCCGCGGATTGCCATGCAACGCCGTCGTACCGACTTGCGTAAACGACTCGCTGATCCGGTGGGCTCGGATTATTGACATCATGAGCAACAGAGTCCTGCAGCCAGGACACGATCGCGGTATTGGATGCACCCGCAGTGATTTTGGGCGACCGTATCCAGCTCAGCGATGTGCTGATCGCTTGCGGCGCTTCCCACGCTTCAGTAGTCGCGTCGAATCGCGAGACCCATAAAGTGTGAGTACTTTCTAAATTGCTGACGCCAGGCGGGATCGTGTCTTCAACCCAGCATAGAAATACGTTGCCGAGATCGTCGACCGCAAGCTCTACGCCGAAACTATCGGTGACTGAAGAATCGTCACGGATCACGGTCGCGTCTTCCCAGGCGCCGTTGGTATAACGGCGTGATCGAACCGTCGCGCTGTCATCGCTGGCGACGTGAATATCGCCGGCCGGTGTGACGATTACAGACGCGGATTCGTCCGCGGTGGACAGCACAAACTGCTCGCCCCAGTCGCCGGTTGCGGTGTGGTTAATAACGAGGCGCGCGATGACGCCAAACTGACTCTGATTGGCTCGCCATAAGGCAGCGGCAACGCCGCTGTCATTGATTGCGACGTCCTCAAGCGTTGCGCGGTTACCCAGTCCACTGAACGGCGTATTGATTTCCGTCTGTGCGGTCCAGCCGGGGACCGGTGCCACCGGCGTTGCTTCTACGACTCGCGACGGACTGCCTTGCCCGGCCGCATTGGTGCCGGTTACCGACAAATAATATGTCTGACTGTTGGTCAATCCAGTAACCACATACGGACTGGTAACGTTGGCAACTTCGGTCCCGCCACCACCCGGGTTGGTCCCCCAAAACACGCTGTAAGAGTCAGCGTCAGGCAGGTCATTCCATTCGATCGTGACTTCACTGTTACCGGGCTCGGCGATGACGCCGGTAGCCGGCGCGGGCGGCTGTTGCATAGCCACGGCCTGCACCTCAGCGGAATCTTCGCTTTCGCCGAAGTTGTTGGCGGCGGTGACGATCGCATAATACGTAGTGCCGTTGGTCAGACCGGTGATCGTGCCCGGCGAATTATCAAAGGTGGCGAGATTGCCGTTTTGTTTGGTTACGCCGGGCGTGTCGCTCCAGTACACTCGATATTCTGTCGCGGTTACGAAGCCAAACCACTCGACCAAAATACCGCCATCAACACCGGATGCCGATACTTGGGTGACCGGTCCGGGCGGAAACGAACTGGGATCTTCGTCTTTAAACGGATTGCGTTGATCGCCGCTGCTGCAGCTGGCCAGCGCCGTGATGCAGCCTAGGATAATAAGAATTCGTCGAGCGTGCGTGCCAAGAATAAAAGCGTTCTTCCCCGAAAAGTAGCGCATAGGTCGTAGTGGTCCCGTTATTGAAAGAGTGTGGTGTTAGCCATGAGTGTGGCGGTCAAACAAGCGTCGAATGGTAACAGACCGCCCGAGTTGCACCGTGCTGCCACTATATGACGAGAGGGTATAAGGCGACGCGCTCAATCGCCGAGTTCTGGCGGCTTATAACCGAGTAGGCACATGCTCGGATTGGGCATCGGTTGCAATAAACGGCTGTGGGGGCGGGCAATGTAATCGGCAAAACACGGCGAGAAGATAGGCCTTGAGCGAAACAATCTCGGCCAGTTGACAAGCATTCAAATACAAATGAGAATTATTCGCATTTGTGATAGGTTGCCAGGCTCACTGGTGTTCAGCGATTCCGCGACAAACGCGAAACAACAACATCAAAAAATCGTTACTCGGCGGACGTCGAGTTGGGAAGCATAATGAAAAGTATTACTTGGGCTGCAGCCTCAGCGCTGCTAATGATTGCCACGGTTCCGGTGCAGGCACAAAATGCGAATGGTGCCGAGGTTGACGAAATCGTCGTAACCGGGACCAAACGCAATCTCTCGTTACAGGATACGCAAACCTCCGTTGCGTTAATCACCGCAGAACAAATTGAAGAGCAGGCGCTGTTCAACGTTGAAGATATAATTCTGCGGACGGCCAATGTCTCGACGGACTCTAGCGGGGCGCTCAACAATCTCTCGATTCGTGGCGTTACTTTGGTTGGTATCGGTTTTACTGGAACCGGTGCGACGGCCAATGTCTACGTGGATGGTTCGCCAAACTCCTTCAACGCCAACCAAGGTGCGTCAAACCTATGGGACGTCGCACAGGTCGAAATTTTGCGTGGCCCGCAGGCCACGGTGCAGGGACGCAATGCGTTGGCGGGTGCCGTGATCATCAATACCGCGGATCCGGATTACGAGTTCGGCGCGGATTTTCGGGTGCTCGCGGGCAATGAAGACAATCGCCAATACTCGGCGATGCTGACCGGACCGATCATTGATGACAAATTGGCGTTCCGTCTCGCTGTCGATCAGCGCGAAATTGATTTTGGTGTAACGAATGTGACCACCGGCAATAACACGCGATTTCGGGATGAGCTCACCGCAAGAGCGAAGTTGCTGTGGGAGCCGACCGATCGTGCTCGCATCGAATTAATCTGGAGTTACGTCGATACCGAGTTTGGCGAATTCAACAACGTCAATGCACCTGTACCGGCAACCGACCCGACGTTTTCCGATTTCGACCCGTTCGGCAACGAAACTTTCGGCCCTCGAGAGCGTTTCGAGTTCAACATGGTGCATCGATACACGCTGGATACGACTTTCGATATATCCGACAACTGGACGTTGTACGGAATTGCGACCTTCGAAGATTCTCAGCGCGACACGGATTTTGGTGCGACGTTTGGTACTGGCGATGCGCCCGACGAAACGTACTCGTATGAGCTACGTGCAGCGTTTGATTACGGCAAGCTCACCGGTTGGATTGGCGCCTATTATTTTGATTCCAGCGGTTTCTTCGGCGGCGAGTTTAATTTCAGCCCGAGTGTGTTTGGAATTCCGACCGATCCACCCGATGGCTTTGTGATCTTTAGTACCAATCAGTTTGATGAAACCAAGAACCGGGCGATTTTTGCTGACGTGAGTTACGACATTAACGACACGTGGTCGGTCAGTTTTGGTGCGCGCTTCGATGATGAGGAATTTCGCGATACCGGCACCGCTGGAGATTCGCAGGTCGGGCCGGGTGGATGCACTATTGCGCCGTTCGTTCCAGGCATCGGCGGATTTCCATGTACTGTCATCTTCCCACCGGCAACGGATGATGTACCGGAGCCCGCAGAGTTCGATGCGTTCTTACCGCGAGGCTCGGTGGTGTACAACATCGATGAATATCGCTCTGTTTCGTTTACGGCGTCGCGCGGATATCGCTCGGGAGGTACGTATCTCTACGCCACACCCACAGTGTCACCTGAAACCCGTAGTTTTGATCCGGAATTCCTGACCAACTACGAGTTTGCATTGCGGTCGGAATGGCCGCAGCAGGAGCTCTTCGTCAACGCGAACCTGTTCTATTCGGATTGGGATGATCAGCAAGTCACGATCGCAGGTCCTTCGGGCGCGTTTTTTGATTCCGATATTCTCAACGTGGGCAGTTCAAAAATCTTCGGCTTAGAAGCAGAGGTTCGACAGAGTTTGAGTGAGTCGCTGGAGTGGTTCGCGACGCTTGGCTATGTGGAAACGCAGTTTACGAATTTCCCGTATGCGGCAGACCCGACGGGTGCGCCTCTCAACCCAGCAGAACCTGGGTTCGCGAACTTGAAAGGTAACGACTTCAATAGCGCGCCCCATTTGAGTCTAGCGGCTGGCTTTTCTTATCGGCACGACAACGGGTTTTTCGCTAGCGCCAATGCCAGCTATACCGGCGAGCAGTACTCTGATGTGACGAACCTAGAACAGAACAAGACGGAAAGCTATGTGCTGGTCAATGGCCGTGCCGGCTATCGCAATGACAATTGGGCGTTTGCGGTCTTCATGGATAACCTTTTCGACGAGCGCTTTGCGGGTCGAAAGGGGTTGTTCAACGTTCCGGCAGCGGACGGCATTGTCGTCCCAAATAATCCGGGATTCTTTGCGGTTAACGACCCTCGAATTTACGGGTTAGAGGTTCGCTACTCGTACTAATTGGGCACCTGATCACAATAATTAAAAAAATATAGGAGAGATCAATGACGACTATTCGAGCTGCGATGTTGTTGGGCCTAGCGTTTGCGGGCATGGTGGCGCTTATCGCATTGGAAGTCATGCAAGGCATGTCCGGCGAGAATGCCGAAGGCTTGCTGATGCCGCTTACGATCATGCTGTGCGTATCGGCTGTACCCGTGCTGTTGTTGATGCTGGTATCGGCACGATGGGCATATTGGGTGTCGCTGGTTATTGCGACGTTGATGGCGTTGTTCCATGCGATTCACGTCGTCGAGCACGCGATGGTATCGGACTTTGAGATGCTGGCGCTGATCATCGTTACGATGCTGCTGCCGAGTGCCGGCGCTGCATGGTTGCTTTGGCAAGGGCGTACGGACCAGTAATTCTAATCGGTTAGCGCCGGTGCTGGTAAACTGCCATCGGCGCTAATTCTTCAGTCGCAGCGGAGCCACTATCGATATGATCTTCGGATTTCTTCTCACCTTGGCCGGCGCATTGACGCTGTGCGTGTCAATGAAAAAACACTTTCGGCAGGTATTTCCGAGCAAAACGTATGCGGAGACCAGCAGCAGGATTCTGCGTATTTCCGGTTTCGTGATTCTCGCCGTTGCGGCGGTGGTTTGTTCTTCAGTGAAAGGCGTCGGCCTCGGTCTGACCTGGTTTGCTGCATTATTGACGGTGGCGGTCTTCTCTATCGCTATGGCCCTGCCGTATCTGACACGTCGACTGTAACTGCTAATGTGAACGCGGCGGCTACGCGTTCCATACTAAGGCGTATCGCTTATCGTTTTCGTGGCTTTCTCTTTAGCCATCCTCGTTCGCGCACGGCTTTTACATAGCTGTCACTAACCGGGACTGCAAGATCGTCAGCGAGTTTGAGCTGCCATCGACGGTCTCCCCGGGATGCTGAGAGAATCGCCGATTCGGCCACCCACCAGGATCGATGCACCTGCAAACCCAGCTCACTGGGCATTTGCGAAACAGCGTCGCCGAACCTGAAGTGAACGAGTTCGGTACCGGTCGCAGCGTATATTCGAACGTAGTGTTCTTCAGCCTGCAACGCATAAATTTCGTTGACGTCGCGGACCGCCGATTGAGTCAGGAATTCCGGTTGGCTTGACTCTGCGGTCTCCACGACCGATGAGTCTATGGGCAGTCCGCGCTCAAGGACCAGCCATAGCAGCAAATGCACTGGAATGACGATGGTGACCACGGTGGCGTATTCGCTCAGATAGGCGAGAAGTGGCGAGACCGCCCAAAGGTCATCGTCCACATACTCGGGCCGCATCGGTAGATAAGGCTCGACCAGAATTTCGGCCAGTGCAAACGGCAGCAGACCCAGCGCCGATACCACGACCACCGGTTTGAGCCATGCCTGTGTGTTCCAACGGTTGGCCAGTAGCTTGCCGACCAGAATATCTGCGGTCCAGAGTCCGACCACCATCACGCTGATTCGCACCAGCCAATACAACAGGTCTTGGGCGATCGAAGCGTCCACCAACGGATCATCGATTTGGTTGATCGCGATGAACACCAAGATCAATGCTCCGAGCCGCAGGTTTCGCGGAGAACTCAGACCGCCGCTGGTAAGGGCCTGACGACTCACGATCGGGATATGACCACTCGTGAAGTGGCTGCGCTATTGGCGAAAAACCGAGCCGAAATACGACGTTCGCTCATTAGACTCGTGGTCCTTCTACGATTTGGGAGCTCGCCATGGAGCGGCATGTAACGTTTGTCATCCTATTGTCGATCGCCAGCCTGGTTGGTTGTGAGGAAGACGGCGCCTCCGGAGGGGCGCCGTCGGAACCTTATACCAGCTTTTTTACCCCGCTTCCTGAGGCTGCCGTATTCCCCGCGGACAATGCGTTTAGTGAAGCAAAGCGAGACCTTGGCGAGTTCCTTTTTTGGGATCCCATTCTATCCGGGCGCATGAACGTCTCCTGCGCCACCTGCCACCATCCCGATCATGGCTGGGCGGACGGTCGGTTATTCTCGGTGGGCGTTGACGGGCAGGGGCTAGGCCCAACTCGGACCGGCGTGCTTGAAACACCGTTTCACTCACCATCCGTACTGAACGTCGCTTTTACCGGTATTGCCGCGACACAACCGACGGCTAATTTCGTTTCAGGCGGCTATTTCTGGGACCTGCGTGCTGGCACACTCGAACAGCAAGCGATCGAGCCGATCAAGAGCCAAGTTGAGATGCGCAGCGGTGATTTCACCGAGGAGGAAATCCTGCCGGAAATCGTCAACCGACTGACACTGATTGCCGAGTACCAAGACTTGTTTGATGCGGCATTTGAGGGGGCGGATACGATCAACGAAGAGAATATCGCTAAAGCCCTGGCAACCTATCAACGCACGCTGATTACTCAGCGCACCCGATTCGATCAGTTCCTGGCTGGCGATGATGCCGCGCTCACCAATGCGGAAATCACCGGATTGAACAAATTCATTAACGGCGGATGTACCGACTGTCATTCCGGGCCGATGCTAGCGGACAATTTGATCGATATCGACAAACCTATCCAGGTCGACAAACCGGCTGTGCGTACGCCGTCGTTGCGCAACGTTGAATTGACCGCACCTTACATGCATGACGGCTCGCGCGGTTCGTTACGTGGCGCAATCGCGCTATACGAAGAGCGTAATGATCTAGACGTTACGTTGGAGGAAGACGATTTTGGCGATATCGAGCGATTTTTGAGGACGCTGACAGACAGCGGTTTCCCGCGCGATATTCCGGATTATGTGCCGAGTTTTCTGCCGGTCGGCGGTGACATCCTGTGATCTAACCAGAGTTGTGTGCCGATAGTTGCGACCGATAGGGCGGTCGGTGCATCTTTAGGACATGGCCCTGCGTGTCCTGGTGCTCCTTTTTGTTGTCGGCGGTTCGGTCGAGGCAGTCGCGCAGGTGGGCGATGGCCGCATCTACGTCAATCGCATCTCCTTTGCTGGCGCAGACTTCGTTGACGACGAAGTCCTGCGGCAAGAGCTGCTGCAACTGGAAGGCACGCACATCGATACGGTAGCGCTGGAGCGCTCACGGCAGCGGCTGGAGCGATTGCCCTACATTAATACCGTCCAGATACGACAGCAGCCGGTGGCGGGTGTGCCAGACCAGGTTGATCTCATTATCACCGTTACGGAATTACCCGCACGCGAATATCGTCTCGGTGGTGCGTATTCGGAGGCCTTGGGGTTGAGTGGTTTCGGCTACTTCGTCAATCAAAACGTCCTCGGCACAGGCCAGCAACTCTTGGCGCGTCTCGATGGCAGTGAGTATCAGACGCAAGCTCGGTTATTTCACACCGATCCTTGGGCGCATGCAGACGGCGTGAGCCGAACCATCGGGCTCACCTACCAGCAATTCGATCAGCTGACCGCCGATACCACCGAATTGGACGGCGACTTTTTGAGCGCAACACTGGACTACCGGTATCGAATCGGTGAGCGTCAATCGATCAATCTCGGGCTTGGCATTGAAGACGCTGCATGGCGTGTCGGATCGCAGTCGAGTTTGCAACTCGCGAACTGGGTTGCCAACAATGGCGATTCGCAACCGCTGAGCAACGGCACTCGAACGGATGCGGTGATCGCAGAGTTTCGACTCGGTTGGCATCACAATACGCTGGATCAACGGATATTTCCGTCGTTGGGTTTAGAGCAACGTTTTGATCTCGACGTCGCAATACCCGGCAGCGATGTTGAATACGTGACCGCGGACTATGCGTTCGACAAGTACTGGTCGTCACCTCGCGGTTGGGTGACCCATCTGAAGACGCGGTTAGCATACGGTACGGCGTATGGATCCGACACCACGGCACTTGCGCCCAATCGTAACTGGTTTGCCGGTGGACCAGATTCGGTCAGAGGTTATCGGGACGGTGGTCTAGGCCCAAGGGACAGCTTAGGAAATCCGTATGGCGGTAATCTCTTGGTTGCCAACCAACTCGAAGTGTTTGCGCCGTTGCCCGAGAAATGGCAAGACCGACTTCGATTGGGCGTGTTTTACGACATTGGTAACGTATTCTCGACCGAAGATATCGTGTTTTCCGATTCGTCTGGTGACCCGATTGATTACGGTTTCGACGTTTCGGAGCTGCGGCAGTCGGCGGGCATTGCGGCGGAAATCAAACTACCCGTTGGTCTGCTGAAACTCAGTTACGGCATTCCGCTGAACGCCAACGACCGCACTGCCAACCCCTTTCTCCGCGACGAAATTGATCGATTCCAAATCGCCTTTGGCGTCCAGTTTTGAGTCGGCATTGGCGACTGCTCGCGCTAGCCGCGGCAGGCGGCTGGTAAATGTTTGAGATCCAATGTTGTGCGATCCTCGCCAACCGTCGACATGCCTTCCGGTGGTTGTCGATAGCCGCATACCCAGGAAATCGGGCTGCTGGGGCTCGCGGATACATAGATCGGGCGAATCGTTATCGTTTGCCCGGCGAGCACGGTACTCGCGTAGTTGCCGAGTTCAACGTGCATCGCACCATCGACCAATTCCACCTTGCTCACGTAATTGCCGAGCAGGTGTTCCGGTGCCGGAATACCCGCTTCACCGTTGTTCGACGGAAAGCGACCACGGTCTTTGTAGTACTCATTGACCGACATCTTGAGTTCGCTGGTAATGGAGAAGGTCTCAACCACCTGAGCACGAATCGTGTAGTCCTGATAAGCCGGGATAGCAATCGACGCGAGGATGCCGATAATCGCGACGACGATCATCAGCTCAATCAACGTAAATCCTGCCTGTTTCATAAGCGTCACCTAAATCACAGAGCCAAGTCTAAATATGGGGAGGTACATGGCGATGACCATCGCCATAACGAAGGTGTAGAGCAAAATCTTAAGCGCCAGCGAGAATCGGTCGCGGGCTTCAACCAGGGCCAGGGTAAGTTGGCTGACATGCTGCTCGCACTGGTGCTCCAACTCCGTATCCAGGTTGCCGATGGAGGTAGCGATGCCCAGCTCTGTAAGCGCAACATTTTGTCCGGTGCTGAGGGATACCTGAGACAGCGCATCCATCGACAGGTCGGCGGACTGGTTTGAGGTGCGCGCAGCGGTCGCCACCGCTTCGTTTGCGTCGACGCCACTCTTCCGCAAAATTCTGACGTAGTTGAGGAACAGGCCGAGGTTGTACGTCTCAGCAATGCGGCCGAGTACCGGTGCCCACCTCGGCCATCGCGGTAGTGGGGCCATCTGCTGAATCCGCCGGTGGAACAGCCAAACAAGGTAGACAACGAGTGCCCCGGTTATTCCGAGAACCAGCGCAAATACCGGCAGCCCGGATTCTCCGAACCGAAATATTGTCTTGGTTAATTCGGGTAATTCTCCGCCAAGGTTCTGGAAGGCATCGCTAAACGCCGGCGCTACCGACGCAGAAAACGTAAATCCGATGATCAGCGCTAGGATGGTGACCGCCGCCAAGTACCAAATCAGTCCAACGACGCCTGCCCAATATGTGTCAAACAAAATTCTGCTGTGTTGAACATAGTCGACGAATTGACGCAAAAACGTGTTTCGGTCCTTGTCAGCAGGCGGTAACAGGGTGGCGATCGCTTCAAACGGATTCGGTCCCAACTTGGGCCTTGGTCCATCCGTCCCGCTTAGCAGCGCTTTGAAATACTCGATGTCGGCCTCGTATTCGGCCGGGCTGGCATTTGCTAGCGTTTGCAACGAATCGTCTATAGACGATTTGTCGGCAAGATTGGCCAGTTGCCGAGAGACGAA
Source organism: Pseudomonadota bacterium (assembly GCA_039030375.1). Taxonomy (GTDB): domain Bacteria; phylum Pseudomonadota; class Gammaproteobacteria; order Steroidobacterales; family Woeseiaceae; genus UBA1847. The sequence continues at coordinate 21,818 of JBCCEH010000016.1, read as the reverse complement.
CGCGAGGTTGTTTGCTGTTTTGGAACTAAACATGATGAGTCAGTCATTCCTGCAAATTGACGGTAAAGCCTCGGGCTCGATGTTGGTTTCATCGTTGCCGCTCGGCGTAAGCGGTTCGGGATGCCGGTTTGCACCACATACCCATGCGACCGGGGCGCTGGAATCATACGGACTCACCAGTGGTCTCAGTGTCAGTCGGCGGCCTTGTATGCTCTGGGCGAGTCCTTCGGATTGAAAAGTGCTGGTCAACGCGCCGCCACCACCCAGCGCCATTGTGTCGACATAGTTGCCCAGTGACTCGGGGTCGCGTAGCGCACTAACAGGTAGTTGTGCATCGGCGGGTGGCCAGTGACCGTGCTGTGCGCGATAGGTTATGAGTTCGCCCTTAACTGTCGTTGAGAGCATGAACGCCTCGGTCAGTTGTGCTTGCGCGACATAGTGATTAATTCCGCCCACGGCAATTGCGCTGAGTAGCATCAGCAAAGTTACGGCTGCACCAAAATCAATCGCGGACCGCAGGCGTTGACTTAGGTCGGTCGCGATGAGCAGCGCTTGTAGCGTTTGTTTATTCACTCAGGTGCACCGTGAACAGCTCGTTGATGCCAGCGAAGAAAAGTACGCTGAGTTGGTCAGCGAATCCGAACAAAATCACGCAAGCCACAAAAAACGCGGTCGCGAGCAGCCATGCCATCAACGCGTTCAATGCAGCGCGTCCGGTAGAGAAACCTTGAATCGCGGCGATCCCCCTCACCAAAATGACCAGCGACCAAACGACTGCGATGATCTGGACGGCCACCATAGCCCAGCCCACCATAAGCACCGGTGTCGATTGGCCCCAATGCAGGGGGTCGTCGGCAAACTCGTTATGCACCGATGCCCAGATTAGTGCGACAAATCCCATCACGGTCAGCACCACGATCGGTGCGTTGCCCCAAGCAATCGCCGTCTGCAGGTTTGCCGTTGCTGCATTGCCACCGAGCCAGACGCCGGTTATCCGAATCAGGTAGGCGCCGACAAACACTTTCAGTAGTTCAACCAGCGGGCCACCGGATATCAGCGAACTGATGGCGTAGCCAAGGAAAAGGTCATCGTCGCCACCAAACAAAGCAAAAGACGGCAGCGTCAAGAAGCCCGCCAGGACGGGCAGTACAAATATCAGGTAGTTCGGATTTTCGTGCGCGATAAAACGGATCGTTCTCGCGGGTCGAAACCAAATGGATCGTAAAGGCGAGGAGAGCGGCATTAATTGGATGGCGGGCGATGCATAGGTCGTGAGCGCCATGATAGCAGCGATTTGGGTCGGCATTGTGCGAGTCGGCTGTACGTAATGGTTCGAATACTATATAGTTCTAGGTATTAGTCGATACGACCGATTGATTTTGCAGGCGGGAATCAACCAGGAGTATCTCGGCATGAGACGTCCAGGCTTTTTTCTTAATGGGCTGCTGGCGCTGTTTCCGATGGTCGCAATGACCACGGTCTGCGTTGCACAAGAATCCGAGTCGCAGAACGCACCACAGACTCGCCAAGCCGAAGCGGTTAGCCCGACCGTTTACAAGAAAATCGAAGAAGTGCAGGCGCTGATGGATGAACGTCCGGCCGAAGCGCGTGAAATTCTTGAAGCGCTGCTGGCACGCGACAACCTCAGCGCGTACGAACGCGCATTGTCACTGCAGTATCTCGGGACGTTGCATCACAACGTTGGAGACACGGTCGAGGCCGTTGTCGCGTTTGGCGAAATCTTGACGATCGATGGGCTTGAGCCGCATTTGTACCAACGCATGCGCGTGACGTTGGCGCAACTCAACATGGCGGTCGAACGTTATGCGACGGCAGTTACGTTGCTCGAGGATTGGTTCGCGTTGGAGTCAAATCCGGCACCGCACATGTACGCACTTTACGGTCAGGCGTTGTATCAAGAGGGTCGCTATCGCGACATGATCGAGCCGGTTCGAACGGCGATCAATCTCGCACAGGCAGGCAATAGTCGCACAGGCAGGCAATAGTGAGGTTAAAGAAGATTGGTATGCGCTACTAGCGTTCGGCTACTTTCAAACCGAGAACTACCCGGCGCTTCGCGATACGGTCAAAGAGGTTTTGCCGCTATGGCCAAGCAAGCAATACTGGATGACGTTGGCAAGTACCTATACCGAACTCGGTGAACTCGATATCGCAACCACCACCTTTTCGCTGGCCGAACTGCAACGGTTTCTCCAGTCCGAGAGTGAAATCGTCACCATGGCGCAGCTGTACATGCAGCGCGATTTGCCGTATCAGGCTGGCACGCTGCTGGATGCGGAAATGACTGCGGGTCGCATTGATCGCAGCGAAGATAACCTGCGGCTATTGGCTCAGGCGTGGTCGTTCGCGCACGAAACGGAACGCACCCTGGCAGTACTCGCGTATGCGACCACGATCAGTGATGACGGTGAGCTCAGCGTTCGCTTGGGCAATGAATATCTCAATATGGGGCAGTACCGAGAGTGTGCGGAGTCGATCGGTGATGGAATCGATAAAGGTGGGATACGCAACCCGGATTGGGCCTATGTGTCACTCGGTATGTGTCGCTATAACTTGAAGCAATACGATCGTGCCGAGGCAGCGTTCGAGGAGGCGAAAAAAGCGGAGCGGTCGCAACGGATCGCCAACGAATGGTTACGAGTCATTAGCCTGGATCGAATACGCGATCAAGAGATTGCTGAGGCCGAGACTAATTCTCGACAACAGCTGGAGCGACTTGCGGAGCGGCGTCGATCGATACGCAATTCGCTTTAGCGACCGGCCGCTACCGTTGCCTGAAGGCGTATACTCAGCAGCGTGGAGCAATTCAATCGCTACAGTAAGAATACGTACGTCGCGGCTTTGTTCGTGTTCGCTTTGTGCGGCTGGGTGATTAGCGGAATCGAGACGTACGACTACGTTGACTATCAGCGACATGCCGTTGCAGCGACGATGGAGCTGGCGGTGCCGGCGGAAGATATCGTGCAGTATCAGGATGTGCTCAATACGCGCGTTGTCGATGTCCGGTATCAAGGCGATTCGGGTGAGTTGGTCGTTGAGGACAAGGTCGTGTTAAAAGATCAGTTTGATCGATTGGTCGCAGGCGATGCCATTCCGATCGTTTACTTGACCAACAATCCGCATCGAATTTTCAATCCATACTCGCGACCCAAATTGCCGTGGATTTGGATTGCCGTCGCCATTGCCGGCACCGCTTTGGCGCTGTTCGCATTGCGACTGCGACGGCGACAAACCGCGAACACCGAATAAATGTGTCCGTTAATAGAAAAGGCCCCTCGCGGGGCCTTTTACTATCGATCTCACGAACTGACTGGCGTTCAGAACCGGTCGGCGTTCATCACTTTAGTCCAGGCTCGTACGAAGTCAGCCACAAACAATTTATCACCGTCGTTCGCGGCATAGACTTCAGAAACTGCACGCAGTTCGGCGTGCGAACCAAACACCAGATCGACCGGCGTCGCTGTCCAGCGTACGTCGCCTGATGATCGGTCACGACCTTCATAGATGCCGTCAGTATCGCTGGACTTGCTCCAAGCCGTCGACATGGACAACAAGTTGACGAAGTAGTCGTTCGACAGCTGGCCAGGATTATCGGTGAACACGCCGTGGGATGAACCACCGGCGTTCGCGCCGAGTGCCCGCATGCCGCCGACCAGCGCGGTCATTTCCGGCACCGTGAGATTGAGCATGCTGGCTCGATCCACCAAGGCTTCTGCCGGCGACAACAAACTGCGACTGTCGTAGTAGTTGCGGAAACCGTCTGCGCTCGGTTCGAGTACCGCGAAAGAAGCGGCATCGGTTTGTTCCACCGTGGCATCGGTGCGTCCCGGTGAGAAAGGTACTTCGACGCCGTAACCGGCATCATCGGCAGCCTTCTCAATCGCGGCGGCGCCGCCAAGGACGATGACATCCGCGAGCGATACCCGTTTGTTACCCCGCTGATCGTCATTGAAGTCATTTTGAACTTCGGTCAGTGTATTTAGCACCGTGGCCAGCGCGTCAGGATCGTTTGCCGCCCAGCCGTTTTGTGGTGCCAGACGAATACGCGCGCCATTCGCACCACCGCGACGATCCGTGCCGCGGAATGAGCCTGCCGATGCCCAGGCAGTGCGCACCAAATCGGAGACGCTTAGCCCCGAGTCCAGGATGGCCTCTTTGAGATCGGCAACGTCGTCGGCATCGATCATCTCATAGTCGGCAACCGGGACCGGGTCCTGCCAAATCAAATCACCATTCGGCACATCGGCGCCAAGATAGCGTGCCTGTGGTCCCATATCGCGATGCGTCAACTTGTACCACGCCTTCGCAAAGGCCAGCTCAAACTCTGCAGGATTCTCCAAAAAGCGCTGCGAGATTTCGCGATAGCTCGGATCCATTTTTAGCGACAGATCGGTGGTAAGCATCATCGGAGCGTGGCGCTTGTCCGGATCATGAGCGTCCGGTACCAGGTTGGCTGCTGCACCGTCTTTCGGTATCCATTGAATGTTGCCGGCAGGGCTGCGGGTTTGTTCCCACTCAAAGGCGAACAGATTGGTAAAGAAGTTGTGAGTCCACTGAGCCGGGCTCACGGTCCAGGCACCTTCGAAGCCGCTGGTAATCGTATCGCTGCCGGAGCCGCTGCCACAGCGGTTGGTCCAGCCAAAGCCTTGCTCGTCGAGCTCGGCAGCGGCGGGTTCCGGACCGATGCAATCATCTGGCGGTGCGGCGCCGTGCGCTTTTCCAAAGGTATGGCCACCGGCGATCAGCGCAACGGTTTCTTCATCGTTCATCGCCATACGGCCAAACGTGTCGCGAATGTCTTTTGCCGCCAGCAACGGATCGGGATTGCCATTCGGGCCTTGCGGATTGACGTAGATCAATCCCATCTGCACCGCTGCCAGCGGTTTCGCGAGCTTACGATCGCCCGAGTAGCGTTCGTCCGCCAGCCATTCGCCTTCGGCACCCCAATTGACGACCTCAGCTTCCCAGTCGTCAACGCGGCCGCCGGCAAATCCGTAGGTCTTAAAACCCATCGATTCCAAAGCAACGTTGCCGGTGAGGACCATCAAGTCTGCCCATGAAATGTTGCGACCGTACTTCTGTTTGATCGGCCACAGTAGACGTCGGGCTTTATCGAGGTTGGCATTGTCCGGCCAGCTGTTCAGCGGTTCAAAACGTTGCTGACCGCCACCGGCACCGCCGCGGCCGTCGTGAATGCGGTATACACCGGCGCTGTGCCACGCCATACGGATAAAGAACGGTCCGTAGTGACCGTAGTCGGCCGGCCACCAGTCTTGCGACTCGGTCATCACTGCTTCGATATCGGCCTTCAGTTCGTCTAGATCGACCGTCGCAAAAGCTTCGGCATAGTTAAAGTCGTCGCCGTACGGGCTCGACTCAGCACTGTGCTGACGTAATGGGCTCAGATCGAGGTTGTCAGGCCACCAAAATGCATTGGTTTTGGGTTCGTCGGCAGCGGTGGCAACATTCGTCAGCAAGCAGGCCGATGCCAGAAGTGCCAAGGTGCTCTTCACAGTATTCGCTCGGTTAATCATGGTCCTCCTCCCGTTTAGAACAAGTCTAAACTATACCGTTTGAATCACGCGGTAAAGTTTTGGAAGGTAAGACCCTATGAATCAATGATTTGGACGGTGGCGCCGGAGCAGAGCCGCGCTGGCTTGCGAAAAAAAAGGGCCTCGCATGAGGCCCTTCAGGTTCGTCGATGGCCGAATACTCTTACTCTGCGGCCTCAGCCTCACCGGCCATGGCGGCGTCAATCATGGCGACCAGCTCATCTCGCGAATAGGAATAAGGGCCCCAAGTATTGAGTTGCACTAGCTCCTGAACTTTGGTGCCAATCGTAAATGCCTGTTCCTCGGCGTTCGGTACCACGATGTAACGACGCAACGGGTTGTCATCAAACAGCGCATGCATGAACGCTGCAGAGACTTCATCGGGTTCTTTGTAGGACAGCTCACGTTCTTCAGTGGCTTTGTAGTTTTCCTTCATTTCATCGGTGACTTCGCCACCCGCGGTCTGCAGCGCATCCATTCGACGGCTGATACTAGAGCGGCGAATATTTGACTTGTAGTTGCCCGGCTCGATGACGCTGACCTGCACGCCGTGTGGTTCCATTTCTGCTGCCAGACCGTCGGTATAGGCTTCGATCCAGTGCTTGCTTCCGGCATAGGCGGAGAAACCCGGGAAACCAGAAATCGTGCCGGCAATCGATCCGGTCGTGGAAATGCGCCCCTGGGATTCGATAATCATAGGAGCGAATGCTTTGGTGACCCGATATACGCCTTCGACATTGACGTCATAGACGAATGACTGGTCTTCGATCGGCGTATCGGCGACGTTACCGCCTCCGCCAACGCCGGCGTTGTTAACCACCGCATACAAACCGGTGCCTTTTTCGGTGATCATAGCCACAGCTGCATCAACATCGGCTTGCTTGGTGACGTCCAAGCGCACCGCGGTGACGTTATCGATGGCATTCAGCGATTCCAAGTCTTTGTCTTTGCGCGCCCCGGCGTAGACGTGATAGCCCTCGGCTGCCAGCGTTTCGGCAAGGTTGCGACCGATGCCAGTACTCGCGCCGGTTACCAATATCGATTTCTCGCCAGCGAACGTCGTTTGCGGTGCCAGCAGTGTTATTGCCAGTGCGGCTATCGCCAGGCAATGAAGAAACTTGTGCATAGGGATTCCCTCGATGGTTTGTGCATTCTTATTGCAGAAACCCTAGCACATAACCGTCACCAAAAAGGGCCCCTACAGGGGCCCTCTGCACAAGGCGGTAAGGGTGGCTAGGGAATGGTATATACGTAACGATCCTGCGCGGTATTGTCTTGATGGTCTTCGTTGGCCTCGGTAATGCGTTGGTCGGGGTCAACGATCACTTCTAGAAATAATCCGACGCGAGAACCAGAAGGTTGCCCGGTGAACTGTGGAATCGATACCGGCATAGAATTGAAGTATCCAAATTCACCGGCATCCAATCCGTTGTTGAAGGTGTGATCAAACGCGGCTTCGTAGCCGTTCTTAACCAAGATACCTTTGACATCCGCTTGGCTGCCACCGGCATCCAATAACGCCTTAATCGTCATGATTCGGCCGTCCTTTAGAAATACCCGATCCACCTCATAATCCAATCCAGGAGTGTTGAGATTATCGACGGCACGATTTGACCCATCCAATCGCAGTTGCGCCACTTGCAGTCGGACATCCACCGTACCGAGTCGAGAAGGTCCGCTATTTTGAATTACAGATTCAAATGTGACATTGGTGCCGCCGACATAGCGGACCAGCGCGGTGGTTGCAGTGAGTTGTGCCGGTCCGGTTTGGAAGCGCCACGCAGGAACCGCATAGCTGCACGAGTCAGGTGCCGACGACGCGCAGGCGGCCACTGTCCACATCAGGTCTTTGCCCTGTAACTCAGGCGGTAGCTGGTCGAGTTCAAGCCAGTAATGTTTGATGACCTCGGCCAGGCTGGTGTTGGGCGCGCCTGATTCTGATGGAAAATCGGCAACCGGTCGCGCCCACACGCCGAGTTCTTGGCCTTGCGGGTACGAACACGGAAAGTCGCCAGGTGCAAATTCCTTTACGCAAACCACAAAGTGTTCCGGAGTGCGCCAGCGGACAAACGATGTGTAGACGAATCCACCATAGCGCCACTTGAATTCGACGGGATCGGTGTGCGGCTGAATCGTACCGTTCGGAGGTGCGATTAACCACGGTGCGTGTGCTCGTTGCATCGCGTAAAACATTAATGCAATTAGCGCGATAATAGCTGCGGATAAGGTGATGACTCTCGGCCACATAATTCTCTCCCTCAATATCGAGTTGGTTAGCAGGCCGACTAGTCGCTACCGCGACTGGCGCCGAACGAAATGTCAAAGCTCAAACCGAATACGTCGATATCACCTTCACCGGTTTCGCCTTCCTCACCGACATCCAAATAGCGGTCGTAATTTGCGGAGATGGCGAATCGATCGTTAACGCGGTATTTCATGGTGATGCCGCCGTACGGGACGGTTTCCGATGCAGAGCTTTTTTCCGGTACGCCGCCAAACAGTTCCTGCTCATTAACGTCGACCGCGGCCGCACCAATCCGGCCACCGGCTGAAAAGCGGTCCGTAAACGGATAGCGATAGCCCGCACTGACCGTTAGCATTTCGGTCTCGATCTTGCCGACGTCGTCGACACCCATGTACAAACCGTCGAATTCGATGTCACTCAGCTGCTGGTAACCGCCGCTGTAAACGATGCGATCTTTCACGCCGGGATCGATTTCGGCTTCTAGCGAGAATCCGGGATCGTTGGAACTGGACGAACCTTGAAAAATTGAAAAGTTCTTGTAGTTGTCTTTGGCCGACGAGAGTCCAAATTTCGCTTCGACCGGGACTTTCTGTGTGCCAGCGCAGGCGCTCATCAGTAAAGCAAACGAGCTAATAGCCAGTGTTCTTGTGATTGCGTTGTTCATCGTTATTCTCCTCAAGATCGGTTTTTCAATTAATAAGTAACCGTGGTGCCGGTACCGCCGTAGGGATTCGAGATCCAAACGCCGCCGCTTTGCCCGTCGGCGCTGCTCCATCCAGAGCTACCGTCGCCATACCAAGCGTTAGATCCGTCCTGCTGCGCGGCATGTAAAAAATTGATCAGCGCGGGGCCACCGACGACGCCAGCATTGCCGTTCGCATCGAGCCAGTAGTTGCCGGGATAGATCGGGCCCTGCGCGAGTGCGCTCAGATAGGTCAGTTCGGACTGTGGAATATTGCGGCCGTTGATGTAGACGTTGGTCATGCCCTGAGAGGCGTGCGCCGGTAGCGTGGGAACCGGGATTCCTGCCTGGATAAAGCCAGCGGTTGGGCCGCCCCAGATTCCCCATGCTCCGCAGGCCGGGTCGTACCAGTAGTGCCCGGGCTCCATTTTTATGCCGTAGGCGGCCAGCGATTGAACTTGTTGTTGGGTGAGCGCCTGACCATTCACGGATACGTCGAGTGATGATTTGTGGTTGGCGCTGGCAGGCTCTACGGATTCAAGAATGATGAAGTCATCTGGCGCAAACTGCAGTAACACGCTGCCATCTAGCAGCTCCGCCTCGAAGTCATAGATATCGCCATTGTCATTGAGCTCACCCTGCAGGCGAGCGCCCCGAATAGCGCCCACAACCTGTAAGGGGTAGTCGTCGATCGATAAGGTGCCGTCGTAACGGCCAGTGCCGGACTTCTCCAGTGTCAGGCGGACCACACCATCTGGGGTTTGAGCCATGTAGATTCCGGCGTAATCGGCGGCCAACACCGGCGCCGAAAATAGGCCGATCAGCGTTATTAAGAGTCGTGTGCGCATGTTCGTGTCCTGCCTCTGTAGGGGGTTTGCATGAGGTCGTCGTATGGAGCACGATTGTTGGCTTACGGTGGGTAGAAGGCCTGATTAGATCCTGCATAATTCCTGAATTAATCCGGAATTCGGCGTTTCAGCAATATGAGCGAGAACTCACAAATTATTGTTTTTGAAGAGTTTTCCTTGCACTCTTCGAGCAGAACCCTGCTCAAAGACGGCGAGCGCGTCCATTTGCCCAAGAAACCGTTTGATGTCCTGGTGTACTTGATTGAACGGCGTGGGGAGCTGGTTACTCGAGAAGATCTGCTGGAGCGTTTTTGGGGTGGCGCGGACGCCTACGACGAGGCGGTGTATCGCTGCCTGAGCTCCATTCGCAAAGCCTTAGACGACAACGAGGAGCCAGCGCGATTCTTAGAGACGCGTTGGCGGGAAGGCTATTCGTTTATCGCCACGGTTGAGGAAGCCGCGTCGCTCGAAAAAGTCCGCACGCCGCTGATCGTCTGGGCCGTGCCTGTGATGATCTTGTTGGGCATATCGCTGGTCGTGTTTCGCGGCTGGTCTTCCGATTCGTCGGATGTAACGCCCGCGACGATCGACAGCATTGCGGTCTTGCCGGTAGAGGGGCGGGGATTGGATGAGTGGTTACTGGCGGGCCTCACCGACGAACTGATTCACGTGACCTCGAATATCGAAGGAATCCGCGTGATCTCCGCTGCAACCATTCGCGCCGACAATCTGACCGCAACGGAACTGGGCGATCGGTTAGGTGCAAGTGCGTTGCTGATGAGCCGACTACAAAACGAGGCACCGGGGCGCGAGATGTCAATGCGACTCGTTAGCGCGACTGATGGCACCGTCTTATGGTCGTTCAGCGAGCCATACGACGCTGAAATTCCGACGCTGTCGTCGTCCGCGGTAATCACCAACCTCGCGAGTCGGTTGTCGGCACGGCTGCGTTCAACGCCGTTGGAAAACGACATTCAGGAAGCGATGTGGAAGAAGTACTTGCAGGCCCGCCAGCAATGGAAGCTGCGCACGCCGCAATCGATCGCCGCCGCGATCAGTTTGTACGAAGACATTATTTCAGCGGAACCGCAGTTTTCCGGCGCCTACGCGGGACTGGGCGAAGCCTACACGGTGACACCGATGTACACCGGTGCGAATCCGAGCGACGCTTATGGCAAGGCGAAACAAGCCGCCAATGCCGCATTGGCAATCGACCCCGATAATGCTCGCGCTCACGTGGTCTTGGCGGCCTACTATGCGTACTACGAAATCGATTGGCCGTTAGCCGAGAATTACTTCGCTCGAGCCATCGAAATCGATCCGAACAACGCGCTGGCACATCATTGGAAAGCGGACGCCTCGTGCTATCGACTGTTGTTTGACGATTGCCGCTATCACATGTCGATGGCATTGCGGTTGGACCCTTTGTCACCGTCGCTGATGGTGTTTCAAGGGGTGCCGGATCGGTTTAGCAAACAATTCGTGGCCGCTGAGCAAAAGTTCAAAGCGGCGCTGGAACAATATCCGGATCTAGCTTTGGCACGATTTCAACTTGGCCTGGTATTGGACGCGCAAGGCCGGCACGCGGAGGCGATTGACCAATGGGAGCGCATTTATCCGCAGTATGGACCGGCGTTGTTGGCGTCATCGCTGGCAAACGCATACGCCCAATTGGGGCAACACGAGCAGGCCCGCGAACTACATGCGGACTTGCAAAAGCTTCGCGACGAGGAGTTCGTTTCCGCCATCATGATGGCCGGCATGACCATGACCTATGGTACGCATGAAGAAGCCATTGACTGGCTGGAGATTGCGCGCGATGAGCACGATGATTTCTATTCGGGAATGACCGTGATTCATCATTTTTTTGAGCTTCATGATGAACCCCGGTTTGTCGAGTTGGTCGAAGCGATTGGCGTATCGGCGGAGCGATTTGTCGAATACCGCGCTACTCTACCCACCATTGCGACGACCCTCTCTACGACGAACCCAACCCCGCCATGAAACGAATTCTGCTTGCATTACTTGCGGCTTCCGCCGCAGGGCCGGCATCGGCCGACGATTTTCTCGACGAACTGGTGGTGACCAGCACTCGGTCGCCAAATCCCATCATCGATGAATCGCGGAATGTTGCGGTGCTTGGCAGTGAACGTATTGACACGACTGCACACGCCCACGTTCACGAACTTATGACGCACGTGGCTGGTGTATGGGTATCGCGCGGCAGTGGCCAGGAGAGTCTGCCCTCGGTTCGTTCTCCGGTGCTGACCGGCGCCGGCTCGTGCGGGGCATTCTTAACATTGGAAGACGGCATCCCGTCGCGACCGAACGGGTTTTGCAACGTGAATCAGCTGTTCGAGTTGCCGACCGAGCTGGCGAATCAAATCGAAGTGATTCGCGGTCCTGGCAACGCACTGTATGGCTCCAACGGCTTGCATGGCACGCTGAACATCATCACGCCGGCGGCCGGCGATGTTGAGCAGCACGGTGCAGGCATTGACGTGGGGCCGAATGACTACTATCGGGCTCGTGCTGTGATCGGCAGTGAGGGTGACGCCCCATGGATCGCAGGTACTGTGTTTGCACATGATGGCGGTTTTCGTGATGACTCCGGCTATCAGCAGGGTAAGGTATTTGCCAAGAAAGCCTGGTCGAATGCGGTCAGCGACTTCACAGTTGGATTGAGTTACAGCGATCTGGATCAGCAAACCGCCGGGTTCATCTTTGGCGAAGATGCCTATGACGATGAAGACCTCAGAACGCAGAACCTGAATCCCGAGGCATATCGGCTCGCTGAGAGTCTGCGCGGTTGGCTGGTTTGGCAAACCACGACCGACGATTACACGCGCGACGTGCGTTTTTATCTACGCCGTACGGAAATGGAATTCTTACAGCATTTCCTTCCGGGCCAACCGGTTGAAAAGAACGGTCACTTGAGCGTTGGCGCGCTGAGTCAGTGGCGTGTGGATACTCGCGGCGGCGCTGTGACCGTCGGCGTCGACGTTGATGTTGCCGATGTGTATTTGCGTGAGACACAGTTTGGGCCAACCATTGGTTCGGCATTTCTGGTTGCGACTCGCCCCGAAGGGAAACACTACGATTACGATGTGAAGAGCCTGAACGTGGGTTTATACGCTCAGTGGCAGGGGACGTTGTCGCCATCGTTGTCACTCTCCGCCGGGGTACGCGCCGAGTCTTCACATTATGACTATCGCAACAATATGCTTAGCGGCAATACTCGTGATGACGGCACGCCGTGCGGGTTCGGTGGCTGCTTGTATACGCGGCCCGAGGACCGTAGTGACCGATTTATTGATCTCGCGCCGAATGTAGGCGTTACCTACTCGGTGAGCGACTCGGCGACCTTCTACGCCAATCTTTCACGCGGGTTTCGTGCGCCGCAGATGACGGAGCTTTATCGGCTGCAGAATGGTCAGCAAGTCAGCGATCTGGATTCAGAAACGATCGACTCGCTGGAATTGGGTTGGCGTTACGCGGCGGGCGCATTCGCCGTCGACGCATCAATTTTTAACATGCGAAAGCAAAACAGCGTGTTTCGTGACGCCGAAGGGTTCAATGTTAGTAACGGTGAGAGTCGGCACCTCGGACTTGAAGTGCTTTTCGACGTGGTGCTCAGCACCACGTTGGGTCTCACCGTCAATGGTACCTATGCGGAGCACACGTATGACTTCGATACGGTTGCTGCGCGGGGTGAGACGTTCGTCAGAGGACGCGATGTCGATACCGCGCCCCTGTGGCAGGGCAGCGCCGAGTTGAACTACGCTCCGACGGATCAATGGAGTGGTGCGCTGCAGTGGGTGTCTCTGGGGCCTTACTATCTCGATGCTGAAAATCTGCGCGACTATCCCGGTCATGATATTGCCAATCTAAGAGTTTCCTACGCGTTTGCTCCTGAATGGCGAGTAACCGGCCACCTTCGCAATATCACCGACAGCCGCTATGCGGACCGTGCCGATTTTGCCTTCGGCAACTATCGCTATTTTCCGGGTCGCGAGCGCGAGCTGTTCATCAGGGTTGATACCCGCTTTTAGTGGGTATTGCATACTGAGACGCGGTTCCGGACTGAACTCACCGATTAGATTACTGTGACACATTGCCAGAAATGACTTCAGGCGATGGCTGCAAACAGTGAAACCCTTGTAATGACGAGAGACTCCGGACTGCGACAGTTCGTTGAGTCGCGTGCATTCAACCTCTCCATTACCCTGATCATCGTCATCAATGCGATTACGTTGGGGTTGGAAACTTCACCGGCCGTCGTTAAGGCCATCGGTCCACTACTCCACTTTGCTGATACCGCGGCACTGTGGGTTTTCACTATTGAATTGTTGCTCAAGCTATACGTCTATCGGCTGCGATTCTTTAAAGACGGCTGGAACAACTTCGATTTCATCATCGTGACGATCGCCTGGGTTCCAGCCGCGGGTCCGCTATCCGTGCTGCGCGCGCTGCGCATTATGCGAATCTTACGACTGATTTCGGTCGTGCCGGCGATGCGTAAGGTGGTCGGTGCGCTGTTTAGCGCGCTGCCGGGCATGGGATCTATCGTTACGGTGCTGGGTCTGGTGTTCTACATTGCCGCGGTTATGGCAACGAATTTGTTCGGCGCCGATTTTCCGGACTGGTTTGGCAGTGTGGGAGCATCGATGTTCAGTTTGTTCCAGGTGATGACATTGGAAAGCTGGTCGATGGGGATCGTCCGTCCGGTTATGGATGTCTATCCGCATGCCTGGGCGTTCTTCGTACCGTTTATCATTATCACCAGCTTCACGGTACTGAATCTGTTTATTGCGGTCATCGTCAATTCCATGCAGATTCTGAATGCCGAGACCAGTGATGAAATTCAGGAGCAGGCCGACGTTGCGCACGACGAGCGCGAAGAGTTAGCCCGGCAGATCGATCGGCTGGCAAACGAGGTTCGTCGGCTACGCCGTCGACTCGACGTGTGACCGCAGTTCAATCCGTCCGGCGGACTAGAGGGCTAAGCGGAGCCCAATCGTCGTGGTACGCGATTTGTTGGGTCTTGCACCATAGGGAGTGCGGCCCAAAATATCGGCTTCGTCACTGAGATTTTCGATCGTTGCGGTTAACGTGACACGGTCGGAAATCGAGTAAAACAATGACGCATCGATGCTCGTGCTCGACTCAGTTTCTTCAAACGACTCGCAGCTGGCGCGAATACAGGACTTTCCGACGAAATTGATGGAGGCGTAAGCGCCCCAACTTGCACCCTCGATGCCTGCGGAAAGCAGCCCTTGGCTATCCGGAATGTAGGGCAGGGGGTCACCTTTGGACACGTCGCCAAAAAAGTCGGTGTCGGCGATATCGCTGTCAAACTCCGCATTGATATAGGTATAGGTCAAGGACACTGGATAGCGGAGATCGCCGTTACCGAACACGCGTGACACCGAGAGCTCCACGCCGGCGACCGTTGCGGCGTCGCCGTTGAAGGCGTCGCCGACCTCACAGTCCACACCGGACGAGGCGGTGCACGTGCCGACGAGGTTGTCATAGTCGGTCAAAAACAATCCGGCATCCACGGCGGTGGCACCGTCATCGAGACGAACACCAAATTCGTAGTTAAGACTTTCCTCTTCATCAACGCCGGGCGCGTTACTCGGCGCAGAGAAGCCTTTGTGAATGCCGCCGTAAGCCGACCAGTCGTCATTCAGCTCATACACAAATCCAATGCCGGGAATCACCACGCTGATATCGTTGCGACGCCGGTCGCGTACGTTGCTGGCGCTCCGCGACGACGGGTCCGCGGTTAACCCGGGCCGGGTTTCCCAGCGGGTTCGATCTTGATCGATCACTTCATACCGAAGTCCCGGTGATAACTGCAATCGGCCAAAATCAATCACATCGCGCAGCCAAAATGCCCAGACCTCAGCATCCTGTTCCTGGTTGCCCGCATTGCCAAGTAAGCCGAGATCATCGAGTACCAACTCGCCGTTTAGCTGCGTGTAGGTGCTGTTCCGCTGCAGTCGTTCAGAGTGATCGATATGACGACGAACGCCTGCCGAAAACGCATGTTGTGCACCGGCGATTGCCATGTCCCATTTGACGTCAACATCGATACCGGATGAGTAATACTCGCGCGCGTTCGATCGAATTTGAATGGCCCCGGGATCGGTATCATCGCCATTCAAAATGCCGGCCAACAATTCTGGCGTTGCCGGGCCAATCGCAACGTTGTTGTTGATAGCTTGAATGGCTTGGAACCAGCTGATGCCGTTAAACGTTTCAGCATTCGGGCTGCCAGTAATGTCCAACGCTTCCGTTTTGAACCAATCACGCTCAAAGGTGTTGTGGTAGGCCGATGCGGTAACCTCCACACGGTTATTGCGCACCAGGTAGCGGAGTATCGCCTGTTCATGGGCTGTGTCGATATTGTCGAGCGACGACGCGCCGTAGCGGCGCAACGGATCGTCCCGAAAGTCGCTGTCGCTGAGGCCCAGGTAACTTTGTTCCGATAGCTCATCGGCATACTGCAATTTGAGTTCGATTTGTTGGTAGAGGTCAGCGGACGGATCGGAGCTATAGCGCAACTTGAGCATGTAGTCTTGTTTGTCCAGTCCCGTATCGCCACCGCCATCTAGCGACTGAAAGCCATCGCTTTGCCATTGATGTGTTTCCAGCAACCAACCAAATCGGCCGTTATCGTCACCGTAGTTGGCATGAACACGCCAGGTCGCGTCCTCACCGACTTGAATGTTTGCATAGCCGCCGCGTTGCTCGGGTATCGGCGTCGATAAGACGTTGATGGCGCCGCCGATGGTGTAGGGGCCTTCGGTAATGGCGGCCGGGCCTTTAAGCACCTCAATCGACGACAAGCGGCCGGCGGTCGGGAAATAGTAGGCCGCGGGTGCTGCGTACGGAGCCGGCGCGATTAAGACGCCGTCTTCTAACAGTGTGATCCGTGCGCTGCGTTCCGATGCGGTACCGCGAATGCTCAGATTTGGTCTCAATCCGTAGCCATCTTCGACTTGCACGGACACACCCGGGACCCGGCGAATCATGCGTTGAATATCGCTCTGATTAAATTTCAGGATATCGTCAGTGTCGATTATGGCAGCACTGCCTGGCACCTCAGCGACATCATCGGCGGAGCCGATAATCGTAATTTCCGGCAGCTCACGGTCATTATTTGCCGTGGCATCGTTGTTGGTTTGTGCGTGCGCAACCGTTGTCGTTGCCGCAATAATCAATACGGAGAGTTTTCTCAAGGTAATTATCCAAAATTGGCCTACACGGCCGTGAGGTGATTGTCCCAGCTGATTCCGGAAATACGCACCGGCTGCCCGGCTGATTCGAAATTGTCGCAGCGGAATCGGTAAACGAGGCCGCGCCCGGTAGTGACCACGAAGTGCTGATATTCGGTATCGACGCAAATTCCTGCCGCATCGGCGATGCGCACGGCACCTCGATACTGTCCGTGTCTCGCCTGCCAGAACGAAACGCGATTACCTCTTGGGCAGGTAGCTATAGCATGCCCCGTTCCTGCGTCAACACACACGCTGGCTGTGTATTGGGCCAGTTCGCGTAGATCGGCAGGAGGCATCGCCAAGGACTGCATAGTGTCGTCGCGATCAGCGACGGCAACGAGCAATCTATCGGTCGCCGACCCATCTTCCTGTTGCATGCCCACCACGACGCGATCATCACCGAGCAAGTCGATATGGCGAACACTGTTCTGGCGATAACGTGGCTCGACTTTGTGAATGAGCGCGCCGTTTTGTGTGTTGATAAACACCAAATTCGGTTGCATCGAGTCAATGTTGAGTTTTTCGCGCCCTGAGGCGGGATGCGTTTCGATTCCACCGTTGGCAACCGCCAATGTGCGTCCGTCACTGAGCCAGCGCATCTCATGCGGGCCTGTACCAAAGGAGTCGAACTCCTCGACGACATGTAACGAGTCTGCATCACGAATCGTGATCACGCCGCGGCGGTTGTCGAAATCATTCTCCGAGGTCAGAAAATACTTGCCATCCTCGGTGAAGACACCATGACCATAAAAATGGCGATTGCTGTCGGTGGCAAAACGATCCACCACTGCGCCGTCATCGAGCCTGATTCTCACCGCCTGCGTACGCGGTCGGCGGCCAACCACAATCGCAGACTCCCGATCAGGAGTAACCACCACCTCATGGCCGCGAAATCCGATGGGCGTTGTAAAAAGTAATTCACCGGTAGTGTCAATTCCGGCAACCGCATGGTCGCCGCCTACCGTTGTAGCCGCGCTGACAAAACGCGCCCGAGGCGGGCGTATCGGCCCGCCAAGGTTTGTCGTTGTCAGCGTACCGGCAGCGGCGATCAGGAATTGACGACGTGACGTCACGTTTTTTTAATCGCCGTCTTGATTGCTGAAGCCGAGGTTGACGTCAGCAGCAACCGCCGCATCAATGAACGAATCGGCAAGGTCCTGCATTGAGGTTCTGACGATGTCGATATCGCCTGTCTCGGTACCAAGAATGATCGCTTCAATACTGGCCGTCAGTACATCAAGCCCGTCTTGTGCGGCTTGCAATTGATCGTTGAGCTGGGTGCTGATCGGGTCTGCGCTGTGTGCGCGGCGCAGGTAATCCGTGAGTCCATAGTCGGTCGCGGCCGTGCCAATATCCAGCAACGTTCGTAGGGCATCGGTGTTCGCTATGAGATTTTCGCGCGAAAATTCTGAACGAAACGATTCAGTGGCTTGCGAGCCAACCGCGATCGGTCGCGTAATTTTTTCGTCCGCAACGAATTCGGTCTCGAGCGCCATGCTTTCCAGGATTTCGGTGAGCACGTCGGCTCGATCGGTAAACGTGCCGGAGGCACTGGTAAAATCTGCCAACAGCTGCCCAGCGGGATCCCAGGCTGTTGCTAACTCATCCGCCATCGTCGACAGGTTCTGTGCTACCGCAACGGCGAGTTCGCAACGTCGTGGCCCATCGACGGCGTCGTCCAAGCCGCCTAGGTCAAACAGCAGATATTCCATCGCGGGTAGTCCTTGAGCGCCGACGGCGCTGCCCGCAATTAGAGTTTCGTCGATGGCCAGACCGTTATTCAGCACCTGCGTAACGTTGTTTAATACGGCGTCGTTCTCGTCCGGGAAAAACTGGATCCGTAACCGGCGATTGTTTTCCTCGACCGGACCGAAGCGAATAATGGTGATGGCTTGCCAAGCGGTCATAGCGTCACGCCACGCATCCTGGAATGTACTCAAATCGCCAGCAGCGGGGTTTGCGCAATAGTCAGTGGCGGCGGTTTCCAGGCCGCCCATCGCTGTCATCATCGCGGCGTACCTGGGTACGACAAAGTTGTCGCCGATCGACATGAACAAGCGATCCTGCTCGTCGGCTACGCTGCCCACCGGGCCGAGGGGATCGGCCGGGGGAGGAGGTGGTGGTGGGTTATTGCCGCCACCGCCGCCGCCGCCACCGCCACCGCAAGCGGTCAGTGCCAAGGCTGCCGTTACTAACATCAAGTTTCGAAAATTTCGAATCGCCATATCTTCTTCTCCTGTTACAACGCGAGAACGAAAGCCTCTAGAGCGGCTCGTTCCTCTGCGCTGAATTCCATATATGTTTCTTTCGACGACGAAGCTTCGCCGCCATGCCAAGCAATCGCTTCCGAGATTGTCGCGGCCCGACCGTCATGCAGCAGGCCGGTTTCGTCGTTAATCAACAAACTCTTGCCTAATCCCCATAGCGGCGGCGTGCGCCATTCGCTGCCGCTAACGTTGCCCTCAGGGAGTGCGTCGGCGAGCCCGGCGCCCATGTCATGTACTAGCAGATCGGTGTAAGGCCAGATGCGTTCTTGATGAGTCAGGCCATCGGCATCCACAACGTCAACTTGATGCGACGGCGTGTGGCACCCGTCGCAACCCGCGTCGGCAAACAAATCGCGGCCGTCCGCAATCTTCGCGGATATTGCTGCCGCGGGTGGTGGCGCGATGTGGGCGGCAAAAAACACGACCCGTTCAAAAATCGGTTGTGTGATTTCGACGCCTTCCTTAGGGTCGTTACCGGTCCGTTGCCCGCGGCAATCGATCTGCGGCTCCGCGCAGTTTTGACGGCGCTGGATTGGGTTGCTGATACCGATGTCTTCGGCAAATGCCGCGGAGGTTTGTGTCGCAACCGTTGGATGGGTGGCTTTCCAGCCAAATCGTCCCGCGGCGCGATGTTCGCCTTGGCCGCGCCAATGAATGCGGCCAGAGATGCCGTCGCCATCAACGTCGTTTTCATCGGCAATTGCAACCAAAGCATCTTCCGGAATCGCTTCCAGCAAGCCAAGTCCGATCAGAGACGGTGCGATCCGTGCCGACGTAACAACCAACGGATCGTCATTGCCTTCAATCGCGACATGCATGCGGTTCATACTCACAGCGGAACCGTCCGGTAACTCCAGTGCATGTGTTTCGTGATGGACTTGCGGCACGCCTTCGCCGTAGTAATAACCGCCGGTTGCACGTCGATTGTCTACGTGCGGATAGGTCGCGCGAGTTTGAAGCTGTGGGCCGTATTCTGGGTGTGCCGAATTGATGACGTTGTCGCCATAACCGAGTTTTAAAATCGTCGATACTGAATTGGGGTTCATGAGCAATGATCGACCTCGGCCACCGCCGTTATGGCAACCGATACATGACTGCGAATTGAATAGCGGGCCCAGGCCATCACGCGCAGTGGTTGATGCCGGAGCGGATACCCACGGGTCACGGAAGAATCCCATGCCCGTCCAAAAATCGAGTTTTTCACGAGACGTGAGCGTACTTGAGGGCACGATGAGCGTGGCTCGCATCGACGGTCTTGCGGTCCAGCTGCCGCCTGGCGGTGCCAGCGGTTCTACCACCCGTTCGCATCCCGTGAGCAGCGAGGCCAGCAGCACCAACACCGTTTTTGTGGCCGAACTCGTCACAAGGATTCCAGGAACGTTAGTAAGTCGGCTCGTTGTTGCGCTGTCAATGACAAGAATTCGTCCAGACTCGATTGCGCTTCGCCACCGTGCCACAGCACGGCTTCCTCGATAGTGCGAGCCCGTCCATCATGTAGGAATGTCGCGGTCGGGTTAACAGTTTGCACTAAGCCAAGGCCCCACAGTGGTGCGGTGCGCCATTCAGTCCCGCTAGCGAGGAGGTCCGGTCGATTGTCGGCCAATCCCTCGCATCGCATTACCCAGGTGCAATTGTCACCGGCCGCGCAGCTGCCACCGGCACCATCCTCACGGACCACCGGGTCGCAGCTGCCACCCATGTCGTGCAGCAGGAGATCGGTGTAGGGATAGATGGTTTGCGACGACAGCACGTCGATAGGTGGCGCGTCGGGAACCAGAATATTCAGTTGGATTTCGCCCAGTACGCTGCCTGCGGCTTCTCCGGTTTCAAAGCTATGGGTATGGCAACCGCCGCAGCCCGATTCAAAAAACAGGGTCCGGCCGTCCACGACATTGCTGTCCCAGGTGTCGGTCGTTTCGTCAAAGCCGCGTCGATCCGGTACCGCGAGCAACCGTGCGTAAAACTCCACCAGCGCCATTTCGAGATCCGAAATGTCCACTCCGCCCGGGTGCGGGTCGTTTTCCAATAGTGCCGCATTGACACAGGATGTTTGGCTTTGCGTGCAGGGCTCTTCCGTTGCAAATGTATTGGTAACGCCCATGTCGCCGGCGTAGGCGCCCGCAGATTGCTGCAATACGGATGCTGACGTTAATTTATGCCCGTATCGGGCCAACGCTGTCTGACCGGTCGTCGGATCGAAAATTTCGTTGACGCGTCCGCTGATACCGTCGCCATCTGCATCATTAGGGTCAGCAAGCGCGCGAATATCGGCTTCGGGGATGGCGCCTAGCAATCCCAAACCGATCATTTGTTGAGCGATGCGCGGTGAGAACAAAACGCCATCGCTAAAATCACCATAGCTGAGTTCGCGGACGTGGTAGATCGGATTGCGCAGTTCGTACGCAGTGCCGTCATCATACGTGCCGTTGATCGTCTCATACTCAATGAATGCGAAGCCTTCACCGATGGGGTCGGTGGCACCGCCGCCGAATACCGATAATCCGGCGGTTACGTCGCCGCCTATAAATGATGCGAGACCGAACGTTTGTAACTGCGTGCCGTAGGTCGGGTCCGGAATCGCTTCGTCGTCGGCATCATTGCCAAGGCTGAGTCGCAGGAACATAGCGGCGAATGGAGTTTGCGTATCCGCCGGCACGCGGCCGCGGCCGTCTTTGATGTGGCAACCCTGACAGGTCGCCGCATTGAGGATTGGGCCCTGATCCTGGTTGTCATTGCGGAACAACGCATTGCCCGCTTTGAAATTGGCGTCGTCAGAAAAGTCTTGTTGAATGGCCGGCGGTGCCTGACTGAATGCTTCGTCGTTGGACACCGAGGTTCCGGCGGCGCCGCCGGAAAATCGCTCGCCCGCGGTGAGGTCCGGGACGACCGACTGTGGTGGCGGAGGGGGTGGCGGCGG
>JBCCEH010000015.1:0-50168 GCA_039030375.1 Pseudomonadota bacterium | reverse complement strand
TGTTTGGCTGGCCGCGGCGCGCCGGTGTCGCTTAGAATCCCCGCTCACCAGCCAGCAGGAGATCACCGTGGCAAAGCCAGGCAATTCGGGATTCAAGCGGATCTTCCGCGCCGCCGGCTACTCTATGCAGGGGTTTCGCGCCGCCTGGCAGCACGAAGCAGCGTTCCGCCAGGAGCTGGCGCTCGTGGCGGTGCTCATTCCGCTGGGTGCCTGGCTCGGCGATACGGCAATAGAAAGAGCCTTGCTCATCGGCGTCTGTCTATTAGTGTTGATTGTCGAGCTATTAAATTCGGCGGTCGAAGCAGCCATCGACCGCCATGGGGATGAGCACCATGAACTATCTGGACGCGCCAAAGACTTTGGCTCGGCCGCCGTCTTTGTCGTGTTGGTGCTGGTCACCGTAACCTGGGCGCTGATCTTGCTACCGAAGTACATCCACTGATGAAAAAAGTCTTCTGCATTGGCTTTCATAAGACCGGCACCACCAGCTTGGAAAAAGCGTTGCACAAGCTCGGTTATAAAGTGACCGGCTCATTTGGCACTAAAGATCCAGACATTGCTAACAAGCTGCATGACATGGCCTACGCCATGGTGGAGAAGTTTGATGCCTTCGAAGATAACCCCTGGCCCATTATTTACCGTGATCTCGATGCGCGGTTTCCGGGCAGCAAATTTATTTTGACGCGACGCCCCACCGAAAATTGGATTAACTCGCAAGTAAAAGACTTCGCTTCAACCGAAACGCCCATGCGGCGCTGGATCTACGGAGAAGACGCGGGCTGTCCCGAAGGTAACGAAGAGATCTATAAAGCGCGTTACGAGCGCCACAACCGTGAAGTATTGGAGTATTTCGCGGATCGACCCGACGATCTGTTGGTAATCGACTTTCCGAATAACGATGGTTGGACTCGAATTTGCCCGTTCCTTGGACACGATATCCCGACTGAACCTTTCCCTCACGCCAACAAAGCCAGCTTGTCGCGCAAGATCAAAAACTTCTTCAAAAAACTCTAAGCGGTTTAGTTGTCCTGGCTCTTACGGATCGCTTTGCGAATTTCTGTCATTTTTGAGTTCTTTTGATAACGGCCTTTGACGATGTGTCGGATCTGACACACATTAGGAATATCCAGCGGCGTACCGTGCGTGCCGATCAGCCAGCGAAACGCGCGATCTTCATAAGTTTTCATCCACCGTTCTGCCGGTGATTGATAGTACTTAATCGAATCGCAGTATCCGCAGGCTCGCGCGATGTCGCCATGCGTAATCTGGTGCGGCCCTTTCGCTTTCGGACGCGGTCCGCCATAGGGCGTAAATTCCGCGATTGGAATGTCCAATACCGCCGGTCCCTGCCGTCCCTTTTCTAGAATTTCATCGTCTTCAGGCAGCAAACGCGTTCCCAAGCCTATGCGTGGATGCACCAACGCATCGTCTCGACCTTGTAGCAGATCCGCTAAGGAATCTAGGCAATTCTCATGAAATAGAATGTCGGCGTCGGTAAACCAGATCCAGTCGGCAGTGGTGTTCTTGGCGGCGAGATTGCGGCCAATACCGCGACGAAACAACTCTTCTTTTGGCAATGGGTGCCAGTTCCATGTCACTCCCGGCACATCTATTGCTCCAAAATAGTCCAGTACCGGCACAACCTTATCGTCGTCCGCGACGTGAAACACCGTCATCGTGATGTCGAACTTATCGGTCCGATAGTTCACTAGCGAACTCAGCTGATAGTTCAGAAAATGACCATACCGCCAGCAGTGACTGACAATTTCGAGACTGAGCTTACCGGTTTTCTTGTGTTTGACGACCGTCGCCGGATCAACATCGCGAAACCAAGACACCGGCAGTGCTCCGGACACGGCAAGTCGATAAAAAAGGCTAGTGGCGCGCTCCGTAAAGCCCGACATGACAACTCCAAGAAATTACGTTGATCGCCCCCGGCGCCGCAGTCGCTTATACATCGCGACTTTACGCAAGGCATTGATCTTTTGAGATATTCGAGAGTGCCAGTATAGCTTCTCGGGGTAACGGCCGCGCGTTCGATCGGGTATGACGCCAACCAGCTGTTGCTCCCAATCGGCCGATGCTGCATAACCGGCCTCGATCAGATCGGCAGTGAGGGAACCATGAATCTGCTGTTGGGCCAGGATACGCGGCAGATTCCTTTGCCACAGCCCGACGCTACTCGGCGCGATCGGTCGTACGTTATGCATGGCCAGCTTGGACTTTTCCGAAACCTTGGCGTGCAGGTGATATTCCGAAAAGGCGTGCTTGCTCACCAACCATGGCCAACGATCGATCATCGATTGCTGTGTTGCATCAGGATCGGTGACAAAGTCCTCGTAATTCACCTGCAAGAAATTGGCATGATCGGTAATGGCTTTGGCATAGCCGTGCAACTCACGCCATAGACGGATGTTGGAATAGTAAATGTCTTTGTCTTTGCCATGACGCGAACAGATGACGTCGCGTGGATCACGCATCAAATAAAGGACGAACACACCGGGGTCATCGATAACCTCCGGCATGTACATGACGTCCTTTGGGCGCTTGGTTAGCAATAGGCCGTCAACGTCCGCGTCCACCAGGTTGAATCGAACCTCGTGGTCGTAGTGCCGACCCACCTCAAAGCAGGTCACCATCACTTCGTGCAGCAACGTGGTGCCGCTGCGCGGCGAGCAAGCGACAATGTGAAGGTGTCGGAACATGACCGGATTCTACCTGAGTAGCGTTAGCAACTTACGCAAACCAAGCGACATAGATTAACCGCAGCGCGGTGATTGTCACCAGCACACGGTATGTCAGTCGAAAAGCCGGCTCGGATACGAACTCGCCGATTCGTTTGCCCACCCAGCTGCCAAGAAAACTGACCAAGAATGACGCAACGACGATGTGCAGATATGGCATATAGTCAAAGCCGACCCATATATAACCACTGATTTTGAAAATCGACATGGCGACCAAACAGCCCGCCATGGTGCCTATGACCTCCTTGCGCTTCTCGCTAATAAAAAGCGCGAACGCATGCAGGATCGCACCGTATGCGAAAATCGTCGAAAAGAACGTGTGGCCCAGCCCCACAACCAACCACGGTGCGTCGCTCTTGGGTCGCCACTTAACCGCCGGCAACCACATCGCCACCAACATCAGCACGCCGATCGCCGTGCCAACAATCGTTTCCGGTAGCTCAATGAAGATTCGAGCACCGATTGCGGCGCCGATGGCGCTGCCAATCGTAAACGCACGCACAATGGACCAGTTGATGTGCTCCCAAAACAACGGCACACGCCACACGGTTGAACCGATCATCAGCGTGGAGTGAATCGGCACGACCGCCGAAATCGGCAATACGGTGGTGGATAGCGCCAGTACGATCAAAGCACCACCGATGGAGAACATCGCATTTGCGAGTGACGCTAAGAAGCTGCCGATCACGAGAATCGCGAATACGGTATCGAAGGTCACGTTACTGACTCAGCACATCGTCAAGCGCACTAAGAAATAACTGCGCCTCACCCTTGGCTATGACCATCGGCGGGCGCAGCTTGAGGATATTCGAGTCGCGACCGATGCGGCTGGTCAGAATGCCTCGACGCCGCAGGTCGTTGACCACCGAGTGTGTCAGCTGTGCATCGGGCTGGCCGTCTGCATCGACGAACTCTGCCACTGCAAACAAACCGTTGCCGCGCACGTCACCGATCACGGCATGTCGATGCGCTATGTGCTCTAGACCCTCTCGAAGAAACGCGCCAACGGTTTTGGCATTTTGTTGCAGCGACTCGCGTTCTATCACGTCGAGCACAGCCGAGGCCGCCGCAATCGACACCGGATTACCGCCGAAGGTGTTGAAATACCCATCGTGGAAGGACTCCAGCAGCTCACCTCTCAACACCACTGCCGACACCGGGTGCCCATTACCCATAGGCTTACCCATGGTGACAATATCCGGAATCACACCATCGGATTCAAAACCCCAAAATGTGTCGCCGGTGCGGCCAAAGCCGGGTTGCACTTCATCGGCAATAAACAATCCACCCACCTCGCGGATGTTTGCCGCACACGCAGACAAGAACCCGGCCGGCGGCTTCACCACTCCGCCGCTCGACATTATCGTATCGACCACAAACGCCGCCGGCCGAATGCCGTGCTCGTCTAGCCGAGCAACCGCATCAAACACCTGTGCTGCGTACCGGGGTCCGGCATCCTCGCCCGTATGCGCGCCCCGAAACGTATCGGGCTCCGCAATCGTCGCCACGTGAGGCGGTAATGAGCGGCAATCTTCAGAGCTGATCTCGAAAATCGCCTGCGTATTGCCGTGGTAGGCGAAATCCGTCACAACCACACCCTGCGCTTGGGTCGCCGCCCGTGCGATGCGCAACGCGAGCTCATTCGCTTCGCTGCCGGTGCAGCAGAACATGACCGTGTCGAGCTCACCAGGAAACGTCGCCAGCAGGCGCTCAGCATAGTCGACCACGCCTTGATGCAGATACCGCGTGTGCGTATTGAGCGTCGCGGCCTGTGTCGCGATCGCATCGACGACATGTGGGTGACAATGCCCAACATGCGGTACGTTGTTGTACATGTCTAAATAGCGCTCGCCGGCACTGTCGATCAGCCACACACCCTCGCCGGACACCACGTGCAGGGGTTCGTCGTAGAACAAACGATAGGCACTTCCAAGCACGCTTTTGCGCCGCTTTAGTAGTAAGGTGTTCTCGGTCTCGCCCACACAAAGCATCCTATCTAAATGCCCCTGGTCGCGCACAACGAGTTACCTACCTTCGGCGTTCTGAAAGACCGCGGCCAGACCGTTTTGTCTCTCGATCGCGCCCGCGAACAGGATATTCGTGAGCTCCACATCGGCTTTTTGAACATGATGCCGGATGCCGCGTTGGCGGCCACCGAGCGACAGTTCATTCGCCTGGTCGGTAGCAGCAACCCGATTGCACAATTCTTCGTCTATCCATTTTCGATCTCCGAACTCAACCGCGGTGCTACCGCCCAGGCGCATATCGACCAATATTACTTCGATTTCGACGACCTAAAACGCGATGGGCTCGACGCGCTGATTATCACCGGCGCGAACGTCACGCAGCCGCTGTTGGACAAAGAACCTTTTTGGGAACCGCTCATCGACGTGGTGCGGTGGGCCGAGGAAAACGTTGCCTCAGTATTCTGTTCATGCCTGGCGACTCATGCACTGGTACAGCATTACCACGACACGCGCCGCGTCCACCTCAACCGCAAGACCTGGGGCGTATATGAGCATCGCGTCACGCGCCCCGACCATCCGTTACTCCGCGACGTCAACACACGGTTCGACGCACCGCATTCGCGCTACAACGATTTATCCAGGCAGCAACTCGAAGCGGCCGGCGTACACGTGTTGGCGGAAAGCGATGAGGTGGGTGTACACCTAGCAGTCAGCCCAGATCAGTTTCGCATCGTCTACTTTCAGGGGCACCCGGAGTACGCCGCAGTCAGTCTGTTGAAAGAGTGCAAGCGCGAGGTGAATCGGTATCTGGCGGGCGAACGCGAGAACGCGCCGCGCGTGCCCGAGCACACGTTGACACCTGCCGGTCAGGCAATCGCTGACGCCTTCATTGAGGAGGTTATTTCGGCGCGCGCCAGCGGCACCACCGGGCTCGAATTTCCCGAAGCCCAGCTGCTCGAGCATGCCGACAACACCTGGGGTGATACCGGTAAGGCGATCGTCAATAACTGGCTTGGGCTGGTATATCAGCTCACCAATCTCGATCGTCAGCAGCAGTTCATGCCGGGCGTAGATCCCAGCGACCCCCTCATGTTGGGGCCCGACAGCTAGCACACGCCCGTTCCAAGCACCCCGCCGATCGCGGTATGATCGCCGCTTCCAAATTCCCCGACCGCGGGCCTTTATATCAAGAGGAATAGCAATGGGCTTTCGAACCCGACAGATTCATGCAGGTGTAACCCCAGATCCGACCACCGGTGCCATTTTGACGCCGATTTTCCAGTCGACCACGTTTGTGCAGCCGTCGGTCGACGAATACCTGAGCAAGGGCTTCACCTACTCACGGTCTGGCAACCCGACCGTTCGAGCTTTGGAAATGAAGCTCGCTGACCTTGAGGGCGGTGTGGATGCGGCCTGCTTTGGGACCGGCATGAGCGCCATCCTGGCCACCATGCTCGCGTTTCTCGAAAACGGCGCACACGCGGTGGTATCGGATGTGGCGTACGGCGGAACCTACCGACTGTCGACCAAGATTCTGAGTAAGTTTGGCGTCAACTACACGTTCGCTGACACCTCCAACCCGGATGACGTTGCGGCTAAAGTGACCAGCGACACCAAGATGATTTTGACGGAAACGCCAGCAAACCCGACGATGAAAGTATCCGACATCGCGGCGGTTTCAGAGATCGCGAAGAAAGTCGGTGCCGTACACGCGGTCGACAACACCTTCCTGACGCCGTACTACCAGTTGCCGTTTGAACTCGGCGCCGACATTTCCGTTCACAGTACGACCAAGTATATGGACGGCCATAACGCCACCGTCGGCGGCGCGGTCATTTCGAAGACCCAAGAACACGCCGACGCGGTGCGTTTTATACAAAACAGCACCGGCACGGTGATGTCACCGCAAGTTGCCTGGCTTACTCTACAAGGCTGCAAAACGTTGTCGGTCCGTATGGACGCGCAGTCGGCCAGCGCCATGGAAATTGCACGCTTCCTCGAAGGTCATCCGAAAGTCAAACAAGTGGCCTATCCGGGTCTGGAATCATTCGCGCAGCACGAGTTGAGCAAACGCCAAGCCTCCGGCTTCGGCGCCATGTTCTGGTTCGAAGTCGAAGGTGGCGTTGCCGCCGGCAAGAAACTGATGGACAACATCGAAGTGTGGACGCTGGCAGAGAATCTCGGTTCCGTGGAATCGCTGATCACGCATCCAGTCACCATGACGCATGCCGACGTCGAACCGGCCGAACGAGCACGTGTTGGCATTATCGACGGACTGGTACGCGCCTCGGTCGGTCTCGAGGACACCGAAGATTTGATCGACGCGCTGAAGGTCGCGCTCGACGCCATCTAATGTCGAAGTTTCTCAACTTTGACACCCTGAGCCTGCATGCGGGCCAGACCATCGATCCGGTATTCGGCGCCCGTGCGGCGCCGATTTACCAGACCACCTCGTACGTGTTTCCGGATACCGATACCGCTTCATCGATTTTTAATCTCGAACGCGGCGGGCACGCGTACACGCGCATCACCAACCCGACCGTCGGTGTGCTGGAACAACGGATCGCTGCGTTGGAAGGCGGCTCAGCGGCGGTGTGCACGTCCTCGGGTATGGCGGCGACGTTCTGCGCGATCACCGCGATTCTGAGTCAGGGCGATCACATCGTTGCCTCCAGTCAGATGTACGGCGGCAATATTAGTTTGATGAAGAACACCTTGCCGCGCTTCGGCATCACGGCGTCTTTTTTTGACCCCACCGATATCGATGCCTGTAAGGCGGCGATTCAGGACAACACCAAGCTGATCTATGGCGAATTGATCGGCAATCCGGGCCTCGACATATTGGACCTGGAGGCAATCGCTGACATTGGTGCCGAACACAACATCCCTTTTATGGTGGATGCGACATTCAATACGCCCTATCTATGCCGGCCGTTTGAACACGGCGCAAATATCACCATCCACTCGGTGACCAAGTGGATGGGTGGTCACGGCATGGCGATCGGTGGTGTGGTTGTGGACGGTGGTAACTTCGATTGGGGGGCCACTGATAAGTACCCGACGATCACCGTGCCCTACGCGCCGTTTCAGGGCATCAATCTATGGGAAGAGTTTGGCCCGAGCGCGTTCGCGACGCGCATCCGCGCTGAAGCGATGCGCGACATCGGCCCATCCATGGCGCCGATGAATGCCTTCTTGTTGTTGCAAGGACTCGAAACGTTGTCCCTGCGCATGGACAAACACATATCAAACACGCTGCAGCTGATCGAATATCTGGAAAACCACGAACAGGTGACCTGGGTATCGCACCCCAGCATGTCATCCCATTCCAGCCATGAGCTCGCACAAAAATATTTACCGAAAGGCGCCGGCTCGATTGTCGGCTTTGGTGTCAAAGGCGGCCGCGATGCGGGCCGTGCCTTTATCGAAGCCTGTGACCTCGCCTCGCACCTCGCCAACGTCGGTGATGCCAAGACTTTGATCATTCATCCGGCGACCACGACTCACTCACGCATCGATGCGGACGCGTTGGTGGCAGCCGGAATTACCGAAGACATGATTCGTCTGTCAGTCGGCCTTGAAGATGTTCAGGACATCATGGCGGACTTCGACAATGGCTTCCGCGCCGCGAAACGCGTTGCCGGAGGCTAACCGTGTACTTCGAGGTCAACGATAAGCAGGTCTTCGCCACCACCGGCGGCAAACCGTTCGACAATTCGAAACCCGTCATCGTGTTCTTACACGGCAGCGGCCTCGATCAGACGTTTTGGGGATTGCACACCCGATTCTTTGCATTCCGCGGTTACTCGGTGCTGGCGCTGGCGAATCCAGGCCATACGCATTCCGAAGGGCCACCGCTGGAAAGCATTGAAGACTTGGGCGAATGGGTCAACGACGTTTTGGTCGCGCTGGACGTCGATGATGCCTCGATCGTCGCTCACTCGCAGGGCTGCTTGATCGCACTCGAGTTTGCATCTCGTTACCCCGACAAGATCAAGTCGCTGTCGCTGATTACCTCGGGGCTGGCAACGCCGGTGAATGATTTCCTGCTCAAAGCCGCTGAAAGCGACCCGACCACCGCCGTCAATATGATGGTGGGCTGGGGCTTTGGCTCGGCAGGTCATTTACATCAAGGACCCATCCCCGGCAACTCCATGGCGGGCGGTGGCTTTAAGGTGATGTTCGGCAATTCGCCCACCGCGCTGGCGACCGATTTACACGCCTGCAACAACTATCAAAATGGCAAGACCGCCGCCGCGGCCGTTCAGTGCCCAGTACAGGTTTTGATCGCGGGTAAAGATAAGATGGCACCGGCTAAAGCGACCGCGCAGCTGGTTGAACATCTGAACAACCCGCAAGTAATTCGCTTTCCGGAATCCGGGCACATGGTGCCATTGGAAGTTCCCAATCAGTGCCGCTTGGTACTCAGAGATTTCATTTTCGCCAACCATCCGGCGGGATAAACAACATGTATGAAATTAATAAAGCCGCCGTCATCGGCGCGGGCACCATGGGCTTGGGCATTGCCGGTCAGCTGGCGAATGCCGGCATTGAGGTTGTATTGCTCGATATTGCATCCGACGGCGAAAACCGCAACGCGATCGCCGAGCGCGCCCTAGAACGCTTACAAGACGAAAACCAGCCGGGCCTGCTCAGCAATGATTTTGTCGACCGTATTACTATCGGCAATATCGACGATGACATGAATCTGCTCGCCGATGTTGACTGGATCGCCGAAGCGATCGTCGAACGACTCGACCTTAAACGCGCGCTGTACAAGAACATCGACGCGGTGCGCAAAGACGGCTCCATCGTCTCGTCAAACACGTCGACCATTCCGATCTCTTTGCTGGTCGAGGAAATGCCAACCTCGTTCCGCGAGGAATTCGCGATTACGCACTATTTCAATCCGGTGCGCTTTATGCACCTATTGGAAATCGTTCGCGGCGAGGACACCAAAGACGAGGTCATCGAAAGCCTGGAACACTTTAATGATGTGCGCATGGGCAAAGGCATCGTGGTCTGCAACGACACGCCCGGCTTCCTTGGCAATCGCGTGGGCGTTTATGCCATTCAAAAGGCGCTGCATGCTGCGATAGCGATGGGCCTGAAACCCGAAGAGGCGGACGCCATCTTTGGCCGACCGATGGGCATTCCGAAAACCGGCGTTTTCGGCCTGTACGACTTAATCGGCATCGACTTGATGAGCGACGTTGCGACCAGCTTGGAAACCATCCTGCCTCCGGACGACGCGTTTCACGCGGTATCTAAGAAACCGGCCATCATGGAGCGCATGGTTGCCGAGGGTTTGATCGGCAACAAAACGGACAAGGGTGGTTTCTATCAGCCCCGCGATGCCGTTAAGGGCACGTCGCGCAAGACACTCGATTTTGCAACGTTTGGTTATCGCGAGCACGAGTTGTTCAAGCCCGACTTCGCGCTCGAAGCCGAAGTAAAGGGCGACATCAACATCCTTCTCGATCAGGACAATCAGTACGGACAGTACGCCTGGGACGTTCTTGCCAGCACCCTCACCTACGCTGCCGCGCTGGTACCGGACGTCAACGAATCGTTGGTCGCGGTCGATGACGCGATGAAGCTGGGATACAACTGGATTCAAGGTCCGCACGAACTGATCGATGCGATCGGCGTCGACCGATTTATCGAACGGCTCGAGGCGGATGGCCGTGAGGTGCCCCCGTTCTTGCAAACCGCAGCCGGTAAGTCGTTTTATCGGGTTGAAAGCGGCTCACTGCAGTATCTACGAGCAGACGGTAGCTACGCCGATATTGAGCGCGCTGACGGCGTCACCCGATTCTCGGAGAAACGCCGCACGTTGAAACCGGTTCACGACAATGCCGCCGCCAGCTATTTTCTGATTGGCGATGATCTCGGTTTGGTCGAGTTTCATAGCAAAGCCAATGCGCTCGGGCCGCAATCACTGGAGATCATCGAAGCCGCGGTTGATCACGCCACCGATCACTGTCGCGGATTGGTCATCCACAACGATGCACAGCACTTCTCCTGTGGCGCCGACCTCAGCAGCATTCTCGGTTTCGTTGCTGCCGGCGATATGGATGGGCTGGATGACTTTCTAAGCGACTACCAGCGCATCCTAATCAGCATGCGCTACGCGCCGATCCCGGTCGTCGCGGCGCCGTCCGGACTATCGATGGGCGGCGGCTTTGAAGTGCTGCTGCATACCGACAAGGTCATCTACCACGCCAACTCAGTGACCGGTCTGGTGGAATCACTGGTCGGTGTCGTGCCCGGTGGCGGTGGCGTCAAAGAAATGCTGTATCGGTGGGCTGATTATCACGGCGATGCCACCAAAGGCGCATGGAGTGCCTTCATGAACATCGGCTACGGCAAGACCGCAAGCTCGCCGCTACTGGCCGAGCCGCTGGCGATGTTCCGCGGCGGAACCGACAGTTACATAATGAATCGCGATCGCCTACTGGACACCGCGCGCAAAGAAGCGCTGGCGATGGCCGATACCTATGAGGTTGAACGCCGCGGCACCCTGACGATGCCGGGTCGGGACGCCTGGGCGGAGATGTGTGAATGGCTGGCCAAAGCCCATGCCAAAGGGCATCTGACGCCGCATGATGTCACCACCGGCACGCAGATCGCGATGATCTGCTCGGGCGGCGATGTTGATGCCGGCACCGAGCTCACGGAAAATGAGCTCTGCGACCTCGAACGCCGCGCTTTCACGACGCTCGGCGCCACCGACGAGACTCGCGCTAGAATCGAGCATATGCTCGAGTATGGTTCACCACTAAGAAACTAAATGCACTATAAAGCCCCTGTT
This sequence comes from Pseudomonadota bacterium, assembly GCA_039030375.1. Classification (GTDB taxonomy): domain Bacteria; phylum Pseudomonadota; class Gammaproteobacteria; order Steroidobacterales; family Woeseiaceae; genus UBA1847. The sequence goes on along the minus strand of JBCCEH010000015.1, from coordinate 38,643 downwards.
CGCGACATGATGTTCCTAGCCACCGAATGGCTGGGAATGGATCGCATCTCATCCCTGCCCGACTTCGAAGATGTCGATGCCGATCTTTTCGAAGCGGTTCTCGAAGAGGCGGGAAAGTTCTGCTCCACCGAAGTACTGGCGATCAATCAGGTCGGCGACGAAGTCGGCGCGGTCCATAAGGACGGCAACGTCACCACGCCGCCGGGCTTCAAAGAGGTCTATCAAAAGTTTATTGAAAACGGCTGGACCGGCATTGATAGCAATCCCGATCACGGCGGCCAGGGTCTGCCCAAACTGCTGCAGGTTCAGATCGACGAAATGCTGGGCGCGACCAACCTCGCGTTTAAACTGTATTCGGAGCTCAGTCACGGCGCGTATTACCTGTTAAACGCCGTCGCCGACGAGGCAACCAAAGCCAAGTACCTGCCGAAGATGGTCGAAGGTGTGTGGTCTGGCACCATGTGCCTGACCGAGCCGCACTGCGGCACCGATCTGGGATTGTTGACGACCAAGGCAACGCCGAACGGTGACGGCAGCTACACGATCAACGGCTCCAAAATTTTCATCACGTCCGGCGATCACGATCTAACCGAAAACATTTTGCATCTGGTCATTGCGCGTGTTGAAGGCGCGCCCGCCGGCACGCGTGGCATCAGTTTGTTCTTGGTACCGAAATTCCTCGTCAGTGACGATGGCTCCATCGGTGAACGCAACGCGGTCAACACCGCGTCAATCGAGCACAAGATGGGCATTCGCGGCTCGGCAACCTGCGCGCTCAATTTTGATGACGCAACCGGTTTCATGATCGGCGAAGAAAATCGTGGCCTCGCGGCGATGTTCAAGATGATGAACATCGAACGTCTCACCGTGGGCATGCAAGGGCTCGGCTTTTCCGAAATGGCGTATCAAAATGCGCTCGCCTACGCGCAGGATCGCCGCCAGTCGAAAGCGCCGGCGCCGCGACCCGATCCAGACAAAGCCGCCGATCCAATCGTGTACCAGCCGGACATCAAGCGACAGCTACTGATGATGCGGTCACAAATTGAAGGCTGCCGTGCGCTGGCGATGGTTGCCGCCCACAACATCGACACCATGGAAAAGACCGGTGACGAGGCGGCCACGAATGGCGTTGCGCTGCTCACGCCGGTCGTCAAAGCGTTCTTCACCGATCTCGGTATGGAATGCACTATGGCGGGCGTGCAAATCTATGGCGGTCACGGCTACATCGTTGAACACGGCATGGAACAATTGGTTCGCGATTGCCGCATTACACCGATTTACGAAGGCACCAATGAAGTACAGGCCCTCGACCTCGTATCGCGCAAACTGTCCGGCCAAGTCGGCGAATATGCGAGCGGGCTTCTCAATGAGAAAAAACGTGTGCTTGCGGACCTCGTCAATGACGATTCGATGAGCGACATCGCCGGACCGGCGTTGGCTGGCCTGGAACGCTTGATTGAGGCAACCGACTGGATTCAGGCCAAACTTGGCGAAGACGATGCCGCGGTGCGGGGTGCTGCTACCAAATACCTGCGCTTGTTCGCCTTGTCGTTTATCGGCTGTTTGTGGGCCGAAATCGTTGCCAGCATTAAAGACCGCAGCGGCAGCTTCTACGACACCAAACGCAAAGTCGCGCGCTTCTACGTCGAGCAGGTGTTGCCCGAAACCGCATCGTTACGTGACGTTGTCATCGAAGGCAGCGATGCGATCAGCGACTTTGACGTCGCCGACTTTGGCGAGGCATAGACATGGCCAAATTCATGGGTATGGGCATTGCGATTGGCGTCGGCGTCGGCACCGCGATCGGCGTCGCCCTGGAAAACGCCTCCGTCGGTATTGCAGTAGGCTTCGGGGTCGGCATGGCGATTGCGGCCGGCATGAACGTGGCTGCGAATGCTAGGAAAAACACCGACGATTCGGACGACAGCGCCGCCTAAACCCAACCGCTTGATGAATCACGACACCGCGACGCCAGTACCTTTGACAACCAAGGTACTCTGGCTGGTAGCGTTTGGCCTGTTCGCCTATGTCGTCGAGTATGGCCTGGACGTGACGCGCGTGCCGTTTGGCAAGCTCTTCATCTTTCTTATCCTACCGTTCCTGTTTCTCTTTGCCGCTTCTCGTATCGGCCCCGGCCTGTCGGGCAAGTTACGTAGCGGCAATCCCGACCCGGAGCCACCGCCCGATCCGAATCGCAAGAATCACGCCGGCTTTGTCCTTATCGTCATTTTGTACGTAGGCATCTATATCAACGTGTTGATCCGTGTATTCCCGCGTGAAATTGAATCGCGCCGCGGATACCGAGTGTATTTTCTCGATTTGCTGGATTCGTTTTCCCCGGTTGAATTCTATTGGCTCATCGCCCCACTGATTCTTCTTTGGTGGTATCGGCAGAGAAGCTCGGCGTCGCATCAAGACTTACCCTGAGCGTTATCTATGAAGATTCTTTGGCGAATACTCGGTGGACTGCTTGTTATCGCGCTCTTTTTCCTCGCAAAACCGACGCTAACGATGTGGGCATACAGTGGCGACGGTAAGTTCCGCGTCGAGGGCATACCCCCTCTAACCAATCACCGCATCGAATTTGGGAAGATCGATCTCACGCAGTCAGGCACGTACACGTTCACCTTTAGAGGGTATTCCTCACACACGTACTCTTTGCTTGTGTTAGCCATTCCCGGCGTAACGGACTCGCAGTTGGCCGCTTCTGCAACCTGCGTTCGTGCCACGATAACGTCAAAAAATATGGCTTCGCCGGTCATCGATCATCAAGAATGCTTGCGCGACCAAGCACGGCGAAATCCTCAGCTCGCCGACGAGACCCGGTATGTGCCACTCTTTCTTCACGGTAGCTACCGCAATCTGCAACTCTCGTGGTGGAAGCGCTACGAACTGGAAATTCAGGTTACGGACGGCGACCCCAACCTCTCCCGTTTACGCACTGACGTCGACCTTTTCTCTGGCTGGAAGTAACGCCAAAAAAATCGCTTATGCCGTTGCATTCTGAACGATTGCAACCATATCTAGTCGTAGTGCATCAGAACAATAAGAAACAACGTTCGCAGATACTCGCCATCACTGCGTTTCTACAATTCGACATTTGAACACGGGGATTCTTATGAAGAGTCAAACGAGTAGATCGGCTAGCTATACCTTTTATAAACCGGCCATTGTTTTAGTGCTGCCGCTGTTGTTAATTGCAGCAGCAACTTCCGCCCTGGCCACCGACAAACCAATGATGTATCCGCTGTTACGTTATGCGATACCGGATGACGGCGAGGCCATGATGCAGTACGTCGGCGATCCGACCGGTCCATTCGCCGATCGTTTTGAAGACACACCGCGGGCCGAATCCGGACCGATGATCGTAGATTGTGCTGCTACCGAAGAAATCGGTGTCATCATCGAACCGCGAGGCCTTGGCGGCTACAGCTACGGTGAGAGCCGCAAGTTCCGCTTCCAATGGACCCATGCAACCGCCGACGTCAAACCGTCGAAGAGCATGCTGTACAAACGTAATACGCCACAGGGCTTCATGCGCAATCGCCTCAAACTGAAGAAATGGCGCTACGACGGCATGGTCGAAGTCACCGTGTCGGTGCAAGGCGAAGTGATCTACAGCCAGGAATTTGAGCTGCAAAACTGTTCTAACTTCGACTAAAGCGTGCGCGGCGGCCGGCGGTCCGGTCGCCGCGCTCACACCCAGGCCGCAACCTGAGTTAAGGCACGGCGTTCTGCGGTACTATCATTGACTGGTAAGCCTATTGAGGAATAGCACGATCGAGTCAGTGACGACCACCGCGGTTCCGATCGACCCGCCCACACAAAACACCGTTTTGATTTACGAATGATGTCTACGCATCCGTTCGATCACGTTCGCATCACGTTTTTTATGTTGATGTGGCTGGTGTATCCGTATTTCCTGTTTGGCGTCGACATCTTTACTGCCGACATCGGCCCCGACGCACCCGAATACGTTTGGGATCTGACCTACTCGTATTACCTGCAATTGACGCTGCTCATCGCGATTGCCTTGACGGCGATTTTTCCCGTTAAGCTGCCTCAGCAGCCTTTACTCGGACGCTCGCCAACCAACCGCGATATTCGCACTATGACGGTGCTCGCCGTCTATCTCTATATCAATGCCATTGCATGTATATATCTGGTCTTTTGGCCGCTGTCTTTTTCGTTCCCGCTGTACGTCGAGTATTCACTGATTAACGGCAGTGAAATTGTCTATGCGGATGCCGACGGCTACCCGTTGCTGCCCAACCTTCTGAGCATCATTTCTCTGTGCGTGTTAGCGCCACTCATCGAAGAATTTGCGTTTCGCGGCGTTATTCTGCCGCGGCTGGCTCGCTTGATGTCATTACCGTCAGCCATCTTCTGGTCATCATTGACGTTTGGAATCGTGCATACCGACGTGCTTGGCGCGACAATTTTCGGCATTGTCATGTGTCTTGTCTATTTGCGCACACAGTCGCTATGGCTACCGATCTTCTGCCATGCGATCTATAACTTCGGTGTCTGGTTGGTTGAGCTCGGTTACAAGGTGACGCTGGGTTATGACTACGACTACGATTACACGCTGGCCGACTTTCAAGAAAGCTATAGCTGGGGCGTCTGGGCGCTGCTCATTTCAATCATCTGGACAGCGCTGTATTTGAAGCATAAGTACAAACCGGCCCCTTGGCGGCTACCGATGGACCCGCTTTCGCCTACCGACGACAAGGAATTACGATGACCACAACACAACTCAACGCGACATGGTTGGGTATCGTACTCTGCCGGGTGGGCGCCGCTGTACTAGCCGTTCAGGCCATCTCTTATCTAGGCTACTTATCGCCCGGATTGTTTTTGGGAGAATGGAACGGCGAGCTCATGACATTCCTCGCAGTGTCCGTCGTTCCGGCACTGGCAGCTGTGATGCTATGGCGATTTGCACCCAAGATTTGCGACGTGGCGGGATTTTCCGACAACTCAGGCACCGACGTTGACTTATCCGGTGCCACGCTGATCGCAGTCGGCACCGCACTGATCGGCGTGTGGGTCTTGGCGGAAGCGCTAATATTTGCTGCTGGAGTCGAGGTTCAAAACTATTGGCGATATCAACCGGATCCCGACCAGCTCGACCCGTTGGGTTCGCAGCTCGCCGGCAACCGCGCGTCCTACGTGCTGCGCATTGTCTTTGGATTACTGCTGCTATTTGGTAAGGATTCGATTGCAGCGCTGATTCAAAAAGCGCGGCGAGTCGGTGTGACAGCAACGGACTAATCGTGGTCTTTTTTGATGCCCATTCGCCATAAAAGCTGGTCGAAGCGATCCTGGCCGTAGAACGGCTCGCCTTCGTACACCATTAAAGGCACGCCCCAATGCCCGGCATCGAGCATGGCGTGATGATTAGCCTCTAGTTCGCTGCTGACACTCGCCCAATCGTTGGTCGCCAAAAGCTTGTCATGATCAAGACCGATTCCCGCCAGCGCATCGTAGAGAAACCGACTCTTGTCCCAACCGGGTTGGGAACCGTCCCACAAATGCCGCACGACTTTGTCGAGAAACGGCAGCGCCTGCCCTGCTCGCGTCGCGCCAACAAACAAACAGAACAGCCGTTCAACCCGCGGTTGATCCTTGCTGGCAATCCAGAATGAGCCCGGCTCAAATTGAATCGGCGACGGGTCCGGATAGACGTGTGGCAAACCCAAGAACTCGGCCTCGCGGGCTGCATCGATTGCGAAGTAATCCTGCGCAATCTGCGGCCGATCGTTGGTCAGCTCGGGCATTCGCAGCACTAGACCGAGTACCGGTCGAATCACCACCTCAACACCAGCGGCAGAAAGCTTCAGTAACCGATCGATTAGAAAATAACAGTAGTCGCTCTGCAGCGAATACCACATATCGACGCGGGGAACATCAGTCATGTGTTCGAGTGTAACGGGTACACATACTCTCTCGCTAATTTCTACCTTGCTTGGCATCGGTCAGCCGATCGAGCCGACGCAACGTCGGAAATGCGAAGTAACCGCCAACCGCGATGAGCAACGACATAACCCCACCTGCGACAGCGGCGCCGACCGGCCCGAACAGTGCCGCGATACTACCGGCACGAAAATCACCCAGATCATTCGACGTCGCGATAAAGAAGTAGTTGACCGAATTAACGCGACCGCGCAGCGAATCCGGCGTCGACAACTGCACCGTGGTCATACGGACATTCACGCTAACCATGTCGGTCGCACCATAGGCGAACAGTGCGACCAGACTGAGGACGATATTGCTAGAAATCGCAAACACGAGAATCGAAATCGCGAACAACGCCAGAGCCACAAACAACAATCGACCGACATTGCGCAGATTCGAATAGCGCGCCAATAAAACGCCCGCACCGACGGCGCCGACCGCCGGCATGGCGCGCATAAGTCCGAGCGCCTCTGGACCTACGTTCAGAATATCAACCGCATAAACGGGCAGCAGTACCATGACACTGCCGAACAACACGATAAATAAATCCAAAGAAATGGCCGGCAACACCAACGGGTTCTTGATAATAAATCGGACGCCATCCAGCAACTGTGACAAGGCCCGCCCCGTGAGTCGATGAACGGGTAACGATGGCAACAGCGCATACATGGTCGCCGAGACCAAAGCCATAATCCCCAACACGCGATAAATTCCGACATCGAGCCAGGCGATAAGCAGGCCCGCGACAAACGGCCCGAACGCTTCACCCGCGGTTCGAATGGTATGACTCAGGGCCACCGCGCTCGACAACTTTTCGTCCGTTACCAATCCTGGCAAATACGCCTGCCCGGCCGGCGAATAAAATGCGCGCGCGATACCCATGACAAGCAATAGACCGAAGACACCGAGCCGGGAAAACGTGTCAGTCTCAATTGCCGTGAGCAGGCCCAGAAATACCCCAGCCTGCAATACAGCGCAGACGATGAGCACATGTTTGCGCTGTACATTATCAACAACCCAGCCGGACACGATGAACAAACTGGCAATGGGCAGAATTTGCATTAGCCCGACGAGCGCCAGATCGAAAGGATCGCCGGTGCGCTCATACAGGTGCCAACCAACGGCAACCGACAGCATCGAGAGCGCCAACGTCAGGCACGCCTGCGCCGCAAAAAAGAGCGCCAATGGATAGGTCATCAGATTATCGCCGCACGACCCCTTAAACGAGCAGCGTGATTAGCACCGTTGAGATCACCGCGGCGCCAATCAGGTTCAGGATAAAACCTTCTTTGGCCATCTCTTCGACGCTGAACATGCCGGACCCATAAACGATCGCATTGGGCCCCGTCGCGACCGGCAACATAAACGCGAAACTCGCACTGATCGTGGCCGGAATCATGAGCAGCTTGGGATCGATTCCGGCGGCGACCGAACCGGCCGCAAGAATCGGCATTAACAGCGCGGTCGTAGCGGTGTTACTGGTGATCTCGGTCAGGAAACTCACACCAAGGCACATCAGTATCACCACTAAGAAGATCGGCAAGGTGCTTAGGCCGGCGAGGCCCTCACCGACGAGCACGCTCAAACCCGACTCAGAAAAGCCCGACGCAATGGCGACGCCGCCACCAAACAAGATAAGCACACCCCAGGGGATGGAGCTAGCGGTATCCCAATCCAGGAGTTTTTCGCCTTTGCCATTGGGAACGAGAAACATCACGATCACGGCGAGCAGTGCAACACTCGCATCGTTCGCCGATTGCAGTCCGAGCCATTCACTCCAACCGCCAAACGGTTCGCGTCGCGTTACCCACAAAAGAGCGGTCAAGAGAAACACACTTAACGTACGAATTTCCTCGGCGCGCCACGGCCCCGGATCCGGCAAGTCAATCTTCGACCCTTTTTTCATGCCGCGCGACAACCACAGCGCCGCAAGCGGAATCATGATGACGACAATCGGTAAGGCCCACCCCATCCATTCGGTAAACGTCGGCGCCGTCCCGGTGGTTTGCTCGAATACACGCATGAAGATCAGGTTCGGCGGCGTTCCGATGGGCGTACCCACACCGCCAATACTGCAGCCGTACATGATGCCAAGCATCAGCGCGACCTTCATACGGCGAGTTTCCAATTTCTCACATACTGCAAGAGCGATCGGCAACAACATCAAACACGTGGCTACGTTAGAAATCCACATACTGAGCACGGCGGCGGCCACCATAAAACCAAGCACCAGCTGCTGACCGGCGTGCCCTCCAAACAACGACACCATTTTCAACGCGAGCCTTCGATGCACACCGCTGCGTGCCATCGCGGTCGACAGCATGAAACCGCCCAACATGAGCAGAATCAGCGGACTGCCATACGCTGCGCCAACCTGGTTTGGTGTCAAAATTCCGAATAGCGGCAAGCCTGCCAAAGGCAATAACGAGGTAGCGGGAATCGGAATCGCTTCAAAGATCCACCACACGGCACACAGCGCGGTGATCGCGGCGGTCCACGCCATTTTTGAGTCGAGACCGGCCGACGTCATCGAAAACCAGACCGCTGCCGCCACTATGGGTCCAGCGATGAGTGCGATACGTCGGTGGGTCGCAGGGGCTTCTACATCGGTCATTGCGTATTCTCGTTATTGGTGTGCAGCGACTCAGAGGGCCCTTAGGTTACCGCATGTCGATGCGTCGCGGGTCAGATCTCTGCCGATCAGCGGACCGCAACACCCTTCATCTCAAAGCGCATACCCAACAGCAGCTCGCCCGACCCGACGAAGGCGCTAGAATAACGTACCTATGAACACCCCCAGCTCACTGTCTTATTGCCGATCGCTGTCGGTTACGTGCGATGCTCAAGAATCGACGTAAATTTCTGAAAGCCGTTACCGCAGGTACCTTCGCTGCGGCGACCGCCGCCGGCGCATGGTATTGGCCACGACGATGGGACTACATTGTTGTCCATCACAGCGCCGGGAATTACGGCACAATCGAATTCTTGCAGCAGGTCCATCGCGAACGGCAGCCGGGCGATCCAATCGATGCGATCCCGTACCACTTTGTCATCGGCAACGGCAATGGTCTTGGTATGGGTGAAGTCGCCAGCGACTGGCGTCGGGAAAAGAACCTGTGGGGCACGCACCTGTCAGCGAACAATCGCAAGCGAAACTTCTTTGGACTCGGCATCTGTCTGATCGGCAATTTTGAAGAACGACAAGTGCCTCAAGCGCAGTTTGATGCACTCGTTCAGCTCACCCAGTCGCTCATGCGTCAGTACAACATTCCACTCGAAAACGTTTTAGCCCACGGTCACATCGACGGCGAATCCAGCAAGTGTCCGGGCCGCCACTTTCCCATGCAACGATTTAAACAAGCGATTGCCTAGGTCTTTCATGACAGCGATTAATCTTAAAGAGAAGCTCGATCTATTCAGCGAACACTGGAAACCGAAAGTTATTTCCAGCTTTAACGGTCATGACGTTATGGTGGTCAAGATTAAAGGCGAATTTGTCTGGCACTCGCATGACGATACCGACGATTTCTTCCTGGTGCTCAGTGGCAACCTGACGATCCGATTGCCGGACACAGACGTTCATCTCGGTCCGGGCGAATTATTCGTCGTACCCAAAGGTGTTGAGCACTGTCCGGTCGCTGAAGAGGAAGTTGAACTACTGCTCATCGAACCGGCCGGCACGCCAAATACCGGCGACCCGTCAACCGCGGTTGAGAAGCCCGCGATTTAGATCCGACAAATATTGAAATTGCCAAAGCAGCCCCCACTTCTAAGGTCTGGAGGTGCTTAATGGTCGGCTCTGGGGGCGCGCAAACAAGAACCCGAATACCGAAAGGGGTTCCGGAATACAAGAATCAACCGCTGGCGACAGCGCCTGGATTGCTGCGTGTCGTTTCCGGATTATCGATTTTCTCAATTGTCGGCGTACTGATCTACGCCATTGCAGTGGCGCTCACCGGACACGGCTCTTACGAAACTTTCGAAGAACCGGCCGTGCTTCTCTATATCGTTACGCTGCACTTCATACTGCCACTCGGCGTGGCCTACACGATCACCATGAACTCCGCGGCCAGCCGAAGTCTGATCACCGTTTACGTGATCACACTAGGCGCCGCCACGGTTACCGGAAAAGGTGTGCTGGGTGCTTTGGCGATGGAAACGCCGTTGATCGCACTTGCTGCCGTCGTCGTCCCGTTCTTAGTATTGATGTGGCTGTTCCGCGCACCGAGCATGCGCATTTACTATGCGATTATTCGCAATCGGCCTGTCCCCGCTGACTTGATTGACCGCGCCGAGGAACTCGCAAATAAGAGCTGGATCAATCCTCGCGCCAAAGCAGCAATCGACTGGGCGGCCGATCACCTGGAAACCGTTGTGCTACTCGGATTTACTGCGCTTGCGGTCTACGCGCTTGTCGCCATGGGCGGGTAATTAGGAACCCTGGGAGAACGCCGATGTGTCCCGTTCAAACCAGTGCCAAAATCCCTTCTGGAACTCCGGAACACAAGCAGCACCCGCATATTGAGACTCCCGGTTTACTGCGTTTGGTCGCCGGTCTGTCAATTCTCTCAGTAACCGGCGTGATGGTTTATGCCGTTTTTCTCGGTCTTTCGGGATTTGGAGCGAGCGGACATATATTGAGCGCGTCGGAAGGCATCTATGTCGCCATCCTTCACTTAGTGCTGCCAATCGGCGTCACCTATACGGTGATGATGAATTTCGCGGCTAGTCGAATCCTGATCACTGTTTATACAGTGACCCTAGGCATCGCGACCATCAGCGGTAACGGCGCACTGGCTGCGATAGCCGAAAATGACACAGCGACTGCAATCAGCGCGATGGCCGTAATGTCGGCAATTATTTATTGGCTGTATCGTTCACCGACAATGCGGTTTTACTATGCGCTGATTTCTGGACGACCCATTCCAGCAGACTTGCGCCATCGCGCAGAGGAATTAGCGGCCCGACGATGGATTAACCCGCGGGTCAAAGCAACAATAGACTGGGTCGCCGATCGGTTGGAAACCGTTGTGTTGTTGGGGTTTGCGGTAGTCGCGGTCATCGCCTACTTCCAAGCCGCGAACTTCTAACCGCCGACTCCGCAACGACTAACCGCCGCGAACTTCCGCTTTAACCTCTTCCGGAATTTGCACGTGGCGCTTCATCCAGGGCGCCTCGCAGACGACCGCATTACGATCGCCCCAGCGCGTCGCCAGGGTAAGTTGCGAGCCATTCGAAGACAGTTCCGTGGGCACGTTAGCCCAGCCGATATTCTGTTCGAGACGCGGCGAATAAACGCAGCGCGTCACATGACCAACATCGTTACCATCCTTGCGAATCGCCCAGAACGCATCGTTGGGAGCCGGAAAAGGATCACCGTCGATAGCAACACCGACCAAGCGTCGCGCCGGGCCGTCGGCGGCAATGACTTTGAGCGCCTCCCGACCGATGAAGTCACCGTCCTGATCGAACTCGACGAACTTATCCATACCGATCGTAAATGGATTGTCATCCAACGTAATGTCCGACACGTAAGACAATAATCCACCTTCAATGCTGCGAATCACGTTCGGCGCGATCGGTCGAATACCATAAGGTTTACCGGCCTCCATCACGCGCTCCCACAACTCGTCACCGTACTGTTCATCGCGTAGATTGAGTTCGTACCCCAACTCGCCACTCCAGCCGGTGCGCGACACGACAATCGGTATATCGCCGAGCATGGTTTCTTTCAATCGGTAGTACTTCAGATCCAACGCCCAATCACCGAACAGTGCATACGCGACGTGCGGCGACTTCGGTCCTTGCAACTGTAGCGGTGACACGTCCGGCTCCGTCACCACGACATCCATACCGCTGTTGACCGCGAGACCTTTCGCCCACATCAGCACATCACCGTCACCGGGCGACAACCACACCAAGTTCTCTTCCACGCGCAACAACACCGCATCGTTCACAATGCCGCCGTTCTCATCGGTCAGCGGCATATATAAGCACTGGCCTACCTCACATTTCGACATATCACGCGGCGTCATGAATTGCGCAAACTTCATCGCGTCCGGGCCGGCCAGCTGAATCTGTCGCTGGCAGGTCACGTCCCACAAGGTCACGTCTTCGACCAGCGCCCAATAATCACGCAGGTTGTCGCCATAGGATGTCGGCATGTAAACGTGGTTATAGATCGTGAATGATTCAACACCCCAACGTACGGTTGAGTCGAAATACGGCGATTTTCGGACTCGCGGCCCGATCGTCATCTCGTAAGATTTATTTGCACTGGTCATGCGTACTTATTTCCCGTGGGACGGTTAGAATGATAAAAAGGAAGCCAATAATAATGACAAACACCATGGCCTGCTCGACCCGTTTTCTCTGGCGCCTGCTCGCGCCAATCGTAATCCTGTCTTTAGCCGCCTGCGCGGGACAAAACGACCTAGGCGAGCCTCCCGGCGACCTTATTACGATTACCGTACTCGGTACCAACGATGTGCATGGGCAGCTCATGCCCGGCACCGCACGTGGCGGCCTGACGACCTTGTCCGGCTATGTGCAGAACGTTCGGGATGCGCGCGCCAAAGACGGCGGCGCGGTCCTCCTGATCGACGCCGGCGATATGTGGCAGGGCTCGCTAGAGTCCAATCTCGGCGAAGGAGCCGCCATGATCGACGCCTACAATGCGCTCGATTACACCGCGGCCACGGTGGGCAATCATGAGTTTGATTTTGGCCCAATTGGTGAGCTCGCCATACCGGCCTCTAGCCGTGACGACCCGCGCGGCGTCCTAAAGCTCAGGGCCAGTGAAGCAACGTTTCCGTTACTCAACGCGAACATTGTCATCGCCGAAACCAGGCAGCGTCCAAACTGGCCGAATGTCCAACCGTCGATTTTGATTACTCGCCAGGGCATCGACATCGGCATCATTGGTGTCACCACCGCGAGCACGTTAGTTACCACGATTGCCGGCAACGTCTTCGATCTTGAAATCCTGCCGCTCGCCGACACCATCGAAAGCGAAGCCCGCTCGCTGCGCGACCAAGGTGCCGATCTCATTATCGTTACCGCGCATGCAGGCACGCGATGTTTAAGCCCGTTCAAAGACCCACGCAATCTGGCGCGATGCGATCTCAACGGTGAAATCGTACGGGTCGCCAACGCACTACCGCAAGGCCTGGTCGACTACATCGTTGCCGGCCATGTGCACGAAGGCGTGGCACATGAATTCAATGGGATTGCAGTGACATCGAGCTATTCTGTTACACGAGCATTCGGACGAGTCGACTTCGTCATGGATACCACCACTGGCGAGGTGATTGAGCGCACTATTTACCCACCCCAATTCAACTGCCCCGAGGTTTATGAAGCGACCGGCAACTGCACGTGGTTCTCCGACGATGGCGGTCCCAGCCGGGCGGCAACCTACGAAGGACAAGCGGTACAGCCACTGCCGGAGATCGTGGCGATTGCCGACGCCGCAGTGCAGTCCGCCGCCGCGCGCAAGAACGAGTCCTTAGGCGTCACGCTCACCGAGATTTTTACTATCGAAAACAATCCCGAATCGCCGCTCGCCAACTTGTTTCTCCAAGCACTACTGGAAGAATCGGAAGCGGATATTGTGGTCCACAATGTAACCGGCGGTATTCGCTCGACACTGCCCGCAGGTGCGCTGACCTATGGCGATGTCTATCAGATGTTTCCGTTCGACAACCGCATCACGCTGCATGAGTTTTCCGGCGCCGACATGCGAGCAATTTTTGCCGCACAAGCGACGCGCGGGCATCGCCGCGCCGGCTTTGCCGGTGTCATGGCGGATATCGCCTGCGTTGACGAGCAGATCGAAGTCACGCTGCGACGCGCGAATGGTCGAGAGATATTAGACGACGACCGGCTGACCGTGTTGGCCAACGATTTTCTTGCCACCGCCGGCGACGGCATTTTATCGCCTGCCACTCCGGCCGAGGGTCTACGCTATCGTGATGACGGCCGACTCACACGAGATGCGCTGATCAATTGGTTCAAGCGCACCGGCGGCACGCTCAAGCCAGACGATTTTCTTGGCGAGTCATTTCAGGAATGGCATATGCCAGCGACGCCTGGCTGCGGCATTTAGAAACGGCACGATAACCCGGCGAAAGCCTGCTCTTCTCGACGAATTTTCATTCAGCCGCTGCTCGCTTTCGTTCGCGCCGCCTCGACTCCAGATGAAACACCAGCCCCAGGGTTGCGCCACCGGCAATGAACGTCGACAAGACGAATCCAAGGTCACCGGCGATGTGCCAGAAGAACAGCGTATAAGCCTGGATGATCAGAAACGTAATCGCATAGCCACGCATCATCGATACCAGGTATTTGGCACCCAGAATCAGCAGCGCTACGTTGAACCCGGCCCACAGAATATTAAAGAAGAACAACTCGGCCACGGACTCGCGGTAGTAACTGTAGATGTCACCGAAATTGCCGAACAAAGACATTAACCACAACGACATCTCGGCGAAGAACAGACCGCCCGATAGCCATACTTTGAAAAAACCGTCGTACGCCTTGAGCCGATCGACTTCCGCCCGTCGATGGATCAGCGCCATACCGGCCATCAGGATTCCGGCGATCAGAAAACGCATCGGGTAGTTCATACCAAAGAAGTACGCACCCCAACCCGAGATATAACCGGTCACGCCACCGAACCAAGTGAAAAATACGATGACCGTAAGCACCAGCAACAGCACGTTGCGCAACAGGTAGGCAAGCGGCAACAAGACCAGTAAATCGATCAGCAATAAGGCCGGCCAGTTACCGGACCCAGAGCTGTACAAAATGCCTAGCGTAAATGTCAGGCCGATGATCGATAGCCCGCCCAGCAACTCGACTGAGCGTCCGGTCCAGGTCAGGTCGCGACGCGCTGCCCATCGTCCTAGCCAAAAACAGCCGAAAATCACAACGCCGAGCACTATCGCGAGCTTTTCTAGCGTGAACTCGAAAATCTCGGCGCCAAGAATAAAAATTCCGATCGCCGCGGATACCGCACCGAAGAACAGAAACCATCGACCCAGCGACGAAAAATCCCAGGCCGTGGTCGGATACAACGCAGCGATATCGCCAAACTGATCGGCGTCGATCAGTCCCTCGCGGCGCAGCGTCTCGGCCTGCTTACGCATATGGCGTTTAAAACGTTGCGGATTCATGACTCGCCCGCCTCGCGCAACATCTTTGCCCGACGTTCCATCAGGAACCCAGCGATCAGCGCAACCACGCCGGCGCCCAGAAACAGTGTCCCTTTATGCATCTGATCCCAAAACGTCTCGAACACACGGGTATAAATGTTGATCGACAGGAACACGATGCCGAAACCGGTAAAGCGACCATCGTGCAAACGACCGCCGATGATCAATTGCGCCACGCCGGCGGCAGCAAACATCAGCACCCAGAACGTCTCTTCGCGCGGTAGCGACAAAAACCATAGGCACATGTTCGCGTACAGCAATCCTAAGACGATATAAACCTTGCCGAAACCGACCGTGTCGTTATCCAAGTCGGTTTCACGGTGACGCTCATGCCAGATACCGATCAAGATTACGATCACGGCGACAACAAAAGTCGCACGCTCGTCGGCAATATCCATAAAGTAACTGCCGCGACCGCTGGTCCAGTGCATATGTCCCATCGCGTGAAAGACCAGCAGTACGCCCAGACACAATGGCCAACGCAGTCGATACTGATAAGCCGTGAAGAACGCGGCCACGGCGGTCAGTCCCATCATGAATGCAACAGCGCCGCGTTCAAACCCGCTGTCAAAAATCTCCAGCAGCAGCATCAAAGCGCCGAAGGCCGCGAAAAAACTGAACGTCACCAGCACCGCGCCGCTGATCGCATAGGTCTGCAAAGGATCGGTTGCGAATCGAGTCCCAAGCGACCATAGCCAAAAACCCGCGCCACCCAGAACGAATGGCGCCAGATATAGCGCTGCTTCACCCAGAGATAAACCGATGAACCCGAGCACGGCGAGTGCCAGCAAGAACAGGGCGACGAAGCCCAACCAGCGCGTCAGTATCCGACCTACGCTGACATCGGCCTGGTAGCGAGCCTGGAGAACCTCCAGTAAGTCGTTGTCAATCAAGCCTTTATGGCCCCAATCAGCAACTTCCTGGGCAACTTTGTCGGCGACGATTTTTCGCATAACGTGAGTAGCGAATTATACTGGAGCGGGGAGTGATAGGAGTGTGATCCACGTGGAAGTTACACCGCATGCGGGGATGGGCGTCGTCATTACCGGCGTTGACCTTAGCCAACCAATTTCCGACGATTTAGCCGAGCAGCTGGTCCAGTTGTACGCAGAGAACGGGCTGATCTTTTTCCGCGACCAGGAACTTTCGCCTGAGGACCATATTCACCTGGCCGGCATATTTGGTGAGATCAATATCAATCGATTTTTCTCACCGGTACCGGACTATCCGAATATCGCCGAGGTACGAAAAAGTCCGACGGACAAATTCAACATCGGCGAAAACTGGCATACCGACCACTCCTACGACCAGATTCCCGCGATGGGCTCGATTCTGCTCGCTCGACAGGTACCGGCAACAGGCGGCGATACGCGATGGGCAAACATGTACGCAGCCTACGATGCATTGTCAGACTCGATGAAAGACAAGTTACTGACGATGCGTGCGCATCACAGCACCGCAAAGACCTTTGCCAACAAAGACGCGATACCCGAAGAAGCAAAAGACCGACTCGCTAACCTCGATATTCCGATTGTTGAAGCCATTCATCCGGTCGTCATTCAGCATCCGTTGTCAGGCAAGTCAGCGCTGTACGTTAATCCTGATTTTACGATTCGATTCGACGGCATGAGCGAAGAAGAATCGCAACCGCTGCTGGAAGAACTCTGGGCACACTCGGTGAAGCCCGAGTTCATTTGCCGCTTTAAATGGGATGTCGGCAGCATTGCATTCTGGGACAACCGCGCAACCATGCATTCGGCTATGAACGACTATCATGGCCAGGCACGACTGATGCATCGCATCACCCTAGACGGCCAGCCGTTGTCCGCGGCCGTCCATTAAGGAGATCACCATGAGGATTCGCACATTAAGCATCACGGTTACTGCAACTCTGGCACTCGGTATGTCGTCAGCTGCTGTTGCTGACCAGGCATCCAAACAAAATACGTCGTTAACGGACCACCAATCGGCCATCGATACCGCGCGTGACGCGAGGCAGCATCGCCGGGCGATCCGATACCATCGCTCGCGATCTGCTGTTGACGACAAAACCCCGCTGAGAAAAAGTGACCAGTCCGAATTTGACGAACACACACCGGAGTATCTGCAGCACCAGGAGCGCGATAAAGCCGCTGCAGAGATCGAAGAACTCGAGTCAGAAGAGAAAGGCAAAGAAACCGATTAACCGTGGATTTCTTGCGGTACAATCCGCCCCGACTTAAACCTTTGAACATTTGAACAATTGAAAGAGGATCGCCGTGAGCAACGCCGAACAACTGAAAATCATCAAAACCCGCCCTGGATTTATCGCCGCTCTAGACCAGAGTGGTGGTAGCACACCCAAAGCACTGGGTCTGTACGGCGTTGGCGAGGACGCCTGGTCAAATGACGACGAGATGTTTGATGTCGTACACGCGATGCGCACCCGCATCATGACCAGCCCGGCGTTCACCGGTGACCGAATTCTCGGCGCGATCCTGTTTGAAAACACGATGGATCGCGACGTCGAAGGTCATGGCACTGCCGAGTATCTGTGGAACGCAAAACAGGTTGTACCGTTCCTAAAAGTCGACAAAGGTCTTGCTGACGTTGAAAACGGCGCTCAGGTCATGAACCCGATGCCGGGCCTGGATGAGCTGCTGGAAAAAGCGAAGTCCAAGGGGGTATTTGGCACCAAGATGCGCTCGGTGATCAAAGAAGCGAATGTAGACGGGATCAAAGCCGTGGTTGATCAGCAGTTTGAAATCGGCCGCCGCATCGTCGCCGCTGGCCTGGTACCGATCATCGAGCCTGAAGTTGACATTCATTGTCCGGACAAAGCTGCTGCCGAATCCATCCTGCATGAAAACATCATGGCGCACCTGAACAGCCTGAACGACGACGAAGTCGTTATGCTCAAGCTGACGCTGCCGGAAGACGATGATCTCTACGATGACTGTGTCGCGCACCCAAACGTTGCTCGGGTAGTCGCGTTGTCCGGCGGCTATTCGCGCGAAGAAGCGAACGATCGCCTCTCTCGCCAGCACGGTATGGTAGCGAGCTTCTCACGGGCTCTCTCGGAAGGCCTCCAGGCGCAGCAATCGGACGATGAGTTCAATGAAATGCTGGACGCCTCGACGCAGTCGATCTTCGAGGCGTCCAACACGTAACCCGAACGGCGATCACCGTTCGGGCGAGGCACACTTAGGCAGCGACTGCCGCCAGCCACTCGTCATCGGAACCTTCGTTGACGCCCTCAAAGAGCGGCGTCGACAGGTACCGCTCGCCGGTATCCGGCAGCATGGCGAGAATGACCGATCCTGCCGCCGCGGTTTCTGCAACTTGCAGTGCCGCTTGCAGAGTGGCTCCGGCAGAGATACCGGTGAAGATGCCTTCTTCGGCGGCTAGGCGACGTGAGGTTTCGATGGATTGATCATCGGCAACCGGCACCAGCTGATCAAAGACGCTGGTATTCATCACCTCAGGAATAAAATCGGGCGTCCAACCCTGAATTTTGTGCGGTGCCCATTCAGCACCCGAAAGCAGCGATGCGCCGGCGGGTTCCGTTGCGATCACCTGTAAGTCCGGGCGGGCGAGCTTCAATACTTCAGCAACACCCGTCATGGTGCCGCCAGTACCGTAGCCACTCACCCAATAGTCCAATCGGCGCCCCGCAAAATCACTCAAGATTTCCGGCGCGGTGGTGTTGCGGTGAAATTCCGGATTCGCCGGGTTCTCGAACTGACGGGTTAGAAACCAACCGTTTTGCTCGGCCAGCTCCGCGGCCTTTCTTACCATGCCGGAACCACGTTCCACCGCTGGCGTCAGGATGACCTTGGCACCCAGGCCGCGCATGATCTTGCGACGTTCCACCGAAAACGACTCGGCCATGACCGCGACAAAGGGATAGCCGCGGGCCGCGCAGACCATTGCCAGGGCGATACCCGTATTGCCGGAGGTCGCCTCAATGACGGTTTGGCCAGGCTTCAATTCACCGCGCCGCTCGGCGTCGAGAATGATGGCCAGGGCCAGCCGGTCTTTGACCGACCCCATAGGGTTAAAAGACTCCACCTTGACGTACATCTCGACGTGCTCAGGTGCGATGCGGTTGAGACGCACGATAGGCGTCTGGCCGATGGTTTCCAAAATAGTGTTGTAGATCATGATATGTGCCTCGTGAATGTTGAATCGATCTGCGGCGCATTGTGCGCAACGAGCCGGTTCAAAGCCTGACGGCCTGGCGACCATTACCTGACCATTACCTGACACCTGCAAAAAACCGGCATAGATGCCGTCAATGGGAGGAATTTGGCGGGATTGGTCCTATAATGGCGCCCGCTCCCACCCTACCCGCTCGAATAAAGGACACCCCATGAGTTCAGCCCGGATTATCTACACGCACACGGACGAAGCACCGGCCCTGGCCACCCGATCTTTCCTGCCGATTGTTAAGGCATTTACGGGCGCCGCTGGAATCGATGTCGAAACGCGTGATATCTCCTTATCGGGGCGAATTCTGGCCAACTTCCCTGATCACCTAAGTGAAGAGCAGCGACTCGAGGATGCCCTGACCGAGCTGGGTGAACTCGCAAAAACGCCTGCGGCAAACATCATCAAGTTGCCCAATATCAGCGCGTCGATTCCGCAGCTGACCGCAGCGATCGCCGAATTACAGGCGAAAGGATTTGCGGTTCCCGACTATCCGGAAGAACCATCTGACGAAGCCGAGCGCGAGATTCAGGCGCGCTATGCGAAGGTTCTTGGCAGCGCCGTGAATCCGGTACTTCGCGAGGGCAATTCTGATCGCCGCGTGGCGCTGGCGGTGAAGAACTTCGCCAAAGCCAACCCACATTCCATGGGCGCCTGGCGAGGTGATTCGAAATCCTCAGTCGCGCATATGGAAGAAGGCGATTTCTACGGCAGCGAGCAGTCCGCCATTGTCGAGTCGGCCGGCAAGCTGCGCATTGAGCTCGAGGCGACGGACGGCACCGTCACCGTGTTACGTAACGATGTTGAGGTACTCGATAACGAAGTGGTCGACGCGACGCGTATGAGCTGCCGCGCTTTGCAGGCGTATTACAAACGCGAGATTGATATCGCCAAGCAGCAAGGCGTATTGCTGTCGCTACATCTCAAAGCCACCATGATGAAGGTGTCTGACCCAATTCTGTTCGGTCACGCAGTGAAGACGTATTACGCGGCCGTCTTCGATAAGCACGCCGAGGTATTCGACGCTGTTGGTGTTGATGCAAACAACGGTATTGGCGATGTGTACGCAAAAATCGGCGATCTACCGGCGGACCAGCGTGAAACTATTGAGGCCGATCTGGAAGCGGTCTACAACAGCCAGCCAGCACTGGCGATGGTGAACTCGGATAAAGGCATCACCAACTTACACGTACCCAGCGACGTCATCATTGATGCATCGATGCCCGCGGCACTGCGTTCGTCCGGTCAGATGTGGGGCCCGGACGGCAAACTGGCCGACACCCGCGCACTCATTCCGGATCGCAGCTACGCCGGTATTTACAAGCAGGTCTTCGACTTTTGTAAACGCAACGGTGCGTTCGACGTCGCCACGATGGGCAACGTCTGCAATGTCGGCCTGATGGCGAAGAAAGCTCAGGAATACGGCTCGCACGATAAGACATTCGAAATTCCGACCGACGGCACGGTGCGGGTGTTTACCGAAGATGATCAGCAACTGTTCGAGCACGCAGTCGAAGCCGGCGACATTTGGCGTATGTGCCAAACCAAAGACGTCGCAATTCGCGACTGGGTCAAACTCGCGGTCACCCGCGCTCGCCAAACCGGCACCGCGACGATTTTCTGGCTGGACCCGGATCGTGCTCACGATTCCAACCTCATCGATCTTGCGAAAAAGTACTTACAAGACCACGATACCAGCGGTCTCGATATCCGTATCGAATCGCCGGTCGATGCAATGCTGACGACGCTCCGTCGCGTTCGTGATGGCAAAGACTCGGTGTCGGTAACCGGCAACGTATTACGTGATTACCTCACCGACTTGTTTCCGATCCTCGAACTCGGCACCAGCGCCAAGATGTTGTCGATTGTGCCGTTGCTCGCCGGCGGCGGCCTTTACGAAACCGGCGCAGGCGGCTCCGCGCCAAAGCACGTGCAACAGTTCGTCGAAGAAGGTCATCTTCGTTGGGATTCGCTCGGTGAATTTTTGGCGTTAGCGGTTTCTATCGAGGACCTGGCTGAAAAAACGGATAACAAAGACGCCAAACTGATTGCCAACGCGCTGAATGAGGCGAATGGGCGGTACTTGGAAGAGAACCGCGCGCCCTCACGAAAGGTCAATGAACTCGATAATCGCGGCAGTCACTTTTACCTGGCGTGGTACTGGGCACGGGCGGTGGCCGACAAGACCGGAAATCGGGAAT
This sequence comes from Pseudomonadota bacterium, assembly GCA_039030375.1. GTDB lineage: Bacteria > Pseudomonadota > Gammaproteobacteria > Steroidobacterales > Woeseiaceae > UBA1847. Next base: position 17,081 of record JBCCEH010000015.1, on the reverse strand, counting down.
TAGCGGAGCGCTTTCGAAAAATGGCTAAAGCACTGTCCGAGCACAAAGATGAAATTCTTGCGGAGCTCAACGCGGCGCAGGGCGCGCCGGTCGATATTGGCGGGTACTACCACCCCGATGAATCGATGGCAGTACCCGCGATGCGTCCGAGCAAGACCTTCAATGACATTATCGACAACGCCTAGCTCGGTGCGCGCCAGAGTTCAATAGCTGGTGACGACGCCCGATGTGCTTACATTGGATGTGTTCGCATCGCGATACACATCGAAATCGGTCGAGTCGATTCGGTACTCGTTAACGGTTAGTGCGGCGATCAACAGGAAGTAGATGCTTTTTACTGCCGGCTGCAAGTCGCGTAACTCACTGGCGGTGAGCGATACGGTGATCACCAGGTAGACGGTCAAGGCGATACTCATCATCGCCAGCATTTTTGCGGTTCGCCGCACCCGCCGTATCCGATCTTCATGTCGTTCGTGGGGGTTTTCCTTGCGCCCTCGCGCACGCCAAAAAACGATAGCAATGAAAAATAGGTTGATGCCGGTCGCAATCGCGACATTTGCGTAACCACCAAACCATTCGTAGCCGAACTGATCAAACCAGGCGACGAACGCCCACAGACCAAGATAGGTCAATACGACAGCACCCAGCAACGCCGGCGAAATGATGTCGAACAGACCGCGCGGATTGAGGTCGGCGGTTCGTGTCGAACTCGTATTTAGTGCCCGCATAATCTTGAGTTCGTTTTTGAGCGACAGGTCCAGCCAAAAAAACGGCACCGCCTGCAGCATAAAGAAAGTAAATGCGATTGCATCGCCAAAGTCATCGAAGTCCCACGTCGATTGGTAGAACTGCATGCCGATGAGCACAGCGAACCCGATCAGCGCGATACTCGCACTCAACCAGCGGAAGGTCATTTGCTTCGACTCGTAATACGCCAGCTTTCGCGGATATAACCGCGGGTGGGTCGTCGGCGGATACGCTTGCATGACGTGCGACATGGTCGCCGAGATCTTTCGTGGCATGACGATTGAAATCACGACGACCTGCAGAAAGAAAGCAATACTGAAGATAATTTGTGCGTTCATAATGGGGTCCTCTACACCATTCATTGCTGCATCACCTTGCCGAATGCAACGCGAATCTCTGAGTCGGTGGCACCGACTTCTTTTAAGTCGGCAATCGCTGCCGCAATCTTTTCCTCGATCAGCAGGTTCAAATCAACCGTGCAATTCGATGGCGCATCCGGGTGAATAAACGTTCCTCGGTAACCACGGGTTTCGATAATAGAGTCGCGTTCGAGCAGCCGGTACGCCTTAGCAACGGTATTGCTATTGAGTTCCAGGTCATTGGCAAGCTGACGTATCGATGGCAAGGCATCGCCGGGCTGCTTGTGTCCCTTCTCCACCGCACGCTTCACCTGTGCGATCAACTGTGAAAACAGCGGCTCCGAACTATCAACATCAATGGCAATCTGCATCTCGAATCCTGTGCTTGTACTAGTTGTACTATATGTACTACGTGTTCAAATAGTACATATAGATCACACAACCGTCAAACCGAATTTGGTTTTTCTTCGAAAAGCTAACTAGGACAGTGAGTTAGAGTACTTCGACAACTATTCGGGTTGCGTAAATTGGTGCGGAAATCGCTCCCACCGAGGTCCTTCGCTCCACGCGAACCACCGGTTCTCTATTCGACCTCGCAGGTTTTCCAGGGGTATTGGCCCTAAGAAACGGCTGTCTTGTGATCGGTGCCGATTGTCGCCGAGCACGAAGAAGTATCCGTCTCGGACTGACTCCGGCGGATATTGGCTAGTGCGGACATTGCCGGGCGATGTAAACAGAGCATAGGGCTCGTCGATCGCTTCACCGTTGCGATACAGAACGTCCGTTTTGATTTCGATGACATCTCCGGGTAACCCCACCACCCGCTTGACGAAAATCAAGCCAGGAACCTGTGGATTCTCGAACACGACGATGTCGCCATATTGCAATGTCTGTTCGTCGTACCGACGAGCATCCGCTGTAACCAGATCGCCCTGCTCCAGCGTCGGCGCCATAGACATTGACGGAATGCTGTACAGATCAAAACCGAGCCACTTCGCACGCAAGTCGGGGAAAAAGCTGCCTAAACACCAGAAGATCAATAGCCATGAAATGTAGACCCATGCTTTGTTATACGGCTTCCGATCGACAATGGGATGTTTGGCGGCGAGGCGTCCGCAGTGGAAGATCACACCTATGGTGATCGTCAGTAAACTTAAGAGAAATAAATAGACGAACGCTGGTAAGGAGGTAAATGGCGACAAGGCGAACAAAGTGATCACGCCGAACAATATCGCGAGCCACCAAAATGCCCACGTGATCCGCCCCAGATAGACGTAACCGAGACCGCCACCAAAAAACGCCGCGAACACAGCAAGTCCAATGTCTACCTTTCTCTTTCCGGGTGGCAATCCTCTACCGGCGTCTGAGGCAGGCTCCGCCATCAGGACTCGACGTTATTGACGTCATCGACATCTACAAACCGATCGACAATCGCGGCGGTCGAAATATGCCCGAGCACGTTGACGCCAGAGCGCATCATGTCCGGGATACGGTCGATACCAAGTAGAATCGCGAGTCCTGAACCCGGCACACCCGCTGCCTCTAAGGCCGGCGCCATGGTAACCACCCCTGACGATGGCACCGGTGCCACAGTTAACGACACTAAGAAGGTCGCGAGTACGGCACCACCGAGAACCGCGACCGGTACCGGCACGTCGAACAAATATGCGAGAAACACAATCGAGGCGCCTTGAAATAAGGCCGTGCCAGGCCGATACGTTGAGGCCGTGAACGGAATCAATAGGTCGGTGACCGTTCTGGAGACGCCAAGATTTTTGTGCGTCTCTTCGCGAGTGACTGGCAATGCCACGGCCGTGCTGGTGGAAGACACCGTGATCGACAACGCGCCAAACGTACCGCGGAGAAACTTAGCCGGCGCGATTCGCGCCAACAACCAGACCAAAGGCAGCATGACCGCAAAGGTATAAATCAGCAGACCCGCCGCGACGCAGAGAATAAAGATAACCAGGCTGGTGATCAGATCCCAGCCGAGTGTCGCGGTGACCGGGGCGACCAAACCGAAAACACCGATCGGGGCGAGATACAGAATCCACCACACCAGTTTGATCAATGCAGCAGAGGCATCGTCGGCAAACTGAATAAGGCGGTCGCGCCGAGATGCCTCGATAGTACCCGCGGCAGCGGCCACCAGCGCGGTAAATACGATGAGCGGCAGCATCGCTCCAGCGTTGGCTGCGGCAAACGGGTTCGGTGGAATCAAAGACACCAGAAAATCGACGAATCCGCGAAGTTGCGGAACGGTCGGCGGCTCGTTGGTCGGCACGGTGATATCTGCTGCAAACTGCAGCCCAAACTTCATCACCGCCATGCCAACGACAATAGCGGGGAACAACGTGACGGCGTAATAGCCGAAGGTTAGCCCGCCGATCTTGCCTAAGGTTCGCGGATTGCCAAGTTTCGCAATACTCGAAAATATGATGACGACCACCAACGGAATGACCACCATGCGGATCGCGTTCATAAAGATGCGGCCCAGCGGCTCAACCCCTTGTGCGATAGCGAGCAACCATTCGTTTCCGGTTGCAGCCGCCGCAAGACCGACCAGCAAGCCGAGCAGTAGACCAATAGCAATTGCGATGTGAAGCATAGTTCCCCCATGGGGCGCGGCTTTCTTACCGAGCCGTTGCCCGAGACTCTGAGTTAACCACAGCCCGTGGAATGCCTCCAGCAGCGGGCGTGAAGACGCCGTATCATGGGTCAATGATGGACTCGATCATCAAAACTCTGCGCCAGGCGATCGGCGACGAAGCAATTCTTGAAGCGGCCGACATTGCCGAGCGCGCCACCAGTTATTGGGACAGCGCCCCAATGCGAGGAAAAGCGCTCGCATTACCACGCAATACCGACGAGGTTGCCACCGTGTTACAGACATGCCACGCGGCGGGTCAATCTGTGGTAACGCAGGGCGGTTTGACCAATGCGGTAACTGCAGCGAAACCGAACGATGACGATGTCATTTTGTCGCTGGAAAAAATGAATCGCGTCATCGAGATCGATGCGATTGGCAGTCTCGCGGTGGTTGAGGCCGGCGCGGTGCTACAAAATGTTCAGGACGTGGTTGACGAGGCAGGCCTACGATTTCCGCTGGATTTGGGCGCGCGCGGCAGCTGCACGATTGGCGGCAATATCGCGACCAATGCAGGCGGCATCAATGTACTGCGCTACGGCATGATCCGCGACTTGGTACTGGGTCTAGAGGCGGTACTCGCCGACGGTACAGTACTGTCGTCAATGAATCGTATGTTGAAGAACAACGCCGGCTACGATCTGAAACAGCTGTTCATCGGTACGGAGGGAACGCTCGGCGTTGTCACGCGGGCCGTGGTTCGGTTGTTTCCGCGACCAAGCACACGTCACACCGCGTTCGTGGCACTCGACGATTTCGAGCATGTGCAGGCCTTACTGGTGCTGTTGCGTGAGCAACTCGCGGATTCACTGAGCGCCTTCGAGATTTTGTGGCAAGACTACTATCGATTCGTCACCACGGTGGGCGGACATCGCGCGCCACTATCGCCCGAGCATCCTTTTTACGTGGTTTTTGAATCCGAAGGCAACGATGCGGCATTAGACGAGCAGCGATTTACGCACGTACTCACAACAGCTTTCGATAACGGCCTAATTGACGATGCGGTGATTCCCAAGTCGGACAATGAACGTAACGCGATTTGGGAAATTCGCGAGAACTTCGAATCTATATTGGAGTGTGATCCGGTTTACCTTTACGACGTCAGTTTGCCGGTCGGCGAAATGGCGACGTACGTCGATACGATTAAAGGCAACATCAAAGCGCGCTGGCCCAACGGTGAGTGTTACACCATGGGTCACGTTGCCGACGGCAATCTGCACCCGTTCGTTTGCCCGAACGAGCCTGTTGACGGAAAAGCGATCAGCGACGCGCTGGTCTACGAGCCGCTCAGGGCGATCGGCGGCTCGGTATCAGCCGAGCATGGCATTGGCATGGACAAGAAAGACTGGCTCGATCAAAGTCGGTCCGACGCCGAGGTAGCGTTGATGCGCACACTTAAATCAACACTTGACCCGCAGGGCATTCTCAACCCGGGACAAGTGCTGTAGGCAAAATAGCGAACTATTGCCGGTTGAAAACGAGTTTTTCTTCGCGGCTGCCCGCTTCGCTCTTGAATGCGATATAGGCGTGAATCTCATCATCGCTGATCTTCTTGAATGTCAGCCCAGAAAAGTACACGGCATCGAGTTCCACTCTCACTAGCCGGAAGTTGACGTAGTCTTCTTTTTCTTCCCACGCTGAAAAATCCGGATTGAAGTGCTTCACTTTCAGATTAAGCGAATCTTCTTCCTGCACGATGAGCATGATTTCGTAAAAGCCGACTGCGTCGTCGCCCATAAACTTAAACATACCCACCATGCTACCGGCTGACGGCGGGTTCCAGACCTCTTCAAAGGTCCCGCCAAATGCGGGACCCGCCCAAGATCCGACTAAGAAGCTAACCGCATCAAAGGTTGCCGCCGGCTGGTTGGCCGGATCGTCCAACCGCAACGTGTTTTCGGTGCGCGCTGACTGCGCGTGGGTGTTTGCTGAAGCAAACACCATCAGTAAGACGCTAGCAAACAGAAAAGATCGACTAGTCATTTTTATCGGGCTCTTGATAGAACATCAGTGCATTGTTATCGGGATCATAGAAAGTTAGCAAACTCACCATTTGATCGATAACCATGATGTCGCCGTCGATGCGCACCCCTTTCGCCTCGAGGCTGCTTTTGGCGGCGTTGATATCGCTGACGCCAAAAGTAGGCGTTGCCCCACCGGGCGTTGGCTTCTCGACCTCACTAAGACCCAGATTTACGTTCGACACGGAGGTCGACATTTCGCACCAGGCGATTTCGTCAACGCGATACAACAATTTGAATCCAAGAATATCCTCGTACCAGGCAATTGATGTGTCCAGGTTGGATACCGGTGTAGAAATCGTCAGGCCCTCGATGAGGTCAATCGTGTTCGTCATAGCTTTCCTCTCCCATTCGTTTATGGTACTATTTTTATACTTACTATACTAATAGTCAAATGAATTTTTCCACCGAACACGAACCGCTTGAGGGGCTTATCGCCCTGGCCCATCATCGCTGGAACATCCCGGTGATCGCGGAGCTGGAACGGCAGTCCGGCGCGAAGTTCGTCTCGCTCGCCAATCGCCTGGGCGTCAGCCGCGGTTCGTTGACAGCGTCACTGTCCGACCTCATTGATCTCGGCCTGGTGCAACGCAACAGCGGACACGGTCACCCGCTGCGACCCGAGTATTTATTGACGGAGCAGGGTCAGCGTATTGGGCAACATTGCAATAAAATATCTCGCCTGGTGGCCAAGCGTCGCGAAGAGAAGCTGGCCTACAGCAAATGGACCCTGCCGTTGGTTGCCGCAATTGGTAACGGCGCGAGTCGATTCAACGAAGTCCGCGACAGCTTACCGGTAGCGACACCACGCGCCATCGCGCTGGGCCTCAAGTCCCTCACGCATTATCAATGGGCCGATCGCTCGATCATCGATGACTACCCGCCAGCAGCCGGCTACATACTGCTCCCCAAAGGGGAGCGTATATGGTCAAGCGTTAACGAACTTATTTAGCACACACCCCTCCTAGGCAAACCGGTGTCGCGTTTGAAAAACGGCGCCGATTAATCGCTGTATATACTCGCTGCCGGAATCAGCCTGCTTGAGTGAGTAGTAACGAGTCATGAATCAGACGTTGGGGGATGTCTTACATGAGTGCGCCGCGCGATACGGTACCCGGCCATTCGTAACGATCGCGGAAACCGACCGGACCATCAACTATCGTGACTTTGAGACGCTGGTTAATCGCCTCGCCCGCGGCCTTCGCGTCAACACACCGATTGCATCGGGCTACATCGCTATAATGCTCGAAAACTCGATCGAGTATTTGGCGACCTCCTACGCCACCAAGAAGCTCGGCGTGGTCGAGGTCTCGGTCAACCGGGCTTTTCGCAATGTTGCGCTGTCACGAATGATCAACGTCACCGGTGCTGAAACGCTATTTACCTCGGACAAGCATCTCGATGCATTGCATGACATCCGCGACCAAATGCCGAACATCAAGACGCTGGTTCTGGTCGGCGATGCACCGCGGGCGCGATCATTATTTCCGTCTCTCGAGATCCTGAATTTTGACGACGTTCTGGTAGACGATCATCGGCACCTCTCGCCGGATGCCGCCGACACCGATCTAGCCACGGTGTTGTTCACATCCGGAACCACCGGCGTATCGAAGGGCTGCAAACTATCGCACCGCTACGCGATTAAGACGGCAGAAAACTGTATTGATCCGTTTCGCATCACAGCCGACGACTGCGTCTACACACCCTACCCGTTGTCGCACATCGGACCGGCTTACTACGATATTTTGCCGTCAATGATGGTCGGCGCGCGCGTGGTACTGCGCGAGTATTTTAGTAACCGCGCATTCTGGCCAGAGATCATTCAATTCGACGCCACCTGGTTCATGATGCTGGGCTCCGTGCAGCAGCTGCTGTGGGCGGCCGAGCCACGCCCCGAGGAAACGCAACATCGAGTATCACGCTGCTGGGGCGCACCGATCCCGGTTCCCAAAGCCGACTTCGACGCTCGATTCAAGACACACCTGATCCCCGGCGGCGGCTATGGATCAACCGACGCAGGCTGGGCGGTCGTGCCACAATGGGATCATCCTGGCGGAGTCGTGTTGCCGGACTACGAGATTAAGATCATTGATGACGACGGTGACGAGGTGCCCGACGGCACGCCGGGACAGTTGGTCGTAAAAGGTAAGCAGCCTGGCTTGACCGCCGATGGCTACATCGGTCTTGCCGAAGAAACCGCCCGTCATTGGCAGGACGGCTGGTTTCACACCGGTGATATCGCCCGGATTGGCGACGACGGCCTGTTCTATTTTATGCACCGAATGAGCGAACGCATTCGTGTCCGTGGCGAAATGGTTTCCGCTTATGAAGTCGAAGAAGGTGCACTTACACATCCCGCGGTGGAAGATTGCGCCGCTGTCGGCGTGCCGGCACGACTCGTTGAAGAAGACGTCCGCTTGTTCGTAGTAACAAAGCCGGGCGCAACGCTCACCGCCGACGAGCTGCGAGCACACTGCGCCGAACGCATGGCGAAATTTATGGTGCCCAGAGACGTCGTCTTTATCGACGACATGCCGCGAACGCCGACAGGTAAGCCGGAAAAAGGTAAGCTGGCTGCGATGACAGTGGCGGTAGACGACGATGCAGGGACTTGACCGGTTTTTTCGACTCAGTGAACGCGGCACCACGATTCGCACCGAGCTGGTTGCAGGACTAACAACCTTTCTGGCGATGGCCTACATCGCTGTCGTGAACCCGAGCATCTTGTCCGAAACCGGCATGGACTTTGGTGCTGTGTTTGTTGCCACCTGTTTGGCGGCCGCCATTGGTTCGATCCTGATGGGCATTCTCGGCAACTACCCGATTGCCCAGGCACCCGGCATGGGACAGAACGCGTTTTTCGCCTACGGCGTAGTACTCGGCATGGGCCACACCTGGCAAACCGCGCTCGGCGCGGTATTTATCTCTGGCATGATTTTCATCGCGCTGAGTATTCTCCCGGTGCGCGAATGGCTCATCAATGCGATTCCGCGCAACCTAAAAATGGGCATATCCGCCGGCATCGGGTTATTTATCGGCTTTATTGCATTAAAGAATGCCGGCGTGGTGATCGACAACCCAGCAACGCTGGTGGGCCTGGGCGATCTCACCACCGCGGGACCGCTAATTTTTCTCGCCGGTTTCTTTCTCATCGCTGCACTTAGCGCACGTGGCATTCGCGGTGCGGTCGTCATCGGCATTTTGTTGGCCGCCGCAGCTGGCTGGCTCAGTGGCAACGCCGAGTTTCAAGGCATTGCCTCGGCACCGCCCTCGGTCGCACCGGTATTCATGGAACTCGATATCCGCGCCGCGTTTGATATTTCGATGGTCACCGTCATTTTGACCATGTTGCTGGTGGATGTTTTCGACACTGCGGGCACGTTGGTCGGTGTCTCGACGCGCGCCGGACTGGTGGACAAAGACGGTAAATTGCCGCGGTTAGGCAATGCCTTGTTGTCGGACTCCAGCGCGACCACGGCGGGTGCTTTGCTTGGAACCTCATCCACCACCAGCTTTATCGAAAGTGCGGCCGGCGTCGAAGCCGGTGGCAAGACCGGCTTAACCGCGGTCGTGGTTGGTTTGCTGTTCCTCGCCTGTCTATTCCTAGCACCGCTGGCCGGCAGCGTACCTGCCTACGCGACGGCGGCGGCGCTGCTATTCGTCGCTTGCCTAATGGCTCGCGCGCTTGCCGATGTCGCTTGGAACGATATGACCGAAAGCGTGCCCGCCGTAATTACGACGTTGGCGATGCCGCTGTCGTTCTCAGTCGCGGACGGATTAGGTCTCGGCTTTATCAGCTACGCCGCGCTCAAACTGCTTACCGGTAAAGCAGGCGAGTGTCCGCCGGCGGTTTACGTTATCGCGGTGGTCTTCGGTTTGAAGTTCGCGTTCTTGTAATGCGCTAGCCAGCGTCTAACGGCAAACGGCCCATCCGGCGCAGTCGATACGCTTCCAAATTTCTTGCCGCGCGGTCGCGTACCGCCGCATCGCCTTGCTGCTCAGCATCGGCAAGAACTTCAGATTGCACGCGCACCGCATCATCGAATAATCCGAGCGCAGCAAGACACAGAGCCAACGTCTCGGCATGGCGCCGAGCGCCGGTTTGCTTGAGCGCCTCGTTAGCGTGTTCAAGCGCACGCTCAGGGTCGCGCACCGACGGATCGGTCACCAGCACCAGCAAACGTGCCAATGACGACAGCTGTCGCGGCGACGCCTCGCCCTCGGCAACGCCGTCACTGAGAAGTTCTCGCGCCTGCGCAACGTCGTTGAGATAAATTGCTGCCGTAGCCGCTTCAATGCGTGCAACGTCATAGCGCGGATTGTTCTCGAGATACGTGCGATACGATGCCAACGCAGAAGTAAAATCACGCCCGCGAACATAAACGCGCGCCAGCTCCAGTCGCGCGCCGCCATGACCCGGGTTGCTCGCCAACGCGGCGCTGAATGCGGCTTGCGCCAAATCGATATTGCCGTTCGCAACCTGCACGCGACCCAATGAATACTGCGCCCGCGCTCGAATGTCATCGGTCTCCGCGTGCGTTATCGCAGCTTCAATCTCCGGTATCGCAGCGTCCGAGTTACCAACCTGCGACAGCATCATGCCGAACGCCATGCGCACCGTAGCATCGGTTGCATTATTGGCGGCAGCGGTTCTTAACGCATCGAGTGCACCTTGCGCGTCGCTCTGATCGACCAATACTTCGGCAAAGGTCACCGCGAGCTCACCGTTGTCCGGACTCAATTCAACCGCTTTGCGATACGCATCACCTGCCCCGGGCAGTTCGCCCTGACGGCGCAGCGCCATACCCAGACTTTCCCACGACCGCGGGTCGTTTGGATGGTCGACCGTGGCTTGTTGAAATTTTTCGACGGCCAGGTCCAGATCACCATCCACGAACGCCTGCGAGCCGGCATTCATGTTGGCCCAAAGACCGCCGATCTGCGTGGCGCCGCCACTGATCTCATCGAACAGCGGATCCGGAAACGACGGCTCTGCAGTACCGAACCTGGCGAGATTTTCCTCGGCTTTCTCCAGGTCACCGGCGTTCCGCCAGGCGAGACCCAGCAAATAGTGAATGCGATCGGCATTCGGCTGCGCGTCAAGCACGCGCTCATAACTGGCGATGGCGGTTGTGGTATCACCCTCAGCGTCGGCAATTCTGCCCAAACCGTAATACGCCGACGCTTGATACTCTTCATTGCTGAGCGCACGCTCGTAGGCAATCTTGGCTGCGACGGTATCGGCCTGCTCGTAGCGCACATCACCCAATCGAATCGCCGCCGCAAACTGGCCTTGGTCCAATTCGAGAACGCGCTCGAAACCGTTAGCGGCGAGCTCCAGTTCGCCGGTGAATTGATGAATCAATGCCAGAAAATAAATCCACCGCGATTCATCCGGCATCAGATACACGGCGTTTTCGAACGCGCTCTCGGCAGTGGGAGTCAATCCGTTCCCAAAACACAGTAACCCAAACGTGGCATAGGCTTCGGCTTTTGAGGCGGCATCCACATCGGTCGCTGCCAGCGATTGCCGCAAGGTATCCCATCCCGCATCAATGAGTGCCGCCACGTCCGCGTCCATTCCTGTTGTCGGAACCACGACGGTCGGCGGCTCATTAGCAACAGGTGCTTCAACAACGGTTGGGGCAGGCTCCTCTGCACAGCCGGCGAGAAACAGCGCAAGCACTAGCGCACGCCTCATGATGCGTCGCCGTTTCCTTGTACGAGGGTGTGATAGCGCTTCACCCCTAACGATGAGAATTGCTCCGTCTCACCGTCCGGCCACACCACTACGACATCGAAATTTTCCGCCTCGTGTTGTCCCAAGCCAAATACGATGCGCGCGTCACTGGCCGACGCGTAACTCCCTGAAGTGCGTACACGGCGAGTGGGGTTCTTGACGCCGTCGACGATCGTTACCGCCGCGCCAAGCGCAATGGATTGCGAGTCACCAAGACGCAAATCTAACCCTAACCATTTCGCGAAAGTCGGAGAGTTATTCAGCAATAGCTGTGGCGACCCATTGTTGTTACTGACCAGAATATCGACGCGACCGTCATTATTGATGTCACCAAACGCCGCGCCGCGCGACACCGCTTCCGCGGCCAAGGCCGCGTCGTTAGACCAAACGACTTCGTTGAACCGAATAAATTTTTCGCCGCTTTGATTCAAGAAGAGTTGGTTACGTTGATCAAAAGGATAGTCATCACCGGCCGCAATTCGCTTCTCCTCAATCGTGACAGCACCGTTTGCGGTGAACAGATCAAGATCACCGTCGTTACCTAGATCAAACCATGCGGTTCCGAAACCAGTCAGTGGAATACTGGGTCCGGCCAAACCCGTTCGAATCGTGCTGTCTTCAAACTCAGCGTTGCCACGATTGATATACAAAGTGTTTGTTTCACTGCGCAAATGCGTAATGAACAGGTCTTCGTCGCCATCGCCGTCAATGTCCGCCGCATCGACGCCCATACTCGCCTCTGGAGAACCCTCGAAGTTCAAGGCACTGCCGGACATCAGTGCGTTGTCCTTAAAGGTACCGTCACCCTGATTCAGCCACAGCTGATTGGCGACGCCGTCGTTGGCGACATAAATATCGATAGTGCCGTCACCATCAAAGTCGGTGACCGAGACACCCAGCGCTTTGCTTCGAACGGATCGAATTCCGGAATCACTGGTGACATCCGTAAACGTGCCATCGCCCTTATTCTCAAACAGCCGGTCTGCAAGCGCCGAATACGTGTGTGGTGAACAGTAGTCGAGCAGCCCGGTCGCGGCGACACAGTCCTTATGGTTCGATACGCGAAAATCGACGTAGCTGCCGACAAACAGGTCGTGGTCACCGTCATTGTCGTAATCGAGGAAAGAAGCGGGCACCGACCAGCGGTCATCACCCACACCAGCCGTATCAGTGACATCCTCGAAGGTCCCGTCACCGCGATTTCGAAGCAGCTGGTTCTGGCCGAAGTTGGTTACATACAGATCGACCCAGCCATCCGCGTCAAAGTCTCCGGTAGCGACTCCCATACCGTAGCCGTTGGCAGATAGCCCACTGCTATCGGTTACGTCAACGAAAACCGGCTGACCGTCGGCGAGATCATTGCGGTACAAGCGGTCTGAGATCGGGTCACCTTTGCCATCCACGCGCCCGCCCTGCACAAAGTACGCATCAAGGTCACCATCGTTGTCGAAATCCAGCAATGCGACCCCTGATCCCATGATCTCTGGCATGTAGCGAGACTCGGTGACCCCCGGATCGTGCACGAAATCCAGCCCGGCGGCGGCGGTACCGTCGGCAAAAAACGTCGGTTCACCTCGTGCCACCGGTGGCGGTTCTGTCGGGCCGTCGCCACAGCCCACCAGAGCCATCGACAAAATCGGGATTATCTTCTTCAGCATCAGTGAATTATGCGGCGCGCCCTGGCAAACATAAAGACCGCTCAGCATCGAAATCGGGCGTCGTTCCCGGGTACAATTCGGGCCAAATATCAGAGCTGAAACGCCGTGACCACACCGTTCTACGCCGCCGCCTGCCAAACTGACTTTCCTAGCCCTGCGGATCGCTCCGAGATCAAGGATCGCGTGCGTCGCATGGCAGAAATGGTCGAGCAGACCATCCTCGGCTACGAACCGTTCTTCGACGTTCGGCTATTGGTGTTTCCGGAGTTCGCACACACGCCACCGGCTTACCAAACGGTGAAAGAACTCAAGAACAAACTCGCGGTGGAGTTGCCGAACGAGCACACCGACGTCTACGAACGTCTTGCCAGGAAATACGGCTGTTACATTCAGACCGGCTCGTTTCTGGAGATCGACAAGCAGTTCCCGGACGCAGTGTTTAACACCACATTGTTGATCGGACCATCGGGCGTACTGACCAAGTACCGCAAAGTGAACACCTGGATTCCCTGGGAGGTGCACACGTCACCGCACGATATCGCGGACTATTCCGACGAACTGTTTCCGGTCGCCGATACCGAGCTGGGCAAGATTGGCGTCGCGATTTGTTACGACTGGTTGTTCCCGGAGACAATTCGCCAAATCGCCTTCAACGGCGCCGAGATTATTATTCGCATCTCCGCCTACATGGATCCCTGGGGTACACAGGAACCGATGAATTGGTGGACGCTGATCAACCGCACCCGCGCGCTGGAAAATTCCGCTTACGTGGTGGCCTGCAACCAGGGCGCAAGCTTTCAAAACTATCCGCCGTTTAGCTGGCCCGGTGGCAGCATGGTGGTGGATTATGACGGCCGCATTCTTGGGCAGGTCGACCCCGGGCCCGGTGAGAAAGTGATCGTTGCGCCGATCAACGTTGAACAGCTGCGCGCCGAGCGCGAACGTCGGGCCGGTCATGACATGCGCGCGCACGTGCGCAGCGAAGCGCATCCCTACCTGAGCAAACCCTATCTGACGCCTGCGGGCAGCAACCCGATCACAATCGATAATCTCAAGGAACGCATTGGTAATGCGAAGAAACGCGTTGATGACTAGATGTCGAATTTTGGCGGGCCTATGTGCGTTGATCTTGCTCACCGCCTGCTCCAAACCCGCCGACGAAATCAGCGACGAGGATATTGCGCTCAATAATCGCGGCGTCGCCTTGATGGGCTACTTCGACTACCCCGGCGCGCACGCGACGTTTAGCGAACTGGTTGAACGCAAACCCAACTGGCATGACGCGCGCACCAACCTCGCCATCGCCTTTATGAATCGACAGGAAACCGGCGATGAACAACGCGCCCTGGACGAACTCGCGAAAGTTCTCGCCGACAACCCGGACGACCCGCGCGCCAACTATGTGACCGGCCTGTTACAGCTATACATCGGCGAAATTGAACCAGCCGCGACAAGCTTCGAAAGAGTGTTGGCTCTCGATCCTGACGATGCCTACGCGCACTATTACTTAGGACAGTGCCAGCAACGACTGGGCGACCGTGACTCTGCGCTCGCCCACTATCGCACCGCGATTGATAAAGAGCCTTATCTTCGCAGCGCCTACTACAACGCCGCACAGGTATTACAACAACAAGGCGATGCCGATGCGGCAACCGAACAATTAGAGCTGTTTCAACGATTCGCGACCAATCCTCGCGCCGAACTTGCAGAGTTCAAGTACACACGGATGGGGCCGAAGTCGTTGGCGCGAGTAGCCGGGGAATCCGAGAATTCCGAGAAGATGGAATCTCCCAGCGGACGGTTGTTTGGCGAACCACGTGTGCTGTCGAATCTCGAGGAAATCTGGACCGGCGCGCACACAACTGTGGCTGATATTAATAACGACGGAAAGCTAGAGATACTAATCGCAGGACCGACCGGCAACCTGTTGTTGGTCGCCGACGGTGACGGCTACGAATCTGCGGCGATTCAGCCATTCTTGGGTGTCGATAAAATTAGCGCGGTTGCCTGGGGTGACGTTGATAACAACGGTTTTGTTGACGCGTATTTTTGTCGCGATGGAGACAATCAACTATGGTACCAACTGGCCGCCGGCAATTGGCAAGCGAGCGACGCGGCTAACGACGATAACCACTGCAACGACGTCGCTCTCGTTGACGCCGACCACGACGGTGACCTGGATATCGTCATCGCTAACGCAGATGCGCCATACGATATTCTCAACAATAACCGCGATGGCTCGTTTCGATCTTTGCGCGATAGGCTGCCGGGAGGTAACGAAGGCAGATCAACGCGTACTGTCATCGCTGCTGATTTTGATAACGACCGAGACGTAGACCTTATGTTTCTACATGAGGACGGACCGAGTACGTTGTTGATCAACGATCGACTATGGAGGTATCGGCCGGCGGAGGAGTTTTCAGAATTTTCTTCACTAGACTTCGTCGCTGCCGCCGTGGTCGATCTCGATGCAAATGGAGGCGTCGAGTTTGTTGGCGTTTGGGACAACGGCGTCGTGCGAAGCTGGCAATACACTCCGGGTTCTGGTTGGCACTCATCATTCAGGACGATATCGCAGATTCAATCGCGGGACGTGCAAATCGACTTTCTGGATCTCGATGGCGATGGCGTTCTGGAAATGGCCTTGTTCGGCGACAATCGTTTCGAAATTTATGCCTTCGGCGCCGGCGCCGATACAGATGACGAGACTACCGTAGACCGGGTTTCAGGTGGTCTGTGGTACGGCGGCGCCACGGCGCTGTTAGCGCCGACTCGGGGACATTCTGTTCTCTACCTTACTGGCGACAAAAAATTGGTGGAGCTTCCGCCCGGCCCTGGCCGTCACGACTTCGTGTCGTTCACACTTTCCGGCGATCACGACGAAGCCGAAACCATGCGCTCAAATGCATCCGGCATTGGCACGCAAGTCGCACTACGCGTGGGATCGCGCTGGACGCTGACCGACACCTATAAGAACAGCTCTACCGCAGGCCAAAGTTTGCAGCCGGTGGCCATCGGTCTCGGCGGCGCACCTCGCGCCGACTTTGTCGAGCTGCAGTGGTCGGACGGCGTCTATCAAACCGAACTCGATATTGAACCCGGTGACGTGCATCACTTTGCCGAAGTCGAGCGTCAGCTCTCCAGCTGCCCGGTGCTGTTCGCCTGGGACGGCGAATCGTACAACTTCGTAACCGACCTACTCGGCGTCGGCGGTCTCGGCGGTTTTGTCGCGCCCGGCGTTGCCGGCACGCCGCGCCCGTGGGAACGCCTCGCGATTCCGCCGGGTGTATTGGCTGACGCTGACGGTGTGCTGCAATTCAAACTCAGCGAACCGATGCAGGAAAATATGTATCTGGACGCGGTTAGCATCGAATCCTATGACCTACCCGACGGCTGGCACATTACGGTCGATGAACGTATGGGTACCGGCGCACCCGACGTCACCGGCAAAACGTTTTTTTATCGCGACACATTGACGCCAATCGCAGCCACCGACTCCGACGGTGACGACGTCCTCGACGCGGTGGCGACCAAAGACAATGTTGCAATGTCGCCCGGCAATATCGATCGACGTTTCTTAGGGCTGCTAACCGAAGTCGAGTCGGTCACGCTGGAGTTCGACCAACCGATTACCGAGATGAGCAGCGCGCGCCTACCCATTTTGGTGACCGACTCCTGGGTCGAGTATCCCTATTCGCAGACCGCATTCGCCGCCTGGCAGGCGAACCTGCAGTATCAGTCGGCAACGCTTGAGGCGCGCGATGTGGAAGGCAAGTGGCACACCGTCTACGACAACTTTGGATATCCTGCCGGCATGCCGCGCGAAATGACGCTGCCGTTACCGACACTGCCCGCCGGTGCCGACGCGCTGCGTCTCAGCTGGAATCGCGAGCTGTATTGGGATCGCAT
>JBCCEH010000014.1:0-51553 GCA_039030375.1 Pseudomonadota bacterium | reverse complement strand
TGCCCATACAGACGAAGAGGACGCGGGTTTTGTTTCCGTCAGTCATTACGCAGGAGGATACACCAACGATTACCGAACGGCGCGTCAACCGTTGCTAAAACGTGCCTGTCCAACATCTTCTAACAGTTTTCTTGTCGATGCCTTTCGTCCTATCGACAACCCAATCGTTGTCTCGCCGAAATGACGCGTACCATCCTGAAGCAGAGTCACGATCGACTCGATAGACCATAACACTGCCATGCGCGTTCACTTCAGTGTCGGACGTGAACCAGACGAACAATCCCGATTCCGAGAACTCAGCTACCCGATTGTTGAGGTTTTCCGCGCTGGACTGCAGCAGCCGCCTATGGATCCACCGCGGATTATCTATCCCACCGTAGGATCCGTCTCCGTGCCTTCTCCAAAACAGCTGGTGACCAACTTGCTTAGGATTAAACGGGGGAAACGTCAACTTGTCCTGCCAGTGTGGGTCGAGCGCAGTATCAATAGGAGCAAATCCGTCGAATCGAACGCGACCTTTGCCAGAGTAGCCGAGCCACTTGTGGTCAAACCACTTTTTGATTCGGGTAACGTATACGTCTTCGGGTCGTAATTCGGCGACCAACGTCGCTATGAGGCTGTTGAGGGCAGTGAGAAAGACCGCGCAATCGCCGTCCTTTCGAGGGATTTCAACAATCATGCTGGTGCCGGCAATCGGCCTGAGACGGGCAACTATTCATTTGCAATGGCAGAAAATCTACAGAAATAAAAGGCTGCCTCTTATTCTAACGGCTGAGAGCCTTTATTCATGCGATGCCGGTATATTGCCTATATAGACGAAGAGGACGCGGGTTTTTCCGTCGTTGTTCATGACAGCAAGACTACACCATAGCGCTTCGTCTCGGCATGATCCGTAACGATAAGTACGGAAAAACCGCCACGTTTACCGTGATTACATTATTTTCGGCAGCAAACGCCCAGTAGCCTCGCAATAGCGATCGTACTGCTCGCCAAACTGATCGCGCATCATTGCCTCTTCGCGCGAAACGCGGACCACGTAGATCGCCGTAAATGCTATCAACGCGCTCCAGCCCGCAATCCAGTTATGGATCAGCAGCGGTTGCGCGGCGAAGATCAAAAATATCGCGGTGTACATCGGATGGCGAATACGCTTGTACACACCGTCGGTGACCAGGGTGTGTTCCTCACGAATCTCCAGCGACACGTTCCAGTTGCGGCCAAGATCCGCATGGCTGCGCCGAAACATCCACAACCCCAAGAGCAGCATTGCCGCACCGATACCGGTGGCCCAAAGCGGCAGGCTATAAGCGGCAAAATCGAATACACCAAACATCAAATGCGCGGCTGGTATCACCGGGTTGCCGAGAAATATGGCAAACAGCAACGTGTTCTCGGTCGCATTCTGCCGTGATTCAACCGCAACGTTCGCCTTATTCGCCGCTTCATGCGGCGCACGAATAACGCCCATGATGATATTGCCGGTCATCCAGATAACCGTACTCCACCCGTTAATCGGTGCGCGCCAGATAATGACTGCGCCGACGACACCGAATATGACGATGGGCAGAACCTTTTTTAGAATCTTCATAGGGATTCTCCTTTCTTGGGTTCAACCAACATCCGCCGACGGGATAGACGAAGGTTTTGAAACGGATTGTGTGTACTGCTATTTGGCGGCCGCTAACGCCTGATCGAGATCGGCAATAATGTCGTCGATGTGCTCAATACCAACGCACAAACGAATCGTGTCTGGCGTGACGCCGGCCGACGCGAGTTCTTCATCGGTCAGCTGTCGATGCGTGGTCGAGGCCGGATGCGCAGCAAGTGACTTCACATCACCGATGTTGACGAGGCGCAAAAACATCTCCAAAGCATCGTAGAACTTCACACCGGCGTCAAAGCCGCCTTTGATACCGAACGTCAGCAACGCAGACGGCTTACCGCCGCAGTATTTCTGCGCGAGATCGTAATACTTGGAATCTTCCAGCCCGGCGTACTGCACCCAATCGACGCTGGAGTGATCCTTGAGATAGTTCGCAACCGCCAGCGCGTTCTCGCAATGCCGCTCCATACGCAACGGTAAGGTAGGCAAGCCCTGCAAGATTTGGAACGCGTTCATTGGGCTCAAGCAGGACCCGGTATTCCTGAGCGGTACCGTGCGAACGCGACCAATGTAGGCAGCAGGCCCGAGCGCTTCCGTGTACACCACGCCGTGATACGACGGCTCGGGTTCGTTCAGCATCGGGAATCGATCGGCGTGCTCAGCCCAGGGAAACTGTCCACTATCAACGATCACGCCGCCGAGCGTCGTGCCATGCCCACCCATGTATTTGGTCAACGAATGCACCACGATGTCGGCACCGTGTTGAATCGGTTTGGTCAACACCGGCGTTGCTACCGTATTGTCGATGATCAGCGGCACACCATGGTTATGCGCCATATCGGCGAGCGCCTGGATATCGACCACGTTGCCGGCCGGGTTACCGATGGTTTCGCAAAATATAGCGGCGGTCTTATCATCGATGAGTTTCTCCATCGCCTCGACGCTATCATCGGCAGCCATACGCACATCAATGCCCTGCTTGGGCAACATATGTGCGAACAGCGTGTACGTGCCACCGTATAACATCGGTACCGACACGACATTACTGCCCGCCTCGGCGATATTGAGAATTGAGTAGTTGATCGCCGCACTGCCGGCGCTTAAACACAACCCCGCGATACCACCCTCAAGCTCGGCGGAACGTTGCTCCAGCACCCCCACCGTCGGGTTCATGATGCGCGAATAGATGTTCCCCTCAACCTCGAGGTTAAACAGATCGGCACCGTGCTGGGCATTATCAAATTCGTAGGCAACCGTTTGGTAAATCGGTACCGCAACCGCAGCGGTCGCTGGGTCTGACTTAAAACCCGCGTGTATGGCTAATGTCTCGTCTTTCATCGCTTTCCCCTAAGCCGTCGATACGATCGACAACTGTGTAATCCGCTTCAGAAACTTCCGACCGCCGCGTAGGCGATCGGTTGCATTACACGTAACGTTTTACAACAGCTTGGCAACGGACGCCAAATCTTCTTCGGTATCGACACCGGGACCGGGTCGTTGATCGGGGATGCCAACGCGTATGGCCATACCCAAATCCAAGGCACGGATTTGTTCTAACTTCTCGCGAAGCTCAAGCTCACTGGGCTCGGCCGCAACCATTTGCCGCAGTTTGCCGGCACGATACGCATAGATGCCGTGATGCTGAAGCGCTCGCTTACGATCGTCGGGTAACACATCAAGCCGCGTAAAGTATTTGGCGAAGCCATCGTCATCGACGACCGCTTTGACGACGTTCGGATTCTCAAATTCACGCTGATCCGTGAGCGGCGATGCCAGCGTGCCGATATCAGCATCCCCGCGATCGAGCAATCCGGCTGCCTGATTGATCAGACTCGGCGGCATAGTGGGCTCATCGCCCTGCAAATTTACGACGCAGACATCGTCGGACCAGTCCATGATGTCGCAGACTTCGGCAATACGTTCACTGCCGGAGCGGTGATGATCGCTGGTCATGCAAATCGTTGCGCCGGCTGCTTCGGCCGCTTCCGCAATACGCTCATCGTCGGTCGCGATGATCGTCTCGCGCGCATCGCTTTCCATGCCACGCATGTGCACATGCACGATCATCGGTTTGCCGACAATATCCCGCAACGGTTTGCCGGGTAATCGCTCCGACGCATAGCGCGCCGGAATCACTACGACGAAGTCGCTCATGAATTCGTCCGACTCTGGTCCATCTCGTCTCGCAGTCGCGACTCGATCTGCTCCAGCCACGGCCCAGCCTCAAGCGCGTCCATCTTCAGCTCAACGGGTACGGTCCACAGCTGATCGGAACTCACCGTACCCAATTTCACCGCATCCTTCTCGGTCATCAGCACGTCAAAGTCGTCACCGAAACGTAACTGACTCGGTGCTAGCGGCGCGTGATCAGGAAAGGCATGCTCGATCACCTGCATACCGGCTGCGCGTAACATGTCGAAGAATCGACGTGGATTGCCAATCGCCGCGACCGCATGCACGGTCTGCCCGGCAAAACGATCGATAGGCCGAGTCAAAGAACCATTGAGCCGCGACACTTCACGCGCCACAAGATTAAATTCGATGGCATTTTGTTCCACCGCAGAGAGCTCGTCCGATGGCTGCGTCAGCTCGCCGTTGATCAGCACAGTATCGACTTCAGACAGTCGACCCAACGTTTCACGCAGCGGCCCAGCCGGAATCAGGCGACGATTACCTAATCCGCGACTACCATCGATGACGCACACCTCGACGATACGTTTGAGACCGTAGTGTTGCAGCCCATCATCGGCGACGATGACATCGGCGCCGTCGGCGACCAGCATCTCCACCGCTCGCACGCGATCCGCATCGACTACCACCGGACAACCGGTTCGTTTCGCGATCAATACCGGCTCATCGCCGACTTCACTGGGGTCGCTCTCTGCATCAACCCGCATCGAGGCAGAGCCCTTGCTGCCACCATAGCCGCGACTCACAATGCCTGGAGAGAAACCGCGCGATCGAAGTTCCTCGGCTAACCAGATACAAACCGGAGTTTTGCCGGTGCCGCCGGCGGTGATATTACCGACCACAACCACCGGCACCGATGCGCAGCTCGAGGTGAAAACACCATAGCGGTAGAGCGCTCGGCGAATTGTGATCACCATCCAGTACAGGCCCGCCAACGGCAGTAGCACACGGTACCACCCGGAGCCGCCGTACCATACGCGTTGTAGCCAGTCATGCATGGCCGAAATTACGCCTCGCTAAACTGCAAGTTGTAGAGCGCCGCGTAGTGGCCGTCGAGCGCAAGCAGCTCCTTGTGGGTACCCGACTCGACGATCCGCCCCGACTCCAACACGATAATGCGGTCGGCGCGCTCAACGGTCGATAACCGATGCGCAATGACCAGCGTAGTGCGATTTTTCATCAGTTCGTTCAGCGCCTCTTGAATGCGGCGCTCCGAACGCGTATCCAGCGACGAGGTCGCCTCATCC
This sequence comes from Pseudomonadota bacterium, assembly GCA_039030375.1. GTDB lineage: Bacteria > Pseudomonadota > Gammaproteobacteria > Steroidobacterales > Woeseiaceae > UBA1847. The sequence goes on along the minus strand of JBCCEH010000014.1, from coordinate 46,513 downwards.
AAAATCAGTAGTGGCGCGTCTTTGAGCAGCGCACGACCGATGGCGATGCGTTGGCGTTGTCCACCGGACAGCAGCACGCCGCGATCACCCACCAAGGTTTCAAGCCCCTCCGGCATCTCATTAGCAAACTCGCTCACGTGCGCCGCGTCGGCCGCCTGTTGCATCTCTTCGGCAGAGCGTTCGCGCAGCGCTCCATAGCCCAGGTTGTTCCTGATCGTGTCGTTAAACAGCACCACGTCCTGGCTGACCAAGCTGATGTGATCGCGCAAATTGGTCAGGGAATATTCTTCAATGGGCGTGCCATCGAGATGGATGGAACCGCTCACGACATCGTAAAAACGTGGCAATAAACTCACCAACGTCGATTTGCCGCTGCCGGAGTGACCGACTATTGCTAGCGACTTACCCGGCTCCACCGTAAACGACACGTTGTCCAACACCGGCTCATTACCGTAAGCAAACGAGACGTTTTCGAATTCGAGCCGACCGTCTACCCGATCGACAGCGATGTTGCCTCGGTCCACTTCGTCGTCTTCGTCCATCACCGAGAACAAGCTGTCGCCTGCCGCGACACCGCGTTGAATGGTGGCATTGATGTTGGTGATACGCCGCACGGGCTGCAGCATCAGCATCATTGCACTGAAGAATGAAATGAACTCGCCGATGGTCAGGAGACCTTTGGCCGATTCGATGTTGGCGGCGTACAACACACCCGCGACGCCGAACCCAAAAATGACCTGGGTGACCGCCGCGCCGAGCGCTCGGACATGAATCAGTTTGAAATTTTGTTTGCGGTTGCGCCCGTCGACCTCATCGAGCCGTTCGGTTTCGTACTCGTAACCCCCGAAAATTTTCACGATGCGATTGCCACGCACGATCTCTTCCGTGACATGCGTTACTTCACCGATGGAACCCTGTATACGGCCGCTGTAGCGGCGAAACGCTACCGCGAGAATGCGAACGATAACGGCAACCGCGGGAAATAGAATCGCAACAATCAACGTAAGCTTTGGACTATGCAACAGCATCACGCCGATCGCGGCAATCACCGTCAACACATCGCGAATTGCAACCGTCACTACGCTGGTGACCGACTCCGCGACCATCTCGACGTTGTACGTCAGTCGCGACAGCAACGGCCCGGCGGCCCGTTCTTCAAAATAGCGTGTCGGCAATGTTAAGAATTTACGAAATACTCCGCGTCGCAGCGAGCTAATGACGCTCCGACCGATCCAGCCCAGCGATGCTTCGGTGGCGTAACCAGACGCACCGCGAACCACGAAGATCACGATCAGCACCAGCGCCACCGTCGCCGCCGCTTCGAGATTCTGTGCGACCAAGGCATCGTCGGTGAACGTCTTAAGCAAATACACCAGCGCCGCTTCGCTCGCAGCACCAGCGGTCATGCCGATGACGGCAATCGTGGCGACCAGCTTATGCGGCGTTACATAGCGCCACAAACGTTTGTAGATCTCACGCGCGTCGGCCGGGCCCGCATTCGCCGCTAACGCGACGTCAGCGCCGTCCGGATCCCGCACGCTACTCTTATTCGGATTCGGACTCATTAACGGTCGCTATGCTGACCTTCTCAAAGCCAAGTCGGCCGGCCACATCCATGGCGGTCACAAAGTCCTGATGCCGTGCATTGGCATCGGCGCTGATCGTTAGTGGAATCTCATTGTTGCCGTCGGACACCTTTTGCAACGCGTTACGCAACGTTTCCGGCCGGCTGTTAAGCAATTCCCGGCCGTTGACCAGCATCGTGCCGGTCGCGGTAATCATGACATCGATTTGTAACGGCACATCCGGCACCGTGTTGGTCGACTCCGCCTCAGGAAGACTAATCGTAATCTGCGACTGTTTGACAAAGCTGGTCGACACCATAAAGAAAATCAGCAGCAGAAACACCACGTCGATCAGCGAGGTCAAGTTAACCTCAGGTTGAGTACGGGCTCGCAAACTCATCTTCATGGCTTAGTCCTTCGCCTGCCGACGGTGTAATGCTTCGACCAACTTGATGGCTTCTTTTTCCATGTCGACCACCAATGTCTCAACGCGGTTGCGATAGTAGCGATAGCCGATCAGTGCCGGAATCGCGACGGTCAGTCCCGCCGCCGTCGTGATCAACGCCTGCGCGATACCACCGGCTAATGCAGTCGGATTACCGACCCCATGCGTGGTGATCTCGGTAAATACGTCGACCATGCCGATGACCGTACCGAGTAGCCCGAGCAGCGGCGACACAGCGGCGATCGTGCCGAGCGTTTCGAGATAACGCTCCAGCTCGTGCACCACGTGGCGACCGGTATCCTCGATGCTGTCTTTCATCACATTACGGTCGCGATCGCGATTGATCAGACCTGCCGCCAGAATTTGTCCGAGCGCCGAGCCTTGGTGCAGCGTTTGGATCTGCTTTTGGTCGAGCTGGTCTTTCTTGACCCAACCCCAAACTTTGCTGGTTAGATCTTCAGGAATGACGCGCTTTTGTCGGAGCGTCCAGAAACGCTCCAAAATAATGCCCATCGCGATAATGGCGCACAGAATAATCGGCGCCATAAGCCAGCCACCGGACTTGACGATTTCGACCATGAATGTGATTCCCCGGCGAAAAATGAAATATACACGCTACTCATGCCATATTCGACGATAAACACGTCGCGTTTCGACGATCTCAACAGTCTCCGAATCGTCGCAGAACGATACCTCAATGGCACCGGATTCGGCGGTATTCAAGACTCGCGCGCCGTGTTTCTGCCACCGCTCGATCACCGCCGGCTTCGGAAAGCCCCAACGGTTCCCAGCTCCGGCCGAGACAATCGCGTCAGAGGCATCCACAGCGGCGACAAACGGCGCACTCGATGACGTCTTGCTGCCGTGATGTGGCACCAACACCACGTCGGTCGCCAGCAACACGCCGGCTCGTACCAAGGCATGTTCCGCCGCTTGCTCGATATCACCGCTCAACAAAAACGCACGTCTACCTGTAGAGATGCGCAAAACACACGAACCGTCGTTGCCCGGCCCACGAAATTCCGGTGTCGGGTGCAGCAGCTCGAAAAATACGCCATCAAACGTCCACCGCTGCCCTGCCGCGCAGGCCCGCGTGGCGTATCCCGCGATCGGTTCCGCGGCCAAAATATCGCCGACGACGATATTGCGAAGAATGTCTTGGGCACCGCCGGCGTGATCATTATCGCCATGTGACACGATCAGGCGATCCAGGCGCCTGATTCCGCGCTTTTCAAGGAACGGCAAAATAGTGGCTGTCGCCGAGCTACCGCCATTACGAAATCCAAGACCCGTGTCGTACAACGTCGTATGCGTGGCCGTCTCAATGAGAACCGCTAGGCCTTGGCCGACGTCCAGCACCGTCGCATTGACGCAACTCGCATCCGGTCGTGACGCCGGCCAAATCAGTATCGCAACCCCAGCCAGCAAGGCAACAGCGCGGCCGGGAAATCCGGGCGGTAACAAAATCCAAATTGCCGGCAGAAATAACAGCCATACCGGGATATCACCGTGGATCGATATCGCCGCCCAGTCTTGCGCCGCGGTGATCGTGACAACCCAGTCAAACAGACGAACCGCCTGTGCCGCGACAGCAATTAAGATATCTCCGATGGCAGCCAGCGGCCCGTCGAATACCAGCGCCAATAGCACGACTGGCACGACCAGCACACTAAATAGTGGAATGGCGAGAAGATTGATCGGTAGGGCCGCAACACTGACCCGTGAAAAGACCCACGCCGTCAGTGGCAGCAGCCCGATCAGCAACAGCGCCTGTAATCGCATCGCCGGTAACCTTTGACCGACTGTCGCGCGCCGCGCGGTTAGCCAGCCGATCACCGCAACGGCGCCGAACGATAAGACGAATCCCGGTGACAGGCTTACCAGAGGGTCAACCAGCGCGGTGATCACCGCTGTTAAACACAGCGTGTGCAGCAACCGGACCGGTCGCCGACTGAGCATTGCGATGCTCGCTAATAACAACATGATGCAGGCACGCTGACTGGGAACGGCGAATCCGGAGATCGTGGCGTACGCCACGCCAACGCCCAGTGCGGCAATCAGCGCTTGCCGATGACGATTGCCTCGGCAGCGCAACAGCCCGGTCAATAGCATGAACAGTACGTAGCCACTGCCAGCCGCCAGACCGATGTGTAACCCTGAAATGGCAACCAGATGCGATGTACCGGTTCGATTGAATCGCTGCCACTGTTCATCCGTGATGTGGTGGCGCACGCCAACCGCTACGGCCGCCAGCACCGCGGCAACGTCCGGATTTTGTACGACGTCTCGTACTCGGGCGGCAAATCGTGTTCTTAGTCGCGCCGTCAGACTGGGCTTTCCGAGACCGATGAAACGGTTACGTGGGCTATCGACCACATAGCCGCTGGCACCGATGCGCTCACGAAACAGCCAGCGCTCCAGATCAAATACGCCCGGATTAAAAAGCCCTCGCGGACGTCGCAGACGAACTTCAAGCCGCCAGTGCTGCCCCAACGCGAGGTGATGAGGCGGCTCAAACCAACTCAACCTAAGATGATCTGGAAATCGATCGTCGCTGAGTGGCCGCGCAGCGAAGCTCGTGGTGAGATTATTGTCGTTGGGAAAATTCGTAATCTCGATGTCGAGCATGATGCTGTCGCCGGCGAACCGCTCGTTGAGACGCGAATCGACGACCTCGGTTGCCGCCGACCAAAATGCGACGGCGCCGGCCACGAATCCAACCGCAAGTGCCAATGCCCTCCACCATCGACACGATATTGCGACCACGCCACCGATTAATGGAACCAACACGTGGGGATTGGCATCTGACTCAATGCTGCTAAGCTGCAGCGCGAATAATCCGGCTAGAAAACCCACCCCGGCCGGCACCAAGAATTGCGAACGGAAAGACGCCATTGAGGTGGTCAATCCCAACTAATGACCGGCACGATGCCAAGACGGTTTTTTCGAAAATTTGGGCTAAAACGCGAAGAAGTGAGCGGCAAGTGGTTCCTCTCACCGTTTGCGCACTTACTACATGATCGAAATTTGTGGGGAATCCGCCGACGTACGGTCGTACCCGCCGTTTCGATGGGCATGTTCGTGGCGTTTTTGCCGGTATTCGGTCAGGTACTGGTTGCCGGGCTCGCGGCCTTGGCGCTGCGCATCAACATTCCGGTCGCTATCGTGACCACCTTCGTCAGCAATCCGGTCACCGCGATACCGATGTTTCGCACCGCTTATCTGGTTGGGGCGTGGTTATTGTCGATAGAGCCTGGCGAATTCACGATTGAGTTGTCGCTGCACTGGATGACGACGACGCTCATTAACGTCTGGCCGCCGCTTCTTCTCGGCAGTATCTTGCTCGGCGCCTTAGCCGCGCTGCTCGTGCATTCGATTCTCGATGCGTTGTGGATCAGCTCGGTCGCCGGTTACAAGTCGCGCAAGGTAAAAACACGTCGTGCGAAAGAATCAACGCACGATGCAGACAACGAGTCGACGTCGCGGCCGCCTAGCGCTGATTAAGCTGCCCGTCTTCGAGCACCATCACCCGATCCATTTGCGCGGCAATCGATTCGTCGTGAGTCACGATCACCAGGCTGGTGTTCAACTCCTGATTGAGCTCCAACATGAGTTGCAGGACGTGCGCACCGTTGCCCGAATCCAAATTACCGGTCGGCTCGTCCGCCAACACCAGGGGTGGTCGCGTGATCAGCGCGCGTGCAACCGCAGCGCGTTGACGTTCACCACCGGACAATTCACCCGGCTTGTGTGTTAAGCGCTCACCCAAGCCCACGCGGCCAAGCAGCTCACGCGCCACTTGCAGCGCGGTTGCTTTGTCGTCACCGCGAATCAACAGCGGCATCGCGACGTTTTCCTCTGCCGAAAATTCCGGCAACAGATGATGAAACTGATAGATAAAACCGATGTAACGGTTACGCAGATCACTCTTATGACCCTCGCTGCGGCCGTGCATCGATTCGCCGCCCACCAATACCTCACCCTCGTCCGGGTCATCCAGCCCGCCCAGGATCTGCAATAACGTGGTCTTACCGGAACCGGACGCACCGACAATCGCCATACGCTCCGCAGCGGCAATCTCAAGATCAACACCACTCAAGACTTCGAGTTTGGTGCCCGCTTCGGTGAAACGGCGCACCACCGAACGTGCCGACAATACCGACTCAGTCATAACGCAGCGCCTCGGCCGGTAATGTCCGGGCCGCAAGCCAGGCCGGGTAAACCGACGATGCGAGCGATAGCACCAGCGCGATGACGGCGATGATGATGACATCAGACGCCACCGGTTCTGATGGTAAGTCGCTAATGAAGTACACGTCTTCCGCCAAGAACTTAATTCCGAAGGTCGATTCTAGAAAAGCCACAACGGTTTCCAAATTGAGAGCCAGGAGCATACCAGCGAGTACGCCCAATAAGGTACCGGTAACTCCAATGATGCTGCCTTGCGTCAGGAAGATCTTCAGCACGCTCGACGGTCGCGCACCCATGGTACGAAGAATGGCAATTTCCGGCTGCTTGTCACGCACCACCATGACCAAGGTTGACACGATGTTGAATGCCGCCACCGCGATTACCAACAGCAATATGACGAACAAGATCGACTTGGTGATTTGAATCGACTTGAAGTAATTCACATGACGTCGATCCCATGATGACCACCACAACGACGGATCGCCTAACGATCGCGCCACGTCGTAGACGATGGCCTGCGCATTAAACACGTCATCGACTTTGAGTCGAATACCACTGACCGCATCGCGTAATCGATATAACCGCTGTGCATCGGCAATATTGATGTACGCCATACGTTCATCATATTCGTACATGCCGACGCGGAAGATTCCGCTCACCGTGAACCGCTTGGTCCGCGGCGAAACTCCTGCCGGGGTGACAATGCCCTGAGGCAGTGACACGGTAACCTTTTCGCCAATTTCAATACCGAGTTTATCTGCCAGTGCACTGCCGAGGACGATGTTGAAAGATCCGGCGGTTAAACTCTCCAGCTCTCCGTCGAGCATCACGTCACCGATTCCCGAAACTGCCTGCTCACGAATCGCATCGATGCCGCGCAATTGCGCACCTCCTAGAGACTCCTCGAACACCAACAGACTTTGACCGCCAACAAACGGGGCGGTGTCGACCACGTTGGGGTGGGCTTTCGCCAACTGGTCGTAGGCTCGCCACTCGCGCATGACCCCGTCGGAGCCATCGATGTTGCCATGCGCCGTAATCGTTAACAGGCGCTGGCGCAATTCGCGGTCGAAACCATTGACCACCGACAACACCACGATAAGCACCGCAACCGACACCGCAATGCCGCCCATTGAAATGGCCGAAATCAACGACACAAATCGTTGCCGGCTGCGCGATCGCACATAGCGGCGGCCAATCCAGGCTTCGAGTCGACCGATCATGTCATTCGTACCTTAGTGCCACAGCAGGATTGACCGCGGCAGCACGACGCGCGGGATACAAGGTGGCGATCGAGGTCAGTATGAATGCGGTGACGGTAATGGTGGCAACATCCTGCCATTCCACCTCGGACGGCAATCGTGATTGATAGAACACATCACCGGGCATTACCTGAAAGCCGAAGAGCTGCTCCAGCGCCGGCACGATAGTGGGCACATTGATCGCCACCACCAGCCCGAGTACCAGCCCGACCAACACGCCAATCCAGCCGATCATTGCGCCCTGCACGAAGAACACGCGAACCACGCCGCCCGCTTTCATTCCCAGTGTCCGCAATACCGCGATGTCATTTGTCTTGTCGGTCACGACCATCACTAGGCTTGCAACGATATTGAACGCGGCGACACCAATAATCAGCGATAACATCAGCGACATCATCATTTTCTCGAGCCGTATGGCGCGGAAATAGCTCTCGTTCTCGATGGTCCAATCCGAAGCGGTATAGCGATCGCCCAATTGCTCGGCGAGATCCGCGGCGATGGCCGGCGCTGCCAACACGTTATCGGCGCGAAATCGGATCGACTGCGCCGCATCACCAATATCCATAATTGCAGCCGCATCGCTAAGATGAACCAGCGCCAGGGAACCGTCATGGTTGACAAGTCCCGCTTCGAAAACGCCCACGAGGCGAAATTGTCGCAACTCCGGGTGCATGGTGCCGTCGCCGACCGGCCGCGGGATCAAAACGGTCACCGGATCGCCGATACGCAAGTTCAGGCCAGCCGCAATTAGACTGCCGAGCGCAATCGAGTTGTCACCTGCGCGCAACTGATCGAGATTGCCTTCGATCATGTTGATCGGCTCTTCCGGCAGCTGGTCCTCAAGCGCCGGCTCAACGCCGTTGATCAACACCGCCCGCAAATCCGAACCGGATCGGATCATCCCTTCCATTGTTACCACCGGCGCTGCGGCAACGACCCCCGAGTGCGCCTGCACCGATTCCGTGACCGTCCGCCAATCCTCCAGACGATCATCCACAGCAATGATTTGACCGTGTGAGGCCATGCTAAGCAACCGATTACGAAGCTCGCTCTCCAGCCCGTTCATCACTGACAGTATGACGATCAGCGCCGCCACACCCAGCGCGACGCCCGCCATCGACACCAGGGTGATAAACGACACAAACCGGGTGCGGCGTTTCGCCCGCAGGTAGCGAAAGCCGATAAATAGTTCGGTTGGGTGAATCATCGAGGCGATTAGAACACATCCGCCCCGGCAACGGTCAACGGGGCTAATTCGTGACCCGGTTCACAGTTTTGCGAAGGGAAATAAACCGTTTGAAATCATAGGTTTTTTGCCTAGATTTAGGGTGATATAGTCGGCTGCATAGAGAGGAGTTTTCGCTATGGCAACGTTACGCAAATTGTTCGTTTTGACCGCATTTCTGGGCCTTTCGGGTCTCGCAGGTGCCGACACCCTGGACATGCAGGGAACGCAGGTCGATACATCGTATGAACGCCCTTCCCGCGGCATGACGCAGGCACGCGTTGAAGAGCGCTATGGCATTCCCGAGGCGCGCAACGCAGCGGTTGGCAATCCACCCATTTCCAGCTGGGAATACAGCACGTTTGTCGTGTATTTCGAATACGACCGCGTGATCCACTCCGTCAATAAGCGCTAGCGCGGCGCAGCACGAATCCAAGAACGCCCGGTCAGGAAACTGCCCGGGCGTTTTTCTTTGCGGGTCCCTTCTGTCTGACCCGGCGACTGTGGGAGAATCACGATCCCTAATCGAGGACGCGTCCTCGAGTTTTTGCTGTGCCTAACACCCGTCATGAAGAACGAATTGTTAACCGCGAATATTCCGATTCCAAAGCGCGCCGAAATCCAAACCGTCGGTGGGCTGATCGGCGCCAGTAACGCACTCGCGCTCGCTGCGTTGGCAATAGAGAGCGAACGCCCGCTACTAGTCCTCGCCGATGACGCGCGCGAGGCCGATCGACTGGATGCTGAGATTCGCTACTTCGCGGACGACCGATTCGAGGTGCGCCACTTTCCGGATTGGGAAACCCTGCCCTGGGACAACTTTTCTCCACATCAGGACATTATCTCGGAGCGCCTCAGCGTGCTGGCGACCTTAAGTGGCATGCAGCGCGGCATCGCGATCACCACCGCCAGCGTCCTGCTGCAGCGATTACCGCCCACTGATTACGTCACCGCTCGAACGTTATCGCTGACCGTCGGTCAGAACTTACCGCGCGATGCGTTTGTCGCATCGCTCAGCGAGGCCGGCTATTTACGCGTACCGCAGGTCAGCGAGCACGGCGAGTTCGCCGTACGCGGTTCGCTCATCGACCTCTACCCGATGGGCAGCGATCACGCGATTCGCATCGACTTCTTTGACGACGACATTGAGTCGCTGCGACATTTCTCAACGCATACCCAATTGTCCGGAGAGTCGCTCGACGCGGTGAATATTTTGCCCGCCCGCGAAGTTCCGCTGGACACGGACGGCGTACGGCGGTTTCGTGAAGCCTATCGGGAACGATTTGAAGGACAACCGAGCAAGTCGCGCGTTTACTCGGACGTATCGGACGGCATCGCGCACGGCGGCATTGAGTACTACATACCGCTGTTCTTTGATCAGACCGCCTCGCTGCTCGATTACATTCCCGACCAATGCCTGATTGCCGCGCCGGCCGATATCGAGTCCATCCTGAACACGGGTTGGCAGGACATCGTCGAACGCTATGAGCTGTCGCGGCTCGACCCAGAGCGCCCGATTCTATCGCCCGACGAGACGTTCCTGTCCGCCGACACACTGATCGACCGACTTGGTCACTACGCGCAGCTGCGCACGACGGCGCAGAAAACTGTCAATGAGAACTGCAACATCAAAACGCAGATGTTGCCGGCGGTAAAAATCGAAGCACGGTTCGACGAGCCCGCCGGCGCGTTGCTGAACTACCTAAACAGCTTCAAGGGCCGTGTGTTATTGACCGCGGAATCGGCCGGTCGACGCGAGCAACTCTACGACATGCTTACCGGGCGCGGCTTCGACTTGCACCGCATCGACCGCTGGTCCGAATTCCGCGACGCGCAAACACGACTCGGCGTGGGCGTAGCACCCATCAGCAACGGGTTACAGCTCGCCGACGACAATCTCGCCATCATTGGCGAACATCAGCTGTTCGGCGACGGCGGTGTGCGTCGATCGCGTCGCAAACGTGCCGAGCGCGACCCCGAAACCATCATCCGCCAGCTTAATGATCTCGAGCCCGGCTCACCCGTGGTGCACGCGGAGTATGGCGTCGGCCGCTATCTAGGCCTGAAACATCTCGATGTCGGCGGTATCGAGGCGGAGTTCCTGCATCTGGAATACGCCGACGGCGACAAGCTGTATGTACCGGTTCACGCGCTTGAATTGATTAGCCGCTTTACCGGCGCATCGCCAGAAAATGCGCCGCTGCATCGTCTCGGTAGCGACCAGTGGGCCAAAGCGCGCAAACGCGCTGTCGAGAAAATCCGCGATGCCGCTGCCGAGCTTCTGGATATTTATGCCCGTCGCGCCGCGCGACCTGGGCACGCTTATCGTTGGCCGGAGGCGGAGTACCGCGCCTTTGAAGCGGGCTTTCCGTTTCAGCTGACGGAAGACCAGCAGCGCACGATCAGCGAGGTCCTAACGGACATGGCGGATAGCAAACCGATGGACCGCATTGTGTGTGGCGATGTTGGTTTCGGCAAAACCGAAGTAGCGCTGCGGGCGGCGTTTGCCGCCGTAAACGGCGGTAAGCAGGTCGCGGTGCTGGTACCGACGACCTTGCTGGCACAACAGCACGGTGAGACGTTTCGCGACCGATTCGCCGACTGGCCATTTCGGATCGAGGTGCTATCACGCTTTCAATCTAACAAAGAAGCGCAGGACACTATTCACGGGTTGCGCGACGGCAAGGTCGACATCGTTATTGGCACACACCGACTGCTGACTCACACCCGCGATATTAAGAACGCAGGCTTGTTGATCATCGATGAGGAACATCGCTTCGGTGTGCGCCACAAAGAAGCCATCAAGTCCCTTAAGTCGCAAGTCGATGTGCTCACTCTCACTGCGACGCCGATTCCGCGCACTATGAACATGGCGCTCGGCGGAATTCGCGACATGTCGCTAATCGCCACTCCACCGTCTGAGCGCCTTGCGGTAAAAACTTTTGTCACCGAATGGAACGATGTGCTGATTCGCGAAGCACTGCTAAGAGAGATTAAGCGTGGTGGCCAAGTGTACTTCGTTCACAACCGGGTAGAAGACATTGAGTCTGTTGCCGAGCGCATCGCCAAGCTGGTTCCGGAGGCCAGTTTGCGTATCGGCCACGGGCAGATGCGCGAACGGGAACTCGAGCGAGTCATGTTCGACTTTTATCATCGCCGCTTCAACGTATTGCTGTGTACGACGATTGTTGAAAGCGGGCTGGACGTCCCTACCGCCAATACCATCGTGATTAATCGCGCTGATCGGTTCGGGCTCGCGCAGCTGCATCAGCTGCGCGGGCGTGTCGGCCGCTCGCACCATCGCGCCTTTGCCTACCTGGTCACACCGCCGAGAGCGGTTATGACCGCCGACGCGATTAAGCGGCTCGAGGCAATCGATTCACTGGAAGATCTCGGTGCGGGTTTCACCCTAGCAACGCACGATCTCGAAATTCGCGGCGCCGGTGAGCTGCTCGGCGATGTGCAAAGCGGGCAAATCCAGGAGATCGGCTTTTCGCTATACACCGATTTATTAGCACGCGCCGTCGAATCGTTGAAAGCCGGCACCGAACCGGACCTGGACGCGCCGTTCGATGCCGGCATTGAGATCAACGTGCATGCACCGGCCCTGTTGCCCGAAGACTTCGTGCCCGACGTTCACCTTCGACTCATGCTATATAAGCGCATCGCCTCAACCGCATCGCGTGCCGAATTAGACGAGCTACAGGTCGAACTGATCGATCGGTTCGGATTATTACCACCACCGGCGAAGAATCTCATGCGGATCGCCGCCATCAAACAAACCGCCCGGCAGCTCGGTATCGACAAGATCGACGCCGGCGATTCAGGGGGTTATCTGATTTTCGGCCGGCAAAGCCAGATTGACCCTGTGGCGCTCGTCCAATTAGTGCAAAATGACCGTCATGGGTATCAATTGCGTGGCTCGCACCGCCTGCAATTCGCTTGGGACACTGAATCACTGGAAGAACGTTTTGGCGCTATCGAAACTCTGCTCGCTCGCCTTCAATCGGCCTAAACATCCATCGAACCTTCGGCTCGTGCCGCAGCGCATTGGCTCGCGACTGACACTGGCATCACTGCTGCTCAGCAGCTGGCTGGTGGCCGGCGCACAAGATCCCGTTGGTGATGAAGAGCCGGTGGAGATTAAGCGCTACACCGTTGAGCTGATCGTATTCGCCTATAACGAGAACGTGTCTCTAGGCACCGAGGTGTTCCCTCCCGACCCACCGCCTGAGCCGCTTGACGAAGCGCCCGAGCCGCTGGCTGAGGATGACGAAGACGCGGAGCCGACCAGTACGTCAGCAGAATTGGATGAGCGCCTGACGACCATTTTTCACTCGCGCGCCGACTTCAAAATGCAGGAAGAGTACGGCCATCTGCGTAGGCTCGACGTCTACAAACCACTGATGCACGTTTCTTGGACACAGGCCGGCTTAGCCGAAGATGTCACCGAGCCGATGGATATCAGCGTATTCGGCTCGCCACCTGACGATCTCAGCGGCTCGTTCAAATTGTATCTCGGTAACTACCTTCATTTGGTCGTCGATCTCGAGATGCTTGCCCCCGGCCAGCAAAACCGAGTCACCGCGGCATCTGCACGACCACAGTATTCCGATGAGTTTAGTTCGATTTACGACGAACCCATCGACGGTCCAGTGGTATATCGAATCCAGGAAGATCGCATCATAAGGAATGGTGAGACGCGCTATTTCGACCATCCAAAGTTTGGTGTCATCGCCAAAGTGGACCGTGTCGAAGAAGAAGAGCTGGAAACGGACGAAGCGTTCCTACTACCGGCCCAATAGCCCATCTAAACATGCGCCCGCGGACTGCCCCTCTTCGACCTGGGTAGACATCGCAACCGCAAACTTTACCGTTACGAATTTGGAAACGCTGGAACGCGGGTGATGTAAACCCAGATCGCGCACCGAGGCCGAGATACGACCGGCAAACTCGCGCACGCTGTCCTCGTCCGCAGCATGAGATATCACCGCAATTTCGTTGCCATCCATACGTCCGACGACATCACTGGCGCGGCGCAAACACCGACGTACGGCTTGGCCGACACGACGCAGCGCTGAATCGGCTGCGTGCTTGCCGAATACCTCCAAATAGGTATCGAAATCATCCAGCCTAAATACCACCAGCGCGATCGCGCTGTCTTCACGTGATGCGACCGCCCAATCATGATCGAGCACTTCGCGAAACGCGGAGTCATTCAATAACCCGGTCACCGGATCGTCACGCAACAGATCGCGAATTCGGCGCTTGGCTTTCAACAGTGCCTGGTGCGACTCACTGCTGCCGATCATCGACGCAGAACCGCCGGCACGCCAATACACGCCGTAATATGCCGGCGACTGTTCTTTTTCATCGATAAATGGACGAAGTGCTAACAGATATTCTCGACCGCTCATTTCGATGGGAATCGCCGCTTCGTCGCCCGAGCGGATAGCCTCCGACACTTCCAACGCCACATCACGACCTAACAGACCTTCGATCACCTCGGCGAAAGGTTGATCAATGTCCACTCCGCCGATCAGGTCGCAGGCCTCATTCGCAAACACCACCGGCCAATCGGTGTGGTTCGCACGCACCAATACCAGCGGTTCTGAGACCGCACCAACGAGCTGCCGGAGGATCAACTTAGTGATGCTCACGCATCCAGCTCCAATGGCGGTCGATCAGTCCATTGCGACACTCGATCCACCGCTTCGCGCCATTCATCACTAGCGAGCAACGATTCGCGCAGCACAGCACCGGTACCGTGTAACCGTGCAAGGCGCACTAAGGACAAGGGATTGGAATAATCATTCAACGCATTGACCGCCTGTTCTGCAGCGTGCCGATCGTTACACACCAAAATCATGTCGCAACCCGCACCGAGCGCACGTTTTGCACGCTCCGCCATAGTGCCGTAGGCATCGGTCGCCTTCATACTAAGGTCGTCACAAAAAACCGCACCGCCGAAACCGATTCGGCCGCGCAGCTCGGTTTCGATCCAGTGCCTCGAAAACCCGGCGGGCCAGTCATCGATTTCGCGATATACGATATGGGCCAACATGACGCCGGCGATCGCACCGGTGTTGGTTAACCGTTCATACGGTCGCATATCATCCAGCAATTGGCTGTACTCGCGTCGGTCCACCGGAAGTTTCAAGTGTGAATCGGCAACCACCGCGCCGTGGCCGGGAAAGTGCTTCGCCACCGCGGCCATACCCGCACTGCGTAAACCACGACAAAACGCACTAGCCAGCTCCATAACGGTGGCCGGGCTGCTGTCAAACGACCGATCACCGATAATTTCACTAACCCCCCAATCGAGGTCGACGCAGGGCGCAAAGCACAGGTCAATGTTGGCAGCTCGCAGCTCTGAAGCGATCAACCAGCCGGTCTGACGTGCGAGGTCGAGCCCGGCATCGGGGTCGCGGGCATACTCCTTCCCCAGCGCACGCATCGGTGGAATTGTCGAAAAGCCGTCGCGAAACCGCTGAACCCGACCACCCTCGTGGTCGACCGCGATGACCAGCGGCGGCGTACGCAGTGCGCGAATTTCGGCGACCAAATCGGTGATCTGGGCCGGCGACTCGTAGTTGCGCGAAAACAGGATGACGCCGCCGACCGCCGGCTCGCGCAGCAAATCGCGGTCGGCAGGACTCAGCGCCACACCGTCGATATCCAGCATTACAGGCCCGAGAGACATGGACCTATTCTACAAAAATGCTCTAAATATTTGAAATTACTTGTTAAATACTGCGATCGACTCGACATGGGCGGTATGCGGGAACATATCGATGATTCCGGCCGCCTCCAAGGAGTAACCGTGCTCATTGACCATGATGCCGGCATCTCGAGCCAAGGTGCCCGGATGGCAAGACACATACACGACGCGCTTCGCGCCGATTTTTGGCATGTGCGCCACCACTTCGGCCGCGCCGCTGCGGGCCGGGTCCAACAACACCCGATCCGCGCCCTGCTGAATCCACGGCTCATCACCGCTAATTTTGCTGAGATCGGTAACTCGAAACTCAGCGTTAGCGCAATCGTTGAGCGATGCATTGTCGTTCGCCGCCGCCACCAACTGCGCATCGCCCTCGATTCCCAATACGGTCCGCGACCGGCGCGCTAGCGGCAGCGAGAAGTTGCCGATCCCACAGTACAGATCCAAGACACGATCGCCCGACTCGGTCTCCAACAGATCCACCGCTCGTTCGACCATCTGACGATTGATATCCGCATTAATCTGCACAAATCCGACCGGAGAAAACTCCACCGTAACGTCAAACGCATCGAGTCGATAATGCAACTTGGCCGGCTTTTCCGGATAGACGCAGTACAGGGAATCTAAACCACCCGGTTGCAGCCAGATCTGTAAGCCATATTGCTCACCGAATTTTCGAAATTGCTCGAGGTCGGCGTCGCTCGCTGGATCTAATACACGAAACACCAACGCCGATTCGTTGTCGCCGACAGCGACTTCAATCTGCGGCAATCGCGAACGAATTGACAACGTACCAACGAAATCGCTAAGCGGATCGATGAGACTGGCGATGGGTTCTGCCAGCACTTCGCAGCGATGCATGTCGGTGATGTACGGTGCGCTGCGCTCGCGAAAGCCAACCAACACTCGACCTTTACCGGGAACATCTTTGACTGCAAGTCGCGCCCGGCGACGATAATGCCAGGCATCCGCGGTCAACGGTTCGAGCCACGTCTTCGGCTCAACCCGTCCGATTCGCTGCAGGTTGTCTGCCAGCACTTGTGACTTGCCCGTGCGCTGCTCGTCATCACTAATGTGCTGCAACGCGCACCCGCCGCAGCGGCCAAACGCATCACACTTGGGTTCGATTCGTTCCGGCGAGGCCTGCCGCACTTCAAGCAATTCGGCTTCGTCGAAATTGCGCCGCGACTTACGGCGGATGAACTCCACCTCTTCACCGGTTAAAGCACCGGCGACGAACACCGTCTTGCCCGGCAAGTCGGCGATGCCTTTCCCATCGTGAGTCACACCACGAATATGCGCGACCTCCGGTTCGCGTCGACGTCGGCGGGCCATTTGATTACTCGCCGGACCAGGCGGCCAGGAACTCGTCGATATGTGGCTCGTTCATTTCGGCTAGCGTGTTCCGCACCAACTCCAATTCTCGCTCCAAACCCGAGTCATCAAGATTGCCGCGCATATGTTCGTACTTGAGGTAGACCAGCCACGTGTTCACCACGTCCGTCTCACAATAATCGCGAATATCTTTGATACCGCCGGCCAGGTAGGTCGACCAGACTTTGTCGCCGGACATCCCGAGCTTGCCGGGAAAACCCAGCAGCGTTGCCGCTTGATCCAAACTAACCCGCGCCCGCGGCTGATACGCCGACAGCACATCCATCAAGTCGGTGTGCCGGGAGTGAAATCGACTGAGATAATTATTGAAGCGAAACTCGCGGTCGTTATCACCGTTCTCCCAATAGCGAGGCGCGGCAACGCCGTTCTTCATGGCGCGGTAATGTAATACCGGGAGGTCGAAACCCGCACCGTTCCAGGACACTAAATCCGGTGAATAACGCTCGATACCGTCGAAGAAACGACGAATGATCTCCCCCTCATCGGCGTCGATGTCGCCTAAACTCCAGACACGAAAGGATGAACCGGATCGCAACGCAACCGAGATCGCGACGATTTTCTGTTGATGCACTGGCAGAAACTCTGAACCACTCTTCTGCAGCTGCTTAAAGAACATCGCCGTCGCGACATCCTCATCCGACAGTCCATCGAGGTCGAACATTCGGCGCCCAAAGTCGACGTCCGGAATGGTCTCTATATCAAACGAAAAACTCAGCATCGACTACACCGTCTCTACCACGGCAAATGCCACAATCAGTCCAGCGTCGTCTGTCAAACTGACGTGTCCGGCACCCACGCCTAACTCCGCGCATTTCTTCTGGCCACGCTCCGACCAAATGATTAGCGGGCGGCCCAATTCATTATGCGTGATACCTACATCACGGACCCAGATGCCATGCCGAAACCCGGTACCCAGTGCTTTGACCGCGGCCTCTTTGCCAGCGAATCGCATTGCTAAAAACCGCACCGGGTGTTTGGTCTTGCGGAACAGCTCCATTTCCTCGTCCATCAGAATTCGCCGCGCAAAATGCTCGCCGAATCGATCGTACGTCGCTTGCACACGTGACAACTCGACAATATCTGTACCGACGCCGAAGATCATGTTCGCGCCGCCTGCATACACTGTTTCATTTCGCGAACCGCTTGTGCAATACCGACAAAAACAGCGCGGGCGACCAACGCGTGTCCGATATTCAATTCGACGATTTCCGGAATTGCCGCAATCGGCGCCACGTTATCTACGTTCAAGCCATGTCCGGCATTGATCACCAAACCCAACGAATGTCCGTAGGCGGCAGCATCCACCACGCGCTGCAGCTCATGGTCCTGCGCGTCGCCCTGCTCTTCGGCGTACGCGCCAGTGTGCAATTCGACCACCGGCGCTCCGGCTGCGACAGCCGCGTCCAACTGATCACGTTGCGGGTCAATGAACAACGACGCCCGGATGCCTGCGTCTGCCAATTGTGTGCACGCATCGCGCACTTTTTCCAGCTGGCCGGCTACGTTAAGACCACCTTCGGTGGTCAGCTCCTCGCGTTTCTCAGGCACCAGACAAACATCGCTCGGCGCCGCCTGAACGGCGATCGCCAGCATTTCATCGGTCACCGCACATTCGAGGTTCATGTGCGTTTGCATGACTGCCTGTATGGCCGGGATATCCGCGTCCTGAATGTGACGCCGATCTTCTCTAAGGTGCACGGTAATACTGTCGGCGCCGGCGTCCTCAACCAGCGTCACCACATCCGCGGGCGCCGGATACACCGTGCCACGGACCTGCCGCAGGGTTGCGACATGGTCAATATTGACGCCGAGATGGAGAGCGCCGGTCGTTGTCATTTAGGAAGCCTCAACGTTGGTTGTCGGCATTCTAGCCTTATGCAGATCAACTAGCACCTTACGACTCTTCAGTTCCTTGCCACCGAGATGAAACGCGATGACTTCGCGTAGCAGCCGATTTGCCGATCGCAACACCGCCGGTTGGTCAAACTGCCGTTCACCGATCGCTTGCAGCGTCGCACCGCTGAACACCAATGCGCCTTCGCTGCGCTGCACCGCGACCGGACCGGCCTCAAATCGGTATTCGTAGTGCTGATCCGCGCGCAACGGCTGATGCTGTGTCGTGTCCACGTCGGTGATCAGGGCATAACCCACCGCACCGAGCAATTCCATCTCAAAGTTGCGCAGAACCGCCGTCAATGAACTGTCCGCAGCGAGCGCATGAATCGTACTCGCATACAACTCAAAAATGTCCGGTTGCTCGTCATGGCGATGGAGAAAATTGAGCAACAACTCGTTCACGTAGTAGCCACTGAGGAGTGCATCGCCCGCCAAACTCAGTGGCGCCCCGCCCACTTCTGCGCCGGTTAGCGTACCGAGGTCGGTACGCTGCACCCAACCGACATTTAGCCGCATAAATGGACGCAACACACCTTTGAGCTTGGAACGCGCGCCGCGACTGCCGCGCGCGACCACCGACACGCGTCCGTGATCACGCGAAAACAAATCCAGAATTTGGCTGCTGTCGCGGAACGGACGCCGATGAAGGATATACGCGGCCTGCCCTTCGACACGTTTGGTCTGACTCATAAAGGCAATACTATCAGGGCGACTCGTAGCCCAGCTGCAACAAATCTTGCTCGCTATCCGACCAGTTGTCTTTGACCTTAACCCAGAGCTCCAAGTGCACCGGACAACCGAGCTCCGCCTTCAGATCCAGTCGTGCCGACTGACCCACGGTTTTGAGTACCCGACCGCCTTTGCCAACGACAATGCCCTTTTGACTATCGCGTTCCACCCAAATCACCGCATGGATCAAATAGCGGTCCTCTTCGCGACGGTATTGTTCGATCTGCACCGTCAAACCGTAAGGAATTTCCTGATGCAACATTTCCGTGAGTTTTTCACGCACCACCTCGGCGGCACGAAACTCGGGACTGCGGTCGGTGTGCATGTCCTGAGGAAACAGGTGTGGCGACTCCGGTAAGTACTGCGGTAACACGTCGAGCAGTGCGCGGACGTTATCGCCTTTTAACGCCGACATTGGGATCATCTCGGCAAATTCCCGCCGCGACTGCATCGTTGTCAAGGTCTCAAACAACGCCTCTCGAGGGTGGATTTTGTCGATCTTATTCAGTGCAACGATAACCGGAACGGTCACGTCGCGAAGCCGTGCCAGGACGTCCTCGTCCTCATCCGTCCACACACCCGCATCACACACGAACAACACGACGTCAGCGTCCGCCAGCGCGGCCGTCGCAGTACGATTCATGAGTCGGTTCATCGCCTTACCCGCGCGACGATGCAAGCCGGGCGTGTCGATGAAGATCATTTGCGTATCACCGTCGTTATGAATGGCGAGAATTCGGTGCCGGGTGGTTTGCGGTTTATGCGTCACGATACTAACTTTGCGACCCATGATCGCATTGATCATGGTCGACTTACCGACGTTTGGACGCCCGACAACAGCGATAAATCCGGACTGTGTGTTCACGCCGATTCCAACTGTTCAAGCATGGCACGCGCCGCGGTCTGTTCGGCGCTGCGCCGACTCGAACCCTTTGCGGTCGTCGTCGGCTCGCCGTCCACGCGACAGGCGACCTCAAACGTCTGGTTGTGCGCCTCGCCGGATACTTTGAGCAAGTCATAGTCGGGCAATGCGCGCCGACGTGCCTGTAACCATTCCTGCAGTCGGGTTTTGGGATCGCGTAGCGAGTCCGCATCGGGTAAGTCAGCAAGCCGCTCCGCATAAACCTTCAGTATCGCATCGCGCGCCGCGTCGAAACCGGAATCCAGATAGATCGCACCGAACAAGGCTTCCAGAGCGTCCGCAACAATCGAGTCGCGCCGGTGACCACCGGACTTACGTTCACCAGGCCCCAGGCGGAGCTGCTCGCCGATGCCGAGTCCCCGCGCCAGAGACGCTAGCGATTTGTCGCGCACTAACGATGCGCGCAGACGACTCAAATCACCCTCATCGGCACGATTGCGAGCCTCATACACAGCAGCAGATACGACAAAGTCGAGCACCGCATCGCCAAGGAATTCCAGTCGTTCGTTGTTGTGCGCACCGGCACTGCGATGCGTGAGCGCCTGCTCAAGCAAATCGGGGTTATTGAATGAATAGCCCAGCGTGGCCTGTAACCAGCTCGCCGAATCCACGGGCGCCGTGCCCCGAGCTAACGACGGATAACGACAGTCTTATCGAAATGCACTGAGAAAGAGACCGGCCCCAAGAATGGCGTGGTGTGGTCGTAAACCGCAGACACTTCCAATCCGCCATCCACCGGCGTCACAGTAACGTCACGCGCACCAATTTCACTGACGCTGTCAACCTGAAAGCGTTGTGAAATAGAGCGGCGAACGGCTGCCCGGTTGGCGTTTTGCCCTTCGAACTCCTGCACGACACCATCGATGACGCCGGCGACCTTGATGTAGTTAAGGTACAAAGGGGTCAATCGAATGATGCCGAATGCGAAGATCCCCAGAAAGATCACCATAATGATCAATCCTAGGGTGGTCATACCCCGTTGGCGTTGAGCCGGTCGGGCGAGCATCGGAATCTGTGGTCGTCTCATGCTTTGCATCTCGAGAATCTGCGTCAAAAACGCAGTCTCCGACTATCGTTCAGATAATATTAAATTCAATTTTAAAGGCGAATTCAGTGACTTGCACCTCATTATTGGATCTTGTTACCGATCCTTTCCCATTTCGGCATATTCCAGGGCACGAAATGTAGCCAAATGCGCACCGCCTCTCCGACGAGGTGAGATTCCGGGACCAATCCGATGACACGGCTGTCCTGGCTGTTGTCGCGATTGTCGCCCATCATGAAAAACTGACCCTCGGGAACGGTCCACTGGCCATCTCTAAGCGTTCTAAGCTCATTTGTGATGAGAATTTCATGTTCGCGCTCGCCGAGCTGTTCGACGAATCTTGGTGACGCGGCGCTCCACTCCGGGTGCTTCTCATACGGGATCGATTCGCCGTTAATGGTCAGGTTATGGCGCTCATACCGCACCACGTCACCGGGAATACCAATCACGCGCTTGATGTAATTGACGGTCGGGTCCTGCGGGTTTCGAAACACCACCACGTCGCCACGCTCCGGGCTGCCGGTATCCAGCACGCGCGTATTGCTCACCGGCAATCGCAGCCCATACGAATATTTGGTGACGAAAATAAAATCGCCGTTATATAGCGTCGGCTGCATCGAACCTGACGGAATGCGGAACGGTTCAAACACAAACGAGCGGATGACCAGCACAAATAGCAACACCGGAAAAAATGCACGCGAGTATTCGACCAACGTCGCCTGTCCGGTCGACACGTAGTCCCGATCAGCCGTTTTCCAAGATACCTTGTCAAACAGCACAACAATGCCGGTTACCACGGTCAGTAACGTCAGAATTAGTGCTAGATCTATGTTCAAAGTTTCACTCTCACTTGTCCACGCGGAGCACAGCCAAGAACGCCTCCTGCGGAATTTCGACCGATCCTACCTGTTTCATTCGGCGCTTGCCGGCCTTTTGCTTTTCCAACAGCTTGCGCTTTCGTGACACGTCCCCGCCGTAACATTTGGCGGTCACATTCTTACGTAATGCTTTAACGGTGCTACGAGCAATAATCTGACTGCCAATGGCCGCCTGTATAGCCACTTCGAACATTTGCCGCGGGATTAGTTCGCGCATTCGTTCGACCAGATCGCGACCGCGGCTTTGCGCGTTCTCGCGATGCACAATGATCGACAGCGCGTCCACACGCTCCTTATTGATCAGCACATCGAGACGCACCAGATTCGCCGCCTCAAATCTCTCAAAGTGATAATCGAACGAGGCGAACCCGCGACTCACCGACTTTAGGCGATCAAAGAAATCCAACACCACTTCGGCCAGTGGCATCTCGTATTCCAACGACACCTGCGAACCAAGATAACGAATCTGCTTCTGCACGCCCCGTTTTTCGATGCACAGTTTAATGACTGAACCGACGTGATTTTCGGGCACCAATACGTTGGCGCTGATAATCGGTTCACGCAGTTCTGCGATCTCATTGACCGGCGGCAACTTTGACGGGTTGTCGACCCGTAGGGTTTCGCCTTTACTGTCGATAACCTCAAATATGACCGTCGGTGCCGTCGTGATCAGCTCAAGATTGTATTCGCGCTCCAAGCGTTCTTGCACAATTTCCATGTGCAGCATTCCCAAAAAACCGCAGCGAAAACCAAACCCCAGTGCCGCCGATGTTTCTGGCTCGAAGTGCAAAGCGGCATCGTTGAGTCGAAGCTTCTGCAGTGCCTCACGAAAGTTCTCGTAGTCGTCCGAGCGAATCGGAAATAGCCCGGCAAAAACCCGTGGTTGCACCTGTTGAAATCCGGGTAAGGGTTCCTGGCAGGGAGAGCGCGTCAGCGTCAATGTGTCGCCGACCGGAGCGCCGTAAATATCTTTGATCCCGGCGATGACAAAGCCCACCTGGCCTGTCTCGAGCCCATCGCGATCTTCCATCTTTGGCGTAAAGCAGCCGACGCGATCGGCCTGATACGACTGACCGGTCGACATCACGGTAATTTTGTCGCGCTTTTTCAGACGACCATTAACGACACGCACCAATGACACCACGCCAACATAGTTGTCGAACCATGAATCGATGATCAACGCCTGCAACGGCCCGTCAGGGTCGCCCTCAGGCGCCGGAATCTGCTCGGTAATCGCATCCAACAGCGCGCTCACGCCGTCGCCGGTTTTGGCGCTGACGTTCAGCGCCTCGCTGGCATCGATGCCGATGATGTCTTCTATTTCTGCGCGAACCCGATCCGGCTCTGCGGCCGGCAGATCGATCTTGTTCAATACCGGCAGCACTTCGAGGCCCTGGTCGATGGCAGTCGTACAGTTAGCGACGCTCTGCGCCTCTACGCCCTGTGCCGCATCGACGACCAACAATGCGCCCTCGCACGCCGCCAGTGAACGCGACACCTCGTAGGAAAAGTCAACGTGCCCCGGGGTATCAATAAAATTGAGTTCGTATTCCTCGCCATCGCTGGCCTGGTAGTTCAGCGATACGCTTTGCGCTTTGATCGTGATGCCGCGCTCGCGCTCCAGGTCCATCGAATCCAATACCTGTTCGGCCATCTCGCGATCGCTAAGCCCGCCACAGTACTGAATGAATCGATCAGCCAGCGTCGACTTGCCGTGGTCGATGTGGGCAATGATGGAAAAATTACGGATGTGCTTCATTTAGGGAATACGGTTCAATAAGTCCGCCAAAGCTGCGCGATCGAGATGATACTGGCAGATGGCCTCGCCGTCATACTCTAAGACCGGAATTTCGACGTTAAAGGCTGCTTTCCAGTCGTCACGGGTATCGATATCGCAAACCTCAATGTCAGCGCGACCCCGCACCAGCGGCAACAGCTCCTCGATGAACTGTTCGCACAAATGGCAGCCTTGACGACTGTAAACCCTAAGAGGATGTTTCATTTCGAGATTATGGCACGGCGTCGGACGCGCCGGAGCCATTTACGCTAGCGAGCCTGGATGCTCCGCGCGATCGCCTCGACCGCACCTGCCGGAACTTCGCCCACCGCTGTTATGCGGTGCCCTTCGGTAACCCAGCTAAACGAGTTGGATGCGCCAACACGCGATTTTTTCTCGTCGGTAACAGAGTCGGCTTCCTCAATGAAGACAGATACATTGGCTAAGCCATCGCTCACCATCAGATGCGTCAGCATGCCATCTTGATCGGGATTGGATTCCTCATGCGCTGACACCGCGCGGAAACCCGTCGGTGGATCGACCATCTGCCATGCCGCTTCAACCGCTTTCGGTGCAGGTTTTTGCGACTGCGCAAACCAGCGAAAGGAATTCACGTCATACGACGACTTCAGCGCACTGGCGTGAATCTCCTGGCCAAGCTCGATATCCGCAAACTTCACCTGCTCCACGGTGCTACCGTCCGCATCCATCAGCAAAGTCTGCAGCGGAAACCCGGTCTCACGATCGAGCCATAAACGATGCGCGTAACGGAATTCATCGTGCGGCCGAATCGCGACCACCACCGCCTTCCGACCGGCGATACGATCTGAACGCGAAACCGAAATATCGTACTCCGAACCAAATCGCACGGTATTGCTCGGCAAGGTCGAGAATAACGTGCTTTGATCATCCCATTCTTCAACCAACACGGTCTGCTTATCCGGCAAGACGCAATACACCTCATTGCCCTTGCGTATGATCTCCAGCCCGTTGCCCTCTTGCACGATCAGTTTTTCGTGGATAACGCCATCGGAAACCGCGTGCACGACCTTCATCGCCTCGGCCTGATCATTTTGGATTCGGATGACGGTTCCAGAATAATTGGTCGTCTCCAGCGCAGTGGTCATGCGCATCAACCACTCCCCCGGAGTCATCGGTTGTGCAGCGTAAGCCGCAACAAAAACGCCGCTAACGATGAGAAGAATCGTGGCGGCGATGCGATTACGGGGCGTGGTAGGCATGGCGTCTATATTTTACGGCGTCGGCGGGACCGGATCGACCGGTTCATCGTCAACTTCATCAGAAGATGCGCCGGAAGGTACCTCAATCTCGACATGGTCGACCGGAGAACTCACCCGGCGGGTATCAAACTCGGAATTGGCGCGATCGTGTCGCTCGAAATAGTAGTCAGGAACCGTCTGCGGCTCGGTGGTCGCAATCGGCACGTCGGTGGGGTCGACAGACACCTGCTGCAGCCCGACCAAAGCGGCGATCGCTACGGTGGCGGCAATCGCAAATCCAACCAAGGGCCGAACCACACGCTTTGCAGCCGGTTCAACGTAATCGTCAACTTCGACCGCCGTGCCATCGTCCAGCGCCGCCGCAATACGGCCCCGCAGATCACCGGCAATTTCGAGGCGATGCTCGCGGCGCATTGCGCGGCCCAGCGCCAGGTACTCTGCTGCCTGTTTACGCAGACTCGCGTCTTGGCTCAGCCGCCGCAATAAAAGCTGCGCTTCATTATCGCTGAGTTCGCCATCCACGAATGCAGAGATCTGCATGTTAATTCCATCGTTCATTACTTCTCGCCTACTGTCGTTTGTCTCTATCGGATCAGCGTGCCGACCTTCTTACCTATCGCATCACGCGCCCTGAAAATTCGTGATCGCACTGTGCCCACTGGGCAATCCATCGTTTGTGCGATTTCTTCGTAACTCATTCCATCTAACTCCCGCAGCACAATCGCGGTGCGGAGGTCCTCCGGGAGCGCCGCTATCGCCCGCTCCAGGGTGTCCTGTAATTCCTGACTCAGGGTTACGCCTTCAGGCGTATCCGTCTCCTTCAATTTGGCGTGCAGACCGTACTGCTCGGGGTCTTGCAAGTCCAATTCTATATCGGTCGGCCGGCGCCGCTGGGCAGCCAGGTGGTTTTTCGCCGTATTCACGGCAATGCGGTACAACCAAGTATAGAAGGCGCTATCCCCGCGAAAACGCGGCAATGCCCGGTAGGCCTTGATAAAGGCCTCCTGTGAGATATCCAACGCCTGCTCTGGGTCCCGCACATATCGCATTACAAGGTTCACGATCTTATGCTCGTACTTGAGTACCAGCAGGTCGAACGCACCTTTGTCACCCTTCTGAACCCGCTTAACCAGCTCCTTGTCGTTCGCCTCCGCTGCCATGGTGCTTACGCCTTCAGGTTTTCCGGACGCACGAATCGACTGCCGAAATAGACCGGCCGGCGTGGCGAAAGTTCGCTATTTAGAGGCATATCGATGGGCATTTTGTGACACAAATCGCGTTACGGGCTTCCTTGGCGCAAGTGCGCCATCTTAGCAGCATCTGATTCACGCCCGATAGTGCCACCAAATCACCTGAAAACGGCGCCAGGCCTCGTCATCGACGGCTTCGCCAATAATCAATTCTTGCACAAAGCCGCCGGTATCAAGACGCATTCGGAGCCACGCGATATGCCGCAGGACGACGCTGCCCGCCGCCAGATCTGCTGCCAACCAAGACCGGTGCTGATAACGAATTCGTATGGATCCGTCGGCATATATTCGCACCGTACTGAAATCCCGCTGCGTGGCTCGCTGATTCTGCAGTGAGCGTATGCCCAACCCAGCCCAGCCAAACGCAAGCAATCCGGCCAAAATTATCTCGGGAGACGCGATCACAATTAACGGTAAGCCGACCGCCCACAGCCCGGCTGCAATGCTGACCAACCATCGCCTTGCACGCCGATTAGGATGCAGTTCGGTCCAGTAACCGCTCGACGAGTGCGTGATATTCGGTGGGCGGCTCGACACCCTGTAACAAATATGCGTTTAGCTCCGGATCGGACAGCTGCAAAAATGCTTGAAACGCAGCTTTTTGATTTTCTGCGGCACTCTCATAGTGCGCTGTTAAGTAACGCGTGAGTAATTGGTCGAGTTCCGCCATGCCTCGACGGCACTGCCAACGAAGCTTAGACATCGGCACGCTCATTCGAGTGAGATGAATCGCGCTTAACGGCGAGCGGCGAGCATTTTTTTGGTTTCGGCGATTGCGCGGGCCGGATTTAACCCTTTCGGGCAGGTCTGCGTGCAATTCATAATGGTGTGGCAACGGTATAACTTGAACGAATCTTCCAGTTCGTCGAGACGTTCGTCTTTGGCCTCGTCGCGACTATCGACCAGCCAACGATACGACGCCAACAACGCCGCGGGGCCCAGGTACCGATCGCTGTTCCACCAGTAACTCGGACAACTGGTAGAACAACAGGCGCACAAAATACATGCCGCCGGCTCATCAATTTTTTCCTGGTCGTGTTTGCTTTGCAGGCGTTCCTGATTTTCTGGTGGCGCCGTGCGCGATTGCAACCATGGCTTAATCGAGGCGTATTGCGCGTAGAAATTGGTCAGGTCCGGAACCAGATCTTTAACCACCGGCATATGCGGTAGCGGATAGATTTTTATGTCACCTGATACATCCGCAATCGCTCGCGTACAAGCCAGCGTATTGGATCCGTCGATATTCATTGCGCAAGAGCCGCAGATTCCCTCGCGACAAGAGCGCCGGAACGTCAGCGTTGAGTCCACCTCATTTTTAATTTTGATGAGCGCATCCAGCACCATCGGCCCGCAATTCTCGGTATCGACCTCATAGGTATCGATACGCGGATTTTCACCACTGTCAGGATCATAGCGATAAACCGCAAACGTCTTGACCGACTTCGTCCCCTCCGGGGCGCCAAAGTGGTTGCCGCGTGAAATGCGGGAATTCGCAGGTAATCGAAACTCGGCCAACCGTACTCTCCTTAGTACACCCGTGCCTTGGGTGGAATAGCCTCAACTTCGTCGGTTAAGGGTTGTTCGTGAACCGGACGATACTCAAACCGAGACTTGCCGTGCTCGTCGACCCACGACAACGTGTGATGCATCCAATTTTTGTCATCGCGGTCCGGGTAATCTTCCCGCGCGTGCGCACCGCGGCTTTCCAATCGGTTCGCAGCGGAATCAATCGTTGCCACCGCATTGAGCATCAGGTTTTCCAGCTCCATGGTCTCCACCAGATCGGTATTCCACACCAATGACCGGTCAGCCACGTTGATCTGTTCCATCGAGCTGAATGTGTCCTGCAGCAGCTTCACGCCTTCATCCAGCGATTCACCGGTCCGGAATACGGCCGCATGGTTCTGCATAATTTTCTGCATCTCCAATCGTATCTCGGCCGTCGAGCGCTCACCTTGAGCGTGCCGCAGTCGGTCGATCCGTTCGACGCTGTTCTGACCGGCGTCCGCCGCAAAGTCCTCGTGAGCCGCGTTCGGTGTCATCGTTTCAGCGCAGTAATGTGCCGCCGAGCGGCCGAACACCACCAGATCGAGCAACGAATTCGAGCCAAGTCGATTAGCGCCGTGTACCGACACGCAAGCGGACTCGCCGACCGCCATCAATCCCGGCACGACGGTTTCCGCGTCACCATCCTTTGAGGTCACAACTTCGCCGTGGAAATTGGTTGGGATGCCGCCCATGTTGTAATGCACCGTGGGTAACACGGGAATGGGTGCTTTGTTGACATCCACGCCCGCAAAAATTCGAGCCGATTCCGCAATGCCCGGCAATTTTTCTTCGATCACTTCGCGCCCTAGGTGCTCCAAATGCAGGAAAATATGATCCTGCTCCGCACCCACACCGCGGCCTTCGCGAATCTCGATCGTCATCGATCGCGATACCACGTCGCGCGACGCCAAATCTTTTGCATTCGGCGCGTAGCGCTCCATAAAGCGCTCACCGTCCGAGTTGGTGAGGTAACCGCCCTCGCCGCGAGATCCTTCGGTGATCAACATGCCGGCACCGTAAATGCCAGTCGGATGAAACTGCACGAACTCCATGTCCTGCGACGGCAAACCAGCGCGCATCACCATGCCACCACCGTCTCCGGTGCAGGTGTGCGCCGAGGTGCACGAAAAATAGGCGCGACCATAACCGCCAGTCGCCAGAATCACCTGGTGTGCGCGGTAGCGATGCAAGCGGCCGGTGGCCATATCAATCGCGACCACACCACGACAACGACCGTCTTCCATGATCAGGTCGACCGCGAAGTACTCGATGTAAAACTCGGCGCTGTGCTTAAGTGACTGTTGGTACAGCGTGTGCAGCATGGCGTGTCCGGTCCGATCAGCCGCCGCACAGGTGCGCTGAGCGGTGCCCTCACCGAAATGTGTGGTCATGCCGCCGAATGGGCGTTGATAGATTTTGCCGTCTTCGGTCCGAGAAAATGGCACACCGTAGTGTTCCAGTTCGATAACGGCGTCCGGCGCTTCTTTGCACATGTACTCGATGGCATCCTGGTCACCGAGCCAGTCCGACCCTTTGACCGTGTCGTACATGTGCCAGCGCCAATCGTCTTCGCCCATATTGGCAAGCGCGGCGCTGATACCGCCCTGCGCCGCTACGGTATGACTGCGGGTCGGAAACACTTTCGTCAGACAAGCGGTCTTGAAGCCCGCTTCGGCGAGACCAAACGTGGCCCGCAAACCCGCCCCACCGGCACCGATAACCACGACATCGTAGCTGTGGTCGATAAACTCGTAGTCGCTCATGCGATCATTCCAATGCGCACGATGGCGACAACACACGCCAGCGCAACCAAAGAATGCGCCAGCTGCGACATTCGTAGCGACACCCGATTGAGTTTGCGGTCGTGCACGTAATCTTCAAGCACAACCTGAATGCCTAAACTGGAATGGTAAGCCAGAGTGACCGTCAACAAACCGATCAGCGCTGCGTTGATCGGCTGACTAAAAAACGCCTTCACAGACGCGTATTCCATGTTCTCTAAACCGGTCAAGCCGAGTAGCGTGGCGATGAACCACCCACCCAGCAACATAATCATCACGGCTGAAACCCGTTGTATCAGCCAATGTCCCGTGGCCGCCTGGCGAGCACTTGCACTCATGTCACACACCACCAAAATGCGGCGGTTGCAGCCACCGCAAACGTAATCGCCAGCCACGCCGAGCGGTCCGCTTGATGCTTCTCAAAACCGTGGCCCAAGTCCCACACCAAATGCCGAACTCCATTCGCAAAATGTAGGAAAAATGCGAACGTCCAACCCACCATTAAGATGTGGCCAAAGACGGTATTTATCAAGGCGACAAAACGCTCATACGCGCTTGAATCGGTCGCGATCAGTACCAACCAAACCGTGAGCATCAGCAAGCCGATCGCTAACGCCACCCCGGTGGAGCGGTGCAAGATCGACAAGACCATAGTGATCGGCCACCGATAGATAGTCAGGTGGGGTGACAGGGGTCTACTAGGGCTACTCATAACCTTCTGTTTTTCAACGATAATATGAGTCAGAAATCGATGCAGCGACCGGCTTTTTCCCAGTCGCCATAACGCGTCGGATCCGGCCCGTCACGACCGCCGATCTCTTTTGGCGGTTGCTCCTCAGGCGCCGATTCCTTGTCGTCCTCTGGCGCTTTTTCGGTATCCTTCGGCTGCATCCGTAAATTATGCCAGACGTAGGTTTCAGATGTCAGATTACTCATTCTCAACGCTTGTTGTGACCGGCGACGACGCCGTGTCTTTTTTGCAGGCTCAACTTAGCAGCGATATCGAAACCATCGAGCTCGACGGAGCGGCTTACAGTGCCTGGCTCAACGCGAAAGGACGCGTTATTTGTCTATTTAAAGTGACCCGTCGCGATGACCAGATATTACTGCGACTACCGACTGATTTAGTGGAAACCGTGCTAGCGCGCATGACTCTATTTCGCTTTCGCGCAAAAGTTGAATTCAGCGTAGGCAACACTGAGTCTTTGAATGAGAATGAGATGCAATTACAACTGCGCGACGGACGTGCGGAGATCTTCGCTGAACAATCCGAGGCGTTTACCGCGCATATGTTGAACCTGGACCTGCTCGACATCGTCAGCGTGAAGAAAGGCTGTTATCCGGGACAAGAAATTGTCGCTCGAACGCATTTTCGTGGCGCCAGTAAACGACGCTGCCGACTGTTTGAAGCCGACGCTACGGTCGCCAGCGGCGCCAAGGTGTCGAACGGAACTCGAGATATCGGTGAGGTCGTCAATGCCTTCGGCAACCTTGCGCTAGCCGTAGTTCGCATTGACGCGTTAACCGACACCATGAGCGTCGGCGACGTCGGCCTGACCGAGCTCACGCTGCCCTATTCTCCGCACAGCTGACTCGCCGGATGCGTGCGAGATGCTTCGTTAGCTGAAGACTTCCGGACGCATGTGCGGGAACAACAGGACATCGCGGATCGACGGCGAGTCCGTAAACAACATCACCAGCCGATCAATGCCAATACCAATGCCGGCGGTGGGCGGCAATCCATATTCGAGCGCGCGAATGTAATCGTGATCGAAGCCCATGGCTTCATCATCACCTGCATCGCGATTCTCAACCTGTGCGCGAAACCGCGCTGCCTGCTCGTCAGGATCGTTGAGCTCAGAGAAGCCGTTGGCGATTTCGCGACCGGCAACGAAGAACTCAAACCGATCTGTGAGGAATGGATCCGCATCGTTTTGACGCGACAATGGTGATACCTCGGTGGGATATTGGGTGACAAACGTCGGCTGCCGCAGATTGCTTTCACCGGTTTTCTCGAAAATCTCGATCTGCAGCTTGCCCGGCCCGTAGCCGTCCTTCACCGGGATCTTCAGCGACTCGCAAATGCTCACCAGATAATCGCGGTCTCGAATTCGGCCGCGGTCGATATCCGGATTAAAATGACAGACAACGTCCTCGATCGTCATCCGCGCAAACTTCTCGCCAAAGTTATACGTCTCACCCTGATATTCGATCGTCGACGTGCCGAGAATCGCGTCAGCCATGCCGTGCAGCATGGCTTCGGTGGTATCCATCCAGTCGTTGTAGTCAGCATACGCTCGGTACGCCTCCATCATCGTGAATTCTGGATTGTGCTGTGTCGAGACGCCCTCATTGCGAAAATTACGATTGATCTCGTAAACGCGTTCGAAACCACCGACGACTAAACGTTTGAGGTTCAGCTCGGGCGCGATACGCAAGTACAGTGGCATATCCAATGCGTTGTGATGGGTGCTAAACGGCCGCGCGATGGCGCCACCGGGCGTCACCTGCATCATTGGCGTTTCGACTTCCAGGAAATCCAGCGACTCAAGAAACGCGCGCATATAGGTAATGATCTTTGACCGCGTCGTAAACGTATTGCGACTATTCTCGTTGATAATCAAATCAACGTACCGCTGCCGATACCGTGTTTCCTGATCCGACAAACCGGCCCACTTCTCCGGCAACGGCCGCAATGACTTGGTCAAAAGCTGCACGTCATCGGCCAACACGGTCAACTCGCCTTTATTAGTACGCGTCAATACACCCCGAGTCGCAACGATGTCGCCGACATCCCATTTTTTGAAATCGGCATACACACCGTCCGGCAGCCGATCGCGCTCCAGTCGCACCTGGATGCGGCCGGAGCGATCCTGTAGAGCGACAAAGCTGCCTTTGCCCATGACGTTCTTGCGCAGCATGCGTCCGGCTACCGCTACATTAACGGCCTCTTCCTGCAATGCCTCTTTGTCATGCGACTCAAACGTCTGTTGCAACTCATCAGCCAGGGCATTGCGCCGAAAATCGTTCGGATACGCATTGCCGTGTTCGCGTAACGCCGTCAGCTTGCGGCGCCGTTCGGCAATAAGCTTGTCAGAATCTAATGGTGTTTCGTCGGTCAATCTTTACAGTCCTTGCTTGAGGCTCGCTTCGATAAAGGCATCTAATCCGCCATCGAGCACAGCCTGAGTGTTACCGGTTTCTACGCCTGTACGCAAATCTTTGATACGACTCTGGTCGAGCACATAGTTACGAATCTGGCTGCCCCAACCGACGTCGGCCTTGCCTTCTTCAACCACGTTCGCCTCGGCCCGCCGTTGCTGCAACTCAAGCTCATAGAGCTTGGCTTTGAGCTGATTCATCGCCTGCGCTTTATTCTTGTGTTGCGAACGATCGTTTTGGCACTGCACCACGGTATTGGTGGGTAAGTGCGTTATGCGCACGGCCGACTCGGTACGGTTAACGTGCTGACCGCCCGCACCGCTGGCGCGATATACGTCGATGCGCAAGTCGGACGGGTCAATCTCGATATCGATGTTGTCGTCGACTTCCGGCGACACGAATACCGAAGCGAATGAGGTATGCCGACGGTTTCCCGAATCGAACGGCGACTTACGCACCAATCGATGCACACCGGTTTCAGTGCGCAACCAGCCATACGCGTACTCACCGCGGATGTGGAGCGTGGCGCTCTTGATTCCGGCCACCTCGCCCGCCGACGCCTCAATAACCTCGGTCTTAAAGTCATGCGATTCCGCCCAACGCAGATACATGCGTAGGATCATCTCGGCCCAATCTTGCGCCTCGGTGCCACCCGCGCCTGACTGAATATCGAGATACGCATGATTAGTATCGAGCTCGCCGGAAAACATGCGACGAAACTCAAGGCCCGCTAATCGCGTTTCGAACGCACTCAGGTCGTTGGCCACCTCAGTCGCGGTGTCCGCGTCCTGTTCGTCGATGGCCATCTGCAGGAGTTCGCCGGCATCGTCCAATCCGGTGGTAAGCTCATCTAAGGTGACGACCACCTGTTCCAAGGTGGCCCGCTCTTGTCCTAGCGCCTGCGCGCGCTCGGGTTCCGACCAGACATCCGGTTGTTCCAGTTCGCGCTGAACTTCGGTCAGCCGCTCCGACTTGGCATCGTAGTCAAAGATACCTCCTCAACGCAGACGTGCGTTCGCTGAGGTCTTCGATCGATTGTTTTAGGGCGGTGGTTTCCATGGGAGTATCGATGCCGTTTTGCGGCGCGATCTTATCATGCAGCGTTCGGATCAATGCTACTAATTTGTTCGACCACTAACTGCGCACGTTCGACACCGCGAAACTCATTGACGTCCAAACGGTAGGCCAATTCAACCAAGCCCCGATACGCGGGACCCGCCTGATTGAAAGCGATCGCGTCGACAATGGTGTCGCCGCCGGGCGCTTGCACGCGGAGTTTGAGATGCTTCTCCCCGACCGTACGTTGCTCGACAACAGTGAATTTGCCGTTCCACAGCGGCTCTGGAAATCCGGACCCCCACGGCCCAGCGTCGCGTAAGGAGCGAGCCAGATCCAAACTGATCGCGTCATCCGGCAGTGGCCCGTCGGTCACGATCGCACCGCTGAAATCCGCATCGGCATACCGACTCCCCATCTGCCGCGCGGCGGCCTCGCTGAAGGCTCGAAAATTCTCTTCGTCCAAACTCAAACCGGCCGCCATCGCATGCCCGCCGAAGCGACCCATCAGGCCGGGATCCGAGCTCGAAATTGCCTCCAAGAGATCGCGGGCATGCACACCCGGAATCGAGCGCATCGAGCCTTTGAGTGCACCGGCGCCGTCACGGGCGAATGCAATCACCGGGCGATGACAGCGTTCGCGCACACGCGCGGCGATCAGACCCACCACGCCTTGGTGCCACGACTTTTCGAATAAGCACACACACGGCGGCCAGTGTCGCGTATCGAGGCTATCCACATACGCGAAGGCCTGCTCGCGCATGTCGCTCTCAATTTCGCGGCGCTCGCGATTGATACCGTCCAGTGTATTGGCCAGCGCCGCGGCCGATGAATCCGTGTCGGTTAACAGGCATTCGATTCCCACGCCGATGTCATCCAGTCGACCTGCTGCGTTTATCCGCGGTCCAACAACGAAACCGAGATCGCTACTTTGTGTAGTTTGCAGACGCCGTCCGGATAACTCCAACAACGCTCGTATCCCAGCGATCGTGTGACCGGCCTGGATACGCGCCAGCCCCTGCTGCACCAAAATTCGATTGTTGTGATCCAGTGGCACAACGTCAGCCACCGTGCCGAGAGCCACCAAATCAAGATACGTCGCTGGCACTCGTGCAGCGCCCGCGTCACCCGCATGCTCCAATGCGCGACCTAACGCGGCCATCAGGTAAAACGCCACGCCAACCCCAGCCAGGTTACGGCTAACAAATGTACTGCCGTCTAGATTGGGATTAACAATCACATCCGCCGCCGGCAATTCCTGGGCGGGCAGGTGATGATCGGTGATCAGCACAGCGATGCCTTTCGCTTTCGCAGCAGCCACACCGGCGATGCTCGATATACCGTTGTCCACGGTGATGATCAGATCCGGCGACGATTTTGCGGCCACCTCAACGATTTCCGGCGTTAGGCCGTAGCCGTAATCAAATCGATTCGGCACCAGGTATTCGACCTGGTCAAAGCCGAATTTCGCGAAACAACGAATTAACAACGCGGTACTGGTCGCACCGTCGACATCGAAATCGCCGACGATCACGATTTTCTGCGTCTTGTTTGCAAGCAACAGCTCAACCGCGGCGTCTAGGTTTTCCAAAGAGCCGATGGGCGCGAGCGAAGCGAGCGCATAGTCCAGCTCCTCGATTGCACGAACACCTCGGCTGGCATACAAGCGCGCGTACAGCGGATCAACGCTGCTCAACGACGTCTCGGCAACCTGTTCGGGCAATCCGCGCCGTTTTAATGGGCGGAGCTCACTCACCGGACGTACCTTGCAACGGCCACTGCCGACGCCAAATCCGCCATCGATCCGACGGCGAGATTCGAATCGCCAGCCCGTCGCCGGTCAACAACACCACTTCGCTCACCCGTTTAGCAGACAGCGCCGTCATCAATTCGTCCAGCACCGTTTCTACAGCGATTGCGTTCTCGTCGTCCTCTGCCATGTCGGCCACCGCGACGAAGCCGGCAACCGACGCGTCCAGGCATTGCGCGATAGAACCCGGCCAATCTGCCACCACGCCGGTTTTGCTATACCAGTAGCCGCGCAATAACGGTTCACTCGCAAACAACGGCGGCCGCGGCTCGGTGTTCTGCTCGGGCGCGTATCCACCGCCCCACAGCCACAGCGAATTCACCGGCGGCAGTCCATTTTCTGCGCGACGGCGATTGACCTCGTGGTCATGCAAAACCATCTCAACTTCACTACGCAAATTGCGATAGCTGCCGCTTGAGTCGCCGGCCGGCATGAATTCGTTGGGCAATCCGCCATCGATACTGGCAGCGGGTTCTTGCGCCGTCGCCAACGGCCGCTCGGCGCGCACATAACCGCTGCCCTTAATCCGCGCGAACCCATAGCGGCGCTGATCCGAGTTGTCGCTAGCCAGGGTAGCTTGCAACGCATCGAACACGAACCGCAGGTCCGCACTGGGCATATTCTCGCCGTGCAGAGCATGCAGTCGTAAATGGTCCAGACGGGGTTCCAGGTAAATCGGGTCAGCCGCCGCGAGCCAGACGTTGGGACGATCACCGGTCTGCCCCCACATACGAAGCGCAGCGAGTCCCGATTCTGGGTAGGCCAAATTGAGGACGGCCAGCACGTTCTTGAGCAACGGCGCCGTGCCCTCGATGTGCCGAACGGATCCGCGCGCCAACCAGCGCCGCAAACGCGAACGTTGCACCGTCGCCACGGTCGGAATTACGACCACGGCAGCAAATTTGTCGTAGGGAAGTGTCACCTTGAATTACACTGCGGCATGCTGAAGGGATGGTAACGGAAATACGTCGTGAAATTTACACTGGATAGCCCTGGCAACGTATCGGTTCGCTCAGTTTCCACCGAGGGAATTCGTATTGCTGATCAGCTGTGGCCAACCGCCATCGTTCTGCAGAGTTCCGGAGAAGTAATGGCGTGGACCGGTGCCGGCGTTGCCGACATCGGTGCTGACGACCTCGAATCGCTGTTAGCCGCGGATATCGAGCTCGTGGTCATCGGTACCGGCCAGCAGCAGCAGTTGCCGGATCGATCGCTGATGTTCGCCATGGCGCGCCGCGGCGTCGGCTTGGAAGTCATGGACACCGCCGCAGCGGCGCGTACGTTTAACGTGTTAATCGCCGAGGGACGCCGAGTCGCGGCCATCTTGTACCCGGTGTAGCCACGCTCTCAGTCGAGGATCAAATCGCCGGACAAGCCCTCGCCTTCCATCATCTTGCGCAAATTCTTCAGCGCACGCAGTTGGATTTGCCGCACCCGCTCGCGCGTCACACCGATGTCGGTGCCGATTTGTTCGAGAGTCGCACGACGGTGGCCGCGTAAACCGAATCGACGCTCAATCACAGCGCGCTGACTGTCGTCCAGTTCGTCTACCCATCGATCCACAATCTGGTTCATTACCGCACGCTGCGCACGTCTGGATGGCTCTGAATCACCGCGCGCGCGCAGCAGATCGACCGGCCCAGGCTCATCATCTTTACCACTACCACTTACGGTGACGCGATTGTGCAACGCCAACAATCGTTCAACATCATCGACATCGCGTTCCATGTAGTGTGCAATTTCGCTTGGCGTCGGCTCCGCATCGTGCTGTTGCCGCAAATGCCGGGCGGCCCGTAAGCACGAATTGATGTCCTTGAGCACGTGAATCGGCATGCGCACGGTACTGGCCTGATTCATAATCGCCCGCTCGATCGTCTGCCGGATCCACCAGGTTGCATAGGTGGAAAATCGGAAGCCGCGCTCCGGATCGAATTTTTTCACCGCATGAATCAGTCCCAAATTGCCTTCCTCGATTAGATCGAGCAACGGCAATCCACGATTGATATAGCGGCGAGCGATTTTTACGACCAGCCGCAAATTGCTTTCGATCATTCGCTGACGTGCGGCCTCATCACCTCTCAAGGCGCGCCTGGCAAAGTGCTTTTCTTCGTCCGCAGTTAACAGTGGCGAGATACCAATCTCGCTTAGATAGATTCGCGTCGG
The DNA here is from genome assembly GCA_039030375.1 of Pseudomonadota bacterium. Classification (GTDB taxonomy): domain Bacteria; phylum Pseudomonadota; class Gammaproteobacteria; order Steroidobacterales; family Woeseiaceae; genus UBA1847. The sequence continues at coordinate 8,451 of JBCCEH010000014.1, read as the reverse complement.
ATCGTGCGATGACACACGACTCGGCGCCGATTTGACGCTTTCACCCACAGCCGTTCTCCCCGATGGACAAGGAGCAGCCGTGACTCTCTCAATTGTGAACGTCTTATCTTGCCGGTAAGAACTGTTGCGGATTTACCGGCTTGCCGTTCTTGCGAATTTCGAAATGCAGCCGCGCCTTGCGTTCCGGCCCCTCTCCCATGGTCGCTATGCGCTGGCCTTGGTTTATTTTTTCGCCTTCTTTAACCAGTAGCGACGCGTTGTACCCGTAGGCACTTAGGTAGGTGTCGTTATGTTTGATAATAATAAGCTGGCCGTATCCGATCAGTCCACTGCCGGCATAGACGACCTGCCCGGAGGCCGCGGCACGAATGGTTTGCCCGGTTTTACCATCAATCAATACGCCGGTGCCGGTGCCGGGTTTTGCGCCAAACGCGACGTTCGCGCGGCCCGCAGTCGGCCAGCTCCAATCCGGCGACGGCTGGGTCGGGATTTTCGGCAGCGGTTTGGGCGTTGGCCGCTGAGTGGTCGGCGCCACGCCACCGGCCGGCGGGTACAAACGAATCACCTGGCCTGGATGAATCAGTGATCCATCACCCAGTCTGTTCCAACGAGCCAGCGCGGCCGGGTCCTTGCCATAGCGCCAAGCGATGGAGAACAGCGTTTCGCCGCTGCGTACGATGTGCTCATCCCGGGACGAGGAGTAGGTCGAACTACCGCCGCACCCCGCAACCAGTACGCTGACGATCAGAATCGCGATCGCGTGTCGCATCAACCACGTACCATCAGCCACGCGATAACGATCGCGACCAACACCACCACCGCCCAACCGATTCGCTCGATATGCTTTTGCAAGGTGTGCTCAAGCCGATCACCGCCCCACTTGATGAGTCCTGCGACTAGAAAGAAGCGTGCGCCCCGGCCGACGATCGAAGCAACAACAAACCCAGGAAAATTGATCATGGCGACGCCTGCCGCAACCGTAAACACTTTGTACGGTATAGGACTAAAACCGGCGACAAAGATCACCACAAGACCATATTCATCAAACCAATTGCGGCTCAGCTGATAGGCATCCCAATAGCGCGAAGTTTGTAACCAGGGCTCAATGGCATCGAACAACCAGACACCGATCAGATAACCGGCCACACCGCCCAACACCGAGAACACCGTCGCAATCGTCGCAAATCGCCACGCCTTGGCGCGATCCGCCAAGCACATCGGCGCCAACATCACATCCACCGGTATCGGGAAGAAAGATGATTCCGAAAAACTTAGTGCGGCCAAGTAGCGTTCCGCGTGGCGGTGACGCGACCAGCCCAGCACCCACTCGTACATCGGCGCAAAGATTTTCATCCGGCAACCAACGGCACGAAACTGACCGAGCCCAGTGACATCTGATCAAAATGATCCTCACGGCGCACCACCATGGTCAGTTCCTGGCAACCCGAGGGCCCCACCGGAATAATCATGCGGCCACCCGGCGCCAATTGCTCCAGTAATTTCTTCGGCAGCTCAGACGCTGCCGCGGTCACGATGATGCCGTCATAGGGCGCGTACTTCGCCCAACCTTGCCAACCATCACCGGGCCGCAGCTGCACGTTATAGATATTTAAGTCGCGCAGTCGTTGCCGAGTTTTTCGCAGTAGTTCTGGCAATCGCTCAACCGAATAAATTTGCTTAACCAATGGCGCCATAATCGCCGTTTGATAGCCGCAACCGGTGCCAATTTCCAACACCTTCTCGCCGGTAAACTCGGTTAACAGCGCCTCCGTCATGCGTGCCACAACGAATGGCTGGCTGATCGTTTGACCCAGTCCGATCGGCAACGCGGTATCTTCGTAGGCACGACTGGCAAGCGCTTCATCAACGAACAAGTGACGCGGCACATTTCGAATCTGCTGCAGCACATCTGCCGAGCGAATGCCCTGATCCACGAGCCGCTGTACTAGCCGATCCCGAGTGCGGGCTGAGGTCATGCCGATACCCTGAATGTCGTGCCGCGCGTTAGTCACGGTTTAACCACCCTCGCAGCTGTGGCAGGCATTCGTGACGTGTCAAATCGACAGTTAGCGGGGTCACCGAGACCTTGCCCGAATACACCGCATCAAAGTCGGTACCCGCTCCGGCATCCTGGCTTGGGCCAACCGGACCTACCCAATAGATTCGGCGGCCGTACGGGTCACGTGCCGGCACGACCGGCTCTGCCTTGTGACGGAATCCGAGGCGCGTTTCGACGATGCCGTCAAGGGCATCGTAAGGTCGGTCAGGTACGTTAACGTTTAGAATGACGTCCGACGGCAACGGGCTATCGCCTAGCTTTGCGACCAGCTCACAGGCAACCTGCGCGGCGGCCGGAAAATTATCCGGTTGATACTCGGTCATCGACATAGCGATCGACGGATAGCCCAAGAATCGCCCTTCCATCGCGGCAGCCACCGTTCCGGAATAAATCACGTCGTCACCCAAATTGGCACCGTGGTTAATCCCCGCCACCACCAGGTCCGGTTCGTCGTCAAGCAAACCGGTCAGCGCCAGGTGTACCGCGTCCGACGGCGTACCGTTCACCGCAAAACGATTTTCCGCTACTTTGGTGACACGCAGCGGGTCGTTGAGCGTCAGCGAATTGCTCGCCGCCGAGCGATTTCGATCCGGCGCGACAACCACCACATCGGCAATCTCCGCCAGCGCATCAGCGAGCACGTTGATTCCCGCCGCGCCGATCCCATCGTCATTACTTACGAGTATTTTCATGTCACAGAATGGGGTCTCAACGATTGGCGGCTTGGGACGCGCTCACTATACTCAAAGTGCCTCCCCTGCCATAGCCTGAGAATGCTGCGTGAGTGAAGAAGACGACGATTTGTTTCGCCGTGCGATGAGCGATGCCAAACCGCTGGACGTTGAAGACCGCGTCGCAAAGGTGCGCAAGAAACCGCCGCCAAAGGCGCGTTTTACCAAAGCCGATGAGCGCGAGGCGCTGGCGGACAGCCTCGAACCGGACATCGACGAACAGATCGCTTCCAGCGGTGACAGCGTGCGCTTCAAGCGCCCGTCGGTAGGCCGCACGACGATGCGCATGCTGGCCCGCGGTAGCTACGCGATTCAAGCTGAGATCGACCTGCATGGCATGACCGTCGCTGAGGCGAAACCCCATCTGGCGCGGTTCATCGAACGTTGCGCGCAAAACGGCAAACTCTGCATTCGCGTGGTTCACGGCAAAGGCCTGGGCTCTGGGGATCGCGGTCCGGTATTGAAAAACAGTGTCAATCGCTGGTTGCGACGTTGGGATCCGGTGCTAGCATTCGCCACCGCGCGACAAGCGGATGGCGGCACCGGCGCTGTGTACGTGTTACTCAAAGCGAATTGATCAGCTCGCGCACCACCGTGGTCGCGTAACCACCCCGACCAAGCGCAAATGACAGCGTCAACTGCTCGTCCGCAAACTCAAAGCTCAGATCTGCGACCACTAAACGACTCGGGCGACTCGCCGCTGAAACTCGCATCGATTCCAGCCCTTGCGTCAGGTCCTGCCAATTTGCCGCGATCGTGGTTTCCATTGCGGCGAGTTCGCCGCGGGTTATCGGCGCACCGGTACCCCACAACGTCACGGTAGGATGGATGTCTTTTTCGTCACAGCGTTGCTGGATCTCTGAATCGACGTTCTCGACTGTGAAAACGCTGCCGGTGCCAGCGAGATTGGCGCATTCGCCCGGCAAAATCTGATTCCAACTGCCGGCGCGCACGCGCTCACTCAATATTGCATTGAAAATCCAGGCGCGCGTCGCCGAGAGCAAAATGCTGCGACGGTCACGTGGCAGACGCTTGCCGGCAAACATCGAACGAGCTTGCTCGACGTTGGACCCATTGTGGCCAAACCGCTGTTCGCCAAAGTAGTTGGGCACCCCATCACTTGCAATCGTCTGTAACCGCGCCGTCAGCGCCTCTCGTTCAGCATCAATTTCCGGACCACGCAGCACTAAAACGAATCGATTGGTTTTGTGCGCACCGCGTTTGAGCTTCCGCGTATGCCGCTGCTGGTCGAGTATGTTGACGCCGTCCACCTGCAACGATGACCAGTCGGTGGTCGACGTCGGTACGCTAAACCACTGTCGAGTTACCGCATGACGATCTTTCATACCCGAAAAACCGACATCGCGACTTTTTACATCGGCATGTTTGGCTAACTGTCGCGCGACCCAAGGCGTGTTGGCACCGATTTTTTCTACCCAAAGCCATTCGTGCTCACCCTGCCCGTCGGGCGTAAACCCCATTTCTTCGGTCACGCAGAAATCGGCTGGCGTATGACGTAACAGGCCGTCGCAAACCGGCTCGCCGTGCGCCCGGGTCCACACAGGTAAAGTCGACAAGTTAGTTGAGTTGCGCGGTAGTTGGAACGACCTGATAGAAGGTCTCATCACGACCGATCATGCCAAGATCGGTTCGAGCACGTTCTTCCGCCGCTTCGGTGCTTTGCTTCAGATTGATGACTTCGGCTTCCAAATCGAGGTTGCGCTGTTTCAGCGCCTCGTTTTGACTGCGCTGCAACGCCACCGCGTCTCGGAGGTCACGGGTTTTGGAGAAACCGGAATCCGACAGCCACAGTTCCGCCTGCAAGACAGCAGCAAGCAAGATCAAGCCAGCCAACAGAGCTCGTGCAGACCCCATACCTTCCCCGGTTTCCCCGTGTAACGCCTTATTGTGTTACGGGAACTGAGAATGCCGCGCGACCGGCGTAGTCTGCGTCCCCGCCCAAATCCTCTTCAATGCGCAGCAGCTGGTTGTACTTGGCGATGCGATCCGATCGAGACAATGAACCGGTCTTGATCTGAGTCGCCGTGGTACCTACCGCGATATCCGCAATCGTGCTGTCCGAGGTTTCTCCGGACCGATGTGAGATCACCGCCGAGTAGGCCGCCTCCTCTGCCATAGTAATTGCATCAAGAGTTTCGGATAAGGTACCGATTTGGTTAGGTTTTATCAATATCGAGTTGGCGATTTTTTGGTCGATCCCACGAGCCAGAATATCGGTGTTCGTAACAAATAGATCGTCGCCGACAAGCTGCACAGTGTCCCCGATCGCATCGGTCAGGACTCGCCAGCCATCCCAATCGCCCTCATCCATCCCATCTTCAATGGTGATAATCGGGTAGTTATCGACCAGACCCGCGAGATAATCGGCAAAGCCGGCCGCATCAAACTCGCGTCCTTCCGACTCCAGGCGGTACACGCCATCTTCGTAAAACTCTGAGCTGGCGACATCGAGGCCCAGGTAGACATCCCGGCCGGCCGCGAATCCGGCCTGATCAATGGCCGTCATAATGGTATCGAGCGCCGCTTGGTTGGACGGCAAGTCCGGCGCAAATCCACCCTCGTCACCGACCGCGGTATTCAGACCCTGCCCGCGCAATACCGATTTCAACGCATGAAAGATCTCGGTACCGCATCGTAACGCCTCGGCAAAATTGCTCGCACCGACCGGCAAGACCATAAATTCCTGAATATCGACGCTATTATCCGCGTGTGCGCCGCCGTTAATGATATTCATCATTGGCACCGGCATCGTGGTGCCGTTGCCGAGATAACGGTACAGGGGCGCATTCGCTGAAGCGGCACTCGCCTTTGCTGCAGCCAACGACACCGCTAACAGCGCGTTTGCGCCGAGGCGCTGCTTATTGTCACTGCCATCGAGATCGATCATCGCCTGATCCAAAGCCCGCTGATCGCCATATTCGTTGGCCAGCAGCATGTCTCGAATCTCACCATTCACATTGGCAACCGCCTGTTGAACACCTTTGCCGAGGTAGCGCGACGAATCGCCGTCGCGTAACTCCACGGCTTCGCGGGTACCGGTTGAGGCACCGGACGGCACTGCTGCGCGCGCCGTCGTGCCATCCGCCAACCAAACATCGGTTTCCACCGTTGGATTGCCGCGGGAATCGAGAATTTCTCGACCGCGTAAGTTCGCTATCTTAATCACTGATTACTCCGAGTTCGGCACTCCAAGGCCGAAGTCTGCTTCTTGATAGTCGCTTTGCTTCACCGTCTGATCGATGCTGATCAAAGTCTCAAGCAAGGCTTTCATTTTTTGTAAGGGCCACGCGTTTGGACCGTCACTGAGCGCGGTATCCGGATCCGGGTGCGTCTCCATAAATAGTCCTGCAACACCGACTGCTGTTGCTGCACGAGACAACACCGGTATGAACTCGCGCTGCCCACCCGAGGCGGTGCCTTTGCCGCCCGGGAGTTGCACTGAGTGGGTGCAATCAAAGACCACCGGACATCCAGTGCCGCGCATCACCGCCAGGCTACGCATGTCGGACACCAAGTTATTGTAGCCGAACGAAAAGCCGCGTTCGCAAACCATGATGTCGTCATTGCCGGTCGACTTCGCCTTGGTAACCACGTTTTGCATTTCCCACGGCGACAAGAATTGGCCTTTCTTGATGTTCACCGGAATTCCGGCACTGACCGTGCGAAGAATAAAATTGGTTTGACGGCACAAAAAGGCTGGCGTTTGTAATACGTCGACAACCTCCGCGACCTCGTCCATCGGCGTATCTTCGTGCACATCGGTAATGATCGGCACGCCGATCTGTCGCTTAACCTCCGCCAAGACTCGCAAACCTTCTTCCATGCCGGGGCCGCGGAACCCATCGCGCGATGAACGGTTGGCTTTGTCAAAGGACGACTTGTAGATCAGCGGTACACCGAGCTCACCGCAAATCTCTTTCAGCGTGCCAGCCGTATCCAACGCCATCGCTTCGCTCTCGACTACGCAGGTCCCCGCGATCAGAAAGATCGGCTTATCGTTATCGACCTCAAATCCGCACAGATTCATGCGCCTGCAGCCTCTGGTAATTGATTTTGACGATACTCACGAACCGCAGCGATATAGCCGGTAAACAACGGGTGGCCATCACGAGGATTCGACGTAAATTCAGGGTGGAACTGGCTGGCAAGAAACCACGGATGGCTCGGGATCTCGACCATTTCTACCAGGTCGTCGACCGACGTGCCCGAAAATCTCAGCCCCGCCTCTTCCAGCGTGGCACGATAATTGTTATTCACTTCAAATCGATGCCGGTGGCGCTCTTCGATGTCGGTTGCACCGTAGCTCGTCGCCGCCAACGAGCCTTCTGCAAGCGCAATCGGCTGTGCGCCAAGGCGCATCGTGCCGCCGAGATCGGATTCCTCATCGCGTTGTTCCACTGCGCCGGCCTCGGTTTGCCACTCCGTGATTAACCCGACTACGGGGTGCGGCGTCTGCTTATTGAATTCGGTGCTCATCGCGCCATCCAGGCCGGCAAGATTGCGCGCCGCCTCGATCACCGCCACCTGCATACCTAAACAAATACCGAGGTACGGGATGCCGTTCTCGCGCGCAAATCGCACCGTTTCGATCTTGCCTTCAATGCCACGGTCTCCGAATCCGCCGGGCACAACAATGCCATCCATCTCCGCCAACATCGCCGTGCCCTGCTCTTCGATATCACGTGACTCGATGAAATGGATATTGACGCGCGTCCGCGTATGAATACCGCCGTGCAACAGCGCCTCCACCAGCGAAATGTACGAGTCTTTTAGGTCCATGTATTTTCCGACCATCGCCACGTTCACTTCGGCTGACGGATTTTGCTTCGCATCGACAATGGCTTGCCACTCACTGAGATCCGCGGTTGGCAGGTCCAGCCGCAGCTGGTCGGTGACGATCTGATCAAGCTGCTGCTCGTGCATCATCGCCGGAATTTTGTACAAGTCATCGGCGTCGTAAGCAGAAATGACGGCGCGTTCCTGGACGTTGGTAAACAATGCGATTTTCTTGCGTTGCTCGGCCGGCAATGGCTCTTCCGACCGGCAGACCAGCACGTCCGGCTGAATACCGATCGAACGCAGTTCTTTTACCGAATGCTGTGTCGGCTTGGTCTTAATCTCCGACGAGGTCGGAATGTAAGGTACCAAGGTCAGATGCACGTACACGACCCGGTCTTTACCAAGTTCCACGCCCATCTGACGTATCGCTTCGAGAAATGGCAATGACTCGATGTCACCGACGGTACCGCCAATCTCAACCAAGCAAATATCGGCATCGCCAGCGCCCTTTTGCACGCTCTGCTTAATCTCATCGGTTATGTGCGGGATCACCTGCACGGTCGCGCCGAGGTAGTCGCCGCGGCGTTCTTTGCGAATCACACTTTCATAAATCCGACCGGTGGTGAAGTTGCTGTTGCGTCCACCCTTAGCCGTGCGAACGAAGCGCTCATAGTGGCCGAGATCCAGGTCCGTCTCGGTACCGTCCTCGGTGACAAACACCTCACCATGTTGGAACGGGCTCATCGTACCGGGATCGACGTTTAGATACGGATCGAGTTTGATCATGCTGATCGTAAGGCCACGCGCCTCGAGGATCGCGCCCAAACAGGCCGAGGTAATCCCCTTGCCGAGCGAGGACAC
>JBCCEH010000013.1:0-60583 GCA_039030375.1 Pseudomonadota bacterium | reverse complement strand
ATATGCCATACACACAGTACGTGTGCGTCACAAAAAGTGTGGAAAAGGTGCAGCAAATGTAATGTATTGTTTAGATACACCATTGACTGTGTTGACTATCTGAACGGCTTGTGAACAGTGAGAAATCCAATGGTCTCGATCAAGCGCTAGTAGCAGTCTCTTGACCGCAAGCCAGTGCGCGTATCGAGTATTGGCAGCAGCGTGCGCAAGTTGGACCGTGAAGTACCAACGAACATGTTTGCACTTGAGTCGAAACGGACCGACTTGCCAGCGGAGCCAGACGATGTCTGAGAACATCGCCACTCTTTGTAGATACCGCTTTCGTGTCGCAGGCGACACATTTCGGGTGTGTTCGCGCGAAATCTGTAACGCTTGAAATACTGCTTGTCCCTGCGTTGCCGGATTCACCGGGCGGACCCAACATAGCTCGCAGTAATTTGTCGCCGGGAATGACCAAGCTCCAGCGAGAGTTGATCGCGGGCAGCGCCATCGAGCTCCTTAGGAGCCAATCGCTTTCCAGCAACGACAGGCGCGTCGAAGCCAGTTATTTCTCGATAGCGATCGCAAGCGTAACTTGCTCGAAAGTCATGAAAGCCCGTCGCGAGGGACAGATCCGCAGCGATCTTCGGCATCTCTCGATAGGCAAATCGCCTCCATTCTGCGTAATTCGAATGCATAGGTATCACGTACTGACTGTCCAAGGATCTCGTCGCGTGGTCCATCGTCGTTAGTAGTGCGGATGAGCACGGCACACGCCTCTCTACGCGTCTTCCGCCCTTTGTGCCGTGCACAACGTTGTACGTCCCGTCTCGGCAAAGTTCCGATAGAGCCTCTTTCAGTGGTGCCTTAGACGCTTCCTCAAACCGCATGCCCGCGAATCGACACAGCCCCATCGTGATTGATAGTGCCAATCCGTGTTGGCGTCGCATATGAGCCCCGGAAGTGAGTTGCGATAGGCTCAGCACATGCAGTGATAGCGGCGCCGTCGTTCTAACGTGACATCGACGCCCGAAAGTCTTGGATGGAGATACGAATAAGTGGTCATCCTTTCGAGCGTGCTCCAAGGCAACATTAACTGCCGAAATGCAGTGTGTAGCAGTCGTTGCCGAGAGCAGCTCTTCGGCGATGCAATCGTGCGTCTCATCCACGAATCGACGGATGGTCAATTCGTTGATCGTTGTGAGGTCATTGATTCCATGACGACGCAGGAATTTAATAAAGCGGTTCATCCTCGATTTGTAAGTTGTTCGAGTGCTGAATCGTCCGGGTCCGTACTTGTCGTCGATAATATTGTTAACTGCGAATGAGAGCTGCCGCCCATATCCAAAGTTCTTTCGTCCACCGCACTTGCTCATGGTCGTTTGCCTCCGATAGGTATTAGGGGAACCTCCTTTTGCCCAAGGGTTGTTTAGTTCTGGAGCCGGTTCGCCGGCCGCGTTGGAGGTCATGTGTTGGTCAGCCATCTGTGACACAACCTGTCAGACCGGAACGCGGTAGCGCGGGCGTCTGATGGCAACTGCCGTTGTGGGAATGGCACTAGAACGGGTCGCCCGCTTTGGCAGAATCTTGCTCGCTAAGAAGGATCGTTCGGTGAGGTCACGACGCGCATAGGTGGCGTGCGAACAACTTCGGCTCCTACGGTCGAGTCGTCAGACAGTTGCTAAGCGGATTGTCGTGTATTGTCGCTTGAATGTGAGCGACCAATGAATCAGCTGTGTGGGTAGACGGGAGCGAAAACTTCGCAGGGTCGATACCCAGTTGCCGATTGGCAATGCCTCTGTGAGCAGAGGGTTGATGCCGGCCGCTGTGGCCGGATAGATGCGCCGCTTGTCGGCGTCGGTTGCTTTTGTTTTGGAAGTGGCAACTAACTCCCCAATATGGTCATCAATCTAGATCGAAGAGTACTGCTTTTCAAGTTTCTTTGTTTACGCGCCGAAAAGAGACGTATTTCGGGATTGAAATTGAATCCCGCCACGCATCAAGCTCTCGACGAAAAATTTCGGTATGTAATCGGTACAAACCGTGGTGGGAGCTTGCCAGGAGTTCGGCAAAGCGACGACGGCTAGCGTCATTAAGCCGCTTAAGTCCGTAGTTAAGCCCGTTAATCAATTCGATTTGGGTGGGTTAACTGGCTTAAGCAAGCAGGCGCCCGGAACGGAATGGAAGTTAACCGGGCTAAGTCGGCCTTCTCCTTCGCGATTTAATAAAAGGTGCAGCTGGGCGCGCTCGAAATAATCTCGGTCGAGAATGCACTTGCTCAGTAACCTATTTCTAGCAGGCTAGAAAAATCGGAAATCGTTCCGACAACGTCTGCGGTGGAGGATTGCCATGTTGCTTGTACGGAATAGCGGTCTCTTAATGGGCTGGGATCAAGATATGCATGATAAATTTGATAGACAACAAGAATCCGTCAGTGAATTTGCTGAGGGAATTCAACGTTGGTCAGGTGTTGGCACGTTCGTCGCGCTCGATTGCCCGTACGACTGTTTGCCTGCCTGCACATACGAGGAATTGAGCGAGGAATACCAAGAGGAAGTCATGGATGGCGCTGAGATAGACGCACTTGTCTACTGCCAATACACGGGCACAGTTCTCGCGGTAATTGCAATAAGAAGTGTAACGCTAACAGGTCGTCGTAATGTCCAACTCGGACTGATTCGTAGTTTCATTTCAGATCTTGAAATCCCATGGTTGGAACTCACGTCGGCTTCGCTTTCGGCGCCGGAAATTGAAAAGGCTCTTGCATCGCAGCTCGTTTTTCCACCCAACAGGAGTTTAGCGGGAGAGGTCGAGTCGCTCAGGTGTCCAGATTGTTACGCTCCCTTTCAAATTCGCCTCGAAAAAAGACAGTTCTTCTGCAAAATTTCACGAGGATTTGAGAGGGCGACTTGCAAGGGATCTGGTAAGCATCCGACTAATGTTTCGGAGGAAGAGGCATTGGAACTACTGGATGTGCGACTGTCGGCGCTGTGGGATAGTGATTGACGCTTCGCCTAGCGCGATGTATTCGAATTTTGGCTTAGTCGAATTGGTTGAGCCAAACTTCGAGCGCCCGCGTGGCACGAACGTCATCCCGGTTGTAGCTCAAAATTTCGTGCTTTATCGCTTCTTGTTTTTGAGGGTCGTCTTCTCGCAGAAAATCATGATATCGAACGACCGACCACTGGCTCCCGGATTCATCAAGTTCCCACCGAAAATTGACAAGGTCCTTGTGCTTGCAGATTTCCTTCAAGCCGTAACCCATCGTCGGCAAGATCAGCGAGTCAACAACAGTGTCGCGAAAGTCGACCAGGCCTCCTTGGTTGAGTAGCCAGTCCACCGTCGGCTCCTCGAGTTGGTCAAAGGCCTTTGCATATCTTCTGATGACATCCTGTTCAAATCGAGCGTAGTGCACAAACACGGCATCAGAATGTCTTTGTCGTAGCTCAACCACCTTGTTTAGAAACAACTTCCAGGCTTCGCGATCACTCTCTGCGCCGCCATCGTGCCAAATATACTCAAAGTGCTCAGGTTCATAGGGCGGCGTTAAGAATCCCCAGAGATAGACCTCTTCTGCTGACTCGGCGGCCAAAGGGTTGGTTTCGATATCAAAGTGAATGGCGGGGCCGGCTATCCTGGTCGGGTTGGAACGGACTACTAGTTGCTGATTGATGAGTGCTTGTGCATGCAACACTGCGTTGCTTTTTTTCTCACCTTTGAAATATGGAACGTCAGGCAAAGTGTCGGGATCGGAGGAGGCCAATTCACTTAGCGTCGATACACCGGCTGATCTAAGGCGCGGTATGGCACGTACATCGACAAAGTAATTCTGGCCAAGATCGCCAGCTGCACAAAACTCGGGAACGCAGACCCGACGATACGGGCAAACGTTGCAACGACTGGCACCATAGTGCGCATTCGGCCTTTTGGCGATTGCCAGTTCCTTCATATCGGCAAGGAATTCGTCGGCGTTCTTGAGATCTTTTTCACCGATGTACTCAGGTTTATCGTCCGCCAACAGCGCCATTGTGGGCAAGTCTGTGCCCAGAACACGTTGATACACCGCCAACTGGATGCGTAGGTCTAGCTTGGTTTTCATTGATTGAGCCAGTTTCGCGTCACCTGCTCGATAGCCTTCTTTTTCCAGGAACAGAAAATCGGGTTGGGCAACGACGCTGAGTTCGACGTCTTGGAACTTCGGCTGGTAGATCAGCGGAGTTCTTGCGGCCATCAGGTCAGCTGTGTGCGCCTCGTCCATAGCAGTTTTGTGGTCGCCTAAGCGCTCGAGCACTGCACGTTCATGCTCCATGCCAGCATGCATGATGAGCTGTTCGAACGGATCCGGGGCGATAGCCTGTTCCGGCTCCCGGAGCTCGAACCAGGCGCGCCTACGGCAACTTTTCCAGGCAATGGCGTCGGAGGCGTTGGTCAATCGGGTTGTTGATTCTTTCGGCTGCATTCAGACGTAAGGTATCAGGGAATCGAGTCGAGCCAAGCAACAAGCCGGACACGTAGTAAACAATTCTTTACTTACATCCTGTTCAAGTAAAGGTTGCTTGCTTGTTGTAGCTAGTAAATTATCCTTTACTTTCAATTCGATTTAGTAAAGAATGCTTTACTATGGGATCGAAAGCATCAGGCAAATACATAAAGACGACCGCCGGCGGAGAAGTGGTTCAGGCATTCGTGCCAAATCCGTTGCCTCCTAAACTTACAGCGAAAGAACTCGCCACCCTAGAAGAACCTCTACGCAACGCCGATGCTGCCATTGGCAAGCTTCGCCTGGCCAGAGAGATGATCCCTTCGTTGGGCTGGTTTGTATATTCCTTTGTACGAAAAGAGGCGCTGCTCAGCTCAGAAATTGAAGGGACACAGGCGACGCTCACAGACGTATTGTCGTACGAGCAGACGGGTCAAACAGGTTCCTCCGGGTTCGAAGACCTAGAAGAGGTAACTAACTACGTCAGGGCGACCAACTACGCTTTCGACGAACTGAATTCGAAGAACGGTCTGCCCATATCAGCCCGTCTGCTGGATCAATGCCATCTAAGGCTGATGCAGGGTGTACGCGGGGAAAATAAGCAACCGGGAGAAATTCGTCGATCACAAGTTTGGATTGGCGGAACCCGACCAGGCAACGCTGTATTTGTGCCGCCACCTGCAGACGCAGTTCGAGGTCTGATGGGCGATCTTGAGTCCTACATCCACAGTAACGACGATCTGCCGCCAATATTGCGCGTGGCCGCAGCGCACGTGCAGTTCGAGACAATTCACCCCTATTTAGACGGCAACGGTCGGCTCGGACGCATGCTAATTGCATTGCTCCTCGCTCACTGGGACTTGCTGTCAAGCCCGCTGCTTTATATGAGCGTATTTCTAAAAGCGCACCAAAACGTTTATTACGAGAAGCTTGATGGCGTTAGAGCGGAAAACGACTGGCTCGGATGGTTCTCCTTTTTCTTGGAAGGCGTGGAGCAAATTGCAGTTGATGCATCAAAAACCGCAAGCAGCCTGCATATCCAGGTAAGCCGAGATAGAAAAATTTTGCTCGCCGCAGAATCAGTGACAGTTTCAGCAATCCAACTGTTTGAACTACTACCGAAGACGCCGGTCGTTTCCATGCCGGTCGTGACCAAGCTTCTCGATACAACGAAACCAACAGCAGGAAAGGCTATTGAGCTACTTCAGAATGCGGGCATTCTCAATGAAATTAGCATGCGCAAGCGAGATAGACTCTATTCCTACAAGAACTACTTGCAAGCGTTGAAATAGCAGGAGATCCAAAGGCCGGGCCTGGGATAACGGAACTGACAGAAATGACACCAACACCTTTGCAGCAAATACTCGCCGCCTATCGGCATGAATCTAAGACTAAACGTGAAATGGGTATGTACTTTGAGGAGTTGATCAGAACGTACCTTCGTCATGAGCCGGTCTATGCCGATTTGTACGCTGACGTCTGGCTGCTCAACGAGGTTCCAAAAGAGCTCGGAATCAGTAAGAAAGACACAGGAATCGACCTGGTTGCCCGCACTTATGGGAATGGGGAATTACACGCGATTCAGTGCAAGTTCTACGACGACGGCCACTCTGTTACCAAACGTGACATTGATAGTTTCTTCACGGCGTCTGGACAGAAACCTTTCTCGCACCGTCTGATTGTTGTCACAACCAACAATTGGACAGACAACGCCGAAGCGTCGTTGTTCAATCAGCAACCACCTGTTTCTCGAATCGAGCTTAGCGACCTCGAAAACAGTCGGATCGACTGGTCCGACTACAAGCCGAGAAAAACACCAAATTTCAAAGAGAAATTCACGCCAAGACCGCACCAAGCAAAGGCAATAAGTCGAGTAATCGCTGGCCTGGGAAAGGCAGACCGCGGCAAGCTAATTATGGCTTGCGGAACGGGAAAAACATTCACCTCATTGAAGATTGCTGAAAGACTTGCTGGCAAAGATAGCAGGGTCTTGTTTCTCGTTCCCAGCTTGGCACTACTGTCCCAAACATTGACAGAGTGGACTCAACAAAGCGAAATCCCTCTGCATTGCTTTGCGGTTTGCTCCGATTCTGAGGTTGGCAAAAAACGGGAAGTTCACAAGGATATCGTTGAGACATTCGTGCATGAATTGCGATATCCAGCGACAACAAATGCTGAACGGCTTGCTGACGCACTTTCGAAAAGGCACGACAGTAGGCACATGAGTGTTGTTTTCTCCACGTACCAATCAATCGAGGTGGTCCAAAAATCTCAACATGAGTTCGCGGTTAGCGAGTTCGACCTGATTATCTGCGACGAGGCTCATCGAACCACCGGCGCGACCTTCGAATCTGACACCGAATCGGCTTTCGTGCGAGTGCACGATCAGGAATTCATCCGAGCAAAAAAACGCCTTTATATGACTGCGACACCGCGCATCTATGGGGATAGTGCGAAGGCGACAGCTGATCAACAAAACGTTGCGATCTGCTCAATGGATGATGAGTCCCTATATGGCAAGGAGTTGCACGTAATATCGTTCTCCGAGGCGGTCGAGCTCGATTTGTTGACGGACTACAAAGTCATCGTTTTGACAATCGACGAAGAGCACGTTTCTTCGCGACTACAAAATCTACTGAAAGACGACAACAATCAACTGAAAGTCGACGACGCAGCGAGAATTATCGGTTGCTGGAAGGCTCTCAGCAAACAGGGCCTTCGCGGCGAACTGTCAGATGATCCGAGCCCGATGAAAAGGGCGGTTGCATTTTGTCAGGTAATCGAAGCCAGCAAGGGGAAAAGGCACAAGATCTCATCGAAACAAATAAGCAGCATGTTCCAGGAGGTTGTTGAGGCTTACATTGAATCTGCCGATGACGAGGAAGCCAAGTTACGTTGTGAATCCGAGCATGTTGACGGAAGCATGAATGCAAGTCAGAAGGGAGAAAAAATTGACTGGCTAAAAGCGCCTATCGAAGGCGATGTTTGCCGAGTCTTAAGCAACGTCCGGTGTCTTTCTGAGGGCGTTGATGTCCCAGCTCTTGACGCTGTTCTTTTCCTTTCTCCTCGAAGCTCTCAAGTAGAAGTCGTCCAGTCAGTCGGCCGTGTAATGAGGAAAGCCAAAGGCAAAGACCTCGGATATGTTGTGCTGCCAGTTGTTATTCCACACGGCATGAAACCGCATGAAGCCCTTGCTGATAACAAGGTCTACAAGGTGGTTTGGGAGGTTCTTCAAGCCTTACGATCACACGACGATCGTTTCGATTCATTCATCAACAAAGTAGATCTGATGGAGAGTACCGCGGGTCGGATGGAAGTTGTTGCGATCACAGACTCAATACAGCCCAAAACGAGTCGACAGTCAGAATCGAGAAAAGGCAAGGGTACTCATGCTCTGGCGGCGGAGGTGTCCGAACCTAAGCCGCAGCAATACAAAATGCACTTTGAGGTCGGAGAGCTCGAGAAAGCGCTCTATGCCAAGTTGGTCAAGAAATGTGGGAATCGCCTGTATTGGGAAGACTGGGCGAGCGATATCGCCAAGATCGCACAGACGCACATTAGCCGAATATCGAAGATCGTTCAGAACGAAAACAACACCGAAGAGAGAAAAGCCTTCGCGGAATTCGCCGACGAACTTCGTGACGACCTAAACGACAGCATCACTGATGAAGAAGTCATTGAGATGCTAGCTCAGCACCTCATTACCAAGCCCGTATTTGACGCGCTGTTCGCTGACTATAGCTTCGCCAGCCACAACCCAGTATCGCAGGGTATGCAGAACGTTCTGGATCTGCTGCAGGAACACCGGCTGGACAAGGAAGCCGATACCCTTGAGCAGTTTTACGCATCAGTCCGTCGCCGAGCTGACGGCATCGACAAAGCCGAGGGCAAGCAGAAGATCGTGGTGGAACTGTACGACAAGTTTTTCCGCAAGGCCTTCCCGAAGATGACAGAACGGCTGGGGATCGTCTACACGCCGGTGGAAGTAGTGGACTTCATCATCCACAGTGTCAACGATATCTTGCGGAAGGAGTTTGGCCAAACGCTAGGCAGCGAAGACGTTCACATCCTCGACCCATTCGTCGGCACAGGCACGTTTATCACGCGGTTGATGCAGAGCGGTCTGATTTCGCCCGAGCAACTGCCACACAAGTATAAACACGAAATCCACTGTAACGAAATCGTATTACTGGCCTACTACATCGCGGCGATCAACATCGAAGCGGTCTACCACTCGATCATGAGTGACGAGGCAAAAGCTGTCGGTGGCGAAGCCCCGGTCTATGAGCCTTTCGATGGTATCTGTCTAACCGACACGTTCCAAATGTACGAAAGCGACGACCTCATCGAGCAATTCTTCCCGGATAACAGCGAACGCCGAAAGCGGCAGAAGAAGCTGGACATTCGGGTGATTGTTGGGAATCCGCCGTATTCGGCGCTTCAAGAAAATGAAAACGATAACAATAGGAACGTTCGTTATTCTCTTCTAGACGATCGAATTAGGAAAACGTACGCAGATAAGTCGTCGGCTGTGCTGAAGAATGCTTTGTATGACTCATACGTGCGCGCAATTCGCTGGGCGTCTGATCGAATAGCGGGCGACGGTGTCATTGGCTTCGTGACGAATGCATCGTTCATAGAAGGCCGATATGCAGATGGATTGCGAGCGCACTTGTCCGGTGAGTTCAGCAGTATTCGGATTTTCCATTTGCGCGGTAATGCCCGGACAGCTGGTGAAGAACGCCGGAAAGAAAAAGACAACGTTTTTGGTCAAGGAACGAAAACTCCTGTAGCCATTACTTTTTTGGTCAAAAAGGATGGATCCAAAGACAAGAATAAGGGTGCGGACATTCGTTGGCACGATGTAGGTGACTATCTTACCCGCGCGGAGAAACTCGCTAAGTTGCAAGGGTTTCAAAGTATCGCGCGCATGAGACCTGGCGAGGACTGGGAGAAGATTTCCCCGAACCAACATCATGACTGGATAAATCAGCGGGACGATACGTTTTTCGAGTTTCAGAAATCTGCATCAAAAACCAAATCTGACGAGACGATTTTTCGCCTTCATTCAAGTGGCGTAAAAACTAATCGAGACGCGTGGTGTTACAATTTCTCGCGAAAATCCTTGATTAAGAACATGTCGCGTATGATCACCTTCTACAACAAGGAGGTCCAACGCTATGAAAAGGCGACCAACGACGCTCCTGGCAACGAAAAGCTGGACGTTTCCAGCTTCCTGAATTCTGATCCAAAACAAATTAGTTGGACTCGCGAGATTAAAGCTGATTTGTCTCATGGCAAGACACATTCAATGAATGAGAAATGCATTTGCCGAGCGCTGTACAGGCCATTCCAAAAATCTTGGATGTATTTCAGTCGAGATTTCAACAATTGCGTTTATAAGATGCCGACTTTGTTTCCCTACTCAGATTCGAAGAACCTCTTGATCTGTGTAAATGGGGCAGGGTCACAACGTGGATTCTCAAGCCTTATTACGCATACACTTCCTGATTTTCACTCGCTTCAAACAGGGCAGTGCTTTCCGCTATACGTTTACGAACCGCCGGGCACTGAAGAACGTGGGTCACTTTTTGACGAAAAGAATTCCAACAGTCACGAGGCTGGTATTCAAGCCCTCGCGCTTAAAAAATTCAGCGCAACATACAATGTCGACCTAAGTAATGAAGACCTTTTCTACTACATCTACGGCTTGCTGCATTCGCCGGAATATCGTGAGCGGTACAAGGATAATCTCAGCAAAGAACTGCCCCGCATTCCGGCGGTGAAGAGGTTTGAAGATTTTCAGGCGTTCTCTCAGGCCGGTCGGGACTTGGCGCATTGGCACCTAGACTACGAAACCGTCGATTGCCATCCCGTCGCGCTGGACTTCACAGCAGGTGATAAAGCCCCGCAGTCACTGCAAGCCTGTAAAGACGAACACTTCTACGTCCGCAAAATGAAGTTTCCCAAAGTCAAAGACCCGGAAACCGGTAAGCGAGGCAATGACAAAACCACGGTCATCTACAACGACTACATCACAGTCCGAGACATCCCGCTGGAAGCGTACGACTACGTCGTCAACGGCAAGTCGGCCATTGAGTGGGTCATGGAACGGCAAGCGCTCACCACCGATAATAAGAGCGGCATCGTAAATGATGCGAACTTATGGGCTACCGAAACCATGAACAATGCGGCTTACCCATTGGAATTGTTGATGCGCGTTATCACGGTGAGCCTAGAAACGATGAGAATAGTGCGATCACTTCCTAAGTTGGAGTTAGATTAGCTGTAGGCACTATCTATGTGGGTGCAGCCTAACGGCTGGACCGTTTGCTCGTGGTCAAACTATTGAAAGGACTCGTGCGAATCATCACCCTGCTAGCCCATTTTAGCGCGGACCTGCGTTGACTAACTCTGATAGAAGCGCAGAATAGACTCTCATCGGCGACTATGCAGGATACCCCGAAAGGACCAATAATGAGAATTCTAACTTTAATTGTTTATATGTGCGCTTCGCTGTCGGTATTTGCTCAAGATCCCGAACCAGTTGACGGTCCAATAGGACACCTCGCTGTTAAGCGGTTTTCTGTAACAAGAGTTGCTGATGACGACGAACCTGGCGTTGTTAAATTACACCAAGATTTCACATGGTATCGTCCGAAAAACGTCGAATGGGTCTTGCTAACCGGTTGCGGCGGTGGTGGCGGCGGCGCTACTGGTAGTGCGTACACGCCTGGAGGATTCGCAGGCGGAGAGGGCGGTTCTGGCTCGCTCGTTGCGACGCATCTTGTGGGCCCTTTGACTGATCACAGCTATCATGTTCGGGTTGGTGCTGGCGGTCAAGGCGCACTGTTTAGGCGGGGTGTGGATTCAAGCGGACCGGGCAATGTTCAAATGTCATTCCCGGGAATTGCCGGTGGCAATACAACATTTAGATCCGAAAATATTGAGGAGGTCGAAAACGTAAACTTGCTATCTTTAACGTTTTTTGGTGCGCCTGGCGGAAGGCATAAAGTTCAGGGAAGTGTTCAAGCGAGTGTATCCGTAATCGCACAGACTGAGGGTTTGCCTTTGCCCGACATGTTGCGCTTTGCGCGTGGCGGACAGCCGGCTCCGAACTACAACCCTGCAGGTGATGGCACGTTTGGTTCGGCTGGTACGACTACAGGTACGCCGGCGCATAGCGGCGGCGGGGGAGGAGCAGGATATGGACCCGGTGGAAACGGAGGTGCCGCGACACAAGATGGCCATCATGCGGAATCGCTGTGTGCTGGCGGCGGCGGATCTGGAATGCCTTATAGGCTTACAGCAAACGAATTGCGTGGAGGCAACGGTGGCGATGGATTTTTAGTTTTACTACCTCTAGTAGACGTGGCTCGTGTGGAGGAAAAAGTTCAATCCATGCTGCGTCGACTAGAACAATACGAATCGGGTAATGAGGAATGAGGACGCTTGTCGTCCTGATAACGCTAGCTACGACAGGAGTAGTTCTAGCGCAAGACCAGGTGAGTGACGGGAAGCCTTGTAAATTCGTCTGCGGAAGCGCACAGACGGAACGAGAAGTGTTAAATCGCAATTTGGTTGTTGATGACCTAATCAACGACTATGAAGAAATACAAGACTCGCAAAAACTTCTTCGCTATGCCGGTTATGCCTTGAAATATGGTGGCGCAGCCGCCAAAGGGGCAGTCGATGCATTTGATGTTCCGCTTAAAGTCAATCCACTAACCAGCATTGGGACTGCGGTCGCGCTGGAAGGAATCGATCACGCTTCGGGTGCGTTCTTGCGAGAGGCGGAAGAGAGGGCGGAAGAACTAATGATCTATCGCCTGAATGACATGATGAATGGTCAGTTGGTCGATGGTAATGGATTCATCGACCGGACTGGGCTAGATAACGCAGCGTCGATACTTGGTGATGAACGCCTCTATGCTGAACTCTCCGAAAGTAGCCGCGCGTCGGTGCGCTACTTCCAAGGAAGAATTACAGACAGTCGTCTTCGTGAAATCGCAGACAATCAGGAGTCCGCACTCAAAGACAGAGTTGTTCTGCAATCCTCAATTGATGCGCTCCACGAACTAAGTCTTGATATAGGCCAAGATCTCGGTGAGATGAATGATTCTATGATGCGAGAGTTTGCGGAGGTGAATAACGCGTTCGCTTCTCAAAATGCCGTTATCGAGGACATTGTTGATGCTACCACTAAAAACTTGACAATTTCAGAGGCAATGGCGGAGGCATCGCTACCCGCGGCCGTCCGGCTGCAGCTCATCGAGCAGAATGTACTTTCGGCCACGCCGTCGCAAATTGATGCGCTGCGACGCAAGAAAAACGCGGACGAAATTCTTGATCGATTAGGAGGAATGGCTACCAAGCTGAATGGTGTCGCAAACGCATTGCAAGAAATTGATCCCGAACTGGCTGGAGTAGTAAATGATGGTGCCAATTTGCTCAATGCGGGCGCTCAACTTGGCGCAGCTTATGCAATGGGCGATCCGATGGGAATGGCTATGGGCGCTGTCAACTTCGCCGGCGCATTGAAAGGTCTAGGGAGTAGTGGCGGCCCTTCTGCGGAACAATTGATACTAAAACAGCTTGCGCTGATGCGTGAAGAAATTCGTGAATATCACCTCACGGAGATGCGAGCTATTGAAGCCGTCGGAGAGAACATCGACATACTTCGATACGAGCTCGGCCAACGTTTGGACAACATCCAAGACGATATTCTAACTCTAGCTTTCGATGAATATGCGAGGGATATGCAAGATGATCACCTTTGCATCGGTTTGGCGAACGCCTATAAGAAACATGTATTAGAGAAACGGAACGGAACTGTGTCTGGATTTGCCGAGTTTTTCGCCGGTGACGGTGAGACTATTGCGATCAACTACAAGACCTGCCTAAGGGCAATGGTATTGTCGCTGCAAGATGGGTTTAACTCACCGTTGTTTACTTCTAACGTGGCTGTCCAGCAGGGCGAAACTATCACCGCGGCGGTAGACGCTGCACGTTCTGTTAGGGATCAATATTTGTATCCGATTGCTAAGTCGTTGCCAACCAATCATGACGACTATCGAGAGACCGTCCGCCGATATCAAGGCTTGATCCAATCACTTTATGACAGCCCGGGCGATCCGGGCGATGCTTATCCTGCACCGATAAGTTTTGGCCTCGGGTATTCGAATCCCGGTTCTGCTGGATTGCTCAGAGCCTCATCAATTCTGAGCTTATCGCGTGCGTATCGAGCGGTAACTCAGTGGGCGCCAATGTTGCGGGAGCTTGATCAAGGAGAGGGATTTACTCGCCCGCTGAGTTTAGCGGAAGTAGAAGATTGCCTTGATCGCAATACTGCGTGTCTTGCGATGGGTTTAGATAGTGATCTTGAACGTCTACGACAGATGAGAAAATATCTTGTTTGGTTACTTACGCAGGAGCACATGATATCTGGCTTGCCGGCAATTCACCCTGCATACAAAGCTCTTGATCAAGCGGTGCTCCAACATTATCGCAGTGCATACAACAAGACTGACCTTGAAATAACAACACAGTTTATCGATGACATTGGGCTAGTTGAAAGTTTCGATGGCAACAACGCGACCGGGTGCGATGAAACCGACAACATTGCCTGGCAGACGCTTTGTCGAATGGAGAGAAACCGATACTTCGCATCGAACACAATTACCTTGCTTGTTAACAATAGACTTCAAAAATGGGGACCAAATAGGTATCGATTGTATGCAGCCGCGCTAGAATGGGACACACCTGAAGAACTGAATCGTTTGCTGGGCGACGATATCGTCTTTTTTGGAGTGGGCATCGAGGAACAAGGGAAAGTCGCACCGACGCCAATGTGGTCTATAGTGCTGCCAAGACCGTACTATCGTTCTGTTGCGCAAGGCGTAGAGGGTGCACAAGGTGTCCGCATATCCAACAGCGAAGATAGGTGTTGGTCTACAGGCATTCCTAGCTTGACGCTACAAGGTGAAGATGATTTTGTACTATCACGCGCTCATCGCCTTAGGTGGTCTCGGTGCATGCTTTTGCCTTCGGCGGAGACAGTTAAAGACGGTAAGATTGCATCGCGGGTGCCACTAACCGAGATCCACACGGAGATCGAGAATATCGACGCGACAATTGCCGAACTTGAGTATCTAGATTCGTTACGGCATTGAACGGAGCTTGTCTCGATATGTTTCAGGCCGTTTACCGCGGTCATTTGAGTTGCAAAAAAGTTTGATTTGCCGTTGTAGCTTCGTATGTGAGATATAGGGTCTAAAATTGCGTCTGCGGTATTTCGAGCTGACGGGATAGAGGCTACGCAAATGATTTTCGCAGTCTGCGAATAGCTGGGTGATTCGCACAGTTATGAGAGTAGCCATAGGACCGGTCAGGGTATCCGGTTGTGTCATTTTTGTGCCAAAGCAAGCTCCAGGTCACCGCCTCTACGTGCTGTTTACTGGCGCCGTCGGCTTGGTCGAGGCCGTAAGTTATTGAATTTTTTCACTTCCGATTGACGTAGGACCGATTGAAAATCCGCGTGTCGGTGGTTCGATTCCGCCCCTGGCCACCACGAACTTACGGGCCCTTTGGGCCCGTTGTTCGTTTGGCCAGCGGGAATCACCACCGAAGGGTTGGTCACGGCACCTATTCAATTACTAAAGGTCTGTTGGCACCGGCGCTATTTGCCTAAACCTTTAGCGAAGTTACAAAGAGCGTTGCAGCTAGAGCAACAAGAGATGAAGACATTGCAATTGCGGAAATAAGCTCGGCGAACAAAGAGTCGTTCTCTCGTCCACCACCTTCTGATATGCCACCTATTCGCAGGAATCGCCAACGTCGCATATCGAATAAGAGAATCGTCAGCAAAATGTACACCGACCAGTAGACAATTGCTTGCACCTCTGTTGCTTGCCAGCCGGCAAACACGAAGTTCAAGATATTGAAAAGAGTCAAAGCCAAGAGTATTCCCCAGAAGCGAGCCCATATCTGTCTCGCGCTTTCTGTCCCGAGCTCTGAAAACACAGAAGATTGGTCTGTCTCGTAATGGTCCAATTTCTCGCTCGGCGCGTAGAGAATAACGAGAGTAATGAGAAGGCAGATTCCCGCGATTATTCCTGTCGACTCAACAAGGTGGTTATGAGAATGGGAACCTTGAGCCGTCGAATAAGAGAAAATCACAACTACACTTACCACAGCGAACGATAGGATTAGGTATCCAAAAACTGGAGCGGATTTCTTCAAGTCATACCAAATATCAGAGAAAGTGATTTCAGGATTTGTTGCGTCTTCGTCGTTGTTAGCCTTGCTATATATCGAGTTTAGTTCATCCCACGTAAGGCCTGTCGATTTCACTAGAGAAAAAACGATTCCGGCGGAAAAAACCAAGTCGAATCCGTAAGCCCAAAACCCCGTGATACTTGATGGAAGCCCGCTGTAAAACTCGAGTAGGTGTCGGAGGGTGCCGGCTACGATGACAAAAACTGCAAACGGTTCGATTAGCCGAAGAACGGCAATGAAATCAAATCTTCGCAGGTTTCTTCGAAATTTGTCACCCCACGTCTGAGCGCTTACGACGACGCATCCCACAACAACAAAAACGACGGCACTAAATATAATAAGGTCAACTAGCAGATGCCCAGTCAGACTAGATGTTGGAGGAGAGCCATCGTTCGGGATAAGGTAGGTTTTTAGTAGCGCACTTATCGCCAACATATCTACCGCAACAGCGCCTGCAATCGAGATTCCTCTCGCACCATCTGAGATGCCAAATTTCTGCGCAATCGCTCTAACCACATCCACGAACAGCTGCATATCGCTTCGATCTACTGCGTTCTCGTCGTTAGCCTTCTCAGAGTGATCCTCCATAACCTTGTCGCGGTAAGTCCACCAAACAAAACAGATGATAAAAAAGTTGACGATCGTCAGAAGGGCAATTCCAACCCCATCGGGGACATCCCATATGTCGAAGGGCCAAAATAAGAGACCTTGAAATCCCCAAATCAACAACATGTATATTAGAAACGAAAGCGAGTGAAAGAGAGAATGCCAGAATGCCATCCAGAGCTTTCTCCGATGGAAAATGTGACCTTTAGACTTTTCTGGATATTCGCGAGTAAATTCCACGACGGAGACGTCAATCGAAACGATTAGACCGACGATAAATGCGAACACGAGAAAAGGCCCATTCGCTAGTTGTTCTATAAAGCCATTGATGTCCATCACTACCTCTCGAGCCTGGAGCGCATTGAATGTTGCACTTGGGATTTTTGTGCCGAGTTAGTTTTTCATGATCTCCTCGAAAAACCCAGAGCGAATTAGCATTGGGGCTAGCCCCCCTAGGACAGGCTCCGTTAATTGTCTACATTGACACGTAGCCAGCTTGCCGGACTTCACCAGCAGGCTTGAATTCTTGAATGGCAAAAGTATTGAGTATTGCTCAGGGACAGGCCTCAGGCGACGACTTGATCCGTTCTTAGGATTCAACCTAGCCGTTGTTCTTTCTTAATGTCCTGTTATGGCGAGACGCTAGAAACGACGTACTGCCTTTCAGCCAATCGTCCCTACTCAAACCTAATCTCTGGAGTATTAGTGCAATGTGATGAGGGACAACGCCTCGCTTGCCATACCGAGCGATACGCCCAGCTACATCCACCAGTGCCAGGTAACCGAGGGTGTTCATGGGGATGCATGGATCCGTTAAACTCTTTACCTCATCGGCGAACACCATGAGTTCCTCAATGCGTAGGTCTGAGTGCTGCAGCTCGCCGTTGGCCACCATTGAACGAACAGATTCGATCAAGCTCGGTTGTGTCGGTTTGCCCGTGACCCGCAATCGAATATTGGTGTACTCGCAGGACACCAGTGTATTCGCCATTTTTGCCCTGATAGGATTGAGATCCACATAGGCCATAGCGCTGATGAGGGCCGATTCCGTCTTAAGTGCCTGCGAGTGAAACCATGCCTCCCAAAAGTGTCCGGTATACCGACCTTTGGCATTGGCTTTTCGGGCGATGTGTTTGTTTAAACACTTCACATACCAACTTAACCAGGTGGCATTGATTACTCATCACGGTATAAGCGCACAGGGAAATACTAAAGAGGGATGAGAGCATTCTCAGACGCTCTTCGATCCAACTGCGCCGGTGTTCGTAGCTTTTACCGCTGTAATAATCGTTGCCATAGAGAAAGGCACGTCGGACGCATCGAGAGGTGACGAGGTAGTAGGGCGTATCTGATACACACACCAGGTGCTTGCGGGCTCGCGTCATACATAGACACTACCGAATCACCAACTAAGCCACTCACAACATATATCGGTAGTGTCTATCAATATGTGCCTGTCCTAATTAGCCTATCGCTGCCAGAAAAACACAGCGATGTTAGCTAATATGTGCAAGTCGTGATTGATTTCTGCCAGATCGTTGCCGATCTGGTTGAGCAGCGAGTCGTCAATGAAGACTAAAATGAAAGATATCGTGGTTATCTTGCCCGGAATTACGGGAAGTTATCTCGCCAAAGATGGTAAGGAGATTTGGGGCGTTTCCGGTTCCGCGGTGCTTCGAGCACTTAGAACCCTCGGAGATTCTTTGGGTGATCTTGAGCTAAATGGTGATGATCCCAACCTCGACATGCTGGACGATCAGATTACTGCGACCCGCATTGCACCTGCTACGCACTTGGTTCCCGGTCTTTGGAAGGTTGTCGATGGATACTCAGACTTAGTGAGGATGCTCAACAATAGTTTCTCTCTTATAGAGGGAAACCTTGATGATGAGGCTCCAGCCAATTTCTACCAGTTTCCATATGACTGGCGTCGAGACAACAGAGTAGCGGCCCGGCAACTAAAGCGTCTTATCGATCGACAACTCCCAGTTTGGCGAGACCGATCAGGTCATAGTGATGCGAAGGTCATATTGATAGGTCACAGCATGGGAGGATTAGTTTCACGGTACTACACAGAGGTATTAGATGGATGGCCGCACGTTAAAGCCTTGGTAACATTTGGTACGCCCTACCGCGGGTCACTAAATGCGCTCGACTACTTGTCCAACGGATATAAGAAAATGTTCGTGGATCTCACGGAAGTGTTGCGATCTTGCACATCCATATATCAGCTACTTCCAATCTATCCTTTGATATCTGTAGGAGGCGGGCCCGACCTTTGTAGAGTCGCGGAAATGGAAGGACTGTCGCAGGTTGATCAGGCTCGCGCAATTGGAGCACTGAAATTTCACAGAGAAATAGAAGAAGCTTTAGAGCGAAACCGCAAGGAGCCAGAATACTCCGTAAGCGTGCTGCCGGTAGTGGGCGTCGCCCAGCCGACATTGCAGTCTGCGACTATTGACGGACGACATTTGCGTGTATCTAAGGAGTTGCCCGACGGAATGGATCCTAGCTTGTCAGGCGGCGATGGGACTGTTCCGCGGATTTCGTCGATTCCTATTGAGATGTCTGACCAAGTGTTCGAAGTGGGATTTTCCCAAATGCACGGGAGTTTGCAAGCAACCGATCACGCATTGGTAGTAGTGCGCGAGTGGCTAAAGCGGTTGCAACTTTCATCAAGCCTTAAGCCAATACGAGGGCCTGGGGATATAATCGAAGACATACATTTACCCGAAGTATCGGTAGCATTGGAAGATGTGTATTCAAGTAAAGACAATATATTAATCACTATGTCTTGCTGTGATCGTCGTAGTGAGAAGTCGGTTACTAGCATGCGTATTCGCGTAAGTGATTGCGATACATATGAGCAAGTCTTTGACACGACTGTAGACGTTAGCGCCGAAAAAGTAGAAGTGGTTTTGCCAGAGCTGCAGGAGGGGCAGTACGAATTGCGTGTGGCACCACAAAAATCTACGGTGAACAACTTTGTCGTGCGCGATGTGTTCTGCGTAGATTGACCAGCCGAGCTAATGACTTCGCTTGGTCCATGGAGTAAGTACTCTCCCCCCGAGATAGCGAAATACGTTTGTCGGGATGTGTCATCAGTTCTACCTGGAATCGAAGGCAAGGTAGCGGAACAGGGGGCGTCGCGAGAGGACCGGCTAGAAATACTAGAATCGCTATATAGCAGTTTGCTGTCGCTGCAGATAACCTACGCTCAAGAAAAATACATCTACCATCCAGGCAGCGCCTGGCAGCTAGTGCGTCCTCCAGAAGAAATAGTGGCCGGCGCAAAAGTTGGTACATGTTTAGATCTATCGGTGCTGTTCGCCGGACTTTGTATCGATGCCGGGCTAATTCCAATCCTTGTCGTCTTGGAAGGTCATGCCCTTGTTGTCGTGTCACTTTCGGACAACTTGCCAAACTGGGACTACGAACTGCGCGCGGGGCGAAAACATTTTATAAAAGAGCCGCTTCGCACCCGGAAACCACTGTGCGATTTGCTCGAATCGCAATCAATGGTTGCTATTGAGTGTACCGGATTTGCGACGTATCAACCCCTCCCCAACCAAGGCATAGACCAGAACGCGGCGTTTACAAATAGACTCGACGGTGTGTTGAGTTTTGCGCAGGCCATTGAGGTTGGACGAGAGCTGCTTGATGATTCAGCGAGAGATTTCTTGTTCGCTATTGACATTCCTATGGCGTGGTGGTCTTGGGGAATTGAAGAAGCGGGAGGTGAGTGGAAAGCCAGGCTACCGAAGAGACGAGCTTTGTTTGTTCCCCAAGTAGTTCCTGACTACGTACACCGGCCAGATGTTGAAGAGCTCATAGTGGAGCGACTGTGTAACGACCAGCGATCGTCCCGGCAGTTCGTCGGAATCTGGGGTGCGCCAGGAATGGGCAAGTCACAGATAGCGCGCTGCCTAGGTAATAATTTTGAGGTTAGAGGTACGTTCGCTGGGGGGGTGCTCTGGGCATCGCTAGGCAAAGAGGCAGATTACAGTCAAATTCTCTTAAGCTGGGCTGCGCGCCTTGGAGTGTCGTTGGCCATAAATATGACGTATGAAGAGATGCTTGATGAATTCAGGGCCGTAGTATCGACGAAAGATATCCTGATTCTGCTGGATGACGTGTGGTCGGCAGATGCCATCCAACTTCTGCATTTGGGTAGCGAAAGATCTTGTGCACTGATTACTTCACGAAGTAAGTCAGTATTGTCGGGTTTGGGGATACGCACCTGCGACACTCTAAAGTTGAGGGATCTTACGCTAGACGAGTCGTATAGTTTGTTTGGCGTTGTGAAGGAACATGAAGACAACAGTGGGGAAATCGCCTCGCTATACACGCATCTGGGCGGCTGCCCTATGGCGCTTCGTCAAGTCAGAGCGCAAAGAGATATGCAGGTGCCATGGGCGGAAATTCTAGAGGCTTGTTCTGGCGATGGAGTCGATCTCGCGTACCTGGACAGTGTTGTTGACGTGGATCCGACCGTACCCGGTTTGATTTCAACCATCGCCAAGTCCGTCGACCAATTAGACGAGCGCCAAAGGAATCGGTTTTTTGAACTAGGGTTGCTGCGCCCCGACGTGCCCTTTACGCAGGGAACTGCAGAGATAGTCTTCCGGGCAGCCACACTGGACTCAAGACGGTCGATTCTTCTTTTTCGAACGTTAGGTCTGATCGATCAGGTGGTGACTAATGTCGATGATACTGCTTTCGAAATGCACGCTGTTGTCCATGCTTGTGCTCGCTATCACTTAAGCAAGCGGGCCACCGAAATGCCGTCTTCGAAAAACATCGAGGATCTGATCGTTGAGTCTCACCAAGAGCTCGCCAATCGTATTAACGACTCATTGAATTCAATGCATCCGGCGGCTGTCGATGATTCGTATTTGTGTCGCGCGTACTTGTGGCATCTTGAGCAGGCCGGTTACGAGTCCGACATACACGAGCTCATGAATCGGCGCAACGCCGCCGGCAACACCGAATGGTTTGTAGAGAGATTACGTAAGGGAAATCTAGGTCAATTTTCCAGGGACTTAGATCTTGCAATTAGGAGCGCTGGAAGGATCGGTCGATTAGATTTGCAGTATGCGTACGCACTGCGTAAAGGGTCTTTTTCGCGCGTTCTTTCCGAGCTGGTGCAAACGCTACTTCCTTATCAACTGATGAGGCACGGCGCTTGGAGTATTGCGCAAGTAACCGAGTTGCAAACTTTCTTCCCCCTTGACCCTCTTTATGGTGTTGAGCGAGGGCACCTGCAACTATGCTTGGCCTCGCACGCGGCGGTCTTAGGAGACTGGGACGCTCAACTCTCTGCACTCTCCAAGTTGAATGAGATTTTGGAGGAGCGTCAGGTTGAGGAGTTGGATGATTATCTTATCGAAAGCCTCTACGTTAATGGAATACATGGGTGGGTCGAGAGAATAAAGACTCGAGGTTGCCAAGTAGCCAGGTTTGATTTGATCACTAGGCTTCAATCTATTCGCGAACAGAGTGATTCGGAGCAGAAAGCCGAGATGCTTGATTTCTCTGATGTGGAATTCGTAGAGGGTTTGGCACTAGATCATCTTGATCATTTAGCCAACGCACTCAATTTCTTCGAGCGTATAGAGCCAAATGAGCATTACGTTGAATCAATTTTGAATATCGCAGCCCGTATAGAAAAGGGATTGGTTCGGGATTGGTGTAAATTGGTGGCAACAGAACTTTCATGCCAGTTAGGACAGGAAGAAAAGGCCCACGAGATAGCCATGACTATCAACGAGCCGACGGCGAAACTTCGTGCTTATATGAAAGTAGCTGTAACCACTGATTCTGAATCGAAGCGGGAATCGCTTGCGGAGTCGGCGTTTAGAATTTTGTCAAATGTTGTGCGAGACAACGATACCCCTGACATCATGAGTTATTTTGCCGGAATGCCGAGAGGGAGAGTCTCGTTGGACTACTTGTTAAGCCCGGATCCGAAGCTGGGGTCGGCCTGGTTAACTGAGCTTACTGCCGATCTTTGTCTTGTTCCTGAGCTCGCGAGTAATTGGTTGGGTAACATCTATAGAGCTATCGATACTCATTCGAACGAGTGGTGGCAAATTTCAGCTCTAAGCGCCGTTCCAGAAGATCTGCGGTCCGTGGATTGGCATTCTAAGGCTATTCAAGTTTGGAACAAGACCTATGAACAAGGGTCCTCAAACCTTCTGCAAATGTTGCCGTGGCTAGGTAATCTAGATGTAGAGACCCTGCATAGCCCATCAGAAATAAGGTCCAGAGTTTTTCAGCTTATGTCCGATCGCGAGACCTGGTCTGAAGAGGACGTTGCTTCGCTACTTCATCTCGATGGGTCGCTTTGGCCGGAGGTGTTGGACCATCTGGTTGCGAAAGACCAAAAGCTAGCATCGAAAGGACATTCAACCGCGATAAAAACGGGCTTGGTAACTGTTAGAAATTCTGTGATTCCGCTGGACACATTTCCAATTTGTGAGCTGTCACCGGCGGCAGACTTTGTGAAGGCGACGGAAAGCACCGGCGAAATGACTTTGGAACAGGCTATCTATGCTGTCGAAAAGTTGACAAGTCGGCCGGTGAGCTCGACGAAGGAAATCGTTGCCTCTATGTCGGGGCGATTGTTCCGTCCTCCCGATGAGGTAATACAAGCTCTCATCGACGATATTCTTGTGGGTGAGACTATTTATGCCGTGCGAGAAATAGCGCACCATCTGTCTGCGGCCCAGCTAGCCGACGCCTCCCTTCGGCTTATCGGGCACGAAGAAGCCGTTTACACGTATACGTTCCGTTGCTTACTAGAGGTGGTGCCCAAAAAATCGAGAGGCAGTTTCTATGAAGAAACGATCAGTGCTGCGTTGAGCCACTCAGCAACGCCTGAGTTGCAAACAGTCAACAATCTTTTTGCATTCGTGCAAGCTGCCAGCGAAGTAGGAATTCGCATACGACTGGAAGGAAGAATCGCCGAGTTAGCGTCAAGGCGCTGGAATAGAGACTCTCCGGATCGTAAGACATACGACTCCATCGGGGAGTGCTTGGTCCATCTACTGGCTCACCAAGAAGCGGATATGGAAACGGCCTTCGATGCGTTGTTGCTTTCAAGACTACGTGACGTTCAGCATCTGTTTGAGCCCGGAATCGTTGATGAGCCTACAGAAGGTTTTTCCGACTTGGTGGTGAATGCTCAAGAAAGCGATGACTTTCCGCGTATTCGTCGCGCCTTGTTATCGGCGGTCAGCGGCGCAAATACGCGCGACCGTAGAGAGCTGCTTCTTGGCATTGCCGATTCGTCGGGGCCGTTTTGGCGCAGGCTCCGGGCGGAGCTACTCTTGGAGTTTTCTATCGATCCGATCGACATAGGCGATTTAGAGCGGGTAGAGGCGTTCGCGGAGTGGGTACAAGCAGACGGCTCTGGAGAAGAAGTGCCGCGCGTTGCAGAAATAGCGGGCCGCGAAGATGCGCCGAGCGCAGAAAAGATTTGGGAAAGAATATGCCCATTACTATCGCGCTTAGAAAGCCGTGAGATCTTAGCAAAGACTCCTGTGTTGCAAGAGCTAGGTAGTAAAATCAGTCGAGGACAGGTAGTTCGATGGTCAACTGAGGCTTACGACGGCCGTAGATTGTAGATCGAAGGGCGAATTCTTGAGTCTCTCTGCTGAAGCGGCCTCTTCCCTTTGCAATAAGCGCGTGGCTTGTTTGATGGAGCTAACCTAAGACGCGTTCGATTTCGATTAATTTGGGCTGACCCTAACTGCCATCTAAAGAGAAATTGCTACCGAAAGGTTGTAGACAAACAGCACTATCCGGCAGGCTTCAATACTTCAACGACTTTTTCGTAAACGGTTTGTCGGGCTTGCTCTTGCCGGTAACTCGCTTGAGGACGGAATTCATCGTGTACTTGTCGTTGTCAAAACCGCCGTGCGTTTTGCTGGCGGTTTTGGTGGCACTGCCGCTGATCGTGCCGTCGCTGTAGTAAATGTTCAGACGCGACACGCTAGATGCTAGATGTTTGCTGTATTTGCGCATGCCGAGAAGCCTCGCCGGTAAAGGGTTGTCCTCGAATGATCGGCTGACCAAATACAGCAGTGATTTTCGGTACGGGCCAACGCTGTCGTCACGTTCAAGCCGTCCGGTCAGGTTGTAGATGTCCATGCGATCAATGCCGCCTTGCGACCCCGGCGTCTTAAGCAGCGGGCGGAAGTGCGATTGATACAGATCTACCGTGCCGGCCGGTGCCATCATGCTCGCGCTCGAGATGCGAAGAGTTGGGTCGAGTTTTAGCAATGCGGCGGCGAGGTAGGAATGCAAAATGCAGCCGGTGCTGTGTCCGACCAGATGAATGTGTTTCGGCTTGCCGGAGTTGCTCATCGCTTGGAGAAACTCGTTTAGCACCAACGTCCCGTCGCGGCCGTCGTTGAACGGGCGCCGAGCCCCTTTTTTCATCTGCCGCCAAATAGCGCGCCCAGCAAACTGCGAGCCTTGTTCGATGAGCTTATCGGTCCAGTTCGTGATGTTTCCGACCCGCCCTTTGGATCTTTGGTCGGAGCCGAAGACCACATCTTTGATCTCCTCCAACAAACCGGTGTCGTACATGAAGTGATACGGGTAGATCTTGTTATCGAGAAACGTGTCCTTCATCGCCGAGATGCGTCTGGCGGAGGCTTTAACGCTGTTGAGGCCACCATGCGCATACAGCAATAAGTGTTCGTAGTAGTTGCTGTTCGCGACCAGCTCGGCGGTCTCGCGCACGTCCTCTATGGTGCTCCAGTAGCGCCCCTGCGTATGCAGGTTGCCGTCGTCGAGGTGCACAAAATGGCCAGCGATTTCGGCCCGCGACGGTGTGGTCTTGATCAGTCCTTCGGTGCGGCCGGCATCGGAACTGCCTTCGGTGGGTAAGTGCCACACCTGCGGTGTTTCCAGTGCCTGACGAAATACCCAGGCGTCGGAAAGATTCTTCTGCCAGTCTTCATACAGCCACAGCGCAACGCCCTTGTTGCCCCAGCGCTCGCCCCAGCTGTTCTGAACCCAAAATCCCTTATCGTTGTAACCCACAATCGCAAACGCGTGGCCGCCAACGATTTCGT
Organism: Pseudomonadota bacterium; assembly: GCA_039030375.1. Lineage (GTDB taxonomy): Bacteria > Pseudomonadota > Gammaproteobacteria > Steroidobacterales > Woeseiaceae > UBA1847. The sequence goes on along the minus strand of JBCCEH010000013.1, from coordinate 35,155 downwards.
CATGTTGCTTGATGGTATGAACGCCTTTTCGTTTTCTCGGCTTCTCCCATCCGTCATGCACGTCGGCGGAGCAGTAGATGGCGCCCACTTCGTTGAGTGCGGCGTGAAAGTCTGAAATTCGAGTGCCCAATCGATAATAGGCACCGACGGTCGTGCTGCGCGCTTCCTTGGCGCATGCCACCGTGAGGTGCCCGGGGTTGTTGTCTTCGTACGGCCACGAATCCTCCAGGCAAACGCCCATGTTGTACCAACCGAGAATCGCGCCACGACAGCTGGAACCCTCGTAATCGTAGCCCGGCCACTCATCGTGGTGCCGCGCCATCTCGTACAGCATGCGCGCACTGACGTGGCCCGGACGCCCGCTCTTGTCGCGGAGTAGGTTGATAACCGCGGCCAAACCGAAACCGGTGCAGGCGCCTTCCGACTCTTGATCAAGAATGTCGAGATCGCCCGGCGGATCGAGTTTCTCGTCGAGTGGGATGAGCGCTGGCTGATAGGTGAAGTCTCGAAAATCCGGCGTATCGGCAATCGCGGTAAGTTGATATTTACCCAGGCGGGGGAAGTCGGGCATGGCTGTGATCCACGGTTATTCTTAATTGTAAGGTAAGAATAGACCATATTTTGTGGTCCGTTCGCGCCGCGAACTAGGGCGAGCGCTCAATTTAAGCGTGCTGTCGAACGTCCAAAACTGTTAGTGTCTTCCGTCCAATTCTTCCAGGCCTGAATGGATTGAAACCGTTGTCGTTAAACGCCCGAACCGCATTTGTTCGTCACGGCCTCTTGGCCGGAGCCGTCTTCTTGTTTGCCGTCGCGTCGGTAGTGAACGCTGAGTCCGATGCTGATGGGCAGCTGTATGCTGCCTCAGAGGCGCCGCTCATGGATGTGCAACACGTGCTGAACGCGGCCGCGGCCAATGGAAAGAAAGGGCTTATTGTTCTCGGCGCCAACTGGTGCCACGACTCCCGGGCGTTAGCAGCAAGGCTGAAAAAATCACCGCTTTCTGATGTAGTTCAAACCGGCTATGAGCTGGTGTTTGTGGATGTTGGGTTCTACGAAGATAGAAGCGATGTGTTGCGGTCGTTCGGGGTGCAACAGTACTACGCCACGCCGACCGTGCTTATTGTCGAACCAGAGAGCGGTCAATTGTTGAATGATGAAGACCGGCATATCTGGAGCAATGCCTACAACATCGACATGTCCTCGTCGGTCGAGTATTTCGAAAAATGGGCGGCAGTCGATTCGATCGTCGAACCCGTGTCCGATGAGCTCCAGCGTTTGTATCAAGAGATCAAACAGTTTGAATCTCAGCAAGCGAGTCGTGTTGCCGGTGGCTATGCCGTCGTTGGACCGATGCTGAAAGCGCTCAAGGAGGGCAACAGGCCGGACGATTTCAGATCGCGTTGGGATGAGCTGCGCGATTTTCGAATCCGAGTATGGGCCGATATTCGCGCGCTGCGCGAAGAGGCGGGGCGACGTGTCTCGGCCGGAGAAGCCGATATTGAGTTGGAGTATCCCCGTTATCCGGCGTTGTCCTGGGAGTCCAACTAGGCGTCGGCGGAGCCATCGCAGACATTTCGAACTTCAATGACCGCTGTAGATTCATCGAAAAAACTTCACACGCACATTTGCCGCGTTGCCTCGGGCGTGTGCTCCGGGCTTTCATCGACGATTGCAGATGTGGGGCCTGTCGCAGTGCCGAAGAAGCCGCGTATTGGCCTCGCAACCTACCTGTGTCGCGTGGTGGTGGGGCAGCAACTTTCCGTCGCCGCGGCAAAAACTATCTGGGGAAGAACCGAAGCGGCGGCGAAACAAGCTGGACTAAAACCCATCGACTTCTTCGCGCGTGATGATTTAAGCGCGGTTCGAGCCTGCGGCGTATCGAACTCGAAAGCACGCGCGCTCAGAGAAATCGCCAACGCCGCGGCGACCGGACGGCTGCCAACACGGACACTCGCAAAGCTTGATCATGAGGCACGTAGTGAGCGTTTAACGGATATATGGGGAGTCGGCCAATGGACGGCCGATATGACGTCGATGTTCTTCTTTGGTGATCTGGATGTGTGGCCGAGCGGCGACTCGAGCGTCAATCGTGCGCTTCAAGGTGCGGTGAAGGCGCGCGTTGCTAAGAAATACACCGGTGAAGAAATCGCCGCGCGGTTTTCGCCATATCGCACCGTGCTGGCTTTATATATGTACCAAGCCGCCGACGCTGTCCCTTAGCGACGGTGCAGGTGCTACTTAGAGCTTTCTCCAATCACCGCGTCCAACGACTCACGTATCGCGTCGGCCCAGTAGGGCGCGAGCAGCGCGGCGCGCTGGCTGTGCGACGGCGCCTCGCCCGCCGCGGATAAATCGAGTTTCGGTAACTGGTACAAATCGAATCGAACGGTCATGTCCTTATCGACGATCAATATCCCGGGTGTGCCCCAGATGCCGTTGAGCTTGGCGACCTCAAGGCCATCGGGGAGTAACGTGAAGTCGTAACCGGCCTTCTTAATGAAAGCGACCGGGTCGCCTTTGTCGTCGCGGAAATGAATCGCCAGCACCCGGACGTCATCACCATATTCCTGCTGAATGTCCTGAATATGGGGCATTACCGCTTTGCAGTACGGACACCAGGTCGCCCAGAAGTAGAGCAACACGGGCTGTTCCGAGACAGCTTCACTGAGTGTGATGGTCTCGCCAGCAACGGACTGTAGCGTCCAGTCGGGCGCGATGCGCTCGTCGTCGGCAAGCGCATTGCCGTTGAGCAGGAATCCGAGGGTCAAGAGTAGAATTGTGCGTCGCATGGTACTAAAGACCCAGTGGCTGCCGGATTTATTACCGGTTTTCTTCAACGATCTGCGTGGCCATTTGCGACAAGAAAAAGGCCCCGAAACGGGGCCTTTTCAGTGCTTCAGTCAAACCGAATTTAAGCTACTCGGCGCCGTTACCCAGCGGCGCGCTGCCGTAGATGATGACGCTTTCGTCGGTACGAAGGTCGATCTGCTCGATGCCTCCGTTGACGACCGCGTAGACCACGTCATCAACGACGTTCATGTCACGCCATTGTGCTCGAGGCCGAGCCGTCACATCGATGCGCGGCGTGCGAGCGCCGGTAACCGCATCCAGTTCGAGAAACTGATTCGCATGATCGTAAAGCCACAAATTACCGTTCGGATCGATGGCGAGAAAATCCGGTACTTCCGGTGTTGTGTTGCCGGGCGCCGGAGTCGTGGCGAACAAACTGCGAGCACCGGTGCTGTCGACGGCGATCAGAGACGGGTACCCATCGTCGATCACCAGCAGCCGATCGTTCGCCGAATCGACGTAGACGTGTCGCGGATCGTTGAACGGTACGGCGATGTCATTGGAAACCACTGTTCTTGCGCCGTCACTCAAGTTGACCGCAAGTATTTGGGTGGCCGTGAGTACCAGCAGTCGATTGCGATCACGATCCATAGTGATGTTGGTCACATCGTCGAGCGGATTGACGTCATTGGGAAGACCGCCGTCCGAAATCACCTGCATGCCGCCGGTGAACAAGTTAATGGTCGAGATACGTGATTCACTGGTGCTGGTGCCGGAGTCTTCAACGGCATAGCCGGTCAAGCTTTCAATATCCACCGCAAAAAACTCGAGATTGAGTTGCTGTGTTCCGCCGTCGACACTGCCGGCAATCACTTCAAAACCGTCGTCGCCACCAACCAACAGTGCAGCGTCTTCGTTGTGACCAAAAACACCTCGGTCTGTGGCCGCAATATCTTCGACTGTTGTCGTTACCGAACCACGCGGGAAGCCGTTGTTGGTCACGATGCGTCGCACTTCGGTATCGAGGTCGATCGCCACTAGGTGATCGGACTGATTATCGAGCGCGAGCACTTCGTTACCGCGAATCGCCAGACTGCGTGCGTCGTTGAGGCGAATCGGATCACGGCCGTTTAATGACAATCCGTCGCGCAGGCCGGTCGCGAGGTCAACCGTAATGATGCCCGGCGTGACCGTGTCCTGTATCAGAGCGCGACCATTGGCGGCATCCATCGTAATCGAGAGCGATTCACGCAGCGCCGGGCTGGCATCAAGGTTGTTGTCGCTGAGCAGTGTATGCACACCGGTTGTTAAATCGACGCTAATCACGCTGTCATTGGCGCGGTCGGTGACTAGTAAGCGGTTGGCCTGCACGTCGATGGCGGCGTCCGTCGGCTCCGAGAATGGAAATGCCGGCGTTGCGTTGAGTAGCGACTGGCTGCCGTCGGCAAGACTGACTGCCACTACGCTGTCGGCGGAGAAGTCGATCACCAGCAACCGATTGTTGGCGCTGTCGAGCATCACATCCGTCGGCAGCTGTAGTACTGCGTTGGTATCGATAGTGCTATCGGAAAACGCGCTCCAGGTCTCCATTACGGTGTCGTAGCGCCAGATACCGACACTCGAGTTGCCGGCAGCCGCATCGCTAGCCACGGTTAGATATATGGAGTCGTTCGGCAAATCGAGCGCGAGATCTAGGGGCTGCGTGTCGGTGCGACTGGTCGGTACGAACTGCGATAAATCCGCGAACTCTGCTACTTCACCATCGGCAAGCGTGATCGTCATGATCTTATTCGCGTCAATGTCGACGAAGTACAGCGTGTCGCTGGCGGTATCAAACTCCGACCCGAACGGGCGGTCAATCGTGCCGCGTTGGCGGACGACGTTGATGACCCGGGTAGTTTGATTGCCGGTTAGATCAGCGGCTTCGACGGTAATCGTGTTGATGCCGGGTGAGAGCGCGATGGATGTTTCCCACGTTGCGAAATCATCCATGGTCATCGGTACGTTACCGTTGACGGTGACGCTGACGAGTACATCGTTGTCACTGGTCCGACCTCGCACCGTGATGTCGGCGAGATCGGTGTAGGCGTTTGAGCTCGGAAATTGCATCACAACTGTCGGTGCTTCGCGATCGACCTCCGGTAAACGGAAGTCGTTATCCGAACAACCAGCGGCGATCACGGCGCACAGCGCCGCACTGCCGATGCGTAAAAATTTCATGCCAGAGAATTTCATGGTTGGGTCCTCAAGAAGGTTTGAAAGCGTTTAACTGTTCTTGTAGAGACTGCTGTTCCTACCCTGTACCCCCTGAACTTGCGGGTTTGAAGGGTTTCGCGACGTCAGTCACGTTTTGTCGTTCAAAATTCAAGACGTCCGTCACATGGAAGCGTGTCCTCGCTGAAACCGTTCTCGCCGGGCACGGTGATTTCGTCCCGCAAACAATGGGGGGTTGCGACATCATCAGCGCGGCGTTATAGAGTGGAGTCTCGGTGTTAACCGCCCTTATGAAGACCGATGGCGAAGGACATGAGACTTTGAACCGCACTGCGGAATTGGCTTTACCGGTTCGGTCGAACGAAACGACGCAGGCGCTCTTGCGCGGCGTCGGTCTTATTGCCCTGGCGCAGCTGATTTTCTGGGTGCTGCTGAGTATTGGTGAAGACCTCTCGCGTCCGGATGGACTGACCGCGCCGGAAACGGTCACGCTTTACCTCACGAAGAATTGGCAGGTCGAGCCAGGTGATACGCCGATTGAGGTGCCGCTCGATACCTATCCGCTGTACGACTACAAGGATGCCAGCGCCGATCCGGCAACCAATCGCGGCGTCTTCGTCACGCAATTTACCGTGCAACCGGATGCCGGCAATCTCGCCGTCTTCTTTTCTTCGAGTTACGGCCTCAAAGAGGTTCGACTGAACGGCCGGTTGATCAAAGCGGAGTCGGCGATTGATCCGCAGGGCTCGCTGAGCGGATTCGGGCCGCGCGGTTTTGCCTTGCCGGATGAGTTTGTGCGTTCGGGTGACAACGAGTTGGTGGTGTTGTCGTCAGGTCGGCGCTACAAGTCGCTCCCGCTGTATTTCGTCGGCCCGGCCGACGACATCATGCGAGCCGCCCGCTGGGGGCAAGTCTTTGCGATCGATCTTGTGGTCGCGGCGACAGCGTTGATGGGCTTTGTGGCGCTGTTCTGTCTGCTGGTCAATTGGCCGGCCGAGGACAAACCGCGAATCCATGCGCTGGTCGCGCTGCTGCTCACCTGGTTGTTGCGCAACCTGTCGATACTCGGCCTGTTCGATTTTCTGCCGCTGTTGTTACTTCGTGTTGCGACCTACACAGCGAACTATCTGCCGTTGGCGGCATTCGTATTTTTGGCGGTCGCTTGGAGTGGATACGGCAAGTCGTTGTTGAAGTTCCGTTGGCATGTGTACGCGCTGTGTATTCTGATTCCGATTATTCTGGTCACTTTCGATTGGCGTACGCTGCCGATCGGTGACGGTCTGAGTTTGCCGTGGCTGCTCGACAACGGACTGACGTTGATCGCCATGCCGTTGGTGATCGTGCTGTTCGCCCGATACTACGCAACCGAATCGTCGGCCGACGGGATTGAAGTATTGTTGTTTGTCGTTTGCGCGACCGCGTTGTTGGTCGACAAACTCGACAATATGTTTTCGCTGAGTATCCCGTTTGCTGACAGCCTCTATCTCACGTTTTACTCGGCACCGATGTTCGGTCTGTCATTGGCATTGGGGATGACAGCATCGATTGCCGCTCAGGCAACCCGGGCGCGTATGGCTGAAGCCTCGATTAACAAACAGCTAGCGGATAAGTTGGCGGCCAGCGAGGAACAAATTCGACAACAGGCGCGTACTCGTGCGCGTGTTGAGGAGCGCCGACGCATCATGCAGGACATGCACGATAGCCTGGGTTCGCGGCTCAGCGGTTTGGTGGCTGAAGCCTCTGACCCGGAATTTCCGCGGCAAGCGTTGGTGACCGAACTCACCGAAAGTATTCAAGAACTGCGGTTAATTGTGGACTCGCTCGACACCGAGGGCGATTCATTGGCAACGGCGCTGGGCTCGTATCGTTCTCGCATCGAACCGATGTTGCGAGCGGCGGGCATTGAGCTGGTGTGGAAAATCGATGACGTCGATGGCGGTGCAATGAGTGCGGAACAAGTTCTCGATGTATTCCGCATCCTGCAAGCGGCGCTCGGTAACGTGATTCAGCACAGTGATGCGGATAGGGTGGAAGTGTCCTTATCAATACGCAATGCCAATTTATGTCTTTCGATCGACGACAATGGCAAGGGCATGGCGTCGGACCACGCCGCGGGTAATGGGTTGGACAATATGCGCGCACGTGCTCACCGATTGGGTGGTGAGCTATCCATCGAATCGAGTGACGACGGCGTGATTCTCGTCCTCACCATACCGGCGAACCAGGAGAAGCACGATTAGAGTCATCATTATTGAAGACCATCCGGCCACCTTGCGAGCAACCAGCCGAGCGGTGGCGGCGAGTGACGACCTCGAACTGGTGGCAACCGCGGAATCTTACGCCGACGGTGCGGCCTTAATTCGTGAAACAGAGTTCGATCTGCTGCTGATTGACCTGCAGCTCGGTGAGCAAAGTGGCATCGATCTGATTCGCCTGTGTCGCGATGAAACGTCAGCCCGCATCTTGGTGTTGAGCGCCCTGGGCGATGAAGCCAGCGTTGTCGATGCGATCAGCAGCGGTGCCGATGGATATCTGCACAAGGAAGTTGCGATGACGGATATCTCGCAGGCGATCAAGCAAGTGGGTGACGGCGAGGTGCCAATCAGCCCAACCATTGCGCGACATCTGATCCGCCAACTGCAGGACACGCCGGACCAAAGCGCTGCAGCGAGCGTGCTATCGCCGCGTGAGCTGCAGCTCCTCAAAGCATTGGCGCGCGGACACACTTATAAAGAGGTCGCCGAGCATTACGGTTTGTCGTATCACACGGTCGTCGACTACACGCGCTCGCTGTATCGAAAACTCAATGTTGGGTCACGCACCGAGGCGGTGGTCGCCGGCGCTCAAAAGGGCATTATTTCGTTGTAGCCGCGTCGTGAGACGGGCGTTGTGTTTCAGTCTTTGTGAAACTCGGCGGACGCGATTTCAACGCCGTCGACCAGGACGCGACAGGTTTGCCCCGCCGATACCCCGTCAAACGACGGCAACAGAGGAGTGTCTCGGGTAAAGACGCGACCGGCTTTCTCAACCGTGGTTTCGAGCACTTTCGTCTGATCGATGAACACGTCAACGCTGGCATTGAGCACTAACGCCTCATGGCGCATCTTCAGCTTGGCTTTGAGCGTGTCATCCACTTCCTCTTTGTCGATTCTCGAGAGTTCAACTTCGAACTCGCCGAACTCTCGACCGGACGCATCTTTAAAGTCGGCTTCGTATTCCCACTGCTTGTACACGCGTTTGCCGAAAATGACGGCGATGACGATCAGTAGGCCAATCAGGCCGAAGAAACCGATTACTAGGTACTTGGCAATTTCAAACAGTGTTTCCATTTAGGGTCACCGTGCGTAGAGCTGTGTCTATTAGAATCACATTTTCTTAGCGCTATTCACCGACTGCGATAATCACCTTGCCACGCGCACGTTTGGTTTCCAGATACCGCAGCGCTTCGGGCGTATCCTGCAACGAATAGGAGGTATCAAGCCGCGATGTCAGTTGGCCGGTCGCCATCAGCTCCGCGAGGTCAGCGAGATCGTCGCCGTTGGTTTCCGCGAGCATCATACCGATCTCCTGATCGATAAATGGCGCCATCATCGCCGCTTTCAGCGGATTGATCAGCGGGGCAACCCAGTTACCCTTCGGGCCGCCGACCAGCACCATGCGTCCTTCGGTCTTGAGCACGTCCAGGTTGGCTGAGAGCGGCTGACTGCCGACCATGTCGAGAATCAGGTCGTACTGTTCGCCGCTCTCGGTATAGTTTTCTTGGGTGTAATCAAACATGCGATCCGCACCGAGCCCCATCACCATCTCGATATTGCGGGTACTGCTGACGCCGTGGACTTCAGCGCCCATGGCCTTGGCGATCTGCACAGCGTAGGTGCCGACACCGCCGGATGCGCCGTTAATCAATACTTTTTGGCCCGCTTCGAGGTGACCGTGATCGCGCAGCGATTGCAGTGCAGTCACTGCCGCAATCGGAATCGCAGCGGCTTCGGCGAAACTCACGTTCTCGGGCTTTCGTGTGATGGCGCGGTCTTCGGGCATGACGAGATATTCGGCAAACGCACCGCTACGGGCGCCGAACACAGCGTCGCCGACATCAAACCGGGTCACTTGCTCGCCGGTTTCAACGACCACGCCGGCAAAGTCGACACCCATACTGGAATCGTTCGGGCGACCGATCCCGGCCGATAATCGCATCAGATACGGCGAGCCGCGCATGTAGTGATAGTCGAGCGGATTCACGGCGGCTGCTTCGATTTTGACCAAAACATCGTTCGGCCCCGGCTGCGGTTTCTGCACGTCGAGATACTCGAGGGCATCAGGACCGCCATAGCATCGTGATACCACCGCCTTCATGGTTTCCGTGCCATCCGCGACGGTCGGCGCCGGTTCGCAGTCTGAGGTGTAGCTGATGGTAATGGCGAGCGCGAGAACGATAACGCCCAAAAAAGCGAACACGCCATTAAGAATCTTGTAGCGTCGTTTCATGATGGTCCTGCACATGCGAACGAGACGGTCATGGTATCAGGTCCGGCGCGCCGGGCATTCCGCTGCGCGAGTCGCAGCGCTTTACGTCGGTCTTATTCCGCGTACCCGGTCAGTTCGACGTAGCCGCGACCGGTGACTTTGTTGCCATCGTGATCGCCGACCACATCCACGGCGCCTTCCCAGTAGCGCACGGTGGTGAACAATTCCTGATCGTCGAGTATTGGTGTAACCGTCAGATCGAGCCCTAATCGCGGCACACGCATCAACCAACGCGAGGGATAGGTGCCGCCGTTCGGGCTGGTCCAGGTGTCGATCACATCGATTTCCACCTCGTCCGTGTTTAAATGCAGGGCGGTGCCATCTGCGTTTATGAACGTGCCGGCACTGGCTGCATCACGACGACCGTCGGTTTTTCGCAACTCATAAAACATCAATTCGCTGTTGTCATCGAGTTGCAGCGCGTACCAGTCCCAGCCGGCCTGGTCGGCAGCGAGCGCGCTGGTGCTCCATTCGCGATCCAGCCACGAGAAACCCGATACGCGGTAGTCGCGCTCGCCGATGCGCAGCCGGCCCTCGGTCTGCAAGCGCGTGATTGAGTAGTAATACGACGCGTTACCGCGTTGCGCCGATTTTTTCGACAGGCCATCGATACCGTTCAAGATAGGTGCTTTTAGCGGCGTCAGTTCCAACTCGATGCCAAACTGCTCATCGGCCGCGCGCAAATTCCAGCGATCGGCTGACCGAGACTGTATGAACCAGTCGTCGATCCACACACGAAAGGGTTCCGCCTCCGCGCCAGCAAGGCCGACGCTGCCGCGGGAGTAACGCTGTGCGACGAAGAAGCGTTCGCCGTCGGCGTCGGTTACCGCAAGGTGCGCGATGTACAGCTGGTTGGTGCGCCAGGCAGAGTCCGACGCGGCCACCGTCGGCGTGAGCGAAAATCGAAATAGAGTGAGTTCGAAACCAAAGCGCTGGCCGTCCTCATCGTCGAGATTGCCGGTGACGTACCACCATTCGTTGCGAAAGTCCGGGTGCGGGCCATGGTCGGCGGGAAACGAAAACTCGCGCGGCTCGATTGCCCGAGCAAACGCCGGATCCGCGTCTTTGCCGAGTAGTTCAGACAACTGTGACGGCGGGGCATCGGACTCGTCGGCCAACGTCACCATTGCGCACAACAGAGCGAGAATGCTTGCGATGCGTTTCGCCATGCTATTCCTCCCGCATCGCTAACGCGGGTGAGTTTTGTCCGGCGCGATACGCCGGGTACAGGCCGGCGAGTACGGCGACACCCATGGCAAAGACGACGGCCACGACAAGAATGCTCGGTGTGATGGTCATGTCAATTTGCCAGCCGAAAGCACGTCGGTTGATGACGTTGATGAGCACCCAGGCCATTGCGATTCCAAGCGGTACTGCGGCAAGTCCGCTGAGCAATCCAATTACGCCCGACTGCGACAGGATCATGCCGCCGAGTTGCATCGGTGTCATGCCGAGCGCACGCAGGGTGGCGAATTCGCGCGCGCGTTCCAACAATAGCGCCAGCATCGCTGAAAGGATGCCGATAAACGCAACGCCGAGTGCCAGCCAATACAGCACGTCGGTGATGACGAACGTTCGGTCGAAGATCCGCAACGACTCGCGGCGTGCATTGGCATTCGAGGTGACGTAGAGCTGTTGCGTGGCCTCGCTCAAGTTCTCGATCTGCTCGACCACCGTATCGGCACGGTCATCATTGCTGAGATATAACCCAACGGATTCAATTGTTTCGTCATCGTAATGGCGTGCATAAATCGCACGATTCATCATGATGCCGCTGGTCGTGGTGTCGTAGCTTTGATACGTGGCGGCTATGGAAAACTCGAACAGTCCGTTATCGGTTGGCAGCGTTACCGTGTCGCCAGCGGTAACGCCGGTGCGGTAAGCGAACGGTTCCGACACGAGTACCGTGTCGGTGTTTTCCCATGCCGGCCAAACCGTCGCTGGGTCGGCATCAAGGATGTCCGTGCCGGCGTAAGCGTCGCGCGGCATTTGCAAAACCTGTACCTGAATGCGCCCGTCGGCGTTCTCGATCCAGGCGCGATTGAGCGTGCTAACCGACTCGATGCCATCGAGGTCGCGGATCGCGTCGATTAATTCGGGGTCCATCGCGCCGCGCTGCGCACTGGCGTAAACATCGGCCTGCAGTGCTCGCTCCAACCAGTCACTCACCGAGCCGCGAAAACTGTCGACCATGATGCTGACGCCGATGGTTGCCGAAACCGCGACGGCCAAGGCAACGATGGCAATACCGGTGCGTGACAGGCCGGATGCGACATCAGCAACGGCCATACGTGCAGAGGTCCCACCGAGCGATTTTGCGGCCGGCGCGCCGAGTGATGAAGCAACGCGCACGACCAACGGCACGCACAGCGCGAAACCGAGAATCATCAGAAATACGGCCGTCAGTCCGGCGACCAGGTTAGTGCCCGATGCGATGATCAGTACGGCGGAAGCGAGGGTCAGCGCGACGCCGGTCAAGGTGAGCACCGGCAACGTTCGTTGTGTTCGCCGTTCCAGAATGGAGCGCGCCATGGCCAGACGCGGCTGGTACGACGTTGCTTCAATTGCCGGTACCGCCGCCGCCAGCAGAGCGGCACCGACGCCGGCGACCAATCCTTTGACGATCGAAAATGGTTCGACGCTGACGTCGGTAACGTTGACGCGGTAGTAGAGGTCATTGATGGTTCGTGACACGAGATCCAGCAGATGTTCGCCCAGCACCACGCCGAGAACCACGCCCAGTACCGCAGCGACGAGGCCAATCATCGCGGCTTCAATCAGAATAATGGCGAGCAACTGGCGACGGGTCAGTCCCAGCGCGCGCAAGGTGCCGATCAGCGCACGACGTTGCAGCACCGAGAACGCCACGCTATTGAAAATAAGGAACAGGCCGACCAGCAGCGCGAGCAGGCTCATGGCGGTCAGGTTCGTCATAAAGGCACGACTCATTTCTGATGTTGCGCGCGTGCGACCGGCGGCCGATAGGACTCGCGTGTCGCTCGGAAGCGCGGCTTCCAGCGCCCTAAGGGCATTGTCGTCACCGTCGGCAATGCGGACGTCGATCCGCGTCAGCCAGCTGGTTTGGCCTAACCACTCCTGCGCCGTCGCAATATCGGTGACCAATAGACGATCCACGCTGCCGTTAGCGTCATCCGCGAATGTAGCGAGAAATGTCGCCTGTTGCGGTTTACCGTTGGCGAGCAGTTCGAAAGCGCTACCGGGCTCGAGTGCAAAATCGGCAGCGGTTTGCTGCGATGTGGTGACCACACCCGGTGTAACCAGAAACTCAACGAACAGAGATTCTGGGTTTGATGCGTTGCTGTCGTTGGAGCGCGTCTCGCCGGTAAAACTTCGCATGCTCTGTTCGGCAAACAGATCGATACCGAGCAGCGAGAACCGCGCGTTATCGACCAGCACGGTACCTTCGACGACCGGCGCGATATCCAGCATGCCGTGCTCGACACGCAACGTTGCGTAAATATCTTCGCTAACACCACGCGGTCCACCAACGATTTGGTGCGTTGCCGCGCCGGTGACGGTGTCCATCGATAGTAAGAACGCTTTACGTGCACTCGCGTTGGCGAGATCCACCGCCACAATGACCGCTACGCCGACGCCGATACCGAGAAGCGCGAGTGCCAGCTGCCACGGATGTCGCAGCAAATAGCGGAAGTTTGCGCTGTAGGCGACCGGGATCACTGCGATGCGGAGGGCTCGAGTTGGCCGTTGTGCAATTCGAGCACGCGATCGCAGTGTGAAGCGACTCGGATACTGTGCGTGGCGATCAACATCGTGTGGCCACTCGCGCGCACTAACGTATCGAGAAGTTCAAGGACACCGTCGGCGTTGTTGTCGTCGAGATTGCCGGTTGGCTCATCCGCGAGTAGGACGGCCGGCTCGTGACACAGCGCACGTGCAATCGCTACGCGCTGTTGTTCACCGCCGGAAAGCACGTCCGGAAAACTGTCCGCGCGATCAGCAAGCCCTACCGCGTTGAGTAACTCATCGATGCGCGTCGAGGCTTGGGTCGAGGGCACGTTGTTGAGTTCCAGCACCAGCCGCACGTTGTCCGCAACGTTGAGTGTGGGTACCAGATTGAAAGATTGGTAGACGATACCAACATGCTCACGGCGAAACAGGGTGAGGTCGCGTTCCGAAAGGCCCGCTAGTTCGATGCCAGCGACCGAGACGCTGCCGGCGTCGGGTGTATCGATGCCGCCGATCAAGTTCAACAGCGTCGATTTCCCCGAGCCGCTGCGACCGCGCAGCGCAACGGTTTCTCCTTCTCGAATATCAAGGTCGACGCCGTTCAGGACAACGTGTTCACGTTCGCCTTCGCGAAATCGACGGCACAGGCCGCGAGTCTGGATTGCCACTGATTCTGACGACATGTCGCTACTGTGCGGCATCCTCGCAGCGCGGGCAATGGTGATTCGTAACAAGATGAAACAGGCGGGAATGATCACGCCACGCACAGTGCCGTGCCACTGGCTCAGGTCGACCTTTTTGCGGGCCTTGTACGTTGTCGCCCGAGCGTGATCACACGTCGAATGCCGCAGTGCTCGATGTCCGCTGCTCGTTGTGGGGCTGAGAAGTCTTGCTACTATGTGTCGGTCCCGTAGGCTTCCTCTGCAACGACCGTTGGCGAGTCCATGGCTGACAGAATATCGGGATAAAAGAAGACTTAGGGGTAAGGGAAGATCTAGGAGTAAGGAAAGAATATGAATCGTCAGTCGAGGCTTTTCTTAATGATCGGTGCAATCAGCGCATTGATTGCCGTGATTCTCGGCGCGTTCGGTGCGCACGGCCTTGAAGACGTGCTAACGGCTCGCATGTTGGAGGTGTTTGAAACTGGCAATCGGTATCACTTCTATCACAGCTTCGCGTTGCTGTTCGTCGGTTTGCTCGCGTTTCATATCGACGGTAAATGGCTGCGTGCCAGCGGCTGGTGTTTCCTGTTCGGGGTTTTGATTTTTTCCGGCAGCCTGTACGCGTTAGCCTTGTCGGGTATGGGTATGCTGGGTGCGATTACGCCGGTCGGTGGTTTGCTCTATATGATCGGCTGGCTGCTTCTTGCGGTTGCCGCATATACCCGAACGAAAAAGTAGGCGCCGCCGGTCGCACCAACGAAAACGCCCCGTGAAGGGGCGTCGTCGTTGATGTGGTGAGTGAGGCCGGATTATTGGTGACTGATCGGCGTCGCTTCGGTGAGCCCAAGCACTCGCAAAGCAAATGCATAATCATGCGCGCGTTCTTTCAGTCGCTCAAAGCGCGCCGCCGAGCCGCCATGACCCGCATCCATATTCGTTTTCATGAAGAACGGCCCACCATCCGCATCGTTACGTAGCTTGGCAACCCACTTCGCCGGTTCCCAGTAGGTGACGCGATAGTCGGTCAGGCCCGCGGTAGCGAGAATCGGCGGGTACTCGACGTCAGTGCGAACATTGTCGTACGGCGAATAACCCTTGATCGTTTCATACGCATCGGCGTCGTTGATCGGGTCGCCCCATTCAACCCATTCGGGTGGCGTCAACGGCAGGCTGGCATCCGAAATTGTGTTCAGGACATCAACAAACGGCACCGCTGCAATCACACCGGAAAATAGATCCGGGCGCAGGTTGACGGTCGCGCCGACCAGCAGTCCGCCGGCTGAGCCACCGTAGATGACGGTTTCGCCTTTGCGACCATAACCCCGTTCCTGCAATTCTTCAGCAGAGCGGGCAAAGTCGGTGAAGGAGTTAACCTTCTTCTCAAACTTGCCGTCGAGATACCACTGGCGGCCTTTGGCTGAGCCGCCACGAATGTGTGCGATCGCATACACCACGCCGCGATCAACCAGCGACAGCACGCTCGTGCTAAACCAGGCCTCCATGGTGAAGCCGTAGCTGCCGTAGCCATACAGTAACAACGGTGCGGTACCGTCGATCTCCGTGGTCTTAAGGCGCAGCACCGTTACCGGAATCTCGGCGCCATCTTCGGCAGTCACGAAGATGCGCTCAACCACATACAGATCGGGGTTGTGTCCGCTCGGGATTTCCTGTGTTTTTCGGAGTTCGCGTTCTTGCGTCGACATGTTGAAGTCGAACGTCTGTTCTGGCGTCGATGGTGATTCATAGCTGAAGCGGAACGTATCGGTGTCAAACTCGTAACCCGAGCTCAGGCCGAGGTTGTATGCGTCCTCTTCAAATTCGATGGCGTACGAATCCTCTCGGTCGTAGTCAGATACAACGATTTGTGGCAGTGCGTTCTCGCGTTCCAGTACAACGATACGATCGGCGAACGGCACAAAGCTGGTCACATACGTGCCGGGCCGATGCTCGAGCCAGTCTTCCCATTGATCGCGGCCGGGATTATCGACTGGGGCGCGCACGATCTTGAAATCAACGGCGCCGTTGGCATTCGTCAACATGTAGAAGTGGTCGCCGTGATGATCGGCATAGTACAGCTCGTCTTCCGCGCCTGGCGCGATTAGCACCGGCTCGGTGCCCGGTGCCGCATAAGCAGGAATATACCGATATTCACTGGTGGTCGACTTAGCGGAGCCGATCAAGATGTATTCGCCGCTTTGGGTTTTGCCAACAAACAAGAACATCGTGTCGTCTTCTTCTTCGTAAATCAGAAGGTCGTCAGCCGGATCTGTGCCCAAAATGTGTTGCTTGACGCGCTTCGGGCGCTGGTTGTCATCACGCTCAACGTAGTAGAACGATTTGGAGTCAGCAGCCCAAATCGCTGCTCCGCCGGTAGATGAAACGGTTTCTTCAAACTCTTCGCCGGTTTCGATAACGCGGACGCGAATGTCATAGTACTCAGAACCCAGCCGATCGATGCCATAGGCAATGAGTTCGTGATTGGGACTGTGGTCGACGGTTGAGATGTCAAAAAAGTCCTCGCCTTCGCCTTCGGCATCGCCGTCAAACAAGACTTGCTCATTTTCGCCGTCGCGCGTGGTACGAACGTAGATGGGATACTCGCCACCTTCGCGGAAGCGCACCGAATAGGCGTATGCACCATCGACCGATGGCACGGTACTGTCGTCCTCTTTGATGCGTCCACGCATTTCTTCGTAGAGTGTCTCTCGTAATTCTTCGAGATCGCCAGTGGCGGTATCGTAAAAATCGTTTTCGGCAGTCAGCTGTTGGTGGACGTCTTCGCGCAATACCGAGGGGTCTCGTAGGACTTCCTGCCAATTGTCATCGCGTAGCCAACCGTAGTCGTCGACGCGCGTTTCACCGTGTTGCTCTATCTCAACCGGGCGCTTCTCTACAGCGGGGGCATCTTCGGCATAACGTGCAAACGGACTTGAGGTTTGTGCGGTCATTTCGGATTCCAAAGTGTCGACTTCAGAGGTTTCGTCACTCGCATCCTGGCTGCAGCCGGCGGCAATCAGAAGAGTGATAGGAACAAACAATAGGCACCGCAGACTTTTCCACGACATAGGGCAATCCCTCTTAAATTTGCGTTGTTCTGTGAGAAAAAAATTGAGCCGTATGGGCTCGGTCGTCGTTATTTTCGACGTTCCGCTTGGGGCGAAGATCGGTATTGTAGCCCAGATCCCGCCGGCAGCGATGCTGGGTCAATAGCAGACTCTTATATAAGTGTGTAGAGCGCCCGCGTGCCGCCCATTGATGACGATCCGCGCACGGTGATCGTCAAGCGAGGAATTCAGCGTTATGTCGATTATCGCGCCTGAGCCGCGGTTTGATCACTGCGGTTCGGCCGATTCTGCGAAACCCAGCGGGATAAAAGCGTCGCTTTTTATTATCATTTGCTGGAATAGGCCAGGCGGTTAATTCTTGCCGAGTTTACGGCGTGCGACCAATTGAAATTGGCGAGTTTCCACCCCAGATTTGAGTCCCGGGACGGTTAAGATCGACTATGAGTGCATACGCAAAATATTTAGAAGAAATTGAGCAGCGCAAAGCAGAGGCGCTGCATCCCAAGCCGGTCGAGGACGCCGCATTGGTGGCGGAGCTGATCGCCCAGATCATCGATACGGCGCACCCGCACCGTGACGATTCGCTCAATTTTTTGATCTATAACACGTTGCCGGGCACCACCAGTGCCGCCGGTGAAAAGGCTCGATTCCTGAAAAGCATTATCCTCGGCGAACAAGTGGTCGAAGAGATTTCGCCAACATTCGCTTTCGAGTTGCTATCGCACATGAAAGGTGGCCCGTCAGTTGAGGTGCTGCTCGATCTGGCGCTGGGAGATGATTCGGCAATCGCGACACAGGCTGCCGAGGTTCTCAAGACCCAAGTGTTTCTGTATGAGGCCGATACCGATCGGCTGGAAAGCGCGTTCAAGGACGGACACGCAATTGCAAAAGAGATATTGAATAGCTACGCGCAGGCGGAGTTTTTCACGCAGCTGCCGGATGTGGATGAGGAAATTCAGGTGGTGACCTGTGTTGCCGCTGTCGGCGATGTATCCACCGACTTGTTGTCGCCGGGCAATCAGGCCCACTCGCGGTCAGACCGCGAGTTGCATGGCAAATGCTTAATGGACTCAGCAGCCCAGTCGCGAATTCGTGCGTTGCAGGAAGAGCATCCGGACAAGCGCGTCATGCTGGTTGCCGATAAGGGCACCATGGGCGTGGGTTCATCGCGCATGTCGGGCGTTAACAACGTGGCGTTGTGGACCGGCATTCAGGCCAGTCCTTACATTCCCTTTATTAACATCGCACCGATCGTTGGCGGCACCAACGGAATTTCGCCAATCTTCCTGACCACCGTTGGTGTCACCGGCGGTATTGGTATGGATCTCGATAACTGGACCAAGAAGTTGGATGCCGACGGCAACCCGGTACTGGACGAGGATAATGAGCCGGTGCTTGAGGAGGTGTATTCGGTTGCCAATGGCACCGTGTTCACAATCAACCTCAAACAGAAGAAGCTATTCAACGAAGACAGTAGTGAGGAGCTGTGCGACATCGCGTCAGCGCTCACGCCGCAAAAGTTAGAGTTCATTCGGGCCGGCGGCTCGTACGCGGTGGTCTTTGGCAAGAAATTACAGTCGGTAGCCGCAGAAATTTTGGGCACCGAACCGCCGCAGGTGTACGCCTCATCACGAGAGGTGTCGCACGAAGGGCAGGGTCTCACCGCGGTTGAGAAAATATTTAATAAGAATGCGGTGGGCGTGACGCCGGGCAAAGTGCTCCACGCGGGTTCGGATGTGCGCGTTAAGGTCAACATCGTCGGCTCGCAGGATACGACCGGCCTGATGACCTCGCAGGAGCTGGAGATGATGGCCGCCACGGTGATTTCACCGACGGTGGATGGTGCGTATCAGTCGGGCTGTCACACGGCATCGGTATGGGATGTCAGAGCGCAGCGCAATATCCCCAAGCTCATGAAGTTTATGAACGACTTCGGCTTGATCACGGCGCGTGATCCAGGCGATGGCTATCACGCGATGACCGACGTGATTCACAAGGTGCTGAATGACATTACCGTCGACGATTGGGACGTCATCATCGGCGGCGACTCGCATACGCGAATGTCGAAAGGTGTCGCGTTTGGTGCGGACTCGGGCACCGTGGCGCTGGCGCTCGCCACCGGCGAGGCCACCATGCCGATTCCCGAGTCGGTCAAGGTCACCTTCAAGGGTTCATTGAAGCACCACGTCGATTTTCGTGATGTCGTCCATGCCACGCAGGCGCAGATGCTCAAAGAGTTTGGCGACAATGTGTTCCAGGGAAGAATCATTGAAGTTCACATTGGTACCTTGCTTGCCGATCAGGCGTTTACGTTTACCGACTGGACCGCGGAGATGAAAGCCAAGGCGTCGATCTGTATTTCCAACAACGAGACGCTCACGCAGTCGCTAGAAATTGCCAAAAGCCGAATTCGAATCATGATCGAAAAGGGCATGGATAACGACAAGCAGGTGCTGCAGGGCCTGGTGGATAAAGCCGATCGCCGCATCGAGGAAATGCGCACCGGTAGTCGTCCGGCATTATTGCCCGACGATAACGCGAAGTACGCGGAAGAATTTGTTGTTGACCTGGATCAGATCAATGAACCGATGATCGCTGACCCGGATGTGCATAACGACGATGTGTCGAAGCGTTATACGCACGACACGATTCGTCCGATTTCATACTACGGAGCAACCAAGAAAGTCGATCTGGGTTTTGTCGGTTCCTGCATGGTGCACAAGGGTGATATGAAGATCATTTCGCAAATGCTGCAGAACCTGGAGAAGCAGGATGGCTCGATCGAGTTCAAAGCGCCGCTGGTTGTGGCGCCGCCGACGTACAACATTGTCGATGAGCTCAAAGAAGAAGGCGATTGGGAAATTCTGCGGCGCTATTCGGGTTTCGAGTTCAATGACGACGCGCCGAAAAACGAGGCCCGTCTCAAATACGAGAACATGATGTATCTCGAGCGCCCGGGCTGCAATCTCTGTATGGGTAATCAAGAGAAAGCAGAGAAGGGTGATACCGTCATGGCGACTTCGACGCGCTTGTTCCAAGGGCGTGTGGTTGAGGATTCCGACGAGAAGAAAGGGGAATCGCTACTCGCGTCGACGCCGGTAGTGGTGTTGTCGACGATTCTCGGGCGAACGCCAAGTGTCGATGAGTACATCGCCGCGGTCGACGGCATCGATCTCACCGAATACGCGCCGCCTGCACCGAATTAATCTCCTCGCAGCGGCGCGCGGGTATTTCGTGAGCTAGTCGCTGAGTGCTTCTAGAATTAACGGTTGCAGCACGACCCCCAGCTGAACCGATTCACTCGCAGGGCTGGAGAAAAGGCCGGCCGGTTCTTCCATCGCCAACACTGCGTAGTAACCGTTATCGAGGTCAAGCCAAGGGTACCAACCGAATGCACCGGCACTGGATACTCGAACGCTCGCATCACAACTGGCGTTCCACATCGGTTGGTTACATTCGCGCCAGACTCCGAGTCCGTAGTACCAATCGACACTGCCATCGTCGATGGACCCGGGTCGCGACACTATTTCTATGCCGGAAAGCCGCTCGGCTGCCAACGTATCAAAACTGCTGCCAATCAGGTCGCCTACCAACTGCGCGCGCAGAAACTCCGCATAGTCGAGAGCAGAGCTGCGAGCGCCGCCCGATGCAAGCGGGTTGTCGCCGATGAATCCTGTGTTGCTCAGGCCCAATGGTGAAGCGATCGTCAATGTAACGACCTGACTCCAGGGTTGCCCGGTGGCAATTTCTGCCATCGCAGCAGCAACCTGCATGTGAACCGGCCCATAAAAATAGGTTGTGCCGGGCGGTGCATCGACGCCAATCGCGTACCATTCGAGGACACAGCTTTGCACATCGTAAGTTTCGTTACCAATGCAACCGCGTTGAACGGGTGAGCGATGAAAGCCCGACGTAAAACTCAACAGCTGCTCCAGAGTAATCTGGCTGCGCGGATCGGCTGGGTCATCTGTCCAATACGGTAAGTAGTCTTGCGGGCGGTCATCGAGTGTCATAACACCCTGCTCAATCAACGCCACGACCGTTGCGCCGGTCAGCCACTTCGAGGCCGATGCGATTGCGTATGGATCGGCGACTTGAAAGGCGCCCTTTTCATACCGATAACGCTCGCCAGTGGCGTCACCAACGATCAAAGCAAGATCTTCGACGCCATGGTTTTCGAGTGCCGCTGCAACGGCGGTCCAGGGATCGCTAGCCAACGGTGGTGCCGGAGCGGCTTCGCCACCGCCGCCCGAGCCACCACAGGCGGCCAGACCCAACAGCATCGTGACAAATAGGGCTCGAATCTTCATATCCTTATTAACTGAGTGGTACGAGATTGGTTGACCAGTGACAAACAAACTACTGTTGATTTATACAGTATTTTGCGGTTTCATTGTCGGTCCTACAAAGACTCCGATAGAGGGGAAAGCAGATGATCGGATACGTAACGCTGGGGTCGAACGACCTCGACAAGGCGGTGACGTTCTATGACGCATTGGTTGCGGAAATGGGCGGCAAGCGCTTCATGGAGCACGAGGGCGTTTTTGTTGCCTGGGCGGTCGATCCGGAGCAACCGGGTATTGCAGCGACCAAGCCGTTCAACGGTGAAGCGGCTTCGGTGGGCAACGGTGTCATGGTCGCTCTCCAGGTCGACTCGACGGACAAAGTCGACGCGTACTACGCGAAGGCAATCGAGTTAGGCGGTACCGACGAGGGCGCACCAGGGCCTCGTGGTGATGGGTTCTATGCCGGCTACTTTCGTGACCTCGATGGCAACAAACTGAATTTCTTTTGCATCCCCAAGTAAGCCAAAAATAGCTTTACATAACGTCTGACGGAGGTCGCTGTTTCGGCCGTGATGGGTTCGGACGAAGTTTTTCAGCGAAAGTGAGATAGTAAGCCCTGTGGTTTGAACGTCACGAAGACGGTCTGAAGCAATGAATGCTAACAGTCAAACTTACTACGCCGTTCTCGGCCTTCCGTGTGGTGCGGACGCAGCAAGCGTCCGCATCGCATATCGGAAGATGATGCAACAACCCGGTGTGCATCCGGATCGTGGCGGCGATGCTGCGACCGCGGCGTTGGTCAACAAAGCCTACGCGACGCTTAGCGATCCCGACCAAAAGCTCGAATACGATTTGCGCATCGATGTGCTGGCGAAGGTCGCTGCGGGTTTTAACTTTGCCGAGCCGCCGCGCACGCTCAACCCCGCTATCGAATGCGTGTTCTGTCAACAACCGCACAACTACGGCGGCTGCGATATGGCCGATCTCAGTTGCGAAATATGCGGCAGCGCGCTACAGCCGGTGAGCACCGAGAGCCTTTCGCCCGATGGGCTGCGCGCCACGCAGCGTATTTATAAGTCTATGGACGTCACGTTCTTTAAAGGACCCCGTCAACGTCAAGGGCATGCAGCGATCACGGAGGATGTCTCGCCGCAGGGTTTGCGCTTGATTACCAGAGAACCGCTTGCTGTTGGCCAACGCTTGCGAATTGTCAGCGATGTGCTTGAGGCAGTCGGTGAGGTAACCAACGCGCGCCGAACCGATCGTGTCTTCAATAACGAGACAATCGCGGGCGTTGAATTCCTGACATTACGTTACAAGCAATCGTCCGGCGCTTTTGTCTCGCGCAAGATTTAGCGCGCCGCCGAAAGGCTAGTTCAGCACCATCCCGTCAACCGTGACGACAATCGCGTCGCGAAAGCCGAACGATTGTCTATCGATGGTCTTAATCGCCACATTCTTATCGGGATTTGCAGCATCAAAAGCGAAGAATAAGTTTGCGTTGCTGTTCATGCCCTGCATCATCTGTTCGCGCAACGCGGCTGGATCGAAATTATTAGGGTCGAAGTTCTCCGGATCGAATGACGTCATCGAAGCTGCAGAGCCGCCGCGATACATGACGATCGGTACGTACTTTTTGCCTCCCGGCAACAACACTGCGCCAAGATATTGTTCGTCGTCACCGTTTCTATCCCAATACAGTTTGTTCGACAACGTGCGTCCTTGCGCGGTAGCTGAATAGTCGTCCGCGCCGGGTGTAACGTTCGCCGCGTCGTTGCCGCTGGTATCAATGCCGCCATCCTTGTCGACGACGGCATAAAACCCAATAAAGTCTCGCAAGCTGCTCGACCCCGACGCCGCCAGCACACCGCGACCAAACGTTGCCGATACATCGATGATGGCGCCATCCGGGTGGTCGGACAAATCGATTAACGGTACTCGCTGTCCGGCATCAAATATGTTGGTGATGATATCTGCGGATGGCGTTGATGGCTGTGCTGCCGCTGCTATGTCCGACGCTGCCGAAACACCGCTGGACGCTGCCGCAACGTCGCCACTTTGTCGTGCGAGTCGGCCGGAGGAGCATTGCTTGTTCTGCGCGATATCAAAGGTTTCCGATGCGGCGTAGCCATTGTCTTCGCCGGCGCGTTCGAGCGCGGTCGCCGCTTCGTCGTAGCGCAGGTTCATGTCCAGGGCCAGATAATTTGCAGCATCTTCGCCATGCTTCTTGACGACTTCGGCTCGGATACAAGTGCATTGTTTCTCATCGATGCCTAGGCTGTTGCAAGCATCATTAAAGAGCGACGCCATCTCCGAGGCATGGGCCGTGCCAACCAGCAGTAATAGCGGTAGCGATACGACCAGTCTTGGTTTCACCGTTTTGAACATCAGAGCACCTCCACACGAATACGACAACGCGGTCGATGGCTATCGATTCAAGCGAATTGCGGAAATCAGGTCAAGCCGAGATGCGAATTCAAGCGGATTGTCGCGACTCGCGGCGGCGCTCCGCCTCGGTGAGCAGCTTCTTTCTCAAGCGAATGCTGGTTGGCGTAACCTCAACCAGTTCGTCATCGTCAATGAACTCGATGGCCTGCTCGAGCGAGAATCGAATTGGCGGCGTCAGTACCAAATTTTCGTCGGTGCCTGCCGCTCGTACGTTACTGAGCTGCTTGGCTTTGGTTGGATTGACGACCAGGTCGGATTGGCGGCTATTGATACCAACAATCATTCCTTCATAAACCGGATCGGCATGATTAATCATCAACTTTCCGCTGCGTTGCAAATTGAACAGCGAATACGCGAGTGCTTTGCCATGTACTTTCGCAATCAGCGCACCATTGTTGCGTTGACCGATCGTTTCAGCAACGTAGGGGCCGTACTTATCAAACACGTGATATAGCAGACCGGTTCCGGAAGTTGCGGTTAAGTACTCGGTGCGAAAACCAATCAGCCCGCGGGTCGGAATCGTATAGTCGAGTCGCACGCGCCCCTTACCGTCGGGCTGCATCGACTGCAGCTCGCCTTTGCGGTCGGCAAGCCTGGTCATTACGGCGCCCTGAAACTCGGCGTCGAGATCCACTGTAAGTTGTTCCCAAGGTTCGAGCTTGACGCCATCCTCTTCATGGAGGATGACTTCCGGCCGCGATACCGCCAATTCGAACCCCTCGCGCCGCATGTTCTCGATCAGTACCGAAAGGTGCAATTCGCCGCGGCCCGAAACGCGAAACTTGTCCGGGTCATCAGTATCCGCAACGCGCAACGCAACATTGTGTTTCAATTCCTGTTCCAGGCGCTCGCGAATCTGGCGGCTGGTGAGGAACTTGCCGTCGTTTCCAGCGAACGGTGACTTGTTCACCTGAAACGTCATGCTGATCGTGGGTTCATCGATGGTCAGAGCTGGCAACGCTTCCGGATGATCGCGTGGGCATAGCGTGTCCGATATCGCGAGTTTTTCAGTGCCACTAAAGACGACGATGTCACCGGCACTCGCGCGGTTCACCTTTTTCTTTTCGAGACCGTGAAATTCATACAGCTCAAGTACGCGAGTATGCCGCGTCGAACCGTCCGCAGAGACAATACAAACCGGTGAATTCGCATCGATGCTGCCGCGTTGAATTCGGCCAATGCCCAGTACGCCTTCATAGGGATTGTAGTCGAGACTCGACACCTGCAGCTGTAGCGGGCCGGTTGCATCGACATCCGGCGCGGCGACGTTGTTTACGATTGACTCGAACAACGGTGTCATATCACCACTACGATCGTCTGAATCGGTGCTCGCGTAGCCATCCAGTGCCGACGCATAGATCACCGGGAAATCCAGCTGTTCGTCAGTTGCGCCCAGCTGATCAAATAAATCGAAGGTCTGATCCAGAACCCAATCGGGTCGAGCACCATCGCGGTCAATTTTGTTGATGACCACCATCGGCGATAGTCCGGCTGCAAATGCCTTTTCGGTCACGAAACGCGTTTGTGGCATCGGCCCCTCGACAGCGTCGACCAACAACAAAACACAGTCGACCATCGACAACACGCGCTCGACTTCGCCGCCGAAGTCGGCATGTCCGGGTGTGTCGACGATATTGATGCGGTAGTCATTCCATCGAATCGCAGTATTCTTGGAAAGGATAGTAATGCCACGCTCGCGTTCCAGATCATTGGAATCCATCGCGCGCTCGGGTACCACCGCGCGGGCATCGAGTGTTCCCGATTGTTGCAGCAGTTGGTCGACCAGCGTTGTCTTGCCATGGTCAACATGCGCAATGATCGCGATGTTGCGCAGTTGTTGGATGTCGGAAGAGTCTGTCATGCCACTACTCTTAGGCCGCGCGTCGTTTCGAAAATGGCTTCGACGATTTGCCGTGAGCTTTGGTGCTGCCTTTCGCTTTGGGCTTTTTGCGTCGCCGCTGCTTGCGAGGCTGCGACGGCCGGCGTCCGCGCCCAATCGGCTCGGCTTTAAGCTGTGGGTTCGGTTCGTAGCCAGCAACGACTTCTTTTGCGATCGTGATGCCGAGAAGCCGCTCAATGTCCGCCAAGAGTTTGTGCTCGTCGACGCAAACCAATGAGATCGCTTGTCCGTCACGACCCGCACGAGCTGTGCGACCGATACGGTGCACATAGTCTTCGGGTACCTGTGGAAGTTCGTAGTTGACGACGTATGGCAGGCCGTCAATATCGAGGCCACGAGCAGCGATATCCGTTGCAACCAATACGCGAGCTTTGCCCGACTTGAATTCATCCAGCGCACGAGTGCGTGCACCTTGTGATTTATTGCCGTGAATGGCGGTGGCGTTGATACCGTCTTTCGCAAGTTGTTCCGCGAGTTTGTTGGCGCCATGCTTTGTGCGGGTAAATACCAGCACCTGGCGCATGTTCAGCTGACCGATACGGTGTGACAGCAACTCACGCTTACGCTGCCGATCAACCGGTAGCACCGTCTGCCGAATGCGATCGGCCGGTGTGTTCGGTGAGGCAACTTGGATCTCCGTCGGCTGGTTAAGCAGGTCGTTCGCAAGTTTTCGGATCTCTTTGGAAAACGTCGCCGAGAACAACAGGTTCTGGCGTTCTTTTGGTAGAAAACGAAAGATCTTGCGTATGTCGCGAATGAAACCCATATCGAGCATTCGATCGGCTTCGTCCAGTACTAGGATTTCGATGGATGACAAGTCGATTTCTTGCTGTTGCGCGAGATCCAGTAAACGGCCCGGCGTCGCGGTAACGATGTCGAGTCCTTTCCGAATCTTATCGACCTGGGTCTTCTGGCTTACACCGCCAAATATCGCGGCCGATTTGAAATGCAGATGTTTGCCGTATGTGCGAACGCTCTCGTTGACCTGAGCAGCGAGCTCCCGAGTTGGCGTAAGAATAAGTGCGCGGGTGCGCCGTGGCCCTGGGGCGCGTGTTTGGTGGACGCGCTCGAGAAGCGGTAATGTGAAACCGGCTGTTTTGCCGGTGCCAGTCTGAGCGGCCGCCAGAATATCGGCGCCCGCCAGGATAGGTGGAATGGCTTGCTGCTGGATGGGTGTGGCTTCGCGATATCCGCTGGCCTCAACCGCACGCAGCAATTCGGCTCGTAAGCCGAGTTTGCTAAATAACATTGTCTGGATTCTCCAGGTCGCCTGACCAGATGCGGAGTTGCCGCGCAAGGTTCGGTCCAGGCTGGATTTTGATGTGGCTCCAAAGCTCTAAAAGTCTATGGTTTGGAGCGGTAGGCGCAGACCGAAGTGCGCCAGAACGGCCGGCACTATAACAGGTGTGCGGCCAAAAGAAAGGGCTAGGTTCGAAGGAATTGCTACTTAGGCCCGGGTCGCTGCGCCCCTCGGTAGCATGCCAGAGTGTGAATCTAGCGAAAGTCCTTGTCATTACTGGCGGGAATGGTCAGCGGCTCGTTGATCGTTTCGTTCGCGGCGCGTATTTCAGGGCTGGCGGCAGCGGCTGTAAAACAGTCGGTACGCGCCATCGGCCAGTAAGTCTGAAAAACCGGTAGTGCGCAATCGCCAGTGGTCAGGCTGCCCGGCTCAACAAACGTCAACAGGTTGGACAACAGTTTGGTGCTGCCCTGGGAATGTCGACGAACGATGTGCGAGGCTGTCAGTTCGCGCGGATGACTCAGTCCGGCGGCTTCGACCAATTCTTTCAACGCGAATAGCGTCTGCTGATGGAACTGATAGACGCGCTCGGCTTTGTGCGAAACCACCAGTGCTTTCTGCCGACTCTTGTCTTGGGTCGCCACTCCGGTCGGACAGTGACCGGTATGACAGGCCTGCGCTTGAATACAGCCCAGCGCGAACATAAATCCACGAGCGGCATTACACCAATCGGCGCCAATCGCGATCATGCGCGCAATATCAAAGGCGCTAACCACTTTGCCGGCACAGCCGATCTTGATTTGGTCACGCAGGTTGAGTCCGACCAAGGTATTGTGGACCAGCAACAACCCTTCTTGAACGGGCGCGCCGACGTGATCACTGAACTCCAGCGGCGCAGCACCGGTGCCGCCCTCGGCACCATCAACCACAATGAAGTCCGGCGTGATTCCACTTTCGATCATGGCCTTCGCAATCGCAAACCATTCCCAGGGGTGTCCGATACACAGTTTGAAGCCGGTCGGTTTACCACCGGATAGGTCGCGAAGCTGATCAATGAACTTGAGCAGCCCCATCGGTGAGTCGAAGGCGCTGTGACTAGCGGGTGAAAGGCAGTCTTCGCCGACCCGCACACCGCGCGCCTCTGCGATTTCCTCGGTGACTTTTTCGCCCGGGAGAACGCCACCGTGCCCTGGCTTGGCACCTTGACTCAATTTGACTTCGATAAGTTTGACGGCTTCGTTCGACGCGACTTCGGTGAATCGATCTGCGTCGAAGTTGCCTTGCTCATCACGACAACCAAAGTAACCAGATCCAACCTGGTAGACCAGATCGCCTCCGTGCTGCAGATGATGACGACTAATACCGCCTTCACCCGCATCATGCGCAAAGTTCCCGCGCTTGGCGCCGGTATTGAGTGCCTGGATGGCATTCGCACTGAGCGCGCCAAAACTCATTGCAGAAATATTGAGCACGCTGGCGCTGTAGGGTTTCGCTCGGTTGGCACCAATCGTGACGCGAAAATCAAAAGAGTCGAGCTCCGTCGGTGCCATCGAGTGGTTGACCCACTCATAGCCGATACGGGTCAGGTCTTGTTGTGTGCCAAATGGTCGTTTGTCCGGCTCACCCTTTGCACGTTGGTAAACCAGCGAACGTTGTTGGCGAGAGAATGGTGCGGCTTCGGTGTCGCTTTCGAGAAAGTACTGCCGAATTTCTGGGCGAAACGACTCCAGCAAGAAGCGTAGGTGACCGGTGATGGGGTAATTTCGCAGTATCGAACTTGGTGCTTGTTGTTTGTCTCGAATGCCGACTAAGGTCAGCAATACGAAAACCATAAGTACCCAGCCGCCGGACTCAAAGGCGTAATACCAGACTCCTGACGCCAGTGCGCCGAGCGCAAAGAAGATCCATACGGCATAGCGAAATGGGACGTAGTTGCCGAGCTTACTCAGCCATCGAAACACGGATGCGCTCCATTACCCGGCCGCCACCAAAACAGCCGTTCTTACTAGGTCATCGGCGGTTTTTCTAGAAAGTTGAGGCGCAAGCCAAGGAATTTGGACACCATCGGCAGATTCGCGGTTTGTTGGCTACTATTAGGTCAGTTTCCGCAATAACGCCGAAACCCACGGTATGGAAGGACGTCATGGCCAGAATTGAGGATTTAAGGCTTAGCGATAGCGGCCGCAAGCGTCGTGCGAGGATGGCGGTGACCGGCGTCGTGGTCTTTGAAGAAGTTGATGGCGCTCGTAATGAAGTTGAGCTTCGGGTGAGCTTTTTCGGGCAGGACGGGCGTGACGATCATAGGCTCGCCAACAATGTCACCAAGATTGTCCGAGGTCAGTCAGACGGGGAGGGCGAGGGCGATCACTCAACCTGGGAGGTTAACGCCATTTCGCCGTCAAGATCGGAGTTCCTTCTAGTCCGGGAAAACGACAATTCGATTTGGACCGGGCGAACGTTTAACGAGGACAAGCCAGGACGCGATGAGGTGTTCGCGCGTGCTGTCGTTCGTGACAGCATGAGCTCCGAAAATCTTTCCGAGTGGGCGCGTTCGAATACCGTGAGCGGGCGTTATTGAGGCTGTGCCGCCGCTGATGCCAACTCAAAATCTCGTGTCACGCCGGCGTGCAGGGCAGTGAGCAGTTCTCGAAGCGGCTCGTCTTCGACGGCCTGAATTCGATTAAACGCATCCTCGATCCAGCTCTGTGTGTTGCAATACTCCCGATACCAATCGGGAATTTCATGTGCGGTGGCGAAACGCTTGCCCATCAAGTCCGTGGCGACCAAAGCGCCAAACAGGTCGAGGCGATTCGGCGGGTCTAAGTCGGAGAGTTTCTCTGGATGTTGCAACAATACCCCGCGCACAATCGGAATGCCGTCGCTGAAATCGCCGTTGTTCATCAAAAACTTGCCAAGATGAAGTGCCAATGAGGGATTCGCAGGGTCGTTTGCCTGTTCCTCGCGAAGTGTAATTTCCTCGATAAAATAGCGGGCGCCGGGAGCGCTGACCGATAGCGGAAATCGCTTAACGAATTTCGCGAATCGCCGACCCGCTTCTACCCAACGACCCAGTTGTTTGGTCGCAAACGCTCGGTCGTACATCGCGGTTTCGGTGTGAGGAGAGTCCGGATAGGTGTGTATAAACCGTTCACTCGAATCCAAAATGTCGAGTTGAGAGCGATGCCACGCGGACGAGCCAGGTTCTTCACGATTGGTGCGACTCTTGGCCTCATGCAAGTCGCGAATTGCGAGGGTTTCCGCAGCATCGATTCGACGCGCGCGCTTGCCAAACATCTTTTCAACCAAGTTCTGCACAGATTGGCTATCGAGCTCG
The DNA here is from genome assembly GCA_039030375.1 of Pseudomonadota bacterium. GTDB lineage: Bacteria > Pseudomonadota > Gammaproteobacteria > Steroidobacterales > Woeseiaceae > UBA1847. The sequence continues at coordinate 4,981 of JBCCEH010000013.1, read as the reverse complement.
GCGTCCTCGTTGGTGCCCATTGCGAGCTTTGCTTCTTGTTGGCGCTCCAATGCTGCGCCATACACGAAGCTGCGCAACACGCAGATTGACGTATGTTCTTCCACGCGTGTGGCCTCGAGTAGATGCCATGGCGGCTCGTCGAACGGATCGGTGGCGCGTTCGAGTTCCTTTTCCGATTTTTCGTCATACACGAGCTGAAACTCGTCGCCTTCGTTGATGCCATCTTTGCGGCCGACACCGAGTACGAACACAAGATCCATAATCGCTTCGCGGAAATTTGGATGGCGAACATCGAGGCGTTCGCCCGCAGGCACGTTTCGGATCGCGAGTAGGCGGACATTGGGTGCTTTGTCGATCTGCTCAAGTTGCTCGCAAAACCAGGTTATGCGTCGATCGCCGCTGTCGGTTGGGCGGTGAATCTGAGTGTGAGAGGTGGCGACATGAAATTGATGTTCTGTCGGCAGCGCACCTGCCGCGCTGTCTTTTGCCACCACTTCGTCGGAGGCGCTGAGGATTGCCCGCAAAGGTACGTCTATGTCCTTGTCGGAACCGGCGTGCGTGTGCCAAAAATCGCTTAGAAGTTCTATCTCACTACTGTTCTCGTCGAGAAATGCCACGTCATAGGAGGTCAGCCGCAGCGGCATCAGGGAGCGATCAGATCCGAAGTGGGGCGTCGCATAGGTAAACACACTATGAATACGATGCAGTGCTTTCTCATCCTGCTCTTCGTACAGATCTTTTAAGGCAAACTTAGATACCAGACCGCCCATGCTATGGCCAACGAGTACGACTTGCTCGTAGCCTTCTCTGCCCAGCAACGTATGCTGCAGCGTGTCGGCGAGCACGCGGGCCCAATCTACTGCATTTACTTTGCGAAACGGTGGCAGTAAGCGACCGATCAGCGATGTACGATACTCGAACGCCGCGAAATCATACTCATCGAGCGTGTGGCTGGCGTACGCGGCGCGCAAAAAGTCGGACCATGTTTCGGCGCTGCTCTTCAGGCCGTGGATAAACAGAATGATGCGACGTGCATTGGTGTTTTTTTGCTGACGCTTGATAAGCACCAGCCGACAGCCTTTGCTAAGCGGCTGCTCGTTGTCGAAAAGTCGCACATCGGGAAGGTGAAATTCTTGCGTAGAGGCTTTTGCCGACATTCGTAACCCGATTGAAGTATTGGCTCGAGTGGCATTGTACTTGATAGCAATACATAGATCGCTCGGGTGCCACGAGTCGGGTTAACGTATAACGATTGGAAAAGTTTGTCGCTAGTACGAGATGCGGCTGCCGTCCCAGGCGAAGAACCCACCCGAATCTGCCGGGGTCACATTTTGGATGACCTGAAGCAGGTGATCGGCTGAGGTTTCCGGGGAGAAGAGCTGCTCGGGCGGCACGTTGCGCCGAAACGGCTCCGACAAATGAGTCTCAACAGTGCCGGGGTGTAGCGACACCATCACACCGTTCGGGAAGCGCCGTGCGTGTTCGATTGATAGCGTCTTGATGGTCATATTCAGCGCGGCTTTCGATGCTCGATACGACACCCAACCGCCACGGCGGTTATCGTCGATACTACCAACGCGAGCGGACAAAACCGCAAACACGGTTTTCTTTTCGCGGCTCATGATCGGCAAAAAGTACTTCGCCACCAGCGCGGGTCCGATCGAATTGATTTTGAATACATACTGCATATGACCGTCATCGATATCGCCGAGGGACTTTTCCGGCTGCAGGTCCTCATCGTGCAGGATGCCGGTGGCAATGATGACGAGATCCAGCGTACCGTTTGCAGCGATATCGTCGGCGGCGACGGAGATGCTGATTTCGTCCATGAGGTCGAGGCGGTACTTAATGAGTGCAGGGTTTTCGCATTCGATTTCCGAGCTCGACAGCGCGTATACCGTATTGACTGCGTCATCTTCGACGAGCGCACGCACGAATGCTGAGCCGATGCCACCTGACGCTCCAATGACAGCGACGTTGGCGTCAGGACCTAATGTAGAGAGAGTCGTCATAGTCAATCCCCGAAAATTGGCTAACTGGTAAACAATACTCCTTGTATTTATCAAAATCAGCAGAATAGGCGTAACACTTTGTAACAATGTGTCCTGTTTGCCGCAGCACGGGCTAACCTAACCGGTCAACTAGTTACGACTGAAACCGTACGTCGCACGTGACCCAGGATTTACTATGAAAGCCATTACTATTGTGATCGGAGCTCTAATCATGACCGTCTTGCCGCAATCGTTAACCGCCGACGATTCGGCGTCGTCTCTGACGCTCGTTGACTACGCTTCGAAACAAGGCGTGCTCGATTGGTACGTGGTCAACGATAATGTGATGGGCGGTCGCAGCGAGGGCGACTTCAGTCTTGAACAGGACGATCTCCACTTCAGCGGTAGTACCAACACTCGGGGCGGTGGTTTCAGCTCGATACGTACGCGCCCGGTCCGCTTGGATTTGTCCGCGTACGATGGGGTTCGTGTGAAAGTGAACGCGGATGGCCGGCGTTATACCTGGCGTATCACCACCGATGCACGTTGGCGGGGTCGACAGGTTAGTTATTGGGCCGACTTTGACACGCAAGACGGCACCTGGAGCACAGTCGATATTCCGTTTGACGCATTTATCCCGCAGTTTCGCGGCATGCGTCTCGACGGACCAGCACTCGACCCGGCCAAGATCACGGGAATGGGTCTGATGATTTACGACAAGCAGGATGGCCCATTTGACCTGCGGTTATCGCGCGTCACGACCTACGTATCGGAAGCGCCCTGACCAAACGCCCGTCGCGACGCGACGCATAATATTTCGAAAACGGATTTTTTTAGCAATTCCAGCCGGTTGGCGCCGTTAGACACTTGATTGAGACTCGCGGGCAGGTCATATTTGGCCCTCCAATCCCAGACGGAGCGCATTGTGTCTGCCGAAGAGCAAACTCAGTTCCTGCAGCAACTGGCTGAAGATCTCAATTCCAAAAACATTCAGCTACCGTCCTTCCCCGACGTTGTGATCAACATCCGCACGGCGCTGGAAGATCCAACCTGTACCGCCGAACGTCTTGCCGATGTGGTGCGCACCGATGCAGTGTTGGTGGCACGTTTGCTGATGGCGGCTAACTCGGCATTCTATAATCGCGCCGGCATCGAAATCGTCGATCTCAATCTGGCGATCAGCCGTCTCGGATTTGAGGTAGTAAGAAATACCGCTGTGACGTTGGCGGTTGAGCAAATCTTCAACGCCTCACAGCACGAAGATCTGCGCGATTCGATCAAGAATATCTGGACGTCGAGTATGTCGCTGGCGTCGATGTGCTGTGTCATTGCGACGCGCTCGGCAAGCGTCAATGCAGACAACGCATTTCTCTGTGGATTGTTACATGAGGTTGGCAAACTCTACATCCTGACCAAAGCACGCGATTACCCCAACATGATGGGCGACCAGGAGTCCTTAGCGGTAGTGCTGGATCAATGGTACGCCTCGGTGGGCAAATCTATCGTTGAGGCGTGGGGGTTTTCCGACGAAATCGCGAGCACCCTAGAAATCGACGAGAATCTCAGTACCGACCAAAACGCCTCGGCCACGCTGGTCGATGTGATTTACACCGCGCAGGCGGTGTTAGAGCAAGAAGAAGCACCAAATTTTGATGAGTCGTCCATAAGTATCGCCAACAAGGTCAAAGTTGATCCGGATACTCTCCCGGCCATTCGTGACGCATATAAGTTGCATCTGCAGTCACTCGGCTGACCGACCCAACAAGTCTTAAGAACAACAAAAACCGTTGCAGGTTTCCCTGCAACGGATCTTTGCTCGTGACGCAAAATATTCGGCTGAGGTGTATCGCTAGCCGACGCGCTATCTTGCGTTACTGTCGATAGGCTACGTCGTATCGGCCGTCAATCGCGTAAGTGGCTTGCGAGTTGTGCGCCTGGATGCTGCCCGCACTGGGCACACCATCGTCGCCACGCGCTTCGAGAATCTGAGCAATGTCGCCGGGGATTTCACCGAAGACAATGTTGTGTCCCGAAAGGTTGTAAACGTTAAGGTCGATACCGACGAGACCGCCGAATGAGTTACTCGGCTGTTGGTAGCTCGCGTTGGTATTGTCTACCGGACCTGCAACCAGACCCGCGCCGCGCAAGTGTTTCCAGATCTTGCGTGATTCGTTGTTGTTGTTGGTCGTGTTCCATCCACCAGAGATGTTGCCGTTGCCGTTACCGTTGTCAGCGGCACGCCAAGTGCCAGCGAAACGTGTTGAAGCAGCGGGATCATCACCTGGGAGAACGCCGTAGCGATCTTGGTAGGCAAATATCGCCGCAGATACGCCGGCGAAGTCGTTTTCAATGCGTTTGATTTTCGCATTGGTAATCATTTCTCGGCCTTTGAGCACGCCACCGAGCAACAGGCCAATAATGACCAGTACGATCGCGATTTCGACAAGCGTAAAGCCCTTTTGCCGACGCATTTGCATTAAATCTATGTTCACAGCACACCTCTACCTAAAAACAGGATTCGTCAGTTATATTTATCGACGGTTTGGCCCGGAACTTTAGGTCGTGGCGCCGATATTTTGTCAACTACGTCACACTTGTGGCTACGGCAGGCGCCCGGCGCCGACCAAGCTGCCGTACAGGCCATTTGCGGAAAGCCAGCGAAGCTGGTCGTCAAATTCCTGGCCGCTACGATCACTGGGGCCGCGAGACACGAACACCACGTTGGCCGCTACCGGATAGGTGCTGCCGGATGGGCCGCCGCCGATATTGACGCCAACGTTTTCGTTCTGATCCGGCGACGAGAAATCGGTCCAGTCGTTACCCAGGGAATACAGCACTGCGGGTGACTGTGCCGCGAGCGTTGCGTTGGCCGTGCCGCAGGTCGTGGCACTCGCGCCGGTCGCAGTTGAGCAAACCACCAGATCGGGCAGCAGTGCGGGCATCGTGATTGTTTGCATCTCGCCCGCGGTGGTGAAATCCCAATCGCCGTT
>JBCCEH010000012.1:0-89345 GCA_039030375.1 Pseudomonadota bacterium | reverse complement strand
CGAAGTGATTTGCGCGCGCTGGTCGCAGCACGAGCACGGCTTAACGAAGAGATCGAGAATTGATCTTCAGTGATCGATTTGTCTTGGATTCCACTCAACTTCTTTCGAAGTGATTTGCGCGCGCTGGTGGCCGCACGAGCACGATCGTACGAAGCGAGCCGGAAATTGATCTTTAGTGTTCGATTCGTTGTGGTTCCCACTCAACTTCTTTCGAAGTGATTTGCGCGCGCTGGTCGCAGCACGAGCACGGCTTAACGAAGAGATCGAGAATTGATCTTTAGTGATTCGTTGTGTTTGGACTCAAACCGCACTAGCTCGACGTGACCAAAGCGTGCGCTCCATAGCACGAGCACGACCGAACGAGGCGAAGTGTCAATCGACAATCATTGGCCTATTTTTTCTGGTTTCCACTTAAGATCAAACTGCCATATCGAGCATTGAAACCAATTGTCACCAACCCGGCCTAACTCACCATGCGCAAAACATTCTGTTTGATATTAGTATTGGTCTGTGGCGTGTCGAACGCGGAGCAACTCGTCGTAGAAGGCCTGCACGGCCTCGGCACTGTCGAAACGCACAAAATCACATCCGAAGCGACCGGGTCTAATTACCACATCATCGTCGGGTTGCCTGACGGCTACGATGCGTCGGACAACGTTGAATATCCAACGCTGTACGTACTGGATGGCGGCGTTCTATTTCCCATTTTCAGCGCTTACCGCCGACTGATGGCGATCAATGACGAAGTGCCGCCGATGATTATCGTCGCAATTTCGTACGGCACCAGCAGCTTCGCCGAGGGCAATATGCGGAGCGCTGATTTTACCGGGCCGTCGGAGGCGCGAGACTATTACGGCGGTGCGCCCATATTTCAGACGTTCCTGGAAGACGAGCTGTTTCCAAAGATCGAAGGTAAATACCGGTCGCAATCCGATCGGCGCATGGTGTTCGGCCGATCCATTGGCGGCCAGTTCGTCTTGTACACGGCGCAAACTCGTCCGGATCTGTTCTGGGGCCACATTGCCAGCAATCCGGCAATTCATCACAACCGGGATCTGTTCCTTAACCTACGGCCCGACGATACCGACAACGCAGCGTCAAAACTGTTTGTGTCCAGCGGCTCACTCGATGAGCCACGGTTTCGCGAACCCGCCGTGGCATGGATGGAGCACTGGAGTGCTCAGTCGGACCTGCCGTGGCAGCTTCACACCGTGACCTTTGAAGGCCATACGCACCTGTCGACGCCGGCCATCGCATTTCGACAAGGGATTGGTTGGTTGTTTGCAGGCGAGTAACTCCAACACCTGGCGACGAATACCCGTATGTACCGTGCTCGCCACTAACATCGACCGCTGCCGCGCAATAGTGTCGATATCGCCGAATTTGCCGACCGAGTTAAGGACAAATTGGTCGATGGCGGGCGCGGGCCTATCGACAGAAACGTCGATGTTCGATCCACATAGCACAAGTTCGTTCAACTGGCGTCGAATTGCGAGCAACTTCGCCACGATGAATCGAGTACTATGGTCGGTGAGAATAACGTTGGCTTAATTCCACGGGGAGGGTTTATGAGCATCTTATCGGACCGCGAATTTCTATCGCTGCGACAACTGCGCCGAATACTCATCATTATAGGATTCGCGTCGCTACAGGCGGCATGTGGTAGCACGTCTGGGCTGCAATCGACCGATGCAGATCAGGCTGTCGCTATCGATCTGTCGGCGTATCAGCATGTTGTGCTCGCTGAGTTTACCGAATCGGCCAGTGCAAATAAGAAATTCAAGAGTAACGAGAAAGGCCAGAAAAAGAAGGCCGAGTACGAAGTCGATGTTCAGGCGGCTGCGGCGACTTTTGTTGAGTACTTAGAAGCGGAACTCGTCAAGCGTGAGGTATTCGAGTCGATTCGGCGTGGTCTTGAAGATGGTGACGATACCGCGGGAGTGCTGGTTATCGGTGGTGATGTCACGCGCTATGAGCGCGGCAACGCGGCGGCGAAGTTTTTGGTCGGGTTGGGCGCTGGCAGTACTTACTTCGATGCCACTGTCAACGTGATGGACGCGTCTAGTGGAGAGGTTCTAGGACAAATCTTCGTTGATAAGAACAGTTGGGGTCTTGGCGGCGTTATTTCCGCATCACAAAACGTCGAAGGCTTTATGCGCGGCGGTGCGGAGAAAACCGCTGAAGAATTGTACCGCGCCCGTTTTGGCAGGGATCCGGAATAACGAGGAAACCGATCTGCGACCCTCGCGTTGTCGCAGAAATCGCGTGAGAGGCCGCTGGCGGTTGCCAGGGCCTCCGCGCATTCCGTTTCGACCTCTCGGAGTTCGTTGATGCAAAAGTCGATCGTACGTATAGCTGTTGTCCTGACCCTCGGGTGGAGTCTTTCAGCCTGTTCATGGGCGCGTGATACCGCAATCGACAATTACACCGGTATACCGGCCAGCTCAGTGATCCGGGATATGAAACGTACATCCGACGAATACGAGCAAGAACAGCACGAGAAGCGGGTGGAAGAGCTCAACGAGGCGATCGAAGAGCAGCAGCAGCGAAACTCCGACCTCGAGGATGAGGAGGGCGAACCCGAGTCGATCATCCTGCAAAAACCGGAAGACTACGGTACCTAGCCAAACTCCGGCTCCCGTCGACGGATCCTTTCAACAGATTTTGATGGTTAGCTGCCTTGACATGTGTCTATAAAGGTAATAATGTAATTACATGATTACTAATAATGACCTTGATCATGTGTTTCACGCGTTGGCGCATCAAACACGGCGGCAGATACTGGACTTTCTGCGAGATGAGCCAGGTCAGGCGGTTGGCAAGCTCGCCGCGCACTTCGACGTGAGTCGCATCGCGATCATGAATCACCTGTCGGTACTCGAGGAGGCCAATCTATTGGTGAGTGAAAAGGATGGCCGCACGCGGCGTCTATACCTCAACCTGGTGCCGATACAGCAAATCTATGAGCGCTGGACCGACGATTACACGGCGCATTGGGCGGGTCGCGTAAGCCAGATTAAGTTTGCTGCCGAACAAGCCGCAGCGAAAGACCAATAACCAGTCCATCGACAGAATCAGCGAGTAACAACAATGACAACAGAGATTGCCAACAAAGCTATTTACAAAGTCGTGATCAATGCACCAATTGAGAAGGTGTGGTCCGAGTTAGTTAGGACCGACGAGGTGTTACCGTTCTTTTTCGGCGGTGTGTGTAAGACCTCTGGCGGCCTTGAGGTCGGCAAGGCGATGGCAATGGAAACCAAGAGTGGGAAATATCGCAGCGTGGTTGGCAAAGTACTCGAATTTGAGCCGCCGCATCGTTATTCGCACAGCTTCAAGTTCACCGGCTATGACGATCCACCGTGCACCGTGACCTACGAACTCAAAGAGGTCGACGGTGGCGTTGAGTTTTCACTAATCACGACCAACGTACCGGCGGGAACGAAAACTGAAAAAGGTATGGCGCAGGGCGGCAACTACATCGTCAATACGCTCAAATCGATCGTCGAGAACGGAGCACCCAGCTTCGGTACCAAACTGATGCTCGGTGTGATGGGGCTGTTCGAACCGTTCACGCCTGCGCAAAGCAAGTCAGACAATTGGTCTTTCAATGACATTGAGAAACTGTAATCCAATGATTTCGAAGATGAGGAGAGGGGCGTGAGTTCAGCACCGGATAAAGCACTGGCCACGATGTTGGCTAACATTCCAGAGAAGACCGGCAAGAAACTCGATCAATGGCTAGCCTTGATCAAGAAATCGAAACTTGAAAAGCACGGTCAAATCGTCAAGTTCCTAAAGTCAGATCACGGCGTGACGCACGGCTTCGCCAATCTAATTGCCAGTAAAGCGTTGGAGCAAGGTGACACCAACGAGGTCGATCTGGTTGCAGCACAGTATGCCGGCGCAAAGGCTGCTCTGAAGCCAATACATGATGCGATCGTCAAGTACGCTAAGTCACTTGGTAAAGATGTCGAAGTTGCACCGAAAAAAAGCAGCGTTAGTTTGCGTCGTAAGAAGCAGTTCGCGCTGATCACGCCGGCGACCAAAACACGGATTGATCTGGGTCTGGCGCTCAAAGGCGACGCTGCGAAAGGGCGTCTGGAAACCTACAATGCCATGTGCAGTCATCGCGTTCGACTTGAGTCGAAATCGGACTTTGACGCTGCCGCAAAAGCCTGGATGAAAGACGCATATTTACGATCTGGTTAATAAATAAAAGCGTCGCTAAGAAGAGACAAACGCTGTCGTAAAATCGAGACAGTTGTTACCAATAATTCATTACGTAAAACTAGTACTCACACTTCGTTTGGCAATATGTGTTTGACGTGAACGACGTCACATTTGAAAACGTCGACTGCGTGGTAGTTTCGACAAGTCGTCGTCAACAACGTCAAGCTCGATATATAGAAGGACCTGAATTGTGAGCACTCGAATTTACTCGATTTTTTCGATCGCCTTTCTTTTTCCTTTCCTCGGCGGATGTCTTAATGAGGAAAGTAACGAACCCGACCCGACGGTAGAGGTTCCTGCGACTAACACGGCACCAACAATCTCAGGTACGCCACTGAGCGTTATCGGCGTGTCTGAAAGTTACGCGTTTACGCCGTTGGCCAGCGATGCGGACGGCGATACCTTGACGTTCTCGATTACGAATCGCCCGGCTTGGGCAACTTTCAATGATGCGTCCGGTGAGCTAAGCGGCATTACAGTAGCAGCCAGCGATTGGACCGACATTCAGATTTCTGTCTCCGACGGTACGGCAACGGCAAGTTTGCAGCCGTTTTCGATTCGAGTGGTCGAAGGCAATATCGAACTCGCAACATCGCCACCGCTGCTCAACCAGTGGGAGCAGAATGCTGTGACCTACGGTCAGGTATGGGGAGCCGCGCTGGATCCTAGCTCTGGCAATACAGCATCTCAAAGGCTCGATCATCAGTACTACGACGCGCAGTGGGTGTTTCAGCAAATTGGCGAGTACGTCGGACAGGCAGAACCTTGGGCATCATATGCGAGCTATGCGGAGCGAGTTTATCGAGATGAGCACCTAGCTCCGAATTTTAATGTGCTGGGCTATGCGCGCTTTCCACATGGTTTGACGAATGACCATTTGAACGGCGGCGATACGACACTTGAGCAAGTTCGGCTAATGCGCGACAGCGGGGCATTTGCGACCATCCCCGAATTTCAACGAGGCAACTTCTATGACGGTTATTGCCAAAGTATGTCGCGAGAAATGGCTTATCTAATGCATGCAAACATCACAGCAGAAAGGGCTGGTATTGCGCGAATTGTTGATTCGGGAGCTCCACGGGTTGCGCACTACTTACGCTGGATGGAAGTTCACTTCTACCAATGGCAGCAGGGTGACTACCGCCCTGGGGATAGCGTTTGCCAAAACTTCCGGTTTGCTCCTTTCATGGCCGGTCTAAATTTGCATGCGATCATGTACTTCTACGATTGGGAAGTTGCCAATGGGCGTGACCCGAATGCATTTTGGGATGGGCAATATTGGCCGTCGGTTGAAGCAATGCTCGTCGACTTTCTAACCTGGATGCGGCGCGACGCGCGTGTTGTTTCCGGTTCGCTTACCGGTGAGAGTATGTGGATCGATTCGACCGATGGCGCCACGCTGAGGTATCAGGATCGTGGAACTACTCAGAATACGAATCCTGCTTGGGATTTGGGGAACCTAATTGCGCCGGCGTACACCTGGATGGCGTTGCGAGGACTGGAGTCCGGAATGCTCAGTAGAGCCGAAGCAGTTGATTTGGCTACTGCCGGAGATGATCTGTTTGAAGGCACTGTCAATCGCGCAGCCATTCAAATTGGCGGCAAGTGGTTTAACCAGTCGTATCGATGGAGTTTCGACTATGTCCGCTGGCGCGCCGAGCTGGTCGCACTGCTAGCGGAGTAGCGCGACGACACACTGTAAGGCTCGGAGCTAAGACCTGGTAGTCGGAGCTAAGACCTGGGTAGAGAGTGTCTAATCACGATCTGGCTACGGTCGGCCCGGCCAATCGTATGCATCTTCGAACCAGCGCACCGTGTCGCGTAACGGTTGATCGAACTGTCTCAGTATCCGTTGGTTGGCGAGATGTTCTTGTTCGAACGGCCGCTCGGAGTTGTTATCCGTCTTGGCGTCATGCGTCATGGAGCGATGCGCGAGATCGTGTAACTTTCTGTCGTCGACTTCGATGTCGAAGAAGTCGACGACCCGGCGCACCGTGTCGCGAAAGTCAGCGCGCATTTCGTTAATACTTAGGGTCAACACGGTCTGGGCGTCGCGGTCGGCGGCGATGCGACCCAAGGTATCGATCTGATGGCGATATCCTATCGCAAGTAAACGCAATACTTCGTCGATGCCATCGAGCGATGAGCGTTCAATTTTCTCTACATCTTCACGCACATGCGGGGCGGCAACTGAGTGGCGCGACAGCAGGTTCAAGGAGTACCGCATACGTGCTTTGCCTCCGCGCAGGTTAGCAACCAGGTAGGTGGTCAGATCCTGGCTTAGCACCACCACTTTGGCGGTTGGCCAGTGATTAAGGTTCGCCTCCAGGAGGGTATTTGCCCAATTCGAGGGTTTCAAAATCGCTTGCTGGTCATTAGTCCAAGTCTTTTGAAATTGTTCGATGGCGAAATGCGCAACGGTATTGCTGCGATCGAATGCCGAGGAGCGGTCAGCAAGTTCAATCAGAACTTGTGGTTCGCGGTAAGACACTACATTGGTTAGTGAACCGAGACTTCGAGACAACAGTGTCGAACCACAAAACGAGCTGTGCAATATCAATCTTGGCGCAACCGACGATTCGGCTCCGTAGGCAGTGAGGGCGTCGTCGATTGGCACACGAATGCGTTCATGAGACGACGAAAAAGTAGACCGGCCATCGTGAAACGCAACCGCCTCTAACGACCGCTGCGACACGCGAACGAATTCGAATTCACGGGCGCGGAAATCAGCAGCGGTCAAAAACCATGACGCGTCTGCGATTGCCTGTTTGTTGAGCTCCTCCCCCAAAGCCGTGCTGCGGAGTTATCTGCGACCGACGCCGTTCATACGGCCATCGGGTCTGGCCCGGAGCGCAGCCAGCCGGTAATCGAAATGCGGTTCGCCGCCGCAAACGGCGCAACGATACTGACGGCGTGCTCCGACGGTACGCGAAACAGGTTGAGTGTATTGAAAGCCGGTGAAAATCCACCGGTGACGTTGCCTGAGGCATCAAAGAACTGCAGGATGCCACCCCAGTCGGCGCTCCAAATCGGCGATAGGTTTAGGACGTAGGCGATACGCCGACATTTTCCATCCACGGCATCGGTGTGCCGCGTGAGAAAGTGCCCGGGGCGGTATCGGGTTGCTTGGGCATCCGCGAACGAGATTTGATCGTCGCGTGATACCTGTCGCATGAGTCCAATAAAGTCATCGCTGTTGATGAGTTCATACATGGAGTGAATGAGGTGCCCGCGCATCAGTTTGCGATGGTAGATATCGTAGATGGGCAATGTTTCGTAACAGTATTGAAACTTGGAGACGGCGGCGTTATGGATCAGTGCAAACAGTTTGTTGCGGTCGGCTTCTGACCAAGCGTCAAGCGAACGCGCGTCCGTTTCACGGTGTTGTCCGGCGAGATTGAAGACCAGGCTCCACTGCGTGTGTTGTGCCAGACTTTCGTAAATCGTTTTGGCCGAATCGGCGTTGAGGAAGAGCGGTATTTGCGCTCGTCCCAGGGTATCCAACTGATAGGCGATATCATCGGCATCGATGTGTCGATTGATTTGGAAAGCCAAACTATCGTCGGACTTTACGGCCGGCGCGCAGCTGTCGAGCATCTATTGGAATCCCCGTTGCCAAGTGATGCGGACGCGCAGAACGCGCCACAAATTTGTGATATTTCGAGGGTTAGATGTCGCGCGACCGCGGACTGTTAGTGTTGTTTGTTATAAGTTGGCCAAGCCTAGCGAAAAGGAATAATGCACGGATAAGGCGTTGCGGGTGCGCGACAGCGATGACTACCACTTATCACGTCAGGCGATAACGTCAGGTGCACAGCACCGAATCAGTCGGACGCGAAGACATCCGGGCCGTACCCGTCACTGCCCGATTGGGCAACCGAGTCGTTGGCCGCTTCGACCAGGCCGAATTCCTGGTTGAGCAAACGAATCGCCGCGTCGGCTTCGTTCTTGCCTTTGTAGCCTTCGCCAACGATCAATTTGCTGCCGCTATTGTCGATCGCATGTATCGAGTAGTACACGGTGTGCTTACTACCGGAGCTCGAGCGCATATTGCTGTCGCGTGCGAAGCGCTTGAACGCAGATCGTTGCATTGAACGGCGCTTGACAGGAATGCCGAACCAACGCCGCACGGTGCGAATCTCGGCAGCAGATTGAACGACCTCAAGCGAATTGGTGAACATCCAAAAACAGGCCATCGCGATCAGTCCGCCCACCAGGCCAAACACACTGCCCATGACGGTGTGATCTTCCTTGACGATCAGGAACCAGGCGACGCCAACAAAGATTGCGCCGATCAGGAAACCACCCAGTCCACCGCCGAGCATACGACCCATCGGGAAAAATAGTCGTTTGCCGGTCGGAGTGACCTGCAGGTTACTGTATTCCCGCACCGCCGCGTCATCCGCCGACTGTTGTTTCTGCTGGCCTTTCTCGACCGCCAGCTGCGACAAGCGGCGTGACTGTGTGGCGGTTGCAAATACCGGAATTTCGTAATCGCGATCCAGATTGACGCCGGACAAGTCGCAACTGAGATTGAGCTGCCACTTGTAATAGCTGTCGTCTTTTTTGATATCCGATTCGCGTAAGCCTTCCGGGACGTCGAATCGAAACGTCAGGCGCGTACCGTTTGCACCCATATCGGCGTGGGCCACCGTGGTTTCCTGCCACTCGGCCTTTTCTTTACGGCTTCTATTCTTTCCGGAACCGGATACGTAGCTATGCAAACACGTCAGCACCACTTGGAACGTGCGGTTTTGATCGAATGGTATGGCCAACTCGATAGTGCCGCCGACATGTCCGCCGATGGAGCCTGGGTAGGGGTCCAGCGTTAGGGGTGCGGGACCAAAGCGGCGCCACTCGCGGGTGCGCCGTATAGCCCATACCAGCAGCCCAACACCGACCAACGGGAACAGCAGGCCCAATAGCGCCGCGTAATTTTGTTTTTCCAAGACTTCTTGAGGAAGAATAAACAACAGCGGCGATGAAATCGCGTTCCAGAAAACGGCAAAACCCCAGGCGCCCCACATTGCTGCTTTGGAACTCGAGCGCATCGTCGCGGACTGCCATTCTTCTTTCGCCGTCCACGGCTCGGCCAGCACCTCGGCCGATTCCGGATCTTTGTCGTCGGTCTTACGCCATGCCGCAATCATCAATAACAACCCAACGCCGCCAAACACAATGACGAAGATCATCTTAAACCCAATCATGCCCCAGCGAACGCCACGGTCGATGATCGACTGGTCAGGTGCGTTGGGGTCCACATAGACGAACAGGACTTTGCCGACGGCCTGTCTGAGGTTGTTGCCAATGTCCTGCTGATAATCGCCGATATTGTCCGACGTCGATTCGATCGAGACGCGATCGCCGGAGTAAATTTGCCCGTCGTATACGTAGGTGTACTGCGCATAGGCTTTACCGGTGTCTGAATCACCGCCACTGGATTGGTAGCCGCCCGATTCCAGGCGCGCCTCGACAGCCGGCCACTCGGCCATTCGCCAGGCATCGAAAAGGGTGGATCCCACCGAATAGGCAGCCCACAAACCGACGCCGAAAAACGGCAGTCCAAACAGTGTCAGAAAAATTCGTCCCATAGCGGCCGGAATGCTAACAATTTAACCTTTAGGGGGCCGTGATCGCGGTCCTATTTCACGGTCGTATTCTGATTAATAAGTTGGCTATAATCGCCGCCCTGTGGTGTACACGGCGCGAAAGTGGCGGAATTGGTAGACGCGCTGGCTTTAGGTGCCAGTGGGGCAACCCGTGAGAGTTCGAGTCTCTCCTTTCGCACCAGTACCAAACTATAAGATAGTGATTTTTAAGAATTAATTTGAAGGGGTGGCCGTGTTTGCCGCCCCGTCAGCGTTACAGGAAAGCAGAATGCAAGTCACAGTAGAGTCAACGGGGACGCTGGAGCGGCGCATGCGCGTCGAGCTCCCGGCTGCGCGAATTGACGATGAGGTCGCCACGCGACTCAAATCGGTGGGCAAAACGGCCAAAATTAAAGGTTTCCGACCCGGGAAAGTACCGCCGAATGTCGTTAAGCAGCGGTATGGGCAGCAGATCCGCGAGGAGGTGCTCTCGGAGCTGATGCAAAAGAGCTACTCCGACGCGGTGCAGCAAGAAAATCTCAACCCGGCGGGCGGGCCGCGAATCGAAACGGAAATACCCGAAGATGGCGAGGGCTTTGCCTACGTCGCGGTGTTTGAGGTTATGCCTGAGGTTGAGCTCAAGAATCTCGACAAAATTGCCGTTAAACGTCCTGAGGTGTCAATTGGCGACGCTGACATGGACGACATGATTATCAAGCTGCAAAAGCAAAAGGCTAGCTGGGAATCGGTCGATCGAAAGAGTGCGGATGGTGACCGGGTTGTGATTGATTTCAGCGGCGAACTCAAAGGCGAGCCTATCGAAGGTGGGCAGGGTACCGACGTACCGGTCGTGCTCGGTTCCGGTGCGATGCTGCCGGATTTTGAGAAGGCGTTGTACGGACTCGCCGCTGGCGACGAGAATGCCTTTAAGGTGAAATTTCCGAAGGACTATCACGCCGAGGAACTTCAGGGTGCAAAGGTCGATTTCACGGCGACCGTAAAGCAGGTTGAAGCAGAGGTTCTGCCGCCGGTGAATGATGCGCTTGCCGAGATGTTCGATGTTGCCGAAGGTGGCATCGAAAAATTCAAGAGCGATGTCGAAGAGAATATGCGCCGCGAGGCCGATGCCAAGATCAATGCCGATATTCGCGAGCAGGTGATCGAAGCGCTCCTTGACAAGAATCCGATGGAGATTCCGGAATCACTGAAAGAGCAAGAAATGCAGGCGATGCAGCGCGAGGCGATGCAGCGAATGGGTATCGAGGACGCCGAGCATGCGCCGCCGGTTGAGAATTTTGCCGACATTTCCGAGAAACGCGTGCGGTTAGGACTGCTCATCCGCCAGTTGGTCACCGAACAAAACCTGACCGTGGATCCTGACAAGGTCCGCGAGCGCATTGCGGAGATGTGTGCCGGTTATGAAAACGCGGACGACATGGTCAATATGTATATGTCGAATCCGCAGATCGTGCAGCAGATTGAGCCGATGGTGCTTGAGCAGCAGGCGATCGACTGGTTGCTCGATAACGGTAAGGTCACGAGCAAGAAAATCGGTTTTACCGAATACATGAATTCGGATACCTGAGACCGGCATTTCGTGAGAAAATAAACACGCTGGGTAGCAAAGATTAAAGGGCGAATTTTATGAGCGCAGAGGCATTGAACCTGGTCCCGATGGTGGTCGAGCAGACCGCGCGTGGTGAACGGGCGTACGATATTTATTCGCGACTGTTGAAAGACCGGTTGGTGTTTATCGTTGGTCCAGTCGAAGACCATATGGCCAATTTGATCGTTGCTCAGTTGTTATATCTTGAATCAGAAAACGCTGACAAAGACATCCACCTGTACATCAATTCACCGGGTGGCGTGGTTACCGCGGGCCTGTCGATTTACGACACCATGCAATTCATCAACTGCGATGTCTCCACTATTTGTGTGGGGCAGGCGGCGAGCATGGGTGCGTTGCTGCTGGCCGGTGGCACCAAAGGCAAGCGATTCGCGTTGCCGCATTCGCGCGTGATGGTGCACCAGCCGAGTGCTGGCTATCAGGGCCAGGCGACGGATATCTCGATTCATGCCAAAGAAGTGCTCGAATTAAAGGCACGTTTGAATGAAATCATGTCTAAACATACTGGACAGACGGTTACGCAGATCGAGAAAGATCTAGAGCGCGATAACTTCATGAGCGCGAATGCTGCCCTCGAGTACGGTCTGGTGGACACGGTATTAGCGCAGCGCCAGGAAATGGGCGGCGAGAAATAGGACTAATTACTTAATTTTCAATAACTTGGGTTTTATTGCATCTCGTGACCGGATCGGTTGCTTTGCACCTCGAAAAGCTCCATGTTATATACACTCCCAGCTGTAAGCGGCTGATTTTTCAACGATTGATTTTTACAACCTGAGGCGACGATTGCATGACCGATGATTCGCGCGGTAAGAACGAGGACGGCAAGCTCCTATATTGTTCTTTTTGCGGCAAGAGCCAACACGAAGTGCGTAAGCTCATTGCTGGTCCGTCGGTTTTTATTTGCGACGAATGCGTCGAACTGTGCAACGATATTATCCGCGAAGAGCTCGAAGATACGGGCGAGACCGGGCATGACAAGCTGCCCAAGCCGCAGGAAATCAAAGAAATTCTCGATGAGTATGTGATTGGCCAGCAGAGTGCCAAGAAGGTGCTCTCGGTTGCCGTATACAACCATTACAAGCGTTTGCACGATCGCATTGATGATCGCAGCAAAGACGATGTTGAGCTGGCGAAAAGCAACATTCTTTTGATCGGCCCGACCGGCTGCGGTAAGACCTTATTGGCCGAGACGCTGGCGCGACTGCTGAACGTACCGTTTACGATCGCGGATGCAACCACGCTGACCGAAGCGGGTTATGTCGGTGAAGATGTTGAAAACATCATTCAAAAGCTGCTGCAAAAGTGCGACTACGATGTCGACAAGGCGCAGACCGGTATCGTTTATATCGACGAGATTGACAAGATTTCTCGGAAGTCGGACAACCCGTCCATTACCCGCGACGTCTCCGGTGAGGGTGTGCAACAGGCGTTGCTCAAACTGATCGAAGGCACGATCGCATCGGTTCCGCCGCAGGGCGGGCGCAAGCATCCACAGCAGGAGTTTCTGCAGGTCGATACCGGCAATATTCTGTTTATCTGTGGTGGTGCCTTTGCGGGTCTCGACAAGCTCATTTTGAATCGTTCGTCGAAGAGCGGTATCGGCTTCGTTGCTGACGTAAAAACGGAAGAGAACGAGCAGTCGATCGGTGAGCTATTGCACGAAACCGAGCCCGAAGATCTGATTCGCTACGGGTTGATTCCGGAGTTCGTTGGCCGTCTGCCGGTGGTTGCGACGCTGGAAGAACTCGACGAAGACGCTCTGGTGCAGATTCTGCAAGAACCGAAGAACGCGCTGACCAAGCAGTACAAGAAACTGTTCGACATGGAAGGCGTTGAGCTCGAGTTTCGCGAGGATGCGCTGGCCGCCGTTGCGCGTAAGGCCATGGAGCGCAAAACCGGCGCGCGCGGCCTGCGGACCATCATGGAAAACGTGCTGCTCGATACCATGTACGACCTACCGTCTGCCACCAATGCCAAGAAAGTGGTCGTCGATGAGTCGGTGGTCACCGGCGAAACCAAGCCGTACGTGATTTACGAGTCCGATGAGCCAACCGTCAATATTGAGCAGCCGCCGCGGCCTACGGGCTCTGACGGCGCATAAATCGATGTAGGAACCAGGGGGGTCAGAGCCTTTTTTATAGGGCTCTGGCCTCTTTTTTTACTTGAAGTTTGGGCTGACGGACACATGTCCGCGTATTAGAGCGAAATAAGCACGGGTAGACCCGGCGTCCGAGGAAACTATGTCTGAAAACGATCTCCTGACGAATGTGACTGAAAACGATGAATCTTCTGGGATTCCGGTGTTGCCGCTGCGCGATGTCGTCGTTTATCCCCACATGGTTATCCCGCTGTTCGTGGGACGCGATAAGTCGATTGTTGCGCTGGATAAGGCCATGTCTGCCGGCAAGCGAATCCTGCTGGTGGCGCAAAAGAAAGCCGATCTGGACGATCCGCAACCCTCTGATCTATACGAGGTCGGCACGCTGGCGACGATTCTGCAGCTGCTGAAGCTGCCGGATGGCACTGTCAAAGTGCTGGTAGAGGGCTCTGAGCGGGCGCTGGTGGACCGCATGGATGTTGGCGACCACTTCTCCGCCGCGATTACGATTTTGGATGAAGAAGATCGCCACGATGAGCGTGAAATTGATGTCCTGGTGCGCTCGATCATCGCTCAGTTCGAGCAGTACGTAAAACTGAATAAAAAGGTACCGCCCGAGATCTTGACCTCGTTGTCCGGTATCGATGAACCGGGCCGACTGGCCGACACGGTAGCGGCGCATATGGCGCTCAAACTTTCGGAAAAACAGCGCGTGCTCGAAATCCAGGATGTGAAGACACGCTTGGAACAAATTCTCGGTGTCATCGAGGGTGAAATCGATGTGCTGCAAATCGAAAAGCGGATTCGCGGACGCGTTAAGCAACAAATGGAAAAAAGCCAGCGCGAGTACTATCTGAACGAGCAAATGAAGGCGATTCAGAAAGAGCTCGGTGAGATGGAAGACGCGCCGAATGAGATGGCCGATCTGGAAGATAAGATCGAAAAGGCGGGCATGTCGAAAGAGGCCAAAGAAAAGGCTACCTCTGAACTCAACAAACTCAAGCTGATGTCACCGATGTCGGCTGAGGCCACCGTGGTACGCAACTACATCGACTGGTTGCTCAAAGCACCATGGAAAAAACGCAGCAAAGTGCTCAAAGATCTGAAACGCGCCGAAGAAGTGCTTGAAGAAGATCACTACGGACTAGAGAAAGTAAAAGAACGTATTCTCGAGTACCTCGCCGTGCAGCAGCGGGTGAAGAAGCTCAAGGGCCCGATATTGTGTTTGGTCGGCCCGCCGGGCGTCGGTAAGACATCGCTGGGTCAGTCCATCGCACGTTCAACCAATCGCAAGTTCGTAAGGATGTCACTCGGTGGTGTGCGCGACGAAGCGGAAATTCGCGGGCACCGGCGCACCTATATCGGCTCGATGCCGGGCAAGATTGTTCAAAATCTGGGTAAGACCGGCGTGCGCAATCCGCTGTTCCTGCTCGATGAAATCGACAAGATGGCGATGGACTTCCGTGGCGATCCGTCCTCAGCGCTGCTCGAAGTTCTCGACCCCGAACAAAATTCGACCTTCCAGGATCATTATCTGGAAGTCGATTTCGATTTGTCCGATGTCATGTTTGTGTGCACCGCGAACAGCCTGAACATCCCGGCGCCGCTGCTCGATCGTATGGAGGTGATTCGTATCCCCGGTTACACCGAGGACGAAAAGCTGAATATCGCGATGCGCTATCTGATTCCGAAGCAAATGAAGGAAAACGGCCTTAAGGATGACGAGCTGAAGATCACCGAAAGTGCCGTTCGTGATGTGATTCAACACTACACACGCGAATCCGGTGTTCGAAACCTCGAGCGAGAGATTTCCAAGATCTGCCGCAAGGTCGTTAAAAGCTTGCTGCTCAAGCCGCGCGATACGCGTGTCACTGTGACGCCGAAGAGTATGGAAAAGTACCTGGGCGTGCGTCGTTTCCGCTTCGGCAAGGCCGAGGACAGCGATCAGGTCGGACAAGTGACTGGACTGGCGTGGACCGAGGTCGGCGGTGAGTTGTTGACGATCGAATCGGCGGTCGTCCCGGGTAAGGGTAAGCACAATTACACCGGCCAGCTGGGCGAGGTTATGACCGAGTCGATTCAGGCCGCGATGACGGTGGTGCGCAGCCGCGCCGGCGTGCTGGGCATTGATGAGGACTTCCATCAGAAGTTCGATGTGCATATTCACGTGCCCGAAGGGGCCACGCCGAAGGACGGACCCAGTGCGGGAGTTGGCATGTGTACTGCCCTGGTGTCGGCATTAACCGACATCCCCGTAAAGAGCGATGTAGCGATGACCGGAGAGATCACCTTGCGCGGCGAAGTGCTGCCTATAGGCGGCCTCAAAGAGAAGTTGCTCGCAGCCCACAGGGGCGGCATCACCAAGGTGCTAATACCCCAGGAAAACGAGAAAGACCTGGCGGAAATTCCGAAGAACATCAAAGACAAACTGGATATTGTTCCAGTGAAATGGATCGATGCGGTCTTTGAGCATGCACTGTCGCATTTACCCCTACCGGAGGCCAAAACGGCCGATTCGGATACGGAGGGAAAGACAGTCGATCAAGAGCAAAAATCGGAAGACACAGTGAGGCCTCACTAAACGCTGAAACCCGCATGGTTAAAGCATTTGTTGACGGTGTTTAGGTAGGTTGGTATAAGGCTGGCAGCCACGGGTGGAGGCACGGAGCCACTCAATGGCGATTCAGCGGATTGCGACTCACTAGGAGTACTCGCTGGATTGATAGAACTCTTTCAACGTTTTTAATCAATCTGCAAGGTGAAAATACATGAACAAGGGTGAACTGATTGACGCAGTAGCGGCTGCAGCTGGCCTGTCTCGCGCAGACGCAACCAAAGCGGTAGACGGCACGCTAGACGCCATCACAGGCACGCTGGCGAGCGGTGGCTCGGTCTCGCTGGTCGGCTTCGGTACGTTCTCGGTGAAGGCTCGTGCGGCACGCATGGGACGTAATCCGCGGACCGGCGAAGCAATCCAAATCAAGGCAAGCAATGTGCCTGGATTCAAGGCTGGCAAAGGCCTGAAGGATGCCGTAAACTAGCGCGCCGCTCGAGCGGGGACCCACTTTTGGCGTGCCTCTCGAGGCACAAGCGGGTGCTTAGCTCAGCTGGTAGAGCATCGCCCTTACAAGGCGAGGGTCGGCGGTTCGATCCCGTCAGCACCCACCAAAGTTCGGAGTGGTAGTTCAGCTGGTTAGAATACCGGCCTGTCACGCCGGGGGTCGCGGGTTCGAGTCCCGTCCACTCCGCCACATAAAAGCTGCGGGGCCCGAAAGGGCCCCGTACTTTTCTTGAGAGCTGAATTTTCTATGCTGACCAAAATGCGGGAAAAGTTTGCCGGGGGTATCGCAATCGCGATCTTGGCAATCATTGGGGTTTCGTTTGTTTTCTTCGGTAATAATCTGGGCACGGCCAGTGCGCAGGTTGCGGCCAAAGTGAACGGCAGTGAAATCGGTATTGGTCAGCTCGAACTGTTGTATCGCGAGCAGCTGCAGGCGAATCCAGGCATCGTGGATGCGCCGGCTGAATATCGTGCGTCTTTGCGTCGACAATTGCTCGACGAGCTCATTCGGCAGCGGTTAGTCGATTTGTACTTGTCCGACTCGGGCTATCGCGTCAGTGACGAGGCGATCGACGAAGGCATTCGCAACATTGCCGAGTTTCAGATTGATGGTGAGTATAGTGAGGCGCAAGCGACGCAATTTCTGGCAACCCGTCAATTGACGGTCGAGTCATTTCGTGAGCAACAGCTGATCAATCTGCGACGCAGCCAACTCGGCCGCGCCATTGGCGGCACCTCGTTCGTGACGCCATCAGACTACCGACGCTACTTGAATTTGATGTTCGAGCAACGCTTAGCATCGGTTGCCCGCTTTGATGTCGAGACCCTGATGGCGGACATCGAAGTGACCGACGGGATGGTCGAATCGTTTTATAACGATAACGACAATCTATTCTTGATGCCGGAATCGGCCGACATCGAATACATCGAATTTAATCGCGCCGCGATCGGGGCGCAGATCGACATCAGTGAAGACGCGCTCTACGATCACTATCTCAATGAGCAGGATCGATATCTGCAACCCGAACAACGTCGGGCTCGCCACGTATTGATATCAATTGGCGATGATGAAGATGCGGCGAGAGCGGCTGCTGCCGATGCGCTGACGCGCATTCAAAGTGGTGAGGCGTTTGCGGCAGTCGCCGCCGAAGTCTCGATGGATGGTGGCACCGCGCCAAATGGCGGCGAGTTAGGCACGGTCACCCGCGATCAAATGCCGGGTGAGCTCGGCGCAGAAATTTTCGCCATGCAGCAGGGCGATCTCAGCGGCCCGATTAAGTCGGAATTCGGTTTTCACGTTGTGCGTCTGGATGAAATCATTGAGCCAGGACCGCTGCCCTTGGATGAGGTTCGTGGCGAGTTGCTCAATGAGCTGCGGGATATCGAAGCGGAAGAGGGTTTCCGCGATCTGCAGCAAGCGGCATCCAATGAACTCTTCAATACCAAAAACATGGCTGAAATCGCTTCGGCAGTTGGCCTAACGGTTGATACGCTGCCGGGTTTTCAGCGCAGCGGTGGTGGCACGTTTGGCCAGAACCAAGCGGCGATCGACGCGGTTTTCGATCCGGTTGTGTTGGGTGGTGACGTGTCGCAAATCGTCGAACTCGACGCCAATCGCTCCGCCATCTTTAAAGTATCCGAGTATCGCGAAGCAGCGCGTCAGCCAATCGACGCGGTCATTGGCGAAATCGAAACCGCGATTCGCACTCAACAGGCCGGGCTAGACGCCTTCAATCGAGCCAGTGAGTTGATGGCGGCGCTCGATGCGGGCGCGGACTTCGCGACGACGGCTTCCGACGCCGGTGCTTCGGTTACCGGGCTGCAGTCGTTTGGTCGCGCCGACAATACGGTCGAGCCGGCTATTGCTGCGGCGGTATTCGGCGCCGCGAAACCGAACCAGTCCCAACCGACACGCGGTCAGGTGCCTACCTCAGACGGTGGCTATGCCGTTTACAGCTTGGAAGCGGTGATTCCAGGTCGCCCGGAGGCCATTCCTCTGGAACAACGGGATGCGGGTAAGCAACAGCTCACCCAGCAGGCCGGGGTTTCGGACTATCTCGCGTTCATTCAGTCGCTCTACGACGAGGCCGACATCGTCATCAACGAGGACGTGGTAGCTCAACAAGATCAGTTCCAGTAAGCTCGAACCACGTTCCTAGACCACTTGGCGTCATCCGGGGGGAGATATGCGCAAACTCGCGTTGCACTGGCAGATCCTGATCGCGATCCTGCTAGCTGGCGTTGTCGGCTTTTTCATCAACATAAACACCACGGATACCTATACGCCAGGTATCTTTGGTGCGAGCTTCGTTGAAATTCTCGGGTTCTTTGGCACGCTATTTTTGAACGCGCTGAAGATGATCATCATTCCGCTCATCGTGTCATCTATCATCGTTGGCGTAGCCGGAATCGGATCGGGCAACAATCTCGGCCGTCTGGGCGGGAAGACGCTGCTTTTCTATGCCGTGACCACTACGGCCGCGATATTGATCGGTTTGTTTGTCATTAATGTAATTCAACCCGGTATTCAGGGCGGTGAGCCGGTCGGCCCGGCGCTAAATCTTGAGGCGCCCGCCGAAGAGGTGCAGGCCAAGGTAGGTAATCGCGGCGTTGCTGACGTATTCAATATTTTCTTAAGAATGGTGCCCGATAACGTTGTCGGCGCTGCTGTTGACGGAAATTTTCTCGGCTTAATATTCTTCGCAATTCTGTTTGGCTTTTTCATGACGCGTTTGAGTCATGAGTACTCCGAACCGTTATACAAATTTTGGGACGGTGTGTTCCACGTCATTATGAAAATGACGGAATGGATTATGAAGTTCGCGCCGATTGGGGTGTTCGGGCTGGTGGCAAAGGTCGTCGCCGGCACGCCGTCGCTCAGAGAAGCCGCCGAATCATTGCTGATTTTCTCAGGTGCCGTGGTGCTCGCTCTGGCGATTCACGCGGTAGTTGTGTTGCCGTTGTTGCTGCGGTTTGTGGGTAAGGTGAGTCCGTGGAAGACGTTCCAGGGCGCGTCAAAACCGATGCTCATGGCGTTTTCTACCGCTTCGTCGTCGGGCACTCTTCCGGTAACCATGGAAGCGGTAGAAGAAAAGATTGGCGTATCCAACAACGTATCAAGCTTCGTATTGCCGCTGGGAGCGACTGTCAATATGAATGGCACGGCACTGTACGAGTGCGCGGCAGCTATGTTTATTGCTCAAGCGTACGGATGGGATCTGGGTTTTGGCGTGCAATTCTTGATCGTCATCACCGCGCTTTTGACCTCGATAGGTGTGGCAGGTGTGCCATCGGCATCTCTGGTCGCGATCGCGATAATCCTGAAAGCAGTGGGCTTGCCGATGGAAGCAATCGGCGTGCTCTTCGTTTTCGATAGGATTCTCGATATGTGTCGAACCAGTATCAATGTCTGGGGAGACACTTGCTGCGCGACTATTGTGGCGCGATTGGAAGGCGAAGAGACTAACGTCGCTGCCTAGCTATCTTCAAAGAAAAAGGGCCAGAACCCTTCCCGGGTTCTGGCCCTTTTTCGTTTCGTTAGTTGTCAGTCGTTATCAAAAACCATGCCCATGATATTTACGCCCGCATCTACGAAGGTGGTTTCGCCGGTGATACCGCTGGCAAGGTCAGAGCACAAGAACGCTGCCGTATTGCCGACTTCTTCAATCGTGACCGTGCGGCGCAGCGGCGCGGCCTTCTCGGCGTAACCCAGCATCTTGCGGAAGCCACCGATGCCAGCGGCAGCGAGCGTCTTAATCGCGCCTGCTGAGATGGCATTAACACGCACCCCCTCTGGGCCAAGATCCGCGGCGAGAAAGCGCACGCAGGATTCGAGACTGGCTTTGGCCAGACCCATGACATTGTAGTTTGGAACCACCTGCACCGCGGCGTTGTAGGTTAGCGCGAGGATGGCCGATGAGTCTGACAGCATCGGTTGAGCTGCTTTGGCGAGCGCCGCGAGGCTATACGCCGAGATGTCGTGCGAGATGGCGTAGCCGTCGCGAGTAATAGATTCGGTAAAGCCGCCTTCGAGCTGTTCGCGCGGCGCAAAGCCAACCGAATGAACCAACACATCAAGACTATCCCAGTGCTTGCCGAGTTCGGTAAACACGTTGGCGATTTCGTCGTCGCTGGTCACATCGCATGGAAACAAGAGGTCGGTATTCTGCTCGAGGCGAGTGGCCAGTTTCTCGACGCGGCCTTTGAGCTTATCGTTCTGGTACGTGAACGCAATTTCGGCGCCTTCACGCGCAAATGCCTCTGCAATTCCGGTGGCAATCGATCGATCACTGGCGACGCCGACAATCAGCGCGCGTTTTCCGGACATGAAGCCCATGGTGTTCCCCTTCATTTGAGTTGCGGCGATGCTAACGCATCGCTCTTTTACTAACTGGATTGACGCGTGACGTCGACGTACATCGTCAGTCGCTGTCCCGGTCTCAGTATTTTGTTCTTGTCGATGTTATTCCAGCGCACGATTTGATTCACGGATACGCGGAATCGGGTCGCGATCAATGACAAAGAATCGCCGCTCCGGACAGTGTAGTTCACTTTGCGCGTTGTGTTGCCTAGCGCCTGGGTGGGTGACGTCGTCGGTATCGCCTCAGCATTGGTCCAGACTACCAGTTTACGACCGACCGGCAGGGTATCGCCGGGCGCCATACCGTTCCACGCTGCCAGCTGACGAGTGCTTACACCATAGCGGCGACTGATCGTCCAAAAACTCTCACCGTTGGCCACGACGTGTTCGATTTTGTTAGCGGCGCGTTGCCGGTTCTGCGTTTTTTCCAATCGCGCATCGGCACTTTGGCTGTAGGCAGCAAGTGGTTTGCTGGCTACCGGAATCATCAGATGGTGGCCCGCCCGTATGGTGTTACCACGTAGGTTGTTGGCGCTCTTAATTGCGGCGATGGTGGTGTGATAGTCGAGCGCAATCTCGGAGATCGTCTCACCGTTCTTCACTTTGTGCCGTTTCCAGCGAACGCGCTCGCCTTCGGGAACTGTCGCCAACGCCGACTTGAAGTTTTCGGCAACCGCTACCGGCATCACTAATGAGTGTGGTCCTTGTGGATCGGTTGACCAGCGGTTGTAACCGGGGTTGTAGGCGTACACCGTATCGACGTCGACAGCAGCGAGTTCAGCCGCCAGGGCGAGGTCGATCTGCGAGCCGATATCGACCACCGCAAACTGCGTCTCATCGACGACGTACGGCAGATCCAAGCCATATGCCTGTGGATCTTTGACGATATCGACCAGCGCTAATAGGCGAGGTACATAGGCGCTGGTTTCTTTCGACAGGCGCAGGCTGAAGAAGTCGGTGGGCTTGCCGGCGGCCTCGTTACGGCGTTTCGCACGCCGCACATTGCCTTCGCCGGAATTGTAGGAGGCGATCGCGTTAAACCAGTCGCCCTCATTGAACTTGTGCAAATACTCGAGATATTCGAGCGCCGCCCGCGTCGAATCGACGATGTCGCGTCGGCCGTCGTACCACCAATTTTGGCGAATACCAAAACGCGTGGCAGTACCCGGAATCATCTGCCATAGGCCGGATGCGCGTCCGTGCGAATAGGCGAAGGGGTCATAGGCACTCTCGACGATCGGCAGCAGCGCCAATTCCATAGGTAGTTCACGTTGCTCTAATTCGTCGACGATATGGGGCAGGTATCGCTGCGCCCGAGTAAATACGCGGTTGAGGTAGTCGGGGTGAGAGACAAACCAATTGCGCTCGGCGCGGATGCGCGCGTTGTCGGTGTACTCGAGTGAGAACTGCTCGCTCAGATCGACCAGCAGCCGAGGCGGTGCGAGCGGTACCGGATACAGTCGCTCGAAATCCAGCGCCAGCGGGTCGATTGGGTCGAATTTTGCGGGCGGCGGTGCGGCTACCGGAACCGGGTCGTCTACAGGCAGTAACTGACACCCGGCCAAAAGTAACAAAATGGTCGCGCTAAGCGCGCCAACGCGGTGAAATCTTTGCAATAATCGGTCTCTAGGCATCGCGCTATCCTACCCACACAGCGCGACCTTGCAAGTATCCGGGAGGAATATTGGAGTACCCGTCGCATTACCCCGCAGAAACGCAGGAATGGCTCACGTCGGCCCTGGGCAAGGCGCTGCTGGATCAAGAACAGCGGATCGTTGAAGAGGCGCTGGACGGTATTTTCGGCGAGTATTGCGTGCAGCTGGGCGGCTGGGGCCAGGACCATCGGTTCTTACGCCTGGCGCGCACCCAGCGGACGGTGCTGATCGATTCTGGGATGACGCCGGCTACCGCTGATGATGCGTTGGTGATGGGTGATTTCCATCGGTTGCCTCTGGCGGACGAATCGGTCGACTGCGTGCTGTTGCCGCACACCTTGGATTTCACCGAGCGGCCGCATGCGATTCTGCGGGAAGTGCATCGCGTGCTCCGCTCCGATGGATACATCGTACTGCTCGGATTTAAGACCGGTGGACTGTGGGGAATTCGTCGCCTCATCCCGGGAGCCGGTCTACCGCCGGCTAGCGGTTCGTTGATTTCGGATCGGCGCCTTCGCGATTGGCTGCAGCTGCTCGACATCCGAATTCACGGTTCGACGCGGTACTTTTTCCGTTGGCCGTTGCCGGGAAATCGGCGCGCGACGTCGACGACCTGGGAGCAGCGCGGCCAGCGCTGGTGGCCGGAGTTGGCGGCTTGCTATATGCTCACCGCGCAGAAACGCGTATCGACATTGACGCCGGTGCGGCCACAATGGCGTAGTAAGCCGAAAGTGGTGGCCGGACTGGCCGGAACGACCAATCGCGTCTCCAAAATTTCCCGTATTCGCTTTGACCCAGATTGCAAAAACCATTGAGCTCGATTGAGATTTACACGGATGGTGCGTGTCGCGGCAATCCCGGTCCGGGCGGCTGGGGTGCGTTGCTGATCGCCGGAAGCCGTCGCAAAACGCTGTACGGCGGCGAAGCCGACACGACCAATAATCGTATGGAGCTGCGCGCCGCGATTGAGGCCCTGAACGCCCTGAAAGGACGGCGGACGGTGGTGTTGCATACCGATTCCACCTACGTCATGAAGGGTATCAACGAGTGGATGGCTAACTGGAAGAAGCGCGGCTGGAAAACAGCGTCAAAAAAACCGGTTAAGAATCGCGATCTATGGCAAGCACTGGATGAGGCGAACGCTAAACACGACGTAGAATGGCGCTGGGTGAAAGGGCATGACGGCAACCCGGGAAACGAAGAAGCCGATGAGCTCGCCAATCGTGGCATTGATGAACTTGAAGGCGAGGACCTATGATACAAGTATTACTGTATACATACACGACCGGTCTTGCAACAGCGCACGGCCACCGCATCATCGAAATCGGATGTCTGGAACTGGTTAATCGACGGGTTACCGGTCGCCAATTTCATAAGTTTCTGAATCCAGACCGCGACATCGACGCTGGCGCAGAGCAGGTGCATGGCATTTCGCGCGCGGATCTCGAGACCGCGCCGCGGTTTCCCGAAGTGGTGGATGAGTTTCTGGATTTCTTGGCCGGCAGTGAACTGGTGATTCATAACGCGGATTTTGATGTGGGCTTTATTGAGCACGAGCTGTCGCTGATGAAGCATGCGCAACCGGCAATCCGAGAGCATGCCAGCGTGTTGGATACGTTAACGCTAGCGCGTCGGATGCATCCCGGACAACGCAATAGTCTGGACGCGCTATGCAAGCGTTATGAAGTAGATGCATCCAATCGCGAGCTTCACGGCGCATTGGTGGATGCCGACCTTCTGGCGCGCGTGTACCTTGCCATGACCGGCGGGCAGACCGCTTTAATTCTCGACACTGAGGCCGAGGAGATCGTGCAGCGCGAGCAGGCTGCGGCCGGCGCCGAGGAGATTGAAGGGCTGGACCTGAAAGTAATTGCCGCGACAGCCGATGAATTGAAGGCGCACGAGGCGCTGCTGGATCGGCTGCGTGAGTCCGGCAACTGCCTATTCGAGCTCGACTCTAGCCACTAATGGCATACGAAAATCCTCGCGGATTGAGTAAACTATCCGCCGGGGACGACCACCAACAACGATAAGGAGCCTCTATGGCCCGCACGATGGCAGACGCCTTCCGAGAGAATTTTCTCGGCAACTCACCGACCTGGTACAAACTGACAATCGTCGGTTTTCTAATCATCAATCCCATCTTAGCGAGCTTTGATCCGTACATTGCCGGTTGGGCGCTGGTGCTGGAATTCATTTTCACCCTCGCGATGGCGCTGAAGTGTTATCCGCTGCAGCCTGGAGGCTTACTTGCCCTGGAAGCGGTGCTCCTGCAGTTAACGACGCCCGATCACATTTACTACGAGATCAATACGAATCTTTCCGTGATCTTGTTGCTGATGTTCATGGTTGCCGGCATCTACTTCCTGCGAGAAATGTTGCTATACACGTTTACTAAGATTCTGCTCGGCGTTCGGTCGAAAGTATTGCTGTCGTTGTTGTTCTCGGTGTTTGCAGCCGTTATGTCGGCGTTCTTGGATGCACTAACGGTTACGGCTGTCATTATTACCGTCGCGGTGGGCTTTTACGGCGTGTATCACAAAGTTGCGTCGGGCAAAAAGATTGATCATGACCACGACCCCACCACCGATGAACAGGTGGTCGAATTGCATCGCGATGACCTGGAGAACTTCCGCGCCTTTTTACGCAGTTTGATGATGCACGGTGCGGTGGGCACTGCGTTGGGCGGTGTGATGACGCTGGTTGGTGAACCACAAAATCTACTCATCGCTAAAGTAATGGGTTGGGAGTTTGGTGAGTTCTTCTTACGCATGGCGCATATTTCATTGCCCGTGTTTGTCGTGGGGCTACTCACCTGCTTGACGTTAGAGTTGACCGGTACGTTCGGCTACGGCGAAAAACTATCACCGAAAGTGCGCGACGTGCTGGAGGCCTACGATGATGAAATGACCGCCAAGCGTACTCGCAACGAACGTATGGTGATCATCATCCAAGCCCTGGTAGCGTTATCGTTGTGTGTGGCGCTGATAATGCACGTGGCTGAACCCGGCATCATTGGTTTGATGGTCATCGTTCTAGCGACCGCGTTGAACGGTGTTACCGAAGAACATCGCCTCGGACATGCGTTTGAAGAAGCGCTTCCGTTTACGGCGCTGCTGGTGGTCTTTTTTGTCATCGTCGCCGTAATCGCGGATCAGGGATTATTCGCGCCGGTTATCGACTGGGTACGCACCTACGAAGGCAAAACGCAGGAAGCGCTGTTCTATCTGGCCAACGGTTTCTTATCGATGATCAGTGACAATGTGTTTGTGGCAACGGTCTACATCAAAGAAGTTGCGGAACTACACGAGGTCGGCGAAATTACACGCGCGCAGTTTGATGCGTTGGCCGTATCGATCAATACCGGTACCAACATTCCCAGCGTAGCAACACCGAACGGACAGGCAGCGTTTCTGTTCTTGCTAACGTCAGCGCTGGCGCCACTGATTCGTTTGTCGTACGGCCGCATGGTGATCATGGCATTGCCGTATACGATCACGATGAGTATCACCGGCCTTTTGGCGCTGTGGTATTTGCCAAGTTTCGTTAGTTAATCTGACGCAAGAGAAAGGGCTCAGAGCGATTCGCTCTGAGCCCTTTTTTTGTGCTGCCAAATACGGTTGGCCGTTACGGCACAATCTGGTGAACGCTACCGCCGATGTCGACGATGTAAACCTCCCCGTCGGCATCTTGAGCGAATGATGATATCGAGAAGTTGGTGTCCGCAATCTCGGTAGGATCAGTGCCGATCGGAGCATCGGCCGCGACCGACCAGACCCGTCCGCTGCCGAAGTCTCCAAAAATGAAGTTGCCGACCTGATCCGGTACGGCGGTGCCGCGGTAAACATAGCCGCCGGTAATCGAGATGTCCGCACCGTTGGGGTACTCAGTGACCGGGTCAGTGAGGCCGTTGGTCGAACAGCCGGTGGAAGGTTCATGGCAATGCGCGCCTTCGCGGATATCCCAGCCATAGTTTTCGCCGACGTCGACGCGATCAACTTCCTCCCAGGAACCTTGTCCGACATCCCCTACCCACAATTGGCCGGTCTGCATATCAAAACTCCAGCGCCACGGATTACGGAAGCCCCAGGCAAAAATTTCCGGACAGTTGCCGCTACCAAATCCACCCACACATAAGGCATTTCCAGCAAACGGATTGCCCGGTGGGATTTGATAACCAACCGCGATGTCGATATCGATGCGCAAAAATGCACCGAGTACGTTGGTCGTTGATTCGGCACGTTCCAGTGGATCACCGCCGCCGCCGCCGTCACCAAAGCCGATGTACAAGAAGCCATCCGGGCCGAAGGCGATGCCGCCGCCGTTGTGGTTACCCTGGTCCTGCGGCACGGTCAGAATGATTTCTTCAGAGGCAGGGTCGAGAGTTAAGCCGCCGTCAAAACTGGTGAATCGAGAAATTGTCGAGATCATGCCAGGCGCGGTGTAAGACAAAAATACTTCACCGTTGGTGGCAAAGTCCGGGTGAAACGCAATCCCCAAGAGACCCATTTCACCGCCTGCGGCGACGCGACCGGTAATGTTGACAAACACGTCACGCGTCGCGTTCGCGTCATCGTTGTCGAACACGACCACGACACCGGTTTGTTCGATCGCAAACCACCGCGTGTTGTCACCCGGCGCTTGCACCATGCCTACCGGCGCACTCAGCGTGACTCCGGCAAAGACCTGCTGTGTGGATACTGTGCTGCTCGGTGGGGGCGGAGGGGGATTCGGTGGATTCAGATTGCCGCCGCCACCACCACCACCACCGCCGCCGCCGCAGCCTGCGATGATGAGTCCGAGTGTGGAAAAGAGGCCTAGAATAGCTCGTGAATTGATCATAGCGCTCATCCTAAAGTTGATTGCCCAAGTTCGCCCGTTGTGCAGGAATCTGACCGAATTGACGCGATTCGGGTTCCCACGAGTGACTATTGTGCCCGGTCACGGAAGTGGGTGCGAACTGTGACCAAGCATTCGCTACCAACATGTGATATCTAGTGCATTATGTCTTTGGATATCAACAAATTGCGTATCGGCGTCATCGGTCTCGGCTACGTTGGGCTGCCGCTGGCGGTTGAATTTGGCAAAAAATACCCGACCGTCGGATTCGACATAAATGCGGAGCGAATCGCGGAGCTCGAGTCCGGTAAGGACTCCACACTTGAGGTGTCCCCGGCGGAATTGGCCGAAGCGCGACATCTCAGCTATTCGTCGATGGTCAGCGCGTTGGCGGACTGCAATTTTTACATTGTCACCGTGCCGACTCCGATCGGCGATGGTAACCGTCCGATTTTGACACCGTTGAAAGGGGCGAGCACCGTCCTTGGTGAAGTCATCGGCGCAGGCGATGTGGTGGTGTATGAGTCGACGGTGTACCCAGGCGCGACCGAAGAGTTCTGTGTGCCAATTCTGGAGGCTGGCTCGGGCCTGAAAATGAATACGGATTTCTTTGTTGGCTATAGTCCGGAACGGATTAATCCAGGCGATAAAGAACATCGATTGCCGAGTATCAAGAAAGTGACCTCAGGGTCGACTGATGAGGCGGCGGAGTATATTGATCAGGTGTACCGGTCCATCATCACGGCGGGCACTCATAAGGCGTCGAGTATCAAAGTCGCCGAAGCGGCCAAAGTGATCGAAAACACGCAACGGGATGTGAATATCGCGTTGATCAATGAGCTCGCAATGATTTTTGAACGAGTGGGTATTGATACTGAAGAAGTGTTGGAGGCAGCGGGCACCAAGTGGAATTTCCTACCGTTTCGACCAGGTTTGGTCGGTGGTCACTGCATCGGTGTTGACCCCTACTACCTGACGTATAAAGCCGAACAATTGGGCTATCACCCGCAGATGATACTTGCCGGCCGTCGGATCAATGACAATATGGCGCTGTATGTTTCCGGCCAGATCATCAAACATATTCTGCACGCTAAAGTATCGCCGGTCGGTGCTCGCGTTTTGATGTTGGGTTTGGCGTTCAAAGAAAACTGTCCGGACGTTCGCAACACCAAGGTGGTTGATGTGGCCAGGGAGCTCGAGACCTATGGGGCCCAGGTGGACGTTCACGATCCGTGGGTGGATGCCGCGGAAGCCGAAGCGGAATACGGGCTGAAGCTGGTCGATGCTCCCAAGCAGGGCACCTACGATGCGGTTGTTCTCGCGGTCGCGCACGACGAATTTCGTGCACTGGGCGAACGTGGTATTCGCGCTTACGGCAAGGACAATGCGATCGTCTATGACATTAAGTATCTGCTCCCCGCAGATGCGTCCGACGCACGACTTTAAGGGACAACGATGAAGATTTTGGTAACGGGTGCAGCTGGCTTTATTGGCTTCTACACGTCAAAACAGCTGCTAGAGCGCGGCGATACCGTCGTCGGGCTCGATAATTTTAACGACTATTACGATGTCCGCCTAAAGCACTCACGAGCAGAAATTCTGCAGTCGTATGACAAATTCTCGATGAAGCGAATGGATCTTGCCGATCGCGAAGGTATGGAGGCGTTATTTGCTGACGAGAAGTTTGATCGTGTCGTGCACCTCGCAGCTCAGGCTGGGGTGCGGTATTCGATCGAAAACCCGCATGCTTATATCGATAGCAATATCGTCGGCACGCTGCACGTGCTAGAGGGATGCCGGCACCACAACGTCGAAAACTTGGTGTATGCGTCGTCGAGTTCGGTATACGGCGCCAACACCACCATGCCGTTTTCCGTGCACAAGAATGTTGATCATCCGTTAGCGCTGTATGGCGCGACTAAGAAGGCCAATGAATTGATGGCGCACTCGTATTCCAATCTGTACGGTTTGCCGACGACCGGGCTGCGATTTTTTACCGTGTACGGCCCGTTTGGGCGTCCGGATATGGCGTTGTTCATGTTTACTAAGAACATTATCGAGGGTAAGCCGATCGACGTGTTCAACTACGGTAAGCACCGGCGTGATTTCACTTATGTGACCGATATCGTTGAAGGTGTAGTGCGGACCATGGATAACGTCGCGGCATCCAATGAGGATTGGGATTCGGATCACCCTGACCCAGGCACCAGCCGAGCCCCCTACAAGATTTACAATATTGGCAATCAGCAGCCGGTGGAGCTGACGCGGTATATCGAGCTGATTGAGGAAAACGTTGGCAAGAAAGCGGAGCAAAACCTTTTACCGCTGCAAGCTGGCGATGTGCCGGATACATGGGCGGATACCGAGGCACTTGCCAACGATGTTGGTTATTCGCCGTCGACGCCGGTGGAAGAGGGTGTCAAAAACTTTGTTGACTGGTATCGTGAGTATTACGACGTGTAACCAACCAGCAGTTGCCTCAAGTAGTGGCAAAAACTTCCTTCAACCCAAAACTATCGGCCCGCTTTCCGACTGACCTTGCCACTTGGCAGGCGCTGAAAAAGCACTATCGGGAGTCGATGCGCGACGCCACGCTGCGCACCCTGTTCGCGCGCGACAAGCAGCGTGCGGACACGTTTGGCGTGGAAGCCGGTGATTTGTACCTCGATTTTTCGCGCAATCATGTGAATCGCACGACGATGCGTTTACTGCATCGATTATCAAAAGAAGCGCAGGTGCCCGGTGCCATTGCTGCAATGTTTGCCGGTGAACGCATTAACACTACCGAGGACCGTGCGGTCTTACACGTCGCGTTGCGCGCCAAAATTTCGGACACGGTCGCGTTGGAAACCGACGGCGTTCGTGAAGTTTGGGGTGAGCTGGCAGCGATGGAAGGGTTTGTCGACCGCGTGCACGATGCTGCGATTCGCGGCAGCACCGGCAAACCGTTCCGTAACATTGTCAATATCGGCATCGGTGGTTCCGATCTAGGTCCGGTCATGGCCAGTCAGGCGTTGCGGCCGTTTTGGGTGGACGGTAAGCGCTTCTTTAGTGTTTCCAACGTTGACGGCTCGCAGCTGGCGGATCTTAGGGCAACCTTAGACCCGGCCGAAACGCTCATCGTGGTGTGTTCAAAGACCTTTACAACGCAAGAGACGATGAGCAACGCGAAAGCCGCGCGTCAGTGGATCGTGCGTGAGCTTGGTGAAAACGCGGTTATTGATCATTTCGCGGCGGCGTCGACCAACCATCGGGCAATGGATAGTTTCGGCATTGCATCGGACCGGCGGTTCGAGTTTTGGGAGTGGGTCGGCGGACGCTACTCGCTGTGGTCGGCAATTGGATTGTCGTTGGCGTTGGTGATCGGCATGAAGTCGTTCTACCAGATCCTCGCAGGCGGTCGTCAAATGGACTTGCACTTTCGACAGGCGCCGATCGCCGAGAATATGCCGGTAACGCTGGCGCTACTGGGCGTCTGGTATAACAATTTCTTTGGCGCCGAGGCGCAGGCGATTCTGCCTTACGATAATCGACTGGAGCGATTCCCGGCGTATTTGCAACAGCTGCAGATGGAGTCGTCGGGTAAATCGGTACGACGTGACGGTAAGCCGGTCCGTTGCGCGACGGGTATGGTGATTTTTGGCGAGGCGGGCAACAACGCGCAACATTCCTTTTACCAGCTGCTTCATCAGGGTACGCGATTGATTCCAGCGGACTTCCTGTTGTCGGCAAAGTCATTATCCGGTACTCAGGCACAGCATAATTTGGCGATCGCGAATTGCTTGGCGCAGGGCGAGGCATTGATGGATGGCACTGAAGGTGCGGAGGTCGCCTCTCATCGCGAGCACGCTGGGAACAAGCCGAGCAACACGATCGTATTCAAAAAGCTCTCGCCGCGTGTACTTGGACAGCTGATCGCACTGTATGAACACAAAGTATTTGTCGAAGGCGTCGTTTGGGGTATTAATCCGTTCGATCAATTTGGTGTTGAGTTAGGCAAAGTACTGGCCAATTCGATGGTAAATTCAGTGACTGGAAAGGCGAAATACGCGGGCTCAAATGCATCCACTCAAACGCTGCTCAAAAAGTTACGCTAAGTTCTTATGACGCTAGAAAAGCGATCCTTGTTTGCGGTGTCTCTTTTGCTGGCGCTGAACGCTTGTTCGAACTCCATGTCGGCGTCGTATCAAGCCTATGCAGGCGACCCCTTAGGCCGACCGTATGTCGTGACCGTCAATTTGCCCGATAGTCTGGGTGATGTGACGGTCAATGGTGAAGAAGTACCGGCCGACGAATTCAAACAATTGGAATTTGCACCAGGTAAGCACACCGTGGTGTTTGCGAATGAATGGCGACTCATGCTGCTAATTCAGGAAAGCAGCTTAGACCCGATGCGTATTCTGAATCCGAATGAGCTGCTTGTCGGTCACTCATATACGTTAACCATTCAGGATGGTGAGGACGGCAATCCCAGAGTCACCCTCACGGATGACGTCACCGGGGAAGCTCGAGCTCATGCTCGCGTGCGGTAATTTGCGCAGATGACGACATCCTTACGACCAAAATTCCTGCTCGTGCTCTGTGCCATGTGGCTGGTGATACCGATGCCAGTATCGGCAGATGCGTATATTTCGCCGGGGGACATGGCGCTTCGTCACGACATTCAGGTGCTTGCCGACAGTGGCTATATTTCGGGTCCGATCATGACGTGGCCGCTGGCCTGGGGTGCCGTCGTTGAAGGCCTGGAATCAGCCGACCTGTCAAATGCACCAAACTATGTCATTGACTCGGCCGCTCGTGTTTTGGCTCGCTCACGGTGGCATACGCGGAGTAACGAGTGGCAGTTTCGCGCTGAAGCCTCGGTATCAGAAAATCCAATTCGCATACGATCGTTCGCCAACACGCCTCGGGAAGAAGTACAGGCGACAGTCGGTGCGAGTCTAACCAACGATTGGATCGCCGTTGATTTGCGCGCCTCGGTGGTCGAATCACCATTGGACGGTGACGAGGTTCGCGCCGACGGCAGTATGATCGGCGTGATGCTCGGCAATTGGTCGGTATCGGCAAACACGCTCGATAAACATTGGGGTCCGGGGTGGGACGGCAGCCTGATTTTGTCCGGCAATGCGCGGCCGATGCCATCGTTGACGATCGATCGCGTCTATACAGACGCGTTTGAATCCCGCTGGCTGAGTTGGCTGGGGCCTTGGGATCTCACCGTTACGTTCGGTCAGTTGGAAAAGGAACGGACGGTTCCGGACGCACAATTCTTTGGTATGCGATTTGGATTTCGGCCGATTCCGTCTCTGGAGCTCGGCGTGTCCCGTTCGGCGCTGTGGTGCGGCGAGGATCGGCCCTGTGGCCTGGACACGTTCGCCGATCTGTTCCTTGGCAATGACAACGTCGGTGACAGCGGCATTTCGACCGGTAACGAGCCGGGCAACCAACTCGGCGGGTTCGATTTCCGTTGGTCGACGGCGCTCTTTAATCGGCCAGTCGCAATTTATGGGCAATTTATCGGCGAGGATGAAGCGGGCGGTTTTCCGAGTCGGTTTCTCGGCCAGGGCGGCGTCGAAGTCGTTAGCTACTGGGCCGATCGATGGTCCGTCCGCGCATTCGGTGAAATTGCAGCCACGACCTGCCAGTTCCACGAGTCCAGCGAGTTGTTTAACTGCGCCTACAACCACGGTATCTATCAAACCGGCTACCGTTATAAAGGCAGTGTGATTGGTCACGGTGTCGATAACGACGCACGTGTTGCCTCGCTCGGGCTTATCCTGGTCGACTCCGACAACATGCAGTGGCGCGGTATCCTGCGGTACGGTGAACTCAATCGCGGCGGTGCGCCGGACCCGAATAACACGCTGACGGCAACGCCGGCGGACTTGAGCAGCATCGATATCGCGCATAGCCGCGCGCTCAAGTACGGCGTTATTGAGGTGGGTGTTGGGTATCAGCAGTTCGACCAGACCGTCGATGATTCGAGTTCCTCAGACGGCCGAATTTATCTCAATTGGCGAAGCAGTTACTAAACTTCCTTGTTACAATAATGCGCTGATTTTTCTTGGTTTTGTCCAGCGTTGGTGTAGGAGGCGCAATTGGCTTCGAACCCTTTGAGTAGCCGCTCTTTCTCGTTCTACACATTTGCGATTTTCAACCTCCTCGTCTTTTCGCTGTTGTCAGCGTCGCTGGCGTTCGCTCAAACGACGCAGCCAACGCAAGAGCAGCTCGAAATGCTCGATCAGTTGCCGCCAGACCAGCGTGCGGCGGTGATCGAGGCGCTGGGATCGAATGCACCGCAGGCGGGTGGTAGTAACCTGCAGCGCGTCAACGAGGAATCGATGGTACCGGTCGAATTGACGATGCCGAGCGTCGATCCGATGAGTGGCGAGTCGCCGATCCGGCGCGCCAACGCTGGTAGTCGCATTATTATTTCGTTCTATCCTCTCGACACTCTGTCCGACACGGAACTGGCGCGGTTGCGTGAGGATCCGACGCTGAACGCATTGGTCGGCGATCAAGTGTTTGCGCTGGATGATTCTGGTGTGCTGACTATTCCCGGCCTCGAAAGCGTGCCGTTGTTGGGCCTCTCGGAAAACGAAATTGAACGACGCCTCAGCGCCAGTTCGTATTTGACTGATTTTGATCTCACGGTGCAGATCTTGGAGTTGCAGCCGACTGGAATTGAGGCGTTAGCGCCTTTCGGCTACGACGTGTTTGCACCCAATGAAACGGGTTTTGACGCGCCGACCACCGGCCCGGTGCCGGCGGACTATGTGTTGGGTCCCGGTGATACCGTGCGGATCCAAATGTACGGCAACACCAATGCCATTTATGAATTTGATGTCACTCGCGATGGTCTGCTGAACGTACCCGAAATCGGCCCGGTCACGGTTGCCGGTATTTCCTTTTCGGAGTTTCGAAAAGATGTGAACGATCGCGTTGCGCAGATGATGATCGGTACGCAAGTCAGCGTCACGATGGGCCAGCTGCGTGCGATTCGCGTGTTCGTTTTGGGCGATGTCAATCGACCCGGTTCGCACACGGTGGGTGGACTCTCGACCATCAGCGGCGCTCTATATCGTAGCGGTGGCATCAGCGATGTCGGCTCGCTCCGAAAAATTCAGTTGAAGCGAAATGGCCGGACGGTCGTGACGCTGGATGCTTACGATTTATTGTTGCGCGGCGATACGCGCAAAGACCGACGCCTGCAGCCGGGCGATGTCATCTTCGTACCGCCGGTGGGTGCGACGATCAGCGTTGGCGGCGCAGTAAAACGTCCGGCGATATACGAGACCACGGGTGATGAAACCTTGGCCGACGTGGTTGAAATGGCCGGCGGTTTAACCGCCGATGCGTTTGGACCCGGTGCGCGCCTGGAACGAATTAATGATCGCCGCGAGCGGCGCGTTATCGAGATGGACCTGAGCGCTGCGACGGCTACGAATACCCGCGTGATGTCGGGTGACGTGCTGACCGTTCCCGAAGTTTTGCCGGATTTTGAAGACACGGTCACTGTGTCCGGACACGTCCGACGACCAGGGCCGTACCAATGGTTTTCAGGAATGCGCTTGACTGGGTTGATCGGCTCAACGGCAGAGCTGCTTGAAGGCGTCGATCCCGAGTACGTATTGATTCGGCGCAAGGCGGGACCGGCGGCACCGATAGAGGTGGTGTCGGCAAACCTCCGCAAGGCGTTGGCGGCTCCAGGCAGTGGTGAGGATCCGCTGCTGCAATCGCGTGATCAGATTATCGTCTTCAGCAGCACGCATAGTCGCCAACGGGTGATCGAGCCCATCCTGGATGATCTAAATCGCCAGGCGACTCGAGATGCGCCATCAAAGCGCGTCACGATCGGTGGCAGCGTGCGAGCGCCCGGATTGTATCCGTATGAGTCGCAAATGCGGATTAGCGATTTGATTCGCGCGGGTGGTGGTTTGGCCGAGATGGCGTACACACAGCAGGCCGATCTCACACGTTATTCGATCGTTAACGGCCAACAACGATCCACTGAGATTGTACAGGTCGACCTGGCCCGCGCGCTGAGTGGCGATGTCACCGCCGATATATTGCTCAAAGAACATGATCATCTGCGAATCAGCTCGGTTACCAATTGGCAAACCGAATGGTCGGTCGAGATTGACGGTGAAGTGAACTTCCCCGGCGTGTTCCGTATACAACGTGGTGAAACGCTGAGTAACCTCATTGCGCGTGCCGGCGGTATTACCGACGAGGCGTTTGCAGAAGGCGCGGTGTTCTTGCGCGAGTCTCTCAAGACGCAAGAACGGGAGCAAATGCTGATGTTGGCGAAGCGCGTCGAGGCGGATCTGATCGCGTTATCTTTGAGCGCCGATACCGACGCCAACAAAGAGACCGCCGCTACACAGCAGATGCTGCTACAGCAACTGCGTGATGCCGAAGCGGTGGGCCGACTGGTCATCAATCCAGCCGTGTTGTCGGCAGGTGCCGGACAATCAGCGCCGCTTGATGACATTGAGTTGATGGACGGCGACGTATTACTGATTCCGGTAAAGTCGCAGGTGGTCACGGTGTTGGGTGAAGTTCAGCAGGGCACATCGCACGTCTACAATCCCGAGTTGAGGCGTGATGACTACATCGAAATGAGTGGTGGTGCGACCCGGCGCGCGGATCGCGGGATGATCTACGTGGTGCGAGCAAGCGGGGCTGTGGTTGCTGGCGGACGCTCGCGTTGGTTTGCGCGGTCGGATCAAATTGAAATTCGGCCTGGCGATACCATCGTTGTGCCTATGGAAGTCGATCGAGGGCGATCGTTGGCGATTTGGGCGAGCGTAACGCAAATTCTTTACCAGGTTGCGATCGCGATTGCCGCAATCGATTCATTTAATAATTAGCTGGGCGAGGAACTGTGACCGAATCTAACCAGCCGGAAACGTCCCGCGGAGTCGCCGGATATTTCGTTCCTACGCAACAGTCTGCCGGCAACGGTGGTACTCCGATGATCGATTTCGGGCAGTTATGGCAACGGTTTCGACTGCTGTTGATCCTCGCGCCGCTGGTCACCGCGGTTCTGTTCTTCGCGGCATCGTATCTGTTGACGCCGCAGTATCGCGTTACGGTAACGCTGGCGCCGGTTGATCACAGCAGTAACTCACTCTCTTCCGGAGCCCTAGGTGGTGCGCTCGGCGGATTGAGCTCGTTGGCGGGGATCAACCTGGGCCAGGACGGCAGCCGTTTTGAGTCTATTGCGGTGCTTACATCGAAGGCTTTGACCACGCAGTTTATTAACGAGGACAACCTACTGCCGATTCTGTTTGCCGGTCAGTGGGATAACGACGCGGACGCTTGGAAAGAACCGGGCGAGGATGCACCGAGTCTTGAGGATGGATTTCGTGAGTTCGATCAGGATATTCGCAGTATCGCCAGCGACCGTGAGTCGGGGTTGGTCACGCTTTCGATCACCTGGTCCGACCGCAATCAGGCGGCCGACTGGGCGAATCATTTAGTCTCACGGGCGAATTCGGTGATTCGTGCGCGAGCGATCGATGAATATCAGCGCAGCATCGAATATCTCAACAACGAATTGGAAAACACCAAAGTGGTCGGTGTGCGCCAGGCGATCTATAGCGTCATCGAATCGCAGATCGAGCAGGTGATGCTCGCTAACGTCAGAACGGACTATGCGTTTAAGGTGCTGGATCCAGCGGTCGCACCCGACGTGGATGATTTCGCCACGCCGAGCCGACCGCTGTTTGCGCTTGCAGGCCTGGTATTTGGTTTACTCGCGGCCCTGGGCTTCGCAATCAGTCGATTACGGTAGTATCCAAACGTTACGCGCCGCGTTGGCACCCGACGCATTGCGCTGTTGAATCGTAATTCGTCCATCGGTGACACGGAACAACATGACACCGACTTCGGGCACGTTGTTGTTGTCGATGTCGTCGAGCACAGTGAGGGTCGGCAGCGGCGAGAAGCCGGGGCTGTACCACATGGCATTCGGTAACGTCGCGCCAGAGGCATTCTTGGTTTCCACGACAATCCGACCGTCGCTTTCGCGACGTGACAGTACCGCGATTTCAGGGATGTTATTCGAATCGGCATCATCCACAACGGCAATGGCCCTCGCGTCGTGTCCGACGGCGTACCAAAGGGCATTCGGTAATGTTGCGCCCGATGCGTTCTTCACTTCGACCAGGATTCGGCCATCGCTGTCACGCGATGACAGGATCGCGACCTCTTCGATGTTGTTGCTATCCGCATCCGGTACCGCGGCGATTGCAAACGGTGATACGCCAGCGGCTGCCCATACTGTGTTCGGCAAGGTGGCGCCCGAGGCATTGCGAATTTCTACTAAGCCACGACCGTCCGCCCAGCGTCGCAACAGAATCGCGATCTCCGGCACGTTGTTCGAGTCGGCGTCGTCGATGACCGCCATGTCCATGGCGTAGTTAAAACGCGACGACCACAAAACATTCGGTGCGGTTGCGCCAAATGCGTTCTTGACCTCGATAAAGCTACGGCTCGAATCCGACCGGCGCTCCATCATCACGGCAATTTCGGTCACGCCATTACCGTCGGCGTCGGGGACGCTGATAATCTTCAGCGGCTTGGCATCCGTCGCGAACCACACGATTCGCGGTGCTGCCGCGCCGGTGATATTGCGAATTTCGACCAACGCTCGGCCATCGGAGTTACGCTCGGCGAGCACCGCGAGTTCCGGGCGGCCATTGCCATCCAAGTCCGGCAAAATGGTTGCATCGACCGGGGTAAAGCCACTGTTGAGAAACGGTACTAGACTTAGCAACGCACCGGTCGAACCGTCGCGAACCTCCGCCGAGATCGAAAGATCATCAGCCGAACGAATAGCGACAATTTCTTGCTCAGAGTTACCGTTGACGTCGACTGATGCCGTAAACGACATGATTCCATAGCGTTCTTTCAGCGCTGTGAGATCGTCAGTTTGTGGCACCGTTGTGTCGTTGGCTTGGAAAAACATGGACGTCGCAGCGTTGTAACTATGGCCGAGGCCCATGGTGTGGCCAATTTCGTGAACGGCCACACGACGGAAGTCCTGGATGCCCGGGTTGCTGGATTGAGCGTTGTCGTAGACACCCCAGGTGAACGCACTGTTGTAGATGATGTCGGAGTGGACCGCCTCGCCGTCGAGGAAGGAAAACGTTCGCGCTCGTGCCAGGGTGGATCCACCAAATGCGGAGCCGCAACTGCTGGAGTCAAAGTGCACACTGTTCGGGTCACCGCTGACGCAGGTGCCGGGGTTCGAAACGGCAGTGCCAGGATCGGTGGTCAACGAGAAGAAACTGGTGGCGATATTCCAGCGGCCGACCGCCGTTTCAAACTCGGCTTCCCAATCCGGATTCGATGCGTCGCCGGAGCAATTGCCGGGTGTTGTCGGAAAACGCACCGAGTCGCACACATCTCCCAGATTAAACTGGAGGGTTTTTTCAGGATAGAAAGAATTCAGCAGCTCGTAGCCCCACAGCGGCGTACTAAGGCTGATCAACGCAGTCGCAATTAAGGTTCGCTTCATCATTCGGACACCTCCACAAGGCTGCGTAACGCAGACTTAAACTCGCCCACCGTCATCGGTGTATCGTTGTCCTTAGGTGCAGTCTTAATGCCAAGCGGCGCACCACCCGAGCTGACAAACACGTTGCTGCCGCGGGTCGCGGAACGGAAGCCGAATACCGGCCGCAGATCGTAGGTCATAACCAGCGGGGTTTGACCGTCTTCAGCCATACGTACGACGTAGTGTCCTTGTTGCCAACCGTACAGCGGATTGATCTGCACACGGTCGGGTCTTTCTACAAAGTAGATGCCTTCTTCGCCCAGTAGTGGAACATTCATCCCGCTGACTTGAACGCGGCGATTGCCGTACGTACCACCTTCAAACTGAAGTTCGATGTGCGTCGATGAGACTGCGCCTTTTACGACATCAGAAACGGCGATGCGAACGTGGGTGAATACCGTGTCGCGTTCGTCGTCATATTCGGTCCACCGATCGGTGACCTGGCCAT
Source organism: Pseudomonadota bacterium (assembly GCA_039030375.1). GTDB lineage: Bacteria > Pseudomonadota > Gammaproteobacteria > Steroidobacterales > Woeseiaceae > UBA1847. Next base: position 49,867 of record JBCCEH010000012.1, on the reverse strand, counting down.
GAATAATCAGTTCGGACTGATTGACCAGATCCTCGGTACCCAGCTCCAAAACCGTGGCAGCCGAGGCGGTTTGAAAACCGATAAAAGCGACGAAAATGGCAAGCAAGCGTGCGAGGCCGGTTGCCGACAAACGGTGAGTTCTTCGGTTAAGACTCATGCGTGGTCTCCTTTGCAGAGGTGAATGCCAGGAGCTACGGATTATACACTTCGTGTCGCTGTCGTCAGTTAACGGACAGCTGCCGGAATTGCCCATATATGTTATTGTTTTTAATAGATATTAAATGCCCCTCTGATGCTCCCAAATAACATAACTTTCCGCCGACTGGTCGTGCCTGTGCTACTTGGCATCGGTATCGTCGCGACTTTAGGCCGCGAGATCGTATTCGCCAATTACCTCGGCGTATCGCGGGAGCTGGAAATTTTCAGGATCGCGTTCGCGCTGCCGAACATGCTCAGCCAGTCATTGGCGACCGCGTACATCGGCGCGATGATGCCCGCTCTGATATTGGCGCAGTCTGCGGGCCAGGGTGTGTATGAGGCGTTTTGCCGCCGACTGGCGCGTATTACTGTGGCGGGAGTGGTGGCGCTGGCGATAACCGGCGCGCTCACCGTGTCGATTCAGGCGGGCGTGATGGCGCCCGGATTTGACTCGGCGTCGCTGAGCACGTTGAAAATCGCGCTGCTCGCATGCTGGCTGTTCTTCCTGCTGGCCGGAATGTCATTCTTACCGCGTCTGCACCTCAATCGGCGCGAGGAATTTTGGCCCGGCGCGAGTGCGAGTATTCTGATTAGTGCCGTGCTTATCGTCGCCGGGGCGATGGTGGTGCCAAACTCGGAGCAATCCGGAGCAACCATCCTCGCTTATGCCAGCATTGTTGCGGGCGGATTCATCTTGCTGGTGCACACATGGCGTGAACCGCATTGGTTGAGCACATTGTTCGGGCGATACGATGATCCGGCGCCGAGTTCGCCAGGGTCGGATCAGATTCCGGCCATTGCAGCGCCGGTGGTTATCGTGGTGTTGTTGCACGCCGCCAATGCATTGCCGCGATTCATTGATCGCGCGGTGGGGAGCCTGATGGATGGCGGTGTCGTCGCGGCTCTGGAGTACAGCTTCAATATTATTACCGTGCCCGGCATCTTGCTTGGCTCGGCGTTGATTATGGTGCTCTATCCGGAGTTTGTGGAGCGTATTAAGACACAGCGTGGAACGAGTCTCGGCAATTTGCCGAGAATCTCCATGGGTGCCGTGGCCGTCGCTGCCGTGGGCGGTGTCGGCATTTTCTTTTTTGCGGATGACATCGTTCGATTGGTGTATGCGCGCGGTGAATTTGATGCGGCGGCAACCGCGATGACATCGACCTTGCTCAAGTGGCACAGCCTCGGCCTGGGTTTTATGGTGTTAACCATGATTTTGCTGCAGGCATGCCTGGCGTTTTCCATCTATAAGATTCTTATTGCGGTCGCGCTGGCACGCATCGCGGCGAAAGCGTTGGCGGTGTGGTGGCTGGTCCCAACTTATGGCATGGATGGCCTCGGCATTTCTTTCATCGTGCCGGAGGCGCTGTCTGCAGTGTTGCTGGTGGGTGTCTTGTATACTTTGATTCGACGTGGCCAGCCCCTCTAAGACGCTCATATTTCCTGCCGTGCTGATCGGCTTGCTCGCGACCTATCTATTCTTGGATGGCGTGTTTGTCTATCTGTCGATTGCGCAACTGGCGATCTATGCCGGATTTGCGTTGACCGCAGCGCTGGTTGCAGTGGTCGCTCTCATGCAAAGGCGGGTAGAGCGCAGATTTGCGCTCGGGGTCCTTTTTTGGGTGGCGGTGATCAGCGCCTGGCTAGTGCCGACCTTGACTACCGACTTTCCGTATCCACGCTACATCATCACTGATTATCTGGCGTTACTGGTGCCAGTATTCTTGTTCTTGGTCGGACTCCAGTTTCCACGCTTTTTCGAATCCAACCGCGCCTTATGTGTGCTTGGCGTCGCGATGCTGCTGGCGGCGATGCTGGCCGCGGCCATGCCAACACCGTCAGGTCGTCACGAACCGCCGCACGTATTGCTCTCGGCAATGGCTTGGGCAGTGGTATTTTTTGGGCCGACCCGCGCGCTACGCTCGAGCGCGCTGGCCTTGGTTGCCGTGTTATTTGTATTGGCCTGGTCTTCCGGCGAACGAACCGCCGTAATTCTATTGCTCGGCCTCGGCATTGCCGGGCGGGTCGCGCTGATGGATTCGTCGCGCATGGTGATCTTGACCATCGCCGGTGTCTTCGCCACCGTCGCGGCAACCGGCGTCGTCTTTAAAGACCAGCTGGTGTTGGCGGCTGCGTCGACACGGTTGGAATCGCTAGCGCAAGGGGAGCTGGATTCATCGTTGCTGAATCGGATATTGGAAGTCCGGGACGTTTGGTCACAGTGGTCTTTGGACGTCTGGTACGGATTTGGCCACGGTGCGACGTTCGCGCCGGAGGTTTCGTATCCGCCGCGCAACATGACCGATCACGGCCGCGTTCACCATGTCCACTTCGGTCCCGCACTGTTGTTATTCCGCTACGGGATTGTCGGCGTTGCGCTATATCTTTGGTCGGTATTCGATGTAGCGCGCAGCCTGTTGCGCACGAACTCGGGCAACCCGGCTGCTGCGCAGTCATTCTTTTTTGCACTGGCGATGGCGGGTTACCTCATCGCATTTCTGGCATTCAATATCATCCCTGATCCCGCGTTTTCCTTTACACTCGCGGGCTATCTGTACTACCGATTTGCACAACCGACACCTATTGCAGGCACGATGAATGTGCCGGGTCGCACGTTGAGTGCTACCGGCGCCTAGCAGAGAACATGAAATGAATGATTTTGATGGGAAACGAATTCTTGTAACCGGCGGCACGGGCTCGTTTGGTAAGACCGTCGTCAAGGCATTGTTGCAAACCCAGTGTGCACGAATCCGCATTCTCAGCCGCGATGAGGAAAAGCAGGACGCCATGCGGTGGCAAAATGACGATGAGCGTCTGCGCTTTTATATCGGCGATGTTCGCGATCGGGCCAGCGTGGATAATGCCCTGGCCGGTGCCGATCTGGTGTTTCACGCAGCCGCGCTCAAACAAGTGCCGTCGTGCGAGTTTTTCCCTATCGAGGCGGTACGTACGAACGTAATGGGGAGCAGCAACGTAATCGAATCGGCGATCGCTCACGGCGTCGAAAAAGTGGTCTGCCTCGGCACCGATAAAGCGGTATATCCGGTTAACGCGATGGGCATGACCAAAGCGCTGATGGAAAAGGTTGCGCAAGCGGCAGCCAGGCGCTCGTCGGCGAATAAAACCGTGGTGTCCAGTGTTCGTTACGGCAATGTCATGTATTCGCGGGGTTCCGTGATTCCCTTATTCGTCCGACAGATTCAGGAAAGCAAACCGCTGACCATCACTGAGCCGTCCATGACGCGGTTCATGTTGCCATTGACTGAGGCGGTCGAGCTGGTCTTTTTCGCGTTGCAGCATGCGCGCCAGGGTGACGTCTTCGTGAAGAAGGCGCCGGCATGTTCGATTGGCGATCTCGCGACCGCCATGTTGCGGTTGTTTGAAGTCGACAATCCCGTGCAGGTGATCGGTGTGCGCCACGGTGAAAAAATTTACGAAACCTTGGCGAGCGCGGAAGAATTGCGGCAATCAGAAGATATGGGCGACTATTATCGCATCAGTATGGATGATCGCGATTTGAACTATGCCAAGTACATTACCGAAGGTGATCCCGAGGAGGCGTCGACCAACGATTATCATTCGCACAACGCAAGGCAGCTTGATGTCGATGAGGTCGTCGACCTGTTGATGACCTTGCCCGAAATTCGGGCGCTCAGAGAAGGTAGGGCCGCGTGAAGATTGGAATTACCGGTGCGCCAGGCATGCTCGGTTGGCACTTGAGGTGTTACTTGCGGCAGTTTGCCGACGTCGAAGTGCTGCCGGCCGATCGCTCCTTATTTTCGTCGTCCGAGGCAATGGATCGTTTCGTCAATGAGGTCGATGCCATTGCTCATCTGGCCGGCCAGAATCGAGGTGACGATGGCGAGATCGCGGCAACGAACGTGAGCCTCGCCGAATCTCTGGTAAGCGCCTGCGAGCGGAATCATCGGACACCGCACGTGGTGTATTCGTCAACCATTCACATTGAAAAAGACAACGCCTACGGCCGTTCCAAGCGCGAGGCAGGCGAGATTCTGGATGATTGGGCGCAGCGCAGCGGCGCAAAATACAGCGAACTGGTATTGCCACATATCTACGGCGAAGGAACTCGCCCGCACTACAACTCGGTCGTCGCCACGTTTTCGCATCAGCTGGCGAATGGCGAGGAGCCAACCATTCACTCGGATGGGCAACTTGAACTGCTTCACGCGCAGGAAGTTTCAGCGGAGATTTATCAGCAACTGCGTGAGGAAACGACCGGGCAGTCGCATCCGCGCGGCACCTTGATTCGGGTGTCGGAAGTATTGGAGAAGCTGAAAGGATTCTCTCAATCGTACGCGGAGCTGGTGATTCCTGACTTGCGCGATAAATTCGATCTGCGGTTGTTTAATGTTTATCGTTTTTATTTGTTTCCGAACGCTTACCCGACTGCGCTAACGAAAAATACCGATGCGCGCGGCAGCCTGGTTGAGATGGTGAAAAACCGCAATGGTGGTCAGGCATTTTTCTCCACGACCGAACCAGGAATCACGCGCGGTGACCATTTTCACTACGAGAAAATCGAACGATTCCTTGTGGTTCGCGGCCGGGCCCGTATCTCCATTCGACGGCTGTACGCGGATCGCGCGGTGGAGTTTGACGTCAGTGGTGACGAACCGGCATTTATCGATATGCCGACGCTACATACGCACAATATCACCAACACCGGTGATGACGAGCTGCTGACGTTGTTTTGGTCGAGCGAAATATTTGATCCCGAGCGACCGGATACGCTGGCAGAACCTGTATAAATAAAAAAACGCCGCAGCGCTGCAAAGCGCTGCGGCGTTTTTGTTTGCCGATCAGGCGAAGATCACGGTAGGAACCAGTAATCTTTTGGCGCCGGGGCGCCCGCCGCATTGCGACCCTGAACACGAATTCGACCATCGCTATCGCGAATCAGCAACACCAAGGCCTCCTGAATCGTATTGCCGTCCGTGTCCTCAATAATCGCGAGGTTACGAGCGGTGTGTCCTGGCGGATACCACAAAGAGGCCGGATTGGTGGCGCCTGTCACGTTCTTCACCTCGGTGAGAATACGGCCATCGGAATCGCGTACCGACAACACCGCCACTTCCGGCGTGCCGTTGCCGTCAGCATCGTTGACGGTTGCTACGTGCGTTGCGGTATGGCCCGGCGCGAACCAGACCGCGCTGGGTGCGGTTGGTCCGGCAGCATTCTTGATTTCAACAACGTTACGGCCGTCGGAGTTGCGCGTTGACAGGACTGCCACTTCCGGAATGCCATTGTTGTCTTTGTCCGGAACCGTGGTGATATCGATTGCCGTGTTGCCGGGCAAGAACCAAACCGCGGTCGGCAGAGTCGCGCCCGCTGCGTTCTTCAGTTCGGCAACAATGCGACCGTCACTGTCTCGCGTTGACAGAATCGCAATCTCGTCGATGTTGTTGTTGTCTTTGTCCGGTACCACAATCACATGTGATGAGGTCAGACCAGCACCGGCAAATAGCGCGCTAGGATTGGTCGCACCGAAGGCATTCTTCACCTCCACTATGCCGCGCCCATCGGAATCACGCCGTGACAGCACCGCGAGTTCGGCGATGTTGTTGCCGTCGGCGTCCGACTCGACCACCGCCATATCGACCGGCGTCTGATTAGCACCAAACCAAACCAGGCGAGGCGCCTGCGCGCCCGCGAGGTTACGGATTTCAACGACCGGGCGGCCGTCAGAATCGCGGCTTGCCAAGATCGCGAGTTCCGCGTTGCCGTCGCCGTCTGAGTCTGGCAGGGCGGCGGCGGTAATCGGCGTTGCATCAAAGCCTTGGAAGAACGACAAGGTCCGTTGCAGCGAACCATTGGCACCGCTGCGTACTTCGGCCAACGTTGAACCGTCGCGTGCAACGACCACGTCTTCAATACCGTCTCCGGTTACGTCGTCACTTACAACGACGTACGGTAGCGGGTCGTCAGCACCGTACATCGCAAATGCGATGGCGTTCTTGGTGTCTTCGACACCGATGAACACCTCAAACGATGAATAGACGTCTTCACCAAAGTGAACGGTGATGTCGTCGCCGGTGCCGAAAATTCCGTCCGGACCGATACCCAGTGTTTGTTGCAGATCACCACCTTCATCCATGATGTTGGGGTCGGCGCTGATACGCGACGTGTGCCAGTTGGCGAAGTGGTGACCTGCTTCGTGCGCCGTGATAATACCGACGCCATTGGCGACCAGGTCGATCTTCGTTGAACCCGGGTCCAGGCCGAACGAGTTCAGCGAGTTCGGATTCGATGGGCTCGGGTCGCTCAGTAGATCCAGCAGCACGATGCTGTCCTGCGACTGGTCGAAGTTGCCGACGTCGAGCGATTCAGCAATACCGATAGTGCTGATGCCGAGTTCGGCGATGGTGCCGCCAATTACGACACGGCTGACATCCGCCTCGCCCCAGGGGTCCGGGTGGTCTTTACTGTTGAGAATCTCGATATCGAATTGGTCATTGAGACCGGTTTCGATGAGATGGTCGCGCAAGCGATCTTCGACCACCGCATTGATTGCGTCGATGAGCGCGTCCTCGTCGCTGGGTGCCAAGCCCCAACCGGCCAGGAACGATGACAGTGGCGACATGACCACGGTGCCCGCTGCCGATCCGTAGACGCTGGTATCCACACTCGGGCCGGAGTAATCCAGGTACAGTCGTTGCTTAACCTGCGATGCTTCGGATGGCGGCCGGAATGCGCGTATCTCCAATGTGTAGGCGCCAGAGCCTGACAGCACGGCCATTGAGTAGGTGCCGGTTTCGTTAACGATATACGCCATCGATGCATTACCACCGAGCGGTAGCGGCGAGCTTGCTGGATATGCACCGCCCGTATCGATCGGTGTCGCGACCAGCAAGGAGCCAGCCGGGTTGAACAATCCAATGAACTCGCCACCGCCAAATGCGTTGGCAGAAATGATGTCTCCGGCATCCAAATCGAAACTGTAGTAGTCGACATCCTGTTCGACCCGAGTAATTGTCACTTCATACGGGCCTTCTGAGCCGAACCGCGGTCCCGAACTTGGATCGGTACGATCCGTTGGGAAACTGTTCGGGTCTGTCGGGAAATTGTTGAAGCCACCGACAAACACGTAATACGTGCCAGCGGCATCAAACGTGTGACTTAAGAAAGAGTCGGTCAGGACTTCCACGCCGAAGATCGCATTCGGATCATCGTCGTTGAGTACTTCATTACCGCCAGAATCCAATACCCAATCGCCGTTCGCCTGGAACAGGCCAACGATCGGGTCGAGCAGACCTTGCTGGAGGAATGGCTGGGTATCGGTGTCGACTTCGACGGTGATGGTTTCGCCCGCTGCGGCGGTAACTTCAAACACGTCGTAGTCGCCCGGCAACGCGTAGCTAATCTCGATGGTGTAATCACCTTCGGTGGCTACGCCCGGGCCGGTCAAAGGATCATCGGGATCGGTCGGGAAGCCGGTGCCGCCGCCGACATAGATATACCAGTCGGTGAGTGCGCCAGAGGTAAGTGCCACCGTGGTGGAAACCGTACCCGGCGATAACGTGTCTTCAAACGTCGCTGCAACCGTACCGTCCGGCAGCAGCAAGAAAACCGTCGGTCGTAGCGTGATATTGGCGTCGCGCGCCACAGTAATAGTGACAAATTCGGTGCCATTGATAGGAATCGCGTAGGCATCGAAATCGCCTTCACCACTGCCACCGCTGCCATATGCACCGTCACCAATGGTGCTATTCGCCGTGACCGCACCGAAAGGCGCCAACCCTGTCGCAATCGCGGTACCGCGCGTGCCGTTGGGCTCGGCAATCGGATTGATGTCGGTGGCGACTTTTGCTGCCGAACCCCAGGCGCCATCACCGATTTCACCGGATGTGATCACCCCGTCGTTGGTCACCAGCGTCGAATCGGTCGCGGTGCCGATTGAACCGTTCTCTTCCGCGTCTTGAGTAATGGCGCGAATCGACGCGGCGGCTTGCAGGTTACCGCTAACGTCCGCTTCTGAATCGTCGCCGCTGCCAGTGCCTAGGCCGCCAATGAATTCCGCTGTTGCTGGCGTGTCGTTAACGCCCTGAACGCCGACACCCTCTGATTCAGCCACCGGGATCAACTGCGCTAGCGGACCGTCTTGCTGCACAGTCTGTCTATCACGGAGCTCTCGGCGCGATTTTGCTTCGCCTTCGATGCGCGTTTTCCACAGTTCGTAATCGCCAACCACACCATTGGGGAGGAAGCTGAGATAGGGGTTGCCCGGCTTCGGTCCTGTGGGTGAAGTTGGAATCTCCACCGACACGGCCGGGGTTTTCGTCGGGACCACAAAGAAGCTGTGTTCGACCGGTGCGTCTTCTTCAGAGTTTGCGTCCGAACTTGTGACGACCAGCGAAACAGCAAACAGTATAGAAACAACGAACAATAGGAGAGCGCCCGTGAGGCGCGAACGGGAGGATTCGACAAGCATAGCGGTATCCAGGTTATCTATTATTATCGGTACAATATTGCCACACCCGAGCCCACTTCTCAGTGATACTTAACCATATGTATGTCGGATCATTTTACAAACTGACAGTCCGCTCAAATTCGATGGGAGCACTGTGACAATAGATCGACGGCAATTCGTCGGTGGCGCGGGTTTTGTCCTCCCAGGGCTCGCCATAGCCGGTTGCGCGAGCGCGGCAGAGTCGGGCTCATCCTTCGTCCTGTCGCCGCCGGCCGACCGGTCAGATGCGACCGATGCCATCAACGCCGCGTTGCGAGAGCATGGCAGCGTGATTCTGCAAAATGGTGAGTACCGCGTGGATGGCACGATCCGTGTCGACAAGCACCAATATCTCAGTTTGGCGCACAACGCGGTGTTGCGCCGCGTTGCCAAAGACACGGACAACATGGATCCAGTCGTCGTGCTAACCGGGAACAGAGCCCGTCTAGTCGGCGGTCGGATCGTGACGGAGAACGATCATCCGCGTGGCGTATTGACCCTCGGACACCACTCGGCCAGTAAGGATGTGCAATACAACGCGACACAGTGGTGTCTCAGTGATTGCAGCATCGAAGGACGGCAAGCGCCGCGCAACGTGGGAATCTGGGTCCCAAACGCGCAAGCGGCACACCGCTCGGGTCAGTATGCGAACTACTTCGGGTTCGTGCAAAACGTCGGTATCAAAGGCGCCGATGTCGGCATCTTGCTCGATGAAGTGGCGAATGCGCACCGTTTCTTCGGGGTGTTTTTCTCGCACATGATCGGTGCAGCTTGGGAATTACGCGGTGCCTACGCCAATCAGATCTTTGGCGGATTCTTGCATCTGTCCAGAGACGGTGTGACGGGGGTCCGATTGCGCAACTCAACTAGCGATAAGTATCACGATAGCGTTTACAATTCGTTCTATGGCTTCGGGATTGAGCCCGGCGGCAAGTCTTCGTCGGCATACGATATTGAATCTCGCTGCCGCAGAAACACCTTGTTCTTACAGAGTAACGTGACCGGCAAATCGGTCGATCGTAATGGTGAGAATTTAATCTCTCGTCACGGTGGTCATTGGCCTGGTATCGAAGACCAGAACTGAAGCTTAGTTGGGCGTATAAAACAGTGAAAAAAGTAAAAGTTGCCACAATCGTCGGCACTCGGCCGGAAATCATTCGGCTGTCACGCGTAATCGCATTACTTGATCAAGTTTGTGACCACGTGTTGATTCACACCGGTCAAAACTATGACTACGAGCTGAGCGATATCTTCTTCGACCAGCTGCGAATACCGAAACCCGACCATTACCTGGACGTCGATACCAGCTCGCTGGGTGCGACGCTCGGTGGAGTCATTGCTAAGTCCGAACAGGTGCTGCTGGCGGAAAAACCGGACGCGGTTCTAATTCTCGGCGACACCAATAGCTCGATGGCGGGCATCATGGCGAAGCGGATGAAGATTCCGATCTACCATATGGAAGCCGGCAACCGTTGCTTTGATCAAAACGTTCCGGAAGAGACCAATCGCCGCATCATTGATCGAATTGCCGATTTTAATCTGGTGTATACCGAGCACGCACGCCGACATTTACTCAGTGACGGGTTGCCGCATCGGCGGATTTATTTGACCGGCTCGCCGATGAAGGAAGTGTTGGATCACTACGCCACAGATATTGATCAGGCCGCTGTTCTCGACGAATTAGGCTTAAAAGATAAGGGCTACTTCCTGGTCAGCATGCATCGCGAGGAAAACGTCGATAACGAAAGCAATTTGCGGCAATTGTTGGCGGCTATTGATGGGATCGTCGAGCGCTACGGTCAGCCCGTGCTGGTTTCGACCCATCCGCGGACGCGAAAACGTCTCGATGCGCTCGATGATTACCGCGTTCCTGATCAGGTTACGTTCGCAAAGCCATTCGGGTTCTATGATTACAACAAGCTGCAAAAACATGCGCGCTGTGTGTTGTCGGACAGCGGCACGATCAGCGAAGAATCCGCAATACTCGGTTTTTCGGCGGTCACCATACGCAATGCAATGGAGCGCCCTGAGGCATTGGATACCGGAAGCATTGTGCTTACCGGAGTCGACCCAACGGCGATATTGAGTGCTGTGGAGCTGGTTACCACCTCGGCGGATGCCGGCGGTGACCCGGTCGTGCCGGTGGACTACCTGGTGGATAATGTTTCGCAGCGCGTGGCGCGACTTATCGTTGGCACCGCGGGATTGAGCAACGATTGGGATGGCATCGTTCGAAACGACACGGCGTAGCTGATCATCATGCGAGTATTGATTGTGCACCGGTATTTTTGGCCGGACTCACCGCCGTACGGCTGGATGCTGCGGGCTATCGCCGGTCGTTGGGTCAATGACGGGCACGACGTCACGGTGCTCACATCACAGCCGTCCTATAACCCGGCATTGCGTGACCAGAAGCAGCCGCGTGTCGCGGAGGTAGACGGTTTCGAGGTTCGGCGTGTCGGGCTGTTTCCGGAAACCAAGACGAATTTCGTTGCCCGCGTTCTAAACTTAGGCTTGTTTATGCTGCGCGTATTTGCGCACGTCACCTTGCGGCGGCGGCGTTATGACGTGGTGATGTGTGCGACGACACCGCCGGTGATGGTGGCATGGGCGGCTGGCCTGGCGGCGAAGCTGCGTGGCTCCCGATTGATCTATCACTGCCAGGATATTCATCCAGAGCTGCTCAATCTTGCCGGATTGATGGGGCCTGGATTGGGTTACCGATTCTTACGCGGCCGCGACATACGCACGATGAATCGAGCTTCGCGGGTGGTGGTGCTCTCCAACGATATGCGGGACACGGTTGAGCGGCGCGGTATCAATGATCTGTCCAAAGTTCGCATTATCAATAATTTCACGGTGCCGACGTTTTCTGACAATGTGCCGGTCGAAGTGCCGGAATCGGTCACCGACGCTTCGCGCTTCCGCGTCGTGTTCGCGGGCAATCTTGGTTATTTTCAGGGCTTGGAAGCGGTGATCGATGCAGCCAAGCGACTGGGTGATCGGGCTGACATTGAATTCGTTTTCTTGGGCGACGGAGCGGCGAAGCAAGACTTGATAGAGCGCGCCGGATCACTGGTTGGAAAAACCGTTCATTTCTTCGGGTTTCGTCCGCAACGCGAAGCTGAGGAGTTCGTCCGGCATGCAGACCTGGCACTGATTACGCTGAGTACGGACATATACAAGGCAGCGTATCCGAGTAAGACGATGACCTATCTTAGTGTCGGTACGCCGTTGCTGGCGGTGGTTGAGAGCGATAGTGAGCTCGCGCGTCTTGTGGTGGAACGACAAATCGGATTTGTCGGTGTGCCCAGCGATGCCCAATCGATTGCCGAGGCAGTGTTGCAGGCCGACGCCACCCAAGACCGCGACTCGATGCGTGAACGTGTGTCCGCAACCTGCGACGAGTTGTTTAGTGAATCGTCGCGGCTCGAGCTGTGGTCATCGTTGCTGGCCGAACCGCCGTCAGTGCAGCCACTACAGCCGGTCTTCGTGATCGGCGCCGGGCGGTCTGGTACGAAGTTTCTGCGCAATACACTTGCGGCGGCGAGTGACGTGGCCGCGGTGCCATATGACATCGGCTACGTCTGGCGCCGCGGCAACGAAACGATGGAGCACGACGCATTCTTGCCCGATATGTTGTCACCGAGCGCGCGCCGCTTCATTCGCAGCACATTGCCTAAGCTCGCCGAGGCCGACGCATCGTCGCGCGTGCTGCTGGAAAAATCGGTGCCCAACACATTGCGGGTGGCATATCTTCGAGCCGTATATCCGAACGCCAAATTTATTCACCTCATACGCGATGGCCGAGCGGTAACGGAGTCGTCCATCCGTCTTTGGCAACAGCCCTCGGAAACCGGGTACTTGTTGCAGAAACTTCGTTATTTTCCGTGGGCCAATTATCGCTACGCGATTTGGTACATAAGAAATATCTTCTCGAGTACCCGTATCTGGGGGCCGCGCTACCCGGGGATTGCCGCCGACCTGCAGGCAGAATCCTTGGCAACCGTGTGCGCACGACAATGGCGTGTCTGCGTGGAGGAAGCGGCTAACGCGTTGCAGCAACTTCCGCCGGATCAGTCCATTGAGGTGCGATTTGAGGACCTAGTCAGTGACGAAAGTGTGTTCGAATCGCTGTGCGAGTTTTGTGGCATCGACGACACGCAGGCGGTCCTTAAGCAGTATCGTTTGACGGTCAATCCTGCATCACTCGACAAATGGCAGCGAAACCTCACGGATGCGCAACGCCAGGACGTGATCGCCGAAATCGGTGCCGCCCAAGCTACGCTTGGCTATGCGTCTGACAAATGATGGGAGCTATCGTTAAGCGCACCTTCGATATTGTCACCAGCGCGGTTTGCTTGGTGTTGACGCTTCCACTGAGTGTGATCGCTGCGGTTATCGTTGTCATCGGTGATCCGGGCCCGGTGTTTTATCGTGCCCAGCGTGTTGGATTGAACGGGCGAAATTTCGGCATGCATAAATTTCGTACGATGGTGATTGCGGAGGGCCCTGGTAGTGCTATTACTGGCCATGACGACCCGCGTTTTTTTCGCGGCGCTCGATTGTTGCGCCTGCTTAAACTCGACGAGCTACCACAGCTTTGGGATGTATTGCGCGGCCGAATGTCGGTAGTCGGCCCGCGACCGGAAGACCCGATGATCGTCGAGCAACACTATACCGACGACTATCGAACGACGTTGACGGTGCGCCCTGGCCTTACCAGTCCGGGCAGTGTGTACTACTTTGCACACGCCGAGGATTTATTGAAGCATGGCTCGGCCGAGGAGGCTTACATACGCGACGTTCTTCCCGTCAAGATGGCTCTGGATCAGTATTACGTAAATAACCTCGATTTCGTTTATGATCTGCGCCTCATATTCCGGACGCTAATTGTGATCGTGAAAAAAGCTTGGGGAGGCTCAGTGAGCGGAGAAACACCTGAACTCGACGCGGTTGATTGGCGCGTGAAAGAAACCACTGATGAGTAAAGTCCAGCAAGAATTTTTGCCGTTTGCCAAACCGCTTATTGAGCAAGATGAGATCGATGCGGTGGTGGAGTGCCTGACCTCGGGCTGGTTAACAACCGGCCCGAAGACGCGGCAATTCGAGGAAGCGTTTGCCGAATTTGTGGGGGCCGAGCATGCTATTGCGGTGAACTCGGCCACCGCCGGCTTGCACCTCGCGGTGGAGAGCATCGGTGTCGGTCCGGGCGACAAAGTGATAACAACGCCATTCACGTTTACCGCTTCCGCAGAAGTCATTCGCTATATGGGTGCGGATCCGCTGTTGGTCGATATCGACCCCAACACGCTCAACATTGATCCTAACCGCGTCGCCGACACCGTACGTAGCAATGATGACGTTAAAGCGATCATGCCGGTCCACTTTGCGGGTCAGGCCGTCGATATGGACCCGATACTCGGCATTGCCAAAGAGTCCGGGTGTCGAATTGTTGAAGATGCTGCACATGCGTTGCCGACCACATACAAAGACCAAACCATTGGCTCGATCGGCGATGCCAGTGTATTCAGCTTTTACGTGACCAAGACCATTACCACCGGTGAGGGCGGCATGGTGACGACTGACGATGCGGCGATGGCTGACCGCATGCGCACCATGCGATTGCACGGCATTAGTCGCGATGTTTTTGATCGCTATACGTCGAAGAAACCGAGCTGGCATTACGAAGTTGTCGCACCCGGGTACAAATACAACATGAGTGATATTGCAGCGGCGCTCGGTTTGCAACAGCTGGCCAAGGCGGAACGATTTCGGCGCGCTCGTGAGGCGATCGCCAAACGATACTCGGATGCTTTCGGTTCACTACCGGTAACTCTGCCAAGCCAGGATCGAGCGGACGATACGCACTCGTGGCACCTTTATGTTTTGCGACTACGCCTCGACGAGCTGTCAATCAATCGCGATCGCTTTATCGAGCTGATGGCTGATGCAGGCATTGGCACCAGCGTCCATTTCATACCGTTGCACATGCACCCGTATTGGCGTGATCGCTATCAGCTTTCCGATGATGACTTTCCCAATGCCAGCCAGGCCTACCATCAAGTCGTGAGTTTGCCGTTGTATCCGCAAATGACCGACGCGGATATCGACCGCGTTATCGACGCGGTGAGCGCTATTTGTACCAAATACTCAAAGTAAATCGCCCAGATAGCTGAAATTTCTTAAAAAACTGTCGATTGTTGTCAACCGATCCTGACCAATTGCGTTTGACATATGGTAGATTCAGCGCAGATTGGCGAATAACTAGTGCAGACAGTGGATAGCCAGTACCCTCAAATTAGCGAAAACCACACTCCGACCACCGCGGATCGGTTTCGGCTTTTCGCGCTAGCTCTTCCTCGCCAGACCAAACAGCTGGCCATGGTGTTATTCGACATCATCGGCATTCTGAGCTGTGCATTGCTCTCGTATTGGGCGGTCGCCGGGCCGATTTTGTCAGTATCGGCCGCGTTCCAGCTTGCACCGATCGCCATTATGAGCGGCGTCGCAATCGTTTGGCTGTCCGGCTTCTACGTCTCGATTGTTCGCTACATCGGATTGGATCTTATTGCCGCCGGGGTTCGAGCGACGTTCTTGACGGCGTTAACAGTCAGCGTACTCGGTGGCTATCTCGACCTCTATATTCATCCAGTCCGCTTCGGAATCGTATTTTGGGCGACCACAGCGTTGGTGTTAATTGGCGGACGGTTGGTAGCGCGGTTGTTTCTAAATCGGAGTAATCGATCACGAGAGCCAGTGGTGATTTACGGTGCCGGTGCCGGCGGTGCGCAACTGATTGCGAATCTGTTTGCCGGTGACGACTATTTGCCGGTCGCTGTAGTGGACGACGATAGTGCCGCCCATGGCCAGCGTATCTACGGATTGCGGGTGTTTCCGGCAAAACAGCTTGGCAAAGTGATTGAGCGAACCGGTGCAACCGGCGTCTTGTTGGCCGTACCGAGTGCCGGTCGACGGCAACGCCGCAAAATGTTGGAACGATTGTCGAAGTTTCCGGTTCATGTGCAAACTATTCCGGAGATGAAAGATTTGGTGTCCGGAAAGGCTCGGGTTGACGATGTCACCGACGTCGACGTAAGAGATTTGCTGGGCCGCGAAATGGTGCCGCCAGACCCTGAGTTGCTAGGGCAAACGATAACCAATAAAAACGTTATCGTTACCGGTGCCGGAGGCTCGATTGGCTCCGAGCTGTGCCGCCAGATCGTAAGACTACATCCGCGGCGCCTGGTGCTGTTCGAGATTTCCGAAGCGGCACTGTACAACGTTGATAAAAAGATTCGCCGGCTCAAGAAAAAACTCGATTCCGACTGCGAAATCGTGACGTTGTTGGGCTCGGTGAGCAATGAAGAGCGCATCAACCAAGCGCTGCAAACATTTGACGTGCAGACCGTATTTCATGCGGCAGCCTACAAGCACGTGCCGATTGTTGAGCACAACATGTTTGAAGGCATCGAGAATAACGTTTTCGGTACGCTAAGAACGGCGCGAGCTGCGGCGCAGAACGAAGTTGAGACATTCGTATTGGTCTCCACCGACAAAGCGGTCAATCCCACCAACGTGATGGGTGCGACGAAGCGATTTTCGGAACTGATTCTGCAGGCGCATGCGGCACGCTCGAGTACGACGCGGTTTTGTATGGTGCGGTTCGGCAATGTGCTCGAGTCATCCGGTTCGGTGGTGCCACTGTTTCGTGAGCAAATTCGTTCCGGCGGTCCCGTGACCGTGACGCACCGAGACATCATTCGGTACTTCATGACTATTCCTGAAGCGGCGCAATTGGTTATCCAAGCCGGATCAATGGCTCAAGGTGGCGACGTGTTCGTTTTGGATATGGGCAAACCGGTTCGTATTGAGGATTTAGCGCGCCGCATGATCAGCCTGATGGGGTTGACGGTTCGGGATGAAGAGCACCCGGAAGGTGATATCGAGATTCAATACATCGGATTGCGGCCGGCCGAAAAGCTCTATGAGGAATTGTTGATCGGTTCCAATGTCACCGGCACCGAGCATTCGCGCATATTACGTGCCGACGAAGATTGTCTCAGCTATGAAGAGTTGGTCGCTCTACTGCGGGAGCTCAGACAGGCTGCTGAGTCCTTCTCTTTTGATACCGCCCGTGATGTGCTGATTCGGGCTGTCCGCGGTTACGATCCTGATAGCGATCTCGAGGATTGGATCTGGCACCAAAAAACCGGTACAGAAGCGGCCGTCCTCGATTCTACTGTGATCGATTTTCGGAAAAACGAAGACTGAGACTTCTGCCACGAATGAATTGTCGACGCGTTCATAGTCGGGTCGCAATAAATATTCTTATAATCCGCGTCATTGGGCAAAACCGAGCATTTATTCCATGCGATTGAGTATTTTTGGTTCAGGCTATGTGGGTCTTGTGACGGGTGCGTGTATGGCCGAAGTCGGCAATCACGTTGTTTGCGTCGACATTGACGCCGACAAGATTGCGCGCCTCAATAACGGCGAAGTACCAATCTATGAGCCTGGGCTCGATGAGCTTATAGAGCGTAATCGCGAGGCCGGACGACTCGAATTTACGACCGACATCAGTAAGGCGGTTGATCATGGCCTGTTTCAATTTATCGCGGTCGGCACTCCACCGGACGAGGATGGCTCGGCTGATCTGCAATATGTCCGGGCGGTGGCGCGCTCGATTGGCGAGCATATGGGCGAATATCGCATCGTGGTCGATAAGTCGACGGTGCCGGTCGGGACGGCGGACGCCGTGCGTGCGGAGATAGCAACATGCCTTGCCGATCGCGGCGTTGATGTCGAGTTTGACGTGGTATCCAACCCCGAATTCTTGAAAGAAGGTGCGGCGATCAATGACTTCATGAAGCCCGATCGCATCATTGTCGGCACCAACAATCCGCGCACCACGGAATTGTTGAAAACACTGTATGACCCGTTCAACCGTAGCCACGATCGATTTATTAGTATGGATGTGCGGTCCGCAGAACTGACCAAGTATGCGGCGAACGCGATGTTGGCCACCAAAATCAGTTTTATGAACGAATTGGCGAATATTGCAGAACGGCTGGGTGCGGATATCGAAAAGGTTCGGATCGGTATCGGTTCAGACCCCAGGATCGGTTATCACTTTATCTATCCGGGCGCCGGTTATGGCGGTTCCTGCTTTCCAAAAGATGTGCGGGCCTTGGGCCGGTCAGCCCGGGAATCCGGTTATGAAGCTGAGCTAATCGACGCCGTAGAAAGTGTCAACGCTCGACAAAAGCAAAAGCTGTTTGAGCTGCTATTGGCGCACTACGATGGTGACTTGGCCGGCAAAGTCATCGCGTTGTGGGGGCTGTCTTTTAAACCCAATACCGACGATATGCGAGAAGCGCCGAGTCGGGTACTGATGGAGTCGCTGTGGGAGGCTGGCGCTAAAGTGCGCGCCTACGACCCGGAGGCCCGCAACGAAGCGCATCGAATCTACGGTGATCGTGCCGACCTTGTGCTTTGTGATTCTGCTTTGGAAGCGGTCAATGGCGCGAACGCACTCGCTATTGTTACTGAGTGGCAGGAATTTCGTAGCCCCGATTTCGCTGCCATTAAATCCGCTTTGGTTGACGACGTTATCGTCGACGGTCGCAATCTGTATGAGCCTCAGTCGGTTGCGACATTCGGTTTGCAGTACGGTTCGATTGGTCGCGGTACTTCAGAGCCAAGTGCGGCGAAATAGCAGGCCAATAGGCTTCGCGTAAAGATGAGAATTCAAGGTCATTGCAAAAACGTAGGCGTGAATATTTAAATGAGTATTCGAATCGACTGTTTTAAGGCCTACGACGTACGCGGCCAGGTACCAGCTCAATTAAATGCTGATATAGCGTATCGAATCGGCAACGCTACCGTGCAATTTCTCGGCGCCAAAAAAATGGTCATCGGCCGGGATATTCGGCTCTCCAGCAAGGAGCTCTCAAATGCCGTCGCAGATGGGATAACCGCAGCCGGTGCGGAAGTTATGGATATTGGTCTAAGTGGTACGGAAATGGTGTATTTCAGCACGGACTACCTGGGCGCGGACGGCGGTATCATGATCACTGCAAGTCACAATCCTGTCGACTACAACGGACTCAAGATTGTGCGGGAACAGGCACGCCCTGTGAGTGCCGATAGCGGACTCAAAGTTATTCGGTCGTTAGCTGAGTCCGACGATCGTTTTTTTGCTCAAAAACGTGGTCTGCATGCGCCTGTTAATACGTTCGATGCGTATATCCAGCATATTCTGGGCTACGTCGACGTTTCCCGCCTAGAGCCACTAAAATTGGTCGTGAACCCGGGCAATGGCGGAGCCGCAATCGCGCTAGATGGCGTACGCGATGCGTTGCCGTTCGAGTTTGTCGAGCTAAATTATCCACCCGACGGTAAGTTCCCCAACGGCATACCCAATCCGATGATTATTGAGAATCAGTCAGTAACTGCGGACGCGGTACGCAATTGTGGCGCGGATATGGGCATCGCCTGGGACGGCGATTTTGATCGGTGTTTCTTTTTTGATGAGAACGGTCGATTCATCGAGGGCTACTACATTGTCGGGTTGCTGGCTGAAAGAATGCTGGAGACAAATCCGGGCGCAAAGATTGTGCACGATCCGCGTGTGACGTGGAACACGCTAGACATTTGCAGTGCTGCCGGTGGCGTGCCAGTGCAGAGCAAGTCCGGACATTCCTTTATTAAGGAGACAATGCGCGAAGTCGATGCCGTCTATGGCGGTGAAATGAGCGCGCACCACTATTTTCGGGATTTTTCTTATGCCGATAGCGGCATGATTCCGTGGCTATTGGTGGCTGAGTTAGTGTCGACGTCCGGCAAATCGTTGTCGGAGCTTGTGACGGACAGAATGAAGCGATTTCCGGCCAGCGGTGAGCGGAATCTGGAAGTTAAAGATGCAGATGCAGCATTGGACTTGCTGCGCAGCCATTACGGGCCGAGCGCATTAAGCGTTGACGAAACGGACGGTATTAGTTTCGATTTTGCGGACTGGCGGTTCAACGTGCGTAAGTCGAATACAGAGCCTGTGATACGACTGAATATCGAAAGTCGAGGTGATGTTGAGCTGGTCGCGCGGATGACGGAAGAAGCTCTGTCGCTAATTTCGTAGTTATTCGAGCCGGATCTCATCAATGAAGATACTCTGATCTTCGTCAGCAGTGTGCAATCGAAAAAGGAGTCCGGTGATTTCATTCATTCGCAGCGGGCGCGATTCGGATGCGCTCGAAATTTCACCTAGCGGAATCGTGATCGTTGCTGGTTTTTGTCCGATGGTTACGTCAACGATCGATTGAATGCGGTTAGCGTAGCTAAATTCGAAATCACGAACGATAATTCTTAATCCCAATTCGAACGGACCGTTGGTGCTGGCGGTGAAGGTGAGATTGCGGTAGTGGTGCCAGTGTGGGTAGGGGGCCAGGTCGATGTAGGCGATGTTTTCATCGGTTCCTCGAAGTTCGACTACCAGCCCAGAATCCTCAGGCCAGGTGCTCGGCGCCGGCCGGAGGTGAAAGCGGCGATTCCAAAATCGTCGAATGGACTGACGTTCCCAGCGAGTTTCGAAAGATTGAAGTAACGGCAATGCTTGGTACTGGGCGGCAATTGAGTACGCATACCAAGCGCCGGGAGAAATGGCAGCGACTAGGCCGATCGCCGCCACCACGGCAATTGCGGGAGTCCGCCAGCCTCGAATCCGATGGCGAACAGACTTGTCGAATAAGGCCATACTGCCGAGAAACCCGACGATACCGGTAACGTTGTGCAACAGGTCACGTAAATCAGCATCGCGAGGGCCGAAGAACTGTAAAAACTCGGTTGCTGCGCTAAACACAATCGTGCCGACACAGGCCAGCAGATATGCTCGCGGGGCGGATGTAAATTGCCTGCAGCACAGCATTGCGATGACCGCCAATGCCCCGGCACCTGGGCCATGTAGAGAGCCGACGAAACCACGGACGAGGTTCCAACTGATCCTAAATTCGACCACATGCAAAAAAATTGCTGCTGAGGCAACAACCAACAAGGCGAAAATCGCGAATTTAGTGGATTTGGGAAACATAAAAGCGAAAGCGGTGTATCTGAGCTAAGCGCTTAGGCCGTCGCGAAAATAGAACTGTTGCTCATTTGTGGCTGAGAGCAACATCACGATTTGAGGTTTCTCATTCCTATACACTACCGGGTTTTCGCGGGTTACTATTGCCGACCGCGAAACTCATAACAAATTCAAGCATCTACGATGGTTCTAAAGTCTATCAGCCGATTCCTACGAACGCCGTTTTTTTTGCTGGTCGTGGTGGAAGCGGTGCTGTTGTACTTTGCCATTCCGATCGCCGCAAAAGTGTTTGGGTTTTTCGGTGTATTCGCGGCTGATGTCGAATCTATTGGAGTAGCATCACGCGTCGTTTTCGCGGCTACCATGCTGATCGGGTTGTTTTCAGTCGGTCTTTATCAGCTGCATCAGCG
Source organism: Pseudomonadota bacterium (assembly GCA_039030375.1). Lineage (GTDB taxonomy): Bacteria > Pseudomonadota > Gammaproteobacteria > Steroidobacterales > Woeseiaceae > UBA1847. Next base: position 28,713 of record JBCCEH010000012.1, on the reverse strand, counting down.
CAACCGATTTCACGAATCGGTGGCTCGAATCGGTGTTGCTCTTTGCGGCGCCGTGCTCGCCTTGTTGGTGTTTTTCGCCGTATGGCCGGCGATCGCCATACCGTTGCCAGTGATATTCTTCGCGATCGTAATCAGCATCGTGGCCGTCGTTATTGCTCGGTTCGTGTCGCTACGTTTTATCGACGAAAGCGTATTTCGACGGCGAGTCCTAATTTTCGGTGCCGGCACACGGTCATCAGCAATATTTGACCTGCGTAGAAGAGCAGACCGTCGTGGATTTAGTGTCGTTGGCCAAGTTCGTGCTCCCGGCGACACTATCGTCGAGGAGCTTAAGGTATTAGAACGAAATGGTGAGTCATTATTGGAGTTGGCAAAGGAGCTGCGTGCCGACGAAATTGTCGTTGCTATGGATGATCGGCGCGGAAATCTGCCGATACGGCAACTACTTGACTGCAAGCTACGCGGTATTGAAGTGGTCGACGTGGTTGAGTTTTTGGAGCGAGAGTCGGGAAAAATCAGAGTCGACCTCGTCAATCCAGGCTGGCTTATTTTGTCGCCCGGTTTTCGAGCAGGGCGCATGCGCACCTTTGCAAAGCGTGCTGTCGATCTGTTGGTTTCCGGATTCGCGTTCTTGGTAGCGTGGCCATTCATGTTGCTGTTGGCCATTGCGATAAAAATAGAGGATGGTTTCAGTAGCCCGGTCTTCTATCGACAAGAACGAGTCGGTCTACACGGCAAGAGTTTCGAGCTCCTAAAATTCCGCAGCATGGTCATTAATGCAGAAGCAGAGCGTGGCGCGCAGTTTGCCGAGGTCAATGATTCGCGCGTAACACGGGTTGGAAAGGTGTCCCGCAAGTATCGATTGGACGAGTTACCGCAGCTGCTCAATGTCCTACGCGGGCAGATGAGTTTGGTTGGTCCGCGACCGGAAAGAACCGAGTTCGTTGCTGATTTAACGAAGAAGATTCCGTACTACGCTGAGCGGCATTCGCTCAAACCCGGAATCACCGGATGGGCACAAATGAACTACCCCTACGGATCGACCGACCAGGATGCGCATGAAAAGCTCCAATATGATCTGTACTATGTGAAAAATCACAGTACGCTGCTGGATCTCGTGATCATGTTGCAGACCGTTGAAGTGGTTCTTTGGGGCCGTGGCGCCCGCTAGCCTGAAATGCCGGTAGAACTTGCTGGTTTAGGATACGCCCTATGCGGCGGGTGTTTTTCTATCCTGACGTTTCTCGTTGCGACAAGTTGGCGTGGTCGGCTTCGAAGTCGCGTGCTGGTTATCGCGACCGCAACGATGTCGATCTGGTGCATCGTATTGGCGACAGCCGCATTTCGCGATTTCAATCCGTCGCCGCGTGTTGTGTATTGGCTTGAGTTATCCCGTATCGCCACTTGGCTCGCGTTTGTAGGGCTTATGTTTCGCGATGCAAGACAGCAAGTCGCCGATTCGTTGCTAGTTCGTTATTTGGTACCGCTGATCGTGGTGGCCGTCGTGTTCGCGGCACTGGCGGGTTGGTTTTTTGCTGGCCCGCTAATGAGTGCGACGATACCCAGCGGACTTGTGTACATATTGCTGGGAGCAAACGCGCTGGGTCTGCTGTTATTTGAGCAGGTTTACCGGAACGCTTTTGAGTCGGCGAAGGCCGCGCTGCGATACTTCTTCGTCGCATTCGGCATTTTGTTCGTGTACGACATTTTCTTGTATTCATCTTCCGTTATCCAAAGCGGCGCCAACGCACTGTTCTGGGGGCTTCGCGGGTATGTGTTCTTGCTGGCAGCGCCGCTGATCGCGATTGCCGTCAGGCGCATGCCGGATTGGACGACCAACATTTTCGTATCCCGGCAGGTTGCGTTTTACAGCGCCAGCTTGTTCGGAGTCGGATTATTGCTGGTCGCGTTGGCGATAGTAGGGCAGTACTTGCGCAGTTTCGGCGGTGAGTGGGGGCTGGCAGCGCAGATCGGCATTCTGGTTTTAGGCGTATTGTTGATTGCGTATTTCATATTGTCGAGTCGGCGGCGTGCTCAGCTTCGTGTACTGATCGATAAGCACTTCTTTCAGAACAAGTATGATTACCGGGCCGAATGGCTGCGATTGATACGCAATCTATCGTCGGATCAGGAGCGGGCATCACTTCGAGAGCGCAGCATTGAGTCGCTGGGGCTCATCACTGGGTCGAACTATGGCGTGTTGTGGTTGGTGAACGAATCGGCCACTGAGTTACAACCTTCGGCCGCTTGGCAGACGGATCTTCCTGATCGCGTTCTCTCATCCCAGCAACCGCTAATCGATTTCTTGAATCGTACTCACTGGGTTATCGACTTGGTCGAATATGAATCTTTCCCAGCACACTATGAATCGGTTGCGATTGACGTTGCGTCATTATGCAATGACACGCCGGGTATCATCGTGCCGGTAATTCACCAAGCGAGGCTGCTAGGTTTGGTGGTGCTTGGCGAATCCTCAATGGCGGGTCAGCTGAATTACGAAGACCATGATCTGTTGAAGACCACCGGAATGCAGATCGCCAGCTACATCAGTCAAGAAGTATTAAATGAGCAGCTCGCTCGCAATCAGCAGTTCCATGCGTATAACAAGTTGACCGCATTTCTTATGCACGACTTGAAGAATGTATTGGCGCAACAGTCGTTACTGTTGGAGAACGCGCCAAAGCATCGCGACAACCCAGAGTTTATTGACGATGCTTTATTGACCATTAAGAGCAGCGTAGCCAGGATTCGCCGTGTGTTGGATCATTTGTCGCAACAATCGGCGAAGCGGTCGGTCAAAAATACGCCCGTACAGACGGCGGCAATCCGAGCGGTAAATGCGTGCGCCGATCGCGCGCCCGAACCGGAGACGAGGATGCAGACGGATGCCGTACTGAAGGTTGATCCGGATCAGCTACAGGCCGTGCTCATTCACCTTATCACCAATGCACAGGATGCCTGTGGTCCTGACGGAACAGTGACCGTCGAGGCCCGTCAAGAAGGTTCTCGGTGTGGAATTGGCATCATTGATACCGGAAGCGGGATGTCAGAATCGTTTGTGCGCAACCACCTCTTCGTGCCGTTTGACAGCACCAAGGGCGTCCAGGGTATGGGAATCGGTGCTTATCAAGCGCGCGAGTTCGCGCGTGAGAGCGGCGGCGATGTTGAGGTGGAGAGCACGCCAGGCAAGGGTACGGCGGTGTGGCTCTGGCTGCCCACCGTATCGGCGTAAGTCATGGCGCCAAAAGTGTGAAACAGATCACAAGAATCAGCGCTGACCGGCACCCGTCTGGGGCACGCCGAATCCGTTAGAATACCGGACTCGCTTGCGTTTCAGCCGGTTAGCCTCGGGGATCGGGCCTGTGCTCCACAGTAGACAGCTAGAACCACTCGATAGTCGCGTTATGGTCGCTGCAGTTGCAGTGCTATTCGCCGTGGCAGTGTGGTTAACGCGTGGTGCTTGGCAGGGTTTATGGGAACTGTGGCAATACGTTAGCGGCTACACCCACGGACCCTTGGTTATTCTGGTCAGCGGCTATTTGCTGTACGAGCGCCGTGAATGCCTGAGAGCGGTAGCGCCGAGTTGGATTGGGCTGCTGGGCGTGCTCGGAATCAGCTGTGGTCTGGCAGTCGCAGCGATTGTGAACATGCGAATTTTGGAAATGGCGCTTCTGCCTGCTCTGTTGATCGCATTGGTTCTGGCTATTTGGGGCTGGCGTTCAATACTACCGATTGGTGCAGCGCTGGCTTATCTCTACTTCGCGGTGCCTGTTTGGGCAATATTCACGCCAGTTTTGCAGTCGATGACGATTGATGTCGTCAGCCTTGCGCTGGATGCATTCGGTATCCCAGCCAACGTCGAAGCGACGTTGGTGCATATCCCTGCAGGAACTTTTGAGATTGCTGCCGGCTGTGCAGGGACACGGTACTTCATAGTGGCTTTGGCGTTAGCAACTTTCGTTTCGATGTTGAGTCCGCTCTCGATTGGCCGCAAGTTTGCTTTGGTCGGTTTGGCCGCAATGCTCGCAGTTGTCGGTAACTGGATTCGCGTGTTTGTGATCATCTTGGTAGGGCACCAATCCGATATGCAGCATTCGCTCATTGTCGATGGGCATAACAACTTCGGTTGGCTGGTGTATGCGGTGGTCATGATTCCGGTGGGAATCATCGCCTGGCGAGTGCTGCGTCAACCCGACTCACCAACCGCCGAGTCGGCTAGGTCGCCAGTGAATACCGGCTTGAAGCCGTTTGTGATCGCTTCGGCCACGGCGTTGGTAGCTATGCTGGGGCCGGTAGCATACGCGAATCATTTGGACGCCGAGGCGCGTGACAGTCAGCTGCGGTTAAGTGTGGAATGGCCGCCCGAGTCGGGTCGATGGCGTCTCACCTCGGAATCACATCAATGGCAGCCCAATTTTGTCGGTGCTGACGATGTGCAATGGCGTCATTTCGAGTCGCAGTGGGGCAGCGCAGTGGGATTCGTCGCCGCGTATCGCTATCAGGACCAAGGCAGAGAGCCCGATTTCGTCGACAATGAGGCGTTTCCGGCTGAAACAGTGATTATGAGTACCGATATTGTTGCGGACCAATCCGGGGACCTCATCCGGCGCTCGCTCGCCAGTGGCAGCGGCAGCTCATCTGTCAGCTACCTCCGTTACGTCAGCGGTTCGGATATCATCGCGTCACAACTTAAGTTCAAGCTCGCTACTCTACTTCATGCATTACAAGGCGATCATGCCGCATTGGCCGTTGGCGTGTGGGTCGACTGCAACCACGATTGTCAGTTTGAAGATAAGGACGTATTCGAATTAACTGAGAGCATCGTTTGGACGGTCGAAACAGGAGCCCTGCAGTGATTGGTGTTTCGCAACTGCGTTCTATGATTTTAGTGGTCGGCATCGTGCTACTTGCCACCGGTTGCGGTCGTGAGCCGGCCGAAGTGTTTGCCGCAGCCGAGCAGGCGCGGACAGAAGGTGACTACCGCCTGGCACTAACCGAATATCGTAATGTCCTGCAACAAGACGCGAATGATTTTGAGGCGCGAGTCGGTCTCGGGGTTGTGTATTTTCACATTGGCGATTATCAGCAAGCTGTCAATGAATTTGAGAAGGCCAAGCAGCAAGGGCGCGAGTCCATCGATCGCTTGTCCTATGAGTCGCGCAGTTTTCTCGCGCTGCAACGACCTGACCTCGCGTTGCAGAACGTACCAGCGATCGAAGATTTGGGTGCCGAGAATGCGGCGGAGGCGATGCTGATTCGCGCGCGAGTGAATGTACAAAATCGGCGTTGGTCAGCCGCGGAGCAGCTATTCGATGAGGTTGATGCGATCGCTCCATCGTTATCGGCGAGGGTTTTGGCTGGTCGAGCGGAGATGTCGCTCGTGCGCGGCGATACGTTGGCGGCGAGGGCGCAGTTAGAAGCACTCTTGCAGCAACAGCCGGGAAATATCGATGCGCTAAATAATTTGGCTCGTCTCGAAATTATCGATGATAACGGCGAGCAAGCAATTGCATATCTGAGCGACATGGCGCGCGAGTCGCAGCGCATCGGCAATCGCCCAAGTCATGCGCTCGCATTAAGCTCACTGATCAAGTTGCAGCTGACCGAGAATGATCTTATCGGTGCTACTGAGACATTGGGAGAGATTGAGCGGCACTTTGAGGGCACGCCAATGCACAACAGTGCGATTGCCGAAGTGTTGCTTGCCGAGGATCAACCTGCTGAGGCGTTAGTCGCAGCACAAAGGGCCTTGGCATCCGATTCTGACCATGTTCCCTACCTCATGTTAGTGGCAAAGGGAAATCTTGCGCTGGGCAATTTGGCAACTGCCGAACGCAACGCGCTGCGCGTTTTGGCAATTGAGCCGCGTAACCAGGAGGCGGTTCAGTTCGTCACCAATATTCGAATTAGCCAAGGTCGTTTTGACGCCGCAACGGAAGTGCTGCGCGCTCAGGGCGATTCGGCTTCCACGAATCTTCAAGTCATGGTAGCAACCGCGTTAGCGGACTTGGATAGTGGCAACGTCGATGCCGCAATTGATGGCTTCGAGACGGCGCTGGCGATCGATCCGTACAATTCATCGATCCGCGTGGGCCTTGCCCGTGCCTACATGGTGGCTGGCCGCAATGCTGAGGCGGCATCGATCCTAGGGAATCTACTCGGGGCGACGGCCGATGACGCGCTAATCAATGAAACCGTCGGATTGCTCGATGACTTGCAGCGCAATGATACGCAGAGCGCATTGGCACGAGGCAAGTCGTTGGTTCGAGATTATCCGGATGATCGACACAGCTGGCTAGCGCTGGCGTTTGTTGAGAATACCTTGGGTGACGCGGCTAATGCCGAACGATCAGTTTCCCAAGCGATTACGTTGTCACCTGAATACGCACCGGCGATTCGGTTTCGTGCGGAAATCCGTGAAACGTTGGGTGATGTAACAGGCGCGACGTGGGATCTAACAACCTTAACCGAGCAACAACAGGGGGTTGTTGGTGATTACTTACGTCTGTCTGCATTGCATGCACGTGGCGACCTTGTCGATCGGGCTATCGATGTACTTGATCAAGGCCTGGCGGTGTTTCCCGAAGACTTGTCGATACTGAACAATCTGGCACAGCTTCATATCATCGCTGGAAACGAAAGCGCCGCATCGGAAATTACCCGCCGCGCGATGGAAATTGCCCCTAACGACCCGCGCGCCTCCTTGATGGCAGCGCAGCTCGCTTACACCGATGGTCGATCCGAGCAGGCGTTGCAAATACTTCGCGGTCTGTATTCTCGAGACGATACGAATGCACAAGTGGCGCGAGCGTTGGCGCGACTGCTAGCGCGCTTAGACGATGCCGACGGTGCGCGCGAAGTAGCGCTGCGCGCCGTCGAACTTCAATCTGACGATCGTGAGATGGCTGAGCTCGCTTGCGAGGCGACGTTGCAACTCGGCGAGGCTGATGCCGGGATTGCGTGCGGGCGCCAGCTCGTTGCCAGCGATCCATCGATACCTTCTGGGCACATACTGATCGGCCGTGCGGCGATGCTTGCGGGTCGTCCCGACGACGGTGTCGACGCGTTTCGTCGTGCTTATGAGCTGTCCGGTCATCGCGGTGACTTGATGTTTTTGGTACGGGCCGAATTTGCGCGTGGTAATTGGCAGGTTGAGGAGTTACTGCGCGGCTACTTGGCCAAGAATCGGAGCGATGAGGGTATCCAGCTGTTGCTGGCAGAAGCCTATTCTCGAGGGGGTAATACCGCGGCCGCAGAAGACGTCTACCAGCGGGTGCTAGCGAGTAACCCGAACAACGTCATTGCGGCAAATAATTTGGCCTGGATGTGGCGAGATTCGTCACCACAGCAGGCAGAGGAATTGGCGGTTTTGGCAGCCCAGTCAGCGCCGCAAGATGCCGGCATCTTGGATACCGCGGGCTGGATATTACTTAACAATGGCAAGACTGAGGAATCGATCAAGTATCTGCGCCAAGCGGTTGATCGGAGCGGAAAAAATCCAGAAGTGGTGTACCATTTGGCGGTGGCGCTGCAGCGTTCAGGTGACGGGGACGCCGCTGCTGATTTGCTCGAGGAATCGCTGTCTTCAGATGTGCCTTTCGATAGTCGAGAGGACGCTGAGGCGTTGCTCATTACGCTGCGTCAGTAATTGAAGGAGATCTGAGTTGACAAGAATGCTAAGAATAAACGCGTTGGCACTCCTGGCTGTTTTCTTGATGGCAGGCTGCGGATCGGCACCACCGCAGGCGAGTGAATCGGATATCGCGGCGGTTTCCGGGAAAGGCGATTACCAGATTGGCCCAGGCGACACCCTGAATATTTTTGTTTGGCGCAATGACGATCTCTCAGTCACTGTTCCGGTGCGTCCGGACGGCAAAATTTCGACACCCTTGGTTGAGGATATGGAAGCCGTCGGCAAGACCCCGAGCGAGCTCGCCCGCGATATGGAGGAGGTGCTAGCGGAGTACATACGTTCGCCGCGTGTCAACGTTATTGTTGAGGGATTCGTTGGCACGTTCAGTGAACAAGTTCGCGTGTTGGGCCAAGCAGCGCAGCCGCAGTCGATCCCCTACCGTGAACGCATGACGTTGCTGGATGTCATGATTGAAGTTGGTGGCCTGACGGAGTTTGCATCAGGAAATCGATCAAAACTGGTTCGCGTCGTCGACGGGCAAACACAGGAGTATCGTGTGCGATTGGACGACTTGGTCAACAAAGGTGACCTCGATCAGAACATGCTGATGCAGCCAGGCGACGTGATCATTATTCCAGAAGCGATTTTCTAGCGATAGAGAATCCGAATCGAGATTTACATTGAAAGAACTATTTGAACAACTGCAATCTGAGGTTCGAGGTGCCTGGCGTTACCGACGCTGGGCTCTAGTAACGTTGTGGGTGGTCTGCGTTCTTGGTTGGGCGATTGTGTTTGTTCTGCCGGATCGCTACGAAGCGACCGCAAGAGTGCAGGTTGACACGTCATCGGCACTACAGCCCGTGCTCGGTGATCAAATCGTCGTCGCCGATGTACGTCAGCAGGTTGAATTCGTACGACAGGCTCTGCTCGGCAGCGTTCAGCTACTGAATGTTGCTCGCGAAACGGGCCTTGACGTAGAGGTTGAAACTGAAGCTCAGCGCAATCAGCTGGTTAGCGATTTGCGAGACAGTATCTCAATCACACAACTGAATCGCGATCCACGCAATCGCAATCAACAGGATCAGGTGTATTCGATCGAGTATGAGCACACCGACCGCGATGTTGCGGTAAACGTAGTGTCAGTACTGCTCAACAACTTCATTGAAGATACGTTGAACTCAAAGCGCGCGGGTAATGAAGCGGCGCGCGAGTTTATTGATCGTCAAATTGCCGAAAACGAAACGCGCTTGCGAGCCGCGGAGGACCGTCTAGCCGATTTTAAGAAACGCAATGCCGACCGATTACCAGGCAGTGAAGGAGATTATTTTTCTCGGTTACAAGACGAGAAGGACAAGCTCGCTGAATCGCGTCGGAGCTTGCGCATCGCAATGTCAAAGCGGAATCGACTTGAGCAACAACTTTTGGGTGAGTCGTCGGTTGTATCAAACAGCGATATCAATGGTGAGGATCTTCCAGAAAATAGTATTGATGCGAGAATTCGCTCGTATGAGGCACAACTGGAAGACCTGTTGCTGGATTACACCGAAAGGCACCCCGACGTCATCGCCGTCAGGGAGACGCTGGAACGCCTGAAAACGGAGCGCGAGGAGGAGCTTGCAGAGCTCGGTCTTGAGGGTGGCAATCTAGAGCTGGCGATGCTGGATGATAATCCGGTCCATCAGGCCATTCGTATCTCGCTGAACGAGACTGAGGTCGAAATTGCGACGCTCGAGGCGGACATCGACGATCAAACCGCAGCGGTCGCGGCGCTACAGGCTCTGATTGACGAGGTACCCGAAGTTGAGGCGGAACTCGCAAGGCTGAATCGTGATTACGAGGTGGTGTACAACGGCTACCAGGAGCTTGTGCAGAGCCGTGAGACGCAAGAGCTGAGTAGTCGTGCATACGACTCGGATGAGGTTGACTTCGAAGTCATCGATCCCCCGGTGGCAGGCTTTCAGCCGGTAGCGCCGAAACGATTGCAGCTACTTCTGGTTGTGGTTGTGCTGGCCGGCGGCTTAGCGGGTGGGCTAGCGTTTATCATGTCTCAGTTGACACCTGTGTTCCACGACACTAAGACACTTCGCCAAATTGCGGGCATCCCGGTTCTCGGTTCGGTGAGCGTTGTAACTGACGCCCACAAGAACCTGTTGGGCCGATCGGATGTTCGCGCGTTCTTACTCAATATTTTTTCGCTTGGGGCAATCTTTGTTGTGATTTTCAGCATGGAAATTCTCGGTGTTGGTGTCCGGTCGGTGGCGGGTGAATTGTTATGAGTAAGATTCACGAAGCCCTACGCAAAGTACGTGAGTCGAGCGAACCGGCGAAAACCACAAAGTCGGAGAGTACTAACGTCGAGGTATCGGTAGCGGACTCCGAAGGAACCGGCTCGCTAGCGAGCCTCGACGAAACCATTACGCTGTCGACGTTGACCGACGACCAGATACCCGAGCACTTAAGAGACGCAGATAAGCGCTACGCAGGGCGTCCGGTAGTGGTCGATCTTGCCACTTTGCATGCCGAGGGCTACTTGAGCGACGGTGACGGCCAGCATCGCTTAGCGGATGAACTTCGACTGATTAAGCGGCCGATTTTGGCGAATGCCCGTGGTAAACGCGTGGTGCGCCCAGAGCTCGCCAATTTGGTGATGGTGGGTAGTGCCTTGAGCAATGAGGGCAAGACGTTTACCTGTATCAATTTGGCACTGAGTATTGCCAGCGAGCGCGATTGGAATGTCTTGCTTATCGACTCGGATACCGCTAAGCAGCATTTAACGGACTTGTTTGCGGCCGGTGGCGAACGAGGACTATTAGACCTATTGCGCGATCCATCATTAGATCCAAACGACCTCATCATGCCGACCAATATCCCGTCCTTGTCGGTGCTACCGGCGGGGCAGCGCGACAATAACGCCGCGGAGCTTCTCGCAAGTGAACGAATGGATCAGTTGGCCCGAGAGATCAGCAACGACGACAAATTCAGGATCACGATATTTGATTCTTCACCGCTGTTACTAACCACCGAGTCTGCGATTTTGTCCAGCCACGTTGGTCAGATAGCGTTGGTCGTTAGCGCGGGACACACGTCGCAGAGCGATGTGACGTCAGCGGTGGAGAAGCTGGACAGCAGTAAGTCAATCAATGCCATCCTAAATAAGGCCGAGTCGAGTTCCGTAGGCAGCTACGGCGGTTACTACGGCTACTACGGTAGAGAGAGTACCGATGATGACGACAAAGAATAATCATTTGTATTGGCTAAAATGGCTGTGTGTCGCAAGCCTTTGTTATACGGGAAGCGCCGTCGGGCAGGACCAGGCGCAGCGAAGCGCAGAGAACAACGTTGAGTTTCGTATCGGTTACGGATATTCCGACAACATTTTGCGAGACAGCACGGCTAACATTGAAAGCGGCTACACTGCAGCCGGGATCACACTTGATGTAAATGTTGATCGGCCGCGGCTTCGGTTTGAGGCGTTGGGCGATCTCGATTACCTGTTCTACGAAGAATCCTCGGTTCGAAATCGTCCTGATGGTGATATTGATGCATCGATAGCATTTAGGGTGGTTCCTGAGAGATTCGAGCTATATGCCGATGGAACCTACTCGCAGTTTCGACAGAATGCGACCTTGGGGGATACGCCGGATAACCTTAGCGAGTTTTTCGTTTTGCGCGGCGGTGCGCGCGGCACAATTCCTATTGGTCAGCGCTCGGCATTGCAGCTCGATGCGTCGCTCAGTGATCGCAACTTTCAGGATCAAGATGATTTAGATAGCAGCGAAACGACCATAGGTTTAGGGCTGTTCAGACAAATACGCCCACGAAGCTCGGTGTCCTTGATCGCGAACACCAGCACGGTTGATTACGATGACGTAGCCGGTACCGAGTACGATATTCTCCGTTTGTTTGTTCGCTATGAGAGCGTGTTGGGCTCGGGTGATTTCTCGGTCGATTTGGGGCTGAATCAGTTAGACGACGAGAGCGTTGCTAATGAAGATTCTGCGCAGCCTCTTTTGGCGTTAACATGGAGTAGAGAGGTCGGTGCTCGGTCGAGCTTAGACATTGAAGCCAGCCATCGAATTGTAGACCTCGGCAGTTCTGCCAACGTTGGCAATGTCTCCGGCGCCGCCCCAGGTCGGTCAGGGCGTTTGACGCCGACTCAATCACCATTTAGTGAAACGACGTTGTCGTTCGGGCAGTCGACTCAGCTCGAACGCACCTTGATCGGATTCGGATTGAATTTCGCGCAACAAATGTACGAAGATCCCGCACAAGAGGATATTAACGTTATTGGTGTTAATGCATTCGTTCGGCGTGATCTTACGAATACGGTAACGGTGTCGTTGGGCGCCTCGTTGACGGAGCGGGTCGGCATACAAACAACCACCGAGAGTGACGATCTAATTGCGACGCTGGCGTTGCGGAAGTCGTTTTCTCGGCGACTTTCAGCAAGTCTCGAGTACCGTTTTTCCACACGTGACGCTAGCAACAACTCGGATTTTGATGAGAACGCGGCGTTCCTTAGTGTTTCCTATTCGCCGACCGGTAATTAGTTCGCCCGGAATCAGACCAACGTGAATACCAATCAAGCTATCGTCAATGCTATGACCGTTGACGTCGAGGAGTACTTTCATGTCGCCGCGTTAGCGAGTGCTATCGACAAAACGACATGGGATTCTATTCCATCCCGCGTTGAGTCCAGTACCAACAGGTTACTGGAGCTGTTCGACGAACAGTCGATATCCGCAACATTTTTCATTCTCGGTTGGGTGGCGGAACGCGCCCCGCAGCTGATTCGCCGAATTGCAGATAGCGGTCACGAGGTGGCTTGCCACGGTCAAAATCATCAGCTCATTTATAATCAAGCGCAGCAGGAATTCAAAGAAGAGACATTCGCTGCGAAGGCCTTGCTTGAGGATATTACCGGCAAGCCAGTGTCGGGTTATCGCGCGGCCTCATATTCAATTACGCCGAAGTCGATTTGGGCGTTGGACGTGCTCAAAGAAGCAGGATTTAAATATGACTCTAGCATTGTGCCGGTTCACCACGACATTTACGGCTTTGTAGGGACGCCCGACGGGCCCTACGACATTGTTTTCGACGATGGACACCGAATCATCGAGTACCCGCCGCCGACGGTCGATGTGATGGGTCGTGTGTTACCGATTGGTGGTGGCGGCTATTTCCGAATTTTCCCCTACTGGTTTTCTCGGTGGGGTCTTGGGCAGGTCAATAAGAAGAAGGGGATTCCGTTTTCCTTCTATTTGCATCCTTGGGAGGTAGATCCGGGCCAACCCAGAGTCAATGTGGGTGCGAAGTCGAGGTTTCGCCACTATACGAACTTAGGCAAATGCGCAGACCGCCTTCGTCGGCTCACTAATGAGTTTAGGTTTGATCGCATGGACAGAGTCATCGCCGATGTACCTCGCTCAGAGCTGACACTTGCCTCATTGAAAGAAATCGCTAGTCAGGCCGATAGCGAGTGAGCATCAGCGTTCGGCAAATCGACGACGCTGATAGGGCGTCATGGGATGCCTACATCGCGGTGCACCCCAGCGCAACGATCTACCACCAATATCGCTGGCGTGATTTTTATCGTTCCTATTTTGGCAAAGAAACTCATTATTTCGTCGCTGCAAGTGGGGACGACATTGTCGGTGTCGTGCCGGTCGTACGGCAAGACAGTCGGCTGTTCGGAAACTATTGTGTGTCGTTGCCCTTCTTCAACTATGGCGGCCTGCTTTCGTCAAGCAGGGATGCCGAAGACGCCTTGGTAGAGGCGCTGCAACGCCACGTCGATGAGTCTGGGGCCGACTATGTTGAGCTTCGCGGCTGCTCGCCGGTAACAGCTCTTCTCAGCAAAACCCATAAAGTCTCCATGCGCCTAGCGCTACCGGATAGCTATGACCAACTCAGCGCAGCATTGGGGGCCAAGCTACGTTCGCAGATCAAGCGGCCATTGCGTGAGAACCCGCATGTAGACATCGGACAAATCGAGCTTCTAGACGCTTTCTATTCGGTGTTCTCGAGAAACATGAGGGACTTAGGCACGCCGGTGTACGCAAAATCAATGTTCGCCGAGATTTTGCAGCGTTTCCCCGATTCAGCAGAAATTGTCGCGGTATCGATCGGCGAACAAACTGTTGCGGCGGGCTTCTTGCTTCATGGCCAAGCAATGACGGAGGTGCCCTGGGCTTCCAGCGATCGACGTTTCAATCGTGTCGGCGTCAATATGTTGCTGTACTCCGAGATGCTTAAGCGGAGCATCGAGCGTGGCGCGTCGGTGTTTGATTTTGGCCGGTCCTCAAAAGATTCCGGCACGTATCGTTTCAAGAAACAATGGGGCGCCGAGCCCGTGCAGCTGTACTGGAGTTATTCGCTGGAAGGAGGCAAGGATCTCCCTGAACTAAGTCCAGAAAACGCCCGATATTCTGCAGCGATTAGCCTATGGCAACGATTGCCGCTGCCGATCGCGAATTTTGTCGGTCCATTCTTGTCGAGAAACTTACCTTAGCGAGCGGTTAACGGCGTGAATCGTTCACTGTTTTACTTGCAAGCACCGGTCGGTAACCATAGTTACTTTGGCAAGTCCGACCGCCAAACCGCTGGCCTCTCTGCTATTGAGGGGTGGAGCGCACTGTGGTTTCGCAGCGGTACGATGTCCTTGGCCGCTGCAGTGGCGGTGACCTTAGAACCGTTCGGCGACGAACAGACCAAGGTATTGGTTCCAGGATATGGATGTCCCGATCTCGTGTCGGCGCTACGGTTTTGCGGTGCGGAGCCGGTCTTTTGTGACTTACTTCCGGACTCAACCCGCTTAGACCCAGCTTTGGTCGATCAACATCTTAAGACCGACAGAGCGATCAAAGCGATTATCGGTGTTGATCTCTTCGGTATCGCGGAGGACTGGAAAAGTCTGCGCACGATCGCCGATCGACATCAGGTCGCCCTTATCCAAGACTTTGCACAGTCTGTCCAGACTGAAGACGTGCTGAAGGAAAGCTTAGTCGGCGATGCGGCTATATTGAGTTTTGGTCGCGGCAAGCCTGTGTGTTGTCTTGGGGGTGGGGCGTTGCTATTACCGAGCAACGCGGATGCAGCACGCATTAACGGCCAGTGGGGAGGCTTAGGGACCAGCGGTACTAGACGAATCGGAAGTATGAGAGTTAAACGCGCCGTCTACAATTTCAGTCTTCGGCCCCTGGTGTACGCGCAGCTAGCGCGCATTCTGGGCGATCGTATTGGGTGTACGCGCTACATACCATTGCAATCGGTGTTTCGACTACCCGATGCTGAAGCGCAGTATATTGAGCGTGCGGTGGAGCAACACTGGAGTCATCATCAGGACAAAACAGCGCGATTACTGGATCTGATCGAGCATCAGATACCGGGCGACGGGCTGCCGTCATTCCGGTTTCCAAAGAACTTACATGCCGACATACAGGCACGGGCGTTGCTACGCTTGCCAATATTGGTTGCGCACAGCGACTCGAGGCAGCACCTGATTCGGGGCTTGCGGTTCAACGGAATTAGCGCGACAACGATGTACAGTCGGCCGTTAACGACAATCGTCAATGAATATGACGGGCATTCCCGGTATCGTGCATTGCCCAACGCTGAGGGTTTTGCGAAACAACTTGTAACCTTGCCTGTGCATTCTCGTCTCACCGAATCCGATATGCGGAGAATGGCCCAGACAGTAGCGGAGTATTGCAGTTGAACTACGTCGAGATTCTGCTTTGGGTGAGTATGGGCCTAGTGTTCTATACCTACGTCGGCTATCCGATTTTGCTGCGCCTATTGCCGCAGCATGCGGAAACATACAAGGACAGTTTTGATGGGCGCGATCAGCCCATAGTGACGCTCATAATCGCCGCCTACAATGAGGAGGCGTTTATAGGTGACAAAATACAGAACTCTTTGAATGTTGATGACGAGGGTTTCGACTTTCGGATTGTCGTCGTTTCCGATGGTTCGGAAGATAGGACCAACGAGATCGCTTCAACGTTTGTCGACGAGCGCCTTACTTTCATACCGTTGCAACCGCGTGGCGGCAAGGCGAATGCCTTAAATGCAGCGCTGGAAATCGTTGATGGCGACTTCGTTGTATTTACAGACGCCAATGTGTTCTTGGAGCCCGCAGCTATTCAGCAATTACTCAATCGGTATATTGAGGCGCACGTCGGTGTTGTGACGGGATGTGTTGAGCTGCAGGCTTTTGACGATGAAGAGCCGCTCGGTGAAGGCGCCTACATGCAATATGAGCGTTGGTTGCAATTGGCGGAATCAAAGTATTGGTCGGTTGCCGGTGTAGATGGCGCGTTGTTTGCGATTCGACGAGAATTGGTCAACGAGATTCCAAAAGATACAGTGTTAGATGATTTTCTAATCGGTGTTCGCGCTGCACTAGGCAGAGCTCGGATCGTTTATGAACCGAACGCAAAAGCGCTTGAAAAAGTGCCGGCGGAAGTCAGTCAGGAGTTTCGACGCAAGACGCGAATCGCGGCGGGTTGCTTCCAGTTCTTGAATCGAATAAAGATGGCAGATTTTCTCGCTTCGCCGAGAAAATTCCAATTTGCGTTTTTCTCCCACAAGCTACTTCGCTGGTATGTGCCGTTTCTGCTGATACTAGTATTTGTACTAAGTGCGCTTCTTATTGGGCAACCTTTCTACACAGCATTATTGGTTATACAACTGATCGCCTATGGGCTTGCGGCGATGGCCCACTACATCCCGTCACTGCGCGGCGTAATCGTCTTCTATATCCCGTACTATTTTGCTGCGATGAATTGCGCATTGTTAGTAGGTTGGTGGCGACAAAAGCGATCAGGTCAGTCGGTAACGTGGAAGCGAGTAGACCGGTGAGTGACCGGTCGGTTTGTCTTGCGTTGATTCAGTCAACCAATGAATTTACGACGTCAATCGGTGGGAGTGGACGGTATGCGTAGGGCATATCGATGAGTACGCATCTGCCAGCGCAGAAACGCAGCGCTGCGGCAATTGCGATCGTGCTATTTATTGCCGTAGCCGTGGGGCGGGTTCATGAGCTTGTGCCAGCGCTAAGCAGCTTACAACTTGGCAAGTTGACAATCGTACTCGCGTTCTTCATGACGGTCTTTTTTGCGGGCAACAAAAACCGTGTCCGTGACTCGCGGATTGCGAGAAAAATGTTGTGGTTTTCTGCGCTCATAGTGCTGTCGGTAGCATTTTCCGTATGGACGGCCGGCAGTTTCGAATTTCTCCTTGTGCAGCTGCCAACTATGGTATTTCTGTTCTTTCTCGTTTACGTCACGGCCGCGAACGAACAGACATTGGAGTTTTACCTGCGGTTCTTAGTCTGGTTTTTAGTGATCTTCGCAGCGTTTGGGATTACTGGGTTAACGTCAGATCGACTAGCTTTTTCGACGACGTATGATCCTAACGATATTGGTTTGGTTGTGCTTGTCCTGAGCGCATTCATTATTGGCTTGTCTCTTGATTCCAATCGAAAATATGTGTTGGCCTACCGTGCGCTTGGCGCTATAGGGTTTGCGGTCGTAATCGCTACCCAGTCGCGTGGTGCGTTTCTTGGGCTGTGTGTCGTTATCACCTATTTCTTATTTGCCAACCGCGATAGCGAACGGATGAGACTATATTCGGCGCCAAAAGTGTCGGCATTAGTCGGGGTTACGCTGTTACTGGTATTAGCAATTGCGTTGGCGCCGGACGAGGCGTGGCTCAGAATTCAGACAATTTTCGAACTGGAAGACGACTACAATACGTCCGGTGATCGGGGCCGTTTGGCGATCTGGGGGCGCGGCTTGGTCGCTTTCTTGGAGCGACCATGGGGATTTGGCGTCGGCGCCTATATGAGCGCTGACCTTAGCGTCGGGGGGTCCTGGCAGACAGCGCACAATATATTTATCCAAGTATTGGTTGAGTTGGGGTTGATAGGTTTTATCCTGTTCTTAGGCCTGTGTTTTTCGGTGTGGATAACTGGAAGACAGCTACTGCTGAGAAGGGAAACGATGCAGCATGGCGTTTCTTACATTTCGAACTTTGCGCTGGGCCACGCGTTGCGTGCGTCTATTCTGGCCTATGTTACCTGTGGTTTTTTCTTATCCATGGCGTATGCGTCTCTGTTTTATTATTTACTGGGAATGACAGCGGCAATTGCGGCATTACGGTTACCAAAATAGCACCGCGTCTGAATCTGACCCGGGAATATCGGGTCATCAAGTGTGGTGGTCGGAATAGGATCAGACAAGATAGCAAGAATGGTTGCTTCGCGGCGGTGAAGAGTAGTTGATGAAGGACGGCAGAACAGTAGTCGAGGTTCGAATAAATGGTACTTCGCAGCCTGCATGGCTTTGCGAGCTGCTAAGGGCAGTTCTATTAGAGTTCGATTCGGACGACTGTGAAGTATTTGTGGTTGACCGCGGGGCGTCAAACGTCCCGCGAAAACGGGCTATGCTCGAACCGATCCGCCGTGCGCTCTATCGTTGGTACACTCGACTGGACCAGCAAATCAGTCGGCTCCATAATGATCCACTAGAGATACAGTCAGTCAGCGAAGCGATTAATGATCTACCTATTCTAAGTGTTGACGCAATATCGGCCCAGCATGATTCGGAGCAAGCGGACCGCGTTGGCTTCAATCCGCGCCAGAGCGAGCTCGTTATCGATCTCTGCGCGACAGGCAATTCACCGTCTTATTCGAGGATTCCACAGTTTGGCGTTTGGCGGCTTCAATTCGGAAGCTTTCGTCAGCAAGACTTCGTTCCCGACGGATTCGTCGAGTTGTTGTCGGGTTCTCGAGTGGTTGAAGCGCGGTTGATGGTGCAATTACCGGAAAGTGCAGGGCCGCGCGTTGCCGCCGAGTATGTTGTGCCGCTCAATGATGTGTACCTGTTGAAAGGCGTGCAATCAGTCTACTGGCGAGCAGCGACGGTCATTCGACGTGTTATTGGTGGTGCGCTTGACGGTGGTTTGAAAGAATTCGTTCGTAAATTGAGTGTTACGCCGACACTAGGTCCGAGTGAACTGGCGGCCCAAAGCTGCGGAATTCGCGACCTACTTCGACTGGTCGGCAAGTCCGGCTGGCGATGGTTGCGCTATCGCATCGAATCAGCGTTGTACGACGAGCAGTGGGTGCTGCTGTATCAGTTAGGTGTATCCAGTATCAAAACGTGTGAACTGGAGGACCTAACGCAGCTCGCTCCGGCTCGAGACCGATTTTGGGCGGATCCCTTCGTAGTTGCAAAGAACGACGTGCACCACATTTTCTTCGAAGAGCTTGTTTACAGCGAGGGTAAAGGGACGATTGCCCACATGAGTATCGAGGTAGACGGTAGCGTCTCGGAGCCGACTACGGTTCTGGAAAAGCCGTACCACCTGTCGTATCCATTCTTATTTGAGTACGAGGATGATCTCTATATGGTGCCGGAGTCGGCCGAAAACCGTTCGGTGGACTTATACAAATCGACAGACTTTCCTTTCGGTTGGACATACATAAAGACTCTAATATCCGATGAGGCATTGTATGACGCTACGCTGACAAGTCACGGTGGACGATGGTGGTTATTCGCTTCTCGAGAACCCGATACGTTCGGAACGACTTCGGATGAGCTCGTGATCTACCATTGCGACAATCCCCTGACATCGGACTGGACCCCACTCTCACGGTGTCCGGCCGTCGCTGATGTACGTTGCGCACGGCCAGCTGGCGATTTCTTCATTGAGGATGATCAGCAGTTTCGGCCAGCGCAGGACTGCAGTACTCGTTACGGAGGTGCGATCGACATTCGTCTAGTCAGGTCTCTGAGCACCAGTGCGTATTCAGATCAGTCCTTTCGCAGAATTCAGCCAAGCCAACGTTCCAGTATTCTGGGTGTCCATACAATTAACGCCACGTCTTCGATAATTATTGCCGACGCGCTGGTCAAGAAAAGGCGGTTCTTGCGATGATCGGTGGCCTCATCAAAAATTTTATCTCGAACACGTTTAGAGTTTAAGTCAATGGCTATCGTAGCGCGTTCAAGAATTGCAGAGTTGATTGCAAAGGTAGCGTCGGGAGTATTCCTGATAGGCATTGCGGGCGCGGTCATTGCGCTGTTTGGTCAAGTTTACCTTGCGCGCATACTTGGGCCCGAAGAGTATGGCTGGTATGTGCTGATGCTTGCTTGGATGCAAATACTGACGGTCCCAGCCGTACTTGGATTTGATACCGTTGCACTTCGATTTACAGCAACATATACGGCGGTAAGAAAATGGGCGGAGCTGCGTGGTCTGTTGCAGTTCAGCATTCCCGTCGTCCTAGGTATTGCCACGACCATTGCTGCGGTCGCGCTAATGGTTAACGGCTGGTTCCAGCTTCTTGATGAACCGCAGCGTCGAGGTTCGTTGGCGGTCGCCATGTGTCTGCTGCTGGTCATGGCAGTTACGCCGGTGCTCGACGGTGTTCTTAGAGGTTTGAAGAAGGTTGTCTACTCGTCGTTCGCAATTAATATTGTCAGGCCGCTGCTACTTCTGTGTGCCGTGTTTCTTTGTGTCACGTTCTATAAGATAGAAATTCGTTCGTTTGACGCATTAATACTCAATCTAGTGGCGGCGGGCCTGGTTGCCGTGGTGTTGGTTTATTTCGTTCGTCGATTTATTCCAGAGGATGTTTTTGCGGCAGCCCCTAGCTACGAGTCAAAAACATGGTTTGCGGTTGCGCTACCGATGCTACTTATGTCGGGAATGCAGATTCTGTTGCAACGAGTTGATGTGCTTATGCTCGGCGCGTTACTCGACCCAGCTCAAGCCGGTATTTATGCGGCTAGTGGTCGGATTGCAGCGGTCGTCGGTTTTGGACTGGCGTCAGTAAATTCAATAGCGACACCAATGTTGGCTGAGTATTTCGAGAAGAGGGACTTTTCGAATATCCAAACCGTGCTTACTTGGTCCGCCAGAATAGCGGCCTTGGTCGCAGTGCCAATGGTTATGGTTTTGTATGTGTTCGGCGAGCATCTTCTCGCCTTGTTTGGCGAGGAGTTTATTGTCGGTCAATCGGCTTTACAGATATTGCTGATTGGGAGTGTCGTTAATGCAACGGTGAGTTCCGTGGGATTCGCGCTTGTTATGGGTGGTCAGCAGAATAAGGCGGCCGCAATTATGGCGGTGGCGGTGTTGGTGAACGTCGCCCTGAACGTGTTGCTCATCCCGCGCTACGGTATTCAAGGAGCGGCAACAGCCACGGTTATATGCATGATATTCTGGAAGTTCTCGATGTTCGTCGTTGTGCGATCATTGTGGGGCGTGAATGCGTCGGTATTTAGTAGACCGAGCACATAGAATTGATGACCAAGGTGGGCCAGGACGCCAGAGGATTTTCGGTACGTGGGCGGCATTGCTACGGTTACGAGCGCGCGGAGTATAGAGGTTCGTCAGAATGAGAACAAAACACAAGAAATTTCGTATTGGCGGCGCGATTTTCGGATGTAATCGGATCGCCAATCGGTTGGCATCTGTAGCGTTACTGATCATCCCCGCGATGGGTTGTGCAGCGACGGGTAATTCTTGTGACTTTGAGCAACCCCAACAACTACGCGTATTGGAAGATCAAATGGTCGAGCGCGGTCATTTCTGGGGTAGATACTTTGACCCAGATAATGACGTGTCGGTTCGGCAGAAATTTGACAACGAATTCTATGATTCGGCTAACACATTCTTTCGCATCGGACTCTATCTAGAAGAGGAGGAGCCGTGGTTTACGTATGCGAAGTGGGCAAACGATGTCTATCGGGAGTTCTATCTAGATCCGAACGACTGGCACACTGCAGCTTGGCGGCGATCATCCTACGGCATCTATTTACGGCGTGAGTTGGTAGGCGATGTGCCCATACGTCAGCTGGAGCTTATGCGCGACAAGCCGGCGTTCTCGAAGATCATCGAAGGGCGAGGGCAAGGCGGTGCTGAACACCGCTCTCGAGCTATCGCATTAGCGGTTGAATCGCATGTATTAGCCGAGCGTGCCGGCGCGGATCGCGCGGCAGAGCGGGGCGTGCTGCAGCTTGAGACCTTTGTTCCCTGGATGGGTTCCCACTTGTACGAGTGGAGGTCGGGAAGCTATAACGGGACGTATCGTGAGGGTGGCCCTAGATTCGCTCCGTTTATGTTTGGGCTTACTGCCCATGCGTTGATTGAATTCGTCGAGTGGGAGAGAGAAAACGGTCGTGATCCGGAGGCATATTGGCCCAAGTTGTTTCCCATTGACTATGGGTCCGGCATTGATCCCGACGCAAAGAAAATCTATTGGAATTCGATAGAGACCGCGCTTGGTGACCTGGCAATATGGATGTACGTGTCAGCAAGTCATCAAAACGGAGAGCCTATGTGGCAGACTGGTAGACAAGACGGCTTTCTCTACCAGGACATCTTAGATCCGAGATTGGCGCCGGATCTGAACTTGATGATTGCCCACGTCTATGCATGGTTGTGGAAAGAAACCGGCGATAAGCGGTTTCTAGAAATTGGTGATGAGGTCTTTAACGCCGGTGCACTCTACGGCTCGACGTTCTCAGGTAAGCACTTTAACCAGCAATTCCGATACGCATTCGATTTTCTCCAATGGCGGCGTGAAGGCATGGAGCTTCACTGCTCGACAGCTGACGAATAACTATCGACCAAAACAGTCGAT
Source organism: Pseudomonadota bacterium (assembly GCA_039030375.1). Taxonomy (GTDB): domain Bacteria; phylum Pseudomonadota; class Gammaproteobacteria; order Steroidobacterales; family Woeseiaceae; genus UBA1847. The sequence goes on along the minus strand of JBCCEH010000012.1, from coordinate 6,424 downwards.
ATACTCATCAATCATCTTGTTGATACTGAACAGATCGAGTATTCGTTGTCTGGATTTCTCGCCCTTCTGTTTGCGGCCGGCTGGATCGGCGGCCATCGCTTGAAGTGCGACTGCTAGCGCTTGGTGGTCTTCCTTAGGCACGGTAATCCCGCAGTCGTCATCGACGATTTCTGCAATACCACCAACATCGGTTGCCACGATTGCCTTTCCACAGCTCATCGCCTCTAGTATCGCCAAGGGGGCGCCTTCACGCCGAGACGGCAAAACAAAGAAATCACAGGCGCGCAGCCATTGATAGATATTATCTTTAGAACCAGCAAGATATGTGAATGGTTCAAGCGCAAGATCCTTGATGAGCGTTCGAATGGCTTGACTTTCGGCACCGTCACCGACGATCACGAGGCCACAATTCAGGCCAGCGTCCAGTAGCGCACGGTGGGCTTTGAGAAGGTTGGGAACGTCTTTATCTATATGAAGTCGGCCCACAAACATCGCGGTGCAATCCCAATGAGACGATGGGATTGATTCACTAATTTCCAGCGGCGGAGTACCAGGAGAGAATTTTTCCGTGTCGACACCATTACGTATCAGGTCGATCTTGCTCAGTGGAACATCAAGCGTGTCATGGAAGTAGTCGAGTAATTCGCTGTGAATAACCGTTATTCGATCGGCATGTTTGGACAGACGGCGTGACCGTCGGCGCAGTTTTTCATCCCATTCGAAGTGTTGATGGGCGTGCTCAGTGACAATTAGTCGATTGTTGCCCACTAGTCGTGACGGTGGGATACAGTGAAAGAACATGTCCATGTGATGGCAGTGGATGACGTCGTAGCGCTCGCGGCGGAATAGCCGATACAGCTTCAGCTGGGATTCAACTTTCGAGCGGATCGACCCGCCGACGAACTCGATGTTATGTACCGGAATGTCCGCCGCATTAAGTTCAACATCCAGAGACCGATCCCCTTGGAACAACGTAACGACCTCACACTGGTGGCCGCGCGAGCGGAACCCGTTAGCGAGCGATATTCCGAGTCTTTCGGAACCACCGATGGTGGTCGAGTAGAGTACTTCTGCGATTTTCAAATCGTGTCTCCGGTCTCCAAACGGTTGGATGAGCGGCGCGTTCGGATTATTCTATGGGCCCCACTGACAGAAGAACGTCCACCATGACAAAGCCCACAGCTCGAGAAGTCCTATTGTACAGCGATGTGGAACGTAGCGTTGAGCAGATTGATGCAATGGAAGCGCAGTTCTTCAATCAAGTTGTGCTGCGCAATGGGACCCACAAGACGACCAGCACAAAACGACTAACGGAAATCGATAACATGCTCGTTGACTTAATCCAGTCATCCGGCGTCGCTAATTCGGGTCCCATCCGTGTCGTCGATATGGGCGTTTCGTCGGGCGTGACAACAGCGGAGTTGGTGCAGTCACTGAACGACAATGGAGTCACCCACAAACTTGATGCGTTCGATCTTTGCGTGGACGCGAGCATCGTTTCCTATTCGCCTCAGTTTCACGTTTTGGAGGACTCTAACGGCTGGCCACTGCAATTTGAGTTCTTTGGTCGCAGTGAAGAAAATACGTTGGGTGTAACGCTCTTTCGAAAGTTGAAACGCGTTCTGCCCATTTTCACACTAAGAGTGTTGCGCGGTCTGTTTGCGCTGATCGTGCGCCGGCCAGAGCGTCGCGATGTAAAACTCATCTCCAAGCATTTGAGAGATGTGGAGAATGTCAACATTTTTGAGTACGACCTTGCGAACATCAACCAGCTCGATAAGAAATATGATGTTGTACGGGCGGCGAACATTCTCAATAGAGCCTATTTCGATGACGAGTTCTTATCGCAATCTGTTGCTAAGATTCGTGGCGTGATGGTAGAGGATGGTCTATTTTGTGTAGTGCGCACGCACGAGGCCGGTGTGAACCACGGCGCTATTTATCGGTTGACCAACGGACAATTCGTTGAACAGACCATATTTGGAGATGGGTCGGAGATCGACTTTCTTATTCGTCCCGCAAACTCGTAGTTATTATTCATCGGTTTGACGAGCCGTGCGGGAAAATACCGAGGAAATAACTTCGTTTGAAGTGCCTCTGGCTGCTGGCGTTACAGCTCGTGCCATGGCAATCGAAAATAGGTGTTGCAGTAATGACCATTAGAACTCGTTTCGCACCAAGCCCAACCGGCGTGCTTCATTTAGGGAGTGTGCGAACAGCGCTCTTCTGTTGGCTATATGCCCGTCGCCACGGCGGTGATTTCGTTTTACGTATTGAAGATACGGATTTGGAACGTTCTAAAGCGGAGTACGTCGATGCAATTCTGGACGGGATGGCGTGGTTGGGCATGGACGCCGATCTCGGTCCGTTCTATCAGAGTCGGCGATTTGACCGTTACAAAGAGGTCGTTGCGGAATGGTTGGCTGTCGGATTGGCCTATCGTTGCGACTGTAGTAAAGAACGATTGGATAAGTTACGCGAATCGCAAAAGCAGGCAGGGTTAAAGACGCGGTACGATGGTCGGTGCCGAGTTCGTGATGATGTGGATGAAAGTCAGCCGCACGTCGTTCGGTTCAAGAATCCGTTATCCGGTCAAGTAATCGTAGAGGATGCGGTCAAAGGTCGCGTTGCCTTCGACAACGAGGAGTTGGATGACTTGGTAATCGTGCGATCTGATGGGTCGCCAACGTACAACTTCACGGTCGTTGTTGATGACTATGACATGGAGATTTCGCATGTTGTGAGAGGTGATGACCATCTGAACAATACGCCACGCCAGATCAACATGATTAGAGCGCTCGGTGCCACGCCTCCGAGTTATGCCCACTTGCCGATGATACTCGGTCCGGATGGGGCGAAACTATCGAAAAGACATGGCGCTGTCGATATTCGCGAGTACCGTGAGGCGGGTTATCTGCCGAACGCAGTATTGAACTATCTCGTTCGACTCGGATGGTCACACGGCGACCAAGAAATATTCACGGTCAAACAGATGACCGAGTTGTTCGATATCGACGATGTAAATAATTCGGCGTCTGCCTTTAATGCTGAGAAGATGCTGTGGATAAATCAGCAGCATATGCAGTCGACCGATGCGTCCGAACTGGGTGTATTGATGCGACCCTACCTAAAAGTTTCCGATGAAGCGATTGCGGCGGGTCCCGATCTGACCGATGTCGCTAGGGTCTTTCAAGAGAGGTCAAATACCTTACTCGAAATGGCGGAGAGCTGTACCTTCTGCTTTGCAGATACTTTAGAACTTGACGCCGCAGCGGCCAAAAAACACTTACGCCCGGTGGCCCTGGAGCCCATTAAGGAGCTCTATAGGCGATTGGAGGAAGTCGACGACTGGACTCAGGATCGTATCGGATCCGTCGTTAAGGAATGTGCAGAAGACCTAGATATCGGCATGGGTAAGTTAGGGCAACCATTACGTGTCGCGGTCAGCGGCACATCGGTTTCCCCGGCGATAGACGCGACGTTATGGCTGGTAGGAAAACAACGCACACTAATCAGAATGCAAACGGCTATCGAATTCATGGAAGCGCGTGCGGCACAAACCAGCTGAACGTCTATGGTTCGGCTTGCTCACGTGACATCTTTTCTATAGCCAAATCGAGAGACGTCTTAGGTCGCCAGTCCAATAGGCGACTCAGTTTTTCGCCGCTAAATCGCGCCGATGTTTGCGATGATGATAATCGGTACCTGGTAAGAAAAGGCGCCTTTCTCAATAGTGCGCCGATAACCTCAAGCACTGTAGCGCCTAAGAACACGAAGACATAGGGTATGAAAATGATTCGTGCACTGTCGTATCGGCGTCTAACGAGTTTGTTGATGTACGTTTTCTTATCCACTGTCTCGGCATTGACGATATTAAATGTCTGATTAATAGCGGTATTGTTTCGAAGGCACTCGACGGTAGCATCGGCGACATCGTCTACGTAGATAAGTGGTAACGACATTCGACCGAGACCGATGACTGCGAGAATTTTGTCGCCGATATTAATGCCCAAAGTTGGGCCGAATACTTCGGTACCATGGCCATAAATCAGCCCTGGACGCAGGCAAACGATCGGTACGTCCTTTGAAACGTCGATGTGCGTTTGAATCAACTGATCGGCGAGCAATTTGTATTCAGAGTAGTTCCCTCGCTCATCAGGGCGCGGCTCGAGTGGTGAGTTCTCATCAATTGTCGTTGTTTTTGCAGCCCCTGCAGCGGCATACACGGAGCATGAGCTGAGGTAGATCAACTTCTTAACGTTGTGTGATCGACATTTTTCCAAGACGTTCTGCGTCCCGCCCAAGGTGACACGTTGGCCGCCGTTTTTTGTTCCGAGCGTGTCTGCGGCTGCGTGTACAACGAAGTCGATGTCTCCAAAAGCCGCAGTGAGGCTGTCGATTTCTGCGACGTCTCCGTAACAAATCTCCGCGCCGGAGTCGGCGAGTGGTGTCGTGTTGGACGTCTCTCTGGCAAGTACTCGAACGGAGTAGCCGGCCGCAATGAGTGCGCTGACAATTTTCTTGCCGACGAATCCAGTTCCTCCAGTAACTAATACGCGTCCTATATGCGGCACTTGAGCTTGGATCCTATGAGCAAGAGATCAGTGTAAGCGGCCGGCGATATGCTCGCATAATCGAAATGCCAGGCTACCTATCGTCAGTCCGGTATTCGCGTACGAATGCTCATGAATGACAGAAGCATCGCACACATATAGATTTTCGGTACCGTCGACGAGAAGGTTTTCATCAACGCAGTGCGTAGTACCAGAATGATGTGCACCAGACCACAGCCAGTTCTGCGTTAACTCCGGTGTAAGGCTTATATCCTCGGCGAAGTCCTGAATCATCGAGCGGAATTTTTCCAGCATGTTGGAATAGATTTCGATTTCGTCGGCATGAACTTGCCAGTCCACGTGCAGTTGTTCATCTTTCGCATAGACTGCGTTTCTGGAGTTGCGTTGTTCGCCGAGAAACAGCACAGAGTAGATTTGCGTTGGCGGTGAAAAGCCGCTCAGTCGAGTAAATGCTTCTGCAAGCACGTCCGGATGGAAAAGTCTCTTCGACATCGCGTTCTTCAGCCGTTCGAGTCCGCTGCTCGCGCCAAGCTGTGATTTGTAGATGTGAGACTCAAGGCTGTTTTCCATAGTAAAGGCGGGGCGCAAGAAAATACAGCCCGTATAGTGTCCGCATTCGCTTTTGAGACGTAGCAGACTGCGTGTGTGATAGGTACCTCTAGAAGCTAAGGAAAACTGGGAAACGTCACTTTTTAGGCTACGTGGAAACCGTACTTTGCCGACAAATCCCATTGGATGATCGATGAGGCCGTGCCCGTCGGCCGTGTGGTTAACCGGCATCTCCCCTAGTACTTTATTGAGAACAATTGGGGTTCCCAGCGAACCGGCACTAATAATCAGTTCGTCGCAAGGCAGGCGAACGCTGCCGGTGGGGGTGCTAACAGCGACGTCCTGGATTCGATTGCCGTTACTCGTTACCGCAAGATCAGTAACATCGTAGACGCCAGAAACGTCCGGGGAAAGCGCTAGCCGTCCGACGCGTTTCGGATATATTAGCGTGTCAACACCGTCGGATGCTTTGCAGAAGTTCTCGGCAAGTTCAGCCGCGACTCGGTTTTGGAGCTCGTATTGTTCGTCAAAGTCGTTGCCTTCAAAGTGCAGGGCATGTGCCGCATCGTTCCGATATTTAGCGCTTGCATCCAGGAGCAGAGCATTCGTGGGTTCATGCACATCGTTGGGACTAATCGGGATTAGCCCGTTGTGCCAAAGATTCGTCGTGCCACCTTTGCCATAGCAGAAGGTCTTTATATGAGCCAACTCGCGTTGGTCATAGACGACGTTAGGATATTCAATGCTCCGTGACGGGCCGCGCTCAACGATCGATACGTCGCAGTGCTCCGACAATCGATTCGCAATAAGGGTACCGGATAGACCTGCACCGATGACGACGCACTTTTTCTTCAATCTGGGTCGCGTTCAGTATTGGTAAGGATGGGCGATCATATCAGAAGCGATGTATGGGGCTAAATGAATCCCTAGGTGCGCGTGGACGGGCCCCATGCGCAAGTGAAAAGATGGCACGGGAGTCCTTTTGGTTTCCTTAGCAGCGGGTTGATATCAGTGGATTTGCGCTGATTGAGGAGGGGTTGGCCGAACCTTCGCGGCCGCAGCTGTGGATCCGGAAATCTGTCCAGAAAGGTGTGTGCCGGGCCGTTGACAATGGACCGGTCACTCCGTAAAGTGCGGCCCTCCATGGGGCTATAGCTCAGCTGGGAGAGCGCTTGCATGGCATGCAAGAGGTCGGCGGTTCGATCCCGCCTAGCTCCACCAGACAACATTGGAATTTGTCCTGCGTCCCCATCGTCTAGAGGCCCAGGACTCCGCCCTTTCACGGCGGCAACAGGGGTTCG
>JBCCEH010000011.1:0-102926 GCA_039030375.1 Pseudomonadota bacterium | reverse complement strand
CGCTCTTTTTCGCGCGCTTCCAAATCCAACAAATACTGATCGGCATTCGCGGCGATCGCTCTGAGGTCATCCAATTCCTCGTCGTAACCATCGGCAATGACGCCACCGTCGCGGATTAACATCGGCGGTGATTCAATGACGGCGCTTTGCAACTCGCGCCGTTCGACTTTGTGGTCGCCGAGGTCGGTGTTCAGTGACGCCAGCAGCGGCGAGTCAATCGCAGCGAGCATGGTCTTTAATTCGGGCAGTCGAGATAGCGATACGCCGAGCTGCGCCAAATCGCGGGGTCGGGCGGAACGCAACGCGACGCGTGCCAGAATTCGCTCCACGTCACCGATGCCGTCGAGCATCGTCTGCAGCGTGTCGGTTGCCCGATCACCATTCAGCGCACCGATGGCTTGGTAACGGTTCTTAAGGACGGCTTGGTCACGCAACGGGCGTTGAATCCAGCGCCGCATGAGTCGTGACCCCATGGCGGTTTGGCAGCGGTCCATCACGCCGGCCAGCGTCAACGCATCGTTGTCGCTCAATGAGCGTTCGAGTTCCAGATTGCGACGTGTCGGGCCATCCATCACGACCGAGTCGTCGTGACGCTCGACCGCTATAGCGCGAAGGTGGGGCAGGCCGGTTTTTTGCGTGTCGGAGACGTACTGCAACAGCGCGCCGGCAGCGGCAATGCCCTCGGCATAATCTTCGCAACCGAATGCGCTGAGATCCTGCGTGCCAAACTGCGCACATAGCGCACGGCGCGCGCTATCAAGCTCAAAGTGCCACGGCGGGCGACGCGTAAGTCGCGCGTTGTCGACCGCGAGGTCTTTGAGCTGATCTTCATCCAGAATCAGCTCGGCCGGGCTTAGGCGTTCGAGTTCGCCGATCAACGCTTCGCGATCGGCGACGTGTGCGAGGCGAAACCGTCCGCCCGCCAAATCCAGCCAGGCGATACCGATTTCGTTTTGGCCGGCGAACACGCTCGCCACCAGATTGTCGCGCGCTTCGCGGAGCAACGCTTCATCGGTCAACGTGCCGGGTGTCACGATGCGCGTGACTTTGCGCTCCACTGGACCTTTGCTGGTCGCTGGGTCGCCGACTTGCTCGCAGATCGCCACCGACTCGCCTTTGCGCACCAGTTTTGCCAGATAGCCTTCGACCGCATGGTACGGCACACCCGCCATCGGAATCGCATTGCCGCCGGATTTGCCGCGGGCGGTCAGAGTGATGTCGAGCAGCGAAGCCGCGCGCTTGGCGTCGTCATAAAACAGCTCATAGAAATCGCCCATGCGGTAGAACACCAGCATGTCGGGATAATCGGCCTTGATCGCCAAATACTGGCGCATCATCGGCGTATGGACGGTGGCGACGTCGGAGCTCAAGCGCGGTATCTCTAGTTATTGTGGGCGCAGGATTACCTGCCCGATTATTCCATATTAGGAACCATCGGGCAGGTCGTAGATGCCCGGCTTACCAGCGTCGGCGTTTTAGAAAGCCCTTGTAGTAATACAACACCAGTCCGTCGTGGTCTGAAGACCGTAACGAGGTCGTCTCATCGTTAATCAGATCAACCGCCGCGTCCGCGTTGCCGCGCGCGAACTGCAGGCCGCGTACGCGGAAGTCCAGCGCCATGCTGGTCAGTGCATGGTCGAGTGCCTGCGCATTACCGCGGAAAATGAACGAGTAACGATCTTCAGGCGGTAGCGATTGGATCTGATTGAGTAGATCGGGATCCACCAGGTCCGGTCCGTTGCGGAGGTTCTCCGCCGGATCGAACATGCCCTGAATGGTGCCGACCGCGTCGACGTAGCTATCGGAGAACTCAAATGCGTTGAAGTCACCCAGAACGATCAAGGCGCGGCCGCCGCGGCTGTTCTGAATACTCTGCACTTTGTCAGCGATGGAAACGGCCTGTTCCAACCGCTTCACCTGCACGCGTTCCTCGTCAATGCCGCCCAACGAGCGGTTGTGAACGGCCATCACATTGATCGGAACAAACCACGTCCAACCTTTGAGCAGCAATGGCGGGCGGTCATGGGTGAGATCGAGTTGTCCGTCTTCCGGGTTGACGTAGGTTTCATCCGCTCCTAACTGTTCAACACGTGGGAACCAGACTTTCCATTTGCGCACCATGAAGCCAACGTCGATGCCGCCAATGTCGTTACCCTCGATCACATAGGCTTCGTAGCGTGCCCACGGATGGATGGCGTTAACCGCTGCGGCCAGATCGTCGAGTACTTTCTCGCTCTCTACTTCCTGAACCGCAAGAATGTCCGGTGTGCGCATGTTGTCGACGATATACAGCGCCAGTTTGTCGATTCGCCGTTGATACTCCTCGGACGAAACCACGAAGTCGTCGGTGACCTCGCCCAGCGGGTTGATGCCCGGTAGGTCGTCAACGTCATCGAAGAGTCGGAACAAGTTGAGGCTGCCCACCGTGGTTTCAAACCAGCGGCCCGGTCGAACCGGTTGCGGTAATGCCCGCTCGTTGACCGTTAAGCTGGTTGGCCAGAGTTCGTAATCACCGAAGTCGAAGCCAATCACGCCGGTGGCCGAGAACGAGGAGCCCGCCGGGATCGTCTGATTCGGTAAACCGAGTCGATCCGGATCCAGCTCAAACACCTCGGGGTTGCCGTCCCAAACCGGCAGACCTGCGATACCGGGAAATTCGATGCCCGGCTCGCGGAAGCTGCGCGTCGGCGCGGCGGTGATAAACACTTCGGCGATCGGATCGGTCCCAAAACGCTGATTCGAGGCCGTCACGGTGCCGTCGGCGATGGATATCAACATGCCTTCAAGGCACTCGAACTCAATCGCACAGGTCGGTGTGGTGGGATCGGGGCTTGGCGTTGCCGCATCCAATGCCACCGGTGTCGGCAAGGCTAATCCGGCACTGATGACCGTAACGGTGGGCGAATTGGTGAATTCGGTAAAGCCAAAGAACTCGACCACTTCGCCGGTCACGTTCACCAGGTCGCCGACAGCCACGCCCGGCGCACCGCCGGTGAACACGTATATGCCGTCCGAGGTATCGACGTTGCCATCGGCCCGCGAATCCGGCGTCTGCATCGAGAAACCCTCGTCATTCACGCCGGTCACGATGTTGCCTTCGGTGATGACCGTCTGACCTTCAAACGGCGAATCTTCGCCGTCACCTTGAATTTCAAAGATCTCAAACGGTCCAACCGGCGGTACCGGGCAACCGCTGAACTGATCGCCGGCAACGTCCGTGCCCGGCGAGTACAGCGCACCGCCCGAGCCCGTTGCGGTGGAATGCCGCACCAGCGATGCGCCGGTGATATCGGGTGACCGCGTGATGGACTGGTTATCGCCGGCTTCACTGCCGTAACCGGCGACGACCACGTCTGCGGCACCGTCATTGATCGTAATCGTGTCGCCGCCGTTGTTCAGACCTAGAGAACCGGTCGATGCGGTTTGCACCAGCGAATTGCCGAACGTGCCCATCGGCACGCCGCCGCCAAAGACGACAACGGAACACTGATCCGGAACCACCGTGTCCGCCGGGAATGTGTGACGCAACGTCGCACCGTCGGCAAGTGTCCAGCCGGAGATATCCAGTGAGCCGCCGGATGTGTTCACGATTTCGACGAACTCATCGTCGCTGAAGTCGCGTACGCCATCGTTGTTGGCATCGCCGGGGAGGTCATTCGCCGGATCCGCGTGTACTTCATTGATTACGATCGGTGGAACCGGATCGTCACAGTCGGTGGTATCGGGTGAGTTGGTGGCACCCGGTGTGGTGCAACGCAGACTGAAATCGACGTTGTTTTGATCCGTGTCGATGCCATCGGGTGTGCGCGACAAACTCACAAACGGTATCGAACCTGAATCGGCGATACCCACGCCGCTGCCTTCGACAATCGACGGAATGTCACCTTCGTAGCTGATCGCGTCGATCAACGCCGAACCGAGCCTGATTGCAGCGCCGTCTGGGCCGCCGTTTTGTATCGAGGAAATCGCCGCTAGGTCGCACGACGGTGTATTCGCCGGATTGGCACAAATCACGAAATATTCGCCGGGTGCGACCGTGCTCGACGGCAAGTTGATCGTGTCGTAGACCGAGTCATTCGAACCGTTAACCAGCTCCACAGTGACGCCGGTCAGGTCGACATCGGCGGTGCCGACATTCAATAGCTCGATAAACTCAGCGGTATCAGCGCTCGGCTGATCGTAGTCAACTTCGTTGATCACCAGCGTGATGTCGTCAGGATTGCCACCGGGGTCCGGACACGGGTCACCCGGGCCAGCGACGCCGTCACCCAACGTCTGGCCGGTATTGACAGCGCAAAACGTGTTGGCCTGCGGTGCGGCCCACACAAAATCCGAGGCTTGTGTGCCGGAACCGGTTAACTGTAGGGAAAAGCCAACCGGCGTAGAACTGGTCTCTGCCACGCCGATATCGGTACTGGTTAGGCCCGCTGCAGGCCCATTGGTGGCTGCAAAGGTACCTTCGTAACTCAGGAACTGCACCACGTTGTTGGCCGCGTCGATTAGTGCGATGCCGTCTGGCGAACCGTTTTGCAAACCGTTGCTGGGATACTCGATCAGGATCGTGCCGAAGCCACCTTGCTGGTTGGAGATAACGCCGGCCAAGGCGTCGGTACCGTAACTGGCACCGCCATTACCGTTGTAACGAACCAAACTCCAGCCGGCCAGATCGGTACCGGCTGCACCGGCGATTTCGATCGCCTCGCCAGTATCACCGCCGTCGTTGTCGTAGTGAATTTCGTTGATGAAAACTTGCGCGCTGGCAAGTGGTGAGAAAGCAAGAACAGCAAGAGCCGTGGCGAGTCGGCCGGTGCGAGACCCAAACATAGTGTTTTCCCCGAGTTATAGTTATTGCACTTACTCTAGCGGAAATAGATGACGCGTGCGTTTCAACATTATGTCAATGTGTCGGCTTGCGGCAGTATTATTCAGTGAATGAAGCTCTTACACGTTGAAACCGGTCGCCACCTGTACGGTGGACCACAGCAAGTCATCTATTTGCTGTCGGCTCTGATAGAGCGCGGTCACGATTGCACGCTGGTTTGTCCCCCCGACTCCGGAGTGGATCGCGCTGCCCGATCGGTCAATATTCCGGTGCGAAATTTGTTTTGTGCTGGGGATGTTGATCTGCCGTTTGCGTATCGGCTCACTCAGTACATTCGTGACGCTGAACCCGACCTAGTGCATTGTCATTCGCGTCGAGGAGCGGATGTGCTCGGCGGGCTTGCGGCGAGCTTTGCCGAAGTGCCGGCGGTGGTGTCGCGTCGCGTCGACAATACCGAGATGCGGCTGGTGGCGGCGCTGCGCTATCGCCCGTTTCAGCGCATCATCGCGATCTCCGACACGATTGCGGCGGTGCTTAAGGAGCACGGTATCGACGCGTCACGAATCGAAGTGATTCGCAGCGCCGTGGATGCGGAGCGATTTGCTGAGCCGCCTGATCGACAAGCATTCTTATCCGCGTTCTCGTTGCCGGACGATGCGTTTGTGATTGCGGCAGCCGGTCAGTTGATAGCGCGCAAAGGCCACCGCTTCCTGCTCGACGCGCTGGGTGCGTTGAAGTGCCGTTATCCGCAGCTGCGCGCAATTCTCTTTGGCGAAGGGCCACTCGACAATGAGCTACGCGCTCAAGCGGCCGAGCGAGAACTAGGCGATGTCGTGCAGTTCGCCGGTTTTCGCCCCGACCTCGATGGGTTGATGGGGAACTTCGACGTGTTTTGTCACCCGGCCTTAGCGGAGGGATTAGGAGTGGCTACACTCAAAGCCGCGGCCGCCGGTGTGCCGGTGGTTGGATTTCGCGCCGGTGGTTTGGTCGAAGCGGTCGCCGATGGCGAAACCGGCATCCTGGTCAAGCCCGAAGACAGTGATGCGTTACGCGAGGCACTCGCTGCTTTGATCGACGATCCTGACAAAGCAGAACGATTCGGCGCCGCTGGGCAGGCGCGGATGCAGCGCGAGTTTTCTATCGCTACCATGGCCGCCCAACATATTGAGTTGTACGAGTCGGTGTTAAATGGCTGATCACTCGGCGATTGAAATCTTAGCGCAGTCCTTAGTGACGTCACTCACGGAGGCGGAAAAAGTCGTCGCCACGGCGGAGTCGTGCACGGGTGGTTGGATCGCCAAAGCGATTACCGATATTCCGGGCAGCTCAGCGGTGTTTCACTACGGTGTCGTCAGCTATTCCAATGGCGCCAAGGAATCGGTACTCGGAGTTGCCGCCGAACGTATCGAGGCGCATGGCGCGGTGAGCGAACCGGTGGTGGTCGAAATGGCCGAGGGCGTGCTGGCTCTCAGTGGTGCGGATATCGCGGTCGCCGTGAGCGGTGTTGCCGGTCCGGACGGTGGCACGGAGGCGAAGCCGGTAGGCACCGTATGGTTCGCGTGGGCGGTGCGCCATGCCGGCAGGGTCACTGTTACGACCGCCATGGAGTGTTTCGACGGCGACCGGGAACTTGTGAGGGAGCTGACCGTGGTGCATGCTCTCGAAGGTATTCGCACTCGAATGTTGGCATGAACACTCGCACTCTCTTTTTTGCCCTTTGGCCGGACGCTCGGCAGCGTGAGCGCATGCGCGACTTCATTACGCCGGTCACCAAATTGGTTGAGGGCCGGGCGGTCGATCGCCGCGATTGGCATGTGACACTGGTGTACATCGGCGACCTCGAGGAGCAGCACATCCCGGAGCTGGTCGAGCAAGCGCGTGGCGTCACCTTCGAACCCTTCCAGTTACGCCTGGACAAACTGGAGTTTTGGCCGCGCCCGAAGATTGCGGCGATGGTTCCGCCGCGGGTGCCATCGGAGCTTGAGAATCTGGTGGAGACGCTCAGCGGGATTGTGGTGGCAGCCGGTAAGCTGCCGCAGCAGCGCGTTTACCGACCGCATGTGACGGTGGTGAAGAACTGCCGGTCGTTCGAGACGCAGCGATTGGCGCAATCGGCCAGCATAGAATGGTCGAAATTCGAGATCATCGAGTCGATCCGCGAACGCGGCTCGGTCACATACCGCCCGTTACTCAACGACTTCTAGAACCTTCTTCGTGTTTCTTCAAACACTGCCGAATTAATCGGTGGCGTCCCCGGTGCGGGCCGCAAAAGGTTGTGGAATAATTCATGATTCCCACCGCCCGCGGCGTCAGCCGCACTGACAGGAAGATTAAAAATATGGACGACAACCGCAAAAAAGCGCTCGCCGCTGCCCTGGGTCAAATCGAGAAGCAATTTGGTAAAGGGTCCGTTATGCGGCTCGGCGACAACCAAGGCGCCGCCAACATCGAAGCCGTATCCACGGGTTCGATCGGGCTGGATGTGGCGCTGGGTATTGGCGGTGTTCCCAAAGGTCGTGTGGTCGAGATCTACGGCCCGGAATCGTCCGGTAAAACAACGCTGACGCTGCAGGTTGTCGCTGAAGCGCAGAAAATCGGCGGCACCGCCGCGTTCGTCGACGCTGAGCACGCCCTGGATCCTGCCTACGCAGAGAAGCTGGGCGTCAATGTCGACGAACTGCTGGTATCGCAGCCGGACACCGGCGAGCAGGCGCTGGAAATCACCGACATGCTGGTGCGCTCCGGTGCGGTTGACGTCATCGTGGTCGACTCGGTTGCGGCGCTCACGCCGAAAGCTGAAATTGAAGGTGAGATGGGCGATTCGCACATGGGCCTGCAGGCTCGTCTGATGTCTCAGGCGCTGCGCAAACTCACCGGTAACATCAAACGTTCTAACGCGATGGTGATCTTCATTAACCAGATTCGTATGAAGATCGGCGTGATGTTCGGTAGCCCGGAAACGACCACCGGTGGTAACGCGCTGAAATTCTACTCCTCGGTTCGTCTCGATATCCGTCGCATCGGCGCGATTAAGAAGGGCGATGAGGTTATCGGTAACCAGACGCGCGTCAAGGTGGTGAAAAACAAAGTGTCGCCACCGTTCAAAATGGCTGAGTTCGAAATTCTGTACGGCCTGGGTATTTCCCGCGAGGGTGAAATCATCGATCTCGGTGTGCAGCATGGCCTCATCGATAAGGCGGGTTCGTGGTACAGCTATGGCGATGACCGCATCGGTCAGGGCAAAGAAAATGTCCGTGAGTATCTAAAGACCAATCCAGACACCGCGGCGGAGATCGAAGCGAAGATTCGGGCCAAGCTGTTGCCGGATACCGTCGCGCAGCCGGAGGCGGATGCTGAAGAGGATGTCGCACAGGAAGCGTGAAATAGAGACTGACCTGCTGCCCGATATCCCGTCGGCCGAAGAAAGCCGGCTACTCAATCCTATCGAAGCCCGTAAGAAGGCGATGGACTACCTCGCGCGTCGCGAACATGGGCGTGTCGAGCTGGTGCGCAAGCTGGAGCAGGCGGGCTTTGAACAGGTCGCCATAACGCCTGCGATTGAGGGTCTGATCGAGGACGGCTTGCAGTCGGATGCGCGCTTCGCCGAGGCCATGGTGTCGTCACGGATCAACCAGGGAAAGGGCCCGCTGAAGATTCGCGCGGATCTCAAAGGTAAGGGTATTGATGAGTCCCTTATTGATGCGGCTTTGGCCGAGGTCGAGCACGACTGGGTCGCAGCCGCCCGCGAGGTTCGCGCTCGCAAATTCGGTCTTGAGGAGCCAATCGACTACGCGGCCAAGGCGCGTCAGATGCGTTTCTTGCAGTCGCGCGGCTTTGATTCGGAACAAATTCGCTCAGCGGTTTCCGCATTCGACGATTAACGCTTAGAATCGCGGCATGAAGTCCATGACCAGCAATGAGTTGCGCCAGGCGTTCCTGGAGTATTTCCGCGAGCAGGGCCACGAAGTGGTGTCCAGCTCGCCGCTGGTGCCTGGCAATGATCCGACCTTGTTGTTTACCAATGCCGGCATGGTGCAGTTCAAAGATGTATTTCTCGGCTCTGACCCTCGCGGCTATAACCGCGCGGCTACGTCGCAGCGCTGCGTGCGCGCCGGTGGCAAACACAACGATCTCGAGAACGTCGGCTACACCGCTCGCCACCACACCTTCTTTGAAATGCTGGGCAATTTCAGCTTTGGTGACTATTTCAAACGCGATGCCATTTTCTACGCCTGGGAGTTTCTCACCGGCAAGCTCGGTCTGCCTGCCGAAAAGCTGTGGATCACGGTGTTTCGTGATGACGATGAGGCTGCCGACATTTGGCTCAATGAGGTCGGCATCGACCCAGAGCGTTTTTCGCGTCTTGGCGAAAAAGATAATTTCTGGGCGATGGGCGATACCGGACCTTGTGGCCCGTGTAGCGAAATCTTTTTCGATCACGGTGCCGAGGTTGCCGGAGGTCCGCCGGGATCGCCGGATGAAGACGGTGATCGATACGTCGAGATTTGGAATCTCGTATTCATGCAATTCGACCGGTCTGCCAATGGCGAGATGACGCCATTGCCGAAACCGTCGGTCGATACCGGCATGGGCCTGGAACGCATCTCTGCGGTGATGCAGGGTGTGCATAGCAACTACGAGATCGATCTTTTTCAGAATCTTCTCAAAGCGGTTGCTAAAACGCTCGGCGTCGAAAGTGATGGCTCGAGCTCGCTCAACGTCATTGCAGATCATATTCGCGCCTGTTCGTTTTTGATCGTCGACGGGGTGTTGCCCGGCAATGAAGGCCGCGGGTACGTGTTGCGCCGTATTATTCGACGTGCGATTCGCCACGGTAAGAAGCTGGCTGACGATGCCTTGTTCTTTCATAAGCTCGTTGCACCGTTGGTGGATGAGATGGGTGATGCTTATCCGGAGCTCGCTAAGAACCAGTCGCACGTTGAAAAAGTGTTGGAGAAAGAAGAGCGTCGCTTTGCCGAAACGCTGGATCAGGGCATGGAGATGCTCGAATCGGCGATTGCCGGATTAGACGACAATGAAATTCCCGGCGACGTGGTGTTTAAGCTGTATGACACCTACGGCTTTCCGGCCGATCTGACTGGCGACATCGCGCGTGAGCGTGGGCTCACTATTGATCAGTCCGGCTTTGAAACGGCGATGAATGATCAACGCGCGCGTGCGCGTGCTTCCAGCAAATTTAGTGCTGATGCAAGTGGCAAACTGCAAACCGATGCGGATAGCGAATTTACCGGTTACGAAGGCACCGACGGTGCCAGCCAGGTGGTTGCTGTGTTCAAGAACGGCGAATCGGTTGATTCGCTGTCGCCGGGCGATGAAGGTGCGATCGTACTTGAGGTGACACCGTTTTATGCCGAGTCCGGCGGACAAATCGGTGACACTGGTATTCTCGCCGCCGATAACACGGTGTTTAATGTCACCGACACGCAGAAAAACGGCAGCGCCATCGTTCACTTCGGACTCATGGAAGAGGGCAGTGTTGCGGTGGACGATGAACTTGACGCTATTGTCGATGCAGATCGACGCCAGGCGATTCGTTTAAATCATTCTGCAACCCACCTAATGCATGCCGCATTGCGTAACACGCTGGGTGAGCATGTGCAGCAGAAAGGCTCATTGGTCGCGCCGGATAGACTGCGTTTTGACTTCTCGCATTATGAGGGCGTGACGGACGACGAGCTGGTTGAGATCGAGCGATCAGTGAACGAGCAGATCCGCCGTAATGTTGCGACCCAAACACAGTTGATGAGCTACGACGATGCCGTGGCGAGTGGTGCGATCGCGCTGTTCGGCGAAAAGTACGACGATCAGGTGCGGGTTCTCAATTTCGGCGATTACTCGGTGGAGCTGTGTGGTGGTACGCACGTGGAGCGCACCGGTGATATCGGTGTGTTCAAGATAATTTCCGAGGGCGGCATCGCGTCAGGTGTACGCCGCATCGAAGCGGTGACGGGCGAGGGCGCACTGGCTTGGTTTGCTGAACAGGGTCAGACGCTCACCAGTGTCGCACAGGCTCTAAAGAGTCAGCCGGATCAACTGGAATCCAAAGTTGATCAACTCTTAAAGCGGACGCGCGATTTGGAGAAGGAGCTTGCTGCCGCTAAGCAGGCATTGGTGACCGAGGGCGGTGCAGATCGCTCCGATGATGTCGTTGAAGTCGATGGCATCAAAATACTGGCGACGCGTATTGATGGTGCCGACGCGAAAACGCTGCGCGATGCTGTGGATCGTTACAAAGACAAGTTACACAGCGCCGTAGTCGTTTTGGGTTCGGTAGAAAATGGCGTCGTGCGGCTCGCTGCCGGGGTTACGAAAGACAACACCGGTCGCATTCGCGCCGGCGATTTAATTAAGCCCGTTGCGGAACAGGTGGGCGGAAAAGGTGGCGGCCGGCCCGACTTCGCACAAGCCGGTGGCAGTAATCCAGAGGCGCTGGATCAAGCGCTGAGTTCGGTTTCGGATTGGGTTGCAGCGCAGCTGGCCGACTAAGTCGACCAGCTGCGTGCATTCTGATTGCTACCGCTGAATTCTTAACTCAACGCGGCGGTTTTGCGCGCGGCCCTCAGCCGTGCTGTTGTCGGCAACCGGTTCATTTTCACCGTAACCGCGAGCCGTCAATTTGTCGCCATTGATGCCAGCGCGAATCAGGTAGTCGCGAACCGTGTTGGCACGTCGCTCTGACAAGCCTTCGTTGTAGCCTGCATCACCTTGCGAGTCCGTGTGACCGGCGACTTCAACGTCGAGATCCGGGTAACGCCGTAGCGTTGCCGCAGCATCATCGAGAATGGCAGACGTTGCATCAACCAGACGGTCGGAGTTGGTTTCGAACGTGACACCTTCGAGATCGATAACGTCATCTTCGATTTCACAACCCTTGTTATCAACGATTGCGCCCGGTGCTGAATCGGGGCACTCATCCAGTCGATCGACAATGCCGTCCTGGTCACCGTCCATTTCGCAGCCTTTCGAGTCTACTGCAGCGCCGCGATACGTATTCGGGCACTCATCGAGTGCATCGACCACGCCGTCGCCATCGCTGTCGAGTGCGCAACCGTTCGAATCGACCGCGTAGCCAGCCGGCGTATTCGGGCACTGATCACGCGAATCGCGCACACCGTCGCCATCGGCATCACCATCAACGGGCGGTGGCGGCGGAGGTGGAGGCGTTTTGTCTTTGCCAAACGCATAGTTGAAACCGAGCGCGAAAATCTGATCGCCCATGTCCGTACCGAAATGATCGGAATCACGGAAACGATACTCGGCACGACCGGAAAAACGACTGTCGGTAAATTTGAAGTCGAGGCCGCCGCCGTAGGTCGTAAATGCACCGGAGTCGTCACCGAACAGATCGGAGTCAGCGTCCAACGTACCGATACCCAGCAACAGGTAAGGCGATACTTTATTATCGCGCGCAAATACCCAGCGAGCGTTCAAGCCAAGCTCGACCAGGCGCAGGTCGTCGGAACCTTCCAGACTGTGCGTGCCGGCGCGACCTTCAAGCGCAAAGTAATCATTCAGGAATCGGCCAACCGAAAGTTCGATACCGCCAAAACCATCGTCGACGCTCCGACTTCGATCATCATCGGTGTAAACGCCGCTGAGCGTGACGTAGTTATCTTGTGCGAGTGCGGGCAGTGCAAAGGCGCACGCCAACAGCGTCGCAGCGACCCGTGTGGTTTGTTTCATTTTAGGTTCCCCCAAGTGAATTCGAACGAGCGTAACCGTTGCTACGTCTCGCGTTATTACATTATCCGCAGGATAACGGGTCTGCTGCAACGGTGTCACGCACTTCCCAAAAGACCGTACAGATGAGCAATTAATTCTGCGGCTCTGAAACCCATGCCTGACCAGATGGTCTAATTTACCAGACCATTGTTTATTACATAATGGGCTTGAGGCAAAAAATAAAGTAGTATTTCAGGGGTTTACAGAACAAGACGCGTGAAAAGGAAGGGCGGGAGCCCGGCAGGAGTAGGAAGTCATGCTAATTCTGACGCGACGCGCGGGTGAAACAGTGATGATCGGCAGCGACGTTACGATCACCGTGCTGGGGGTCAAGGGGAATCAGGTCCGCATTGGCATTAATGCGCCAAAGGACGTTGCGGTTCACCGTGAGGAAATCTTCGAGCGGATTCAGAGCGAAAAAGCCTCGGGCGAGGTCGCTGAAGGCGGCTAGATAAGCCCGTTTCAGGCTTTACCTAAACAATTCCGATCAGTACCATGTGGCGCCCTCAGTCCGCAGGAACGCGGCTGAAACGGTACGGAGAGGTGGCTGAGTGGTCGAAAGCGCTCCCCTGCTAAGGGAGTAAGGGCTAATACCCCTTCGAGGGTTCGAATCCCTCCCTCTCCGCCAAAACTAAGAATGCCCCTTTAGGGGCATTTTTCGTTTTGTGGGGAGGGATCAGGATGAGAACCCAGTTCGATTAATCGGCCTAAGCCGATTAACAACTAAGCGCCGAAGGCGCGCAGACAATCCCTCCCGCTCCGCCCAATCCGCCCTCGTGGGCGACTCGTGCGTATCCTGGTAGTTGCGGATTGATTCGAATCTCCTTATGGTCGATTCTCACCCCTTCGGGGCGCTCTCGCTTTGCTCGAGGCGTCCAAAATGCTCCCGCATTTTGTGATCTTTAGTGACTAGCCCAAAAAAGCCTGTCCCGCTCACTCAACCCCGCCTCACTTTCCCAGGCGTTTCGCGAACGACTCTTCTAAATGCCTTACGAAAGGCGGCCTCGGACTGATAGCCAACCCGGTAGGCGATATCAGCGATGGACAGATCAGTTGTCTTGATCATCTCCCTCGCGGCTGTAATCCGCCATTGCGTCACGTACCGCATCGGTGCAACGCCTACGAGATCGTGGAATTGTTTGGCAAAGGCTGATCGGCTCATGTTTGCTGCCTCAGCGAGCTTGTCGACTGTCCACGATGCTGCCAAATCGCTGTGCAGTTGGTTAAGCGCCGGGCCGATTTTTGGATCAGCTAGCGCGCACAGCAATCCGCCGGTGAGCCCCGCGTCCATCTGTGATCTCAAGACGTGAACGAACAAGACGTAGGCCAGTTCATCGATGACTGCTTGAGTTCCCGGACGGTCGGCGGCCAGCTCGGCGACGACGAGCTGCAAAAGGGCCGCGGTTCCGGGTGAGTTGCTTGCATCACGAAGATTAAGCGTGACCACGTCGGGTAGGCCGTCGAGCAATGCCCACGCCGACGGCGACTGAAACTCGAAGAACCCGCACAGCAGGCTGGTGACAGGCCCGTCCAATTTCGCCGGCGGTGGCTGATTGATCAGAGCGGTTCTTGGTGAGTCTGCGGAGTGGGCGAGGGTGTGCGGTGCGTCTTTGGGGAAGAGCACCAGCTCCCCGGAAATCATTGGTATGGGGTCTAAATCTTCCATGTGCAGCCAGGCGTTGCCGCGCTCTATCAGATGAAACGCCATCTTGCGGTGCCCGGACGTATCCACCCCCCAGCTGCCGCAATAGTCGGGGCGAGCGTAGATCTCGGCAGTTAAGCGCATTTTTCGCAGGATATCGGTTAAGGCATCCGTTTCTGGACGATCAGGCATAAAAGTCGGCTTCCAGGGCATAGTTCGTCGATTCGATTGGGTAGATAGTACGCCTCCGATTTACGAAAAAAAAGCTCGAAAGGAGCCCAAAATGTCCAAACTCAAAACACTATTGCTGACCGTCATCGCCTTGGGCGTGACCGGTATTGCTGCCGCAGAAACGCCGACCACCCGAGAAGACGGTGTCACGGTTATTCACCTCGATGAATACAACGGCTACTTTGCTGCCAAAGAAACGCTGGCCGGACTAAAGGCCGGTGAGTACGAATTTGTAGTCACCAACAAAGCCGACAAGCTGGTGGGTTTCCAGATCCAGAACTTCAAAACCCGCGAGCGGCTGGACATGTTTCCGCTGCAGCCCGGCGAGACGCGAACATCGCGCGTGACGATCACCGAAGACGGCGTGCGTTTCCGTTGCCCGATCAATGTCACGCCGTGGTACGACCTCGACGTTATTAATTAAGGAGAACATCATGACCACTAAAGTCACCGAACAAACGTTTGCTACCGAAGTGCTTCAAGCCGACCAGCCCGTGCTGGTGGATCTTTGGGCCGAGTGGTGTGCGCCGTGTCGGTCGATTGCGCCGATCCTGGAAGAGCTTGAGGCGGACTTTGGTGGCCAGCTCAAGGTTGCCAAGATCAATATCGACGAGAACCCGGAGCTGGCCACACAGCTGCAAGTTCGCAGCATTCCGACGCTGCTGTTGTTCGTCGGCGGCGAGCTGGTGGATTCGACCGTCGGCGTGCAGCCAAAGCAGGCGCTGACGGCCTTTGTGGAGGCTCGCACAGGCGTAGCGGCTTAGCGGCAAACTGGCTTTACCTGCTGGGGCGGTGTCAGTATGATTGGCGCCCCGGCGGGGCAGGCCTCGCCGAAAAGTCAAAGCGCCCGTAGCTCAGCTGGGTGAGTGAGGGTTGCCGCAAAGCGGCAATGCGAAGCTCGCTTCGCAACGAGCGAACGCCACGAGCCTACCAGCGAGTGGCTGGACTCGAGGAGCGTAGCGACGAGAGGAGTACCTGGCAGCGCGTAGCGCTGCTACTGTCAGACGGCACAAATTGTCTGACGCAGTAACAAACAATGCGCCCGTAGCTCAGCTGGATAGAGTACCTGGCTACGAACCAGGCGGTCGGAGGTTCGAATCCTTCCGGGCGCGCCATAAAAGCCTGAAGAGCCAATCACTTAGCGGTGGTTGGCTCTTTTCGTTATCTGCGTGTTGTCCCATAGAACAGAATCTGTCCCATAGATTCGTGAACTCAATCTTCGATACAGACGTTTCCAAATGGGATACCAAGGCGCAACTGGGTACTCAGGAAATCATTTCGGACGCTGAAATTCCGAATGCCTCAGCGATTCGATCGATGTTATCGATGCTGACATTCCTTTCTTCGCGCTCAATTGAGCCTATATAGGTTCGATGTAGACCGCTTCTGTCCGCAAGTTCTTCTTGCGACCAGCCTTTGTGAGCACGTCGCTCGCGCATATTTGTCGCGAGGATCTTTCGTCCAGTACGTCGCGTTCCCATAAACGCCATGTTTGGCGTATGATGACGATACGTCGACAGACTATAAGTAGCATTCCTACCGATGTACAGAGGCTTCTATGTATCGAGTATTGATAATCTTGCTGTCGTTGCTTGCCCTCAGTGGTTGCGCTGTAAGCGGATCGCTTCCGGATGTGAGCAATCCATCCGCAGTTGCTTACATTGATGAGCTTGTCGACAGAACTACAGCGAACAATCTGGACAAGCTATTCGACACGACATCAGATGGAGTTACCGACGGCTACCGTTGGTACAAGGGTTGGTGGTGCCCTCGTCACTCGGCGATTGAATCTGCTGAGGATGTCAAGCGAGAGCTAGCTAGTTACTGCGCCGCGAAAGGCGGAGCGTATGACATGAAGTCGTTTTGTCGACATCGATCAGAGGCCGACATAATAATTTTCCTCGCTAGGATCACAGCGACGCATGAGTGCAGCTCCGGCACAACGGTGACTGTGGAAGTGGCGGAATCCGCAACTGAAGACATGAATTCCTCCTACGTCTTGCTGCTCAGGAAGTTCGGGTATGAAAAAAGTGTTGAGATCAGCACCCGAGTCGCCGATCAACTGCAGAAACAAGATTCGGAAAGAGAGTTGGCTGAGAGAGAGGCAATAACACAAGACAAAAGCAACAAAGAAGAGGCTGCGAAGATATTGTCCAGTCCGAATGGGACGCGAATCTGTAAACCAGGGGACATCAGATTCTCTATCAAAAGCGGCCTTGTGCGGAACCGAACCAAAGAAGGCCGTCTAGTCGCTCAACTTGACGGTATCGCTGACGACGGAAGCCGTATTAGATTTAGTGTATTGGGCGTTGAGATACCCTTACTAACCGCTTCGGAAGAGGCTTACGGCAGCGGGTATCGTATGGGGGAGTTCATCGTAAGCCCAGGCTTATCGTATTGGGACAAACTATTTGGCTGGTCAATCTGTGAGTAGGTTTCGATTGACTGGGAGCAAGCGAATCAGAGTTTGGTCCACTTGGACTATTTGGCAGCAGGTCGGTGAAGCTAAAAAACAGTCGTAGAAATTGGGCCCCCAGGTTGTAAACAAATTTTCTTGCACACATGAGGAAAGCCCCAGCGAACTGCAGGGGCTTTCATCGAACTTTGGAGTCTATCTAGTTACCCGGCGGCGCCGGTGGATCAGGTGTAGGCGGCGGACACGGTGGTGCGCCCCCTCCAGGACATGGCGGCGGCGGTGGCGGACGATAATTGCCTGCCGACGTTGGCATGTCCAATGCGCCAGGGTGAGCGCCTTTCGTCTGATCAATAGCAGACCCAAGATCGATTAGTTTCGGCTGTTTCCGCTTCATAGCTTCTGCCTCTGCGTAATCAACATTGGCTGAGAATTCAACCAATAGCGGTATTCTTATCACAAATATGGTATTTATGTCAAAGATAGGCATAAATACCCTTGATATCCGTGTTGGTTCAAATGATGTCAGAATAAGAGAACATACCTAGCGTCGCTCAGCAAAACTGGTGTGTGATCAAACCAATCACAAGACATACATGCAGTGACAGGACAGAAAAAAATGAGAGGGGCTGCAGATCACATTCAAATCGGCGAACTACTCTCGCCGAGTGAGTGCTCCGATATTGTTGCCCTCTTCGATGACATGCGATTCAAAGCGAATGATCGGTTGTTCGACGTCGTGGCCAGCCAATATATACGCGATACAGAAATCGCTTGGCTTAGGCAAGACCAAGACAACGAGTCGCTTTTCAATCGAATACGATCGGCTATCGATGAGTGCAACAAAGAGAATTTCGGATTTGATGTTTGGTTAGATAAGTTTGATTCCATGCAATTCGCCGAGTACTCATTTGGACAGAAGTATTTGTGGCATAAAGACTACGGCCAAGGCGAAATTTCCGGCAGAAAGTTGTCGATCTGTATCCAGCTGTCGGAGGATGAATCATATACCGGTGGGGAATTGCAGATTTTCCGGTCCGAGGACAACATTGCTGCGGCATCAAGGCGAATCGGCGATGCGATCATATTCCCGAGCCATGTAACTCACCGAGTAACGCCGATAAGATCTGGGCTACGCTACAGTCTTGTCGCATGGATAAATGGTCCGCCGTTTCGGTAAGTGTATGCGCGGTTCGTTAAGTAGACGAATCATTTTGCGGCTATTCCTATAGGGTACTCAGGAGGTATGCAACCAGCCGGAAACGGCGTACCGACTTTTTGGAGCCTCGGATGAGACAAGGCTTACAGAGTGAAATTGAGGAACTTCGAACACAACTAGAGTATTGAACTCAGGAACGACACTCTCGACAATTTCTCCACCTGGGCTATGGAATAGGAGCAGCCCTCCCCAAGTTGCGTTCCAGTTTTCAGTAAGGTTAAGAACATACGCAAATTTTCTGGTCGATCCTGCTTGGTCGTCGTGCATCGATAGGAAGCTTCCAGCTGCGTACTTCGTAGCTTGTCCGTCGGCTCGATCAATCAAAGAACAACCAGTTAGTTGGCGCAAGTGGCGCAACCCTGTATTTGAATTTATGTATTCCAAGAATTTGCTAAGACCAGCACAGTTTATTTTCTCGTATGATCTTTGGACTTCGCTGCCCCTTGGGTTAGTTTCGTAATAGAAAGAGAAGTTGTTTGACGACTCACTGAAAGCCTTGTCTCTATACTGCTGTTCAACATCGCTTCCAATTCGTAGTCTTTCATCAGCCGGTAGTTCCCAGCGTCGACCGTCATTTACGAACACGACACTCCACGGAACCTCTTTCTCGATTGACTTTATGAGGGAGCAAGCATCGGCCCTATTTAGGGCACTAGGAATAATGATTTTATTCGCTAAGGAAGGCTCTCTTGAGCCCCAGTCAGCTTTTAGGAAAGATTTAGAGAACATATGAAAAAAAGACTGCTAGAGAGGATCCGCGCCATTACGGCGCCTTAGCTGAGAATAACATGAGCGGTGGCTCTGATCGTTCGTCATTGTGTAGCAAAGGCGATCATCCTATTAGTGGGAATCGAAGTGTGATGATGTAGTTGCGTGGTAGCGCAAGGTGTGTGAAGAATGACCGAAGAACTAGGTGATACTACTGTTGAAGATGAGCGTGTGCGATTAACTAAGGCTGATGCAACACGTTACGTCCTTGAAGAAAGGGTGCGCGCTGTCGAGACGAGCAACGCAGTCGTTTTCCTTAACCTAGAAACGGACACCTACTCGGCAGTGACAGATTTTGAGAAGAGCGTCGTTCTCAAATACGTTCCTCTTCCAGCGGGAAGAAAAGATACTGAAGATTGCGTGACACCATACGAATGGGACGCGGCGTCCTTAGAGGTTCTCGAATGGCTTCGTGGCGAGGGTCTCATTAGGCGAGAGGAAACCAATACAGCTCTTGCTTCCACCGATGATCTGCGGCCAAACCCTACGGTCGACTTACGTCCTGTAAGTGAAAGGCCATTGTTTTTCCGGATAATCTCAACATTCCGGTTCTTTCGTGTGCTATTTGCCGCAAAAGCTTTGATGCGCTCAAATTCTATTTCGCGGTCGGTCCAATACGTTCGGTCGGTAAAGAATAAACGCGAATCAAGGTGGGGGGCAGGCTACACAGCTGAGCTTGGCGAGTTAATGTCGCAGTTTATTTTGCTGCGTGCACTTACCTACACATCGAGAGACCGATGTGTGTTTGACTCACTTGTCTTGTCTGTCTTCCTTGCGAAAAACGGGCTGGAACCAGAGCTTAAAATCGGCGTAAAGACGCAACCTTTTGCGTCGCACTGTTGGGTACAGGTTGACGGCAAAATTGTGAACGAGCTGGAAGAATATTCTGGAAGTTTCTATGAGATTATCGCGGCGTAGACGACCTAAAATTCGGCAAGGGGAGCTCGCGGTCTGAAGTAATGAGAGTAAGTGTAGCCAGGTGCAAAAAAACGCTGCTTCTTGTGCAAAGTCATTGGCCGACTGTTTGCATGATTCGATTAGCGATTTAGTCCTAAGCTCTTAGGTGATGGGCGGATACCTTGATTGAGTTTATTGCAATATGCTCCGGAGAGAACAGCGCCTCTTCGAATTTAACTTTCGAGGCAGTCTCGACCCGTGTAAGTGAAAATTTTCCTAGTTGGTACTGCTGTTTCAGTGGTCCACGGATTCGCGTATTCGTCCCGCAGTCTGTATCCAGAAACAAACTTAATAAGCTGGACGGCAATGCCGGGATTGTTCTCGGCTTGCTTTTCTCTAAATCTGATACATCGAATTATGGGAGGGCTCCCAGGGCCTTGCGTTTGCGACCGTCAGAAGTCAGTGAACTAGCTAGGAAAGGGCCGGCGTACCTGGCGCAAGAGTTTTGGGGGCAATACATAGCTTTTTTTCAAGACTCTTCCCGTGATTGCGGGTGGGTGTTCCGCGGACCCCTGAGCGATGTTCCTTGCAACTATCTTGATCTTGCGAATATACGGGTTTTGTCTTCGAGTGCGGCGCTCCTTTCGGATCTGCGACTAATAGACCTAACTGTAGATAAACGAGCGCTCCAGTTGTTAATTGGTACTGGGCAGCATCTTCAATGCGGAGTTTCTGCGATTAACGAGATCGATGATCTCCCAAGGGGGGCATCACACTCTTACTCAGGGGATGGACACAATGTTTCGCAAAGCTGGGATCCTGCAAGAGTATGCTCGGAACCACTAGACGAAGACGTCGTGGGATTATCCGAGCAACTACGACATCTGCTCGTGAGTTGTGTAAAAGCCTGGGGCGCACAACATGATGGTGTGCTTTTGAGGTTATCTGGAGGGCTAGACTCGTCTGTTGTCGCTGCTTCTCTAGCAGAGGGAGAGGCTGTAACGAATCTCTCGGCCATAAACTACTTCTGGGATGGAGAAGACATTGACGAACGTTACTACGCTAGGCTCGTTGCGGAGCGACTCAATGTTCCCTTGCACGAAAAGAGGTTCGGAACGGATCGCTCGATAGCGGTTATTTCTAACGTGTCTCGAACGCTTGCTCCAGTCATCGACGTAATAGATTGGCAAGAGCAGTCTAATGAGGTCGAGTTCTGTGGAGTTTCTGGCGCCACTGAGATATTTACCGGAGGAATCGGTGATGCTTTGTTTCAGAGGGACTTTAGTGTTTCGGCAGCGACAGAGTATTTGACGAGTTATGGTCCATCGCTTGCCTACTTTAAAGTCGCGTTGGACTTGGCAATTCGCGAAGGCTTTTCTATATGGAGCGTAATGAGTCAAAACGCTAAGGGTCTTTTTAAAAACAGGGGTATTCCTTGGACTTTGCTCTCAGACGTTGTTGATCACGATCTTGTTCCAGCAAATAGTCGCCTCGTTGATGAGGCTGTTCTTAGTGACCTGATAGATACAGCTCGAAACCGCGTATTCGAGTCGTTCAATGCTCCGTCAAAAATTCCTGCGGGCAAGAATATTCTGGTATTGGCGCAGTTCGTGGAGTCTTCATATCATACTCATTTCCGGAAAGACTCAGAGCCACGGGTTTTTTCCCCGCTTCTAAGTCAGCCCTTAGTTGAATTCTGCTTGAGAATTCCTACTCACTTAAACTTTCAAGGCGGTAGTGATCGTATGGTAGTTAAGAGGGCCTTCGATGGGATTCTGCCCTCCGAGGTCGTCAACAGGGCGGGAAAAGGGAGTCCAGCAAGCTGGTTGTGTGACATGATCTATCGTGATCGGCAGTTCGTGCGAGAGTTTTTGATGGAAGGGGAGCTTGTGGCCCAGCAAGTAGTGGATCCCGATTTGCTCCTTGCTGCATTGCCAGAGAATATCAGTGATGTGGCGAACTTCGCGGGGACGTTGATTTGTCTTCTGCATGCGGAGGCTTGGCTGAGAGCATGGGCAGGTGCTCCTAGTGCTGAGAGCCTCAGTGTCGGATCAGCCTTACATAGTAGTCGTGAGTATTAGTAGGACCGAGTCATTTAGTGATTTTCAATGATCGACCAATCGCCGCACGTAAGTCGGCCAGGATTTGAGATGAAGGACAACAAGTCGAGTCACTGGATCGGAACGGTATCAAGTCGACGGGTTTTCTCACAAAACTTCTTTGTCATAGCGTCGCTTTTGGCGACGATTTTCGTAGCAGCAATACTTGGTCTTGGTCAATACACGCGAACGTCGAATATTGTTGGAGTACTAATTCCCGCTGGGGGGTTGATACACGTAAGGGCCCCGGCTGATGGCGTGGCTACAGAATCGATGGTAGAGGTTAACCAGTCCGTAAAGAAAGACGACGAGTTAATGTCGGTTTCGACGGACCGTATTAGCGCAGCGATTGGGGGAACGAGTTCGACAGTCGTGGATTCGTTGAGGGAGCAATTGGCGTCAATAGATGCGCAGATTGAATTGCAGAAAGCGCTCTTGACAAGTCGCACCCAACAATCGACCGGTTTAGTCGACAAACTGAGGATGTCGCAGCTAAAGCTGAGCGAACAAATTAGTCACCAGAACGAGCGAGTGAGCTCTGCCGAGGAGGTGCTGACCGAAGTCGATCAGCTGACAAGCAAAGGGTACGTGTCTCGTTTGCAAATCAATCAGTTAAACAGTGAGCTCTCCGCGGCACGGTCACAGCTTGCAAATCTTGAGAAAGCAAAGGCAGATTTGGACCTGCAGATATACTCAGAACTGCAGAAGAGAGAGCAACTACCTCTCGTGTCCAAAGAGACTATGCTCAATCTGAGAGAACGGCGAGAGGATGTCAAAATTCAAATAAGTAGAGCCGAATTTGATCGGCAAGCGATTATCCGCTCTCCTGTAGGAGGGATGATTACCTCGGTGCTGGTCAGAGACGGCCAGGCAGTTGAGTCCGGTGAAGAGCTGCTCGCTATCGCGCCTGACGACAAGGAAATTAGGATTCTACTCTTCGTTCCTAGTGCGTCGGCACGTTTTGTGGTGCCGGGGGCCGAGTTGTCTCTCAAGCTAGGGAGCTATCCTTTTAGGCAATTCGGAATGGTTTCCGGGCAAATAATAAGCGTGTCGGAGAGCTCGATTGCACCATCACAAGTACTTTCGCGTTTCGGCCAGGCGGTGTCGGAGCGAGTATTCCTGGCTGAGGCAAGACTTCTCCTTTCGGAGGCAGAACTAATCCAGAAAGGGCTAGACCTGAAGCTTGGGATGTCGGTCGAAGCTGTGTTGAAGCTTGAGCGAAAGTCTCTCATTCGTTGGATTGTCGGGCCGTCGACAACGTCTGGATAGCGGTGGACAGTAAACAGTGAAACAGACTAGAAGGGATACGCGTGGACCGAGTGGCCTACTATCAGCATTCGGCAGCACACCGAATTCGAATTCACTTGCTCAAGAGTACGGAGATGAGTCGGGTCTTTTCTGCTTGGCAATTATTGCTGAGCATTTTGGTAAAACGGCAAACATTGACACGCTTCGAAAAACTTTTCCGCCTAATTCTGGCGATATACCCTTGCCCACATTTGTCGCGGCCGCGTACACGATCGGAATTAGTGCCCGCCCGGCGGCAATTGAGTTCGAAAATGTTCGCGATGTGAGTTTGCCGTTTGTGCTGACGAAGCCCGATGGCGGTTACGCGATCGCAATGCATGCGTCAAGCGGAAAACTTCACGTTCTGGATCCGGCTGACGGCAATAATACCTACGGGTACCGCGAACTGTCAGACGTATTTACTCCCAACGTAATTGAAGTCGTGCGCAGCGATTTTTCCGGGGCTGATGGGAACCAAGAATCGGTATCTATAAGGAGATTGGTAAAGGGGATTCCGAATTTCTGGGCAAGTGCGGGGCAAATACTTCTTCTCGCGTTCTTTCTCGAGTTCTTGTTTCTTCTTACACCCCTGTTTATCCAAGTGGTGACCGACAAGGTTCTTGCGAATCAAGACTACACGCTTCTGTATATTTGCGTTGCCGCGTTTCTTTTCGTGGCGGTACTTCAAGCGGGAATATCTGTTTTTCGCTC
Organism: Pseudomonadota bacterium; assembly: GCA_039030375.1. Taxonomy (GTDB): domain Bacteria; phylum Pseudomonadota; class Gammaproteobacteria; order Steroidobacterales; family Woeseiaceae; genus UBA1847. The sequence continues at coordinate 79,094 of JBCCEH010000011.1, read as the reverse complement.
CTGGTTGATACTTAGGTTAGGCGCTCGCGTGAATATTGGTTGGGGAACAAGTGTCTTTAACCATCTCATGCAGGTTAAAGATGGTTTTTTCTCAGCGCGGAGTATCGGCGAGATTAATTCGCGGTTTCAGTCCGTAGCTGTAATTCAAGGCACAATCACGAGTCGACTGGCCGAAGTGTTGCTCGACGCACTACTCATTGCGCTCACGTTGGTGGTCGTTGCTGTATACGATTTCTGGTTTCTAGTGATTAGCTTGACTACGTTTGGTCTTTACGCGTTTTTTCGCTGGTTGTCAGTACGCAAATTGGAGGGCTTGGTTCAGAATAGTATCTTGTCAGAGGCGGAAAGGCACACTGTCTTCCTAGAATCGGTAAAGGCGTACCGAGCTATACGTTTGAATAATCTAGTCCCTTTTCAAGCCACTCGGTATTCGAATGCGGCAGTGGACTCTATGAACCAGCACGTTCTGGTCGAGCGAACGAGATCCTTATTCGGGGCGCTCAATGTGCTTGTTGCAAACGTACATCGGATTATCTTTATTTCAATCGGTGCTCTCATAATCTTGAGCGGTAGTCTGACGATCGGAATGCTCATGGCAGCGCTGGTCTATAGTGAAATGTTCGTCAATCGAGCCACAGCGCTTGTCGATTACGCGGTTGAGCTAAAGATGCTCGGTTTGCAAGCAGATCGAGTGGCCGACATCGTCTTAGAGGATTGCGAACAGAATGTCGCGGCCCTAACGACAATAGATCAGGATGTGCCCTCAATTGAGTTTCGAAACGTCAGTTTTAGGTACTCAGAATCGCAGCCTTGGATACTAAGAAACTTCAGCATGAGAATTGAACCCGGTGAATCTGTTGCGGTCATCGGCAAGTCTGGTTGTGGAAAGTCCACGACAGTGAAGCTGTTAGTAGGTTTGCTGGAACCACAGGAAGGACAGATCTTGGTTGGCGGTGAAGACATCAGTTCTGTTGGAAAGATTCAGCTTCGCGAAGTCATATCCGTTGTTATGCAGGACGATGATCTTCTCGCCGGGACACTTACGGATAACATTGCGCTGTTTGACCAGTTTGTTGATGACGGTCGAGTTCGAGATGCAGCTGACAAAGCATCAATCTTGCCGGACATAGAATTGATGACGAATGGATTTGACACACAGGTGGGCGAGTCTCATGGCGTATTATCTGGAGGCCAAAGGCAACGAGTGCTAGTTGCGAGAGCGCTTTATCGAGATTCGCCCATATTGGTCTTAGATGAGGCAACAAGCCACTTAGACGTTGACACGGAGAAAAGAATCGTGGGAAACCTCAAGGGGATGAAGAGGACCAGGATATCGATAGCACATCGCCCAGAGACTATTGCTTCTGCGGATCGGGTGATCGATCTTGCCGAGATCAACGAGGTTCGTAGTGAGTAAACATATGTTCTTGCGATTAGCATCGGTGGGAGCCGTCTTATTTTCCGGTTCGGCTTGCGCGGATAGTTCAGAGGTCATAGCGAGCGTTGAGAGGTTCACTGTTACTGACTCTATTGAGATGTCTTACTTTGGAACGATACAAGAGTCGAATCCCGACTATTTGGCCGACGACGGTCTGCTGTCGCCAAATGGGTTATGGGTGACCAAAGTTACTCATAGGGGAAACGTAGCTAGTGGGAAAACAGAAGCAACTATCTGGCTGTTTGACGTGGCGTCGATCACGTCACTTATCGATGACGAAAGAAGCCTAGCTGTTACTCCTCAGAAGTTGGCAACGTGGTCGGCAACTGTTAATGGGTTGCCTTCCAATTCGCTAGATCGTGGACTTGTCCTTTATGATTTGCAGTGGTCTGACGATGGGAATCAGATTTACTTTAGAGGGAGGGACGAAAACGAAAGCTGGCGATTATATAGCGTTGATGTGAAGAACGGATCCGTTATGCCGAGGACGCCCCTGAACCAGAATGTCTTGGGCTATGACACATCGGGCGATCAAATTATTTACCTAGCAAACGATGCTACGTCGACAAGAGACGAATGGAACTCGGCAAGTATTCATGACGAAGACATAGTCCTAGGAAATGATATGCCGTTGATTCCGTTGTTGTATCCGAACTTTCGCGCTTACGAGTTTGCCGACTACGTAACGGCCGAGGTTTGGCGAATTGACGCAGATAACGAATCCCCAGTCTTAAACGCGGCGACGAACAGACCAGTCATAATCTCAACTCGCTATTCGGCACTACTGATAGAGCTGTCGCCAGATGGTGAGAGCTTCGTTACCTTATCAAGAGATTTCGAGGAACTAGAACCATCAACCGCAACCCTAAACAATGGCCACTTCGGATCTCATCACGATCTCAGCGTATGGATCGGGAATACTAACGGTGGAGATGTGACTGTCCACTCCCGTATTCGAGTGAACGATTTGCAGTGGGGCAGAAGTGGGAGAATCGTTGTCGCTTGGTCGCCTGATAGTCAGTCTTTAGTCTTGTCCGAGGTGGCGATTATCGCTAGTGAGGATAAACCCTGCTTACTAGTAGAAATACGAGTCCCCGAGTCCGCAATAGAGTGCCTTACCGTAGGAGGTGATGCGCCTAGGTATCCAGTTTATTCCGTTACTTGGAACCAAGAACGATCGATCCATCTGACTTCGAAGAAGTTTGGGCAAGCCGAGTACGAAGATAGCGTCCTTGAAAAGCAAGGGGCCAATTGGACTCTCAGGGAGCTAACAAGAGAAGAGCAAACGAATGGTGTTCGCCTGTTCGTGGTTGAGTCAATAAACGTCCCACCCAGACTCGCCGCTTCCAATTTTGGTTCAAACGAACTGCGGGTGATATTCGATCCTAATCCTCAGTTGAGAAACAAGGCTATCGGATCGGCACAAATATACACTTGGACGGATTCCTCCGGGGAGCAGCTGACCGGTGGACTACTGTTGCCAGCTGAGTATGACTCTGACCTGCAGTACCCGTTGGTCATACAGACACACGGCTTTAATCCCTCTCGGTTCCTAAGAATTGGATATTCGGAAACCGCAAACGCAGGTAGGGCACTCGCTGCTCAAGGCTTCGTAGTCTTGCAGGTGCAGGAAGCGTGGATGACGAATCAAGACCCTTGGGATTACGCTAAATCAAAAGGCGTAGATTCCTACGTGTCTGCGATCAATAGTTTGGAAGCTGCTGGACTAATAGATTCTGAACGTGTTGGCATAACTGGATACAGTTTCTCGGGCTGGCTGGTGGCCCATGCTCTGGTCGCAGAACCGAGTAGGTTTGCTGCTGCTGTTGTTTCAAACACAGACCCTGGAACGATCACCGGTTATTTTTCTCACATACATACTCCCATGGCGCAGAATTTGGCGAACTTGATCGCGGGTGAGAGGCCTTATGGAGATGGTTTGCAAGTATGGGCCGAAAGGTCGCCTAGTCTTCAGGCACGCAAAATACAGGCGCCGGTTCTCGTCGCTGTTTCAGACCCATGGCATCTCATAACACTTTGGGAGTTCTATGCCTCACTGATTGATCAAGGTCGACCGGCACTTCTGCAGTACATAAGGTCTGGTAGCCACAATCTGTCCAAACCGATTCATCGAAAGGCTCATCAGGAACTAATTGTCAGTTGGTTCAAGTACTGGCTGGACTGCGATATCCAATCGGACCACAAGAACGTTGAAAATTTTGAGGCTGCTGCAAAAAATCAGACAGCCCTCAACGGAGGGATTTGCGAAGCCTCAGTTCACTGAAGCTTCGATGAAGGTCTTGCCTATTGGGGCTGTCGAACGAGTCAATCCAGCTAGTATCAAAACTTAGAGCGAAACAAATTGACGTCATGAAATCTCGAGATTCAGAGCATATTTTCGTTGGTGGTCCAAGCCATCAGGATTGCGAAGAACTCGCCGATAGGTACTCGCGCCGCGGTTTCGCCTATGCTTCATCAGCCTTGGACCTTGAGAAGCTGAATGAGATTCTTGCTGTGCTGGAGTCTAGTCATGAGTGGGGGATGGTGACGTGTAGGTCAGGCAGAATGCTTGGGGCCCCACCTGCTGACTATCAGGCGTATTCACCTTCTGAAAAGCGGGCATTATTGGAAGATGCTTACCTAGCTGCAAATAACGAGTTTTCCTGTTTTCGCGAGAAACTTTGGAGTCATGATAATCAGTTGGTTGGTGAGGCGAACAGTTGTGAGAACTTGCGCGCTGATACGGCGTTCGGCGATCAACGGTTCGCAGGTTTCCTTAGCGCCATCACAAAGGAAGAGTCGGTCTCACTCGTTGATATTGAGGTTACTCGCTATTCGTGGGGGCATTTTTCCTCATTCTCGAATTTCGCAAGTGACGATGGGTCTTTCGATGTGATTGTAGGCCTTTCGCCGGACTGGTTCTTAGACTGGGGTGGCTTGATCGAAATACGTGATCATCTTGGATCAGTCGAACGCGCGTATTCGCCAGAAATGGGCAACATTACCGTAGTATCAAGACTGCGACCTTGGGCCATAAGCCACGTGAATGACTTAGCTCTCCGACCAGCCAACTTCATCAACCTTCGATTTGCGACTAGTCCCCAATAGCTCATCGATTCTGCGATCGAGGCCAATCTGTAGTGAATTCTGTGCAACTCTCGACTGACCTTTGTTCGCGCTCTGCTGCCGAGGCGTATCAAACAAGCGGCCGCGTTTTTCTGCCAAGATTCTTCTCTAGAACAACAGCAGTTCGACTTGAAAGAGAAGCTCTAGCCATTCGACATTGGGGAGTCTCGATCGCACCGACCGGTATTGATAGGGATTACATTGATTCCGCACGCGCACAGAATCTAACACCCACGGACTACCGAAATTTATGTGACTTGGCGTACTCGCAAAATGGCCAAGGAATGGCCCACTTTTACGAGTCTATCTCATTAGATGACGAGCGTTTTGACGGAACTAGCCTACAAGAGGCGAGGGAGTTTCTACGGTCGCAGTCTATGATTGGCTTCCTGAGACCCCTCTTTGGCGACTTGGACATTACGGTTACGAGTCTAGTGCTAACCCGTTATCGAACCGGCCATTTCTACTCTAGCCACCACGATGCAATTGATGGTGAATCGCACATTGCATCATTCGTGATTAGCCTGACGCGAAATTGGCGTTTGGAATGGGGTGGCCTGCTGAGGTTTCCGAAACGTAACTTAGAAGTAACAACCACGTTCGTCCCCCGTTTTGACTCTATCTCAATTTTTCAAGCGAGCCAGACACATTCTGTGAGTGCAGTATCTCCGGGTGCGCAAACCCCGCGGATATCGATAGCCGGGGTTGTTAAACTTGTTGAACGCGGGTAACGAAATGGTTTGCGGATGACTCACGTATTTTGCGTCACTAACTAGGCGAGTTACTAAAACATGACTACGGCACCTTATTTTGAACATAGTACGACTGATCTGATTGACTTCTTGGTGGAGAATCCGGGCGATTTTGACAGGGTTAGGGTGGTCGCAGCGAGTCTTCTCCAAGCAAAACAAAATGAGCGGCTGTGGGTAATTTGTGATGAGCTAAGGAGGATAGGAAGGCTAAATGGGTTCGTCGCTCCGGCAATGTCTGAGTGTGCTCAACTGCCTGTTCAACTTGCGACAATCGACGAGATCTTTGACTTTTCGTTTTGGTTGGAAGTCATCCAAATCGAGCTTTCGGACGACCAACTGAAGGAGTTGGGCAAGCACGTTGAGGGTGAGTTGCAATGGTCTCCGTTTTCCGAGACGCGTTCGTCCGCAGGGTCTGGGCGCTGGATTCCGTCCTTACATGAAGAAGACTCTACGCTTGTACAAGAAATTCATGAGAGCATAGAGAGCCAGGTACTTCAGTACATCAAAGAGAAGGCTCAGCAATCGAATTCAGAATTTATCCAGCGTGCGCCGAGACTCGCAAGCCTTCAATCCTGGGCAATTTCGCATGATAGTGATGGCCATGAGGCTTGGCATTTGCATCCGGACGGATATTTAAGTGGAGTGCTTTACTTGAACGTCCCCCGCGACATGCAGAGAATTTGGAGTAATGAAAAGTACCTGCCGGGGTCAATTGAATTCAGCAAATGGTATCCTTTTGATGAGCATCCGCGGCAGTACGCAGATAGAGACAGGATAATCATCAGACCCCGGTCTGGAATGTTGCTCATATTTCCATCCTATTACCCGCATCGTACTTGGCCGACAGGGTCCGCGGAGCCTAGAACTTGTATTTCATTTGATATCGTTCCGCCACGCAGTAGCGAGTAGGACTACACAACAAGATCCCCACCGGGGATTCGGTTGTTCGAAAATTAGCGACATTAGAATTATCTTGAGAGCTTTGAAATATTCGGGCGAGATCGCGTAAGAGTCCGTTCGTTAAAAGCGGCGCATTCAATCAAAGTAGAAATCCAACTGCTGACATAGATTAAACGCAATCAACCTAAGTGATCACGAACCTCGCTCTCGTTACCTCACCTCGTGCCGCGCTGATAAAATATTTTACCGTTTGCCAAGACTAATCTTCACGCGCGGCAGTGGTCTACTTCAGATACCGCAATCGCAGAGATATTGCTGTTGGTGCTTGAAGTCATTTCAATTGAGGCTAGTCGGCGTGAAGACTTTCGCTGCATATGTTATGGTTTCCTCATAACGCGAAAATTGTCGGGACTACAGCGTTCTCTTTGCTGTTCGCAAGTTCTTACGTCCAGCGAGATCTCAACGCGAACGAATCGGTTTGCATGGCTAACCGACCACTAATAACAATTATGAGATCCAGGCTCTACTTGCTGTTGCTCGTACCAATAGATCAATGACATTCCAGTGCGGCCTGCTACCGACTTTCGGTTTCTAAGGCGATCGCTAAAAAACTTCCTCGATGATGTGTTCGCAGAGTTTGACCAGGTTTGGTTACCAACAGCACGACACAGCTTGTCTCTGTATTAAGCAAAACGCGCGGCCGAACACTTGGACTAATAGGAGAAGTACAGAATGGGTATTCGTATCGCGGTAATTTTCTTTGCGCTGACCCTGGCCGGTTGCAAACATATTGAGCCAGGCCCAGAAGAAGTTGGCGCCGTCTACGACCTAGAAACCGTTGTTGAGGCTGTGCAATATGCGATAGACGAATCCGAGGCACACAGCGCCTGGTCTGCAACCCAGAAAGAGAAAGCGCACTGGGACGAAGTTTGTAAGTTGGCAAGCGCGAACGAGGCGAAATTCTGTGGGGGAATGAGAGCTAGCGCCGAGGAAATCTGCGAGGAAAAATGTGACGGAACCTGTTCGCCGGTGGATGTCTTGTTCTGCGAAGGTCTGGCGAGCGGAAGCCTCTATGCGGAGCAGTGCGCTAGTCCGAGTAGCGATTTAGTAACCGGATGGTGCCAAGATGCTACTCAATGTCTCGCAGTCCGAAAGGACAAGAAACGGTTTTGTGATGCCCGCCAAGCTGCGACATTGCCGAAACTTAAGACGGCGGAGCTAACGCTCAAAATTGAGGAGAGCCAAAAGGGAAGTGGCGGTGTTTCTCTCTTTGTTGTTGAGTTTGGCGGCAGCCGTGCGCGTTCTTCGGCTAGCACTGTGACACTTGAACTGAAGCCACGTGTCCGAGAACAAGAATACGGTGGCGTTGAGGCACCGAGCGATCTAAAGGACAGGGAGGCTTCCGAACAAGTCAAAGCCTTGTCCGGTAATCTGTCTGAGCTGATTACTTCAGCTGTCAAAGCTGGGACACTGGAAGTAGTAGACAACCAAGGCAACGCGTTCAAACCCCCTCTTGCTTTGTCTGGTTTCAAGGTGGTACTTGCGCTCTCGGTCACGAAAGACGGAAAGCTTTCGATAGGCAAGGAGTGGGATTCTGTTCCAGCAAAGATAAGTTTAGGAAGTGAGGACAAGGAATCACTAACGAACACGCTGACACTCACATATTCGAGAGAATGACTGATTCTAGAGTCAGCAATCTATGGGTAGAGATAAATATTCGCTCTGAACGAGGCAATACCGATGGAGTTTCAAAAAAAACAAGATGATGGTCGGAGAGCCATTCGTAATAAGCAGCTCATTAGAGTAGTCCAGTTCTTATCCTGCATGCTGCTCACTACTTTCGTTGGGCAGGCTGCACTAGCCCAGACTGCGGTTGAAATCGAATTGCACAACACTGCGAGTGCAGAAGACGATTTCTTATGCTGGTCACCCGTCAAGGCGCGCGTGCGATTAGCTCAAACTCAGTCCTCTGACAAGACAGTATCTGTTAGTGGCACAGTTAGCGGAAATGGAAGGTTGCAGTTTTCGGCTCAGTCGGCCACATCACTGACATCTAATACTTATTCTCCCAACGATCAGATCAACATTGAGTTACCTGCAAACGGGGGTTGGGTGGAGCTCTTCGTGAGCGGTTCGAAAGCATCTGATGGCAGCAAAGATGTTTCTATTCGAGTTGCAGAAGCGACGTCGGGCAGCGAGTTGGGATTGTTGCCTGTGATGGTGCGGGTCCGCAAAAACGCAAACAATTTAAGTCAAGTAGAGAAAAGTAATCTTCTCAATGCGCTGGCATCTCTCAATGGGCATCAAAGCGCTATCCCTACCGAAAGCTACGAAAAGTACGCGAACGCCCACCGTGTGGCATTCGAGATTGGAATTCACCAAGGCCATATGGGCTGGCCATTGTTTCTTGCTTGGCACCGGGCGTTCCTTCTATCGCTAGAACGCGAGCTTCAGCAAATCGATCCGACGGTAACCATACCTTACTGGCGATTTGATGAAGACAATTCCAACATATTCACGCCTGATTTCATGGGAACGGTCGCCGGCAGCACATCACCCTTCGGTACCATCGTGCAATTTTCGCAAACCAACCCGATGTTGGGATGGCGTATGACGAGCGGAGGGACTCTCACGCGACTACGTGATTCGTCTACAAGGCTACAAAACGTCTATCCACCAAGTAGATTCCAGTTGTTACACCTGATTATGGATGGGAGTGGTGCAAACGAGTATGGGGGGTCCGTCCCGGCAAACGGTATCAATTCGCAGCTCGAGCGGCGACACCATAACTACGCACACGACTCTGTTCGTGGGTGGCTAGGGTCTGGAGCTTCGCCAAGAGATCCTTTGTTCTTCTTACTTCATGCTAATGTTGACCGCGCCTGGGCAGAATGGCAGGCCAAACTCGGTAAGTTTAATAAGAGTGAGGTTTCAGCATATTCAGCTCAAGGAGCATATCCAGGGTCGGGAGGGTCTTCCACGCCATTTCGCAAGAGCTCTTATGCGCAGGACGTTATGTGGCCATGGAGCCAGGACGACGGGAGTTCGACGCCCAATGACTCGCAGGATAACTGGCCTAGCTCCGGCTTCGCATTTTTGCCCTCGCCGTCGGGGTTCGCACCGGTTGGGGACCCGACACCGGCAAGTATGATTGACTATCTTGGCATGCTAAATTCAACCGATAGCACAGGATTTTGCTACGACCACATTAATTACTTTGGTGAGGTGCAATGAAATGAAAAGCATCTTCGGGCTGACAGTACTTTTTACCTTGATGGCATGTTCCCAAAGTTCAAGTGCGGAGTTGGATGCGGAAATACTGTCGCATCCGGATCCAAACGTAGTTCAGTTTTACAGCGATAACCTAAGTCGCATTGAAGAACTACGTGAGACGATCGCACTTGATGATGAAGATGTCGAACGACGAATTGATGCTCTGGTTACATTGGAGGTCGAGTATCCATTGGCGGCAGAAATTACCGCGAGGAGCTATGTTTCGGATGAGAATGAACGATTGGCATTGGAGGCAATTCAAGTCTTGCAAGGCAATCTCATAATGAGTGACCATCACATGCCTCATGACATGAGTGGCGCGTCACCTCGGCTCCGTTATATGTTTGAGAAACACGATGCATCTAAGGCGGCGCTTCGAAACGCCGTTGCCGATGAGCGCGATACCGTCAGGGTTGAATCTGCTAGTTTTCTGGCAAGCTTATCTGACGAGCAGAGTTTACAGATAATTTCAGAAGGCGCCGCGAGCGGTTTATATTCAGAGGTTGAAGCAGCAAATCTGTACACGTTGGCAAGCGACGGAGTTGGCGAAAAGTATCTACAAGGATTTGTAGGTAACGGGGAGTTGGAAGCTCAGCAAACGGCGGTCGCCTACTTGGGTTCTAATCCGGACTATCAGTCTACGATCCGAGATGCGTACTTCCTCAATGCTGACGCGCCAACAGTTCTTCGCGTTGAAGCTGCTAGAACACTGAGCACATATGACGTGGGGTTTATTAGCTACGGACCAGAAATTACCGAACAAGAGGGTGTCGACCCTGCTTTGTTTGAGGCAACTATGGACAGCCTTATTCAGCTCCAGAAAATTCGACCAATCCTAACGCCGGATCAATCCCAGTTGTTGCTTGATAAGACTCAGTCTTATATCGGAACACAGCAGCTATCGACAGAGGATGAAGCTCGATTCAGCGATCTCACGGAAGAGCTTCGGACGATCGCAATGCAGGAGCAGCGGTTGGAGTGAGCCGCCATTTGCGTCGACAAACGGTCCTTGATTACACAGATCCTCTGGGCCTAACGTGGGCGCAAGCAAGTCAAGTCAATGGAGGTTTGCTGAGTACAGAGCAAGACAAGCCCTCTTGTTGATCGAACTACGAGTGGTTTGCTTACACGCAATCCACGCGAGGGCACATCACGATTTAGCTTGTTTGGTTTTTCTCGGTTGACCAGTAGTCTTCTCCGCGAAGCCGAGAGGGGTAGATGCAAAATCGCGCCTGGACTTACACTTAAATTCTGCTGATTCTTAATCGATGCAAAAAACCGCTGTTGCGCTTGGGTAGTCGAGAATTAGACGAAAATACTTTAGCCCTGAGCCTCCTAGCGCTCCATAGACAGGTTGATCCATCATAGACGACATGTATTCGACAAAAGCCGTATCAGGTCTGATAGTAAACCAGACAGGGCCAACGGAGTGCTTCGCAACTGTAACCATCGGGACCTCAATCATCGCGAATGTCTGACCCTGCTGCACTGACTCGGCTCCCTGAACGACGTGCCAGTCTGGATGCTGCGCCCTAAGTTCTTCGAAAATCGACTCACTAATGAAACTTGTGCCGACGGAACTCCCGCTCGCTAGGCCAAAATACCCTGCGCCACGCTCCGTGAGCTGTGCCTTCGCTCCGGTATCAAGTAAGACATCGATAGTCTGCGACCCAATCTTGATGGGCATTCGCGGGAAGTGCATGGTTCGTGCGCCTTGGGAATTAACTTGAAACCCCAAATGAACATCTTCGCAACTGTCGTTTAGCCGTGCCCGGTATTCGTTCAGTTGAGCCAGTGTCTCTTGGAAATAGTCAAATTCCCACACTTTATCTCCAAACCATCGACCTCCGAGAAAGCCGTCAACGTATTCGTCTAGCTCATGGTCACCCACAAGAACGAGGTTTCCGTTTCTGAATATCGAATTGTTCGGAATGCTCTGACTATCGGCAAAGTGTGGAAATGGCATTGTGTCAGCGCTCTCGAGAAGGGCCGGATCTAGTTTTTCCGCGACACTTCGCTTGATTGCATTCCAGCCGCCGCCCGTGTCGGTGATGAACTTAACCACTTGGCCGTCTCGTGTCGTTGGGAGAAGGTAAATCCTGTCGTTCTGAAACTCGGTAGGAAGTGTCTTAACCCCGGGCTGATGCTGACAAGCCACGGCATAGAGAAGCAGTGGCATTACTGCCAAGAATCGCGAATTAGGAGCTGCTTGATGACTCCGGTTTTTTTCTGATCTAACAGTCATCTACGAGGAGTCATAGTGTATTAGCGCACACACCCGGGGTAAAAAGCCCGATTCCGTTCATTCTGCTTCGCCTGCCCTTTGAGCGTATATTCTTGAAGCTTCCAACTGCACTCAGCTCGCTCCTTGCGACTCATCGATACGGTGCGGTCTTTTCAAAGAATGAGTTTGCGTCAATCTGGGCAACTTGAATTCCAGTGCGCTTCCGTTTCTTTTGTTCCATTGCTCTCTGCGCGGAATCATAGAGCTCTTTGCTTGCGAACACCCTGTCTTCGGCAAGTACGTAGCTTTTCGAACCTAGCCAGTAGACGAAGTGCTTGTATTTCGGGAACGGCATATAAATTATGTTCTTCATCGTGTGAAACAACAGTCGCTTGTTCAACTCATTACAGCCATCGTAGCCTAGAGCCTTCAGTTCACCATCACCATCTATCGCCAGGAGAATGTCTTGGAAGTCTGAGTCGTCTAGTACCGCGAGAACGTCCTTGCGTTGTTCTTCTGATAGTCCGAGTGACGCTATGATTTCCACCAACTTTATTTCAAGTTCTTCGAACCTGTGTTCTGTCAATGCTCCACCACCAGCAATCTCTTTTCTTAAAGTCGTCTCCGATTCTTTCGAATTCTTGTGTTTCTCGACGCGCTGGTCGAATGCCGAATCACCGTGACTCAATTCGACGAATTCGTTTTCGAGCAAATGGAAAAAGGTCCTACTCGTGACATTCTGGAAGGGTTTGAGGAATTAACCCCATTTGAGCAAAAGTAGAGCACCCACGTGGCTGATAATTTTATGCATTAATAGTCCGTGACTACCCAATGATTTCCCTAGAGAAAGTGATTTAAGTACTTGGCGCTTTTTCGACATTTTGCATAATACATCTGACAGGCATATATTCATAAAGGATAAATAGACCAAAAACAACAAACACAAAGGAGATCTGTAATGTCTGATAATGAGAAACGTTCCAAGGCTCGGGGTGTGCGGAGCATGTCCATGGAGCACCGAAAGATCATAGGGAATGCGATTATCGATGGATTGGTAGATCCAGCTCGACTCAACGTTCTTAACCCTCTTGCAACCGAGGGTGGCGATTACGACCAGAATGGCGGTGAATACAACCAAAGCGGTGGAGGAAATCACGATCAAGGCGGAGGAGGAGGCTACAACCAATCTGCAAGCACAGGACTGGATGCGGCATTGATTAACATAGAGCCCACCGATCTGATAAATCTCGCGCAACGGATTGAAAAAGAGAGATCTCGCTAGCAATAGCAATCTCTTAGAATTGAATAATCTTCGCTATTCGCGAAAACCACAGTTGTGAGTGCTACTCAAGACTGGAGTCCGGCGGAACCGAATTCCCTGGAATGCATACAAGTCGTCTTCAAAGTAGTTGAGCGTTGCAATATCAATTGTACGTATTGCTACTACTTCAACATGGGAGAAACGACAGCTCTATCGCGCCCCGCCCGCGCCAATCTAACAATCGCCGAAGAATTGGCAAGCTGGCTTGCAAACGGGTGCAGAGAGCTAGGTATCCCACGAGTGTCAGTAAGCTTTCACGGAGGAGAACCTATGCTCCTCCGTCCTGCCATTTTTTCAAAAATGTGTGAAGCGTTTGAAAGTAAGCTGTCTAACGTTGTGGACCTATCACTTTCAATTCAAACAAATGGAACAGTCTATTGCGACGCCTGGGCGGCTGCGTTGCAACGTCATAATGTTTCCGTTGGCGTAAGTATCGACGGCATGCGCGAAGACAATGATAGATATCGGCTGGATCACCGGGGTAGGTCTACTTTCGACTCGGTAGTCGAAACAATAAATCGATTGGTCGAGTCAGCATTCCAGAACAAATCGGAACTACCATCGAGCATTAGCGTGCTTGACCCAGATGTCAATTACTATTCTGCATATCGTTTCTTGAGAGATTTAGGCATTGAGCAACTGCAGTTTCTACTGCCCGACCGAAACGGCGACGATACTCAATTTCGTGAGAGTAACGACGCCGGAAAAGTAGGGCAAAGATTGTTGGAGATTTTTTACGCTTGGCTCGAGGAAGACAATCCAGATATTCGTATTCGATTTATCGACGAAACTCTAAGGCATTTTCAGGTAGGCTTCGAACCAGGACCAGTAAGACGGCGTAGAAAAGACGTACAAGTGTTGATCGTTGGTAGTGATGGTTCCGTCAGCGTAGACGACTCCTACATTCCAGCTTTGGATTGGTACGAAAATGCGCCGACGTATTCGATATTCGATAGCACTGTCAGGCAAGTTCTATCCGATCCCATATATTCGTATATTGAAGAACAGAACAGCAGAATACCGGATGCCTGTCAGAAATGTCGATGGCGAAATGCGTGCAGGGGCGGTGACCTTGAGAATCGGTTCCGCAGTGAAAGCGGGTTCAATAATCCGTCAATTTATTGTGAGTCATACAAAGTCTTTTATTCAGGCGTTTGCGATCTTCTTACCAAGAATGGGTATCCTAATAAGGAGATCCAAAAAAAGTTTGGTACCTGAGTTCCGATGTACGATCTACAGTGGTTGCTTGATCCTATCTCAATCGACGAGTTTGCATCAGATTGGTGGCAAGTAAGACCCGGATTACTGGCGACGGACAGAGGCGACTACTACGGCAAATTGTTCGGATTCGAAAATATGGAGTTTTTGTTGGAATACTGCCAGCCGAAGCCTCCAGCAATCCGAATTACATCGACCAAAGAGGCCAAGAATCGGGACATACCAATTATGGCTAACGGCCGCCTTAACATGGATGAAATTCGGCGCCACTACGCCGACGGCCAAACAATCATCGTAAACAGTGTTGAGGACTACAGTCCAAAAGTAGCAAGTACGATACAAGCTATTCAACGCGAACTTAGTTTCAGAGTCCAAGCCAACGCATACTTAACTCCTGCTACTACCCAAGGATTCAATCCGCACTATGACACGCATGACGTTTTAGTTTTGCAGATTGAAGGGGAAAAGTTATGGCACATATATGGCGAAGACAGCAAGTGTCCGTTAAATGAGATGATTGACGGAGACCCTTTTCGCCGCAAAGATCTGAGTCCATCCGTAGTCATTAAACTAGTTCCCGGTGACTTACTCTATGTTCCACGTGGTTGGATTCACGAGGCCGAGACCATCGATTGTGCATCACTTCACCTAACTTTCGGCATTCACGCCGCTACCGGCCGAGATCTCGTTGCCACTGCCCTAGAGAATATCTGTCGAGATCGTCCAGAGTATAGGGAGGCACTACCGATCGGATTTTTACAGAAACCCGTAGATCTTGAATTACTTACGGAAATCTATCAACGGTTAGTTTGCAATTTAGCAACTCATGGATCAGTAGAAGACTCTGTGCTCGCGATTGAGGACAACGTTGTACGTCTTGGACGGAGTGCCGGCGATGGCCAAATGTTTTCGTCACTGAATTCCCTTGAAAGCCTCACACTAAAAAGCGTGGTCGAACGTCGACCGGATCTATATGTCCGCCAAGTAGATGTTGGTGACACCCCCGGTATTCAATTCTCACAGTCGCTTGTTGCATCGTCGGATGAATTTAGAGAGGGCATGAACTTTGTGATTCAATCAAACCAGCCTTTTCGTGTGTGCGATGTTCCAGGTCTGGCGGAACAAGAACAATTGGAACTGGTGACCACTTTGGTTCGGGACGGGCTATTGCGACCCGTTTAGCGAAAGGTAACTTGCCGCTTCGTTACCTCGCATAAACCAGTTGGGTCCTTTGAGAAGATGAAGCTGTGGGACAGACAATAATTCCTAAATCTGTAGACTGAAGGGCAGTTCTTACCACTAACTCGTCTCCAGAACGAACGATGAAGCAACTGACTCTAGCTCCTCATTGATTGTCGGCCAATAGCGAAAATCATCTTGACACCACACTACTCTTCACCTTATGAACGAACGAGTAAAACCCATCCATCGAGTCAGCCGCCCGCCTCTCATCGAACCCAAACAGTACGCCGGCTAACTCGCCCCAGAATTTTGGCGCAGTTATTGGAACGTCGATTTTCGATAACTCAATAGGGATCTTCATAAATCCCATGCGCTTTTGCTTACCTACCTTCTTTACACGTTCCTCGATAGTGTTTGATTGTTTGAGCAGCTCCCTCTTGAGCACCTCGTTGGCCTCTACGCCGGCTGGCAACGAGCCATCGGCCCCCAGTCTACTTTCCAGTAAGTTCACCAACGAAACCAATGTATCCAAGAATCCTGCTCGGTCATCTTTGAGCTCTTCTCGCAACATGAGAACTTCCTCAGGATGAGCATGGTTGATCTGCGGAACCACAAGTTGGAACAGCGAGTTCCCAAGCAAGCCAGCTAGGGATTCAGTCTGGAACGACTCACCCAAAGCATGTTTTGGGGATCGAGGAACCTTGGCCCCATTAGTCTTACCGAACCGGAGCGCAATTGCCTCGGCGAATCGCCCCTCATACAGATCTGATATGGTGCAGCCTGTAATTCGAAGGCGAGACATACCGTTGTCGACAATGTCGTTTTTGACCGCAGCTTCAAACCCGAGTGGAAGATCTGAAGCGGATCGTATAGAGGTTGGAATATAGTCGATTACATTCAAATCAAATAGCGGTCGTACCTGCTCTCGCCACGTTTTGAAATCATATTCGACGTTTGCTCGGCGGACTGCGGCCTCCAATCGATTTATTCGTCCTAATGCACGATCTTCCGCGGACACCTTATATGGAAGTTCATTTACTAGCTCATCAAAACTCCAAAGCTGTGGCGTTTCTTCGTGATCTAAGAAAAACGGCGTCGGAAGATAGACCTTGTCGAATATCAAAGCGAGCGTATTTAGATAGCTTCGGCCACTTGTAAAGCCAGAGGGCCAGGTCAAATAAGTGATTTCGAATTGATACACCTTCCGCTTCCAAATACGACCGCCCACCACAAAGGACAAACGTGATCGTCCGCTTAGGGTCATTAGCAGAACTCCATTATACGCCGAAAGCGGCCGCTTGAGCGGCTGGTATTGGGAGTATGGCGGAACTCGCCATTAGCAAGTATTGATCCGTTCTGAGCCTCAAAACTCAATGAGAAGGCGCGGTCAGCACCAGCGTCAATGATAAGTAGCATTCTCACTAGAATCGATAACTTTGCTTCTCGCTAGTTAAGAATAGTGCCTAAGAGCACTCGAGCGTCTGTCGCGCGCTTTTCACTACCGACGAATAGCGGTGTCGTAAACTGCGATGTCGGATGCTGACATGCCAATGCGGCTCGCGGTTCTTTGCCAACGCGACACCGCGTCTCTAACCTCGTCGACAATTCCGCTTGCTTCTTTGGGTTTCAGTGCGAAATACTCCGCGGCGTTCATCGCCAATTCGACATCGGCGTCCGGACCTTCCTCCGAAACCCAGGTGGTCAGTTCGCGTGCTTTCTCTGCCAGCGGCACCGGATTTAGATCGTATGCAGGTGACAGGCGCCAAGCGTATCGTACCGAATCAAAGAGAAAGCCGTGATTGCGCAAGTGGTCATCCAGGTTGCCAATCAGAATGCCAAACACCACCCGCCGCCAAAGTTCATGGAGATCTGCTGTCGGTTCGCCGCAGTACATCCGAATAACTTCGGCGATATCGGTGTACGTGGCGACGTCGCCGTCATTGAGGTCCAACAAGCTCATGGCGGAAAGAAAGGGAATGCGCGCGTCGCCGGCGCGATCGAATCGTGAGACCAGCGCCACCGGTCGACCTGCGACGTCGACCAACCGCGCGCGTGCCGTATTGACGCCGGCCGCGTCCGCCAAGATCATTGCCAGGACTTCGCCGTGCGGCACGCTGCGATCATCGTCCGCCTTGGGAAACTTGGCGATCGCCAATGAGCCGTCTTCGTCGATAACTGCCGATTTTGGGCGTGCGCCACCGAGCGGTGATCCTTCGTTCAACAGCAGCTTCAAGTCTTCTGCCGATTCGGTGTTGCGTTGCACCGCATCCGCCGCATTCACCAATGCCGGTAAGCGAATCAGTGGCGGTACTTGGTACTCACCGATATCGTGATCGAAGTTGGATTCACCTTCGCGCTTATAGCGCAGGGCGCCTATGCGCGTGTGATCAGTAATGGCAAGTAGGTAGTCGATCTCCGATAAAGAGCGATTCTCGCCGGCTTTGCGAATTGCACGCCTAATGAGCTGCTGACCCCAGCGATCGGGGGCCGTATCGCGCAAAGCGCCGGGCAACGCCGAGGCGTCAGATCGGGTGTAGTAGGGGTCCGGCGAGAGTGACAGATTGGCGGGATCAATGGCGAATGCGGTATCTCGGGATAGCCAGCTGTCGTCGTATTCAAAAACGGAGCTTTGGCCGCGTCGCTTGGCGACGTAGCGACAGCGGCCGACAAGGCACGTGTCGCCGTCGTGGTCGACATAGATTTCGAGCGTGTCCGTCATGATCGGGATCGTTTGCGAGGTTGCACCGTTTTCGGCAGCCGCTCTTCATCGATGTCGAGACCCAGGTCATCTCCTCGTCGATCGGCCGCGCTGCCCAGTCCATCCTCCAATCCCAAGATCGCGAGTACGGTGGCGTAGATCCCCATCGACACGGAGGGATCGCCTTTCTCGACCTTGTAAAGTGTTCCGCGGCTGATGAACGCCCGCTCGGCCATCGAGACGGTCGAAATGTGGCGCTTTTTTCGCGCCACGGCGATATCCTCGCCGAGTTTTTTCAGCGCTTGTTTGGCCGCTCGCGGCAAGGTATCGTTGGCGGGTGTTCGCATCGATATGTCTTATATTATGAGCAATTAAAGGCTTATTTGTTCATTATATAAGACATTATATTCAATATCCAGTCAGTCACGCCGTCGCAAACTCACCCCACGGGTGGCCGGTTGCAGCAACAAGTACGAACACCCGACCCGCGACTGCGTCTCCGAGGAATGCCAACGCTCGCGTAGACGTCATTCGACGACAATGGGATAGCCGGTGACCCTACGCCCAGAAGTCCACACTGCAATTGATGGTGCTGCGATCGGCGCGCTTGCACCATTGGATCTCACCCTTCGTCACCCAGAAGTGGCACGAGCAGGTGTTGGTCATGTGCACCGACGGACGAACACTCGGCCGATCCCAAAAGTCCACAGAAACCGACCACCTGGGCAGCTGATTCGGGTTTAGCGACAGCGGGATCACCTGACGGCAACCGCCAGGGCACCGCAAACAGGCCCACTTGTCCAAGCCGCCGTCATGAACGATGACGAGTGTTGAGTCGGGCACCTCAAGATCCGTTGGCATCGTGCTAGAGCGAATCACCTCAACGTTACCGCGAAGCAGTCCGGTGCGCCTCAGCCAGTGAAAAATTACGCGCTTCATCCCGAGACACGATCCAGAAACGGTTGAACGTCGGCGCGTCCTAACGTCCTGGGCGACCGGCAAGTTGGACAGTTGTCTCTTGAGGCGATGCGAGGGAAGCGTTCGTCGCGGGCATGAAAGCGCCGCACACGGGTCGCCCGCATGCATTCATCGTCGGAAAAGCCAGTGACACCGGCAAGCCATTCGTTGATCGCCATGCAGGCGGCCTCGGTGGTGAAACTCACCACAGCCGGTGACGGATCGCCTTCACCGAGCACATACGCTTCCGCCTTTAATCGAGTGAATTCCTCTGGCTTCTCCCGTCGAAGTGATTCCTCGGCCGCACGCCTTGGGTCAACAAAGTCCCCGCAGAGCAGACACGCATGCCCCGGCACTAAGGTGGATACTCGCGAAAACAGATCAAACCGACCATTGTTGCGACGCTGCATCGCGAGCCCGACATCAATCACCGGTATGCCGTAGTAGCGTGCGAAGCGATTGAGAAACACACGTCCGGCGTGATCATCTGTGCAGCAAAAAATGATATCGCACGACTTGAAGGCATCCCATGTTTCCGGGTCGCCAGCCCATGCATCGATCGGAACCAGTTCCATCCCAAGGTCCGCATCACGCACCAGCCGCTCATGAACAGTCAACTTCGGCAAGCCGGCTGAGGCATCGGAACGAGAAGCCCCGTGCAAGCGATTCAAATTCGTGAGGTCAACGTGATCCTTCTCGGTCACAACAGCCTTGCGTACCCCAAGGCGCATCAACTGCGGAAGAACGGCGCTGCCGGTCGCACCACCACCGGCAATGCCACAGCGGAACTGAGTGATGCGGTTGGATGCATCTCGCCCAAATAGTCGGCCCTGCCGGTCGAGGAAATCCGCCGACCCGTTGTCGGGTGTAATCAGACCCAGTCGCGGCCCGCTGAAAAGGATTCGCGGAACGGCATGAAACTTCGTCGGTGAGTGCCACCATCGGACCGCGAGCTCACCGTTGCCGGCGATAACGATGCTAAGCAGCCCGTTGGCACCCTTTAGGAAGGCCGTGCGAGCGAGCTCTGCTTCATTGCGATCATCCTGCGGTGAAAACCGCGCCACGCCCGAAGGATGCGTATGCACAATGCCGGGCACCCAATTGCCGTCAACCGCTTCGTTAATGAGGCGCATGTAGCCGTCCGTCTGCCAGGTAATGTGCTGGCTGGATGCGGAATCAACTTCGTCAATGGTTAAGGGCCGAAGCATGTGGGACACAAAGCGACGGCGCGCTAACCCCGTCCACGGGTCTGCTTCAATGTCACTGACACCGCACAGTAGATAACCTGCGCGCTCCCGCATTTCGGAGAAATCCAGGAGGCCGCGCAGGGTCTCTTCGTGAGGCGCTAGCAAAACCAGATCTAGCGCTTTGTTCATCATCGGGCCTCCGCAAACGCGGTGGTCGCTCGAGCGACCATGGTTCTAAGGCCATCAATACCAGCACGCCAGGATGTGTTGTGCCGTGACCAGCGTTGCCACGTGCGATTGGCAAACTGGTGTTGCACATTGGTTGCCTTGGGCAGCGCGCCGTTAGTCGCGAACGTGAGGCGCGGCGCGGTGTAGAACATGTCCGGTGCGGCATCGGGATAGCCGGTGGGCAACAGGAACAAGACGTCGACGACTTCGGCGTTGAATTTTCCCGGCGGCAGCGGCATCTCACTCAGCACGACGCCGGTCTGCCCGCCCTGGCTAAGCACTTCAAATCCGGTTCCGGCGCGCGAAAGATAGGCCCTGTCCTCCTCGGGCAGCCCCGCCATACCTTCCGTCGTCTGGTCAATCAGCGAGATGAACCGTTCAACCCCGGGCGCGTCCAGGCGTATCAGGTCTTTGTCACCAATCTTGATGTCATGTCCGCCGGCAACTTCCTGCCAGAGGTTGTAGTTTGGCGGTAACGCTGCCAGTCGCTTAAGGGCCGCGCCTGAGATGCACGCAAAGGGCCATTCTAGATCGTTTTCGTCAATCTTGAAGCGGAAGCTCCGGTCGGATCGAACCACAAGCACGCGTTCCGCTCCGCGGGCGCGAAGGTCGAAGGGCTCATCAAGTCGGATATCTTCGAAGTCGCCGCTCGCAAGCCAGGCGAGGGCAGCGTGCTCATCGACAGGCTTTGCCTCCGCCGCTTCGATGAGTTGGCGGCCAAGCACGATCGGGTCGTTGAGCACGATGGGTTCAAACTGCAACGAATCATCGCCTAACAGCACGCGGTAGGTGCCAGGCCGTAACGGCCGGTTTTCTCGAACGGCCTCAGCAAGGTCGTCTACATTGTGTTCTAGAGCGTCAACAGACATGGGGTTAGTCCTCTTTTCGGTTTCGAACAAGGCACATCGCCTTGCTTTCGTACAGTCAATCGCTTGACGTCGACGAAACCGGAAAGGACTACAGCTTCGCGGTGAGTTTGCCTGTTGGAAGCGGGGAGCAAATAAAGAAATACGGGCAGCGAGGACAGGTACGCTGCGGCGAGTCTGGGTTGGCAGGAAATTGGCCCGCTCGAATAGCCGTGATGGCGTCGAGCAGCTTTTTTTCTCGATTGCGAAGCTTTGTGTCCGACATCGCGATCGCACTACGACGTTGGTCCGTCAGATAGACGAACTCGACTTCACCAAAGCTCTTAGCGGCCATCTGGAACACGGCTGCATCCAGTGAGTCAAGCTGACTTTTTGTCTGGCGCCCAGTGCGGATGCGCCGAATCACCTTGCGACCCTCAGCAGTCGTCGTGTTTTCATCGGGCGTAACGACCACCTGCGCGTCGCCCAACCCTAGAGTCAGCGGTTCAACAGGATGTGGGGTTTCTCCGGCCCGCAGGTCTGCGAGGTACTGGACCATACGTCGCGCTGAGCGGCGATAGATGTCCGCGTAACCATGATCGGTTGGCCCGCGCGCTTGCCAACGTTCGTCGAACAAACGATCGACATCGGCGGAATCCGGTAGATGAGTGTCGTGATGCAGGAGGTCATGGATCGTGTCCTGGACGACGTTGTGCATTTTCATAAAGGCCGTCTCGGTGCGACGACCGCCCAGTTTGAGCACGTGCGTATAGAAAAAACGCCGCGCACATCGATCGTAGAGTGCCAACTGCGAAGGACTGAATTCGATTGGCGAGAGCAGGTCGATCTCCACCGCACGTTCGGTATCGTGACGCTCCTCCGAACTGCCCAGTGGAGCCACCGAGTTTACGACTCCGTCGATGCGATCGATGAATGGCGACCATTTTTGCCGATGACCGTTGCTTTTCCGTGTTGGTGAATACAGAAACAGTCGTGATTCTGCTCGAGACAAGGCGACAAAGAACAGACATTCCTGTTCTTCCTCATGCCCGGCCACGCGGGCTTCGTCTCCGGCGAAGGGTGCGCCAACAATCATGCCGTCTGGGGGTGTGAGCCCTTGTTGCATTTTCGCTGAAAGCGGCAGCGAGCCGCTGGTCAAGCTGGGTAGATGCACCCACGGGAATTCGAGACCCTTCGCGCCATGCATCGTCATCATGCGCACGCCATCCAACGACTGCGCGGCGGCTGGCAGATCACGCAGATCGCGTTCGTCCGACAGCAGAACCAAACGGCGAATGTGATCGAGCAGGCGGGCGATGGGGTAGCCGGCACCCTCCGCGGGCAAGGTTCTGAGGTAATTCTGCAGCTGCCAGAGCGCAATTGCCGGCAGCGGGCGCCCCGACTGGGCCTCTTGCCACATCGAAGCGCCCCACGCCGTATTGTCGAGAAAGACTCGAGCCATTCCGCGCCACGGCGTGGACGTAGCTGAGAGCCCGGCAAGCGCCCGGTCAAGCTTCCGTAGGCCGTCGCGGCCTTCGTCAGACAGGCTGGGAAGTTCCAACAAACGACTGCGCCAGGTTTCGAGTTCCAGATCGCGTGCGTCCGCCAACGCCTCGGCGCAGACGGCGACATCGGCGGCGCTCATTTTGAACATCGGCAGGTTGGCGATGCATGCTATGCCCATGGCACGTCGATCGACGAGCAGGGAGAGCAACGCAAGAACCTGTTTGACTTCGGGGCGGTCAAACAGAGGACCCAAGAACAACACGGGTATGCCGCTGCGCTCGAGGCCTCGAGCAATCTGAGACAGTCGATCATTGGCCTTACAGAGAACGGCTTGGTCCCGATAAGGTACGTCAGCTTGTTGAATCCGGGTCGCAAGCTCAGCGACTTCGTCATCCTTCGCCCCAACAGCCACGAACTCGGTTGCCGGTCCGTCAACTTTGTTCACCGCTTTGGCTTCGAAGTCTGGTTCAGCGACTCGCATTCCAGTGCGCGCGAACCGAGTGAACGTATCGCAAACGGCTTGGGTCGATCGATAGTTTTCGCGCAGCGCTAAACTCTGAGCGCCTGGGAAATCCTCAGTGGCGAATCGCTGAAGGTTGTAGGACGAGGCCCCTCTGAATCGATAAATCGACTGTTTGGTATCGCCAACGATCCACAAATTCTTACCCTGCGGAGTCAGCGCCTGAAGTAGTCGCACACTGGCGCGATTCACGTCTTGGTATTCATCGACGAGGATATGTTTGTAGCGTTCCGACAATGGTCGCTTAACCGCATCATTGCCTTCCAGCAGTTGAACCGGTAACGAGACGAGATCTCCGAAGTCAACAAACCCACGCGACGATTTGATCTGTTCGTAGGCCTGATAGACGCGAGCAACCTCAAGGCAACGTTCCGCGGCCTCAATTTCGTCGGCTGAGGACGCACGCTCGCGCATCGCTTCACCGAGCGATTGATATTGATCTGCGTCAACAACCTCGTCCTTCGCGCGTGAAATGGCCGCAAGAATGTTCCGCAAGTGGTCGGTCGGGTCCCACAGTTCGCGGAAATGGACCAACTCCAGATGCGCGTACTCATCTTCGAGCAAGGCAATAGCTTCCGTTGTGTCGAGCAGACGAGGATCCGCTGGCAAATTGAGCGGTTCATTAAACCGGCGGATCAGGTCCAGCCCGAATGCGTGAAACGTCCCAATCCAGGCCGCGCCAGCCGCTTCGGGCCAGAGCGATAGGGCACGATCCGCCATTTCCGCTGCGGCTTTGTTTGAAAAGGTCAATACCAACAACTCGGCCGGATCGACACCGTCGTCGCGCAGACAACCCAGTCGACCGACGAGCGTTTGGGTCTTTCCGGTCCCGGGTCCGGCGCGCAGTAGAAAGGGTCCGCCGCGGTGGCTTGCAGCTTCGCGTTGTTCGTCGTTCAAAGATTTGACGACCGACGGTGACTCGTCCGGCGGCGTGACTGGCGGCAGCAACAATGAATCGAATAGCTGAACCGCAACCAAATCGTAAGGTGCATCAAGCCGCTCCGCGATTGCAGCGGCGGTCATCTTTTCATCGATGTGCCAACGCTGTACGACAGGACGCGGGATGAGAAACTCGCGTGCGAAGAGGTCCATCTGTACTTCTTGGCGGGCCTTACCGCTGTAGTCGACGACCCGTTCGCTACCAACAGCGGCCGGGTCCGCCGATCGGGCGGGATCAACGTCCATCGTTGGCTCCGCTGTTTCATGCGTATCGAACTCATCGTGTCCTATTTCATGCGCCACCAGAAACGCATCCATAAACGGACTGCCGTTCTTTTGATGTCGAATCACCCCTGCGTCGGGATCAAACAGCGCACAGCCGCCTTGAAGTAGCGGACTATCCGGCGCATAGGCGCGCACTTCGATGTCTCGTCGTGTCGCTTCGGCCAACGCGAAGCGATAGGGTTCGCGGGGATCTCCACCTTTCGCGACGAGCGCATCGTGCAATTGGGCACCGCGTTGACGGGCTGCTTCAATCGGATCCACGGCCAGACACCAGTTCCTGCAGCCGCGTCGCTTCTGCTTGTGTGAGTTCGAGTGCTGAGACAAACGCGTCGTACTCTAACAGACGAGGTGCCTCCGGCTTTTGCTCTGAACGAAATGCTGTAACCATTTCTTTTTCAGGCGATTGAAGGTGTACAACAAAATCCCGAAGCCTCACGCCCATCACGTCGGATAACACCGATACCAAGGCCGCCGGTACGGATCCCAAGCGAATACGTGCGTCGCGAAAACCAACAAAAAAGTCGCGCGGCAACCCCTGATTGCTGGCCAGGGTACGCAAACGATCGCCGGACAGCGCCTCGGCGACAAAGGTCGACGCCTGATGGACGTCCAGAAGGGGTGCCTGCACGGCGTCTGAGTCAGCGCGATTGACCGATAACTTGGACAGCTCGAGGTCATGAAATACATCCAGCAGATCCTCGGCATATTGCGGGTATTTCTCGATGTATTGTCGAAGCTCAGCGGTGGACTGTGTTGGTTCCATACAAAACGCCTCAATCACAGCGTCAGCGCTGGGCTGTTCGGTCACAAGGACTCTCCAATACCGAGCGTCTTTCGTAAGCGCTCGATTGCTCTATTGCGTCGATTTCGAACTGTTCTGGGGTCGCACTTCAGTAGTTTTGATATCGAATCATCGCTAGAGTCTTTGCCCTCAGCGGGAATGCCTATTAGCCACATATCGATCACCTGCCTTTCGTTGTCGGGGAGTAAGTCAATCGCACGCCGAAGCTCAAACCGGAAAACGGATTCATCCTGCGATTGAAATAGGGTCTGAATCTCTGCCATGGCGGCCTCGATCTCAGGGGAGTGCGCCGATTCTTCGTACACATCGACTGTGTCCGCGGTTTTTTTGCGTCGGTAGTACGCCTTGAATGCGTCATTTCGTCGTCGCTTGACTGTCAGCTCGAACATGACCTCATAAAAATCCAAGCGCTCTTCGTAGCTCTGCCGATCGAGGAGTAACAGATTTACAAATGCGTCCAGTTGATCATCACGCATCCTTTGAAGTTGATCGTCTTCTATCCATTGGCCATCCGAATAGGTGTGGCTGCTGGGAAACCCTTTGAGAAAACGCGCCTCCACTATCGGATACAGTGCGCTGAAGCGTAAGTCATCGGCATCGTCTCGGGTCCTTCGCAGGTGGTGCATCACGATCTCGGACGCGAGGTAATCGGCGTCGCGGGTATCCGTCACGGCCGCGCGTTGCAACACGTCTGCGAACGACCAGTCCAACGTCGTGCCGAGCTGTTGCTCGATGTTGGCTGGTCTTGTGTAGAGCGACCCGTCGACTGTTCGTTTACGCAACGGCGGTGGAGTTACAGGCAATTCCGCATCCTCGACGTAACCGATACCGCGTCGCCAAAGACCGGTTCAACGCCCGCAAGCCTGTCAATCATCTTGAACAAAAGCGTTGAACTCCTGTGCGATCCACAGGGGAGGTCGCCATGCGTGTCCTGGCACGTCGGTGCGCATCATCTCGAATTGCCTGCATTGTCATCATCGTATTGCTCCTGGCAGGGTTAGAAAAGTGACCCCCTGACACCTGCTCCCAACGGCGTTAACAACGCGAGCGAAATGGGTCTCTGATGGCCTATTTCCGAGTCAATCGCTGCATACCGACGAAACCGGAAAGCGAAAAAAATTTTTTTCGCGTTTCGGGATTTCGGCCGACAGACTATGCGAATCACCCGTAAAAATACGCGAAAATCACGGAGATAGGTTAATTCGGACCACATATGCCGTAGGCTAACGTCGGGCTGTGGGTTGCATAGAGAGCCCGAGAAAGCACTATCCTTACGACCACGCCAGTGAGGGGGCGCCATCCAGACCGCCATTGTTTCGCGGCAGCAAGACCTCCTCGAACGTCGATTTCCGCTGCTGGCCGCACTGTCGGATCTTGCTGATTGATCCGCAAAGGGGAGATTCAATGCGAGTTGGCTCAAACGGCGTGACCCAAGCCTTCAGCTACCACACCATTCGCGGGTTGGTCGGGCTTATCGCACTACTGATTGCGGGCGTCGCGGCAATCTTGTCTGGACCGACGTTGGGGTCGATTAGTGCGTCGTACCACTTCGATGCTCAGGACGTGTTTGTCGGATCTTTGTTTATTGTGTCGGCGTTTCTCGGCGCCTACAACGGTAGCCCGCACGCCACCGAGACGCACTTAATTGAGTTTATCGCTAGTAATAACAACTCGAAAGCAAGTATGGGTTCGCAACTATTAGGAGATAGTTGGGATTAATTCATCGGCGAATGGAATGAGGTTCGACCAATTGGCCCTTCAGCGCATAGTGGCGGCGGGTTGTGGTTTTTGACGTATGACCAAGCAGCTTGCTAGCGGCCTCCAAAGACATATCGCTCGCGGTCTTCTTCCGTAGATCTTTTTCCTGAAATCTCTCCTTGACCGAAGTCTTGGAAACCACATTCCGCACAAACCGCTGCCAGAGTGAATCGAATGCGTTGGCTGATCCATCTGCCTTAACGTAGCAATCGCCATTTCGTGTGCAGAACAGCCACGGGACGATGTCCTTCGGCCGCGAGGCTAGGGCCGCCTCTATGGCGCTGGTTAGCTCCTCTGTCCAGCTAATAATCAATCGCTTACCTGTTTTGGACGTTCGAACATGAATTCCGTCTTCTTCTAGGTCATCTACTCTTAATCGTAGAAGATCACCGCGCCTGAGGCCCGTTAAGAGCTTGAGTACGATGTACGCTCGAAGGATCGGACTGGCGATCTTTAGCGCCTCATTAATTTCCCAGTCCTCGACATACCGCTCTCGGCGCGGAATACGGTTTTTTCTTACCTGACCTTTGAGAATGTTTCGGTCGATCAACCCCCAGCGTACAGCGCAGCTCATTGCGTGAGACAGTACCTCAAAGTCTCGATTCGCTGACGCAGCCCCACTGCTTTTCGTTACCTTGTCCATGTACTGATAGGCGTGCTTCGGTTTAACTGCCGAAATCGGCATATCACCGAATACCGGTCGCAGACGACGAATCGAGGTTTGATTCGATTGCTGAGTTTTGGCCGCTTTGCCCGGAACAATCTCAACAACGTATCGATCGAGCAGCTGAGCCACGGTCTCTGCGTCGATAAACATCTCAACTCGATTCGCGTATTCGCGATAAGCCTCCTGAATCGTGCTGCCCAGTCTGAATTCCGTCTTGCCATCCCACAGGTGTTTCGCGTTAGCAGGGACGCGGAAGTAGTAGGCCCCGTGTTTGAACCGCCACCTGGCGGGTAGGTGGCGGTTTTCGGTATTTCTCGGTTTCGGGCTCATTCGAAACTCGAGAAGTTGGGTTTCAGATTCTTAGTCGTTGGCGATCGGCCAGTGGCACCCATTCGTTGTTCAATGTGAGTAACCGAAACGACCAAACTTCCGTTGGCTCTGACTAAGTAGTCAATGCCGTTTTCCCGACACCATTTCGCTTGCTTGGATGCTTGCTTAAACCCAGACAATTGAAATAGCGCAGGCCCGGTCAAGAAATTTCCATGCTGCATTTCCATTGTTTTCTCCTGCGTTGATCGCCACCAAACTCTTTATGGACGACGATCAGAAACAAAAATAGATTGAGTGTTGTTTGATTTTCTGTGGCAGTAGATGTCTGCCAGGGTGCCGAATCGGAATTCGGGGCGGCGCCTCTCGCGCTCTGGGTATCGACGATCGTCGAGTTGCATTCAGTAAACGCCACGAAAAACGAAAAGTCAAACAAAATCAAATGTATATGACATACATTCAACGGTTGATCATCACAATGATTCAACTGACGGCCCAGCAAACAGACTCCCGCAACGAAGGCACACCCACTTCGATTGCCATTGTTTGTACTCGTCCCTGTAATGTCTGATGTTGTAGAAGATTCTAGGCACAGCGAGAGATGCGAGCACGGCAGTCAGCGCCCAGAATCCGATAGCGATGGGGTCGGCGAACGGACCGTTCAGCTCTTCGGATAATGTTGTGAGAGTGCTGACATCGGGTTCAGATTGCCTCAGCAAGTGACCGGCGAAGAACGCCAGTGAACCGAAGATATAGGCGAAGAGCGCTAGCCCTCCAAATGTTCCAATCGGGCTTCGCTTCTCCGGTGGCGCGCAGCGTAGGGCAAGCTCACTGAGCGTCTGATAGCGCCCCCAGCGGCTGCCTTGTTCGTAGGCAGCGGCACAGGTCTTGGTGTTGGGACTTTTGCAGGTAGGGCAGTTCATAGGCGGGCTCCGATGATTCGATGACCTATCGTTACCCGGATCGCGGTTCTGACAAGCGACCCGCGGAGCGGCCTGTGCTTCGAGATCGTCGTCAGTTCATTCGCACCTGCGTAGTTTCTGCCCTAGGTGACACCAACGCTTGTAGGTGCCACCTAGGGCACTTTTGTCGCAATGGTAGTAAACGCTACAGGTCCCTCCCCGGGCGTTGGTGGCAAATATGACGTTTTCGTCTCGCGCGTAATTTTTGTCATAGGTACCACCTACAAGCGTTGGTGGTACCTATGACATTTTTTACGCATGCGACGTTTTTGTCATAGCTGCCACCCTCCGGGGAGTTACTGGGCCTGGTGCGGCTTCGCGGTGCCGCCATCTGGAAGCCTTGGTGCCACCCGTATCACTTTCGTTGAATCCGTCTTTTTTGTTATAGGCTCCACCTACAAGCGTTGGTGGAGGCTATATCGTTTTCGGCGCTTCGGGTTTTTTTTGATATAGGCTCCACCCTCAAACATCGTTGGCAGGCATGGCGTCTTCAGTCATTGCGACAGTTTTGATATAGCTGCTACCCACAAGCGTTGGTAGCACCTATATCGTTTTCGTCGCATGCGACATTTTTGAGGTAGGTGCTACCCCCGAAATTGCCGAACCTGCCCCCGATTCTCATAGCTGCCACTGCAGAGCACGCTCGCGTGTTGTCGAATCTCCGATCGCTGCTATTTCTATATCGTCATTTCTTAGAAAACGAGGTAGAAATCAGTGACGACACTCAATACTCAAACTCGGCAACTTGGTCCCGCTGGCATGAAAGATTGGCTAGTGGCATTCGGCTGCATCGCCGTAATGTATGCGATGGACTATCAGCACGGCGATTTTCCTAGGCTCGGATTTTTGGTTGCGGTTGTGGGCGCCAGTTTCGTATTCCGTGGGTTCCTGAACGCCCAATGTCCAGGCGGCACGCGGGGGAGCGCTGACTGTCTCAATGCACGAGGTTGGTTTCTGTTGATCGGGTCAACGGCGCTGTTGGTCGTCGTTGTGTTGTTTGTGTTGCCATTTCATGCCGAGCAAATTCTGATGCCAGAGCCGTTTCCTGAGCTTTACTCGAATACCTACAAACAACCGATGAAACCGGTTGCGCAAGTTATTTGGATGGCCTGCTTGATGACCTGTTCTTACGCAACGCTTGCCGCAGATACATGGGCCTCTAAATTTCCCCGGGAAAAAACTAGATTTTGGTCTCGTGTGCTTGTGTATACGGCCGGATTCCTGGCCCTATTGCCGGAAGTGGCGGCGTTCGCTTTCTGGGCGCTTACCTGGTTCTGGCGTTTCGTTTCTGTAACGAGTGTCGATGATTGCCGTGGGTGCCAAGCATGATTGGCGGCAAAGAAAATTCGTTTCTGGCCAAGCACATTCAGGCGATGGCGCGGCTGGACGGTTTCATCGTGTCGCTAGACGGCTCTCTAAGATGGACGAAGGAGGGCCGCTCAAGAATGCAGCCTCGATTCGCCAGGATCGGTGTGGACATCTCGGATCTGATAAACCTCCAGACTTACCTCAAGGCTAGGCGTGAGCTATCAAATCGCATCAACGCTGAGTTGCTTGCGGTTGCAGATCGTAAGTGTCTAAGCGATGAACGTAGAATACTGATCGGTATTGTAACTGGTGGTCTTGACGTCGATTAGCCGCCAAATAAACTATGAGGGCTAGGTCCCTTCATTTTATCGGCAACCGACAATCGGCTAGTAATCACAAAACACCTCAAGTTACACATGACAAACACAAAAGCGCCGCCGCAACCTGCTGCAATTTTCGTTTCTCACGGCGGAGGGCCATTGCCCGTGCTGGGTGATCCGGGTCACCACGAGATGGTTGAGCACCTTGGCCGTATTGCGTCGGAAATCCAAAAACCGTCGGCGATCGTCGTGGTGAGTGCGCACTGGGAAGAATCCGAGGTGACAATCACCGCTCACACGAATCCGCCAATCATTTACGATTACTATGGCTTTCCTCCGGACTCATACTCGCTCGAGTATCCGGCACCAGGGCACCCTGAGCTTGCCAAGAGGCTCGCTGACTCGTTAGCAGGAAAGGGCATCGAGGCCCGGTTGGATAACGAAAGAGGGTTTGATCACGGAATGTATATTCCGCTTCTTCTGATGTACCCCGAAGCTGACATACCCTGCGTACAATTATCGTTACTGTCGAGCCTGGACCCTGAAAAACATATTCAGATTGGAACGGCGCTTTCCGACCTTTCTCGAGACAACATTCTTGTGCTGGGCTCCGGGTTCTCCTTTCATAACTTAAAGGTGCTCATGGGCGGTAAAGCAGACGAATTCGATGATGGAAATGAAGAGTTCGAAAGCTGGTTAATCGAAACCTGTACATCGTCGGACATTGACGAGTCAACAAGGTCCCAGCGTCTGATTGATTGGGAGCGCGCTCCAAGTGCACGTTATTGTCATCCGCGCGAAGAGCATCTGTTGCCCCTACATATGTGTTATGGCGTCACAATGAGCGCGTGCATCGCACATGCAGAATTGAAAATCATGGGGAAGAGGTCCAGCACCTACTTTTGGTGATTCTCGCCCCGACCTAGCTGTGTGCGTGTGCCACTACTGGCGTGGCTACCACGCTAGCAAACTCAGCGAGTAAGAACTCTTGCATCGCAACAACGGCTTGCGGCTGGCCTTTACGACTTGGAGCAACCAAACTGAGTTGAGGAGCACCGGCGTGCCAGTTCGTTAGGACCCGACGCAATTGCCCTTGGTCTAGCTCTTCCCGGCAAGTGTAGGCGGGCAAGGCCACTATTCCCGCGCCGTTCACTGCCGCGTTCTTTAGCGTGGACATGTCGTCGCTCTTGAGCCTGGGCGAAAATTCAATGGCGACCTTCTTGCCAACGTCGTTGACCAGGTTCCATGTGCCAACAGGCGACTGCCAGCCGAGTGCGAGTGTCTGATGGTTCTCAATATCGGACGGATCCAGCAATGTCCCGTGTTGATCCTCATAGTCATGAGCCGCGAACAGTTGCCACTCCACCTCGGCCAGAGGTCGTTCAATGAGCGATGAATCCGGTAGCGGCCCTGAATGTCCACGAATTGCTAGATCAACGCCTGAGGCTACCAAGTCGATGTTTTGATTTGTTACTTGTTGAGAGACGGTTACCAGTGGATTCTCCGCCAAAAATCGCGAAACAAGTTCCTTCATCGCGAACTGGGCCACCCCAACAGAGCAGCTGATTGTGACGTTGCCCGAAAGGCGATTCTTCTTTCGCCGCACAGCATTCTCTGCTTTGTCCATTTCATCGACGACCGCACGAGCATGGGCGTAGAACGTCTCTCCGAGCTCCGTGACATTGAACTGTCTTGTTGTCCGCTGGATCAGTCGTGCACCCATTCGTTCTTCAAGCTGCCGAATGTGCCGACTCAAACGGGACTTAGGTAAGCCCAGCGCCTCAGATGCCGCTGAGAACCCCTTTTTCTCGATCACATGCACAAAGTAGAAGTAGTCGTTTAGATCAGGTGGTTGCATTCGCGTGCTCCAATTAGGAGGGGTACGGGTAACTATTGTTCCATTTATGCAATAGAGATTTCAAATTTTGGGTCTTCTGCCACTTATTGTTCCGTGAGTAAACTCAACTTAACAATTTTATTGCACAAAGAGGCACGGCGTGACCATGGCAACGAATTCATCTGGCACAAGCGAGATTGGCAGTAACTGGAGCATTACGGAGCCGGTTGGTGGCGCCTCGATCACGATCAGGAACGGGTTTTCTGCTCAGAGCTTTCGGGCACAAGACATAGGGCCGGCCATGGACCCTTTGGTGATGGTTGATCACTACGTGATGACCGAGGACACCTTCGGCACACATCCGCATGCTGGACTGTCAGCGGTTTCGCTGATCTTTGAAGACAGCGAAGGACGTTTCCATAACCGCGATTCGCTCGGCAACGACTTCGATCTTATGCCAGGTGATCTTTATTGGCTCAAGGCCGGCCGCGGCGCACTACACAATGAGTCGCCACGACAGGGCTCACGAATTCATGGCCTGCAGGTATTCGTCAATGTCCCGCAAAAGTGCCGCTACGTAGATTCCTGTTCGTTGCTAGTTCGCCGGCACGATATGCCCGTGATTCGCAACAGTCAGCATAGCGTCCGCGTAGCATTGGGCGAATCAAATGGCGTTGTAGGCACTCGATCACCCGGATTGCCGATGACCGTTCTTGATGGCCAGCTTGCCCCCGATGGAAGCTTCGAGCACGAAATCGATTCCGGACAGAATGCCTGGCTCCACGCGATACATGGCGATATTGACGTAGCTGTTTCGGCGAACCAAACCCGACTCCGCCAGGGACAGGCCGTTGCAATCAACAATTCCGAGAGTGGCGAATCAATTGCGGTGCGCGTTTCCGCTGCTGGCCATCCTCACGCTCAATTCGCTTTGCTCAACGGTCAAGCAGTGAAAGAACCGTACGTCCAACAAGGCCCCTTTGTAATGAGTTCGACGGACGAGATCGAAGCGATCAAACAAGCCTTCGACGAAGGTCAATTCGGGTCGATCGACTGACTGTGTTGGCCGCCCTTACAAACAGCGCTAGAACATCTGATTAAGGAGAACAAAATGACTACCACCGCACACAATCCCGAACCACTCACTGCCAGCAATGCCGCGGTTGTTTTTGTGGATAACCAGGTCGGTCTCATGACCGGTATCCGCGACTATTCCATTGCTGAGCTCAAGCACAACATCGCGGGCTTGGCCAAAGCAGCGCGGGCGCTCGACCTTCCTATCGTGACGACGACCACTTCGTCGAAGACGCTTTGGGGTCCGGCTATCCCCGAACTGCAAGCCGCGCTCCCCGAGCAGAGCTTTATCGATCGCACAACGGTGAACGCTTGGGACGATCCGCGAGTAGAAGCTGCGATCCGGGCGACCGGCCGTAAGAAACTCATCTTTGCTGGACTTTCCTTAGAAGTTTGTGCGGCGTTTCCCTCAATGCGTGCGGTCAGAGAAGGTTTTGAGGCTTATGTCGCGGTCGATGCCTGCGGAACATTTGATATCACAAAGCGGGATACCGGCATCGTCAGGCTAGTACAAAGCGGTGTAGTCGTTGCGGACGCATCCAGCCTGATGATCGAAATTCTCGGTGACAACGCGTCGCCAAAGGCACCCGAGGTCTACACCGCGCTTGGAATGGACTGGTCAATTCTGGTCAATCAAGTCCGCGAAAGCGCGGCAGCGTAAGTCACTCGGACTTGGCGTTCAATTCGTAGAGTGAGTCACCAAAATGAAACACGCAAAGAACTCAATGCTTATCCGTAACCGAGAAACCATCCGACCTTGCGGTCGACCGAAAAGATACAAGCTGGCTCTCTTGACGTTCGTCGGCCTGCTGGCTCCCGTTTACTTCGTACCGCCTGTACTGACGGAAAGCATAACCGGTCCACGCGTACTCGCCGTTAGTGTGGCGGTGGCTGTGATTGTGGTGCTAATGACATACGTGATCATGCCCTTGTTGAAACGACTCACTGCGCGATGGCTGTGTGAGCAGCCACGAAGGCAATCCTAGGCGTCTACTGAGCCTGTCGCGCCTATCACAAACGTTTGAAGGAGTAATTCATGAAGAATCTTAACGAAGTAAATGAAGACCCGAGCCAATTAACCCTGGTACTGGGTGCATCAGGAAAAACAGGGCGCCGTATCGTCCAACGCCTTGAGGCACGCGGAATTCCGACACGAGCAGGATCTAGGTCTGGTAGGCCAGCATTTGATTGGGCCAAACCCGAAGACTGGGATGCGGTACTCGATGGTGTCCGTTCTGTCTACATTTCCTACGCTCCCGATCTTGCCGTTCCGGGAGCTACTGACTCAATTCAGCTATTCGTTAACAAAGCCGTCTCGAACGGTGTCACGCGGTTGGTGTTGTTGTCGGGGCGCGGAGAGGCGGAAGCACAGGCCTGCGAAAAAATCGTCCAAGCCAGCGGCGTCGAATGGACGATCGTCAGATCCAGTTGGTTTATGCAGAACTTCTCCGAAGGTGAGTTCTTGCAGATGGTGCTCAGCGGCACAATTGCGCTGCCCGCCGCCGACGTACCGGAGCCGTTTATGGACGTCAACGACCTCGCGGACGTTGCCGTCGCCGCGCTAACAGAGTCGGGACATGCGTATAAGACGTACGAAGTCACCGGACCGCGCCTACTAACATTCTCAGAACTGGCTAAGGAGATTTCCGACGCTACAAGTCGCGACGTGGAATTCGTCCGTATTCCTGCAGATGCTTTCGCACAGGGCATTGCAGAATCCGGTATTCCCGAAAACATCGCGTGGTTACTGAATTACTTGTTCGATTCAGTACTGGATGGTCGAAACGCGTACCTCACAGACGGAGTTCAACGTGCCCTGGGGCGTGAGCCGGCTGATTTCGCTGCTTTCGCCGAGCGAATCGCCGCGCGTGGGGTCTGGCAGTCTGGCGACAGCGAGGTGGCAGCATGAGTTCTCTAACGATTGTTGCAACCATCACCGCGATCGTTGGCACGGCATTGATCGGAGGAATCTTCTTCGCGTTTTCAAACTTCGTCATGAAGGCGCTCGAAAGGGTGCCTTCTTCAGAAGGCGTATTGGCGATGCAGACGATCAACGTGACGGTTCTGAACCGATGGTTCCTCGGGGTGTTCATGGGCACCGCTGCCGTCTGTCTGGTATTAGCGATTGTTTCAATCGCGACTTGGACGTCAGCCCACTCGCCGTATTTGTTGGGAGGTGCCGTGTGCTACATCGGTGGAACCTGGTTGGTTACGGCCTTTGGCAATGTGCCGCTGAATGACGAACTCGCTGCTGTTGATGCAGGTAACGCAGATGCCACCGAAGTATGGGACCACTATCTGGATCGCTGGACGGCATTGAATTCACGTCGAACCGGTGCAGCAATTCTCGCCGCGGTGCTATTTGGTATTGGCTTAAGTCTCGCCGGGTAGGAGACGCGGCCTTCCCACCCTGCGCAAATCCGGTAGGCCGATTCGATAAGTCGCTATCTGATCGCCTATCGCTACTCGAATTCTCGGAGACAAAAATGAAGTTCAAGAAACACAAAATTAAACCGCTGATGACCTCGATAGCCGCGGTGGGCTTGATCGTAGTCGCGATGACTGCTCAAGCTCAACTACCAGACCCCGGTATGGACATTGTTCCAGGCTCGACAGCCTTGGTTGTGACCGATCCACAGAACGATTTCCTCAGCCCGGATGGCGTTACCTGGGGCGTTGTCGGTAAGAGCGTGAAGGAAAACGACACGGTCGAGAACATCGATGCGCTGTTCGCGGTAGCAAAGTCCGTGGATATGCCTGTATTTATTTCACCTCACTACTACTATCCTCACGACCATCGGTGGAAGGCCGAAGGTGCCCTGGAAACACTAATGCATTCCATTGGCATGTTTGATCGAAAAGATGCGCTGTCACTCGAGGGCTTCGAGGGTTCGGGCGCAGATTGGTTACCGCAGTACAAGCGCTACATCAATGACGGCAAGACCGTTGTTACCAGTCCGCACAAAATGTACGGCCCAGAGACCAACGACTTGGTTCTCCAACTTCGCAAAGCGGGGATCAGCAAAGTAGTGTTGGCTGGTATGTCCGCCAATCTTTGCACAGAGTCCCATATGCGTGAATTGGTCGAACAAGGCTTTGAGGTTCTCGTAGTTACGGACGGAACCGCGGCTGCACAGCTTCCCGAGTGGGATGGCTATTTGGCGGCACTAACGAACTTCCGCATGATCGCAAATCACGTGGCGAGCACGGATGACGTCGTCAAGTCGATTGTGGCGGCGTATCGGATACGTCAGTGACGTTAATATAGTCGCCACCGAAATCGCGCTTCTTCTCGACTCTCGCGCAAAAGCCAATGGCATTTGTCCCATTCCTACAAACAGGTGGCATCAAATTCAAAGACTTAATGCTGCTGACGGCCAAACCTTTGGGACAACTTCAGTCACTAACGAATTGAAAGAACTGAAAGAGTCGAGAATCGGTCGCCTGGCTACGAACCAGGCGGTCGGAGGTTCGAATCCTTCCGGGCGCGCCAAAAACGAAGAGGCCCTCCATCGGAGGGCCTTTTTCGTTTTTCGCCCGAAAGGATCGAACCTATGCAGCGCGAAGCGCTGCTGGTTCGACAAAACGCGCTAGCGTTTTGGACGCACGAACGAAGTGAGTGCTCCCCGAAGGGGTGAGGATCGACCTTAGGGAGATCCGAATCAATCCTTCCGGGCGCGCCAAAAACGAAGAGGCCCTCCATCGGAGCGCCTTTTCTTTGGTTGGTACTACTATTGGCCAAGTTTTCGTCCCAGTAATAGGCTTGTGCGGCAGCATTCGCGCCACCCTACATCACTAAGCCAAGCGCTTTGCCAACGATGCATATAAAGCATCAGACCAAAGTGTGAAATGGGACGCTTGTAACTAGTTCGTCGTTGTTACTGGGCCGAACTCGGTCAGTCGCAATAATTTTGGATAGCGGCATTCTGTGACTGTTCTTATGTTTCGAACGAAGTCGACGGACATAGGTTTTTGACGGCCGACATCTGATGCGTTCATACGGCCACACAACCGGTAGTTGCAGAGGCATTTATGCACAAAGTGAGGCGCCCGAGAAAAGCTTGGGCGTGAACCGATCTGCCACAGTTACTGGAGAGGTCTCGGCCTACGTCGAGAGAAGGCATGCACGAAATAGCGGTGCGCATAATCTGAATTGTGAACAATTGTTAACTGTCAATTCTGTCGGTTGTGTTTGAAATATCGGCTTGGCAAGGTGTTTGGCTGTAGAAACGACCGCTCGCCTGCGCCTAAAACGACTGGCGGTCCTTGAGTTTTTTTGCGCTTTAGGGTTAGGCCGCCAAACTCATCATAATGCAGCACGGTTCTTAACAGGTGTCGCGGAGCTTGATGAGCCTGAGCTACAGGTCCAACGGCGAATGCCGATACACAGTGGTAGATTAAGGCAAATCAGCGAATGAATAACCCTTCGGAAAGACCAGCTAACCGAATATTCTTACTCGTCTTGTTGTTGGTGTCGGCGGTGGCGAACGCGGGTACCCCGGTCGTAATGACAACACCGCCGGCCGAGAATTTGATCGGTGAACAATTTTGCTTCGATGCGGACTTCACCAATAGTGATCCCGGCGAAGCGGGCTTCTCGCCATACTACCGGCTCGTTCTGGACCCCGACCTCACGCTGGCTAGCGCGACTTTCATCGGCAACGCGGTTAGCGTCAATTCAGAGGGAGTATTCCCGGCTGCACCAGGAAATGAACTCACCGACTCGGTGACGGGAGAGCCGGTCACAGGGCCGGAAAACTCCGCACTTTATACTATCGAATATCCGATAGGCAGCGTCACGGCCGGAGCGCCGCCTTTAAGCATGGAGCTGTGCCTCGATGTTGATGCGAACGCGATCGAGAACGTGCAAATCGCTGACGCCATTGCCATTACCCCGGCATTTTCATTAGGTAATACAGCGACCGGTGATAACGGTCCGCAAACAGGCACCGCATCTGATTTCGACTTTACGCCGCGCATCGTCAGTTACGATCTGACTGATATGACAGCGGAAGGTGAACGACCGCCTGGCCCCGCTTGGACGTTCCCGGTCGAAGCATGCGCAAATATTGCCGCTGATCGTACGGTTACGCCAATCGATTTTGCCGGGGTTAGTCCTATCACCTTGCCGAGTAACGTTCAGTTCGTCGGTCCCATTGCTTTCTCGGGTACCGGGACGAGCTGTACAGCCACGACTACGCCGGCCGACCTAACCTTGGCTCCGGGAGGTCAGATCGATCTGTCCTGCGCGTCGGGTGATGGCGCCATAGGTGTTACCGAGGATATTTGCGCGGCCTTCGACGTCTATATCACCGACACACTGGACGCGACCAGCTGCTCTAGTGCCGGCGCAATCAATACAGCTAAACATCTTGCGGTGCAAAAGGGTACCAGCGGTGCTGTGCAGCCTGGCGGCACCCGCGACTACACACTGACTTTTCAAGTGTCCGAATTCGTACCGGGAATCTCGCGCCTCGAAGCAACGGACGTACTCCCTGACGGTGTCACTTTCAATGACGATGCTGTTGCGAACTTTGGCGGCAGCACAAATCTGACGGGCGCGCTGCGCGTGATTGCGCCGAATACACCAAGTACCGGCGAAACGACAGTTACATTTTTCCTGACCGATGCCTTAGGCACGATACCGGCTGCCAGCACGGTCACTGTCAACTACAGCGCCAGCATCGACCAAGACTACGACGCGACTGGCGACGCAGTGTTATCGCGCGACACGTTGAACAACTCTGTGACGGCCGAGTTCGATATCGATGGGGTCGGCAATGCGGCCAACTGCACCGACACGTCTGGGGCATCGTTTACCATCCAAGGCACGACGATCTCGAAGTCGGTCATCTCGCCGGTTGGGGGCGTGGTTCAGCCGGGAGACGATGTGACATTCCGATTACGGATGGAAATACCGTCAGGCGATGCCAACGATATCGTTTTTGAAGATTTCTTCCCGCTGCCGGTTTTCGACGTAACGACCATTAGTACCAGTACCGATCTCGGTGGAGCTAATACCGACATCGAACGCACAACGAACGATACGCTGGGTCTCACCCCGACCAGTATTACGGCGAACGCCGGCGCCAACTCTCTAACTATTAGCTGGCCGAATGTTGATACGGCGGGACCGCAGGTAATTGAGATCGATGTCAGCGTTGAGGTGGAGGATGAACCTTCTGCCGATAACCTGCCACTGTCGAACTTGTTCCAGGCGAGTACCGACAATACCGTGTCAGATACTGCCGACGATTTGCAATCCACAACGTTCACTGTGCGTTCACCGTCATTAACCATCGACAAGTCCGTTGTCGGCGCCGCAAATAACTACGAACCCGGCGACACCGTAACCTGGAACATCTTGGTCACCAACGAATCGATTGCTGAGGCCTACGACGTCATCGTGACTGACTCCGAACCGGCGGGGACCAACAGTTGCACATTAGATGGAGTCAGCGGCGGAGCAGGCGCAGGAGGTGACAGTCCCTTTGACGGAGACGGCTTCCTGTTTACCAGCTTCGACGCTCCGGACACGGGTGCGTTAGACGGCGGCGCGTCCGTTACCGTGACGGTGAGCTGTGTTGTTGATCTAGATGTGACACCTAATCAAAGTATTACTAACACCGCCGGTACTACCTGGGCCGCGCAGACGGGCGCGACCCCGTTCGCGCCGCAGACTGACGAAGAAACGGTAACGACGGCAACGCAACCGCAGCCACAGAAATCGGTGGTCGCAACATCGGAAAGTGCAACGCCTGAAACCACGCCACGCCCGTTGGCGCCCGGCGAGGTCGCCCGGTTCCGGTTGTCGTTGGAGTTCCCGGAGGGTTCTCAAACCAATGTCGATCTGGTCGATCTGGTCCCCAGTGGCCTGCAGTTTCTTGACGATGGCAGCGGCACGATTGCATTCGTTAGCTCAACCGGAACCGACATTACTGCGACCGGTTTCGATCAGTCTGACTGTACCGCTGGCACGCTCAATGTAATCGGTGCTTCGGCCGCCGTAACCCCTACCTGCACACTGCCGGTACTAGGCGGTACGTTCAATAACGGTACCAACGTTACGCTCAGCCTTGGCAATGTAGATAACACAGAAATCGATGCGGATGCAGAGTTCATTGTTCTGGAGCTCAATCTCGTCGCGACGACCAACCGGACGAGCGGTGACACGTTTAACAACCGTCTCCGCGTGACTAGCGATCAGGCAGAAGAGACGTCGCCGAATGCACAAGTACAGTCAGTAAAACCGGAGCTCGAAGTGACAAAGGTTGCGTCGCCATCGACGGTCGACGCAGGCGATACAATCACCTACACCGTCACGATTGAGCACACCGGTGATTCACTGGCGGATGCGTTCGATATTGACTTCAGTGACACGCTTGATGGTAGCAATCTCGATACTTTCACTTTTATTAGCGGCCCGGCTGCACCTGCCGGCGGAGGTACCTGCACGGCTGCCGGTGCGGTCGTGGATACCAGTGACCCTTTTGGTGCCGGTATTTCAATAACGTTTGAGTCGTTGCCACTGGGTGAGGTCTGTGAAATCCAGTACAGCGCTCAGGCGCAGGCTGGTGTGGTGCCCGGAACATTGATAGAGAACACCGCCAGTGTTGACTACGACAGTTTGCTTGGCACCGGCGACCCCGGTAATACCACCGGTTCGTCGCAAGGCACACAGGAATCGTTCAGCGCCGACGATACGGCCGATGTTGATGTTGCTGCGACGGTCAACAGCAAAATCATCGACAGCACCGATTTGGCTCATACCAGTGAGGTCGGCGACGGCGCATCCGCGGTTTCACCTCGCGTCGTGTCGATCGGCGAGACAGTGCGCTATCGATTGCAGGTCACTTTACCGGAAGGATCGGCACCCGCTTTTACTATCACCGACACGCTGCCGACGGGATTGCAATATGTTGCCGGGACCGCGCGCCTGGCATTCGTCGCCGAGGGTGCCGGTATTACACCGACGCCGGCGATTACCTGTCTGAACGCGGGAACTCTGTCTTTCATTGGCGATGAGACGACCGTTGACGGTATCGAACCCGACTGTGAAATTGCGGCTGCCGGCGCTCCTTTCGTGTCCGGAACTGACCCGGTGTTCGCTCTTGGCGACCTGATGAACGACGACATGGATGACGATAGTGAGTTCGTGCTGCTTGAGTTCGATGCGCGTGTTGTGAACGAAATTGGCAACCAGCAGGGCACCGACCTCGACAACACGTTTGACTTATCTATTAATGGTTCGAGCATAGGGACTACCACCACCGCTTTTGCTGAAATTATTGAGCCACAACTCGCCTGTAGTATCGACGCGACGCCTAATCCCGTCGATAGTCGAACCAACCCATCGCCAACCGTATCGATTACTTACACATTGACGAACAACGGGTTGGCGACCGCGTTTCAGGCCGGTGCGCCGGCGGGCGATGGATTGCAGATTGATCTACCCGCCGGTTTTGAGAACATTACCGCGCTGGCGGTTACGCCGACCGGGAACGCTTTTCTAAATAGTTCCGCAACGCCGGTGTCGGCGGCCGACTTCGCAGTCAGTGGCGCTGATAACGACATACTTACCGCGGCCAGCTTGCTGCAGCTGGATGCATCTTCCAGTGTCGAAATCGCCTTCGACGCGACGCTGCAAAGCGGCGTGTTGCCTGGTTCGACGTTGGATGCCGATTGCGCTCTGGTGTATCGCGGTCAGGTTACCGGCGGGAGTGCCGATGGCGTCCGCGACGGCAGTGGGTTGGCCACTGGCAGCGGTAATGATCCAATTACTGACACATCGACGCAGGACGATTATCGCGCCGAAGACAGTCTGACAATCACATCGGTCCCGGAAGCCCCAGAGATTGGCCTCGCCAAGCAGGTTACTGCAGGCCCGACCAACAATGGTGATGGCACATATACCGTGCAATACAGGCTGGTGATTGAAAACTCAGGTGATGTCTCACTCGACAATGTGCAAATAGACGAGCCGCTGGCGACGACCTTCGCCGGTGCCACCTTCACTGTCGATGACGTCACTGTGACCAGCACCTCGTCGACCTTAACAGAGAACGTCGGCTTCACCGGTACAGCGCCAAACACAGGATTGCTGGATGCGACAAACTCGACTTTGGATATCAGCGAAACCGGCACAGTCGTTATTGATCTAACGGTGACGCCGGGCGCAAATCTCGGCGATTTCGACAACCAGGCGACCGCGAGCGGTGACAGCGTGCGCAGCGGCAACACGGTGACCGATTTGTCGGATGACGGTGCAACCCCCGACGGTAACGGCAATAGCGATCCGGGTGACGACAGCGATGTCACGCGCGTAACTCTTGCGGAGGATGCTGAGATCGGTATCGCCAAGCAGGTCACCGCTGGACCGACCAATAATGGCGACGGTACTTACACATTTACTTATCAGTTCGTGGTTGAGAACTCGGGCGATGTTGATCTGGATGATGTGCAGGTTGATGAGCCGCTGGCAACCGTGTTTGCCGGCACGACGTTTACGATCGATTCGCTGACCAGTACAGATTTCACGGTAGCTTCCGGTGTATTCGATGGCGACACCAACCCGGGTATGCTGGCCGCCGGCAGTACCTTAGATGCAGGTGCGAGTGGCACGATTAACCTCACGTTGACGGTCACGCCGGGCAGTAATCTTGGCCAATTTGACAATGTTGCGACCGCGACTGGCACAGCACCTTCCGGCGCAACACCTTCGGATACATCGACCGACGGCGCCGTGCCGGATAGCAACGGTAATGGTGACCCAGCCGATGACAATACACCGACACCGGTTACGCTTAGCGAAAACGCAGAAATCGGACTTGCCAAGCAGCTGATTAGTGGCCCAATCAACAATGGCAACGGTAGCTACTCGCTGCAATATCGACTGCTGGTCGAAAACACCGGTGACGTTGCGTTGAACAATACTCAAGTCAACGATGACTTGGCGACCGTGTATGCCGACGCAATCAGCTTCACAGTTGACGCTTTGAGTAGCCCGACACTAACCGTCAGTGCACCCGGCTTTACCGGCATCGCACCGAATATCGGTTTGCTCACGGGTAGCGATACGTTAGCGGTTGGTGCGAGTGGTGAGATATTTCTCGATGTCACAGTTGAACCTGGTGCGGATCTTGGTCCGTACGCCAATACCGCAACTGCCAGCGGTGACTCACCCGGTGGCACCACAGCGACTGATGTATCGGACAATGCCGCGATAACCGATGAGAACGGTGTCAATGGGCCTGGGGACGACAGTGATCCGACGCCAGTTTCATTTGTCGAGGGACCGCGTATCGGCGTTGCGAAAGCGGTAACCGCCGGACCGACTAACAACGGCGACGATACATACTCGCTCAGCTACTCTATGGTTGTTGAAAATGCAGGTGACGTGTTACTCAGTGATATCTCGGTGACCGAATCACTCGCAACCACGTTTGCAGACGCGACCGCGTTTACCGTCGATTCGCTAACCAGCTCCGACTTCACGGTCAATACGCCGGACTTCAACGGCGATTCGGATAGTGAGCTACTCGCCACAGGGAATACATTGGCGGTCGGTGCGCAGGGTACGATTTCACTGACTGTCACGATCACACCCGGTGCTGACCTTGGTCCGTACGATAATACAGTCGTTGCGACCGGTACTTCGCCATCGAGTCAGGTCGTCACCGACGATTCCGTCGATGGCGCCGACCCTGATGCGGACAATGACAGCAATCCGAATAACGATCAGGGCCCGACTTCAGTGACCTTTACCGAGGATGCCGAAATCGGTGTGGCCAAGGCGATCATCAGCGGTCCAACCAATAATGGCGACGGCACTTATTCCCTGACCTATGAAATTACGGTGGAGAACTCCGGTGACGTCAACCTCAGCGATGTTCAAATTGATGAACCGCTGGCCAATACTTTTGCCGGTGCCAGCTATAACGTCGATGCGCTGAGTAGTGTCGATTTCACCGTTGCTATTGGCGTCTTCGACGGCGATTCGAATCCGGGCCTGCTGGTTGCAGGCAACGTGCTGAATGCCGGTGACAGCGGTACCGTTCAACTGACCGTCACGGTAACGCCGGGTGCGAACCTCGGTCCGTACGACAATACCGCCACCGCGAGCGGCACGGCGCCATCTG
This sequence comes from Pseudomonadota bacterium, assembly GCA_039030375.1. Lineage (GTDB taxonomy): Bacteria > Pseudomonadota > Gammaproteobacteria > Steroidobacterales > Woeseiaceae > UBA1847. Next base: position 34,302 of record JBCCEH010000011.1, on the reverse strand, counting down.
GCGCCATGCCGAGTGATGATTCTACCGATGGCGCAACGCCGGATGCTAATGGCGATGGTGATCCCGGTAACGACTCGATCCCGACACCCACAACCTTCAGTGAAGATGCCGAGATTGGCATCGCCAAGGCAGTTGTCGCCGGTCCCACCAACAATGGCGATGGCAGCTATACGTTGACCTACCGCATCGTCGTTGAGAACTCCGGCGATGTCGACCTGATCGACGTTCAAATTGATGAACCGCTGGCTACTACCTTTGCCGGCGCGACGTTCATTGTCGACGCATTGACCAGTACCGATTTGTCGGTTGCGTCCGGCGTTTTCGATGGCATTGCCAACACCAGTCTGCTCACGGCCGGTAATAATCTGGCGGTAGGCACATCGGCCACGCTTGATCTCACAGTCACGGTAACCCCCGGTGCCAACCTGGGGCCGTATGACAATACCGCGACGGCGATTGGCACGTCGCCATCGGGCGCTATGCCTAGCGACACATCGACCGACGGCGTGCAGCCGGATGCGGACAATGACGGTGATCCGGGCAACGACAATATTCCCACATCGACCTCCTTTAACGAGGTTGCCGCGATTGGCGTGGCCAAGGCGGTAACCGCCGGCCCGACCAACAACGCCGACGGCTCTTACACCTTGACCTACGGCATCATCGTGGAGAACTTCGGTGACGTACAACTCAACAATGTGCAGATTGATGAGCCGTTAGTTGTGACCTTCGCCGGCGCTAGCTTTACGGTTGACGCCTTAACCAGTCCGACGCTCACCGTTGCCGCCGGTGTCTTCGATGGCGATGCTAACCGCGGATTGCTGGCAGCCGGCAATACGCTGTCGGTTGGCGAGACCGCCAGCATCGACGTTACTGTCACCGTAATCCCGGGTGCCGATTTAGGTCCGTATGAAAACACGGTTATAGCAACCGGCACGTCGCCGTCCGGCGCGATGCCTTCGGATACCTCGGTAGACGGGATTGACCCGGATAGTAACGGTAATGGTGATCCGGGCGACGACACGTCGCCAACACCAGTTGGATTTAGCGAAGCGCCGGCACTTGGCGTGGCCAAGCTGGCCACCGATGCACAACCGAATTTCGATAACACATTTACCACTTCGGTCACGGTGCTGGTCGAGAACGACGGTGACGTTGTGATTAACGATGTCGCTATTGATGAGCCGCTGGCAACCAACTTCGCACCGGCGACGGTGGTCGCGGTCGAAAATCTCTTGGTAAGTGGCGATATCGCCGCGGTGCGCGCAACTTTTGATGGTGTCACCGATACTAATCTGGTTGCCGACGGACAGTCTCTGCCGGCCGGCGGATCGGCGCTGTTCACCTTTGATGTCACCGTCGATATTGACGCAGGTGGGCAATGTGTGGCGACGCCTCTGAGTAATACAGTTGAAGCTAGCGGCACCAGTCCATCCGGTGCGGTATTGATTGATCAATCGATGTCCGGCGGTGACCCGGACCCGGACGGTGATGGTGATGCCAGCAACAATGCCGAAGCAACGCTGATAACGTTTATCACCGGTGTCGATGCGACTGTCTCGATTATTGAAGAGATTCTGCCTGGCGAGGTGTTGACCATCAGTGTTGCGGACGCCGATGACAATCGCGACAACGCCTTGATTGAGACGGTAAACGTAGTTGTAACGAACATAATCAGCGGCGAACAGGAAATCGTTGTGCTGACAGAAACCGCTGCGGCTAGTGGCGAGTTCGAAGGTTCGTTGCCGACCGTTGAGGCCACGACGACCGGCACCAACAACGATGGGATTTTGAGCGTCGCTTTTGAAGATACTTACGACGTAGCATTTAGCGACACACTGTCGTCAGCCGGTTGTGTCACTGTTGTTACCGACGCTGGGCTAGTGCTCGGATTAGCGACGTTGGTGGGTAGCGCCTGGTTAGACAGCAACACCGACGACAATTTCGATGCCGGCGAGATGCCGCTTGAAGGTTGGATAATCGAGGTTACCGATGCGGCTGGGAACGTCGTTGCCACGGTTAATGTGGCACCTGACGGCAGCTACACGGTGCCGGACCTGATTCCTGGCGATGGCTATTCGGTGCGCCTTATTCATCCCGATTCCGGGGTGACCTTCGGCACCATCGACGATATAAGTTTGCCGCCGAATACCACGGTGTTGGATCAGAATCTGCCAATCGATCCGAGCGGTGTCTTCTACGATGCTGTGAGCCGCGAGACCGTGCCGGGTGTAACAGCCCGATTGGTTGATGCCGCCGGGAACCCGTTGCCGGATGTGTGCCTGCTGCCGGGGCAACAGAACCAGATCACGGCTGACGATGGTTTTTATCGTTTTGATGTGGTGCTTGGAGCCGATCCGGCGTGCCCTTCGGGCGCCAGCTTTTTTATCGAGTTCGATGTACCAGATGGATTCCAGGATGGTTTGTCCGACTTGATTCCGCCGCGCGACGGCACCCTTGACCCGACCGGCCAGGGTGATCCGCTACGCGTTGGTGACAGTATTAACGCGCCGGTTGGCGGTCAGGCGACCACCTACTACACGGGCTTCGATCTGCAAGACAACGACCCAATGGTGGTTTTCAATCACATCCCGCTCGACCCACTGGGTGTGGAAACTAACAGCGTGCGCCTCACCAAGCGCGTCGCGCAACCGACAACGTCGGTAGGTAGTCTGGTTAGCTACACCATTACGATCGAGAATCTGAGTCCAGTCGCCATACCCGGAATCGAGGTCGTCGACACATTGCCGCCGGGCTTTAGCTATGTCGAAAATTCGGCGACTTTGGATGGTGTGTCCAATGGTTTCCAGGTGACCGGACCGCGTCCGCTGCTGTTCGACGATATCGATCTGGCACCTGGGCAACTACGCACCTTGCGATATATCTTGCGGGTAGGTGCCGGTGTCACTGCAGGTGACTACGTCAATACAGCGGTACCGACACTCAACGGCGGTGAAATCGGCAACGAAGACACCGCGACGATCGAAGTGATCGCCGATCCGGACTTTGAAGAGACCACCATCATTGGCAAGGTCTGGCTCGATCATGATGGTGACGGTTGGCAGGATCGCGCGGATGCCACCGGTCTGGTGTTGAGCGGAGGTCCGTTCGGCGCATCGCGTGACATCGGTGATCTGGACGGACGCGTCAGCGAAAGTGAAAATCTCGATCGTCACCAGATCGTTCTTGAGGTCGCGTACAGCGACGATCCGATAACACTGACTTCACGTGAAGGTAGCGTGTTGACGTTGCAAAGTAATGGCGATGTGACCGAAACGCACCGCGGCGATGTGAGCAATGGTCGAAATGCACAGCGACTCTCGATCGAGCGCGAGCGCATTTTCGACGCACCGCATACTACGACCAAAAGGATTACGCGTTCCGAAACAGTGGTAGAGGAATCGGTCGTTGATCCGGTGCGCTTTGCCTCTGGGCAAGACGATATTCCGGCATCGTATGTTGAGCAACTCAAGGTGGTGCTGGATTCGCTGCAATCACAACGCAATGTCCGTCTGAGCTTCGTCGGGCATACCGACAATCAGGCGCTCAGTGCGCGATCGGCGGCCATATATACAGACAATCAGGGACTGTCTGAGAGTCGCGCTCGTCGCGTAGCCCATTTTATTCAGCAGGCTTTGGCGCTGCCGGATTCCGCTATTGAAATCAGCGGGCGAGGCGATACGCAGCCGTTGGCGAGCAACGCGACTGCCGACGGTATGGCGTTCAATCGAAGAGTTGAGATCGGCGTTATCTATGAACGCGATGAGCAGGTCGAAGAATCGATTCATGAGCTTAGTGGGCCGCAACCGACGGATCGAATGCACGTGAGAATCACCAATCATGGCTTGCAAGAGCCCGGCATTGCAGGAGTGCGTCTTGCCACAGTCGAAGGACTGGTTGTAGAAACGGATTCTGAAGGGCGGTACCACATTGCAGCAATTGACGGCGGATTCATGGAGCGTGGGCGAAACTTCATCGTCAAAGTGGATCCGGCCACGTTGCCTCGCGGTAGCGAATTCACTACCGAAAACCCACGCGTTAAACGTATTACTCAGGGCCTGCTCAATCAGTTCGACTTCGGTGTCCGCGGACCACGCCTACGCGCAACAGTGCCCGAGCTTCAAACGTTTGAGTTTACGCCGGCCTTCTTCACAACCGATGGTATCGGCATTCGCAGCGAGTACCGATTCCTGATAGACGAACTGGAAGAGAGCCTGGTTCACTTCGGTGGCGGCCGCGTGGTGCTGTTGACGCCGGATACCGCCAAGCAGCGCGCATTGGCTACGCGCAGAGCCGAGGCGCTGATGCATCTTCTGCGCAACCGGTTGCCAATGAAGGTGTGGCGCAATACGGAGGTCTTCGTTATGGCTAGCAACGACCAGGCGTCGCTAGGAAAGCAGTCACTGGGATTCGCAAAGCGCGTCGCTGAAGTGTTACTCGGCTTTCTCATAACTACGGCGCATGCAGATGATTGCTCGATACAACATTGCGTAAGAGACGACGTGCTGGTGTCGCGAAGCGGGATGACAGATTGGAGCGATAGCAACCCCGACGCGCCACTGATGCATCCAACGGACGGGCGATTTCGTATTGGTTTGCCAGGTGGCGGGGTTGTTTGGGCAACCGAAGACGCCGCGGCAATGCAGCCACGGCTGATCGTGGCCGGTCCGAAGTACGTGGCCGCACAGCAGCAACCGGCAACACTCGTGTTCGTCGGCTACAGCAACTATGCGGGATTTATCGATAACTTTGAACTACGCATCTATCGCGATTCAGATCGTGATCGTCTGCGACCGGTTGCCGCCGTTCAGCCGATCGCGCAATCTGATGCCTTCACCTCATCTATCCAGTTTCAGTGGCAACCGGCGGTCCAATCGCTGTTGCCAGGCACGCAGTTTGCCTACGAGCTAGTGGCGACCTCACATGACGGCCTACGCGACGTGACGCAGGAAGGCCTGCTGCGTGTGGTTACTGCCGATGAATTTGCAGAATCTGAGGCCGAAGCAGCAACGCGCTATCAGAAGCAGCTGGAGCGATCGCCTTCCCCCGATTTTCCCATTCACAATGAGCTAGGGGTGCCGGACCACGAAGCGAAGCGCCTGCTGCTTGCCACCTATGGTCGTTCACAGTTGCGTCGTCAGAACATTGTTCTGCACGGTGCGCGCGTGAGGATGCAAGGGTATGATTTTCCGGTGGGCCATTCGTTGCGAGTCAATGGGCAGTGGTTGCCAATTGACGCCGAAGGTAAGTTTGCGGCCGAGTATTTATTGCCGGTGGGTGACACCTGGGCGCAAGTTGCTGTGCAAACGGCGGACGGCGCCACCTGGCTCAAAGATATTCCGGTTTCGGTTACCGGTGAACATCACTTTTTGGTAGCGCTTGCTGACTTTACTGCGGCTGAGAATGATTTGTCGGGTTCGCTAGAACCTTTGTCGGCGAACGATCGCTACGCTGAAGATACGCTAATCGAAGGTCGTGTTGCGTATTACTTGAAAGCTAAGATTCGCGGAAAATATTTGCTTACCAGCCAGTTGGATAGTCGTGAAGAACAGCTTGACGACATCCTTGGCAATCTTGATGAGCGTGATCCACGAACCTTGTTCCGGCGAATTGACCCTGACCGCTACTATCCAGTGTATGGCGACGACTCGACCACGATTAACGATGCCGATACACAAGGCAGGTTGTATCTGCGTCTAGAGTGGGACAAGAGCAACGTGGTGTGGGGCAACTTCCGCACGCAGATAGACGACAATGAATTCGTGCAATATCGCCGCACGCTTTATGGCGCCCAGCTTGACTGGCGTAATGTCAAGACCACCCAGCATGATGAGGCCAAATCGCGTTTCAGCGTATTTGGCTCCGAGGCACAAACAGTATTGGGGCATAGTGAGTTTCTCGGTACCGGAGGTAGTCTTTACTACCTGCGGCATCTCGACATTGTGCCGGGCTCGGACCAGGTGCGTGTTGAATTTCGTGACGTAGATACCAACCGCGTGGTAGAGGTGGTCGACCTAATCCGTGGACGCGACTATGAGCTCGATGAGCTTCAGGGCCGTTTGATCCTTAGCGAACCACTGCTGCAGATTGCGCAGCAGTCGGCACCATCTATCGTCCGCGATGGCCCCATCGACGGCAACTTGGCGATTCTGGTTGCGGACTACGAGTACTTACCGGTTGGTTTCGATGCCGATGAAATCGCCGCAGGTATTCGCGGTAAACACTGGATTGGTGACAATATTTCAGTTGGCGGTAGTTACGTTAGTGAGGGGCGCGGCAGCGAAGACTACACACTGGCGGGCGCAGACATCGCCGTAACCGATGGCAAGGGCAGCTATATCAAAGTGGAAGCCGCCAGCAGTGAGGCAACGCAGACAGAGCGTTTCTACTCCAACGATGGTGGTTTGAGCTTTGGCACGCTGAACGCTGCGGTTAACGAGAATCGTTCCGGGGAAGCGCTCGGTCTTGAGGCGCGAATTAATCTGCAGGGTCGTGGTATCACAGATTCGCCCAGCACTATCGCCGCCTGGTGGCGACGGACTGACGATCAGTTCTCGATCGCACGGCGAGACGATGGTGTGGATGTTTACGAGCAAGGCCTTGAGTGGTTATACGACTGGTCGGAGCGCGGGCGATTAGCGCTGCGTGCCACGTCGGTAGAGCGCGAACTGCAAAGTGAGCAAAACGACATCATGCTACAAGCCGATTTCGGCTTGAGTGATAACGGCACACTATCCGGTGAGCTGCGACAGCTGTCGCAAGAATCGCTGGCAATTGGCGGTGCTTCTGTCGATGCGACGCTGGCAGCGATGCGGTACGCGTATCGATTTGGCAGCAAGGCGGAGGTCTATGCGATCGGTCAAATTACGTTAGAAAATGACGGCGGTGACTACGATAACAACGACCTAGGTACGATAGGTATGACGTACGCCGTCACGGAGCGCACGTCATTGCTGGCGGAGGCGAGTTCGGGACATCGTGGTGATGGCGCAACGTTGACGCTTTCGCATGATGTGAACAGTAATCACAACGTCTACGGCACTTTCACACATTCAACCGACCGCACGGATAATCCGTTAGGCGGACTACCGGCCAGCGGCAATAGCCGCGATCGCTTGTTGCCCGGTAACACACTGGCGTTGGGACATCGCTCTCGAATTTCCAATCAGCTGGATGTCTTCAATGAAACGATGGCCGCAGATGTTCGCGGGCCGGTCAGTCTTGGCCATGTGTTTGGATTGAACTGGAATACGCCGGACGGGTTTCGGGTTGGTTTTACGTTGCAACGCAGCGACGTCAATGCAGATCTTGGTGTCGTCGAGCGAGAAGCCGCGACGTTAACCGGCGGGTACCGATCGGCAAGATTCAACTGGACCAGTCGTATCGAGTTACGAGACGACGAAGCCGCCTTCGGGGCTGACAGTGTGCGCCAATGGGCGAGCATCAACCGTCTGGATTGGAGGCTTGGCGAAGATTATCGTGTGCTGACGCGATTCAACTATGCCGATACCGAAGACGCCGGCAGCTTTCGCGATGACACGAAGTTGGTGGAGGGTGGCTTGGGCCTGGCCTATCGGCCGGTGGAACACAACCGACTTAATTGGTTGGCGAAGTACACGTATCTCTACGATCTGACCAGCAGCGCACAGGCTGACTTGTTCGGCTCACTTGCGTCGCGTACCGACCAGCGTTCGCATATTCTTAGCGTTGAGGGCGTCAAACGGTTTGGACCGCGGTGGAGCCTAGGTGGCAAGTTGGCGCAACGTGTGTCTGAGTTGCGAATCGATCGCTCAACCGGCGTTTGGTTTGATTCGACGACGAACTTTGCTGCGCTGCGACTGCGCTATCACCTGGTTCGCAATTGGGATGCTATGGCTGAATATCGCTGGCTCGAGGTAGAAGAAGCTAGGAATCGCCGCGAGGGCTGGCTGATCGGGGTGGACCGCCACGTCGGCGAGCACTTTAAAGTCGGTATTGGTTACAACTTCACCGATTTCTCAGACGACTTAACGCAACTGGACTATGAGTTCGACGGTGTTTTCTTGAATGTCTTAGGTAAGTACTGAGGCAATCGGGCAGGCGAGGGCACTACATTCCAAAGACGTAGCAGTTGCCACCGTTGCTTTGCCTTGAGTATTGCAGCGGGCGTTTCAAATCATGTATTCATCACTGCGAGCGCGGCTTCAACCGCTTTCACTAAGGCTGCGTTTTTAGCGGCATCCAATGCGTCGGGATGTGGCGATGCGAGTCGGCCTTGGTCATTGTCGAAGTATTGTCCCGACACGCCATTGAATTCGTCGCTCAGTGCGGCTCGAAACAAAATATCAGCACCGATGCCCAAATCGCTGCCGGCTACGCCGTACGCATCCTTCACCATTTTGCTGGCCAACAACGATCCTGGATTAACGGCGACCACGCTAGGTCCACCGTCGCCTAACGACTGAGCGAGATGGAAGGACCACATCGTTATCGCGAGCTTGCTTTGAGCATAGGCCTGGCCGTCGTCCAGGCCGGCGTTACCTGCCAGCGCGTCGAGACTAACTGGTGCTTGTGCGGCCGATGAGAGGTTGATCACTCTGCCGTCGTTTGGCATTAGATCAAGCAATCGGTCCGTTAACAGGTACGGTGAAATCATGTTGACGACGAATCGAATATCGAAGCCACCCTCTGTCACAGGGTTGGGCGTACGAAACACGCCGGCGTTGTTGATGAGTACATCGAGAGTCTGGTGCTTTTCGACGACTGCGCTCGCAAGGCTTTCAACGTCGCTAATCTTCGAAAGATCGGCGCGATACGTTTCAATCGCACCGGCACCTGCAATCTGCGACAAGCGCTCTGCGGTCTGGGCGAGTTTGGATTCGCTGCGGCCATGAATGAGCAACGTGTGGCCGGTAGCGACCACTAGCTTGGCGGTTTCGAAGCCGATGCCGTCCGTTGCGCCAGTTAGAAGTAGTGTTTTCGTCATCTTCGTAATCCTAATTCGGAAAATTTGGAAGTATTTCGTTTGCCAGCGTCTCAAGCGTGGTTTCGATGTCCGCTTGGTTAAAACGAAGGTTCAACGCGACATGATTTACGCCGATACGTTGCCGGGTTGCGAGATACTCGCGAAGCGGGTTGGCGCCGGTGCGTATCCCGAGATGTATCGGTGTCGGTGTTGCATCCGGGTCGGGAGCAAGATCAAGGTACAGCGGCTCCATTACCGGCTTATTCGGTTCGCCGGCAGCATTCACTCGTTCCCTGAATTCTGCGATCAGTTGGGACTGGGCCCCTGCCGGGCGGGGGTACGTCATCCAGCCGTCGCCATTCGACGCAATCCAATCGTTCGCCTGTTGGCTGGACCCTGTGATCAGGAGCGGAAGACGGTCGCCGACCGGCTTTGGCAGCATGTCCATTCCGGCTCCGACATGGCCAAACGTGCTGTCGAATCGCGGACGTTCGATGGCCATCTGTCGAACGTAGTCATAGCTGTCGCGGAACCGCTCGCCGCGTTCGGAGTACGAAACGTTCAAAGCCGGATATTCATCCGGTCTATCACCCGACGCGATGCCAAGGATCAGCCGGCCGTCCGAAAGTGCATCGGCGGTCGCAGCGGCTTTGGCCACATGCGCGGGGTGGCGAAGCGGCAGGATAATACTGGCAACGCCGAGCGCGATCTCGGAGGTTTGCGTCGCGAGTGCGCCAAGGTAGACGAACGGATCGAACGTCTGGCCGGCGTCTCCGAAAGAAGGCACGTCAAACCGCACATCGCGTAGCCAAACCGCCGAGAATCCCAACGCTTCGGCCATCCGCACACGCTCACTGTGCTTCGCCATGGTTGGCACTGCACTGCTCGAGTACGTTTCGATCGGTACAACCAAGCCGACCGTCAGTCGATCGGCACGAAACACCCGGTCATAACCGGGGTTAATTCGCGGAAATACCGAATTGTCTGCGACGGCATCAAGCATTTCTTAAGTCACTCTCTCAGGCGAAAATCGCGCGTGTTGGTGTGTTCGTTGAACCAAACCAATGTATTGCATGCCGTTTTCGCGATAAACCGGCAATCGTTGGGAAGAGAATTCGGCCTTCGAATATAATAGCGGCCTATTTCATGGCAGGCCCAAACTCTTCACGCGACCATTTATTGGATACGGACACTTGGATACGGAAGGTATACGGCTCTTCGTCAAGGCGGCCGACATGCTCAATATCAGCGCGGCGGGGCGGCATCTCGGACTCGCACCTGCGGTCGCGAGCGCGCGGCTGTCTAAGCTCGAAAAACAGGTCGGAGCTGATCTCTTACACCGCTCAACTCGAAAAGTGTCGCTGTCGCTGGAGGGTGCCGAGTTCCTTCCCTTCGCCCGAGAGATCCTCGCGCAGGAAGACGCCGCGCGAGCAGCATTAGGTCATGGCAGTCGCGAGATTACCGGTACCCTGCGGTTTGCGTCGTCGAGTACGTTTGCTCAGCTCTACATTGCACCGATCATTCCAGAGTTTTTGGATCGATATCCCGGTGTCACGCTCGAACTCAAACTATCTGATACGCAGATGAACCTCATTGAAGGTGGCTTCGATCTCGCTTTGCGAAACTACGCAATTGAGGACAGCAGCCTTCGAGCACGAAAGCTCGCTGATGACACACGGATTTTGTGCGCGTCACCTGATTATCTTGCGAGGAATGGCACGCCGACAAAGCCTGAAGATCTGTCGGCCCACCAATGTCTGGTGTTTATGGATGGCCCTGCGAAAAAACTGATGGCAGCGGATGGCCAGTCGGTCGGCACGTTTCCGCCGAGAATTAGTGACAGCCGCGTCGTTTGTGATGACGGCGCCAGCATGCGCATCGCGACAAAGGCCGGCGTCGGAATTTCGATGAACTCATGTTGGAGCGTCAATGACGATATCCGTGACGGAACACTGGTTCGAGTCTTGCCTGAGTTTGAAATCGACGATAAATCTGCAATCTGGCTGGTCTATCCCCGATCCAACGTGATGACCGCGAAGGTGCGGGCATTTATCGACTTTTTGATCGAAAAGATCGGCGATCCGCCGGTCTGGGCGCGATAGTCGCGGGGGGCTTCCCGCTGGATCTTATCGAAAAGCCGAAAACTGATTCTCCCTGATTCCAGTGTTTTGTCTGTTGCCGACAAATTAGTCTGCACAAATCCTTTCTACTTTCACGGAGCCGCTCGATGCGCGCAATGACCCTCAACGAATACGGCGACAACGCCACATTTCAACTCACCGATCTTCCACAGCCGGCGGTGACAGCAGGCCACGTACTGATACGGGTTGCAGCCACCAGCGTGAACACGGTCGATACCATGATTCGTCAACTCGGGAAGGAGAACTTGCCGTTGTCTCCCGACCTGCCAGCGGTGCTGGGTATGGACTTCGCCGGTACGGTTGAATCGGTCGGTGAGGGTGTCACAAAATTCGCGCCTGGCGACGAGGTGTACGGCTGTGCTGGAGGTCTCGCTGACCTGCAAGGGACACTCGCAGAGTACATGCTGGCCGATGCGGATCTCATCGCTCACAAGCCTAAGAGCCTGTCGATGCGCGAGGCGGCCGCGCTGCCGCTGGTGGGGATCACCGCCTATGAGGGGTTGCAGCGTGCGAGTATGCAGGCCGGTCAGAAGGTGCTGGTTCATGGCGGGGTCGGTGGGGTAGGTCACGTTGCCGTGCAGCTGGCGAAGCAGCTCGGCGCGGATGTTTACACTACCGTTTCCAGCGATGATCAATTTGCGATCGTCGAACAATATGGCGCAACGGGGATCAACTATCAGACCGAAACCGTCGCAGAGTACGTCGACAAACACACAGACGGAGCCGGTTTCGACGTCGTGTATGACTCCGTGGGTGGCGCCAATATGTCGAATTCGTTCGAAGCGGCAGCGCTAAACGGGCACGTGACCACAACCGTGTCGTTGCTGGAGTTGGATTTGACGCTGGCGCATTTCAAAGGGCTGTCGATCCATGTTGTCTTCATGCTGATTCCGATGCTGCATAACCACATGCGAGACGAGCATGGCCGGATTTTGGCGGCCCTGAGTGAATCGGTGGATGCCGGCGCGCTCAAGCCGTTGTTGGATGAGAGTACATTTGAGCTTGCCGAGGTTGGCAATGCCTATGATCGTCTGACCAGCGGCGATGCCATTGGCAAGGTGGTCGTGCAAATCTAGGAATCATTGGACTGCCGCTGTCGAACAGCGAGCGAACGATACGTTATTAGCAGTTAAATCTCGCAGCCCTTCTCGGTGTACATCAATCGAAATGGGTTGCCGCTGTGTATCTGGAGAGCTGGGTTGCTATCCTGATCTTTTGGCGCAGTAGTCGGCAAAGGTAGTTCAGGATGACCAAGAGTTCTCGCGGCTTCTTTTCCACCAGAAAATACGCTCTGACGGCGTTGCTGTTGCTCGGATGCAGTTCGTTGGGCGTTGCAGAAGAGGTGGCCTTCAAAGGCCCCTACGAAGATGAGACCGCACAGGAACGCGACGCGCGAATGGCATGGTGGCGTGAGGCTCGATTCGGCTTGTTTATCCACTGGGGCGTCTATTCCGTACCGGCCGGCACGCACAACGGCGAGCAGATAGAGAACATCGGCGAGTGGATCATGCACTACGGGCAGATCCCGGTGGCGGAGTATCAAGAGTACGCCAAAGAGTTCAACCCGGTGAACTACGACCCTGAAGCCTGGGTACTCATGGCCAAAGACGCTGGCATGAAGTACATCGTCATTACGGCCAAACACCATGATGGATTCGCTCTGTTCGACACGGCGGCCAGTGACTGGAATATCGTCAAAGCAACGCCGTACGGCGAAGATGTTCTTAAACCGTTGGCTGAAGCTGCTCGTAAGCACGGTATCAAGCTGGGCTTTTACTACTCCCAGGCCCAGGACTGGGTCCACCCCGGTGGATCATTCTGGGATGGCGTGGGCTGGGACCCGGCGCAGGAAGGGGACATGGATGAATACCTCCGCGATATCGCCGTGCCTCAAGTCCGCGAGCTCTTCACAAATTATGGCGAGATATCGATTCTGTGGTGGGACACGCCCATCGATATGACGCCAGAGAGGGCCGCTATGTTTGATGGTCTGGTCGACCTCCAGCCCGGAATCATCGTCAACAACCGACTGCTCTACGGAGTCGATGGCGACCTTAGGACGCCGGAGCAACATATCCCCGCGACCGGTCTGGACTACGACTGGGAAGCCTGCCAAACGATGAACACGACTTGGGGCTACAAGTCGTACGACGATGATTGGAAATCCAGTGAGCAGCTGATACGTAACCTGGTCGACGTCGCTAGCAAAGGCGGCAATTACCTTCTGAATGTCGGCCCGATGGCCAACGGCGAGATTCCGCAGGAGAGTATCGACCGGCTGAAAGACGTCGGTGAGTGGATGCGCGTGTATTCATCATCGATCTATGGCACTACAGCGAGCCCTTTCGTGCGTCTCAGTTGGGGTCGAGCCACGAAGAAAGAGTATCCGAATGCGACCGATCTTTTTCTGCACGTGTTTGATTGGCCCGCGGATGGATTGCTCAAAGTAGACGGGTTACGCAGCGAAGTGAGCGGCGCTTACTTTATGGCGGATTTTCAGCAACGGATTCCCGTCGCGAGTACACCAACCGGTGTGGCGTTGCAGCTTCCTGACGAGCCGCTCGACGACGTCGATACCGTTATTGTTCTGAAAATTAAAGGCGAGCTCGATGTCGAACGCCTACTGCCCGGACAAGACGACAACGGTGTGCTCGTCCTGACCACCGACGACGCCAACATTTATAACCCAGGTTATGGGGGGAGATTGGAACGACATCAGGGTGACGAAGCAGCTTCCTACCTTGATGGGTGGACAGATTACCGCAGCCAGGTGGACTGGTTGGTCCGTATCGATCAACCGGGTACGTTCGATGTGTATGCCGAGGTTGTCGCGGAGAAGGCTTCCGGTTTCCAGATGGTGGCGAACGACCAGCAGGTAGCGCTGAACATTCAACCCACCGGCGGCCAGTCGACGTTTCAGACCCAGTACATTGGTCAGCTGACGTTGCCTGAAGGCGAATCAGAGATTGAGATCCAACCGCAGGAGTCACTCTGGAAGCCGATAACGCTGCGTTCGATAACGCTGAAGCCCGCGGAATAGAGCCGAGAATGTGCGCATTTGGCGATCCAGTCGCCGTCGTATAGATAAACCGGTAACCGCTGAAAGAAATCGTCTTGATGGCCGGTCTATTGAGGTGTCAGTTTTCAGTCGAGCTCCAAAATGCGAACAAAATGGCGTGGTAGTAAAGTTCTGGCATCAGCAGCCATCCTGTTAGGGTGTGCTGCGAACTCGGTCGTGAATGCCAACGAGGACCTATCGATGCGTTACTCCGACGAGATTTTCCTCGAGCTCGTAGGCCGCTACGCGGATGAGGACTCGGTCGATTATGCGGCCTGGCAAGCATCGGCTGATGACATGGCGGCCCTGGATCAGCAGGTGGCGATGATTGCGGCTATCAGCCCGGAAAGCCATCCGCACCTATTTCCCGACAAAGCCTCGCAAAATCGCTACTGGATTAATTCGTATAACGCCTTGGTCGTGGATGCGGTGCTGGATTACTGGCCGATCGAAAGCGTCAATGACGTCAAACTATCTTTGACGTCGCGGCTGATCACCGGCAAAGGGTTTTTCTACGATCGCGATATCGTGGTCGGTGGAGACAAGACCAATCTCTATAATTTCGAGAAATCATTCTTGCGCAAACAGAATGATCCGCGACTTCACTTCGCGTTGAACTGTGCTAGCGGCTCGTGCCCGGTGCTGCAGCCGTCGGATTGGTCCGAAGAAGAGCTGGAGCGAGCGTCGCGCGAATTCATTATTAATCGAGACAATGTGCGAGTCGAGGGCGACGACGTCTATCTCAATGAGATCTTCGACTGGTACGAGAAGGACTTTCCGCGCGACCTGTATACCTATCTGGCGCAATACGCTGACGAAGAACTCGCCAGCCAGCTCGCCGAGGCCTCAGCAGGCGATTACAAGCGTCGTTTTAGGGAGTACGACTGGTCGCTAAACGATGGTTCCGATGCCGACATTTTTGAGAACGCAAAAAACCAGGCTAAGTAACTGCTAGACGTGCTATCGCTGAGCGGCGCAGAGCTGACGCAAATTCTCGCAGGAGCCGAACGTTCTTACGTCGGCTTGGAGTGTCTCTTCCAAAGGTGGCGAAACGAGCAGGCTCGCCATAGGAGAGCCCGCTCGATGTGCGCACGCATTTTCGCTTTAGTCGTTGGATGTCAATTGACGACCGTAATGTGATTGGGCAGTACATTGGCCGACTCGTTGTCGTGCACGACGAAAGACTCGTACTGGACGCCCTCAAACAGAAGCTCGGTGCCGCCGCTTTCGGGTTCTAGAACCAGCATGTCGATGCCGTTTTGCGTCAACGTCAAACTTTGGATGTTCCAAGTGCCATTGACGGGTGTCGCAAATCCGACGCCGAAGCCTTCCACCTCGGTATTAACGATGCGCCCGGGGCCGTGTGTTGCGTCGTTACTGACATCGAGGCCAATGCCGCTCTTCGCAGTACCCGGATTAAAGTTGAAGACACTATTTTCTTTGCCGAATCCGAGGATACGTGCGTTGCTCAACGTCATACGCTCGTTATAGTTCAACAGTACGCCGTCGCGACTTCCCCATACCGTTAGATCTTCAATGAGGGGATTGAGTGTGTCGATGTAGGCCTGAGGTGGGCTGCGATGAAAGTCACTTTGCTCTTCGCGTCCAAGATACGCTTTGGCATGGATGTAACGACTACGAAACCCGATGGTAGCGCCGTACGATTCGTTGCCTCTACTCTCGGCTAGCGGTGCCCACCACACTGGAATTGACTCACGGTCGGTGATCAAGTTTCCGTTCGCCAGGTCAGCGACGGCAACAGTTGAGCGTGTCGCCGGACTGACATCGGGTTCCATAAGTCCGTCAGTCCAATAGATAATTCCATGTGCCGATGCGCCGGCAGAGACGTTGTTAATCAGACTGACGCGATTTCCAGTGAGCCAGAATCCATCGCCGTCATTGCCAAAGTCCATGCGAGTTGCACCGAGATCGGGATCGATGGCGCCTTGGTCGTCGAGTTCAAACGCGGAGTTAACGCTGCGGATGGCAATGTTGCCACGCATACTGCCAATTTCGTCGCCAGCCTCGGTATAGAACCCCGCGCCTTGCAGTCCGTAAGAAACGTTGTCGACGAAATCAACATTGGATGAGTGATTGACGAATCCCCAACCCGGGCCATTGAATACGACTGAGCCTTTTACCAGTGCAGCAGTTGATGTTGGGCTAGTGCCAGCGCGATGAAAGTGGATGGCGTAACGACCGCGGACGTTGGATCCGCCGAGTTCGACAACATCGGCCGTGGCCGGAGCATCGTCGCCGTTGCTTTCATCATGGAAATTGAACTCAACATCGTCCAATGGGCGTGTTTTATCAGTGCGACCGAGTTCGGTAAACCGAACATTCTGAATGCTGACGTCGAGGCTCATTAGCATGATGTGGCCACGGTGGGCCAACGTCGTATTTTCCGACACAAATTCAACATTGCGCGTAGCATTGGCAACGTACACATTGAGATCTGGTTTTGGCGCGCTGTGGTCCAGAGCGAGCGGCATGTCGAGTGTGACTTGCTGGCCGTTCAGCTGGCTGATGTATCGAATCTCATCGCTGAGCGGGTTGTTTGGGGCCGTCCCCGTAATGATTAGTTGGTCACTGGTCCGCCAACCGAATGGCGTAGTGCCTAGGCTTAGCACGCTATCGCCCACCGTCGCATGCGGGGTGATCGTCGCTCGGTGTGTTTTTGCTGCGCCGTGGACGCTCGTGGTACCAGCCAAAATAGCGCCGCGGCTAATCAATCTGGCGTCGGTTACCGGGCCATCATCAATAAAGACGACTCGAGCGCTCACATCCGGGGCGACCGGATTATCAGTAGTGCCGATCTCGAACACACCCGAGCACGAGCTGTACAAGGTGTCCAATCGCAGCTCGGTGTCCTGGTCGGTTGCGAAACGAAGCGTGCCGTCAACGCGAACAGTTTCTAGTCGCGTTGTATTCATGTTGTCGAGCGTTACCACGACACCCTCAGGGATATGAACGATCGCGCCAGGACTCGGCAAATTGCCGTTCCAAGTAGCAGTATCGGCCCAAGTTCCCGACTGCGTTGCCGTGTGTGTCATCAAGTTGAGGTCAGCGAAGTCTGGCGTCATCGAGCAGTGATTGGGGTTGGAACTGGAACCTCCGCTTGTGCCTCCGCCGCCATTCGAGCCAGTCGTAGTGTCGTCTCCGCCGCTTGCCTCGTCCGTCGAGCTCCCACCGGAACTGCACGCTACCAGCGATAGCGCAAATGCCATCAGATGAACCAGCCATAGTCGGGCGACGGTGTTTTTCTGCATCATGTGCCTCCTTGATAGCACGTCAGGAACAGACGGTATTGCTAGCTAGAACGAAATCACGTAGCGGAAGGTTCCATCTCGGCGCTGTCAATCAAGGAGGTTGGGCGTATGTTCTGATCTCCTAGTGCCGTGACCAGAAAAGGGGTTGCGCGATGATCAACAGAATTCGCAGCTTCAATACAATTGCAAGAAGCAGGTTAGCGGTAGTGATGCTGTTCGGATGCAGCTCACAGGGTTTCGCAGACTAGCTGGCTGTTGCTTAAAGCCGGCGGAGTAGAGTGGCGATTGCCAGCGGGTTATTTAGTCGGATGTAAGCTGACCGCTGTCTGATCCATCCCGTAACGTCTGCAACCTCGCTAACGCCTCATTGGCGCGTCGTAAGCGGCGATCGGGGCGATCACTGAGGATTGCGAGGCCTTGCCGTAGTAACACCTCGGCGTCGTCGTACTGGCCGAGTCGGGCCAAGGTGTCGGCGTATTCAGCCTGGGTCGCAGCGACCAGGAAATGCTCAGGTGGATAGTCTTTCAGTCGCATCTCGACAGCGCGCTCCAATATCGGCAGCGCTTCGGTAGAGCGGCCGGTTGAGTTGAGTACGGCACCGAGTTCGGTCAATGCCGACGCGATGTACTGATGATCGTCGTCCAAGGTTTCGGCGAACACGGTTAGCGCTTCGCGCAACGTCGCTTCGGCCTCGGCCAGGTCCTGCTTGTCATGCAGCACCATACCGAGAATCGTCTTGTGCAGGCCGACGCGGGGGTGAGTAGATCCGTGAATTTGCAGGCTTAAATCAATCGCGGCACGAACGGCATTTGCGGCTTGTTCGTAATCGCCCTTTAGTTGCAATACCAATCCCCGGTCGACGAGCGTGATCGCGAGCAGCTCATGGTTCTCACCGAGGATGCGCCTCGTCGCAGTCTCGGCTTGTTGCAGTGTAGCTTCTGCGGCCGCTAGATCGCCTTTGGAGCGCTGCAAGACGCCGAGGTTCTGCAGGTAATAGGCCATGTTCGGGTGATCTGCACCTGCAGATTGTTCGAGCGTGTCGATGGCGTCGCGAAGCAGCGTTTCGGTTTGATCCAAATCACCGCGAACCTGAAGAATTCGTGCCAGCGAGCCCTTTGCTTTGGCGAGTTCGAGTCCGTATTCGTCGGCAATCTGCATAAAAATGGCGATGCTGGAGCGCGCTGCGGCTTCCGCCTCGGGTAGGTTTCCCGTTGCCAAGTGCACGATCGCAAGGTTAAAGAGATTGGTAGCGACGGCGGGCGATGTGCCGTCGTTGCTGAGTTGGTTAAACGCTAGCGCTTCTTCTAAGAGCTCAGTTGCCCGTTCGTATTCTCCGCGTCGGTACAGGACTTCGGCGAGGTCATTTTTGGTGGCCGCGACGCTTTCGTCCGCCTCGCCGCTGGTCTGTATCTGAAGCTTGAGCGCACGTTGCAACAAAGGCTCCGACGACGAGTACTCACCGAGGTTGTAATAGACACGACCGATGGTGCCCATCAGCGCCGATTGAATCTCCGGGCGTTCGCCCAGATTGCTCTGGATTCTATCGGCACCTTCGGCAAGAATCTCTTCGGCCGTCACGTCCGCGCCGCGCGCTCGCGACGGATCGTGCGCCATAAAAATATCTTCGAGAAACTGAATGACTTCGCGAGCCGTGTCGCGTTCTTTAATCACGACACGATTTTGAATGGACAACACCACGCTGAATGCTGCGAGCAGCACAACCGCGAGTGCGGCAGCCGACACCGCGGCAAGGTGTCGCTTAACGAACTTGCCGGCGCGATACCCCCAAGAATCGGCCCGTGCAACGATCGGCATTGAGTTCAAATGGCGGCCAATGTCGTCAGCGAAAGCAGCCGCGGACCGATAACGACGCGCGGGCTCCTTGTGTAACGCGTTGAGCACGATGGTATCCAGGTCGCCGGACAGCCGACGCGGTAGGCGGTCAGCGCTGATACCGCGATTGGCAGCGATACTATTGAGTTCTTCGAGCGTGACGGTATCGTCGTCGGAGTGGGCGACTTTTCGCTGCTCGACCAGGCGTCGGCTGGGCCCCGTTTTTTCGTCGGCGCAGATTCGCAACACGATTTCGCGCGGCGAGAGGTTGTCGGTTTCGTAAGCATTGACGCCGGACAATAACTTGAACAGCAGCAGACCGAGTCCGTACACATCAGTCGCTGTCGTGATGCTATCGCCGGTGACCTGTTCGGGCGCCGCGTTGGTAAACGTCATCACCACCGCACCATCGCGCGTCAGGCCGTCGGTTGCGGAACCTTCGGCGTCGATGAGCTTCGCGATTCCAAAATCCAGCAGTTTTGGCGTACCGTCTTTGGTGACGAGGATGTTGTTGGCTTTAATGTCGCGGTGGATGATGAGGTTTTGGTGCGCGTAGTGCACCGCCGCACAAATAGACTGAAAAAGTTTCAGGCGTACCTCAATGCCCAGTCGATGCAGGTCGCAATAGGTGTCGATGCGCACACCAGCGATGTACTCCATGACGATATACGGAACGCCGTCGGTGGTAGTACCGCCGTCTAAGAGGCGCGCAATGTTCGGATGGTCGAGGTTGGCGAGAAACTGTCGTTCGTTGCGAAGCCGCAGTGCGATTTGAGGATCGACCAACCGGTGATGGCCGAGCTTGATGGCAACTTGTTGGTCGTACTGCTCGTCGGCGCGCTCGGCGAGATAGACCATCCCCATGCCGCCGGCACCGAGTAGTCGCTCGACACGATACGGCCCAATCATTTGGCCCTTCATCTGCTCGGCCTGCGATGAATCGTCGGCGAACGCGTCGCGAACCGCGTTAACAATCGTCTGTTCTACCTCACCTTCGAGTTGCGGATCGGCCTGTAACAGATTGTCGATGTAATCATGCAGCTCGGTATCGTCGCCACACTCCGCCTGTAGAAACCGCTCACGTTCGTCCGGTGGTAGATCGCAGGCACGGCCGAAGAGATCCTCGGCTCGTGACCAGCGTTCGGCATCGAGTTCAATGGTCTTTGAGTTCATTCGCACGCCAGGCTTTGGCAAAGCGCAGATCCCGATCGACGGTCGCCGTTGAAATGTCAAGGGCTTCCGCGGTTTCTTCGATGGTCATACCGCCAAAGAAATGCAGTACCAGAATGTCGCCCTTACGCGCGTCGATTTCAGCCAGCTTGGTCAGCGCATCGTCGATGTCTACGACATCAACATGGCTGCTGCCGGCCATGCTGTCTTCGTGCAGGGTTACCGGTGCCACGCCGCCGCCGCGTTTTTGCGCGCGGCGGGCACGCCCATAGTCGGTCAAGATGTGCCGCATGGTGCGCGCGGCGACGGAAAAGAAATGCGCCCGATCGGCGAACGACATGTCAGTCTCGGCCAGACGGACGAACGCTTCATTGACCAGCGCGGTGGCCTGCAGCGTATGCCCGGCACGCTCCGACTGCAGATGCCGAGCCGCGACACGGCGCAGGTCGTCATAAATGATCGGTGTGAGCTCCTGCAGCGCGCTTTCGTCACCGGAGCGCCAGTCTCGCAAGAGTGTCGTGACAGTGGCTGAGCTACTCATATAAAAGGATAGAACACGAATCGGAGACGGCGTGGCAGGAGAACCTTGATAGCAAATCACCCGTGACATCGCAACGCGCCATATATGGCCCCAAAGGTGCAACTCTGGGGCTGGCGGGAAGAGTGTTTCGTGACTAGACTGATCCGGCAATTTCACTAAATACAACAGGGGAGATAAACCATGTCAGAAGCGAGTGAACCACCACCGTCCAGGACCGCAGCAGCGGCCGCCGCCGGCGGTTTCGGCGGAGCCGTTCTCGGCGTCATTGCTGCAACCGCGATGATGGGCGACAGCAATAGCGATGCGTCCGCCAATGTCATTCATGAGCAACCGGCCGTAGAGATGGTTGCCAAGGCAGAAGACACCGACGGCAAAAATATCGACTAAAACGCCGATCAGCGTGAGGTATTTCGCGCTTCTTTTTCGCTTATAGCAATGACGGCGCCGCAAATCGGCGCGGGAAGGGAGCTATGTCGAAAAAGGAGTGCGAAAACCTTTGCATCGTTGATCACGCCAATAAGCTGGCGGATCGTGATCGTGCGAACCCGAATCGCCGCAACAGGAAACTCATACAGACCTGGGACAAAACCACCGGGGAAACCACTTCGGTCGAAATTCCGGATTGGTCAGACTCGAATAGCGAAGACGGCTAGCGATCGATTCGATCGATTTTCAGTTGCGTTAAGCAATCGGTCCTGAAGCCGCTGTTGCGAGTGCAGCGGCTTCAGGGTTTTGTTACGTCTGGCGCCTCACTAAACGGCTGAATGCCGAAATGCGGGTAGATCTCGCTCGGGAAATAGACAATCCCGTTCGAAACCACCATGCGGATTTTCTTTAACTGATCGAGCGACTGGGTGGGGTCGCCCGGCACCAGGAAGAAGTCAGCAAATTTGCCTTTCTCGATGGAACCCAGGTCCTCATCCTGGCTGAGATACGCCGCCATGTCCCAGGAACCCCGCTTGATCACCTCCGCTCGGGACATGCCGATTTGTTCAAACAGCTCCAGTTCACGGTGGTAGGCGAACGATCCACCCAAATCGGTGCCGGGAAGCAGCAGCACACCTTCGTCATTGAGTTGCGCCATCAATTCGAGAATCGTTTCGAATGCCAATACATAGTCGGCGCGTTCCTCGGGAGATTCGGTACCGAGCATCTCGGTCTTGAATTGACGCTGCACGTTGGTCGGTAGGTGATCGATGATGTCGCGGACCATTGGCGCGGCCATGCCGTTCACCGCCGTCATGCCTTGCTCGTGGATTGAGAGAGTCGGGTCATGTGCGACGTCGCGCTCCAACATGCGATGGACGGTATATAGGACCGACTCGCCGCCGAGATCAACGTTCGGGAAACGTTTCATGGCCGTGAAGCGAAATAGAGTACGCGTATCCTCGTCATCCTCGAGTACCCAGCCGAGCATCAATTGATTGGCATGCGTAATCTCATCGAAGCCCGCTTCGATCATCGCGTTGGCGGTGGAAAAGGCCGGTACATGGCCGGCAACGCGGAGTCCGAGTCGATGCGCTTCAGCTGCGAGCGTCTCCATCCACCCCGGTCGCATCGAGTTGTAGAACTTCACTTGGTGAAAATCGCGCGAGGCACACCAGCGCACCAGGGTGAGACCGTCTTCAAGCGTGGCGACCGTTTCGCCGGTTGCTGCGGAAAACGGGCTTTGGCCTTCGATAAAGCACGACCGGGTGATTCGCGGTCCGGCGATGGTGCCATCATTGATGCGATTCATGAGGTCTTCAAGCACCGCATTCTCATTGCCCATATCGCGCACTGACGTAACACCGGCGGCGATATTCATCAGTGCATTTTCCTGACCGATATGCCCATGCATTTCATAAAGGCCAGCAACTAGCGTGCCGCCGTCACCGTCGATCAGGACCTCGCCGCCAGGCAACGAACTGTTCGCCGGCTGCACGCTGGCGATGCGGTCTTTGTACATCACGACATCTCTTAGGTCGGTTAGCGCGAGCTTGGCGGGATCGAAAATGCGGACGTTGCGAATACGAACTGGGGCGTCGAAGTCGTGGGCAACCGCTTCTTGGATGCTAACGAAGCGCTCGGTGGATAGAGACTCCGCCCATTTGCGCAGCATCGCGTCGGACGATTCATAGCCTTTACGGACCAGCGCAAACCGCGGACTGGCGACCGCAAAGAATTGTTGGTCCTGATCGAGGAACACCAATGCCGGGTTGTAGGAAAGCCCCAGAATTTCGTATGCGGTTATGTGTAAATCGCCATCGGTACCGCTCAACGTTTTCGTTTTTCCTGTTGTGAGGCTCGCTGCCCCACCTGGCAACACATTGAGCCGTCCGTCCTCGTCGGCGAGTAATGCCCGCGCGAGCAAAGCGACGGCTAACGGGCTGCCTTCCTGGGGAACGTAAAAAGCAGCCGCGTCGTTTAAGTTCGCGCTCCCCGGTCCAGTTGCATCACGCCAGCTGGCGGTACCGTCGGCGACGCGGAAATACTCGTCAATAGGGCTGCCAAACGTGGTGGTTCCTTTGATCGACCAGTCCACGGGATAGCCACGCTCGTCGAGCCGAATTTCTTCGGCGAATGTCGGACCGCGACCGTTTTGTTTGAAGTCATAGTCAATCGCGACGCGATTGTCGGCCGCATTGACGGTCAGGTGACCGACATCGTCACCGGCAATTAAAGCTCGGTACTCAATGGTTTCGGCAGCGGCCGGCGCGGCGGCAAGGATCGCTAGTAGCCCAAATGTTTTTCTCATTGCTGTACCTGACGCTTAGATGAGGTGGCAGTATAACAATTCGGGTGCCGAACCCGGTGACGGACCCAGGCGGCGCAAATTATTGATCCGAGTAACGGATCTAAGAGCCTGCGTTGGTTAACCGGTTTTTCTACTTAGCAGACGATGCTTGCGAGTTATTCAGCAGAAGCTGCTGCTTTGGGCAAGCTGTCAGCCTTAATTTGATCAATCGCCGCTTTTCCAACCCAACGACCATCGATGAAGACCCCGGCGATTCGCCGAGTATTGCGAATATCATCAACAGGGTTGGCTTGGAGGACTAACAGGTTGGCGCGAAAGCCATGGGTCACTTGTCCCTCGCTTGCCTCGCGACCGAACAGCAAAGCAGGATTGATCGTTGCTGTTGCCAACGCTTCCATGGGGTTCAGACCTACTTCGACCAGTCGCTCGAGTTCCCAGTGGAGACTGGCACCTGCGACTAAACAATAATTGGGATTGTCCGAACCCGCCAAGAGCCGCACGCCGGCTTGGTGTAAGCGGTTCGCGAAAGCAGCGAACGCGCCGATCGCGGCTTCTCGGTGCGATGGTTCGACCTTGTCAATGGACTGAAGAGTAGATTCACACCACGGCCGGGCGGTTGCGTCAAGCCAAACAAGATCGTCCGAATGAACTCGGCTACGGTCGTTCATCTCCATCACCAACGTTGGCGTTACGAAGCTTCGATTCGCGGCTAACGACTGAATTGCAGCGTTGCAGTTTTCGCGCTGGCCTAAGGCAAAGAACTCGAGCACTACGTCGTAATAACCGGAATAGCCGTCACTACCGAATTTCGCGTTGAGTGCTCGGTTAAACCACTCACGAGGTTCTTCAACGCAATCACCGAATGTGAAAATCGAAAGGTGTTCGAACGTTTTCTGTCCTGATTGAGCAGCTTTGGTAATGCCCACTCGCCAAGGCGGATGGCCTGCAACAGAAATTTCGCGTTGTGCAGCATACTTAAGGATAGCGTCATAGACTTCGGTGCTAAGTTGATCGTAGACCTTGAAGAAATCCAACCCCTGATCGAGGAGGTTCGATAGTGCTGCGTCGACCTCTACAGGGTCGGTGAGTACCAGCGGCAAATCGCCGTACCACTGCAGTTTCACGCCATCGAGCAATGGGCCCGCTGCGATGATCTCTGGCGCAATCAAAGTCGGGTCGGCGTCGAGTCGATCGCGGGTTTCGATAACGCCACTAACAATCGAGCCCATGTCGCGAATCCCGGTGACGCCATGGGCAACGTAAAGAGGTAGACGACGTTCGACTGCCGCGGTCGCATCCGACAGTGAGTGCACGTGCATATCCCACAGCCCCGGCATAACAAAGCCGCCACGATGAACGGTATTGGCTTCGCGCGGTACCCGAATCTCCGCCATTGGCAATACCGCGAATATTTGGTTGCCCCGAACGACCACTGCCATATCGGTTTGTGTTGATTTGTTCACTACGTCAATGACGGTGGTTTCCAGTATGAATTGGTCGTCCGGCTCAAACTGAGAAATGGGTGAGTCGCAGGCGACGGTTAATCCTGTGATCAAAAGTATGGCCAGTCGGCGCATTGGTCTTCCTCTAGATGTTATTGGTGCAGTGGCTGCCGCAGCATTGTTTTCTTTAGGGTTTTATTCTTCGATGAGGCCGTCGGCCAAAAGGTTTGCAGTCCGAGTTATGAGAAGCGTAACAATTTGTATCCGTGGATTATCAGTCGAATTTGACTCGTGTGACCACTGTTAACATGCGTTACACCGCGACTTCGCGCTTATAGCGGTTAATGCGATGCAACGGCTGACCCGTTTTTTGTCATCGTCAATTTTCGGCCGGAGAACGCGATGGTCGGCGTGTTACGATCGTTCGCTAACCGCCAGACGGTAAGTCCGTATTTTGAGGGGAAGGCAATGGGCGAAGACACAATTAAAGAGCTGGTTGGGTACCCCGAGAACAGCGTTCTGTCTGTCGACCCGCTTGTTGACGACGTCAAGCCACCTGGTGTGGCGCCGACCGACAAAGGAAACCTCGCGACAATGCTGCTTTCTGCCGCGGCTGCACCGCTTACACTTATGAGATCTTCGGTTGACGAATGGGTGTCGCACGCTGGCCTCGATAAGGTCAGAGGCAGGGTCGGTCGGTGATTCCACAGCGATCACTAGAAAATATTGCGCTAATGACTGTCGCTTGTCTGACGGTCATCGCCGCCTGTGGCGGATCAGGGTCGGGTAATGGTGGTAACGGCGGCAACAATATGCCGCCAGTCGTGCCTCCGGTAGCCGCGCCGTCTTGCCTGGCGGACGTACCTTTTATCCACGATCGGTCATTGGTCGATCGGGTTGATGATGTTTCCGGTCCAAAGCTTCACTTAGTGTATGCGTTGCCGGCGGATGCTGCCGATGCGGAGCTGGATATCAACGGGCAGATCCAAACCGAAATGGAGGTTGCATTGCGCTGGCTGCGAGAACAGACCGGGCGTTGTATGCGGGTCGATACGTTTGACGACGCTGTGGATGTGACCTTTGTCCGCTTCTCACGAACCAACCAACAGATGCGAACCGATCCTGACTTTGTTGATCAGACCGTTGCTTTAGAATTTGAAGCGCTAGGGCTCGATGATCCCGAGAAAGTCTACGTCGTGTACTACGGTGGCAGTACTGACAATGGTGGCTGTGGCGGCGCGGCGGCGATTGGCGGTCCCGCGATGCAATACTTGGTCAACCAGAATGTTACCGATGGACCATTGACCAGCTGTCCGTTTTTTACGTTTGTGGCGGGTCCCGATGCAAATTTTCGCGGTAGTTGGGCAGCTGTTGCCGTTCACGAAGCATTTCACTCGTTGGGCATGGTGCCGACGTGTGCGCCAGATCACGATGATCAACACCCGTTGCATCTCGAGACGATCAGTTCGGATCTGATGGCGTTCGATGGCACTGGGTTCTCCACCTATACGCTGGACGCTAATCGATCGGAGTATTATGGGCACAGCAATATCGGCTGTCCCGACTTGTCGGCCAGCGCTATTTGGGAGGATGCTGCGGTTGGCGCAGATCCGTTGCCGCTACGAACAACCTATACCTCACCTCAACCGATCTCCTGTGCGGATGAATCGGTGACGCAATCGAATAGCGGTGGTGCCGCCGTGTCGATTCGCTTGGTTAACGCGACCGAGGCGCCCGTGAATTTCTATGAATTGGATAGCCTTGGCATCCGCCTATCGCCGCTGACCGCAAATCCGTTTTCAGCGCTTGAGAGGACTGCAAACCAGGGAGAAGTCTTCGTTGCTACCGACGCCAACTCTGGCGAGTGCTTGGGTTTGTACGAATTGGTTGCCGGTAGCAACCGTATCGTGATTGCGGACTAGGCGGACGGCTCAGTCGTACGCCGTTCGATTGTCGAGGATTACAGTTTGCGCCGCTTCCGGCGTCGGCGTCATTGACACGCTTGGCGTTGTTCTCTAGCGTCTCAGGCCGAGTATTTTCGCCGCTCTGCAATCAGGCTTGGAGAGAAAACGTTGAGTGAGACCGATCGGCACATTGATGCGCCGACTTCCGCGTCGCTGCAGCACGTCATCGACAATAAAACCAAACCGCCAGGCTCGCTGGGGCGGATCGAAGCACTGGCGTTGCAGGTCGGGTTGTTACAGCAAATATCCGAGCCGCGAATGCACAAATGTCGATTGACGATTTTTGCTGCTGATCACGGCATTGTCGCAGCCGGCGTGTCCGCGTATCCACAGGAAGTGACACAGCAGATGGTGCTTAACTTTTTGGCCGGCGGTGCGGCTGCCAACGTTTTCGCGCGTTCGCAGGGTATCGATGTTCAGGTTGTCGATGCCGGTGTTGCCGGTCAGCCGATCGAGCATCCGGATCTCCTCGACCGCCGTCTTGGCGCCGGTACGGCAAACTCGGCAGAGGTCCCAGCAATGACCGTAGAGCAATGTCAGCAAGCATTGCACTGGGGTCGTGAACTGGGTGAGCACGATGACGTTGATGCAGTGTGTATTGGTGAGATGGGCATCGGCAACACCTCGGCGGCGACGTTGATCGTTCACAAACTACTCGGCGTGTCGGTCGAGCAATTAACCGGTCGGGGTACCGGACTCGATGATGCGGGTTTGGGTCGCAAACAAGCGGTGCTCGAACAGGCGGCGGCTCGC
The DNA here is from genome assembly GCA_039030375.1 of Pseudomonadota bacterium. Lineage (GTDB taxonomy): Bacteria > Pseudomonadota > Gammaproteobacteria > Steroidobacterales > Woeseiaceae > UBA1847. Next base: position 6,450 of record JBCCEH010000011.1, on the reverse strand, counting down.
GTTACAGGCGATGTTTCGGTAGAGCAGGTACTGGCGGAGTGGGGTGGTTTCGAAATCGTGATGATGACCGGTGCGATGCTCGGTGCGGCGTCACGCGGAGTGCTCGTTATCGTAGATGGGTTTATTGCTACCGCCGCCGCTGCGGCGGCGATGGCTCTGGATCCTTCGGTCAGGGATGCGATGGTCTTCGCGCATCGGTCAGCGGAACGTGGTCACGCGGCTGTGCTCGACGCATTGTCGGTTCAACCGTTGCTCGATCTCGACATGCGACTGGGCGAAGGCACTGGCGCGCTCCTGGCGTGGCCGTTGGTTCGCAGCGCCGCCGCAATGCTTGCCGAGATGGCGAGCTTTGATAGCGCCGGCGTCAGTGGCCCGGCGTGATCGGCCGGATCCAATCTGAAGTTTATACGCTGCTGCTCGCCGTGCAGTTTCTGACGCGGCTACCTATTGCGACGGACAGCGCGTATTCGTCCCAGCGAATGGCAGCTAGCGTGCGTTACTACCCGCTGGTCGGAGTATTTATCGGTGCCATTGCAGCGGCGTTATTTTTCGCTGCTGACTACGTGTTTCCAATGGTTGTCGCGATCATCCTATCGACGGTGCTGACGATACTCTTGACCGGTGCATTTCATGAGGATGGGTTAGCCGACACGTTTGACGGCGTGGGTGGCGGACTCACGCGCGAACGTGCTTTAGAGATCATGAAAGATAGTCGTATCGGCACGTATGGCGGTTTAGCGTTGGTGAGTATGCTGGCGCTAAAAGTAGCCGCGCTAACCGGTCTGACCCCAGCGGCAATTACGGTGTGTTTGATCGCTGGCCACGGGCTTAGCCGCTGGTCAAGCGTTGTGGTCATCGCAACCAGTGATTACGTGCGGGCGTCGGGCACCGCGAAACCAACCGCCGAGGGCATTGGCGCCGGTTCGATGCTCTTCGCCAGTGTTGTCGCGCTTGCGTGTATCGCCGGTATTGCGTACCTCCTGTCGCCATTAGCCGCCGCCGGCGCTGTTGCGGGGCTCGTTGTTGGGCACGGCGTGATGCGTTGGATTTACCAACCCAAGATCGGCGGTTACACGGGCGATTGCCTGGGCGCTGTGCAGCAGGTGAGCGAAGTCGGCATTTATCTTGGCGTGCTGGCGTGTCTGTAACGCTGATGCGCCACACGCGTCCGGATGTCGCGAGCGGCGTTTGTTACGGTCGCACCGATTACGACGTCGCTAGCAGTTTTGACGACGAATTCCAGCAGGTTCTCGCAAGCATTGAACCCTTCGATGTTTTGATTAGCAGCCCACTATTGCGCTGCCGGCGACTGGCGGATGCGATCGGCGCCAACTTTAATCGTGAGCCGATCATCGATGTTCGCGTGCAGGAAATGGACTTCGGTACCTGGGAAGAATTGGCCTGGTCGAAGATCGACGTGGCGGAGTTGGACCAGTGGGCAGACGACTTTCACCATGCCCGGCCACATGGCGGTGAAAGCGTCGCGATGCTATCGGCGCGCGTCCGTGAAGCGCTCGGTGAGTTTCGCGCAAGCGGAAAAAAGCATATGGTCGTGACCCATTCCGGCGTGATTCGAGTCGCGATGGCGCGCGATCAGCTGCCGGCAAGTTTTGATTACGCTGTAGATTACGGCGGCAGTGTTTTACTCAGTTGAGAATAGGTGAACCGATGAGTGATGCCAGCGAACACAAAAAGAAGATGCAGGAGGTGCAGGCAAAGCACCGTGAGAAAGTGCGTGAATCGGTTGATCCAGAACGTGCCTTGATATTGGTTCACACCGGTGACGGTAAAGGTAAATCCAGCTCTGCATTCGGCGTCATTATTCGTGCGCTGGGCTGGGGCAAACGTGTTGGCGTGGTGCAGTTCATCAAAGGCAAGTGGATTACAGGCGAACGCCAATATTTTGAGAAACACGACACCGGTGTCGACTGGTTCACCATGGGTGATGGTTTCACCTGGGATACGCAAGATAAAGATCAGGATACGCTCGCCGCAGAGGCGGCATTCGACCGTGCCGTGTCGATGATGTCGAGTGGCGAATACGACCTGATCGTGCTCGATGAAATCAATATTGCGATGCGCTATGACTACCTTTCGACCGAGACGGTTATCGCTGGGCTAGAGTCGCGCGCGGACCGAACCAGTGTGATTCTGACCGGCCGCGATGCCAAGCCGGAGCTTATGGAATATGCGGATTTGGTCAGCGAAATGGTCGAGGTTAAGCACCCGTACAAATCTGGAATCAAGGCACAGCGCGGTATCGATTTTTGAGGCCATCGGCCAATTGACAGCACCGACGCGGTGCTCTAGCTTTCTTCCCCAGACGGTGCCCCAGCAAATGGGCTAAGAGGGAATCCGGTTAGAATCCGGAGTTGTACCCGCAACTGTAAGTTGGTAGTCGTTGACCACATCAGCCACTGTGAGCTCGCTCCCGGGAAGGCGGTCAACCTCGATGATCAACGAGCCAGGAAACCTGCCGTCGCGTCGTTCGTCCGCGGTCGGGTTAACCTGCAGGGCCGGAATCGAAATTTCCCGTGAAACGACAGTCGTCGGCTCGTCGCACAGCCAAAGCTGTGATGCCGAATAGTCGTTTTGATGTCTGACTTCGACGGTAGGGCATCGGGGGAAGATCATGAGGAAGGGAACACTTATCGCAGCGGCGCTCAGCCTTGTCGCCGCAGGTCATGCGGGCGCACAAGACGCTGCATCCACTGGCACCGAATCAATCAGTGCCGACGACACGATCGTGGTTTACGGAGCGCGGCTCGAGCAGCCGATGACCGAAGTCGGCTCTAGCGTCACGGTGATCACGGCCGATCAGATCGAGGCGTTGAATCTCGAGTTTGCACTCGATGCGATCGCGTTGGCGCCGGGCGTCACGATTAATCAAAACGGCACCTTCGGTGGATCAGCATCGATTCGAATCCGCGGCGCATCCAGCGAACAAACATTGGTGATCATTGACGGTGTCGTCGTCAACGACCCCACGTCGCCCGGTGGCGGTTTTAATTTCGCACGACTTGATCCCGCCAACATCGCCCGTATTGAAGTGCTGAAAGGGCCGCAATCGACATTGTGGGGTACCGATGCGATCGGCGGCGTAATCAACATCATTACGAAACGGCCTCAAGAAGCATTTGGCGGTCGAGTGTTTGCGCAGGGTGGATCGTTCGGTTCTTTGCGCGGTGGTGTTGAAATCGGTGGCGCGCAGGACCGGGTCGATTATCGGTTGTCGGTCAGCAGCCACTCTACAGACGGAATATCCAAAGCCGATGAGTCCAACGGTAATTCGGAGGATGATGGCTTCGATTCAACCAGCGTTAACGGCAGTTTTGGTTTTAACTTTGGCAGCGAGGCACGCATCCAAGCAAACGTGCTGTGGACGGACGCCGAAGCCGAATTCGACAGCTTCTCATTTGGCGATCAAGGCAATGTCGCGGACGGCGATGAGGTGAGCGAGACGGAAGAACTCAGTGCGAACGTGACGCTCAACCTGCCGCTGCTCAACGGCAAACTCGACAACTTTTTCCTCATTGGCATGACCGATATTGACCGGCGCAACCTGAGCGGCGGAATTGAGAGTTTCGCCAGCGAGGGTGATCGAACTACGTACCGCTACCAGGGAACGTTGGCGATCAACGATAGCAATCGTCTGGCGTTCGGCGCGGAGCGGGAAAAGAACGATTCGAATGGCGAAAAAACGTCCATTGATGGTTTGTTCGCACTGTATGAAGTGCAGCCCAGCGATGAGCTAACGTTATCCGCCGGTATTCGTCGTGACGATCATGAGGAATATGGCGGCGAAACCACGGGGCGTCTGGCGTTGGCCTATAACCCGACCGATCAAGTGACGCTGTCGGCGACCTGGGGCGAAGGCTTTAAAGCACCGACATTGTTCCAAACGACGTTTTTCTGCTGCGGCGCTACCGAGCCGAATCCGGACCTGCGACCGGAGCGCTCTGAAGCATTCGATTTGGGCGTTACGCTGCGGTCCGCCGATGGGCGCGGTGAAGTCGGCTTGACCTATTTCGATCAAGACACCACCGACTTGATTAACTTCTCCTTCGCCGTTGGTGGCTATGAGAATATCGCCGAAGCGCAGTCGCGCGGTTTTGAACTGACCGGCCGTTACCGCTTTAGCGAGTTTGTCGAGGGCTCGATGAACTATGCGCGCATCGATGCCACCGATGGCAACGACAACCGCTTGGTTCGAGTACCTGAGGATTCCGGCAATATCATGGTGACATTGAACCCGGACGGCCGCTGGTCGACCAACGTACTATTTACGTTCAACGGTGCGGAGAGCGACCCGAATGGCGAAGTACCGCCGTGGCGACGCGTTGATGTGTCCGGCAATTACACGGTTTCGGAGTCGGTAGAAATCTATGCACGCATCGAAAACCTGTTTGACGAAAGTTATCAGCAAATCATTGGCTACGGGACGCCGGGGTTATCTGGGTTTGTTGGCGCGCGGTTCAGTTTCTAAAACGGAATCGTGAAGACGCGGCTCGCACTGGTCACGCTGTTTGCCTTAATGGCAAGCAGCGTGGCGGCTGGCGAGCCCGCGGCACAGCGCGTCGTCAGTCTCGATTTTTGCGCTGACCAGTTCATGCTCAAGCTTCTACCGCGGTCGCAGATCTTAGCTCTGTCGCCCGATGCCGAGCGGCACTTCTCATACATGCGCGATACAGCAAAGGGGATTCCTCAGGTTCGTCCGCTTGCCGAAGACGTGCTGATAATTCGTCCAGATCTAATCGTAAGGTCCTACGGTGGTGGTCCGCATGCGGCGAAGTTTTTTGAGTCCGCGGGCGTACCGGTGGTGCAGGTACCGTACGCCGGTACTATTGACGATATTCGTTCCACCGTTCAGTTTGTTGCGGACCAGCTCGGCGTTCCGGAACGCGGCGAGCAGGTGGTCGCGGAAATGGACCAACGACTTAGCCGAATCGCTAACCACAGCCAGGACCGCAACGCGCTCTATATGACGCCGGCCGGAGTCACCAGCGGGCCCAATACATTGGTCCACGATATGTTGGTTGCGGCTGGGCTTGCCAACTTTGAAACCGAACCCGGCTGGCGCTCGATTCCGTTGGAGCGCCTAGTGTATGAGCAGCCCGACGTCGTTGCGGCGTCGTTTTTCGCCGCCAAAACCAATCATCCGGCGATGTGGAGTGCCATGCGTCATCCGGTTGCACGCCAACAGTTGCGTGATCGGCCAACGGTGATGCTCGATGGCGCGTGGACCGCTTGCGGCGCCTGGTTCCTGCTCGACGCCATTGAGGCACTGGCCGCGGCCGGTCACGAGGCGAAATGACGCCTAAACGATTAATCATTGTGTTGCTCGTCGCGAGCGTTGTAGCGATCGTTGCGGCCTGCACATTGGGATCCACACCCATGCCGTTTTCGCGCGTGGTCGCGGCGCTGTTCGGACAATCGACGGCCGGCGACGCGGCGGTCATTTGGCAAATTCGGTTGCCGCGCGCGTTAGCGGCATTTGTGGTCGGTATGGCACTCGGTGCCAGCGGTGCTGCGTTACAGGGCTTGTTGCGCAATCCACTCGCTGAGCCGGGCGTGCTAGGGGTGACGGCAACGTCATCACTGTCGGCAACGTTTGCCCTTTACTATGGACTGGCCGCAACCTCGGCATTTCTCCTGCCGATTTACGCGATTGTCGGTGCGTTGGCGGCAACAGCGTTATTGGCAGCGGCAGCCCTGCGAATCCAATCGGTCGTGACGTTAATCTTATTGGGTGTTGGACTATCCAGCTTTTCTGCGGCGGCGATGTCCCTGCTACTAAATCTTGCCCCGAACCCATTTTCCTTGTCCGACATGATCAACTGGTTGTTGGGGTCGGTTGCCAACCGCAGTTTCGATGATCTTAAGTTCTCGGTGCCGTTCATTGTCGTTGGCATCGGGATTCTGTGGGCTACACGGCGCGGGTTATCGGCTCTGACGCTCGGCGAAGAAGCGGCGAGTGGTTTAGGTCTCAATTTGCGTCGTCAGCGGGTAGCCGTGGTGCTCGGAGCTGGGCTGGCGACTGGTGCTTCCGTGGCTTTGGCCGGCGCGATCGGTTTTGTCGGCATCGTCGCGCCGCATATCGTTCGGCCGGTCGTGGATCATGACCCGGCTCGCAGTCTGCTGCCGAGTGCGTTGTTGGCTGGACTGATTCTGGTCGTGGCCGACATCGGGGTCAGAGTGCTGCCCACGGCATCGGAGCTAAAGCTCGGCGTGGTCGCCGCGCTGGTGGGTGCACCGGCATTCGTTTGGATCGCCATGCGCCGACGTGTGACCTATGACTGAACTTAACGCGAAAGACGTCTGCGTTTTTGCCGATGACGCGACGCTGGTCGACCACGTATCGTTGTCTGTCAGCTCGGGAGAATTAGTTGCCATCCTCGGCCCAAATGGCGCCGGTAAGACGACCTTGCTACGAGCACTGGTTGGTCTGAT
>JBCCEH010000010.1:0-108667 GCA_039030375.1 Pseudomonadota bacterium | reverse complement strand
TTTTTTCTGTGGAGAGAGGGTAAGGATGAGAACCCTGTTCGACTAATCGGCCTAAGCCGATTAGCAACTAAGCGCCGCGAGGCGCGCAGGCCATCCCTCTCTCTCCGCCAGAACAAAAATGGGGCCGCTCGGCCCCTTTTTTAGTCGCTATCGATTGTGGCTAGTCACTAAAGATCAATCCGCGTTTGCCGCGATGCGCGCGAAACTCCAAGACGGGCGGATTGGGCCTTTTTTTCTGTGGAGAGAGGGTAAGGATGAGAACCCTGTTCGACTAATCGGCCTAAGCCGATTAGCAACTAAGCGCCGCGAGGCGCGCAGGCCATCCCTCTCTCTCCGCCAGAACAAACATTGCCTGCCGGGCATTGTCGTCGCGGTGTCTTGCAGGCAACACCCTGGCGCAAATGGCGGGCAATAGTTGATCGCCGGCAGCTGCGACGGGATAATCGCCGCCGGTCCGCGTCGGCTTCCTCGCGACGGCTATCCGTGAACCCCGTCAGGCCCGGAAGGGAGCAGCGGCAGCGGTGACGCCGGGTGCCGGGGAGTGGCTGGCGCGGGCCACTTGCCCCGTCGCGCTTGTGCGATACACTGAGGCTCACTAATTAGAGCGGGCGACGATCCGCTGAGTCGACCAATAGTCCTTCTATGAGTTATCTGGTTCTGGCGCGCAAATGGCGGCCGAAAAACTTTGCCGATACGGTCGGTCAGGAGCATGTATTGCAGGCACTGACCAACGCATTGGAGTCCGGGCGCCTTCATCATGCCTACTTGTTTGCCGGTACGCGCGGCGTCGGTAAGACGACCATCGCGCGAATTCTTGCCAAGGCGCTGAACTGTGAAACCGGTGTGACCGCCGAACCCTGCAGTGACTGCAGTGCCTGCACCGAAATCGATGAGGGACGATTCGTCGATCTAATCGAGGTCGATGCGGCGTCGCGAACCAAGGTCGACGATACTCGGGAGCTGCTCGACAACGTCCAGTACGCGCCGGCGCGGGGGCGATTCAAGGTCTATCTCATCGACGAAGTGCATATGCTGTCGAAGAGTTCGTTTAATGCGTTGTTGAAAACGCTTGAAGAGCCGCCGCCGCACGTTAAATTCCTGCTCGCCACCACCGACCCGCAAAAACTGCCGGTGACCGTGTTGTCGCGCTGCCTGCAATTCAATCTGACGCGACTGACGCCGCGGCTGATCGCCGATCGGCTCGCGGCCATTTGTGAGGCGGAAAGTGTTGCCGCTGACGCGGCTTCACTGGCGCTGTTGGCGCGCGCAGCAGATGGCAGTCTTCGCGATGCATTGAGCTTGCTCGACCAGGCGATTGCGTATTGCGGCGGCGAAGTGGTCGAAGAGTCGGTGGCGCGGATGTTGGGAACGATCGATCGCGATCATGTCGGCCGCATCCTCGACCTGCTGGCCGCCAATGATGCCGCCGGGTTGATCGACGCAGTCAAAGTGATCGACGAGCAGTTTCCGGATTATGGCCGGCTGCTCGAGGATTTGGCGCGCATGCTGCAGCGCATCGCGGTGTATCAGGTTGTCGGGCGCGTCGACGATGAAGACGAAACCGACGAAGCGACGCTTGGTCAGCTGGCAGAAGCGTTGTCGCCGGACGACGTACAGCTGTATTACCAGATCGCGCTGATGGGCCGCCGCGATTTGGCGTTGGCGCCGGATCCGAGGAGCGGTGCGGAAATGGTGCTTCTGCGCATGCTCGCGTTTCGACCAGCCAGCGTCGACGCCGGATCGGCGCCGGTAACGCCGACACCGGCACGCAAGACGCCGAGCACCGCGCCGCCGAAGGCCGCGTCGGGGAAGGCGCCGGCAGCTGCAAAACCGGCCGCCAGGGTATCTACGTCCTGGACCGAGCCGGTGTGGGGCGATCTGGTCGAGGAGCTGGCATTGACCGGCACTGCACGGCTACTGGCGGCTAACTGTGCGTATTTGCGGCGCGAGAAAAATACGATTTACCTGAGTATCGATCCGCGCAGTGAATCGTTGCTGACGCGCGCGCGCAAAGAGTCGCTGGCAGAAACGTTGTCGACCCGATTCAATGAGAACTTGGTCGTCGATATCTGTGTCGGTGATACCCGCGACGAGACGCCAATACAGGCGGAAAACCGCATGGCCGACGAAAAGTTGGCCGCGGCCAAAGCCTCGCTGGAAGCCGATCCAAACGTACGCGCTTTGCAGGATATGTTTGGCGCCGAACTTAAAGCCGATTCGATCGAAATCGTCGATCAGGATTCGAGCAAGCAATAAATTAACAGGGAGTTCAACCTATGAAAGGTGGCATTGGCCAGCTGATGAAGCAGGCGCAACAAATGCAGGCCGATATGCAAAAGGCGCAGGAAGAAATGGCGTCACTCACCGTGGTCGGGGAATCCGGCGGCGGCATGGTCAAGATCACAATGACCTGTAAACATCAATTACAAGGCATTGAGATCGATGACAGCCTGGTCGGAGACGACAAGGAGATGCTCGAAGATCTGATTACCGCAGCGTTTAACGATGCGGTTCGTAAAGTCGAGACGACGGTGCAAGAGAAGTTTTCCGGCATGGCGTCCGGGCTCAACTTACCGCCTGGCATCAAGCTGCCGTTTTAGCGGGTTCCCGTGTCCTACTCGCCGTTATTGGTTCGGTTGATTGACGCCCTTCGCTGCATGCCGGGCGTTGGCCGCAAATCTGCGCAACGCATAGCGTTTCACTTGCTTGAGCGTGATCGGGACGGTGCCGCTGCGTTGTCGGCGGCTTTGCAGGACGCGGTCGATGGCATCGGCCACTGCCGCCGTTGCCGAATGTTCACTGAGCACGAGGAGTGTTCCATCTGCGCGGCGACCGGGCGCGACTCCACCCAGCTGTGCATCGTCGAATCGCCTGCGGACGTCATGGCTGTTGAGGACGCGACGGGCTATCGCGGCTTGTACTTCGTATTGATGGGGCATTTGTCGCCGCTCGACGGCATTGGGCCGGAAGAGTTGGGTCTGTCGGTATTGGAATCGCGAATCGCGAATGAAGACATAGAAGAGATCATTATCGCCACCAACCCCACTGTTGAGGGGGATGCGACGGCGCACTATCTGGCGGATATAGCCGCGCGCAATCAGGTTGCCGCATCGCGTATCGCACATGGTGTGCCGCTGGGTGGGGAACTGGAATACGTTGACGGCGGCACGCTGTCACACGCGTTTTACGGGCGACGTAGCGTCGAATCGGAGGCCTCATGACAGACACCTTGTTTACACAGATCGCCAATGGCGATGTGCCGGCGGACATCGTATTCGAAACCGAAGACGTCATCGCATTTCGCGATATCAATCCGCAGGCGCCGACTCATATCTTGATCGTGCCGCGCAAGCCGATCCCAACGATCAACGATATTGAGCCGGAGGACGAGCTTGTCGTCGGTCGACTATTCTCCGCGGCAAAAGCGATTGCGGCGAACGAAGGTCTTTCTGACGACGGTTACCGAGTGGTGATGAACTGCAATCAGGCGGCGGGACAAACGGTGTTCCATATTCACCTTCACTTGCTCGGCGGGCGTAATCTGAGCTGGCCGCCTGGCTAGTTGCGGCTAACGTGAAGTTAACGATTCGGTAAGGCGCAACAGTCGTCGATACGACTCGTAGCGCCGCCCGTCCAACTCGTCGTTGTCGAGGCCGGTCTTAACCGCGCAGCCGGGTTCTTCCATGTGACGGCAGTTGGCAAACTTGCAGTTCTGTCGCAATCGTTCGATTTCGCGAAAACCGCGCGTCACCGCTTCGACGGACTCGAGTGCCGGCGCGAAATCGCGCACGCCGGGCGAGTCGATGATTTTGCCGCCGCGGGGCAGGTCCAGCATTACCGAGTTGACGGTGGTGTGGCGGCCTTCGCGATGTTTGTCAGAAATGCTCGCGGTTTTCTGTTTCTCAGTGCCCATCAACGCGTTGATTAGCGTCGACTTGCCGACGCCGGACTGACCGACAATCAACGAGACTCGGTCTGTAAGCGCCTCAGCGAGCTGATCAAGATGATTGCCATGTTTGGCGCTGGCTTCCAACACCGTGTAACCCAGCTCACTGTAGACGCGAATTGCGGCGGCAGCGCTGCCAATATCGGTCTTGTTAAACACGACGACGGCGTCAACGTCCATGGCCTCTGCGGCACAAATGTAGCGGTCGACGACGTACCAGTCCGGCGCGGGCTGACTGGCGGCGGTCACCACCAGTTGATCGACGTTGGCAGCGAGCACTTCAGTATCACCACGCATGTTGGGGCGCGTGAGGGCATTGCGTCGGTCATGGATCGCGGTTATCAGCCAGTCGTCTTCGTTATCGATGCGTTCTACTGCGACACGGTCGCCGCACACCGGGCGCAACCGTTTGCCCTTGATACGGGCATCGACCTCGGTGTCGTCTTCCAATCGCAATCGCATGCGTTGGCTGTAGGTTTCAATGATGGTGGCGTGGATGCTGGTCATGGAGTTTTGGCTCTGGGTGCGCGCAGTATGCCTTCTGAATGACCTCCAATGCCATGTACACTACCGCAACGACAACGGAGTTCAGGACCTACGATGAGCGCCACAGGCGACAGAGCCACCAACCTAGTCTGGATTGACCTGGAAATGACCGGTCTGGATACGGTCAACGATACGATTATCGAAATTGCGACGATTGTGACCGACTCCGCCCTCAATGAATTGGCGGAAGGGCCTGACATTGTGATCTACCAAGACAGCGCAGTGATGGAGGCGATGGATGAATGGAATACACGCCAACACGGTGAATCCGGACTGACCCGCCGGGTGCTGGATAGCCAGGTTACTGTGACCGAGGCCGAAGCAGAGACGCTCGAGTTTTTATCGCAGTGGGTGGAAGAGGGTGCGTCGCCGATGTGCGGCAATAGCATCTGCCAGGACCGGCGTTTCCTGGCTCGCGAGATGCCCGAGTTGGAACAATTCTTCCATTACCGAAATCTCGATGTGAGCTCGCTGAAGATTCTCGCCGATCGTTGGGCACCGGAAGTCGCAGCAGGGTTCACTAAGACATCAGAACATCGGGCCTTGTCGGACATCCGGGATTCAATTAATGAGTTGGCGTGGTATCGCGACCATCTGCTGGATAGCAGCGTACTGACAAAGCTGAAGTCATGAAGGTGGGCGCCGAAGAATTGGCGCACACGGCTCGCAACGGTGTGCCGATCCTTGAGGTGCTAAAGAAAGAAATGGCAGGAGCTGAGCGCGTCCTCGAAATCGGTTCCGGTAACGGACAACATGCGGTCGTGTTCGCCGCTCAACTCCCGCAGGTAACCTGGCAGACGAGCGACCTGGCGATCAATCACGAGAGTATTCGTTATTGGATGAATCACGCGGGCAGCGACAATATTCTACCGCCGCTCGAACTCGATGTTGCTGAACACGATGTCGGTCCACAGACATTTGACGCGGTTTACTCCGCCAATACGGCGCACATCATGAGTATCGATGCCGTAAAAGCGATGTTCAGTCTTGTTGGTTGTGCTTTGGAGCCAGCCGGCATCTTTTGTCTATACGGCCCGTTTCGACAGAATGGGCGCTTCAACACCGACAGCAACGCAGCGTTCGATACCTCATTGCGAGAGCGCGACCCGGCGATGGGGATTCGCGATCTTGAAACCCTGGACGAATTCGGTGAGACAGCCGGCTTAGTACGTCGCCGTTTGTATGCCATGCCGGCAAACAATCATCTCGCCGTCTGGCAAAAATAGGAGAGCTAGCGTGTCGGTCACCCATTCAGGCGGTTGTCACTGCGGTAAGGTGCGATTTACGGCGAAGGGCGATGCGGTCATCAAAGCCGACCGTTGCAACTGCAGCATTTGCTATCAAAGCGGTTTTCTTCACATGTTGATCGCGAAGGACGATTTCACGTTGCTACAAGGCGAAGAGGCGCTTGAAACCTATACCTTCGGCAGCGGTATCGCCCAGCATTATTTTTGCGGTACTTGTGGCGTGAAGTCTTTCTATATCCCGCGGTCGCACCCCCATGGTGTCAGCGTCAACGTGACCTGTATCGACCCCGAAACCATTGAGGCAGTTGAAGAAACGCCTTTTGATGGACGAAATTGGGAAAAGAATGTTCACAAACTGTCGCCGATAAGCGACTGATTTAATTCAACTTTAGTTGGCAAGCAAGCCGTCATTGGCTTATAGTGGCGGCATTCGGGACGAGCGATACCAGTCATGAAACGAATTTTTGCGATATTTCTTTTTTCGGTGCTCTCAACAGCTGCTAATGCCCAGGATGTCTGGGTTAGCGACGAGTTTGAAATCATGTTGCGGACCGGTCCGAGTACCGGAAATGCGATTGTTCGTCAGTTGTCGAGTGGCACCGCGCTTACCGTCTTGGAGCGCGACCGCGAAGCGGGCTATTCCCGTGTACAAACCGCCGCCGGCACCGAAGGTTGGGTGCTGACGCGCTATTTGATGTCGGAACCGAGCGCGCGCGAGCAGCTGGAAAGGCTTACGCGGCAGTTGTCTAGCGCAACTTCAGAAGGCTCCTCACTGACCGATCAACTCAATGCTGTGAAGGGCGAATACGCCACCGCCACCAATCGCATCGCGTCGCTGGAGCGCGATAACTCGGCGCTGGAGCGGGAGCTCAATGAAATTAAGCGCACCGCTGCGAACGTGCTCAATATTGATAAACAGAACAAAGAGCTAATGCAGGAAATCGATGATGCGCGCATCGAGATTGCGACGTTAGAACAACAGAATCGCGCACTCACCGGTGAGTCGAGTCGGTCATGGTTCATGGTGGGCGCAGCGGTGCTGATCGTCGGCATCATCCTCGGTTTGTGGCTACCGCGTATCCGTTGGCAGAAGCGCTCGAGGTATGACCGATTTTGACGCCTAGTAGAATATACGGAGTATTGGTTGCTCTTGTTGGAGTGATACTGATGAGTTCTGGGAATGCGGAGATTCCGCGCGACTTCTCTCATGTGGATTCTCTGGAAAAAGCTGAGGCGCTGGTCGAAAGTGGCGAGCTATATAAGATCTTGCTCTTTCCTGCGGAATTCGGCGGCGAAGAAATACCGCCGAATACGGTCTTTGTACCGGCCGAAATACCTGAGATCAAAGACCGAATTACGCAGACGCTTATCCGCTTTGTTGAGGATGGCTTGATCGACAATCTGACGGTCAATCCGGAATACAAGGGCGACAGTTTTGTACCGTCACGAATCGTTATGGAGACGTCTCACTCGGGCAAGCCCGGTGAGTTCAATCCGACCATAGAAATTTGGTGATTGATGGTCGCTGCGCGGAGCTGTTTTTAGAGTAGTGAGTCATGCCGCATTTCAAGTTATACACTTCGGGCTCAAAATCGGACTGTTTGGCATTATTCGACGCCAACTGCCCGGAATTTTTTCTTCTTAACGAACGCGCTGAGTATCGGGAGTTTTTAGAAGGCGAACTAACCGGCTATGAAGTGTGTGAGTCGAACGGAAAAATTGTCGGCGCGTTCGGCCTGGAACCTGAAAAAGAAGGCCCGCCGAGTATTTGCTGGATCATGATTCATCCAGGCGCTAAGGGTCAGGGTATCGGATCGGCCATGATGCAGCGTGCGGAGAAAAAAGCGCGGGCGATGGGCGCGGACTCCATTCGTATGGGAGCGAGCCACCTGTCGGCGCCGTTTTTCGCCAGGTTCGGCGCGCTGGAGCAGAACTTCATCGAAGACGGCTGGGGTCCCGGCATGCACCGGATCGACATGATTTGGAATCTAGACCGACTCGCCGGCTAGGAAAAGCCAGGTTTCGACCACCGTATCCGGGTTGAGAGACATACTCTCAATGCCCTGATCGAGCAGCCAGCGGGCCAGATCCGGGTGATCGGACGGCCCCTGGCCGCAGATTCCCACATACTTGCCGTGCTTCTTACACGCCGAGATAGTCATCGACAGCATCGCTTTGACGGCGTCGTCACGCTCGTCGAACATATCGGCAATCAAGGCGGAGTCACGGTCGAGACCGAGTGTCAGCTGGGTCATATCGTTTGAGCCAATCGACATGCCGTCGAAATGCTCCAGATACTGGTCGGCGAGCAGCGCATTCGTCGGCAACTCTGACATCATGATGATCTTGAGGTCGTCTTTGCCGCGTTCCAGCCCGTTCGCCGCCAACGCGGCAATCACGTCTTCCGCCTGCTTCACGGTGCGTACGAACGGAATCATCAGCTGCACGTTACTCAATCCCATGTCGTTACGGACTTTGCGAATGGCTTCGCATTCCATGTCAAAGCAGGGTTTGAAGCTCTCGGCAACGTAGCGACCGGCGCCTCGGAAACCGAGCATCGGATTCTCTTCGCTGGGTTCGTAGCGGTCGCCGCCGATCAAATTCGCGTACTCATTCGATTTGAAGTCGGACATGCGCACGATCACCGGTTGCGGAGCAAATGCCGCTGCGATCGTGGACACACCCTCGGCCAGCTTGGCGACAAAGAACGAATGCGGATCGTCGTATCCGGCCATCTGTTCGTTGATGGCCTCTTGTGTGCCGATGTCCTGGTCGTCGTATTCCAACAGCGCTTGCGGGTGTACGCCGATCATTCGGTTAATGATGAATTCGAGCCGCGCAAGCCCAACGCCATGGTTGGGTATCGAAGCAAAATCGAAGGCGCGATCGGGGTTACCGACATTCATCATGATTTTGACTGGAATGTCGGGGAGGGCGTCGAGTTCGATTTGTTTCTGCTCGAAGTCGAGCAGGCCGTTGTACACAAACCCTTCATCGCCTTCGGCGCAGCTGACAGTGACTTCCTGACCGTCTTTGATGAGTTCTGTTGCATCACCGCAGCCGACGACGGCCGGAATACCCAGCTCGCGAGCGATAATGGCGGCGTGACAGGTGCGACCGCCGCGATTGGTCACGATAGCGGAGGCGCGCTTCATAACCGGCTCCCAGTCGGGGTCGGTCATGTCAGAGATGAGCACATCGCCTTTGTGAACGCGGCTCATTTCGGCGACGCTGCGAATAACCTTGGCGGTGCCGACGCCGATCTTCTGGCCAATACTGCGACCGCTGGTGACAATATCGGATGAACCTTTGAGCGTGTACCGCTGAATGCTACGGCCGCTGCGACTTTGTACCGTTTCGGGTCGCGCCTGCAAGATGTAGATCTTGCCGTCGTCACCGTCCTTGCCCCACTCGATGTCCATCGGCCGTTGATAGTGTTCTTCAATCGTGATGGCCATGCGGGCGAGCTCGACCACGTCGTCGTCGGTCAGTGAAAAGCGCATGCTGTCCGCTTCGTCGACGTCGACGGTGTCGACCGTCTTGCCCACGGTTGCGTCGCTGCTGTAGATCATCTTGAGTGCTTTGCTGCCAAGATTCTTACGCAGTATCGACTGCTTGCCGGCAGTGACCGCCGGCTTGTAGACGTAAAACTCATCCGGATTTACCGCTCCCTGTACGACCGTTTCGCCGAGTCCATAGGAGCTGGTGACGAACACGGCATCGCGGAACCCAGATTCGGTATCCAGTGTAAACATCACGCCGGCGGATCCAATATCGCTGCGCACCATCGTTTGTACACCGGCGGATAATGCGACTTGCGAATGATCGAAACCTTGGTGAACGCGATAAGCGATCGCGCGATCATTAAACAGTGAGGCGAAGACCTGGTGCAGCGCGTCAACGACGTGGTCCAGACCACGCACGTTGAGGAAGGTTTCTTGTTGGCCAGCGAACGATGCGTCAGGCAGATCTTCGGCGGTCGCTGATGAGCGTACCGCGACCGCAATTTCACGTCCGTCGGACATCTCGGCAAATGCGGCATCGAGATCCGTCATCAGGCGTTCCGGAAGCGGCGCTTGCATTATCGCCTCGCGAATCTTAGCGCCGGTCGAGGTCAGCGCATCGATGTCGTCGACATCGAGACCTTCGAGCCATTCGGCAATACGGGTATCGAGACCATTGGCGCTGAGGAAATCCCGGTAGGCAGCTGCTGTGGTCGCGAAGCCTCCCGGAACCGTAACGCCGAGATTGCTTAGGTTAGAGATCATTTCGCCGAGCGAGGCGTTCTTGCCGCCTACAACCTCGACGTCATTCATACCAAGCTCATTGAGCTTGATGATGTATGGGTCCAAATCTAGCTCCCTTGTGTTCGCTGGCAGGACATGGACAATCGATTCGGCATACGCCGATAGAGTAGGCTCATTAGCACCGGCATACGGGAATCGAATCTATGACTGAACGCACCGTTTATTTCTTATCGGACCAGACCGGTGTAACGGCCGAAACATTAGGCCACAGCCTGCTCACGCAATTTGAAGGCCAGCCGTTTCGGCAAGTGACTTTGCCATTTATAGATACCGAAGACAAGGCGCGCGACGCAGTTACCAGAATCAACGAAGCCGCCGCGGGCGCGCCGCTTAGGCCGATCATTTTTTCGACGCTGGTGCAGGAGAATTTCCGTGCCATCGTGCGCCAGGCCGAAGGCCTGCATCTGGATATCTTCGACGTATTTTTGGAGCCGATGGAAAAGGAACTGGGCGCCTCCGCGTCGTACGAGCCTGGCAAGGCTCACGGCATGAGCGATATGAATGCCTATATGAAGCGGATTGAAGCAACCAACTTTGCGCTTGCGAATGATGATGGTGGGGTGAGTCGAAACTATGACATGGCGGACGTCATCTTATTGGGTGTGTCGCGGTCCGGAAAAACCCCAACTTGCTTGTACCTGGCTTTGCAGTACGGCGTATATGCGGCGAATTATCCGCTCACCGAGGACGAGTTTGAATCGGGGGATTTGCCCGAGTTTCTCACCAAGCAAAAGCACAAACTCTTTGGCCTTAATATTGCGCCGGAACGCCTGCGCCAGATCCGCAAAGAACGTCGTCCATTGGGTAACTACTCGACCGCGCAGCAGGTGCGCTACGAATTGCGCGCATCGGACCGAATCTTTAAGCGTTACAACATTCCCTACGTGAACACGACGGAATTTTCGATTGAGGAAATCGCCAGCCGAATTCTCGATAGTACCGGCGTAGAACGCCGAGTTCGACCGTAATTTTTGCCGCGACAGGTTTAGCACAATTCGGTCCATCCCGACAGGAATTGCTCGGCAATAACGCTGAATGCGCTGTGTTATATTGACTGCATGTTGATGGATTCGCAGCTCGTGCCACAAACGATCATACGACCGAAGAGTTTTACCGGTCTGATGGCGCTTTATGAGAGTAACTATCTGCGGTTGTTGCAGCTCGTTCCTGAACTGACTCACATCGACGGATGTTATCGCTCTCGCGTGGCCGGTGATTGTGACCTTCTGGTCGATGTCATTGAGCGGTGTCGCTATACCGTCACATTGTCACTGACCTACGAAATCGAAAACGAAACCGAGACTGCGATTGAACCGGATCTCATTGTTCGTGCGTATTTAGACGGTGAATTGGCCGAAGCCATGAGCCTGGGGTCGGAACAACGACAGCGCTACCTGCGATCGCTTCTGACTCCCGCCGAGCGTGAGCTCCATGCACGCTGGCGACGCAACATCATGCTCAATAAGTGGCTCGAATATCTCTCTGATAAGGGCCATTTGGTACTCAATCACTAGCATTTCAACTCGGCTAGAAAATCGCAAAACTGTCGATTCAGTCAGCGCCTAAATCAGGCGCGCTTGCCATGATTCGTGTTGCCGTTGGGGGTCACGCGCCCGGCGGAAAGTTATGTTAAGAGGGCAGTATTTTGGCGAGTTTGACGGCAATTTTCGGCAATTCCGCCGACAAAGACGATGACAATGAAGCGCAGAGCGAGAAGCTCCTGCAGCTGTATTGGAATCGTGCCGAGCTGAAGAAGGAATTCGCCGATCTGCGCAGCGAGAAATTTCGCCTGCAGGACCGAGTCCAAGAGGAGCAGGCAACCACAGCGCGCATCCAACAGAAGCTCGACCATCTCGAGAACTTACTGCTCGATCCCGAGTGGGTATACAGCATCGTCACCTATTACCAGCTGAGAGGTTTGTACGAGAAATGCGGTCGCAAACTCGCCCGATTTGCCGAACAGCTGAAACAGAATCGTGAAAAGCGTAAGCACAGCGAGCTGCTTGATGATTGGCATGAGCAGTTGGCCGCAGAAGCGGCCGTGGTTGAGACTCAAATCGGTGAGCAGCGACTGCAGGTGCAATTACTCGAAGATCGCTTGCAGGCCGAGCGGCATCGCCTGGCGACTATGAACGGATTTTTAAAGTTGTTTCGTGGCCGTTCGCTAACCGCAAGCCTGGACAAGCTTGCTGCCGAAATCGATCGGTTGCAGCGTGAGGAGCAAATATTGCTCGAACAAGTCGAGGCAATACAAGGTCGTGAACCGCCCGACGCCGAAGGTTTAGATATTTCTAGCAAACGATTGATCAACAATATGATCTTGTCGTTTGCGCAGCAGCTGTATTTGCACTTTATGGACGACGACCTCGCCACCAAGATCAAGGATGCAGGCGATCGAAGTGTCGGAGCGCTCAATTATGGTAGCAAGGCGACCTGTGACGAGATTCTAAAGCAACTCCGGGAGCGAACCGCCACGCTCGAGTCCGCTGCCGACTTCGCCGACGAACTCCGTCAGCGCGCTAAGTTGATTGGTAAACAGGCAGCCTACCGCGATAGTGGTACGGCGGTGCCCACATCCGCTTCGGTCGCTACGGTGTTCGACATTACGGCATCGGGTCAGGTACGCAATTACGACGGTAATCTGCTGCGCGAGAATTTCTGGAGGATCAACGACGTTCTGAGCCGCTGAGTGCGGCCCGATTCTCTGGTCGGTTGAGATCTAAATATCGGTGCGGTTCATCTGCCGACGATAGCGCGGCAAATTTTCTTGCGAAATGCCCGGTAAACGAACCGCATCGGCTGGCAGCCGTGTCTCGACGTCGGTGCCGTCTTCGAGGGCAGCTTCTTCGGCGTTGACGGCGTCAGTTAGGCTAGAGGAGGGTGCCGAGATATCGGTATCCTGATCGCCGTCTACATCGGCTTCGGTGACCGTTACCGTAAACTTCGGTGCAGGTACCGCAGAACTCGCCAGCTCGGAGTCATCGCAGTCGACCTCGACCTCGACCGTATTCGCAGCCAGCACCGAACCACACCAAAAGCTCGCCAGTACGGCTGCCGTGATGCTGCGTCTGCGTGTCGATGATCCTCTGGTCATGCAAACTCCAAGGCTCTTCAGCGAGGTGTTATAGTCGAGTATAACACCTGATTTTGTCGGCGCAAGCCGGATGTTTTGGCCTCCGGCGCGCGCTTCTGCCGGTTACTACGGCCGCATTTGCGCGGCCTGTGCAGGCGCCGTTTCCACTTCCCGCATCTCCGCCATGTCCGTGACGATCCCGGCTGCCTGGTCGAGCTGGACATCCGGACGGTCTTCGTCGTCCAGTTCTTCGAGCGTCTCAATCGGTTCCAAACCCAGCGCAACGCGTCGTTTGTTTTCCAATGCAACTGCTCGTTCCACGTCCGCTTCACGTTCGGTGCGGCGCGTCTCGATGTTCAAAGATACGGTCTTGTCATTGCGCGCCTCACGATCTTCCTCAATGTACTGCATCAAATACTGGAAGTTCGGATCGTCTTTCGCGCGCTCTTCGTGCTGCGCGATCAGCGAATGAATCGTATTGTCGAGCGGCGCGCCGGCGCGGAATCGCGTCGTTTGTATCGTGTCCCAGGGCAGGGCGCTGTCACGTACGCTCTCACCAATTTCTTCGGCGTCGATCGGTGATGGCAATCCGATGTCGGGGTTTACGCCGCGATGCTGAGTGCTTTCGCCGGTCACACGATAGTACTTTCCGATCGTAAGCGTCAGCTGGCCGTAACCTTGGTCACCTTCGGGCTGCAAATATTGGTCGAGCGAGTACAAATTCTGCACGGTGCCTTTGCCAAACGTCGTCTGACCGATAATGACACCGCGCTCATAATCTTGAATTGCGGCGGCAAAAATTTCCGATGCCGACGCGCTGAAGCGATTGATTAGAACCGCCATCGGTCCGTTGTAGGCGACGCGCGCCACCGGATCGGGGTCGTCAAGTCGGCTGGTGCGACCATTCGAGTTCTTTAACTGCACGACCGGGCCGTTATCGATAAACAGGCCGGATAGCGCGGTCGCTTCGGTCAAGTGACCACCGCCGTTGTTGCGCAGATCGACAATCAAACCGTCGATGCCTTCTTCCTCAAGTTCGGCGATCAAACGTTTCACGTCTTTGGTCGTGCTGGTGAAATCTTTGTCGCCATTACTCAAGGCGCGGTAGTCGCGATAGAAGCTCGGAACTTCGATAACGCCGATGCGCCATTCGCGACCTTCGCGAGGAACGGTAATCACTTCGCTTTTCGCCGCTTGTTCTTCCAACTTCACCTGACCGCGAGTCAGGCTAATCTCTTTGTTGCTGACGCCGGGCAGTGCACCTGACGGAATAATTTGTAGCCGTACAACCGTGTCGGCTTTGCCGCGGATCAGATCAACCACATCATCAAGCCGCCAGCCGATAACATCGACCATGGAGCCGTCAGCGCCTTCTGCAACGCCGATAATTCGATCTTCCGGGCCGAGTGATCCATCAATTGCAGCGGGTCCACCCGGGATAATGTTGACGATCTTGACGTAGTCATCTTCGGTTTGCAGCGATGCGCCAATACCGAAGTAGGACAAGCTCATCTGAATTCGGTATTCCTCCGAATTTCGCGGCGATAAGTAGCTGGAATGCGGGTCGAGCGTATGCGCGAACGCATTCATAAACGTCTCGAATACGTCGTCGTTCTTCACTTGATCCATGCGGCGGACGAAACGCTCGTAGCGGTTTCGCAACGTTTCCTGCGAACCGTCAGGGCCACCCCATTCTTTGTCTGCCAAGGCCAACGACAGCACATCGTTTTTGACACGCTGGCGCCATATTTCGTTGAGCTGCTCTTCCGATGATGCCCATGGTAATTCCGAGCGGTCGAAAACATACTCTTCGTCGACGCTCAAATCCGGTTCAGCCTCCAATTGTGCAATGGCGAACTCGGCACGTTCACGAACGCGCGTACGGTATACCGAGAACATATCGAACACTGGATCCAATGGGTCGGCGCGCACCATGTCATCAAGTTCGTAGCGATACTGTTCGAAGAAATCGACATCGCTTTGCAGGAGATACATGCGATTGCGATCAAGTTCTTCTAAGAAGCGATCCATGACTCGAGAGGAGAGCTCGTCGTTGACGGCAACATGGTTGTAGTGCGATTTCTGCACAAACCGAGTAAATAGCTCGCCGATATTCTCGTGGCGTGTTTGTGGCTGTAAGGGGTCGTCGCCTGAGCCTGCGTCCGTGCTCGCGCCAGCGCTGAATGTCAGCATTGCCGCAAATAGTGCGACCGCTGGGCGTGCCAAAGGAAGATTTTGATGCTTCAAATTGTTCTCCATTCCTCGGTAGAAGTGTTTTGTCACTCAACCACTTGAGCTAGGCTAGATGGCCCGCCAGTATTGATCAAGGGCGTATTTAGCAATACTCAATTCAACGCCCAAGATAAAATAGTCCATAGTGGAAATTAAACATGCGGCCGCTGACTGTAATTAACGGCATCATCCTCGGGTCCTGCTTCGCGATCGCGGTCAGTTTGGCGGCGGTGCTGATCGTTTTTCTGATCCTCGGTACGGATTACCCCAGGGTTCAGTACGAATTCAAGCCGCTGTCGCAAAGTTTGGCGATCTTTGGAGTTATGACCGCCATCTCGGGTTGGAGTTTCTATTCCTTGCTGAAAAGCCGCCCTGAAAGGCTGTGGAGCCAGCTGGCGCTAGTGGCCGGGCTCACCGCAACGGTCTTCTATTATCTGCCCTGAACGCTGGTCCGTGGTGATCTCGACTATGTCAAACGCGGGCGCGTTGACGCAGGTCAGTCTAACAATCGAAATTGGCCGGCAGGATCGTTTTCTTGCCGGGCACGTTGGCGTTGTTCCTGCATGCGTGCCAGCAACTCGTCGCGCCGTGCTGCCAATGCCGATACGTCGCTTTTCTTGAGCGTGTCCCGATAGTCGCAAAAATCCTGGTAGGCACTGATTTCATGCTCGAGCTCGCGGACCACCAGCTCGACCATGATCGCATCGTCGAGAAATCCCAGGCCGGGAATTTGATCGGGGATGAGATCGTCGGGTTCTGCGAAGTAGGCTAGTGCATTGAGTACGCGCTGCGTATCGTCGTGCGGCATTCGCCAGTCGAGATCGGAGATCATCTGAATCATCCGCTCCAATCGTTCGAGTCGAGTGCCAATAAACCCAGGTACGTCGGGACGTCGTATCTTATCCAGCACATCATTGGCGGCGGCGATAATATCTTCCGGCGCGCGTCGGCTCAGGTTTTCCCGAGCCGCGGTCATAATTAGGCGGAAGTGGGCTAGGTCGTCGTCGTCGAGTTCAAATGCAATACGCAGGCTCATAGACCTAGAGTAGTGCTGGATCAGTTCTTACGGAAGCGTTTGTCCCAATTTTTGGAACGATCAAACTGCCCGGTGTTGTACGGATCAATGCCCGATTCATTGTCATCTTCGAGCATATGATCATCAAGAATCGTTAGCGTCTCGTGCGTGCCGGTATCCTGGCGCACGTACTTGTTGCGAATTAGCACGTTCTTATTGGGGCCTTGCTCTTCGACAACAGGCTTGAGATTTTCATCGGGCTCGATGAATTCCGGCTGGCGACGAGGCACAGCAGGCTTGCGGATTGCCTGATTGGCAACTCGTTGACTACCCGTCTGTTGCAGTCGACCGGTTTGGCGAAGCGGGTCTGTGACGGGCGTTTCCGACCTCGAAAACAAACGTTTGAGGTGTGACAACAGCGACTTCATGAGCGTATTAAATCCTGCGAATACGTCTAAGACTGAGTTAAAAACGGGACTATAGTTCCCCCACCCAATCAGCATGCAGCAATGTTGACATAATTTCTATTCAATGACGTGTACTGAGCTGTTCACGAAGGAAAAAACCGTGACGCAGTTCACACTTTTTGGGCGAGTTTCGCGATTAGCGGGGTGCCGGACCCAGTCGGCGCCAGCCGAACCAGCTGAGGCGAATCAACTGCCAGATTAAATAGGGCGACAGCACCAGGAACCACGCGGCCGGATCAAAGGCCCGAAATCGGGCAGAGATCGAACCGAAAAAGTCGCCGAATCCGGCGCCTTCGAATGCCCCAAATACGTTCTGGCCGACAAAGTAAATCGCAAAGGGCATTACCGCTAGGCCAAAGAACAGCAGCAGCGAGAATACCGCGACTTCGCGCTTTACTCGGTCGCTAATAAGAGGCTTTTTGGTTGGCTCGTTCGTCACAAGGTGACCCAGCGGCATGCACAGAGGCCGTATCCTTGCCCAGCATTAACAAAAGATCAACCGCCAGCGAGGCGCCCTTATCTATCAGGGTGAGTTGGCTGGCGGCGACGCTGGTAGATCAATACGCCCATGTGCAGGCACGCGCAGGCGAACAGCAGATAATGTGGCAGCACCCAAAACCATTCGCCCACAAATAGCGTGGCGGCGAGCGCCATGAGCCCGGCCAGAATGTAGAAGCACGGCAGCGCGGCATATATCAGTTTGGGCAGCCAGATACGTCTGGAAAGGACGGCGTTGAAGTTCTGTTCGGCCGGCTCCGTGTGCTTAGCATCGGCCAGATTGTCGGCAGTCCTTTCCGTCATCGAATCGCATTCCTTGCAGATCGACGAGCACTCTACCGGGTTGGTGAGGGTGGGTCCGTGACGGCGAGCACAAAGCGTTCAACGGTTGAGCAACCGCAGAAACTTCAGTTGGGCGTGGTAGCAGTGGCTTAAAGGTCGCGTTTGGGGCGCTCTTCGTAACGGAATTCGGCTGTGCCGACCGTTACGATGTCGCCGCTGGCGAGAAAGTGCTCGGTGATGCGCTTTGAGTTGACGAATACGCCGTTCTTGCTGCCCCAATCGATTACCCGGGTTGCGTCGCCTTCGGTGACAATGACGGCATGCCGACGGCTGACATACGACGCCTTGAGCTGGATGTCGTTTTGTTGGGTCCGGCCGATTGTGAGGCGGTCTTTGAATAGCGGGAACCGCAGTTTTTGTCCCTCGACCTCGCCGATCAGCAGACGGGTTACCTTGTCGCGCTCGATGACCGGAGGAATTTCGTCGATGCGTTCGGACATGCGGTCATCGATCTCATGAATGACGCTTTCGATTTCGTCAATGGTTTCTATTTGCTGTGACTTTCGAGTGAGCTCATTGATCAGACAATTGATCGCTTCGCTCTTGGTTTGGACCTGCTCCTCAAGCTCTTTTTGCCGCTTGCGCAGTTTACGATTCTCACGATCGAATCGATCCAGTTCTTCGCGGCTTTGCTCTTCGGATTTTTGCAACGACTCCTCGAGCTCCAAGCGGAAATTACGCGTATCTACGAGGTCGGACGTAAGCTGCTCATTAATCAGCTGGTGCTGCGTTGCGGTTTCCTGTGCTTCGCCGAGTTCGAACCGCAGTATCCGCAGGTCTTCGGTATGACGTTCTTCAATGGAGTTGAGCTTCTCCTGTACCTCGGCCAGCTCGGCTTCGCGAGACTCCAGCGTCAAACAGAGTTTTTCGACGCGTTCTTCGGTATGGCTCAATGATTGCTGCAAATTATCACGGTTGGACAACACCTGTTTAGATTCTGCATTTCGGTCCTGCAATTTTCGACGCAGTTCGTCAGCGTAGTCTTCGAGTCGTTGGTTGCGTTGGTGCATTTCGCGCAGTGCGATTTCGTTTGCCGCTAACCGTCCGGCTTGCCGTGAGAGGAGCTGCGGATCGTCGTCACTGTCGGTGGTGCTGATTTCGGCAAGCTGTGCTTGCAACGTTTCGATATCGGAGATGGTGGCTTCGTGGGCGACATTGCGATCGCGGATTTCGCTCTTCAGTGAACGGATTTTGCGATCCCGCTCTTTCAGTAGGCTGGCGCGGCGCTTTAAGTTGTCTTTGAGATCATCGATCTGTTGGTGCAGCCCTCGCGTGGCTGTTTCGCGCGCTTGAATTTCGGTCTCAAGGCCTGTCCACTTGGCGCGCAATTGCTCCATGTCAAATTGCAGTCGGTTGATCGTTTCCGACCGATCTTGCAAATCAGACCGGAGGCTGGAGATGGTTTCATCGCGTACGTCATACGTACCGGTTTCCGCATTGAGGTCTGCGGCCGGTTGCGCACCTGGGTGAAAATACCGATCCGTCAGTGCTTCGAGCTCAGACGTCGGATCATCATCGGTGACTAATTCGTTGGTATTCTTATTCTCATTAGCCATGCGCGCATAGTACCACGGGCGTCGGCATGGACAATCACGAGTGCCGGATTATCAATGGATTACGTCAAGTATTTCGGTCGTTTGGCAGTAGTTAGCTAGTCGCAGGGGACGGTGCGCCCCTCAGCCCAGGACCGCAGTTCGTGGATGCGTTCACCCATCACGACCGACAGCGGTCGGGTTTGCTCGATCTCGTCAAGGATAAGCTGGTCGGTGAGGCTTTCGTCGCGCGCGTGCGCGGCATACAGTGAGGCGACCACTGCCTGTTCAATTTCCGCGCCTGAAAACCCATCCATAGACGCTGCCAGCTGATCAATATTGAAGGTCGCGGGATCCTGCTCGCGACGTTTCAAATGAATGTCGAGGATGATTTTGCGCGCATCAGCGTCCGGCAGATCGACGAAGAAAATTTCGTCGAAGCGTCCCTTGCGGACCAGCTCCGGTGGCAGCGAGTTAATGTCGTTGGCGGTGGCGACTACGAACACGCGACTTTGTCTTTCTGCCATCCAACTGAGGAATGTGCCGAGTACCCGTTGCGTTGTACCGGTTTCGCCTCCGCGTCCGGCAATGCCTTTCTCGATTTCGTCAATCCACAAGACGCACGGTGACATGACGTCCGCCGTCTTTAGCGACTCGCGTAATTTGCGCTCGGTCTCACCGTGGTATTTGTCGTAAATCGCGCCGAAATCGAGGCGTAATAGCGGTACGCCAAAAATGCCAGCGGTTGCCTTAGCGGCGAGGCTCTTCCCGCATCCCTGGACGCCGAGTAGCACCATGCCGCGAGGCGTATCGAGATGTTTGACATCGCGATCGCCACGAAAAACCGCCTTGCGCTGCATTAACCATTTCTTTAGGCGTTCCATTCCGCCAACGTCAGAAAATCGCGCGGTGTCGTATTCGAACTGCAGTGCACCGCCCGCGTTCAGCAGCTCGTACTTCGCTTGCATGACGCCGGGGATGTCACTCTTACTGATCGCGCCGTCAGTGAAAATCGCGTTGCGCGCGAGCTGTTCGGTATCGGAGTACGTTAGGCCAGCAAGGTTCTGTACCAGCATGTTATGCGCCTTGGCATCAGCGGTAACGCGTTTACCGGGATTGTTAGCCACCCAGTCGTCAGCGACCCGTTTGATGATGGCTTTGCGTTCAACTTCGGTGGGCAAGGCCATGTCGAAGCGTGCGGTGAACGGCTCCAGTTCGCGAGGTATTTTGACGGAATGGCTGATCAGGATTATCTGGCGCGCCGTTTCCCGATATTGAATACAGATATCTTTTAACAGGCGGATGTGGACCGGGTCCTCAAGAAACGGATGAAAATCCAGCAGTACGTACATGCCCGGTTTTTTGACCGCGCGAATGTGCTTAAGCACATCCGTCGGCTGCGAATTCATTGCCTGTGGTTCGAGTGCAATGTCGAGGCGCTGCAGACCGTCGGTAATCGTCCAGCGGAATAAAGGCACGTGCTGTCCGCCGAGACCGCGATGCGAAATCGAATTTAGGGTTTCAAGAATCCGCGCTTCATCACCGGTTTCGATAACAACGATGGGCGTGCGCGAACGCAACACGATTTCAAGATCGTGACGACAGTCCATATTTATCGTGAATGCCTCATGGTGTTAGTCATAACTATTACATCCGGCCAGATTGTCGTCGGCAAGTGCATCAAGGTCAGTGCCCGCGAGATTCCGCACGACCGCTCGCAGCTGAGCCAGATCGACCACCTTCGACGTGTCGGCGAGTTGCGCGGTGACATCATCCAGGGTGACGTTGTGGTCGGTAGCTTCGCGTATTTGTTGATCCAATTCGGCGAACACAGTCACAGCCAGGGCAGTGGTTGCCCCTTTTGACGTGGTGCGACACAAAATGTCGGCGTCCTTAGACCAAGACTGTTGTCGTTGCATGGCACGTTCATAGCGACGCTCCGTAATCGTGCCGCTGCGCCGCAATAGCTCGATCGAGTAAAACTCGGCGATACCCTCGACAATCCAATCGTAGCCATCGCGGCCACGAATCCCGAGCGCGACGTGCATGATTTCGTGCAGTAGTGTGCTGGACCCGTTTTCGCTGATCATGGGGCGATCCGCGTGAATATACAGCGACTGTGGCGCCGATAAACCTCCGCGCCACATCGGATCAGCGGCGCTGATCACGGTAATTCGGTCCGGCATATCGACCACAAAATTAGCGATTTCCGGGATGCCCCAATTGAGCAGTGCCAGGGTGTCGAGTCGCCGCACGTCAGCGCCTTGTGGTGCTGCAACAGCTACTTGAACGCCGGCGATGGATTCGCGGCGAACACCAAGTTCGCCCACGATCATCCAACCTCGCGGCTCGTCTAATCGACGATCTTTGTGGTCCACAATGAAAACACCATCGTGACTGGGATAGGGCGTCACCACCGACCATTCCGCTGGCAGGTCAAATGCCAGTCGCGTCGCGCTGGCGGCGCCTCTGAGCGTTCGCGTACGCGCCCGCGGAATGATGTCCTCGCCGCGAAATACGCCCCAGCGTTCGGTGATCAGCGCGTCGAACCCACTTTGACTTCGGCGGTGTTCGAGCGGCACCGTCCAGGTGAGTTCACCACCGCTTGCCGGTGGACTCCACGTGACGCGCAGCGCCTCGCAGTCATGCGTACCGTCGCCGCCGATGAGCTGGTCACAGCTTTGTACGTCGAAACTGAGCTCGCGCAGCAATGCGCTGGGTTGGCTGAGTGCCAATGTGACGGTGGCGGTCGTGTCATTCGCGTTTAGGCGAACGGTGTAGTGCACGTCGTAGGTGAGCGCTGAGGCTGTCGATGCTGGCGCCGATCCGGGTGTGGTTTCAGATTCTGGCGCAGGTGCCGACGGTGACCTTGGCTCCGATAACGGTGCCGGATCGGCGCTGCACCCCAACAGGACCAAACCGGCCGCAGCCAGAAGGTACGTTGGCCAGGCGGCCTTATTTGGTCGTCTTGCGATCCAGTTCATAGAGGATTCAGCCCGCTACAGGTACAGTGCACCTAACTCTAGAGTGTGCATTAAATCATGAAATTCAAGGGTTTGCGGACAACACGGTCGATATTTACGCTGCTCATCGCGGCGTCGATGGTTGCGGGTTGCGGATCGCAGCCCGACGTCGCGCCTCAGCCCGAGGTGATCGCGAAGCCGGCACCCGCAAAAGCTCCGCCATCGACGTATCGACATACCGGTGATCGCGCGGCGCGCATCGCCTTGGACCAGCTGGGCACGCCGTACCGCTACGGCGGTTCGTCACCATCAGGGTTCGATTGCAGCGGGTTAGTGCAATATTCGTATTCACGCGCGGGTCTGGCCCTGCCGCGCACGACGCAGGCGTTGTGGAACGATACCCAGACCGTCGCGGCTCGCGACATGCGTGTTGGTGATCTGCTGTTCTTTTCGATCGACGGCAAGATGTCTCATGTTGGGATGTACATCGGCAACCGCAAATTCGTACATGCGCCATCGTCGGGGAAATACGTGAGCGTCGCGAATTTGGATAGCGGCTACTACCGCAATCGGTTGCTGCGGGTCGGCAGACCGTAGCTTTCTTGGCGGGTCGGAGGACTCGCGTTGGGCGACTATGCCGAGTCGTCGAGTGGGTCGATAAAATCGCGCAACGTCGTTGCTAGCGCTTTGCACGCTTTCGACTGTGTGCGCGCGATTAGCGGGATCGGTACCACCAACGCAGGTAGGAACGACGTGCCGCTCACATCGGTCGTAACGGTGCCGGCCGACTCCAGCTCGTCAAGATCCCAAACGGAGGCTTCATAGTCGGCGTCGTTTTGCCACCAGGCAAAGCCGAAACAACCACCACCGGTGGGCCCGGCAGCGCAGGATAAACTGCCGCCGCCAGCGACGCGCTCGGTATCACCGTCGAGCCAGACGATGTATCGAATCTGTTCTTTTGCCAACAGCTCC
This sequence comes from Pseudomonadota bacterium, assembly GCA_039030375.1. Classification (GTDB taxonomy): domain Bacteria; phylum Pseudomonadota; class Gammaproteobacteria; order Steroidobacterales; family Woeseiaceae; genus UBA1847. The sequence continues at coordinate 85,527 of JBCCEH010000010.1, read as the reverse complement.
TTCACGCCGGGGTGTTCCATCAGCTGCGGCAGATGTTTTGTCTCGGTAGGCGCCGTGCGCGGTTCGAACCACGGGAACAGTGAATCGACAAAGTCACGGTGAGGAATAACGCGAAGACCCGCGCGCCCCCGCGACAGCGAATTCTCGACGCACTGGATGTAGTCTTCTTCGGTTTCGTTGCCCAGGTGATAGCTCTTCGCCATCACGACAATGCCTTCACCTTCATTAATGCCAGTACTGGCTTGACGGGAGTCGACCACGCGTGAGTTGACGCAGGCAGACGTGGCACCTGCCACGAGCAATATCGTACTAACGTGCAGCCAATTAATTCTCGTCACCCGCGGTCGCTCCTAACTGACTGGTTTGTGCTTCTGGTTCGGACTCGAGTTGCGTATCGGTTTCGGTGTCCGGCGGTGTAGTTTCTCCGCGACGATCGGCGGCGAGTCCACTAATACCAGCCGCTTGGTCCAATTTCATGATCATCAGGGCGGCCGCATCGCGCATTGCGAGAACCGCGGCGCGCTGCAACGCTTTTGGCCCACTCACGGATTCCTTTTGACTCTTGCCGTAGGCGCTCACAGGCCAGTCAGCAACGACGTCACCGTTATTGTCATAGACGGTAATGCGGTACCGAATCCATACGGCGAACGACTTGGTTTTGCTTTGGTTGGGTACCGAGAATTCGAACGCTTCGATGGCTGGTTCGATGAGCGCGTCGAGATCGTGTTCGTCAGGATTGTCATCGTCGGACAGCAATACCACGCGATCGAACATATGACCGTAGAGTTGTGTGAACAGCTCGGCGTTGGCAGCGCCGAGATTGATTGACCATTCCTCACTGCCGAGCACTTCTTCCTCGTGCACATAGTGATGGAAATTTTCCGGCATGCGCAGCCCGACCGTGGCCGGTATGGGGTCAATCAATGGTCTGGGGATAGTGACGGGTTCGAGCGTTACTGCCGAGCCACAGCCGGCAACCAATACCACCACCGAGGCGATCACGAACTGACGTATGAAATTCTTCAACCTGGACATCCGATGCTGATTCGTGACGACTATCCGACCCACCAATTTAGTTATCAGAGCGTCTCAAGCCCCGAGAGTTCCAAGCTTTGAGCGCATTTCTTCCCCTCACTCTAGTGCGGGCGGGGGCGGACTTCAATAACAACACGGTCTTATCGGAAATCCTCGATCCAAGTTAGCGGCGGCTCTTGCATCAGTGCGAGTTGTTCGCGAAGGGCCAAAACGTGTTCTTCCCAATAGCGCGGGCTGTCAAACCACGGGAATGCGACCTGGAAGGCAGGATCGGCCCAGCGCCGCGCCAACCACGCAGCGTAGTGCATGATACGCAGGCTGCGAAGCGCTTCGATGAGGTTGAGTTCGGCACCGTTGAACGAGCGGAATTCGGTGTACCCAGCAAGCAGTGCGGCCAGCTGCGGAGTCTGTTCGGCCGCTTCTCCGGAGAGAAACATCCACAGATCCTGCACCGCAGGGCCGGTGCGTGTGTCGTCAAGGTCGACGATATGGACCGCCTCACCGGCCACCAGCACATTGCTGGGATGAAAGTCGGCGTGGATACGCAGCAGTCCGACATCGCCGGCGCGGGCTTCGCTGTGGGCGACATAATCTAGGATTTCGTCCGCCAATCCTTCGTAGACCGATTCGATGTGGACCGGAATGAAGCCGTTGCTGAGCAGAAAGTCGCGCGATGATTCGCCATAGCTTTCGGCATCGAGTGTCGGGCGATGCTCGAACGGCTGTACCGCGCCGACATTGTGAATGCGGCCGACGAATCGGCCGATTTGCCGGAGGAGCTCGGCCCGATCGAGGTCCGGCGAGCGGCCGCCGCGGCGCGGATAGATCGCGAATCGAAAGTCGCCATGCTGATGTAACGTGTCGTTGTTGATTTCCAGCGGGCCGACCACCGGGATGTCGCTGTCTTCGAGCTCGAGGGCGAAGTCGTGTTCCTCGCGAATCGCCGCGTCGCTCCAGCGTTGCGGTCGATAGAATTTTGCCACCACCGGCTCGTCATCCTCGATGCCGATTTGATAAACGCGGTTTTCGTAACTGTTCAACGTCAAAAAGCGACCGTCGCAGCGAAAACCGACGCTTTCGAGTGCCGCAATCATGTCTTCGGGTTGCAGGCTGGCGTAGGCGAGGGTGGCGGAATCGTCGGCGGCGTTCACGACCGCATCTTGCGGGCGTTAGGTGACAGAGGCAAGATGAATTGATGATTCCAAGAATAACTTTGTTGGCGGCGCTGGTAGTGGCAGCGAGCTGTCATGCCGATTCGCCATCTATCGATAGCGACTCGCATGAGGCCGAAGTGGTGGAGTGGCGGGAAGGGCGATTGGAGCGTCTCAAAGCGCCCACGGGGTATCTTAATCTGGCCGGCTTATTTTGGTTGCAGGACGGTCGCGCTACGTTCGGTTCGGCGCCGACGAACGATATCGTGTTTCCCGACAGTGCGCCGGCTTTGATGGGCTATCTCGACGTTTCTGAGGCCGGCGTGGTCATGCATGTGGCGAATGACGTTATGGTCGTTGCAAACGGGCAACCGGTGGTTCAGGTGTTCATGGCCGACGATACGACCGAGGCCCCAGTGACCGCGTCCTTTGGCAGCATGGCGTGGGTGATCGTCAAGAGAGCCGGTCGTTATGCACTGCGTCTGCGGGACTTTGAGCACCCGGCGATCGATGCGTTTCCGCCGCTCGAGTATTTTCCGATTGACGCAGACTTTCGTGTTACAGCGACATTTAAGCCGTTCGATGAACCGCGAATCGCGAATGTCGGAACGGTGATCGAAGGCTTGGGCTACCACCCCGAAGTTCCCGGCACGGTCACGTTTGAGATTGATGGTGAAACGCAGAATTTAGAAGGCTATGCGGTTGGCGACGAGCTGTTCTTGGTTTTCGGTGATGCCACCAGCGGTCGCGAAACTTACCCCGCAGGACGTTTCCTCTATGTGCATTGGCCAAAGGGCGGTGGCGAGACCGTGCTCGACTTCAATAAGTCGTATAACCCGCCCTGTGCGTTCAATGACTTCTCGACCTGTCCAGTGGCGTCGCCGCGAAACCGGATGCGCACGCGAATCGAAGCGGGTGAACTATATGATCCGGATGTGCACTTCACACCGGAGTCGTATCACTAGATTTTCTTCTCAAGGAAGGCGACCGCTTTATTACCGGTGGCGTTCGATTGAGTGCCGACCTGAACGAATCCGATACGTTGGTGGAAGTTCATTGAATCGGGATTGGGCGGCTGTAAATTGACTTCGCAGGTGATGCGATGCGCCCGGCCGCGAACCGCCGCAGTGAAATCATCGTATAACTGTGTTGCCAAGCCGCGCCGCCGCGCAATCTCAGCAACGGCGAGCCGATCGCAATAAGCAAAGTTATCGAAGTGATCGCAAAACCAACGGTAGTTGAGGCTGTCATAGGCGCTGCCCGGTAGTAGGCCGACGAAGAATCCTGCTAGCTCGCCGTCGAGTCGTGCGACCTGAAAATAATCGGCATGATCGGCGAACCACCGCATTCGGTCGATATCGACACTACCGACGTGGGGAACCTCGGATTGATTGAGTGCATGCACAGCCTCTAGATCGGCCGTCTCGACGTCGGAAAATTTGAAAGCCATCGTTCGATACTAGGTCAAAGCGATGATTTTGCGCACTATTTTGTTAGCTGGTTCTCGCAAATCGGGCGCTATTGGTTATATACTTGCGTCAAGACGGCAATCGACGCAGATCGATCCATGACCGGACCGTCATTCCAAGCTACTTTACTCTCCGCAAAAAATACGGCGTTTCGCGTGGGCGACCGCCGCGTAGTGAGTTTTGATATTTATCGATAGAAGAGAGTGTCTTATGTCCAAGTTTCGTAACTATTTATCTTCTCTGGTTGTGCTGTTGGCGCTGCCGTTGGCCGCATGTAACGGCGACGATGAAAGCTCCGTCGCAGCGACCAGTGATTCGGCGTTGTTGGAATACATTCCGGCAAACGCGTCGTATGCCCTGGTGAGCACCGAGCCGCCGCCGGAAGACGTGATTGAAGCCTTGCAGCCGCTCAATGAGCAGATCATGAAGGGCTATCACGATCTTCTTACCGCGGTCGGCGATGGCATTCTTGCTGAAGCGGAAGGGTCCGACGCCGATGGCGCCGAAAAAGTCTCGGCGATGTTTGACGAGGTGGCGTCGCTACTCAGTGCCGACGGTCTCGAAGATGCCGGCGTGCAGTTATACGGCGATTTCGCACTTTACGGTCATGGCATCTTGCCGGTGATGCGATTCGAACTGGCAGATCACGAGAAATTTGAAGCTACATTGGATCGTCTTGAAGAGTCGGCCGAAGCCAAAATGAGCGTGAAAACGATCGACGGCAACGCGGTTCGCTATGGCGGTGACGACGAGCTGAACTTCTTTGTTGCGGTGTTGGAAAATCAAGCGGTTGTATCGATGGCGCCGGCGTCATTTGACGACGACCAGCTAGGCGAGCTGCTCGGCTTCACCAAACCGTCGACGAGCATCGTCGATTCGGGTGAGCTCGATGGCATCGTTGAAAAGTACGGTTACAACTACATGATGATCGGCTACCTCGACGTCGTTGATATCGCGAACTTTTTGGTCGGCAACAACAGCGGTCTCGATCAGTCGCTGCACGCGCTGTTCGCCGCCGACGATGAGCATCTGGCGAGTATTAGCGACGTCTGCAAAGCTGAAATCGTTGAGATGGCCGGCGTGATGCCGCGTATCGTGACCGGCTATACGGAACTCTCCGAGACCGCAATGCGCTCTGAGGCGGTCTTTGAGTTGCGTTCCGACATCGCTGCCGATATGTCAGGGATGACCGCCGAAGTACCGGGCATGGGCACCGACCCCGGTGGTGCCATGTCGTTCGGCATGAGCCTGAACCTGATGGGCACGCGCGACTTCATCGCGAATCGCATCAAAGCCATCGAGGCCGACCCGTTCGAATGCCCCGACCTCCAGGAAGTCAATGCCGGCGTTGCGGAAATGAAAGCTGGCCTGGAGGCGCCGATTCCGCCGTTCCTGATCGGTTTGAAAGGCATCTTTGTTGATTTCGAAGACATCGAAGGCCTGGATTTGGCCACTCAGACGCCGCCGACATCAATCGATGCCCGCATCCTGCTGGCGGTCGATAATGCGCCGGCGGTACTCGGTATGGCGAGCATGTTTAGTCCTGAATTGGCAGGCATGAACCTCGAGCCGAACGGTGAGCCGCAGCTGATGGAATCGATGATGACAGCGATGGCGCCCGGTCCGATGTATGCGGCTATGACCAGCGACGCGATTTCCGTGTCGATCGGTGAGGGTCAACAAGACAAGCTTGGCGACATGATGGCAGCCGACAATGGCGGCGATGACCTGATCATGAGCTTTGCAATGGACGCCGCGCGTTACTATGAGTTCATCGGTGAAGTGATTACGACGATGGATACCGAAGAAGCGGCGGCAAATCCGGAAGTGAATGCGTCGGTCGGCGAGATGATGACGGTCTTTGCGGACTATTTGGATCGCATGCAAATGGACGTGCGAGCCACCGAAGATGGCGTCCAGCTCGACAGTATCGTCACGTTGAAGCCGCAATAGGTTCCGATGCGAAACACGATTGCATGGGTCGTCGTTCTTTGCGTACTGGGTCTTTCCAGTGCTTATGCTGATGATACGTCGGGGTCACATCCCGGCGCGTACGTTAAGCTAAGCGCAATCGCTAAGGACGACGATATTGCAATGACTCATCCGATCGCTGTTGCTGGACAACCCAGCGCCGAGAATTTTTCGGAAATTGCCGAAGCGGGTTACACCGTGGTGGTCGATATGCGCGGTGAAAACGAGAATCGCGGCATGGACGACGAGGGTGCCGTGGTGGAATCGCTGGGCATGCAGTACGTCGCATTTCCATTGGTGGGCGGCGAGGCTATCAGCTGGGAAAACGCCGCCAAGCTGCATGAGTTGCTCGACGAAGCCGACGGGCCAGTGCTGTTGCACTGTGGCAGCGGTAATCGTGTCGCAGCGCTGTTGGCACTAAGGGATAGCCAACAGGGCGCCAGCGATGAAGAGGCAATCGGCGCGGGCCGGGCGGCTGGGCTGACCAGTCTCGAACCGCTGGTGCGGCAGCGATTAGCGGAAAAAGAATAACCTCGTAAAGTTCTGTAGAAAGGCCAGGGCCTGTTGGCTCTGGCCTTTTTGCGTTAGATTGCGCTGGGTTTCTTAACCGCCTCCAGGCCGGCGGATACGGATTCGACTGCGATGAAATGGAAAAACCTTGAGCTGCAGGAATGGGTGTCGATTGTTGCCAACGTCGGCGTGATCGCCGGCATTGTGTTCCTAGCAATCGAGCTGCGCCAGAACAACGAATTATTAGCATCGCAAACCCGTGCTACCTACGCCAGCATGGATCAGACCGGTTGGGTGATGATCATCGAGAACCCGAGTTTGATCGATATACTGATCCAAGACCGAAGCGGCGAGCCATTATCAGAATCGCAAGAGTTGCGATTGAACGCGTTGTGGATGCAGACGTTTGCGCAATACGAGTTTCGCTATCTGGAAGATCCTGATTTCACTCCATGGGTGGCCGGTCAACGGCGGATTTTCCAGTCCTATCCCTCGTTACGGCGCGCGTGGAGAGGCGATGGGCGTGGCTCGAGACAAGCCGGCAAAGATAATTTTGATCCTGACTTCGTTACGTTCTACGACGAGCAAGTAGCGATCGAGCCTTAGCGCTTTTTGGTAGGGCCGCCCGCCGCCATGGTTCTGCACCCCAGCCCAAACAAAAAAACCGCCCCGGCGCGCTAGTCGCGGCTCAAAATGCGTGTCAACCTCGTCTAGCGCGACGAAAACGAATGACCGGATGCTGGTGGCTAAGTGTTAAAAAAGTAAAAAGCCCCGCATAGAGCGGGGCCTAGTTTTTGGTGGAGGTGGCGAGAATTGACTCGGGCCGTCCCTGGCCCTCGCCCTGGCGGGCGCTCCGTGAGCGTCCAAATCGGCTGTCCTGCCGATTTGTGAACTCGCTGCGTGGTTCGATGCGACAGCGACAAAAAAAGGCGTAGCCGACCGTCAATCAGCTACGCCTTTGCGTTGGTGGAGGTGGCGAGAATCGAACTCGCGTCCGCAAGCCCTCCGCTCCAAGGTCTACATGCTTATTCCGTCTTTAGTCTTACTGCGAGCTACCCGACGGGCAGGGAAGACTCACAGCCAGTCCAGTGAAGTTTTAACGGATTCGACCCTGAACACGCCGGCACCGCGATCCTGTGAAGTCGACCCCTGGGATCCGGATGCACAGGCACATACCGGGCAGAGGGCGCTAAGCTGGTGTTTAAGCAGCTAGTGCGTAGTTGTCGTCGTTGGCAACTATAAGTTGTTACAGCTGGTTTAACGAGGTGATCTGTCCCTCGGCATGCACTCGGAGTTTCGCGACCCACGTCGAAGCCATATCACCCCCGAAGTTGCTTTAAAAGTATAGCCTAAAATATTAATTTTAAACTAACTTTTAAGGATACGAGCTTTCTGGCGTTGCCAGTCTCTCTCTTTGCTCGTTGCCCTTTTATCGTGTTGTTTCTTGCCTTTTGCAAGGCCGACTTCCAATTTCGCCCGGCCTTTTGTCCAGTGTAGGTCCAATGGGACCAGCGCGTAGCCTTTACGTTCCACCTGGCCGATCAGTCGATCCAGCTCGCCGCGATGCAGCAATAGCTTGCGGGAGCGGGTCGGATCGGCATGTTTGTGCGTGGAAACGGTCTTCGGTGGCGAAAAGTGCGCGCCGATCAGCCAAGCCTCAGCGCCAACCAGCTGAACATAAGCCTCGTTGATCTGTGCGCCGCCGGCCCGCAGGCTCTTCACTTCCCAGCCTTCCAGGGCAAGCCCAGCCTCGAGATGATCCTCGATGAAATAGTTGTGACGAGCCTTGCGATTGACCGCAATGGTCCGTTCATCTGTCGATTTCTTTTTTGCAGCTGCCATGGGTTTTGCGAAGTTATGAGCGCGCCGGATTATAGCTGGGCTGTTGTCAGTTCTGGGGAATTGTACGAAAATCGCGCGATTCAAATGCCCTGAGACAATAACAATGCTAAGCAATCAGGCAGATTCAAACGGACCGCGTCAATCGCTGCATGGCCACTGGTCGTCGCGGATGGCGTTCATTCTGGCGGTTACCGGTTCAGCAGTCGGGCTCGGCAATATTTGGCGCTTCCCCTACGTTGTTGGCGAAAACGGCGGTGGTGCCTTTGTGCTGGTATACCTCGCCTGCGTCATCATGATCGGTATGCCGGTGATGATGTCGGAAATCCTGTTGGGTCGGCGCGGTCGGCGTAACCCGATTTCGACGATGGCGTTACTCGGTTCCGAAGAAGGCAGATCGAAGAAGTGGGCGATTGTCGGCGCGCTTGGTGTGTCTGCCGGTGTGCTTATCTTGTCGTACTACGCCGTTATTGGTGGCTGGACGCTCGCCTACGTCTTCAAAAGTGGCAGTGGCGCATTCGTTGATGCCGGTGCCGCGGTGGTTACCGGTATTCAGAACACCTTCCTCGGCAGCTGGCAAACGGTAGGTCTGTATCACACCGTGTTCATGGCTTTGACGATTTTTGTCGTCGTGATGGGCGTCGAACGTGGGCTGGAACGTGCCGTGCGATTCATGGTGCCAGCGTTGTTGGTATTGATGCTTATCCTGCTCGGTTATTCGATCACCTCGGGGTATTTCGGTCAGGGTGTGTCGTTCCTGTTTTCACCGGATTGGAGCAAGATCACCTGGGATACGGTATTGGAGGCGATGGGGCAGGCGTTCTTTACGCTGAGTATCGCCATGGGTGCGGTGATGGCTTACGGCGCCTATCTGCCGGAAGAAACGTCGATTCCAGGAGCGGCCACCGCCGTCGCGATTTCAGACACGTCGATCGCATTGCTTGCGGGCTTAGTGATTTTCCCGATCGTGTTCGCCAACGGCATGGATCCCGCGGCCGGTCCCGGGCTGGTGTTCATCACGTTACCGCTCGCGTTCGGCCAGATGCCCGGCGGCGTGTTCTTTGCAACGATTTTCTTTGTGCTGCTCACTTTTGCCGCATGGACATCGGCGATCAGTCTGATGGAGCCGGCGGTAGCGTGGATCATGGAACGTTTCGAAAAAACACGCGCTCAGGCCGCCTTGATGATCGGTGGGTTTATTTGGTTCATCGGCATTGGCACCGTGTTGTCGTTCAACGTGCTGGCTAATTTCACGTTCTGGCGCGGCACCATTCTCGACAATCTCGATCACCTCACGCTGAACATTATGCTGCCGTTGGGTGGCTTGCTGATCGTACTGTTCGCGGGTTGGGTAATGTGCCGCAATTCGTCTGCGGAGGAATTGGGCGGCGCGGGACCGGCCTACAAACTGTGGCGAATTTTTGCCCGCTTCGTCGCGCCAGTCGGAATACTGTTCGTATTTCTTAATGCCAGCGGTTTACTGGAACGTCTGCGTTCGTTGCTGGCGTAGCGCGGTGTTGAAGAGGCGGTAATGCGATCGATTAGCCGCACAGCGCTGGTTACACATTCCGCCGAGCGTATGTTCGCGCTGGTGGATGATATTGAGACCTATCCGGAATTCTTGCCGTGGTGTGCAGGCGCGGAGGTTCACAGCCGCGACAACAACATTGTCGAAGCCACGCTTGATCTGCAGCGCGGCCAGCTGAAACGTTCATTTCGCACGCGTAATATCAATACGCCGGGTACGTCGATTGATATTGGTTTGGTGGGTGGGCCGTTCGACCACCTGGCGGGGCACTGGCAGTTTGATCCGCTGGGCGACGTCGGCAGTAAAGTATCGCTGGATATGGAGTTCGAATTCAGCAACCCGGCGGTCGATCTGATGTTTGGCGGTATTTTTGAGTCGATCTGCGATTCGCTGGTCGACGCGTTTGTGGAGCGCGCTAACTCGCTGGAGTAGCGAACGGCGACTTACAGGTCAGGGTTGAGTTCCTGATCCTTATCGATGCGAACCACGATGTTGTCTTCGAAGTAAATCGAAACCCAGCGCTCGAAAGTGGCGTCTTCGCGGCCGAGCTTGAGATAGTAGACGTAGTCCCAGCGGTCTTGGTGGAACGGGTCATCGATCATCGGCGTGCCGAGCAAGAATCGAACCTGGCTGCGGGTCATATCGACCGTGACCTGGTCGAGATCTTCGGTCTCGATCAGGTTGCCTTGGGAAATATTTAGCCGATACACGCAGCCGCTGCTGAAAAGCAGCGTCGCGAAAATCGTTGCGATGACGAGAAATCGGCTCATAATAGGCGCGAATCATACCTGTCTTGCGACGCCGCACAACTGCGAATTTTGTCGGAGACCGCTTGGAGCCGGAATCGAACCATGGAACAACGCCAAGAACTCAAGAATGTGGGTCTAAAAGTTACGCTGCCGCGGCTGAAAATCCTCGAGATTTTCGAGAAAGCGCAAAATCGACATCTGAGTGCGGAAGACATCTACAAAGATCTGTTGGATTCAGACGAAGACATCGGATTGGCGACCGTATATCGCGTGCTGACGCAGTTTGAAAGCGCCGGCCTGGTCACGCGGCATAATTTTGAGGGTGGGCATTCGGTATTTGAGCTCGATGACGGCCGCCATCACGACCACATGGTATGTGTTGACACCGGTGACGTCATAGAGTTCGTTAATGAAGAAATTGAGCGGCTGCAGCACCAGATCGCCGAAGAGCACGGCTACGAGTTACTCGACCACAGTCTGGTCTTATACGTAAAGAAAAAGTAGTAGCGACTCGCTTAGCGCGCGCCAGGCCGCAGACGGTATCGTCATACGCGCGTCGGCAAATACTCAGGGAACAGTTGTGTGGCTAGGCGGACTTGCGTGCGCCGCCGGCGAGCATTTCGGCTGCGTGGTCGAGCGTGGTCTGCGTAATTTCGACGCCACCCAGCATGCGCGCAATTTCCTCGACCCGTTCGTCGCGCGACAAGACCGACAGTCCGGTCTTGGTGATCTTGCCATCCGTGACTTTATTGATGCGGAAATGGCTGTCCGCTAGCGCGGCAACCTGCGGCAAGTGGGTGACGCACATCACCTGACGATCCTGCGCAAGCTCTTGTAAGCGACGACCCACCATTTCGGCGACGCGACCGCCAACCCCAGAATCCACTTCATCAAACACCATGGTGGGAATGGCGCTGCCGTTACTGGCTATGACCTGGATGGCCAAGCTAATGCGTGACAGCTCGCCGCCGGAGGCGACCTTGGCGAGCGGGGCAGGTGCCTGACCGCGGTTCGCGCTGACGTGAAACTCGATGTCATCAATACCCCAGGGATGGGCGTGTTCAATCGCTACCGGACTGACATTAACCACGAACATGCCACCGGGCATACCCAATCCGTCCATCGCATCGCTAACCGCTTTGCCCATGAGCTTGGCGGCCTTGCGACGTTCAACCGATAACGCCTCGGCCAGGATTTGGAAATTGTCACGGGCGGCCCTGACCGCGTCGTCAAGCTGCTGGCTGCGTTCTTCGACATGTGTGAGTTCGTCGAACTCGTTTTGCAAGCGTTCGTGAACAGCACCTATCTCGTCGGGTTCAACACGGTGCTTACGTGCCACCGACGAAATTGCGTCGAGACGCTCTTCGACCCAGTCGTGCCGGGCCGGGTCCATCTCCAGCGTATCGCCATAGCGGCTCAATGCGTCGGCGGCTTCGTCGAGTTGGATCGACGCGCCATACAGCAGCTCGCTCGCTTCGACCAAGCGGCTATCGATGCTCAGAAGTGGGTCGAGTGATCGATTGGCATCGGCAACCAGGCCCGCGGCATTGGTGCTATCGGCATCCGTAAGCGCGGCCAATGCTGATTGCACACCTTCGGCAAGACGGCCGCTATGCAGCAGCGTTTGTCGTTCAGCTTGGAGTGTGCCGAATTCGTCTGTGCCGATGGCGAGCGTGTCGAGCTCAGCCAGTTGAAAGCGGAGCAGGTCGAGACGCGAATCTCGATCGGCGTCGGCGTCGCGCAGGTCGATCAGTTTTTGATGCAGCACCTGCCACTGTTCGTAAGCGGCTTCGGTCGCCTCACGCTGATCGACGAGGTTGCCAAAAAAGTCCAACAGATCGCGCTGCACGTTACGCCGCACCAATGATTGGTGGAAATGCTGACCATGAATGTCGAGCAGCTGTTCGCCGAGTTTTTTCAATTGCTGCACAGTGACGGCATTGCCGTTAATAAACGCGCGCGACCGGCCTTCGGCGCTAATCACGCGACGCAACAGGCAGGCGTCGTCTTGATCGAGGGCATTGTCTCGCAACCACCGGCTGACTCTCGGCAGCGCGCCGATCTGAAACTCAGCACTAAATTCGGCACGCTCGGCGCCATCACGGACCAGCTGGCCACCACCGCGTTCGCCAAGTACCAGCCCTAACGCGTCGACCAGAATGGACTTGCCGGCGCCGGTCTCGCCGGTGAGCACCGTCATACCGGCATCAATCTCCAGGTCGACCTGGTCGATGATGGCAAAATTTCGCACCTGTAAATTGGTCAGCATGGCTTAGACATCCACATTGCGAACGCGGCTATCGCGCCCCCAAAACAGTTTGGAGCGTAGCAAACCGAAAAAGTCGTAACCCGGCGGATGAATCAGCCGGGCTCGATACGGCGACATGGTAACGCTGAGTTCGCCATCCGGTTCGATGGCGCCAATCGAATGCCCATCGACAACCACTTCAGCGCTGGTGTCTTCGCGCTCGAGGATTTTGAGGTCAATACGGCGGGTGGAAGGTATGACGATCGGGCGGTCGGTCAGCGTGTGCGGGCAAATCGGTGCGATCACAATCGCTTCTAAGCCCGGCTCGACGATAGGGCCGCCGCAGCTTAACGAGTAAGCGGTCGATCCGGTTGGTGTCGCCACAATCAACCCGTCGCCGGAGTGGGTGTTGACGTATTGTCCGTCTAGTCGTGCGACCACATCGAGCATGCGGCCGGTGTCACGCCGCTGCAGCACGATGTCATTTAGCGCGGTTGCGGTGACCCGCTCGCCGTCGGCATGGGTTATGACCGCGTCCAGCATCAGTCGCGATTCCACCGCATATTGCCCAGCAAGAATTTGGTCAACCGTAGCGACCATTTCGTCGGGCGATACGTCGGCGAGGAAGCCGAGGCGACCGCGATTGATGCCGAGCAGTGGTACGTCACGCCCGCCGGCTATTTTGGCAGCGTAAAGCATGGTGCCATCGCCACCGATCGCGATGACCAGATCGGCGTCATTGGCAATTGACGATTCGTCGACTCGCTCAACGTCGAGATCGTGCGCTAGCGCTGCGGGTGCCAGCACTTCAATCGAGGCTTTTGTTAAATGTCGCACCAATGCATGTAACAGCTCGGCGACCTGCTCGTCGTCGTGCCGCCCCAGCACTGCGATACGGTTGAATTTGGCAGTCAAAATCGTGTCTATATGGATAACGGGTTTCGATTGTGGCAAACCCTTGACCGGCCGCCAAGGCGTTGCTAGCGTGTTGAGGCATACCCTAACACAGCGCCACGCCTGCGATTTTTTCGAATTTGTCGCAAATGTCTGCAGAAGTTATTACCACTCCGCCGAATGAACGCGCTCAGACGCTGCTACGCGTCCTGATTCAGCGTTATATTCGCGATGGCCAGCCCGTCGGCAGCCGAACGCTATCGAAAGACTCCGGCTTGGAGTTGAGTCCGGCAACGATTCGTAACGTCATGTCCGACCTTGAAGAACTGGGGCTGGTGTCGGCGCCACATACATCGGCAGGGCGGGTTCCGACGCAGTTGGGCTATCGGATGTTTGTCGATTCTCTGGTGCGCTATCGCAATCCGACCGACGGCGATATTCAAACCTTGCAATCGCAGCTGCGCGGCAAAGCCGCCACGTCTGACTCCCTAGTGGCATCGGTTTCCAGCTTGTTGTCGGAGTTCACCAGTCTTGCCGGTGTGGTGACAGTGCCGCGCGGTCAACACGCGGCGCTGCGGCAAATTGAGTTTCTGCCGCTCTCTGAAAATCGCATTCTCGCTATCTTGGTCATCAACGATCGCGAGGTACAGAATCGGATTCTGCAAACGGATCGCGAGTATTCCGCCTCCGAGTTACAAAGCGCAGCCAACTACATCAATGAGCACTATGCGGGCGAAGAGATGGACGATGTGCGTGCGCGCATCGTGGCTGAACTCGAAGATACGCGCTCATCGATGAATCAGGCGATGCACGACATTATCGAGGTGGCTCAGTCGGCGATGGAAGTCAACGATGCTGCTGACGGTGAGTTTGTGGTCGCAGGCGAGACCAATTTGATGGAGTTCGCGGAACTGTCCGACGTCGACACGTTGAAACGTTTGTTTGAGGCGTTCTCCCGCAAGCGCGTGATGTTGGAGCTACTCGATCGCAGCATCAATGCGGATGGCGTGCAGGTTTTCATCGGCGGAGAATCCGGTTACGGCGTGCTCGACGACTGCAGCGTGGTGACCGCGCCGTACAAGCTCGATGACGAGACGGTTGGCGTGCTCGGAGTCATCGGTCCAACCCGCATGGCCTACGATCGGGTGGTGCCGATCGTCGATATCACGGCTCGATTGCTGAAATCTGCCCTGAATCAGTAAAAAATCCGCTCCTAACTCTTGATATTTGGCGCTCGGGCCTCACACTCCCAGCACCGCTTCGGCGGACCTGGATAAACGAGCTGTAAACCGAACCAATGGAGCGAGCACCGATGAGTACCGAGTCGGAGCAACCCGAAGAAGAGAATCTGAGTGCCGACGCGGAAGCCGCAGATGCGGCGCCGGGAGACGGCGGTGACGAGCCGTCAGAACTCGAGATCGCGCAGGCCAAAGCCGATGAGAATTGGGATAAGTACGTGCGTGCGGCGGCGGAGATGGAGAATATCCGCAAACGCGCCACGCGTGATGTCGAGCATGCGCGCAAATATGCGCTGGAAGGCTTTGGGCGTGAGCTCCTGGCCGTGCGAGACAGCCTTGAAATGGGCCTGGGTGCGGCCGAGTCGGCCGACGCCGAGGCGCTGAAGGCGGGTAGCGAAGCGACGCTGAAGCTGCTGAGCAGCACCCTGGCTCGATTTGGTATCGAGGAGGTCGATCCGACCGGAAAAGCCTTCGACCCGGAGCTTCACGAGGCGATCAGTATGCAGCCGTCTGACGAGGTCGAGCCTGGTGCGGTTGTGACGGTCGTGCAGAAAGGTTTCACGCTCAACGGCCGCTTACTGCGGCCGGCGATGGTCATCGTGGCGGCCGATAGGCCGTCATCGGAGCCCGAAGAGGCTGAAACATCTTGAATTTTTGCCGCTGATTGCTTGAAAGACCCATCGGCGGCCTTATCTCACAAACCAGTTTAGGCAATTTCCAGATTTCGGAGTTTTTGACATGGGAAAAGTGATCGGTATCGACCTGGGTACCACCAACTCCTGCGTTGCAGTGATGGAAGGCGAGACGCCCAAGGTCATTGAGAACAGTGAGGGTGATCGCACCACGCCGTCGATCGTTGCATTTAGCAAGGACGATCAGGTGCTGGTCGGCCAGTCGGCGAAACGTCAAGCGGTAACCAACCCGACCAATACGTTATTTGCGGTGAAGCGCCTCATCGGGCGTCGCTTCAAAGACGACGTGGTACAGCGCGACATCAAGATGGTGCCGTACTCGATCGTCGAAGCGGAAAATGGCGACGCGTGGGTAGAGGCGAACGATAAGAAAATGGCGCCGCCGGAAATCTCCGCGCGCGTGTTGATGAAAATGAAGAAAACCGCTGAGGATTATCTTGGCGAAGACGTCACCGAGGCGGTTGTCACGGTGCCGGCATACTTCAATGATTCGCAGCGCCAGGCGACCAAAGACGCGGGCAAGATTGCCGGCCTTGAAGTGAAGCGCATTATCAACGAGCCGACCGCGGCAGCGCTCGCTTACGGTATGGACAAGAAACGCGGTGATGCGAAGATCGCGGTGTTTGACTTAGGCGGCGGTACATTCGACGTATCCATTATCGAAATCGCCGAAGTCGACGGCGAACACCAGTTCGAAGTATTGGCTACCAACGGTGACACCTTCCTCGGTGGTGAAGATTTCGATATGCGCATTATCGAGTACCTAACATCCGAATTCGAACGCGAAAGCGGTGTCGATATCACGGCGGATCCGTTGGCGATGCAGCGGCTCAAAGAAGCGGCCGAAAAAGCCAAGATCGAGCTCAGTTCGCAGCAACAAACCGAAGTGAACCTGCCGTACATCACGGCCGATGCCAGCGGACCCAAGCATCTCAATATCAAGTTGACCCGAGCCAAGCTCGAGTCTTTGGTTGAAGAGTTGGTGGCGCGCACGATTACGCCGTGCAAGACCGCGCTCAACGATGCCGGATTGAAAGTGAATGAGATCGACGACGTGATTTTGGTTGGCGGTCAAACGCGGATGCCCAAGGTTCAGGAAGAAGTACAAAACTTCTTTGGCCGTGAGCCACGTAAAGATGTGAATCCTGACGAGGCGGTCGCGCTCGGCGCCGCTATTCAGGGCGGTGTATTGGCCGGTGACGTCAAAGATGTGTTGTTGCTCGATGTGACGCCGTTGTCGCTGGGTATTGAAACGATGGGCGAAGTGATGACCGCGCTCATCGAAAAGAACACCACGATTCCGGCCAACGCGGAACAGATTTTCTCGACCGCGGCGGACAACCAAACGGCCGTAACCATCCACGTGTTACAGGGCGAGCGTGGTCGTGCGGCCGACAACAAGTCGCTGGGCCGATTCGATTTGGCGGATATTCCGCCGGCCCCGCGCGGCATGCCGCAGATTGAGGTGACCTTCGACATCGATGCCAACGGTATTTTGAACGTGTCGGCAAAAGATAAGGCAACCGGCAAGAGTCAGAACATCGTGATTAAGGCGTCCAGTGGTTTATCCGACGACGAGATCGAAAAGATGGTCGCTGATGCTGAAAGTCATGCCGAAGATGATCGTAAGTTCCGTGAGCTGGTGGAAACGCGTAATCAGGCCGACGGCTTGATTCATGCGGCTGAGAAAACGCTCGACGAACTCGGCGAAAAAGCGACCGCGGAAGAACGCCTGGCGGTAGAAAACGCCGTATCGGATTTGAAGGGTGTACTCGATGGTGACGATAAAGAAGCCATTGACACCAAGGCGGCCGCATTGGCGGAAGCGTCAGCCGGTCTTGCGCAACGTCTGTATGAACAACAGGCAGCGGACGGTGCCGAAGAGGGTGCAGATGCACAAGCTCAGGCGGATGACGATGTCGTGGATGCGGAGTTTGAGGAAGTCGACGACGACGATTCCAAAGAGAACAAAGGATAGGATGACCGCTGCAGACGCCGCACCTTTGGGGTGCGGCGTCTGTTAATTCACGGTTAGGTTAAACATCATGGCGAAACGCGATTACTACGAAGTCTTAGGGGTCTCTAAGTCGGCCAATGCCGACGAGATCAAGAAGGCGTATCGGCGTTTGGCAATGAAGCACCACCCGGATCGCAACAAAGACGACGACAGCGCCGAGGCGAAGT
Organism: Pseudomonadota bacterium; assembly: GCA_039030375.1. Classification (GTDB taxonomy): domain Bacteria; phylum Pseudomonadota; class Gammaproteobacteria; order Steroidobacterales; family Woeseiaceae; genus UBA1847. The sequence continues at coordinate 68,019 of JBCCEH010000010.1, read as the reverse complement.
TCAAAGAAGCGAAAGAGGCCTACGAGGTCCTCAGCGACGGCGATAAGAAGGCGGCTTACGATCAATTCGGTCATGACGGCCTGAATATGGGTGGCGGCGGCGCCGGCGGCTTCGGTGGTGCCGAAGGATTTGGCGATATCTTTGGCGATATTTTTGGTGATGCGTTCGGCGACATTTTTTCGGGTGGCCGTCGTCGCGGTGGTCGTCAGGTGTTCCGTGGCGCCGACTTAGGCTACGAATTGCGTCTTGATCTTGAGGACGCCGTGGCCGGTGATTCGGTCACGATCGATGTGCCGACGCAGGTTTCATGCGACAGCTGTAAAGGCAGCGGTGCGGCACCGGGGACCGAGCCAATCTCTTGTGGTAGTTGCGGCGGCGCTGGACAGGTGCGCATGCAGCGTGGTGCATTTTCAATCCAACAGACCTGTCCAGCCTGTAAAGGTGCCGGTACGGTCATCGCTGATCCGTGCAGTGACTGTAGCGGTGTCGGTCGGTTGCGCAAAAACAAATCGTTGTCCGTCAAAGTTCCGGCGGGCGTCGATGACGGCGATCGGATTCGATTGTCCGGTGAAGGTGAAGCGGGTCGCAATGGTGGCCCGCCGGGTGATTTGTACGTGGAAATTCGCGTCAATCCCCACAAGTTGTTCACGCGTGACGGTGCTGACCTTGCCTGCGAGGTTCCGGTCAGCTTTGCAACCGCGGCGTTGGGTGGCGACGTCGAACTGCCAACGCTCGACGGCCACGTATCGTTGAAGGTGCCATCCGGCACCCAGTCCGGAAAAATCTTCCGCTTGCGGAACAAGGGCGTCACTACCGTGCGCGATCCCCGTAAAGGGGATTTGTTTGCGAAAGTCTCGGTGGAAACGCCGGTGAATCTCAGCAGCGAGCAAAAAGAATTGTTGGCGCAGTTTGAGAATTCGGTGAGCGCTGGCGGCGAGAAACACAGTCCGCGTGCCGACAGCTGGCTTGACACCGTGAAGCGATTCTTCGACCGTATTAGCCAATAGTCGGTCATCCGCGACGCCACTGGGGCGAGCTATTTCCAACATCCATCTAGTTATTGCTGGCAGCGGCCGAATGGGCGCGGCGCTCGTGGCGTCTGTCGATGCTGCGGATGACCTGAGTTTGGTGGGCGTTTGGCATCGCGACGACGATCTGAGCGCATTGTTAGCCGATGCGGACGTATTGATTGACTTTAGTTTGGCCGAAGCGACGGCCACGGTGCTGGACGCGGTGGAAAAAACGCAGGTGCCGCTGGTGTGTGGTGTGAGTGCTATTTCTGATCAGGAAATTGCCAGAATGCAGGCACTGGCTGAGGTATCTCCGGTGGTATACGACCGCAACATGAGCGTCGGCATTGCGGTGCTACACGAATTGACGGCGAGGGCGGCAGCAGGACTGGGCGCTGACTTCGAGCCGTCCATTTACGAGACCCATCACGTCCACAAACAAGACGCGCCATCGGGGACCGCCATTGCCCTCGGCGAAACGCTGGCAGAGGCTCGAGAAATAGACGTCAACGGAATCCATTTTGAGGCGGAACGCATCGGTGAGGTGCCGGGTGATCATCAGGTCATCTTTGCCAGCGACACGGAATCCCTGGTGTTGGAGCACAGCGTCAATACGCGGCAGGTATTCGTCGATGGTGCGCTGCGCGCCGCACGCTGGATTGTTGGCCGGCCCGCCGGTCTTTACGGCATGCGCGAGGTACTTTTTTCGCGGTAATGGCGAAAAAAATGCGCGAGTCCTCTAGCGCCGAATAAGGCGCTCACGTAAACTACGCCGGATCGCTGGAAGGTCAGCGTAATCATGAGCGGAAGGCAGAGTCCTTCCGCTTTTGTGCATCTAGCAGCCTGTCACAAGAATATTTTAGGGCTCAGCGCGACCCGACGAGCGATCTTGGTTGAACTTTAGACTGAGGATCGCATTTGCTAACGCCTGCTGTATTGGCGCTCGCTGACGGAACCATCTTCCGCGGCACTTCTGTCGGCGCCGAAGGCAAAACGATCGGTGAAATCGTCTTCAATACGGCGATGACCGGTTATCAGGAGATCCTGACGGATCCCTCCTACTGTCGGCAGATCGTCACTCTCACTTATCCGCATATCGGCAATACCGGTACCAACAGTGAAGACATGGAATCGGATCGCGTCCACGCGTCCGGTTTGGTGATTCGCGATCGGTCGATGGTGAACAGTAACTACCGCTCCGAGCGCACATTTACGGAATTCCTGGTGCAGGCGGGGACGGTGGCTATCGCCGACATCGATACGCGCAAGTTGACGCGGATCATCCGCGAAAAAGGCGCTCAGTCGGCCTGCATCATGAGCGGCGATGTTGACGCCGACACCGCCATCGAGCATGCCAACAAGTTTCCGGGCATTGCCGGCATGGACCTGGCCAAGTTTGTTACCACCGATTCGGCGTACCAATGGTGTTATGGCACAACGTTTGGGCAGCCGCCGCGCATCATGAGTCGTCGCATTGCGCCGTACCATGTAGTCGCCTACGACTTTGGTATCAAGCGCAATATCCTACGGCTGCTCTCGGATTTAGATTGCCGTATGACTGTCGTGCCGGCGACGACCACGGCTGAAGAGACGATGGCATTGGATCCGGACGGAATCTTCTTGAGCAACGGCCCTGGCGATCCGGAACCGTGTACCTACGCCATTACCGCCATTCAGGAATTCCTGGCGATGGAAATACCGGTGTTTGGCATTTGCTTGGGCCATCAGCTGTTGGGATTGGCGGCCGGCGCGGTGACGGAGAAAATGAAGTTTGGTCATCATGGCGCCAATCATCCGGTGCAGGATCTCGCCACCGGGCAGGTCATGATCACCAGTCAAAACCACGGATTTGCCGTCGATGAGGACAGCCTGCCGGATAACGTTCGGCCGACGCACCGTTCGCTGTTCGACGGCACCCTGCAGGGCATTGAATTCACCGACCGGCCGGCATTTGGATTTCAGGGCCACCCGGAAGCGAGTCCAGGTCCGCATGATCTGCTGCCGTTGTTCCATCGATTTATCAACGATATGGAAGCAAATAAATCAACGGCCTCGGCTACGGTGATTTCATCATAGCTTTAAAAACAACAAGTTACACTAAATACTTAAATAGATTTATTACTAATGACCAAACGCACTGACATCGACAGCATCCTGGTTATTGGCGCGGGTCCGATCGTCATCGGCCAGGCGTGCGAATTCGATTACTCGGGTGCACAGGCCTGCAAGGCACTCAAGGAAGAGGGTTTTCGCGTCATTCTGGTGAATTCGAATCCGGCCACCATCATGACCGATCCGGAGACCGCCGACGCGATCTATATCGAGCCGGTGCACTGGTCCGCCGTCGCGCGGATCATCGAAAAAGAACGTCCGGATGCGCTGCTGCCGACGATGGGCGGGCAAACCGGTCTCAACTGCGCGCTGGATCTTGCTCGTGAAGGCGTGCTGAAGAAATTTGACGTCGAAATGATCGCCGCGTCGCGAGATGCCATCGATATGGCGGAAGATCGCGAACTGTTTCGCAAGGCGATGGCGGAGATCGGGTTGGAGTCTCCCCGGTCAGAAATCGCACATACGCTTGAAGAAGCGATGCAAAAGCAGGAAACGATCGGCTTCCCAACGATTATTCGGCCGTCGTTTACGCTGGGCGGCACCGGTGGCGGAATCGCCTATAACCGCGAAGAATTTGAGCGCATTGTGGCGCACGGTTTGGAAATGTCGCCAACCACCGAGATTTTGCTGGAGGAGTCGATCATCGGCTGGAAGGAGTACGAGATGGAAGTGGTCCGCGATAAGGCGGACAACTGCATCATCGTCTGTTCCATCGAGAACTTGGATCCCATGGGCGTGCATACCGGTGATTCGATCACGGTAGCGCCGGCGCAGACGCTCACTGACAAAGAGTACCAACGACTGCGGGACGCCTCGATCGACGTGCTGCGTAAGATCGGCGTTGAGACCGGCGGCTCGAATGTGCAGTTCGCCGTCAATCCGGAAAATGGTCGTGTGCTGATCATTGAAATGAACCCGCGAGTATCGCGTTCGTCGGCATTAGCGTCGAAAGCCACCGGCTTTCCGATTGCCAAAGTCGCCGCGAAACTGGCGGTGGGCTACACCTTGGACGAGTTGCAAAACGACATTACCGGTGGACGGACGCCGGCCTCGTTTGAGCCCAGCATCGACTATGTCGTGACCAAGATTCCGCGGTTCACATTCGAGAAGTTCCCCGGCACCAGCGATCGATTAACGACGCAAATGAAGTCTGTCGGTGAGGTGATGGCGATCGGTCGCACCTTTCAGGAATCGTTACAAAAAGCGCTGCGTGGATTGGAAACCGGTGTCTCCGGGTTCGACGAACGGGTACGGGCCGGAGAGCCCGCGGCGGAGCGGGACAACCTCAATACCGAACTGCGTTTGCCCGGGCCAGAGCGACTGCTCATCGTGGCCGACGCGATGCGCTTGGGCTATAGCGTTGAGGACGTGTTCGAGGTGTCGCGAATCGATCCCTGGTATCTGGCGCAAATTGCGGACATCGTCGAAGCCGAGGCGTCCTTGCAGGGCAAGAAGCCGGCGGACATCGGCGAATGGACCATGCGTGACCTGAAACGTAAAGGTTTCGGCGATGCGCGTTTGGCGACCGTAATGAATTGCCAGGAAGCGGATATTCGCGCGCGGCGAATTGCGCTCGGAGTCAGGCCGGTTTTTAAGCGCGTAGACACCTGCGCGGCGGAGTTTTCGACCTCAACCGCATACTTGTATTCGAGTTACGAAGAAGAATGCGAGGCGGAACCGACCGACGAACCAAAAATTATGATTCTCGGCGGCGGCCCGAACCGGATCGGTCAGGGCATTGAGTTCGATTACTGTTGCGTGCATGCCGCATTGGCGCTGAAGTCATCGGGTTATCAGACCATCATGGTGAACTGTAATCCGGAGACGGTATCGACCGATTACGATACGTCGGATCGATTGTATTTTGAGTCGCTCACGTTTGAAGACGTGATGGAAATTATTGACGTTGAGAAACCCAACGGCGTCATCGTCCAGTATGGCGGCCAAACGCCACTGAAACTGGCGCGTGATTTAGAAGCGGCCGGCGCGCCGATTGTCGGCACGACTCCGGATTCGATCGACCTGGCGGAGGACCGCGAGCGCTTCCAGCAATTGGTTGAAGAATTGGGGTTGAAACAGCCGCCAAACAGTACCGCGAGAAGCAAACAAGAAGCGCTTGAGGTTGCGTCCGATGTCGGTTTTCCGTTGGTGGTGCGCCCATCCTATGTGTTGGGCGGTCGCGCCATGGAAATCGTGCACAACGAAGATGACTTGGCCGCTTACATGGACGCGGCGATCAACGTATCGAATGACAGTCCGGTGTTATTGGATCGGTTCCTGGATCTGGCTACCGAGGTAGACGTCGATTGCATCAGTGACGGCAAACGCGTGCTGATAGGCGGCGTTATGGAGCATATTGAACAGGCGGGCGTGCACTCGGGTGACTCGGGCTGCTCGCTGCCGCCATTCAGCTTGTCGCCAGAGGTGCAGCAGGAATTGATCGACCAAGTCGTGAAGCTTGCGAAAGGCCTGAATGTCGTCGGTATCATGAATACGCAGTTCGCGATTCAGGGCGATGTCGTGTATCTGCTGGAAGTGAATCCACGTGCCTCGCGAACGATTCCATTCGTGTCTAAGTCGATAGGTATCCCGTTGGCCAAGATTGCGGCGAACACGATGGTCGGTCATTCATTGGCTGAGCAGGGTTACGTCAACCAGCGCACGCCGGCATATTTCTCCGTGAAAGAGTCTGTGTTTCCGTTTATCAAATTCCCAGGTGCCGATCCGATCTTGGGTCCGGAGATGAAGTCCACCGGGGAAGTGATGGGTGTTGGCCGCTCGTTCGGTGAGGCTTACGCGAAAGCGCAATTAGCATCCGGTGTGGTGTTGCCGCGTGACGGCACGGCATTGCTGAGTGTTCGTGATCGAGACAAAGAAGGTGCGGTTGAATTGGCGCGAATTCTGATCGAGCGTGGCTTTGATATTGTGGCGACGGATGGAACTGCGAATGCCTTGGCGGAGGCGGGCATTGAATGCCGTCGCGCAAATAAAGTGCGTGAAGGCCGGCCGCATATCGTGGATATGATCAAAAATAACGAAATCGATCTGATAGTTAACACTACCGAGGGCAAACAGGCGATAATTGAGTCTCATTCAATACGCGCAGAAGCGGTTCGCCGCGCAGTCACGTATTACACGACACTTGGCGCTGCGGTTGCCACGTGTCGCGCTATCGAGCATCTCGATGATAGCGACGTGAATCGACTGCAAGATCTGCACAACGAGGTAGCGGCGTGAACAAAGTGCCGATGACCGTCAAAGGTCATGAGCTACTGCAAGCAGAGCTCAAGAAATTAAAAGGCGAAGACCGTCCTGCGGTTATTCAGGCCATTGCGGAAGCGCGCGCTCACGGCGACCTAAAAGAAAACGCGGAATACCATGCGGCAAAAGAGCAGCAGGGGTTTATCGAAGGTCGCATCAAAGAGCTTGAGGGCAAGCTGTCGAACAATCAGGTAATCGATGTGACCGAGATCGATGCTAAGGGCAAGATTGTATTTGGGTCGACGGTCGAGCTTCTTGACGAAGAGTCCGGCAAGGAAATCGTCTATCGGATCGTTGGCGAAGATGAGGCGGACATCAAACAAGGTCTGATTTCGTTTACCTCGCCAATTGCGCGCGCACTGATTGGCAACAACGAGGGCGACGAGATTACAGTGTCAGCGCCGGGCGGCGAAAAGCATTACGAAGTGATTGAGGTCCGCTACGTCTAACGCGCGTCAGCGATTTGGCAGCAGCAATTTGTTCTTCTTGTCCGGGTTCTCGCGATACAGCAGTGCCATGTTACCGATGCGCTGCACCAGGTCGGCGCCGGCGTGTTTACACAGCGCTTCGATGACCGCCGCGCGGGCTTCGCGATCGCCAACCTTGACCCTTACCTTGATCAACTCATGGTGCGAGATCGTGGAATCAAACTCGGCCAACAACGCCTCGGACAAGCCGCCTTCACCGACCATGATGACCGGCTTTAGCGCATGCCCGCGGCCGCGAAGAAATTTTTCTTGTGCGTTACTCAGTGCCATGGGCGCGCAGTGTAACAGGGCGAGGGCGCGCGTCCAGTGAGCAAGCCACGAGGATCCGGGCGCAGTTGGCGTGAGCGGCAAGAGCGTGACCCCTACGTGCAGCAAGCCCGTGCTGAAGGGTGGCGTTCACGAGCGGTATTCAAATTGCAGGAAATCGATCAGCGAGAAAAGCTGATTAGGCCCGGCATGGTGTGCGTTGATCTCGGTGCTGCGCCCGGCGGTTGGAGTCAATACGTGACCCAAAAACTGGGTGGGCGCGGTCAGGTAATCGCGATTGACCTGCTGCCGATGGACTCACTTCCGGATACTGAGTTCATTCAAGACGATTTCACTAGCGACACAGCGCTCGAGGCACTACTGCAGCGGGTCGATGGACGCAAAATAGACCTTGTAATGAGTGATATGGCCCCCAATATCAGCGGCGTAAAGGCTGTTGATCAGCCACGCGCGATGGGCCTCGCTGAACTCGCTTTCGACTTTGCTCGGCAAGTGCTTGGGCAGGACGGTAGTTTCGTCTGCAAGCTTTTCCAAGGTGAGGGATTTGACCCTTTTGTGGTCGATGTTCGGCGTTCTTTTGAGCGTGTCAAAGTCAATAAGCCCAAGGCCTCCAGGCCAGGTAGCCGTGAGGTGTACTTGGTAGCGAGAAACTATCAATTGTAGTAGTGTCTAAGTGCTTAGAATGCTTCTAAATTTGGCGCCGTAGCGCCACCTGGAATCCCGTTTTGAATGACCTAACCAAGAACATCCTGATCTTTATCGTCATCATCATCGTGCTGTTGTCGGTGGTGGAGAATTTAGCGCCGAGCTCGCAGACACCGAAGATTCAGGAATATTCGACCTTCCTGGAGCAGGTTGAGTCGGGTGCCGTGAAGAAAGTCGTCATTGATGGCAAGACGATTCATTACGATGTCGGCGATAGCAACGCACCGCTCTATACCATCAGCCCGGAGACCGATAACAACACGTTGATCGGGCTGTTGCTGGATAAGAACGTCACGCTCAGTGCCAAAGAACCGGAGCAGCAAGGCCTGCTTGGCCAATTGCTGTTCCATTCATTCCCCATTCTCCTGCTGATCGGTGTGTGGATTTACTTCATGCGGCAGATGCAGGGTGGCGGCGGAGGCCGCGGTGCCATGTCATTCGGCAAGAGCAAGGCGCGATTGCTCGGTGAAGATCAGGTCGGAGTAACGTTCGCGGATGTCGCTGGCGTTGAGGAAGCCAAGCAAGAAGTCGGCGAGATCGTCGAGTTCCTTAAAGACCCGAGCAAGTTTCAGCGTCTAGGCGGCAAGATTCCCAAAGGTGTTTTGATGGTCGGCCCACCGGGCACCGGTAAGACGTTGTTAGCACGGGCGATCGCGGGTGAAGCGCGGGTGCCGTTCTTTACGATTTCGGGTTCCGATTTTGTTGAGATGTTCGTCGGTGTCGGTGCGTCTCGAGTACGCGACATGTTTGATCAGGCCAAGAAACAGGCGCCTTGCATCATCTTTATCGATGAGCTGGACGCTGTCGGTCGGCATCGTGGTGCCGGTCTTGGCGGTGGCCATGACGAGCGCGAGCAAACGTTGAACCAGATGCTGGTGGAGATGGACGGCTTTGAAGGTAGCGAAGGCATTATTGTCATCGCCGCGACCAACCGTCCGGACGTGCTTGATCCGGCGTTGTTGCGACCGGGTCGCTTCGACCGCCAAGTGGTGGTGCCGCTGCCGGATATTCGCGGCCGCGAACTCATATTAAAGGTACATATGCGCAAAGTGCCGCTGGATGACGATGTCGATGCCAGCGTCATTGCCCGCGGTACGCCAGGGTTCTCTGGCGCAGACCTCGCGAATCTTGTTAATGAGGCGGCGCTGTTTGCGGCGCGCGAAAATCATCGCGTCGTCAGCATGGAGAATTTCGAGAAAGCCAAAGACAAAATCATGATGGGTGCTGAGCGTCGTTCGATGGTGATGAACGAGAGCGAGAAACTCAATACGGCCTATCACGAGGCCGGTCATGCCATTGTCGGTTATTTGGTGCCGGAGCACGATCCGGTGCACAAGGTCACGATTATTCCTCGCGGCAGGGCGCTGGGTGTAACGATGTATTTGCCAGAAGAAGATCGTTACAGCATGTCGAAACAGTACCTCGAGAGTAATATTTCGAGTCTGTTTGGTGGCCGTATCGCCGAAGAGATGATCAATGGTGTCGATGGGGTAACGACGGGCGCCTCGAACGACATCGAGCGCGCGACTGATATCGCGCGCAATATGGTGACTAAATGGGGTCTGTCGGCAAAACTGGGTCCGCTGACGTACAGCGAGGACGACGGCGAGGTATTCCTCGGTCGTTCCGTCACTCAGCACAAACAAGTATCAGACGATACCGCGCACTCCATTGACGAAGAGGTGCGCAATATCATCGATGCTAACTATCAGCGTGCGAAGACAATCCTGGAGGAAAACCGGGACAAGCTCGACATGATGGCGAAGGCGTTGATGAAGTACGAAACGATCGACGACGTGCAAATCAAAGACATCATGGAAGGGCGCGAGCCGCGTCCGCCGGAAGATTGGTCAGAGCAGTCGAAGAACAGAGATTCGGACGGCTCTGCAGAAGCTCAAGATGGCTCGTCGACCGCCGGGACAATAGGCGGCCCCGCCTCCGAACATTAGTTGAAAAATGATTCAGGCGGCACATAACGTTGTCAGGGCCGCGCTCAAAATGCTCATGTACGGTTGTTTGTACATTCCGCTTTTTCGCGCACCCCTTTCGCGTTCTGCACTCGCCTGAACAATTTTCAATCATGTTCTATTGATTATTCCCTCAACAGCATGAATGCCCTGACGAAGCTCGGCATCGGCGGCCCGTCGGTGATGGGTATATTGAATGTCACTCCCGATTCGTTTTCTGACGGCGGTCAGTTTCAGTCGGTAGATGCGGCCCTTCGGCAAGCGCAGACGATGGTCGACGACGGTGCGGTGATCGTTGATGTAGGCGGCGAATCGACGCGTCCCGGTGCGGCCAGCGTGTCGATTGCGGAAGAGCTCGATCGTGTGATTCCGGTGATCGAAGCCATCGCCACTCAGCTCGCCGTCAAAATATCCGTCGATACGAGTCGTCCCGAGGTGATGGCCGCCGCTGTCGCAGCGGGTGCTCATATGATCAATGATATTCGCGCCCTGCAGTTGCCAAACGCGCTGGCGATGGCGGCGTCACTACAGGCGCCGGTATGTCTGATGCACATGCAGGGGGAACCCGGCACGATGCAAGACGAGCCGCAATACGACGATGTTGTGGTGGACGTCACAGAGTTCCTTCTGCAACGCGTGACAGAATGTGAAGACGCTGGGCTGGAGCGGTCCTTGTTGTTGATCGACCCGGGATTCGGCTTTGGCAAGTTACCGGCGCATAATATGCAATTGCTGGCGCGGCTTGAGCGCTTGGAATCGTTGGATTTGCCGGTGCTGTTGGGTGTGTCGCGAAAGTCGACATTGGGCGTGATTACCGGGCGGAATGTCGATGATCGACTCAGTGCCAGCATTGCGGCCGCGACAATCGGGGTGATGAAAGGCGCTACGATCATACGGGCACATGACGTAGCGGAAACGGTCGATGCAGTAAAAGTTGCTCAATCAATCCTGGAATTAACATGAGCAGAAAATATTTCGGAACCGATGGTGTACGCGGCCGCGTTGGGCAAGACCCGATGACCGCGGACTTTGCCATGCGTTTAGCTAGCGCTGTTGCGCAGGCGTTGATTCCCGATGGGGGCAAAGCGCTTATCGGTAAGGACACGCGCTTGTCAGGTTACATGTTTGAAGCGGCGCTCGAGGCCGGCTTTGTTGCCGCGGGCGTTGATGTGTTGTTGCTTGGGCCGCTACCCACGCCGGGTATCGCTCAACTGACGCAACAGTTTGACGGCGATCTTGGTGTCGTGATTAGTGCCTCGCACAATTCGTATAACGACAACGGCATCAAATTCTTTGACGGCCAGGGCGCGAAGCTTAGCGATGAGATCGAAGCGAAAATCGAGTCTTTCCTCGATAAGCCAGCGATCACGCGGGAGTCTGGTCGACTCGGTAAAGCAACGCGCATCGATACCGCCCGAGTTCGTTATCAGGACTTTACCGCCTCAACATTTCCCGATGATCTGACCCTTGACGGCCTTAAGGTGGTGTTTGACGGTGCCAACGGTGCTGGCTACAAGGTCGGACCACGCGTGCTGGGGGCCCTCGGCGCGGAAATTATTCCGATCGGGTGCTCGCCGAACGGTCTCAACATCAATGATGGCTGTGGTTCAACGCATCCGGAGTTGCTGCAATTGACCGTGCCGGCGGTAAAGGCCGATATCGGTGTCGCGTTGGACGGCGACGGCGATCGCGTCGTGTTGATTGACGAAAACGGTGATTTGGTCGACGGCGATCAGATCCTGTACGTATTGGCGATGGATCGGCAGCAACGTGGCGCGCTGGCAGGCCCGGTTGTCGGTACGGTAATGAGTAATTTGGGCTTGGAGCACGCCTTGAGTAAGGCCGGTGTGGAGTTTCTGCGCGCTAAAGTCGGCGATCGATATGTTCTTGAGGGACTGCGCGCCAACGGTGGAATTCTCGGCGGGGAAACGTCGGGCCACATGCTGGTGCTTGATCAGACCACGACCGGCGACGGCCTGGTGTGTGCGCTGCAAGTTCTCGCGGTCATGGTGCGCACCGGCAAACCGTTGTCAGAGCTGGTAGCGGGGATGCCCCAATACCCGCAGACGATGGTCAACGTACGCACCGAAAAGCGCATGAATCCTGATGAATCGAGCGAAATTCAGGCTGCGGTGGGTCAAGCCGAGGATCAACTGGCCGACACCGGGCGTGTGGTATTGCGGGCATCTGGAACCGAGCCGGTCATTCGCGTCATGGTTGAGGGTCAAGACGCAGGGCAGGTCGATCAAATCGCCAAGAGCCTCGCCGAAGTGGTGGAGAGTGCGGCATCCTGAAAGCCCCGAATTCTCATTGATTTAAGGGGTTAGCCTCGGTATCCTGCGCGCCGATTTTGACCTCTAAGGCGCGATCCCATGCGACACATTCTGGTAGCCGGAAATTGGAAAATGAATGGCAGTTTGGCGACTAATGCCGAGCTGGTAGCGGGCATCATTGCCGGGGCGCCGAGTGCTGCAAACGTTGAGCTCTTGGTCTGTCCGCCGTTTCCATACCTGGCGTCGACCGCTGAGCAGGTTTCAGGCAGTAAGGTTCAACTCGGAGCGCAGACGGTTTCTGAATATGAATCAGGGGCTTACACGGGTGAAGTCGCGCCTGCGATGCTATCCGAGCTGGGTTGTGACTACGTATTGGTCGGGCATTCGGAGCGCCGCTCGCTGTATGGCGAATCGAGTGCCGACGTCGCGGCTAAGTTTGCAGCCGCTCAGGGTGCCGGTCTCAAGCCGGTCCTGTGCGTCGGTGAGACCCTGGAGCAACGTGAAGCGGGCAACACCGAGGCGGTGATCGACGAGCAACTTCAGGCGGTTCTGGACGCCGTGGGCATTGCGGCACTTGCCAATGCGGTGGTCGCCTACGAACCGGTTTGGGCGATCGGCACCGGCATGACGGCATCGCCAGAGCAAGCACAGGACGTGCATCGCCATATCCGTGCGGTGCTCGAGGCGCTGGATGCCGAGGTCGCTAGCAACATTTTGATCCTGTACGGCGGCAGCGTGAAAGGCGACAATGCGGCAGGACTATTTTCGATGCCTGATATCGACGGCGGCCTGATTGGAGGCGCGTCGCTCAAAGCAGGCGATTTTCTGGCGATAGCGGACGCTGCCGCCGGTTTATGAGGATCTGATGGATACGATTCAACAAGGTGTGCTGATCGCACACTTACTTATCTCGCTGGGCATCATTGGATTGGTGTTGATTCAGCGCGGACAGGGCGCTAACACCGGTGCAGCATTCGGTGGCGGCGCGTCCAGCACAGTATTTGGTGCCCGCGGGTCGAGCAGCTTTTTCTCACGCATGACCGCCATCTTGGCCACCGCGTTCTTTGCGACCAGCCTGACGCTTGCCTACCTCAGCAGCCAGACATCCAGCGGCGCCGAGTCGCTGCTGCAAGGCGAAACGCCGGTCGAAGAAGTGATCGATACCGATTTACCGTCAATCGACGAGGTCGATGAGACGGCGGCGCCAGCGCTGGAGGAAGCGGCCGATAGCGTCGATGGTGAGCTGCCGGTATTGGACGAAGAAAATGCTGCCGAAGAGGCAGCGGATGACCTCCCGACCCTCGACGAAGAATAAACCGAGTCTTGCTCTGGTGGTGGAATTGGTAGACACGCTGTCTTGAGGGGGCAGTGGCGCAAGCCGTGCGAGTTCGAGTCTCGCCCAGAGCACCAAATTGTGACTCACCCTGATACAATCCGGGCTGGGTAAAAAACAACAATTCCATGCTGCAAGAATACTTTCCTGTTCTGGTTTTTTTAGGCATCGCAGCCGCGATCGGTCTGGTGTTGTTGGGCCTTGGTTTTTTGATTGGCCAAGGCGGTAAGGACGATGAAAAACTGTCTCCTTACGAGTGTGGTTTTGAAGCGTTTGACGATTCAAGAACCAAGTTTGACGTTCGCTATTACTTGGTTGCGATTCTGTTCATTATCTTTGATCTGGAGATCGCGTTTTTATTCCCCTGGGCCGTCTCATTGGATGTGGTCGGGGCCTTCGGGTTGATTGCGATGGGCATCTTCCTCGCAATTCTTGTGGTTGGCTTTATCTACGAGTGGAAAAAGGGAGCCCTCGAGTGGGATTAGCAGCGGGATCAGTGTCTGAAACGGAAGCAACGCCTGACGCGACGGGCGAGAACGAGAGCCTGCAGAAAAAAGGCTTCGTCGTTACCAGCGTCGACACCGTTATGAACTGGGCCAGAACCGGTTCGCTGTGGCCAATGACGTTCGGCCTGGCGTGTTGCGCGGTCGAAATGATGCAAGCCGGTGCTTCTCGTTATGATCTGGATCGCTTCGGCATTATTTTCCGTCCCAGCCCCCGTCAATCGGACTGCATGATTGTCGCCGGCACGTTGACGAACAAAATGGCGCCGGCGCTGAGAAAAGTCTACGACCAAATGCCGGAACCGCGATGGGTGGTTTCGATGGGTTCCTGTGCGAACGGCGGCGGTTACTACCACTATTCGTATGCTGTCGTGCGCGGCTGTGATCGCATCGTGCCCGTTGATGTCTATGTGCCGGGTTGCCCGCCAACGGCTGAAGCGCTGATTTACGGGCTGATACAACTGCAGAATAAGATCCGCCGCACGAGCACCATTGCCCGATAAAAATCATGACGAATCGATTGGACACACTCGCCGCTCGCATTGAAGAGCGTTTCGACACGGACGTAACGCGCGTTCCGTCGACCTGTGGTGAGCTCACCATTGAGGTGCCCAAAGATCGACTGATTGAAGTGGCCACAGCGTTACGCAACGAGGCGGATTTCGGTTTCGAAATGCTGGTCGACGTGTGCGGTGTGGATTATCTGAATTTTGGTAGCGCCGAGTGGACTACGGCGAGTGCCACCGAAACCGGATTTAGTCGCGGTGTAGAGCGCGACGCCGTTATTCTTGACGAGGCGGATGAATTTGATCCGCGACGATTTGCAGTTGTGTATCACCTGCTGTCGATTCAGCACAACATTCGGTTACGTATGCGTGTGTTCACCGGTACCGACAATCCACCGGTAGTGAAGTCGGTGGTGGACATCTGGAATTCAGCGAATTGGTTTGAACGCGAAGCGTTCGATCTTTACGGCATTCTGTTTGAAGGTCACCCGGATTTGCGTCGCATCCTGACGGATTACGGTTTTATCGGGCATCCATTCCGTAAAGACTTCCCGCTGATGGGGAACGTTGAGGTCAGCTACGACGCCGATAAAGGGCGGGTTGCGTACAAGCCGGTGAGTATTGAATCGAGAACCTTGGTGCCGCGCGTGATTCGCGATGACAACCGCTATGACGAGCAATTGCGGGGTACGTCGGATGAGTGAGATTCAAAGTTACACCATGAACTTTGGTCCGCAGCATCCGGCCGCACACGGTGTGTTGCGCCTGATTCTCGAGCTCGATGGCGAGACCATTCAAAAAGCTGATCCGCATGTCGGACTGTTGCATCGCGCCACGGAAAAGCTGGCCGAGTCGAAACCGTTCAATCAAAGCATCGGCTACATGGACCGCCTCGATTACGTATCGATGATGTGCAACGAGCACGGCTATGTCCTGGCGATAGAAAAATTACTCGGTATCGAGGTGCCGGAGCGCGCGCAATACATTCGCGTCATGTTTGACGAGATTACGCGTATTTTGAATCACCTCATGTGGCTAGGCGCCCACGGACTCGACATCGGCGCGATGACGATGTTTTTGTATTGCTTCCGCGAACGCGAAGACCTGATGGACTGCTACGAAGCCGTCTCCGGTACGCGGATGCATGCGACGTATTATCGTCCCGGTGGGGTCTATCGGGACCTGCCCGAATCCATGCCGAAGTATCAGGATTCCAAATTCCGCAGTAAGAAAGAACTCGATCGACTGAACGAGGCGCGCAGCGGCTCAATGCTGGACTTCATCGAAGCCTTTACCGACAAGTTTCCGGCCTGCGTTGATGAGTATGAAACGCTGCTCACCGATAACCGTATCTGGAAACAGCGGACGGTCAATATCGCGGTGGTGTCGCCTGAGCGAGCGATGCAATTAGGTTTCTCTGGTCCAATGCTGCGCGGTTCGGGTGTGGAATGGGATCTGCGCAAGAAACAGCCGTATGAAGTGTACGACCGGCTTGATTTTGACATTCCGGTGGGTACACACGGCGACTGCTACGATCGTTATTTGGTGCGTATCGAAGAGATGCGCCAATCCAATCGCATCATCGAGCAGTGCATCGCATGGCTGCGCGATAACCCCGGGCCGGTTATGTTGGATGATCGTAAGATTATTCCGCCGCGTCGGGTTGAGATGAAAGACGACATGGAGTCGTTGATTCATCACTTTAAGCTCTTTACGGAAGGCTATTGTGTGCCTGCCGGTGAATCCTACGCTGCGGTCGAGCACCCGAAAGGGGAGTTTGGCGTATATCTGATTTCAGACGGTGCCAATAAGCCGTATCGCGTGAAAATTCGTGCGCCCGGGTTTGCGCACCTGTCAGCGATGTCGGAAATGGTCGAAGGTCATATGTTGGCCGACGTGGTTGCGGTAATCGGTACGCAGGACATTGTGTTTGGTGAGGTGGATCGATGAGCGAACCGGTCACACTCTCCGATCACGTTATTGAAGAAATCCAGAAATGGCAGGCGCGGTTTCCGGCGGATGGTCAGCGCTCCGCCGTTATTGGTGCGCTGCATGCGGCGCAGCACGAAAACGACGGTTATCTAACCGCTGAGATTATGAATGCGGTGGCCGAGTATCTCGATTTGCCGACCATCCAAGTCTATGAGGTGGCGACGTTTTACTCGATGTTCCAAACCAAGCCGGTGGGACGTCACAACGTTGCGATCTGTACCAACATTTCGTGCATGTTGCGCGGCGCCGATAATATCGTCGAGCACGTCGAGAACAAGCTCGGTATCAAGCTCGGTGAAAGCACAGAAGATGGCCGTATTTACCTGAAGCGCGAAGAAGAATGTTTGGCGGCATGTTGCGGCGCCCCGATGATGATGGTCGATCACGACTACCATGAGAACCTCACGCCGGAAAAGGTCGATGAGCTTTTGGACGGGCTGGACTGATGGCTTACGAACAAAACTTGGTTTGCTTCAACACCTTTGGTGCTGACGAGTCGTGGACGCTCGAGACGTATAAGGCGCACGGTGGCTATCAGGCTTGGGAGAAAATCCTTAATGGTGAAATGTCGCCCGAGGACGTTATCGAAGAAGTTAAGGCGTCGGGTCTGCGCGGCCGTGGCGGAGCCGGATTCCCCACTGGTCTAAAGTGGAGCTTCATGCCGCGTACCGCGCCGGGACAAAAGTATCTGGTGGTGAATTCTGATGAGAGCGAGCCGGGTACCTGTCATGACCGCGAAGTGCTTCGATATAACCCGCACTCGTTAGTTGAAGGCATGGCGATTGCCGCTTATGCGATGGGCGCGACGGTGGCCTACAACTACATCCGCGGCGAGTTTATGAATGAGCCAGTGCCGCGTTTCGAAGCGGCGGTGAAAGAGGCGTATGAGGCCGGCTGGCTGGGTAAGAATGTCAAAGGCTCTGGGATCGATATCGATGTGTATACGTTTGTCGGTGCCGGCGCGTATATCTGCGGTGAAGAAACTGCGCTGCTGGAATCGTTAGAAGGTAAGCAGGGCAAGCCACGCTTTAAGCCGCCGTTCCCGGCTAACGTGGGCTTGTATGGCAAACCGACTACGATTAACAACACCCAAAGTATCGCCAGCGTGCCGAGCATTATTCGCCAGGGCGCGGCGTGGTTTGCGGGTCTGGGTCCGGAAGGTTCCGGCGGCACTGCGCAGTTCTCGGTGTCCGGTCATGTCGAGAAGCCGGGTAACTACGAATTACCGATGGGTATCCCGTTCAAAGACCTGCTGGAATTATGCGGCGGCGTGCTCGGCGGGCGGAAACTTAAGGCAGTGATTCCTGGCGGTTCGTCGTGCAAGGTCTTGACCGCTGAGACCATCATGGAATGCACCATGGATTACACCAGCCTGCAGGAGGCCGGTTCATCATTTGGCACCGGTGCGGTCATCGTGATGGATGAGACGACCTGCATGGTGAAAGTCTTGCGTCGCATTTCGCGGTTTTATATGGCGGAGTCTTGTGGCCAATGCACGCCGTGCCGTGAGGGTACCGGTTGGTTGTATCGCATGTTGTGTCGGATTATCGACGGGCAGGGCAGCGAAGCGGATATCGACAAATTGACTGACGTCGCGAACAAGATTGAAGGCCACACCATTTGCGCTCTGGGTGATGCGGCGGCGTGGCCGGTGCAGAGCTTCCTGCAGCACTTCCATCACGAATTTGAATACATGGTGCGCAATAAAGGGCGCAGCATCGTTGACGATCCAGGAGTCGCTGCGGCGTAAGCGTATGTCAGATCAGAGCGACAATATCGTCAACATCGAAGTCGACGGCCAGCCGGTTGAGGCGAAAAAAGGCCAGATGGTCATTGAGGCTACCGACGCTTGTGGCGCCTACGTGCCACGTTTTTGTTATCACGAAAAGCTCAGCATCGCGGCGAACTGTCGTATGTGTTTGGTCGAGGTGGAAAAAGCGCCGAAGCCGTTGCCGGCCTGCGCGACGCCGGTCGGTGAAGGCATGAAGATCTTCACCAAGTCGCCGAAAGCGATTTCAGCGCAGAAAGCGACCATGGAGTTCCTGCTGATCAATCATCCCCTCGATTGTCCAATCTGCGACCAGGGTGGTGAGTGTGAGTTGCAGGACTTGGCGATGGGCTACGGCCGCGACGTGTCGCGCTATCAGGACGGCAAACGTGTCGTTAAGGACAAAGATATCGGTCCGCTGGTATCGACCGATATGACGCGCTGCATTCACTGTACGCGTTGCGTGCGGTTCGGCGAAGAGGTCACCGGCAATCAGCAGTTGGGCACCACGGAACGTGGCGAGAACATGAAGATCGGTACCTACGTTGAGAAGAGTATCGATCACGAGATGTCGGCCAATATTATCGATCTCTGCCCCGTAGGTGCGCTGAATAACAAACCCTATCGTTACAGTGCCCGAGCCTGGGAAATGGTGCAGCGTTCAACCATATCGCCGCACGATTGTGTGGGTTCGAATCTCTATGCCCATGTCTTACGCGGCACGGTTAAACGAATTGTTCCACGTCCAGCTGAATCGATTAACGAAACCTGGATTTCAGATCGCGACCGCTTTAGTTACGAAGCCGTGTATAGCGACGATCGTTTGGCGACGCCGATGATTAAAGAAGGCGGCGAATGGCGCAGCTGCGATTGGGAGGAGGCGCTGGAAAAAGCTGCCACCGGAATCAAAGCGGCGGGTAACAAAGCGGGTTTGTTGGCTTCACCCTCAGCGACAGTCGAAGAAGGTGTGCTATTCGCGAAACTTGCTGAGCAGATTGGCAGCACCAACATCGATCATCGTTTACGCCGTCGAGACTTTACCGATCAAGATGCCGACGCGGTTGTGCCAGGCCTTGGCTGTGAAATTCCGGCGTTGGAAGAGCAAGACGCGGTACTTATGGTCGGCAGTAACGTGCGTCATGAGGCGCCGATCATTGCTCACCGCTTGCGAAAGGCGGCATTGAAGGGCTGTGCGGTCAGCTTCGCCAACAGCGAGTTGCACGAGTATTTCTTTGATGTACATGCCTACGCGCAGGGTAACGGTCTAGTGAATTTACTGGCTAGCGTCATAGTTGCGGCGTCGGGCGGCAAGAAAGTTCCGGCAACGGTTAACGATCTGTGTGATGGCGTGGCTGCGACGGATGAAGCGAAAGCTATCGCCGACTCGCTCAATGATGCTGATGAAGCCATGATCGTGCTTGGCAACGTTGCCGGCCGTCACGAAGCGCGCGCAGCGATCGCGGTGTTGGCTGACGCGTTGGCTGAAATGACAGGCGCCGCTGTCGGCGAACTGACCGAAGGTGCCAATACTGCAGGATTGCATATTGCCGGCGTGCTGCCGCATCGCACGGCCGGAGGGCATGCCCGTGCGGCCAGTGGTCAACATGCGGTCGACATGTGTGCCGGCGAGATGGATGCCATGTTGTTGCTCAATCTTGAGCCGGGCCTGGACATGCCAGCGCTGAGCTCATCGAAGATGACGGTGGCGCTGACGGCGTTTGACAGCAATGCGCTGCGCGACGTGGCCGATGTGCTGTTGCCGATCGGTACCTTTGCAGAAACCTCGGGTACCTATGTGAATGTGGCTGGTACCTGGCAGTCGTTCTCCGGCGTGGCAAATCCGGTGGGCGATTCAAGGCCGGCGTGGAAAGTGTTGCGCGTGTTGTTGAATCTGGTCGGTGCCGAGGACGCAGAGTACTTGTCGAGTGAAGAGGTGCTCGAAGAACTCAAGGCGACGATTGGCGGTGGTTACGGCGACGCAGGTAAACGTTCAAAGCCTGCGCACGTAAATGGTGAGGACGATCCGGCGAAAGAAGTCGACATACCGCTGTACTCCGGTGATGGCTTGGTGCGGCGGGCAGAAGCACTGCAACTGACGCCAGAGGCGCGTCGTGCTCGAGGTGAGCATTGATGCCGGGTTGGATTGAATGGATTGTCGATCTGACGTTTAGCTTGACCAGTTGGCTACCTGACTGGATGCAGTACGTTGCGTTGACGACGCTCAAAATTCTCATCGTCACTGTCGCGGTAATTTTGTTGGTCGCGTTTTCAACGTATTTCGAACGTAAGGTCATCGGCAGCATGCAGGCGCGGGTCGGGCCGAACCGCGTTGGTCCGTTGGGATTAGGGCAGCCGTTTGCCGACGTACTCAAGCTGCTGTGCAAAGAGGTGGTAATTCCCTCTGAATCCAACAAATATTTGTTTGTCATCGCGCCGCTGCTGACATTGGTTCCGGCATTGGCGGCCTGGGCTGTCATTCCGATGAACAGTTGGTTTGTCATCGCCGATATCAACGCCGGCTTGTTGTACGTATTGGCGCTCACATCGTTGGGCGTCTACGGCGTCATCCTCGCCGGTTGGGCAACCAACTCAAAGTATGCGTTTCTGGGTGCGATGCGCTCAGCGGCACAGATCGTCGCCTATGAGATTGCAATGGGATTTGCCCTGGTTGGCGTTTTGATGGCCGGCGGTAGTTTGAATCTCGGTGCTATTGTGGAGGCGCAATCGGGCGGCGTTAGTAATTGGTTTATCGTCTGGTTGTTCCCGCTGTTTTTGGTGTATTGGATTTCCGGAGTCGCGGAAACCAACCGCGCGCCATTTGATGTCGCCGAAGGCGAGTCGGAAATCGTGGCCGGATTCCACGTGGAGTATTCCGGCGTTGCGTTCGCGCTGTTCTTCCTCGCCGAGTACGCCAATATGGTGTTGATCGCGTCGCTGACGGCGATCTTCTTCCTCGGCGGTTGGGCATCGCCGCTGGAAGGCTTTGCGGTGTTCGAGAGCCTGCATGACAATCCGGTGTACGGCTGGATATTTGGCGGCGGCTTCCCTTGGCTGTTCGCCAAGATGGCGTTCTTTATGTACACCTTCTTTTGGTTGCGAGCGACGTTTCCGCGTTATCGCTATGACCAGATTATGCGCCTCGGTTGGAAAGTCTTTATCCCGGTCACGATTGTCTGGATTGCGGTCGAAGGTGTGATGGCTTGGCAACAAGTGGGCCCCTGGTCAGGGCTTGGGGCGTAAGAGCAGATTGTGATGAATCGAATCCGAAGCTATATCAAGACGTTCGCTCTGTGGGAGCTCTTCAAAGGCTTGTCTGTGACTGGGCGCAATTTCTTTAAGAAAAGCGTCACGCTCGAATACCCGGAGGAGAAGACGCCGCAGTCGCATCGATTCCGTGGATTGCATGCCTTACGTCGCTATCCAAATGGCGAGGAACGTTGCATCGCGTGCAAATTGTGTGAGGCGGTATGCCCGGCACTTGCGATTACGATCGAATCGGATGTCAGTAATGACGGTACGCGTCGCACCACTCGCTATGACATCGACCTATTTAAGTGCATTTACTGCGGCTTCTGTGAAGAAGCCTGTCCGGTCGACGCTATCGTCGAAACTCGCATCCACGAATACCACATGGAAGCGACCGGCGAGAACATCATGACCAAAGACAAGTTATTGGCGATTGGTGATAAGTACGACACGATGATTTCCGCCGATAAAGCGGCCGACGCGGAGTATCGCTAGTGGCCGACCTGCTATACCCAGCGTTGTTTTACGGTTTCGCAATCATCTTGATTGCGGCGGCGCTCGGCGTCGTGATTTCCAAGAACCCAGTGCACGCTGTGATGTTCTTGGTGCTGGCGTTTTTCCAAAGCGCGATGCTGTGGCTGTTGATCGAAGCGGAGTTTCTCGCCATCGTGTTGGTGCTGGTGTATGTCGGCGCGGTGATGGTGTTATTCCTGTTCGTCGTCATGATGCTCGACATCAATGTTGAGACGGCTCGTCAGGGGATGGATCGGTACGCGCCATTGGGGATCGGGCTTGCCTTGTTGATGGCGGTCGAGCTGATTCAGCTCATCTGGCTGAAATCGAGCGGGGCCGGAGCCAGCGATGCGTTTTCGCCGTATCCCGAGGGTTACAGCAACACGGAAGCATTAGGCGCAGTGCTGTACACGGAACACGTGTTTGCCTTTGAAGTGGCAGCCGTGATCTTACTGCTGGCAATCGTCGCCGCGATCACGCTGACCATGCGTAAGCGTCCGGGGCTCAAAGTGCAGGACATTGCCGCGCAGGTCGCGGTCAAAAGTGAGGATCGAATTCGCGTCGTCAAGATGGATGCGGAGGAGAAACAATGATCGGGTTGCAGCATTACCTGACTCTCTCCGCAATGCTGTTTGTCTTGAGTATTGCCGGCATTGTCATCAATCGTCGCAACCTGATTTTGCTGCTAATGTGCATCGAGTTGATGCTGCTGGCGGTCAATTTTAACTTTATTGCGTTCTCTCGCTTTCTGGGCGATGACACAGGTCAGGTCTTCGTCTTTTTCATTTTGACGGTGGCGGCCGCTGAAGCTGCGATCGGTCTGGCGATCCTCGTCGTGCTGTTCCGCAATCGTCGCTCGATTAACGTGCGCGAATTGAACGAGATGAAGGGGTAAGTTGATGCTCAACTACTACCTCACCATCGTTCTGGCGCCGCTCGGTGCGGCCATCATTGCGGGTCTGTTCGGCCAACGCATTGGTCGTGCGGGCGCGCACTGGTTAACGATTCTCGCCGTGGGTCTGTCCTGTGTGCTGTCGTTATTCGTGCTCTGCCAGATGTTCTGGGGTGGGGCGGTTGCAGAAAATATCAGTCTGTATACCTGGGCACTGACCGACGGTTTGCGCATGGAGGTCGGCTTCCTGGTCGATCGGCTGACCGCGCTGATGATGGTGGTGGTGACCTTCGTCTCGTTGATGGTGCATATCTACACGATCGGCTATATGCACGAAGATCCTGGCTATCAGCGGTTCTTCAGTTACATCTCGTTGTTCACGTTCTCGATGCTGATGCTGGTGATGTCGAACAACTTCCTGCAGTTGTTTTTCGGCTGGGAAGCGGTTGGACTCGTGTCGTACCTGTTGATTGGTTTCTGGTTTAAGAAAGACTCGGCCGTATTCGCGAACCTGAAAGCCTTCCTGGTTAACCGCGTGGGTGACTTTGGTTTTATCTTAGGTATCGCGGGCGTGGTATTCCTCACCAACTCACTGGATTACGCGACCGTGTTTGGCCAGGCCGATTCAATTGCCGGGCAGACGATCGAGGTGATCCCTGGCACGGCCTGGAATGCGATGACGCTGATTTGCATTCTGCTATTCGTCGGCGCCATGGGTAAGTCGGCGCAGATGCCGTTGCACGTGTGGCTGCCCGATTCGATGGAGGGTCCAACCCCGATTTCGGCGTTGATCCATGCCGCCACCATGGTCACGGCCGGTATTTTCATGGTCGCGCGTATGTCGCCGTTGTTTGAATTGTCTGAAATGGCTCTGGCGGTCGTCATGGTGATCGGCGCCATGACCGCGTTCCTGATGGGGTTGATCGGTATCGTGCAAAACGACATCAAACGCGTCGTGGCGTACTCGACCTTGTCGCAGCTGGGTTACATGACTGTCGCGCTCGGCGCTTCGGCGTACAGCGCAGCAATATTCCACCTCATGACGCACGCGTTTTTTAAAGCGCTGCTGTTCCTCGGTGCAGGCTCGGTCATCATCGCCATGCATCACGAGCAGGACATTCGCAAAATGGGTGGCCTGAAGAAATACATGCCGATTACCTATTGGACGGCGTTGATCGGCTCGCTGGCACTGATTGGTTTTCCAGGTTCGTCTGGATTCTTCTCCAAGGATCTGCTGATCGAGGCGGTCAAGGATTCGCACTGGGCGGGGCAGGGTCTGGTGTATTGGATTGCGTATCTCAGCGTGTTGCTCGGTGTGTTCGTGACCGCGTTGTATTCGTTCCGCATGTTCTTCTTGGTATTCCATGGCGAAGAACGGATGGATGCCGAGACCAAGTCGCACCTGCATGAGTCACCTTGGGTGGTCACCGTGCCGCTGATATTGCTCGCAATTCCGTCGGCCGTAATCGGCTGGATCACCGTGCAGGACGTGTTGTTCGACGGTTACTTCGCATCCGCTATTTTTGTACTGCCCGACCACGATGTGATGAGCTATTTGGGCGAAACATTCTTCCACGGCAGTGCGGCATTGGTGTTGCATATTTGGGCATCGCCGGCGTTCTACCTCGCAGCGGCCGGTACCTTTACTGCCTGGTACCTGTATATGAAGCGACCGGATATTCCGGCCAAGATTCAGGCGCGAATGCAGGGCGTGCAAAATCTGCTGGAGCGCAAGTACTACTTCGACGACCTGTATATCAATGGCTTCACTGCCTGGGGTAAAGGCCTTGGTAACTTTCTCTGGAAGCGAGGCGATGAAACCATCATTGATGGGCTGTTGGTCAATGGCACCGCGCGTTCGGTCGGCAAACTCGCCAACGTCATGCGTAACTTGCAGACCGGCTATCTGTACACCTACGCCTTCGCGATGATCATCGGTTTGACCGTGTTCATTAGCTGGCTGATCTGGTTCCGATAGGCGGCCCCATGGAATTGTTCTCCCAACATTTATTAAGTGTGCTGATCTGGCTGCCCGTGTTCGGCGGTCTGGCCCTGCTGGCCATCGGCGACGACGGTAATGCCGACTCGCCCAAAGCCGGCTTGATGCGAATTGCCGCATTGATGATTTCGCTGCTCACGTTTGTGATCAGCACCGCGCTGTACATGGGCTTCGACAACGAAGCCACCGGCATGCAGTTTGTCGAGCGTGTCGAGTGGATCAGCGCGCTGAACGCGTTCTACTACCTGGGTGTAGATGGCATTTCGGTGCCGCTCATTTTGCTGACGACGTTTATCACGCCACTGGTGGTGATTTCGGCCTGGGACGGCATCAAGGTCCGCCCGGCTCAGTACTTTGCCGCCTTCCTGATCCTGGAAGGTCTGATGATCGGTGTGTTCTCAGCGCTGGACGCATTGCTGTTCTATATTTTCTGGGAAGCCATGTTGGTGCCGATGTTCCTGATCATCGGTGTCTGGGGCGGGGCGCGACGGGTTTATGCGACCCTCAAGTTTTTCCTCTATACCTTCCTCGGTTCCGTCTTGATGCTGGTGGCCTTCATCTACTTGTATGGCAAGACCGGTGGGTACGATCTGTTCGGATTTATGAATGTGCCGTTGTCATTGACGGCACAGAAGCTGATCTTTATCGCTTTCCTGACCGCCTTTGCCGTCAAAGTGCCGATGTGGCCGGTGCATACCTGGTTGCCGGATGCGCACGTTGAGGCGCCGACCGGTGGTTCCGTGATCCTAGCCGCGATCATGTTGAAACTCGGCGGTTATGGTTTTATCCGCCTGTCGTTGCCGATCGTTCCCGATGGCAGCGCGTATTTTTCGACGTTTGTCATCACGCTGTCCCTAATTGCCGTTGTGTACATCGGTTTCGTGGCGCTGATGCAGAAAGACATGAAGAAGCTCATTGCGTATTCGTCGATTGCGCATATGGGTTTCGTCACTTTAGGGTTCTTCCTGGTCTTCGTGATTACGTTCCAGTCGGGATCGGTGCTAGGGCTCTCGGGCGGGATGGTGCAGATGATCTCGCACGGCTTGATTTCCGGCGCGATGTTTCTATGTGTCGGCGTGTTGTATGACCGCGTGCATTCTCGCCAGATTGCTGACTACGGTGGTGTGGCGAACACCATGCCGATGTTCGCCGGCTTTATGGTGCTGTTCGCAATGTCGAATGCCGGTTTGCCAGGCACATCCGGTTTTGTCGGCGAGTTCATGGTGATCATTGCCAGCTTTAAGGCCAACGTTTGGTACGCATTCCTTGCGGCCACGACCTTGGTGCTCGGCGCCGCCTATACGCTATGGATGGTGCGGCGAGTGATGTATGGCGAAGTGGCGAATGACAAAGTGGCCGCGCTCAAAGACCTGAATCAGCGCGAGTTCGCGGTGCTCAGCATTCTCGCCATTTTTGTTATTGGCCTCGGTGTTTGGCCGGCGCCACTCGTTGAGATGATGAACACCAGTCTCGAACAGCTGGTCATTCAAGTCGGGCAATCAAAGCTGTAGGGCGCACCAAGATGACGGTATCCGATTACATCACGGCCTCTCCCGAAATCACGCTGCTGAGCCTGATTTGTGTCGTGCTGGTGGCGGATTTGTTTGTTCCGCAAGAGCGTCGCGTGGCGACGTTCTGGATGGCGATCATCAGCCTGGCCGCCACACTTTGGGTGGTGCTAACCAATGCGCCGGACGTTCGCGAAATCGCGTTCTCCGGATCGTATGTCGCCGACGATTTTTCGCAGGTCCTGAAAGTCGCGGTGATCGGCTTAGTCGCGGTGGCGTTTATGTACGCCAGGGACTACCTGCGAGCGAACGAACTGCACAAAGGCGAGTTTTACGTGCTTGGTTTGTTTGGTTTGCTCGGTATGTTGATCATGATTTCGGCCAACAGTTTGCTGACCATGTACCTGGGGCTGGAAACGTTGGCCTTGTCGCAGTACGCCCTAGTGGCGTTTGATCGCAATAACGCTCAGTCGGCCGAATCAGCGATGAAGTACTTCGTGCTCGGCGCGATTGCTTCGGGCGCGCTGTTGTACGGCATCTCATGGGTTTATGGGGTCACCGGTTCGCTCGAATTTGGTGCGATTACCACGACCTTGGCCAACGATGCGTCGGCTAACGGGCTGCCGCTATGGATTGGCATTGCGTTTCTGATCGTCGGCATTGCGTTTAAGTTCGGTGGCGTGCCGTTTCATATGTGGGTGCCGGATGTCTATCAAGGTGCCCGTACGCCAGTCACTCTGTATATCGCGTCTGCACCAAAAGTGGCGGCGTTGGCGTTAACGCTACGGATTTTGGTTGACGGATTGGGCGGTATTCATCCGATCTGGTCCGACATGATCTTGGTGGTTGGCGTATTGTCATTGCTGCTGGGTAACGTGGTGGCGATCGCGCAGACCAATATCAAACGGATGTTGGGCTATTCGACCATCGCGCATGTCGGCTTCATTCTGTTGGCTGTATTTGCGGGAACGGCGCAGGGCTATTCGGCGGCTCTGTTTTACACGCTGACCTATGTCATTGCCGCGGCCGGTGCCTTTGGGATCATCATTTTGCTCAGCCGCAAGGGGTATGAGGCCGAAAATCTTTCCGATTTCAAAGGTCTCAATGCCCGGAGTCCGTGGGCGGCTGCGATGATGATGTTCATCATGCTCAGCATGGCCGGGATTCCTCCGTTTATCGGCTTCTTTGGCAAGCTAAACGCCATCGATGCGGTATTGAGCGCGGGCAGCACCGAGCTGGCGATATTGATGGTGCTGGCATCGGTTATCGGCGCTTATTACTACCTGCGTGTAATCTGGTACATGTACTTCGAAGAGTCAGAAGACCAGGCCGTCCTGCAGGCGAGTATGGACACCCGAGTCGTGCTGGGTGTCAATGCACTCGCTGTGCTGGCCCTCGGTCTCATGCCAGACTGGTTGTGGACGCTCTGTTCGGCAGTGCTGGCCGGAACCTAGTCGGGCG
Organism: Pseudomonadota bacterium; assembly: GCA_039030375.1. GTDB lineage: Bacteria > Pseudomonadota > Gammaproteobacteria > Steroidobacterales > Woeseiaceae > UBA1847. The sequence continues at coordinate 40,215 of JBCCEH010000010.1, read as the reverse complement.
CCGTCTTCGGCAAACTGAATCGCAAGATCACATACGCCGCGATTGCTGAAGCGATAGAGCCCACCAATACACCGAGACGATCGCCGCTTATGCCGCCATCGGCACTCGGCGTAAAGGCAAGTCCCGCGATAAACAAGCTCATCGTAAAACCAATGCCGCAGGCGAACGCGACGCCTAGGACTTGCGGCCAGTTCACATTGAGCGGCAAGCGCGCCAATTTAAGCATCACAGCTAGGCCCACGAACAGCAAAATACCGATCGGCTTACCGGCAACGAGCCCCAGAATGACACCGAGCGTGATCGGGCTGGTGAGGTCCGATAGGGCGATTCCGCCCAGCGCCAGGCCGGCATTGGCGAACGCAAAGATGGGCAGAATGGCGAATGCCACCGGGCCGTGCAGATCGTGCTCCATTTCCCGTAACGGCGAGTCACCTTTCTGGTCACGAATGGGCACGCAGAATGCGATCAAGACGCCCGCCGAAGTGGCGTGAACGTCGGATTTCAGCATCGCCACCCAAAGGGCGATACCGAGCAGCACGTAGGCGGAGGTTCGCGACACGCCGATTCGATTGAGGATGATGGCAAGTATCAATATCGCGGCGCCAATGGTCAGCGCGAGAATCGAAATATCGCCGGAATAGAACACCGCAATGATGATGATGGCGGCCAGGTCATCGAAGATGGCCAGAGTTAGCAGGAAAACCTTCAGGCCAATGGGCACCCGTTTTCCAAACACGCTTAGCAGCGCCAGTGCGAAGGCGATATCGGTCGCAACCGGGATGGCCCAGCCGTTGACGGCATCGGCGTCACCGGCATTGATCCACAGATAAATTCCTGCCGGAACCAGCATACCGCCCAGCGCGCCGACACCCGGCAGAACCACCTGTGAGATTGAGGACAGCTCACCCTCTATGACTTCACGCTTTATCTCGAGGCCGATGAGAAAGAAAAAGATCGCCATCAGGCCGTCATTAACCCAGAGAATGAGGGGCTTATCGATGGCCAGAGCGCCGACTCGTACGCCGATGGGCGTATCAAGGAACGAGGCATACAAGGCCGACAGGGGCGAGTTTGCGACCAGCAAAGCGAGGATAGCGGCGGCGAGCAGGATCAGGCCGCCGGCCGATTCCAAGCGCATGAAATCGCGAATGGCGTTGGTGACGTTGAAAACGGGTTTTTCAGTATTCATTGAAAACATGTTGCCGTGTGAAATAGTGCGAAACAAGGCTTGTAAAAGGCCCCCGCAGGTCTGTATGATCGCGCTCCTGTCGATGCGGGGTGGAGCAGTCTGGCAGCTCGTCGGGCTCATAACCCGAAGGTCGCAGGTTCAAATCCTGCCCCCGCTACCAAACAAGAAAGGCCGACCCATAAAGGGTCGGCTTTTTTGTTTGGCTATCGCGAGCACGACTCGCTTGCGAGGATGACCCGGCTCGCTTGTTTGGTTTCCATACTAAAGATCAATCCGCACCGATCTTAAGCTCACTTTTTGATCGATCGGGTGGATTGCGTTCACCCGAGCCTGCCCGATGCGGAGCATCGGTTAACAGCAGGCGAGAGCAACTGAGCCCCGCAGGGGCGAAGGCAAATCCTGCCCCCGCTAAAAAACTTGTAGACGTCCGCTCTACCCCCGAGAGCAGCCACCTTGGCAAGGTATACTCAACGGCTTCTAATGACCCAAAGCGGACATCGGAGTTTTGTGCGATCTACATTCCATTTATTAGTTTTCGCGTCTGCTTTTTTCACTATCGGTCTGAGCGAGGGGCAAGAGACTCAGCTTGAACCGCCTTGGGAAACGAAGACCTTTGATGTTGGTGTCGGTCAAGTTCAAATCTTGCACTCCGGCGAGATACCGGGATTACAAATCATCAACTGCAGATTTTCGATTGATGATTACAGGAACACGGAAGATACGTTTGCTTCTGTCGCATTGATGTTTACGTCTTCTGACGCGGAGAAATACGATGTGGAAGCGCATACGGTTCGATTAGCGGCATACCGGTTTGAAGATGATCATGGTTGGCGACATGAATTTACATTGACTGGCCCGGATGATCGGGACTCCAGAATCGTCGCCCACACTGGCACAACAGACACGATTCCGCCGATGTGGCTCATAAAGGCTGAGTACCCAAAGGTGACCTACGTCGTAGGACATACCGACATTGACGTGTCTCAAGTAGATGTGTCGGATTATCCGGTCGTGTCATGGCAGATAGTCGCTATAGGTGTAAAGGGCGAAAGTCGTTGCTCATTCGAGACTTAACGAGCGGCTGCTACTGGCCGACAGCAGAACTAGCATGATCATCTGCTATTCTTTCAGCTACTGGCCCAAAGGCGACGTTCGATTTCCGATGAGAATAGTGCTCTTTGTTTGTGTTTTAGCATGGTTGGTGCCGGTACACGCCACGCCCCCGACGCCGACCAGAACGTTTCCGGACACCTTGCCAGCTCACATAATTGTGGAGATCTCTCGTACAAGCTGCACTGACAATGAGACGGGGCACGTAGGTATCTGGTATGCGACCGTCAAGTCGAAAGTCGTTGATATCGAGCCCGGAACGACGTCCATTCGCGTGATTCTCCGTGATCCGGAGACCAATTCATTTCTATTCAATCCGGGCACCAATCATCAAGTCGAGGAAGGATTCTTGCTGCACAGCATTGCATTCAACGAGGAAATCCTCGATCAGATCGTTTTCGAATTCAGAGAGGGTATGAAGGCGATCTATCAGATCTATCTCGCCGATTTCTATTCTGAAGAACGATGCTAATCGCGACCGTCTGCTTCTGGCCGATAGCGGCCACTCGCCAGATGATAGACTCAACGGCTTCTAATGATCCAAAGCGGAAATTGGCAGACATGAAAATTCTGCTCGTTCCATGTAATTCGATTGCACCTCATGGCTTTTCCTAAGAAACACACAAGACAAATTTCCGTGGACAACCGTTCGTACGTCTGGCACCTCAACCAGAATTCGCTGGTATTCAGGGAAGCTCACATTACGATCGCGGAAAACGGGGTGAGTGGTCAAATACTGTACTTAGATCCGTATCCGTGGGGCCTAGAAATTCGACCAAAAAAAGTTCGAAAGGCGATACTGTGGGCAATCGAAAATGGTTGGACCCCGGCAAAAAAAGGCCCTCCGATGTATCTCGGTTTTCAAAACGGCGAGTTTTTCATTTTGCCCGGAGAAGCGAAGTTCACCCATGAGATAGAACCAGAGGTCTCCGAATAGAATCAGTACCGGCGGCTCTTCGATTCGATCCATTTTGAATTATTCGCGGGCATTCAATGGCCGCTTCTGGCCGAAATCGACCGGCATGGTGGTCTGGGGTAGAGCCGCAACTTCCGAACTATAATAGCCATCAAAACTAAAGTTGGTGATCGGTGACGCCCCTCGACGAATTTGATTTTTGGACTAATGTTGCGAATAGACGCAATGTTTATTTCTACGTTTGGATTGGGTGGCTAGTTGTTGGACCGGCACTCTTCTTCTTTTTTAGCTTCCTTTTTGGTGATGGACAAGAGGGATTAGCCAGTATCGCAGCTCTACTTACGTGGGGTTGGGTTTGGTTCCGTGCAGGTCAGCGCGTCGCCGAGATTCGGTGCTTACGGTGTAACGAACGGGCGTTCCAGCATCCAATCTTCTTTATGAAAGATGCGGAGTGTGTAAATTGCGGCTACTCTAAGTCGGAAACCAGTTACCGTTCCGGTCGCGATTAATAGACGATTGCTCCTTGCCGTAGGCAAGAATCAGTAAAGGGGGAGCTTGGGAAGGTCAGTGACGGCTTTTGTTCGAGCGAAGAAAGCAAACCTATGAGTGAATTCGTAGACTATCTCGGTGAGGTGTTTCAGCAATTCGGCGCGATTCGAGCACGGAGAATGTTTGGTGGGTACGGCGTCTATCATGACGACTTGATGTTCGGTTTGGTGGCGGACGACGTCCTTTACCTGAAGGCGGATGATCAATCGGCGGGGCTCTTCACTGAAAAAGGGCTGATGCCGTTTGAGTATGTGAAAAACGGCAAGCCTATGAAGATGTCTTACTACACTGCGCCCGAGGAAATATTTGATGATCCGGACGTGGCAGAAGCATGGGCACGTCACGCCTACGATGCCGCGTTACGCTCCAAAAAGCCGGCGCAGCGGGGGTAGTCGAGCAACCGCGTTTTGGTCTTTGCCGTCGGTTTGCATCCGTTGGCTCTGATCGATGCGCACAGAATACTAGCCACCTATCCACGCGTGTCGGTAGAGATGCGGTCCGCATGAGTAATTGCTAACGTGGGGCAAACATCAGCGGGAGGCAGCCATGCGACAACGCGTTCGTCGTCGACACAGAATTCACTTTTCGGTCCTGGTGTTGGCTTTGATATCGCTGCCGGTGGCCGCTTTGGCGGCGGGCAGTGACGACAAGCCGAATATCGTTCTGATTCTCATGGACAACTTCGGTTGGGGCGAGATTGGGGTGTACGGTGGCGGTGTGATGCGCGGGGCGCCGACCCCGAACATCGACAGTATCGCCCACGATGGCCTGCGTCTGACCAACTACAACGTTGAAGCCGAATGCGTACCATCGCGCGCCTCGCTAATGACGGGGCGCTACGGTATTCGGACGCGGCAGCGGCCGGACGGCCCGCCGCGCGGAGTCTGGTACGGAATTACGAAGTGGGAAGAAACGTTGGCTGAGTTGTTGGCCGACGCGGGGTACACATCGGCAATTTTCGGCAAATGGCATCTCGGCGACACGGAGGGGCGTTTCCCGACCGATCAGGGCTTCGATGAGTGGATTGGTATCCCACGGTCTTCCGATCGAGCGTTCTGGCCGGACAGCGGTAGTTACGACCCCGATGCGCATCCTGGTGCCGTGTTCACCCGGATTATGCGTGCCAAGCGCGGCGAGACGCCGACCGAGCATGAGGTTTTCGATCGCAAAAAGCGCGCGACGATCGACCGGGAAATTACGGAGCAATCGATCGACTTCATCAAGCGGAAGGCGGATGGTGATAAACCGTTCTTCGTGTTCTTGTCCTACACACAAACGCACGAGCCGGTGGACCCGCACCCCGACTATGTCGGTAAGACCGGTAATGGCAGCTTTGCAGACGTTCTCGCGCAAACCGATGACTACGTTGGCGAAGTGCTGGAAACCCTCGAAGAGCACGGCCTGAGTGACGACACGATCGTCATATTTACATCGGACAACGGTCGCGAGGGCATACCGCGCTCATTCGGTTTTACCGGCCCATGGCGTGCGGGAATGTTCTCGCCCTACGAGGGTTCGCTGCGCGTACCGTTTCTAATTCGTTGGCCGGGCAAAGTACCCGCAGGTCGGGTCTCGAATGAGACGATGCATGCGGTCGATCTAGTGCCGACATTTACCGCCATAGCGGGCGGACAATTGCCGGACGATCGCGTCTATGACGGTGTCGATCAGTTGGCGTTCCTACAAGGAGACAGCGAACGATCCGCGCGTGATTCCGTGGTTATCTACTTGGGGAATGTTCTGTTCGGTGTTAAGTGGCGGAACTGGAAATTATTGCTGCGGGAAATGGATGAAGACACGTACGCAATCAAGGAGATGGCGTATCCCTCGGTTTACAATCTCATCGTGGACCCGAAAGAAGAAGTGCCAGAACTCAATTACCTGAACGATACGTGGGTTGATTTCCCTCTCTATCAAGTCCTTGAAGATCATGAGATCTCGATTGAGGAAGACCCTGGCGCGCCAGGCCCGTAGGCGCTGTAGCGCTAAGGGGCACCAGGAGACGGAGCCCGATTCCGGTTGCTGCTGTATTCCCCTATAGTTGCCGCTTCTCGGCGACGAATTGGAGTCTGAGCAATGATCCGTAGAGTCTTCATCTTGGCAACGTTGTTACCTGCTGTGGCAATGGCGGATGCCGTCGACGAGTACGACTATTTTCAAGACAACCGTGAGCTAATCCGCAACGGCGTGCAGGCTGTATTGATGTGCAACGGTTTGTTCACCTCCCATCGTTCGCTCGAGCAAGTGTTCGAGTATGAGCTGGCGTATCTCACCCAAGAACGATTCGGCGGGGCAGTTGGATCACCCGCCGGAGGTGAGTATCAAGTAGATCAGGATCTTCAGGCCGTCGCGATTGGTGGTCCGACCTCCGGCCCTGTGATTCGCGCGGCATTTCGCGAAGGAATCGGCTGTGTGGTGATGGCGCCGAATCAAACCTTCGATGACGTTGATGACTTACCCGAGCTGCCGATGCCGTATCCGGGCGGTGACCCCGCCAACGTCGCCTGGCCCGATGGTGATCGCGTGCAGGATATGTCGTTACCGGACAACGTCAATGAGCAAGCGTTGTTAGCGGCATCCGATTGGGCGTTCGAGCGCGATACCGACGAACAACGAACGTTGAGTCTCATCGTGGTACACAAAGGCTCGATTATTCATGAGCGCTACGGCAATGGTGCTGACGCGACAACGCGAACACGTACCTGGTCAACCGCCAAAAGCATCGCAGTCACGTTGATCGGAATGTTGGTCGATGAAGGGCGCCTGTCGCTGGACGAGCCACTCGATATCGATTGGCAGCCCGAGCTCATCAATTCCGACGGCGATCCGCGTCGCGCTATCACGTTGCGACATGTTCTCAACATGTCGAGCGGGCTGTATCCGGTGGATAGTTTCAATATGGAGTACGCCACAGGATCCGGGCTTGCGTATTGGGCGGGTAAGAGCTCGATTGATGGCATGGTTGATCGTGGTCTAGTGCGCGAACCGGGTATGGTTTGGGAATACGAGAATTACGATACCCTGCTTGCGGTCTACGCGATGAAACGCGCATTGGGATCGGATGAGTTGTACCAGCAGTTTCCGCGTACCGCGTTGCTCGACCGGATCGGCATGCGCAACACCTTAGTGAGTGCCGATCGTTTCCACGACTTCATCCTGAGCTCGCAGGTTTACACTAACGCCCGTGACCTGGCACGGTTTGGTCTGCTGTACGCCCAGGACGGTATGTGGAATGGGGAGCGACTAATTTCCAAGGAGTGGATCGAGTTTGTACGTACGCCAGCGCCATCGACTGCCGAACGTGGCAACTTTTACGGTGGCCACTGGTGGTTGGTACCCGATGACCGCACTGACGTACCGGCCGATGCCTATGCCACCTCCGGCAATCGTGGCCAGTACGTGATCGTGGTGCCGAGCCATGACCTTGTGATCGTGCGGCGTGGTCTGGATTGGGGGCGGCAGGGATTCAATCGATGGGATCTCACACGCGAGGTCCTCAAGGCGTTCAGTGGAGAGGTTCCGACTGGGTAGCTGTAAGACCAGTCCAAGATGTTGCGTAGAATAATAGGCAACCAATAGGTTGCATAAAAACAGCCGATTGCCTAGACTATATGCAACTAGGAGGTTGCATAATGTCTAACGCGGACCAAGACCGAATCGAAAAGGTCGTCGATCTTCCCGTACCTGTCTCGCGCGTATGGCGCGCGCTCACGGATCACGAAGCGTTCGGTGAATGGTTTCGCGTCGCGCTGGACGGGCCGTTCAAGGTCGGCACTGTTACGACAGGGCGAATGACCTTTCCGGGTGCTGAACATGTCGAGTGGCAGTCGCTCACCGAGAAAATGGACCACGAAACGCTGTTTAGTTTCTCTTGGCACCCCAATGCTCTTGATTCAGAGACAAACTACGAGGAGGGCGCCAAGGTCATCGTCGAGTTTCGTTTACAGGCCATAGAAACAGGCACGCGTTTGAACATTGTTGAGACCGGTTTCCTACAGTTTCCGGATTCAAAGCGTCTCGACATACTGCGATCCAATCAACAAGGCTGGGATATTCAAGCAACCCACATCGCGGATTATCTCGATGACTAACTCTCTAAACGCAGAACCCGCATCGGTTTTTGCCGCGCTGGGCTGCGCCACCCGATTAGATCTGATTGGGCGTCTCAATACGGGCAAGGACTATTCTATTGCGGAGCTGACGGCAGGTCTTGAACTCACGCGGCAGGCGGTCACCAAGCACCTCAACGTGCTGTACTGTGCCGGTATCGTTCAACGCCGCCGCGTGGGCCGGGAGAGTCGCTTTGCGATTCAACCGGATTCGATTGCCGAGGCGAGCCGCTATTTGGCGGCGGTATCCAGTCAATGGGATGAGTCGATTCATCGGCTGCGGTCGCATCTCGAGAAGTAACATGGCGATCGTGCCTCGTGGCCCGTCGCAATCTATCGGTGATCCTCGACTCATTTATTACTCAACTGCCGTAAGGCTTCGCCATGCCGTTCGCGGCTGATGCGATAACGGAACAATGCAGCGACAGCGCCGAGGTAAATAACGAAAACAAATGGCCCGTAAATCAATCCGAGGTCAAAGACCACATCATCCGCCACGTCGCTAACATCCGTTTCGGTCGGGAACGCGATTAAAGCGAGCAGCAGGCCTGCGATGTAGACACCGAGGCCATCCGCACACTTGCCAACAAACGCCATCGTCGATGATATGACGCCTTCGTTACGACGCCCGGTTTCTAACTGTGTCCGTTCTGTCAGATCCGAGACCATCGATTGCCAGGCGATATCGTAGGTCAGAAATAAGATTGTCTCGAAGAACCCGGCAACGACCATTATCCAAAGAAGGGCGGTCGTTCCGTTCTCAGGGAAAAAGCCGATCAATCGTAGCGCGATCGGTAGCAGGTTGACCAAGGCCGCAGTGGACATTGCGAATATCGCCACATGTTTTTTGTCGCGGCCGGCGATCAGTCGAGGCATCACGAAGGGCAGAATCACCGCGGCGAATGCCATCGGCATTGCAATGATCGCGATTTCTTCAGTCGTGAATTCCCAGAAAAAACTATAGATGTAAACCCACAACGCAACGTACGTACCGTTACCCGCGGCATACATGATCCCGCCCAAGGTGGTCATGCGGGCTGATCGGCTCTTAAAGACGTCGATGGTTTGGCGATAAAACTGGCGCAATCCCAAGGATCGTTTGGTCTGATACTGTCGCAATCGAGGGATATGACGCATTAGCCCGACGCTGAATATGACAATCGCGGCGATCATAACCACGGTTCCGAACGTGCCAGCGTGCTGGTAGCCGCTGGCATTCATCACACCATCAGCGATATCGTCAGTGGGTACCAACCATATGGCATACATCAACACCGACATACCGTTACCAACGACTGAATAGACGACGTGAAAACCGGTCAGAAGATGCGTACGTCCGTCATAGTCTTCGGTGAGTTCCGCCACCAGGGCGTAAGCCGGTACCAAAAACATCGTCATGGCCGTTCGCATACCCACATTGCAAACCGCTAGCCAAATGAAGAGTTCAGCGTCGCCATCGATGAACGTGGGTGGATGCCAAAGGAGATAGAAAAACATAGCCAGAGGCAGCACCGAGGCGAACATCCAGGGGTGACGTCGACCCCAGCGCGAATGGGTGTTGTCCGACAGATAGCCGATCAACGGATCGGTAATCGCATCGAGAACCAGTCCAATGGCGACGGCCAAACCGGCCAGCCCCGGATCGAGGCCCAGGATCTGACTGTAAAAAATTAGGACGAAATAGTGGGCGTTGTAGAAAACGCCGTAGGCGCCGCCGCCAGAGCTGAATGCACCTAATGTACTTCTTTGGAGTGTCGTCGGGCGCACGTTATGCGAAGCTCGTCACGATTGACCTGTTTTTGCGTGGCGAAAGGTCCTGAATTGTCGTTCCGTCAAGACCGAGTCCACCAGTCGTCAGGATCACCTGGATACAGTCCTAACGTGCCGTTATGCACTTGGTAACCGATCAGGCGTCGAACGCGATCGGGGTACGACTCGGCGACGTCCCTGGGAATCGACAAGTACATGTTCTCTTCTTGGCGTAACCAACCGAGATTGTACGTGCTGATTAATCCGAGTCGCGGCGCGTCGGCGGTGTTTGCGCCGCCGCCATGAATCGTCGAACCTTGATACAGCAACAGCGCGCCTCGGGGCATCACCGCTTGAATAACATCGTCGTCGCCATACGGCCGAGAGCGGTTTTCGCGGTGGCTCTTGAGTACCAGCTGCGTAGCGCCATTCTCTTTGGTGAAGTCGGTGAACGCCCACATCGCGCTGATCTGGTATTCCACATCGGAGTTGATGATCGGATACAGGTCGTCTTCATCGCGATGCAGTTCTTGCGCGGTCTCTCCGGGATGAATCTCGATGGCGTCGGACGAGTTGAGTCGGTAGTTGTCGCAGAAAGGCTTAAGGATCGTATCGGCGACTTCGAGTACCAGCGGGTGGGCGACGAGTTCGGCGGCACTGCGTGAAACGCCGAGGACGGTGGCAACACGGAGTGTATTTTGGCCGTTGAATTCGGTTTTGAAATCGTCGCGATTGGATTCGAGATGTTCCCGAAGCTCACCCTCAATTGTGTCCAGAACCGTATCGTCCGCCATGCCATGTACGACGACGGCACCGTCTTGTTCTAATGTTTCAACCAGTAACGCGGTCTCCGGGACCGACTCAAACGTGCGTAGCATCGAATGTATCACTGCAACCAGGTGTACCGACGATCATAGCAGTGCTAGGCTCAGGGACGACAGGAGTTCGGGTAAAACGTGATGCTGACCGTTGTTTTGGCATTGAATACCGTCTGGTTTGGTCTGGCGTTCCACTTGTTTTGGATGCGCGGCCGGATATTCGCCAAGATCGTGGTGCCGCGTGAACATCGTGATACGCCGGTGCTGGAAACGCTCATTCTGTCGGGCCGGTTTCTAGGCGGATTCAACTTGGCCTTTGCAGCGCTAAACGCAATGCTGTTGTTTAACCAGTCGCTGTATCCGGAAAATGACCAATGGAGCCTTTTACTAGCCGGCTGCGCCATTGCACATGGTACCCAGTTCCTAATCAATGTTCCGGTGGCGATCCGTAATCGCAGCGGCGGTGGTGTATGGCAGGTGAAAGGACTCATGTTGTTTATTTTTGTCACCGATTTTTCGATGATGGCGCTCAATGGTGGTCTCGCTGCCCACTATTTCATCACGCCGTAACGTAGGGCAGGGCATTAGTGACCGATCGAAAAGACCACGCTCCACTTAGCATCACTCGCCGTGATTTTATCGGTGGTGTTGCGGTCGCTATCAGTGGCGGCCTTGGTTGGCGCTGGTCTGAAGCGCGCACACCGACGCAGAATTACCCGCCGATACTCACCGGCATGCGCGGTAGCCATGACGGCTCGTTCGAAGTCGCACATCAGATGCGTGACGGAAGGCGGTGGGCAAACCCAAGAGAAACTGCGGAACGCTATGACCTGGTGGTTGTGGGTGCAGGACTAAGCGGGCTATCGGCTGCCTGGTATTACCGCGAGCAACACCCTGACGCGCGAATCCTGATTCTCGACAACCATGATGATTTTGGTGGCCACGCAAAACGCAATGAATTTTGGCTCGACGATCGATTGTTACTGTCCCATGGTGGCACCGAGGATATTTCGGATGTACGTCGCTACAGCCGCGCCGGACGGGATCTGCTGCACGCTTTGGGCATCGATGTCACACGATATACCGAGTTTCACGACGCGTCGGTATATGCAGATCGCAATATGTCTCGCGGTACGTTTCTCGACAAAGAGACGTTTGGCAAGGATGCGTTGCTGACCGGACCTGGGCAGCCGACCTGGCGTAAGTATTTCGAGCGGTCACCGTTGTCGTCAGACGCACAGGCCGAACTCGTACGCGTTTTTGAGTCTGATCAAGATTATTTGTCGGATCTTAGTCGCGACCAGAAATTGCGCTACGTTCGCTCCACCAGTTACGAGACGTTCTTGCGAACCAAGGTCGGGCTGAATGACGATGCGATTGCATACCTCTGGGAATCTGCCACCTGGGCGATGGGGCTGGATGGGATCTCGGTATGGGTTGCGATCGCTCAAGGCTGGCCCGGTACCGCCGAGCTGAAGCTCGATGATGCGCTGAATTACGATCTCACGATGGACGCGATTGGGCCGAACCAATCGCCGTTTTGTCATTTTCCGGACGGTAACGCGACGATTACGCGGCTGTTGGTTCGACAGCTCGTACCAGCGGTGGCGCCCGGTAATACCGTGGACGACGTTATCACCGCGCCATTCGATTACGCTGCGCTCGATACGCCAAAGCAGCGAGTGCGCGTTCGGCTCAATAGCACTGCGGTCAACGTGCAGCACCGTGGTAAACCGACATCGTCAGACGATGTCCGAGTGACCTATGTGCAGGGCGACACCGCCAATACGGTCAACACAAGCCACTGCATCATGGCGTGTTACAACGCCGCCATCCCGCATATCTGCCCCGAGTTACCGGAGATGCAGAAGCAAGCGCTGTCAGTCGCCGCCAAGGCGCCGCTGATTTATACCAATGTGTTGCTCAGCAACTGGCGGGCCTTTGAGAAACTGGGTATTCAAGGTGCGCGCTGTCCGAGCAGCTACTTCCAATCGACGCGTTTGACGGTGCCGTTGAATATCGGTGATTACCAACACGCAACGTCACCCGATGAGCCCATCATTTTGCGCATGCGCCGAGCGCCGCTGAATCCCGCGTTACGTGGTCGCTCGCCGAAAGAACAGTGGCGGGCAGGGCGGATGGAGCTACTTGCCAGCACGTTTGAGACGTTTGAAACAAAGATTCGTGATCAGTTAGACCGGATGTTATCCGCCGGTGGTTTCGAACACGAGCGCGATATCAAAGCCATTACCGTGAATCGCTGGCCGCATGGATACGCTTACGGTCACGATCCGGAGACCGGCCAGTTCTCGTGGATGCTGGATGAACTGACGCCGGAGCAGTCGCCCTGGATTACCGCTCGGCAACGATTTGGTCGCATTGCGATTGCCAACAGTGATGCAACGGCAGACGCGATGACCGAAGGCGCGTTTAACGCCGCGAAATTTGCAGTAGACGCACTTTCGGCTGAATAAGGAATTGCAGTATGCGGTTTCGTGAGCAGGCTTTGATTCGTAGTGTGCTAGTGGTTTTGTTCACCGTGTTCTCGTCGGGGTGCCAAAAAGATTACGAATGGGACGGATCCATCGCGAATCTATTGGCGTCACAGCCAGAACGGTTCGCGACCGTACTTGAAGACCCCGAAAAATATCGAATTCAGATTATCTACACACAGATTGATCGGAATGCCGATAACTTGCCGATTTTTCAGTCCTATACGTATCGTTTGGATGCCGACGAATACTTCTACCCAGCGAGTACCGTTAAATTGCCGGCGGCTGTGTTGGCCTTAGAAGGTCTAAATGTTTCTGGGCGTTACCTCGGAGAGCGACACACTGAGATGCTCGTCGGCGATGAGAAGTCGGGTGAATCCATTGCCCGCTCCATTGAAAAAATTGCGGTCGTCAGCGACAACGCCGCGTTCAATCGGTTATACGAATTTGTCGGGCCTGACGTACTCACCGGGCAACTTGAACAACTGTCATTTGACGGCGTGCGAATCATGCATCGGCTCGGTATTCCAATGAGCCTAGAAGAGAATCGTGTTACCGCTCCGGTCGCGTTCCGAACATTTGACGAAAATGTTCAACGGCACACGGGGAGGTTGCAACATGCCGACCACTCGGCGACCGGGCCTGTGCTGCGTGGACGTGCCGAATATGTCAGCGGAAAGTGGGTGGGTAGTCCGAAAGACTTTGCCAGCAAGAATGCCTACCCGCTGCAAGCACAGCACGACGTTATCAAGCAGCTGATGTTCCCGGATTCAGTGTTGCCGGAACAGCGCTTTGCATTGAGTCAGGAGGACTATGCGTTTCTCTACCGCATGTTCTCAATGTATCCGCGCGAAAGTGGAATTGAGGAATACCACAATGGTGAACGTTACCCGGACGGCTACGTGAAGTTCTTACTGTATGGCGGCGACGAACCACGCATTCCCGACTCAATTCGAATTTTTAACAAAGTTGGCGATGCCTACGGTTTTCTGACCGACGCGGCCTATATTGTGGATTTTGACAACGCCATCGAGTTCATGTTGGCGGCGACCATCTACGTTAACGATAACGAAACGTTTAATGACGATGTGTATGAATACGACGAAATAGGCTTTCCGTTTATGCGCAACCTAGGTCAGGCGATCTACGAGATAGAGTTGAAGCGGGAGAGGCTGGAAGGACGCGATTCCACCGATGCACGTTTTGTTGGCCCAAGCCGGCTACGGTGACTCGGGGTTTTTCTTCACCGACAAGAGTTTTGCCTTTAAGCGGTCGGCGCGCAACACGCTGATTTGGTAACCGTTCCAATCGATCGCGTCACCGACTCGGGGGATTCGCTCAAGTTCTTCGGAAAGCAGGCCGCCGACCGTCGCAACTTCCTCTTCTGGCTCCCAGTCGATGCCGAGTGTGGTCGACAGCGTGCGCAGGTCGACGGTCGCTTTGACAAAGTATGAGCCGTCTTGTCGTTCAATAATGTCTTTGGTGGGCTTGTCGCTTTCGTCATTAATCTCGCCGACGATTTCTTCTAGCACATCTTCCAGCGTCGCAATGCCCTCGACATGGCCATATTCGTTAACGACGATGGCGAGATGTCGTCGACTGTCCTGAAACGTTCTTAACAATTGCGGCACTGGCGCGCTTTCGGGTACCACCACCGGATCGAGATGCAAAGCATCCCAGTCGATAACTTCATCGTCGTGCGTTAGCAGCCAATGCAGCAGTTCTTTGACCAGAATGATGCCGGTGAAGTCGTCAAGATCACCGCTAGGCGTATACGGGAAACGGCTGTGCTGTGACTCGCGCGCCACCGCGAGCGCCTCATTGCGCTTCATCGTACCGGAGAAGTATTTCACGGCATCGTGCGGCCGCATAATGTCTCGCGCACGAATCGAGTCGAGCTCGGCGGCGCCGACGATCATATTCGCGGTTCGAGTACCCACAGCACCCTCATTACGGCCCAGCGCGGCAAGCAGCCGAATTTCCTCGACAGAGGTTACCGGGGCTTGTTGGTCGGCTCGCAGCGATCGAGAAATTTTTTCGCTAAGCCGCACGAGCGGATTTAAGAGTACGGTTAACCACTGGATGCCGTGTGCAACATATGGCGCCAAGGTGGACGTATACGATACGCCCAGTGTCTTTGGGATAATCTCGGTAAACAGCAGCACGGCAAGGGTAAATAGGATTGAGAATACCCACAGTGAATTGGCATCAAACGCGCTGGAATAACTCGCGCCGGCGACCGCGGCGCCGATCGTATGTGCGGCGGTATTGAGGATTAGAATCGCCGCAATTGGCACGTCCATGTTGCGCTTGAAGCGCGCCAGCAGGGTGCCGGCTCTCTGACCGTCTTTGGACATGAGTTCGATTTGCGGGCGTGTTACCGATAGCAACACCGATTCGAAAATCGAACAGAGGAAAGATACGATAAGCACGACACCGACTGCAGTGACGAAGATGAGCATAATGAATCCGGCTGTTGAACGTTTCCGTACAGTGTACTCCCAAAGGGGCGATTCGTGCCGCGCGGTGTTTGCTACGGACTAAGGCTTGGTAAAACGTTGACTAAAACTATTGTTATCACTGGTTCCACTGACGGCATCGGCCTGCAGGCGGCGCAGCGCTTCTTGGCGAGCGGCCATCACGTCATCCTGCATGGACGTGACCCGGGAAAACTAGCGACTGCGCAGGATCGCTTACGACAGCGTGACAGTACTGGCAGCATCGATGGCTATATTGCGGACCTATCGAGTTTTGATGATGTCGATCAATTGGCAAAGATTGTTGCGGATGCCCATCCGGTGATCGATGTACTAATTAACAACGCTGGTGTTTTCAAAACGCCAAACAGCAAGACCGCCGATGATCTGGATGTTCGATTTATGGTCAACTCGATCGCACCGTATCAGCTGACTCGTCAGTTGCTGCCCTCAATCGTTGCAAGAGGCCGAATTATTAACTTGTCATCTGCGGCGCAGGCGCCTGTCGACCTGGATGCGATTGGTCGTTTCCGAGGGCTCGCAGATAACGCCGCTTACGCCCAAAGCAAGTTGGCTATCACAATGTGGTCGCACCACATGGCGACCGAATTGCCCGATGATGGGCCGGCGGTAATTGCCGTCAATCCCGGGTCGTTCCTGGGTACGAAAATGGTGCAGGAAGCTTACGGCATGGCCGGGGGCGACGTGCGGCAAGGCGCTGATATTTTGTACCGGCTGGCGCTAGACAGTGAGCATTCCTCGCATAGCGGTGACTATTTCGATAACGACGCCGGACGCTACGCGCCGCCGCACCCGGATGCATTGGATATGCATAAAAATCGGGCGGTAGTCGGGGTAATCGAATCTGTCCTCGAGCAGCGGCGAGCACTGGCGTAAATCAGCCTATTCGCCAATTTTGTTCCCCAATCGCCAGAAAAAGCGGTTTTCGGCTGCTATTCTATGGTTATGAGGTTTGGTTATAAACTCATCGCGCTCTCGCTGATGTTCTCAGCGCCCGCCATCGCGGACACCGAAATCAATATGACCACCCGCGATGCCGACGGCGGTATTGCCGGATACACGAAAATCTATATCTCTGATGGACGCGTGCGGATGGATCGTATTCGCGGAGGTATGGAGACCGACGTGTCGCTGATCGTCGCCGACGGCGTGCTCACCATTTTGCGCCATAAAGAACAGAGTTTCGTCGTGTTCGATGATGAGCTCTACGCCGCGGTTGAGTCGCGACGTAAAGCCACTGTAGAACGCATTGAGCGTCGCGTCGGTTCATTGCCAGAGGATCAGCAAGCGGCGGAGCGCAAGAAGCTGCAACTGCAGTGGTTAGGTAGTGAGCCGGGCGTAACAGATGCGTCGACCGAGCGTTCGTTGCAACCCACCGGTGTTGAGAACTGGGATTCGCAACCCTGCAGTCGATTCGCCGTTATGCGCGGCGAGGAAATGGTTCGTGAAGTGTGTGTGGTGCCGTTTCATGCCGTGATCGAATCCGAAGACATCGTCACCGTGTTGCGCGGGCTTGCCGATGTCCTGAATCGGTCCGCAGAGTTAATGGAGGTTTCGGCGAACCGATATGCCTACGTGCAATCGATCGCGTTGGTCAACGAGTTTGACGGGTTCCCGGTAATTGCACGCGAGGTCATTCGCCGTCGCGTTGTTTCCGAAACGGAACTCGGCTGGATGACCGAGACCTACGTGGATCCGGAAATGTTCGCCGTTCCGGAGGGCTATTCCGAAATCAAAGCGGTTCGCTCACGGTAGAGCATTTACCGTTTCGTCGCTGGATTCACGGCGCTTCCAAAAGCTGTCGGCCGGTTCGATGCTATCAGTAGGAAAGGAACGCATAGCGCTACCACCGACACGAATCACGAGCCGGTCTTCTGATGATTCGACGGGGAATGCCTTGATCTTAATCTTCAAACCATTTTCATCGAAATACTGATATTTCTGCGGTTTCGCGCTTTCGAACTTCGCCGGAGGCAGTGAAGGGATGTCCGTCAGGATCATCTGCGTTACTGCGGTTGTCGCCGCATTCATTTCGGTAACGAAAGATTCTTCCGTCCAGCTTTCCGCAATCGCCTGCAAGGGGAGAATAGTGTCGCTCTTCTCGATTTTCTTGATGGCGTTTCTTCGCTGCCAGTACTGCTCACTACCTTTTTCGAGATTGGCGTCGGGTTGGGCGTCAAATGCTTGCGATACCTCGTCGAGCAAAGCCTGTTTTTCGCCGGGCCTAAACGGCCTCCGCCCTTCGCCTTGCGCTTCCGACATGTAATGGTATCGACGTTTCAGTATCGGGCGCGGTTTCTCTTTGCCCTTGTCGTCCGGGCCATAGACTCTGACCTCGACCAGAAAGTACAGCCGGTTCAGCTGCGCATTGGTGTAGTACACCGGGCGTAAGTACAGAAAGTAGTCGACATTGTCGACGTAGAGTGCGCGACCGGCCGTCTTGTTGGTGCTTGGGAAGTGATCATCTTCATTCACGGCAACCACGTTCCATTGCCCGACCTTGCACAGATCGACCACCAGCAGCTCCAAGGTATTGCGATAGTCATAATCGGAGCCAACCATCTCAAAGCTGTCGCCAAGCTCTTTTTGCTTTTTTACCCGTGAGCCATGAGTGAAGCCGTGAATGACATTGGCGACAACCCATCCTTGCCACCCAGCTGCGGCAATAGCCGTGCCGACGTAATCCATGACAAACGCTGAGCCACTCGGACCCACCATCGCGGTCTGTAAGGTTTCGATGGCGATGCTGACGTTCGGTGCGTCCTCGTACCGTTCAAGGCAGGCATGTGCGAAGGGTGCCTCTGGCACCTGAGCGGCGGCGGTCGATACCCCGAGGCTCAATAGAAATCCAAGAATGCTTACTATTCTGGCTTGCATACGTTCCCCTGCCGCCCACTTTAAAGCATTGGACCACCAAATAGGCGGGGGTTTCACAGTCGGCGCCGCTGGTAACAACCTTCCTGGTGGGATGCTTCGGGCTGGCTGAAGCGTGTTCTTTTGCTCGCAGGACGCATTAGGTAAAGTGGGGCATGGGCAGCCTCTGGGAGCAGAGATGAGAAATTGGGTAGCGATATTATTGGTCTTGGTGTCTTCACCAAGCGTTGCGGGCGTGGAAATGGACCTGACGGTGACGATTCCCAGCGGTTCGGTCACTGAGCAGATGAAAATCTATTCTGACGGCGGCTATGTCCGAATGGACGATATTGGCCAGTCAGAAGGCGAGAATATTTCGATGGTCTTTCTCGGTGATCGATTCCTGGTGCTGAATCACGCCGAGCAGAATTACATCGTGATCGACGAGGCCATGATGGCGGCCATGGGGGCGCAGATCGATTCGGTCATGGCGGAAATGCAGGCGCAGATGGCGAATATGCCGCCAGAGCAGCAAGCGATGATGCAGCAGATGATGGAATCCCAGTTTGGCGACATGATGGGTGCGGCTGAGCCGCCGCCACCGCCCGAGATTGAGGCGATCGGCACGGATGAGTGGCAGGGTGAGTCCTGCGATTTGTTTGCGGTGTATCAGGAGGGGGTGAAGACTCAGGAGGTATGCACAGTCGATTTGGATGATATCGAGGGTTCCGATGACCTGATTTCGGCATTCAAAGACATGACCGCCTTCATGCAGCAGATGGCAGAGTCTTTGCCGGGAGGCATGGCTGAGGACATGATGGAAGACTCTATGGCCGTGATTTCGGAGCTTGACGGCTTCCCGGTGATTACCCGCGAATTGGGGCCGGATTCCGATGGCTCAGAGTCGGTGGTCACAGCGGTCGCTGACGGCGATCTAGACCCGGCGATATTTGCGGCCCCAGCGGGTTATTCGGAGGTCGATCCGTTTAATCCGTAATGGTTGAATTCATTGCGCGACGCGCCGGGATTGCCTTATAATCCCGCGCGTTCGCGGTGTTGCGATGGATAGCACGCCGGTACCAGATTGATGGTAGAAGTGGCCCCGCGAAGGGGCTTTTTAGTGGATGGAAGAATGGGCCGTAGGCCCATTTTTTGTTTAAGAACAATTAGTTAGGTTTAAAAGTTAAGGTAGTTTGATGCGAGCGGAGGAGCTCACACGGTTGCTGGAACCGACAGTCGAGCAGCTCGGTTACGAGTTGTCAGATCTGGAGGTTCGGCTCGGCGGGCGCAACGGCTTGCTGCGACTGTTTATTGATCGGCCGGATGGCATCGGTTTGGACGACTGCGAGAAGGTCAGTATGGCGGTCAGCGCGTTGCTCGATGTTGAGGATCCGTTGCCGGGTCAATACAACCTTGAGGTGTCGTCGCCAGGTGCCGATCGCACCTTGACGAAGCTTGAGCATTTTGAGCGTTTCATGGGTGAAACGATCAAGGTGCAAATGCGGTTCCCGATTGATGGGCGCCGTCGATTTCGCGGCACTTTGAGTGCCGCGGACAGCGAGAACATTGTGGTTGAGGTCGATGGGACGGCGCATACCTTGTCGGTAGCGACGATCGAAACGGCCCGACTGGTGCCCTGAAAGCGGGCGAATGGGAGTTAGACAGCATGAGTAAAGAGATTTTGATGGTGGTCGACGCCGTTTCCAACGAAAAGGGCGTTGAAAAGGACATCATCTTTGAGGCCATCGAGGCGGCGCTCGCATCTGCGACGCGACGCAAGCACGGTGAAGACATCGAAGTTCGGGTCGCCATTGACCGCGAGTCAGGCGATTACGACACGTTTCGGCGCTGGCTGGTGTTCGAAGACGAATCGACCGAGTTGGAAGTGCCAGACCGTGAGCTTCGCATGATCGATGCTGTTGACATTGACGAGAATGCTGAGCCTGGCGGCTATGTCGAAGTGCCGATGGAATCGGTCGAGTTTGGCCGCATCGCGGCGCAAACGGCCAAACAGGTGATCGTGCAGAAAGTTCGCGAGGCAGAACGTGAGCAGGTGGTTGAGGAATACCAGGAGCGTGAAGGCGAGTTGCTATCGGGCCTAGTGAAGCGCGTCGACCGCAATGGCGTTTACATCGATCTTGGTGGCAACGCGGAAGGCTTTGTGCCACGCGACCAAATGGTCCCGCGTGAGCCGGTTCGGCCACAAGATCGCATCAAAGCGCTGCTGACCGAAGTCCGCTCCGAATTACGTGGTCCGCAGCTGTTTATGACACGGACATCGCCGCAGTTTCTCATTGAGCTGTTTAAGATCGAAGTGCCCGAAGTAGGTCAGGGGCTGATCGACATTTTGGGCGCCGCCCGTGATCCGGGTCTGCGCGCCAAAATTGCCGTGCGTAGCAATGACAACCGCATCGATGCGGTTGGCGCCTGTGTGGGCATGCGTGGTTCCCGCGTTCAAGCGGTTTCCAATGAGCTCGCCGGCGAGCGCGTGGACATCATTCTGTTTGACGACAACCCGGCCCAGTTCGTGGTCAACGCGATGTCGCCAGCTGAAGTGGTCTCGATCGTGATGGACGAGGATGCGCACAGCATGGATATCGCAGTGGAAGAGGACAAACTGTCACAAGCGATTGGTCGTGGCGGCCAGAACATCCGTTTAGCGAGCGAGCTGAGCGGTTGGGAACTCAATGTGATGACCGCGGCCGATGCGGAAGAGAAGAGTGAGGCGGAGATGAAAGAACTCATCGAGCTGTTCTCAAAGCAACTCGATGTGGACGAAGAAGTGGCGCTTATTTTGGTACAGGAAGGCTTTTCGACGATCGAAGAAGTCGCCTACGTGCCGGCGTCGGAGCTGGTGGCAATCGAAGAGTTTGACGAGGACATCGTCGACGAGTTGCGCTCGCGCGCTCGCGATGTGTTGCTCACGCAGGCCATCGTGCAAGAAGAGAAAATTGACGAAGCGGAGCCGGCCGAAGACCTGCTCAATCTTGAAGGTATGGATAAAGGATTGGCCTATGTGTTGGCCAGTAATGGCGTTGTGACGCGAGAAGATCTCGCGGAACTCGCTACCGATGATCTTCTTGAATTAAACGAAATGGATCAGGAAGCTGCTGCCGCTTTGATTATGAAAGCACGCGAACACTGGTTTGAGGCTGAGCAACAGGCCTAATCGGTAGGAGCGAGCGAGGAAGACTTATGGCAAACGTTACAGTTGCACAATTCGCTGAAGTATTAAAAGTGCCGGTCGATAAGCTGTTGTCGCAGCTCGACGAAGCCGGCATCAAAGTGTCGGGTTCGGATGACACGATCAGTGACGACGCAAAACTTGAATTGTTGACGCACCTGCGTCGCAGTCATGGCCAAGAAGAGG
This sequence comes from Pseudomonadota bacterium, assembly GCA_039030375.1. Taxonomy (GTDB): domain Bacteria; phylum Pseudomonadota; class Gammaproteobacteria; order Steroidobacterales; family Woeseiaceae; genus UBA1847. The sequence goes on along the minus strand of JBCCEH010000010.1, from coordinate 18,562 downwards.
CGAAGGGCGCCGATGCTGCGCCACGCCGGATTACGCTTAAGCGTAAGTCGCAGTCGGAGTTGCGACTGTCCGGTGCGCAGGGACGTTCGCGGACCGTAAACGTCGAAGTGCGCCGTAAGCGCACCTATATCAAGCGCGATGTGCTTGAGGAACAAGCGCAGCAGGAACAGGCTGAACTGGACCGTCAACGGGCCGAAGAAGCGGAGCGCGTCGAGGCGGAAAAGCGTGCCGAAGAGCAGGCCAAGGCGGAGAAGGAAGAGGCCGCTAAGCGTGAGGAAGAGGAGCGTCAGAAGGCTGAGCAAGCGCGCCTAGATGCCGAAGAGGAAGCGCGTAAGGCTGCGGAAAAAGCGGCTGCTGAGGCCGCCGAAGAAAAAGCGCGGTTGGAAAAAGCCGAGGCGGACGCCCGCACGCGTCGCACCAAAGAAAAGCCCAAGCCGAAACGACCGGAAACGCGATACGGGCGTAAGGAACTACACGTTGCCGGCGACAAGAGTGGTCGTCGCAAGCGCAAGGCACCGATGCGCCGACGCCCGGTGTCGGTGAGTGGTGACTCGCAGCATGGGTTTGAGAAACCGACCGCGCCGGTCATTCGTGAGGTTGAGATTCCGGAGAGTATTTCGGTTGCCGATCTGGCCCAGCGCATGGCGGTCAAAGGCAATGAGGTGGTCAAGGTGCTCTTCAATATGGGCGCCATGGTGACGATTAATCAGGTCATCGATCAGGACACCGCGACCCTGGTTGTCGAAGAATTTGGCCACCATGCCAAGCCGACGTCGGAAGCGGATGTCGATGAGCAATTGCTGGCGTCCGAAGAGAAACTGTCGGGTGAAGAGGTTACCCGTCCGCCTGTGGTGACGATTATGGGCCACGTTGATCACGGTAAGACCTCGTTGCTCGACTACATCCGTCGCACCAAGGTCGCCGATGGCGAGGCCGGCGGTATAACGCAGCACATCGGTGCGTACTCGGTAGAAACGGATAAAGGTCGTGTTGCGTTCCTGGATACGCCGGGCCACGCGGCATTCACCGCAATGCGTGCGCGCGGTGCCAACGCCACTGACATTGTTGTCCTAGTTGTTGCGGCCGACGACGGCGTCATGCCGCAGACTATCGAAGCCATCCAACATGCGAAGGCGGCAGAAGTGCCGTTGGTGGTAGCGGTTAACAAAATCGATCGTGAAAACGCGGATCCAGAACGAGTCCGAAACGAATTGTCGCAGCACGAAGTGATTCCCGAAGACTGGGGTGGCGAACACCTGTTCGTTAACGTTTCAGCGCACACCGGTGAGGGTGTGGATACCTTGCTTGAGTCAATTTTGTTACAAGCCGAAGTGATGGACCTGACAGCGGTCGAAGAAGGGCCGGCTCAGGGCATCGTAATTGAGTCGAGTTTGGAAAAAGGTCGCGGCGCGGTGGCAACGCTGTTGGTGCAGGCAGGTACGTTGAATCAGGGCGATATGATTATCGCCGGTGAAGAGTATGGCCGTATCCGTAACATGTTCGACGAAACGCAAACTTCAATAAGTTCGGCCGGGCCGTCATCACCAGCAGTGGTGCTCGGATTGTCGAAGACGCCGAACGCCGGTGAAGATTTCTTGGTCGTCAAAAACGAACGCAAGGCACGTGAAGTGGCCGAGTATCGTCAAAGCCGCACGCGCGATGCCAAGCTCGCACAACAGCAGGCGTCAAAACTCGACGACATGTTCAGTCAAATGGCGGACGGCAACAAAGCCTCCGTATCGGTCATTATTAAATCCGATGTTCATGGCAGTGCCGAAGCGCTTAAAGACGCGTTGACGAAACTCTCAAACGATGAGGTGCAGGTCAAAGTGCTGGGGTCGGGCGTTGGCGGAATTACCGAAACGGACGCCAACCTGGCGGCGGCATCGAACGCTTTCATCATTGGCTTCAATGTGCGCGCCGATGCGGCCGCGCGCGCTGCCATTAAGGAGTCGGGCGTCGATGTGCGTTATTACAGCATCATCTACGAGGCGATCGACGACGTGAAAGCGGCGCTTAGCGGCTTACTGGCGCCGGAAATTCGCGAACAGATTGTCGGCCTTGCCGAAGTGAAAGACGTGTTCTCGTCGCCGAAGTTTGGTGATATCGCTGGGTGTATCGTGACCGAAGGCTTCGTTAAGCGTGACAACCCCATTCGTGTACTGCGCGATAACGTCGTGATTTATGAAGGGGAGCTGGAGTCTTTGCGGCGCTTCAAGGACGATGTCAATGAGGTGAGATCGGGCACCGAATGCGGTATCGGTGTGAAGAACTACGACAACGTTCAGGTCGGCGATCAGATCGAATGCTTCGAGCGAGTTGAGGTAGCACGTACCCTGGATTAGTCCTGGGGTTGGAAGCACCATGCCGCGCGAGTTTGCACGACATCAACGGCTCGGAAACGAGGTGTTGCGAACGCTCAGTGAGTTGATTCGAACCGAATCCAAAGATCCGCGACTGCAGGACGTGGCGTTAACTTCGGTCGATTTGTCTCGTGATCTCAGTGTCGCCCGTATCTATTTTGGCTTACTCAATCTCGACGGCGGTCCTGAAGATGCGTTGGAAGGGTTGAGCCGTGCTTCAGGGTTTTTGCGCCGTCGTCTCGGTCAATCGTTGCAAATCCGGCATGTTCCTGAGCTTCGATTCCAACATGATGACAGCGCGCGCGAGGGTGCGCGGTTGAGCGCCTTGATCGATGATGCCGTCGACGCTCACGGCGATAACCCGACCGACGACCCCGACTCGGAATAATTCGCATGAATGTTCACGGAATTCTGCTGCTGAACAAGCCGGCAGGTATGACCTCGAATCGTGCGCTGCAAATCGCCAAGCGTGCGATTGGCGCGAAGAAGGCCGGTCATACCGGCAGCTTGGATCCAGCGGCGACCGGCATGCTGCCGTTGTGCTTTGGCGAAGCGACCAAAGTCTGTGCGTACTTATTGGATGCAGACAAAACCTACCGCGTGACGGCCAAACTCGGCGTGCAGACGGATACCGGCGATGCCGATGGGCAGCCGGTCGGTGAAGCCAGTGTTCCGGACCTATCCGAGGACGACTGGCGTAAGATTCTCGAACCGTTCCTGGGTCATTCGAATCAGATCCCGCCGATGTATTCGGCCTTGAAGAAAGATGGCCGGCGACTCTACGAATTGGCGCGCAAAGGCGAGACGGTCGAGCGCGAGCCGCGACCGATTCGAATCGATGCCATCGAGTTGTTGGAGTGCCACGGAACACGATTGGTATTTCGCGTCAGCTGCTCCAAGGGGACCTACGTGCGTTCGCTGGTCGAAGATATTGCCGCCGCCGCTGGCACCGTGGCGCACACCGCGCGGCTGCACCGCGAGCGGGTGGCGAATTTCGATGCTGGGGCGATGGTGGACCTCGATGAGGTTAAGCGGCTCGCTGCTGAGCCAGAGGGTTTCCCGCTGTCACAGCTGGTCGCGCCGGATGCAGCGCTGGCCGCTTTTCCGGCGGTCAACTTGGCGGCCGAGCCGGGTCTGCGCTTCAGCGGCGGGCAGGCGATTGCCGATATCGGCGAGGCGGAGCCTGGTCTGGTAAGGGTCTATGCACCGCAAAAACAGTTTTTGGGTATCGGGGCGCTGTCTGCGGCCCGAATTTTGGCGCCTAAACGGGTATTTCTAATGGACGAAAAAAACCGCTAGATAATTGAATTTGGGCTGTTAATGGGCCGAAACAGCCGGTAGAATCCGCGCTGCGAAAAGGGCCCAGAAAAGAGAAAGTTTGGAGTAAATGAAAGATGTCACTGTCCAGTGAAGCAAAAAGCAACATTATCAAGGAGTATTCCCGAGGCGATGCCGATACGGGTTCTCCGGAAGTTCAGGTAGCTCTGCTGTCTGCACGTATTTCTGAACTCACCGAGCACTTCGGTGAGCACAAAAAAGATCACCATAGCCGACAGGGGCTGCTCAAGATGGTCAATAAGCGGCGTAAGCTGCTCGACTATCTGAAGGGCAAGGATCAGGATCGCTACCGCGAACTGATTTCCCGGCTCGGCCTCCGTCGCTAAGCGGCGTTTAATCCGGCAATGTGCTATCTGATCTCGCTCCCATGTGGGATCGGTCGGTCTGCTATTGCCTGTCATTCTGTTAAGAGAACTTAAAGTGAAATCAACCAAGAAAACGTTCCAATATGGGGAACATCAAGTCACCATCGAAACCGGCGCATTAGCTCGGCAAGCCGATGGTGCCGTCATGGTCGACATGGCGGATACGCAAGTCATGGTTACAGCGGTGGGCCGCAAAGCAGCGGATCCTGGACGAGATTTTTTCCCGCTGACCGTGAATTACCAGGAAAAAACCTACGCGGCGGGCAAAATCCCCGGCGGGTTTTTTAAGCGCGAAGGGCGCCCGAGTGAGAAAGAAATTCTGGTCTGCCGTCTGATCGACCGGCCGATTCGTCCGTTGTTTCCGAAAGGATTCACCAACGAAGTCCAGATCATTGCGAACGTCATGTCGCTGAATCCGGATATTGATCCCGATATTCCGGCACTGATCGGTGCGTCGGCCGCCTTGGCGATCTCCGGTATGCCGTTTGCAGGGCCGATCGGCGCCGCCAAAGTGGGCTACGTCAACGGCGACTATGTATTGAATCCGGGCGCAGAAGCCCTAGAAAACTCAGCGCTTGAGCTGGTGGTTGCGGGTACTGAAGACGCCGTTTTGATGGTGGAATCCGAAGCCGACTGCCTCGGCGAGGACGTCATGCTCGGCGCGGTCATGTTCGGCCATGAGCAGATGCAGACGGCCATTCAGGCGATCAATGAGCTCGCTGCTGAAGTGGCTAAGCCGGCTTGGGACTGGGAAGCTCCGCCGGTCGATGAAGCATTGGCAGCTGCCGTTGCAGACCAAGCGACAGGTGGCCTGACCGACGCCTACCAGATCACTGACAAGCAAGACCGTCAGGCAGCTGTGGGCGCAGCCAAAGAGGCGGCAGTCGAGGCGATTGCTAGCGATGATGGATATACGCCAGAAGACGTCAAAGGTGCGCTATACAAGCTTGAAAAAGGCATCGTGCGTGGTCGCGTCATTGCCGGCGAGCCGCGCATCGACGGTCGCGACACCAAAACGGTCCGACCGATTCACGTCGACGTCGGCATGCTGCCGCGCGCGCACGGTTCAGCGGTATTCACCCGCGGTGAGACGCAGGCAATTGTGGCTACCACGCTCGGCACAGGCCGCGACGCTCAGATCATCGATGCGATCGAGGGCGAGCGCAAAGAGCCGTTCATGCTGCACTACAACTTCCCGCCGTTCTGCGTCGGTGAGACGGGCTTTGTCGGTTCGCCGAAGCGCCGCGAAATCGGCCACGGCAAGTTGGCGAAACGCGGAATTCAGGCGGTTATGCCGAATTTCGATGATTTCGGCTATGTCATCCGCGTGGTTTCGGAAATCACCGAATCCAACGGTTCCAGCTCTATGGCGTCGGTTTGCGGCACCAGCTTGTCCCTGATGGATGCGGGTGTACCGATCAAAGCGCCGGTTGCCGGTGTGGCGATGGGCCTGGTCAAAGAGGGCGATGAGTTCGCCGTTCTGACCGATATCTTGGGTGACGAAGACCACCTCGGCGATATGGACTTTAAAGTAGCCGGCACCGATAGCGGCATCACCGCTTTGCAGATGGATATCAAAATCCAGGGCATTACGCGTGAGATTATGGACCAGGCACTCGATCAGGCGCGCGACGCCCGTCTGCACATTCTTGGCGAGATGAATAAGGTCATCGAGTCTCCCCGCGAGGAGATGTCCGAGTGGGCGCCGACGATCATGAGTTTCAAGATCGATCCAGAGAAAATCCGCGACGTCATCGGCAAGGGCGGCTCTGTGATCCGTGCCATGACCGAAGAAACCGGCGCGACTATCGACATCGATCAGGACGGCACCGTGCGAATCGCCTCCGTAGACGGCAGCTCCGGCAAGGAAGCGCGTCGTCGCATCGAACTGATCACCGCTGACGTTGAAGTCGGTCGGATCTACGAAGGCAAAGTGGCCCGCTTGATGGACTTCGGCGCCTTCGTCACGATTCTGCCGGGCAAAGACGGCTTGGTGCACATTTCGCAAATCTCCAATGAGCGCGTCGAGAAAGTCAGCGACAAGCTGTCAGAGGGCGATGTGGTGAAAGTGAAAGTGCTCGAAGTCGATCGTCAGGGCCGAGTACGTTTGTCGATGAAGGAAGTCGACGCGGCGTAAGGCTCGAGGAAACCTACCAGCCGTGGCGGCAAGTAAAAACGTGGCCGCCACGGTGTTCCTCCCTCAATAAAACCCACGTGCCCGCCGTGCTGGGCCACCTCAAGGGTCACGTGCTCGCTGAGCTGATCGCTCGCCGGTATCACGTCCGGGGTCATAAACGGATCATCCAGGGCGTTGATCACCAGGGTCGGGCGGCGGATATCACCTAAGAATCGACCCGCGCTGCAGCGGTCGTAATAGTCGTTCTTTCCCTCAAATCCATGTAGCGGTGCGGTTACCGCATCATCAAACTCGGCAAAGGTGCTGGCGCGCATGGCGCGGTGCCAGTCGAACGCAGCCGTATGCCGGTCAAATTTTCGCGTTACCGAAGTCTTCATGCGTTTTAGGAGATGAGTTTGATAAAGCTTTGAAAAACCTTGATTTAATGCGTCGGCTGCCTGATGAAGATCCAACGGTACACAGACCGCAGCAGCGGCCACGACCGGCGAATCGGCGCCGGCTTCGCCCAGATATTTGAGCAGAATATTCCCGCCCAGCGAAAAACCGGCGGCGAACATTGGGCCGTTGAATCTTCCTGACGCCTGAAGATGCTCGAGGAAATGGCGAACGTCACCCGTTTCGCCGGCGTGATAACGCCGCGGCAGCCGATTACGGTAGTCACCGCAGTCGCGAAAATGCAGCACGCAGGAGCGCCACCCGCGCTTTAGCGCACGGTGCATCAGGACGCGGGCGTAGGGTGAATTCGCTGAGCCTTCCAGACCATGGAGCACGACCAGCAGCGGGGAGTCCTCGTCGAATGCGTCTCCAGCGACGGCCCAGTCCACCGCGGTAACGTCTCCGTCCGGGAGTTCGAGGGTTTCCCGGCGCAATTTGGGGCGCTTCATACGGACCCAGGGTAAGGACGGATAGATGGTCTGCGCTTGGCGATTTGTGAGCCACCACGGTGGCTCAAACGTGCTGTCTATGAGTCCGGCCTGCTGGCGGTCGTTCGTCATCAACTGCAAAAACCTACGATGTCGTTGTCAAAAATGGGCCCAAAAAAAGGCCCCTCGCTAGGGCGAGGGGCCCGCCGTGGAGTGGTTAACCCTTCAGGCAGTGCAACAGGGGGCGGGGGAGCGTATCCCCGTTGCAAGAACCAAGCTAGGGCATCGCGGGCGGGCCTGTCAAGAATTTTCGCTGACCCTACGAATCACTGACAGATTGGGAAATTTCTGCTCGCGCGAGTGGAAATTCGCCGACTGGAATGGTTTTCAGCTCGAGCAACGCGTCCATGCGCCAGTTCTGCATTGCCCAAGCCCAAATGGTGTCGAGAGTCTCCCTCGCCAACGCCTCCGGTGGGGTCTGCTGCAGACATTGCAGTGCCAAGAATAGGGTCTCAGAGGCTCGATCGACCAAAATCTCGGCCGCACCGTAGCTCTTACTGAGTTTTTGGCCGCGTTGATTGGTGGCGACCGGGATATGTGCATAGCGCGGTACGGTGAGTCCCAGGCTTTGCTGCACATGAATTTGGCGCGGAGTGGAAGCAAGTAGATCAATGCCCCTGACAACATCCGTGATCTCGTCGAGATCGTCGTCCACGACCACGGCCAATTGGTAGGCGATGAGTCGATCCTTACGCAGGATAACGAAATCCCCCGATTCGCTGTCCAGTCGATGCGCCTGCGTACCCTGCAGTCGGTCGTCAAATTCGATCGGTCGATTGTGTGTGCGGATGCGCAGCGCGGTATTCGTCGACTGAGTGCCGTTTCGGCACGTTCCTGGGTAGCGGATGCCGAGCTCGGTGTTGGGTTGATCGGCGAGGTCGCGACGTGAGCAGCCACAGGGGTAGGCGATGCCCGTTTCAATGAGCTTTTTTACGGCCGCAGCGTGAGCGTCTTTGCGGCTGCTCTGGTAGCCAACGGGCCCGTCCCATTCGAAACCAAACGCATCCAATGCCGAGAGGATGCGGTCGGTTGCGCCGGCTTGCTCGCGCGGTGGGTCAATGTCCTCGACTCGGACCAGCCAGCGGCCGTTATGCGATCGCGCATCGAGATAACTCGCAACAGCGGCGAGCAGAGAGCCAAAATGAAGCGGACCGGTCGGCGAAGGAGCGAACCGACCAACGTACGGTAACGGCTTACCGGTAGCGATCGTCCCGATCTCGGAACTGCCGTTCCGCCAATTCGCGCCGTTCCTGAGCTTCCAGGCAAAGCGTTGCGACAGGGCGGGCTTCCAAGCGCTTCAAGCCAATCTCTTCGCCGGTTTCGTCGCAGAAGCCGTAGCTACCATCTTCGATTCGGGCCAGTGCCGAGTCGATCTTGCGCAGCAGTTTGCGCTCACGGTCGCGCGTGCGCAGCTCCAGGCCAAACTCAGATTCCTGCGTGGCGCGATCGTTGGGATCGGGGAAATTCGCGGCTTCGTCTTGCATGTGATGCACGGTACGGTCGACCTCGAACATCAATTCGCGCTTCCAGGCATTCAGAATGTCGGCGAAATGGTCGAGCTGGTCGTCGCTCATGTATTCCTCACCACGACGAGGTTTGTAAGGCTCGATTCCGTGAATCGGGCCAGACAGGACGTCGCCACTCGATCTCGCACGTCGCGCCGGCGCGCGGCGGGCCGTTTTCTTGCGAGCAGGGCGCTTCTTGCTGACCTTTTTGGCAACCTTTTTCGTGCTGGGTTTCTTTTTCGAAGCCTTTTTCTTGGTCACCTTCTTCTTGCTGGCTTTCTTGGCAACCTTTTTCTTCGAGACCTTTTTCTTGGCGGTCTTCTTCCGGCTGACCTTCTTCTTGGACGGCTTCTTACGGCTGACCTTCTTCGCCGCCGCTTTCTTGCGGCTGACTTTTTTCTTAGAGACCTTTTTCTTGGCAACTTTTTTGCGAGTCGTTGTAGCCTTTTTCCGCTTCTTGCTCGCAGCCTTCTTTGCGGCCATTGGGTGCTCCTGCCGGATCGAGAAAAGGCGGGGATTATACACAGCTCAGAGCCCCATGGAAGCCCCATTTTGACCCTCAATTGCTGGCTGCTCGAAAATCGTTTTATTCGCTGAAATCCTTTACACTAGCGGCTTTTACGGGCTACTGGCGTCCTACAACCAATGCGTCTCAGCAAAATCAAGCTGGCTGGCTTTAAGTCCTTCGTCGATCCTACCAATATCACCTTCCCGAGCAGCCTTGTCGGCGTTGTCGGACCGAACGGGTGTGGTAAATCCAACGTTATCGATGCGGTACGCTGGGTCATGGGCGAAAGCTCAGCATCTCGCCTTCGTGGCGACTCCATCACGGACGTCATTTTTAACGGTTCGAGCTCAAGAAAGCCGGTCGGAACGGCCTCGGTAGAGCTGCTGTTCGACAATAGTGAAACCACGCTTGAAGGCCAGTACGCGAAGTACGCCGAGATTTCGATTCGCCGCGAAGTGACGCGCGATGGTATTTCCAACTACTTTTTGAATGGCACCAAGTGCCGCCGCAAAGATATTACCGGGGTATTTCTCGGTACCGGACTCGGCCCGCGTAGCTACTCGATTATTGAACAGGGCATGATCTCGCGTCTTATTGAAGCCAAGCCCGAAGAGATGCGGGTGTTCATGGAAGAAGCTGCCGGTATCTCAAAATACAAAGAGCGTCGCCGCGAGACCTCCAATCGTATTCGCCGTACCAAAGAGAACATCGAGCGCTTAATGGATGTGCTCGAAGAAGTTGAGAAGCAAATCAAACATCTCGACCGGCAGGCGAAAACAGCTGAACGCTATGGCAAGTACAAAACGGAAGAGCGGCAGACCTCGGCGGAGCTATTGGCGCTGCGCACTAGTGAGTTGGATAGCAATGCCAATTCGGCACAACGGACTTTGAGCGAGTACAAGAACAAGCTCGAGTCGATGATTGCTGATCAGCGTAAGCAGGAAGCAAAAATCGAAGAAGCGCGTGACCAGCAAAGCGAACTGAGCGATGGGTTCAATGAAGTGCAGGGCCGCTATTACAAGGTCGGTTCAGAGATCGCACGCCTAGAACAGTCGATCGAGTACGCCGAGGAGCTGCGTGAGCGGCAAACGCGAGATTTGGCACAGGCCAGTCAGGGCGCTGCAGAGATTCTGGATCACATCGATAAAGATCAGGTCGAGATCGATCAACTTGAGCTAACGCTGAACGAGCTGGTGCCCGGTCTCGAAGAGGCGCGGCAACGTGAGCAAGGCTCGCAGGCGTCGTTGACGGCAGCGGAAGACTCTTTGCAAGATTGGCAGCAGCAGTGGGACCAGGTAATGGCGCAGCTGCACCGGGTGCGCGAGTTACAGAATGTCGAACGCACTCGGTCGGAGCAGATCGAGTCGCAGATTCAAAGTTACACCGAGCGTCGCAAGAAGCTCGATGATGCGCGTGCCGATGCCAGTATCGACGAACTGAAAGCGCAATTTGTTGACTTGTCGAGCGTCGAGCTGAAGAAACGTCAAGCCCGCGATGAGTTTGATCGCAGTTTGGCCGACATCACGGAAAACGTACGCAAGTTGCGTGAGCAGGACGAAAAGCTCACAGCGCTGGTCGATGAGCGGCGCGATACGTTGCAAGACGCACAGAGTCGATATGCATCGCTGGATGCTTTGCAAAAAGCCGCGGTAGGTGCCGGCGATGAAAATGTGGAGAGTTGGCTGACGCACACCGGTATCGCCGATTCGCGGCGCCTGGCGCAGAGCATGCGCGTCGACGATGGTTGGGAGCGCGCGGTTGAGACAGTGCTGGGAGACAGCCTACAAGCGGTGTGTGTCGACGATCTGTCGACGTTGACCGGCAGCATTGCAAAACTTCAGGAAGGAAGCGTAATGCTGCTTGAGGGCGGTCGCAGCATGCGGCAACCGGTCGGCGGTACGTTGGCTGAAAAAGTCGATGGCGCCCCAGCCAGTATTTTGGACTCGTTGAGCACGGTGCGGGTTTCGACAGACTTGAACGAGGCGCTGCGCCTGCGTGAACGTCTCAGCGGCACCGAGTCGGTGATCACCGCTGATGGTATTTGGCTCGGCGCCGATTGGCTTCGAGTGAGTCGCGACGAAGACGATGGCTCGAATGTATTGGCGCGCGAACAGGAAATGCGTGCTTTGTCGTCAGACGTGAAGGAATATCAGGCGCGTTTTGATAGTGCGCGCAAATTGCTGCAAGACGGACGGTCTCGCCTCACACAGCTTGAAGAGCAACGTGAAGCGTTGCAGGTCGATGCAGCAGCGTTACTGGATGAATATTCCGAGGCCAAAGCATCGCTCGATTCGGCCCGGTATCGCCTCGATCAGGCCGATGCTCGCCAAGTTGCGATCGCCGAAGAGGCGGGTGAGATTGGCAACGACCAAATTTCTGCCGAAGAGAAGTTGCGTGAGTCGCAGCGGCAAATGAGTCAGGCGTCGGGAGAGGCCGAACAGCTCGAACAGCAGCGGCAAAGCCTCGAGCAACGTCGGGAAGAGCTGCGCGAAGAACTCAGCAAGGTGCGAGCGCGTGCCGACGAAGATCGCCAGGCCGTTCAGGACATCACGATTCAGTTCGAAAGTCGGCGGTCCAGCAAGGAATCAGCGGCTCAAAACTTGTCGCGCATGAAGTCGCAGCTGGCTCAATTTCAGCAGCGCGAAGTGGAAATTCGCGAGCAGCTCGAAAGCAGTCAATCACCGATGCAGGACAATCGCGTCCGACTTGAACAACAGCTCGAAGCGCGTGTGTCGGTTGAAGAAGAATTGGGCGACGCACGGCGCGCGGTTGAAAAAGTTGAGGCAGAAGTTCGCGAGCTTGATCAGGCGCGCGTGCAGATCGATCAGGGTGTCGATGAAGAACGCCTGCGTGTTAACGAGGCCGAAATGGCAGTTCGTGAAGTGAGCGTGCGGCGAGAAGGGCTTGCCGAACAGCTCGCTCAGACTGGATTTGGTTTCGAGGAACTCATGCAAGGTCTCGCCGAAGGCGCCGCGATCGATGACTGGGAAACCAAGTTAGAAAAGGTTCGGCGCCGTATCGATCGTTTGGGTCCGATCAACCTTGCAGCGATCGATGAATTCAAAGAGCAGTCCGAGCGCAAAGAGTATCTCGATTCGCAGCTCGAAGATTTGAACAGCGCTCTGGCCACACTGGAGGGCGCGATCCGCCGAATTGATCGCGAAACGCGTTCGCGCTTCCGCGATACGTTTACCAACGTGAATGACGGCTTTAAACGACTGTTTCCGAAATTGTTTGGCGGCGGCCACGCCTACCTAGAGCTCACCGGCGATGATTTGTTGTCGGCTGGGGTTACGGTCATGGCCCGCCCACCTGGTAAGCGCAACAGCACGATTCATCTGTTGTCAGGTGGAGAGAAAGCGTTGACGGCAGTGGCGCTCGTGTTTGCCATTTTTGAGCTGAACCCGGCGCCGTTTTGCCTGCTCGATGAGGTTGACGCACCGCTTGATGATGCCAACGTCGGCCGATTCTGTAACATCGTTCGAGAGATGTCGGAGAAGGTTCAGTTCGTGTTCATCACGCATAACAAGGTCACCATGGAGATGGCCCGACAGCTTACTGGCGTCACGATGCAGGAGCCGGGCGTGTCGCGACTGGTTTCAGTCGACCTCGATGAGGCGGTGAAACTGGCGGCGAGCTAACACGATGGACGGACTGCGCTGGTTATTGTTGCTGTTTGGCGCAGTCGTCATTGTCGGCGTGTATTTCTATTCGCGCCGAGAAAAAAACAAACCCGCGAAACAAAGCCAAGCCAAGGAAGCGCTGGACGTCGATTCACCGCGCATTGCCCCAACGTTCGGCGATGAGAGCCTCGACGAGCCGCTGCTTGTCGACAAGCCCAGCATCAGTGTTGACGAGATTGACGTCGCCGACGACGAGCCCGAACCATCGCCTGCGTCGTCGCAGCAAAAAATCGTGACGTTGCGAATTGTGGCGAGGGACAAAGGTGCATTTAAGGGCGATGAGCTAATCCTCAGTCTGCGCGGCATCGGTATGCGTTCCGGCAAATTCGGTATTTATCATCGCTACGACGGCAACGACGAGAGCCGCACGATTTTCAGCGCAGCGAGTTTGGTCGAGCCCGGTAGCTTTGATCTCGAAAATATCAAAGAGCAGGAAATTCCCGGCATCAGTTTATTTATGGTTGTTCCAGGTCCGTTGGATGGCGCAGAGTCATTCGATATGTTAATGGAAGCGGCTCGTGCCTTGGCGAAGGCCATGGACGGCGAATTGTTAGACGAAACGGGTAGCACCTTGAGCATCCAGCGCGAACGATACATGCGCGAGGAAATCATTCAGTTCCAACACAGTCCGACCGCGGGTTAGTTTTGCGATGGCGGTTCCTGCTGAGGTCCGAACCAAGGTTGAGGGTCTGCGCCAGCAGATTCGCAAACACAACCATCATTACCACGTGCTTGATGATCCGATTATCCCGGATGCCGAATACGACCGTCTGATGCGTCAGTTGCAGGCGTTGGAAGCCGAGCATCCAGAGCTTGTGGCGCCGGATTCTCCAACTCAGCGCGTCGGTGCGGAGCCAGAATCCGCGTTTGCCTCCGTGCAGCACAAGTTGCCAATGCTGTCGCTGGACAACGCCTTTACCGACGAGGAGCTGCAGGAATTTCATCGCCGCGTCATCGATCGTCTTGAGATGCAGGTTGACGATGCGTTGGTGTATTCAGCGGAACCGAAACTCGACGGTGCCGCGGTCAGCCTCACTTACGAAAACGGCGTCTTGGTATTAGGTGCGACGCGAGGTGATGGCAACAATGGGGAAGACATCACCCACAACGTACGCACGATTGAATCAATCCCGCTACGTCTCCTGGGCGAGGGCTATCCCGAGATCCTTGAGGTGCGCGGCGAAGTATTCATGCCGAAAGCGGGTTTCGAAGCCTATAACGAGAAGGCGAGAGACCTTGGTGAGAAGACTTTTGTGAATCCACGCAATGCTGCGGCGGGTAGCCTACGGCAATTGGACCCGAAGCTGACCGCGGAACGACCGCTGGATATGTACGTGTATGCGGTGGGGTACACGGAAGGTGGTGAGCTTCCGGCGCGTCATAGCGAAGTGATTGAGCAACTCGCACAGTGGGGGCTCAAGACCTGCCCTGAGCGCGCCGTGGTCGAGGGGGTTCAGGGTTGCCTGGAGTACTACACGTCGATTGGGAATCAGCGCGAAAGGCTGCCTTACGAAATCGACGGCGTGGTTTACAAAGTTGACGACCTGCAAATGCAGCGCGAACTGGGCTTTGTCTCGCGGGCACCTCGCTGGGCGATCGCACACAAGTTTCCCGCACAGGAAGAGCTCACTACCGTTGAGGATATTGAGTTCCAGGTCGGGCGCACCGGCGCGATGACCCCGGTGGCGCGGTTAGAGCCAGTATTTGTGGGTGGTGTGACCGTTAGCAACGCCACGCTGCACAATATTGATGAGCTACGGCGAAAAGACGTGCGGGTAGGTGACACGGTGGTCATTCGTCGAGCTGGCGACGTCATTCCCGAAGTGGTCAGCGTGATCAAAGACCGGCGACCGGCCAAAACTCGCAAAGTAAATCTGCCGCGGAAATGTCCCATTTGTAAATCGCCGGTCGTGCGAGAAGAGGGCGAGGCCGTGGCTCGGTGCACGGGTGGCCTGTATTGCCCGGCTCAGCGTGTCGAAGCACTCAAACACTTTGTTTCGCGGCGCGCCATGGATATCGACGGGATGGGCGGCAAGATTATCGAGCAGCTCGTAGAGATCGATCGCGTCGCCTCTCCGGCAGATATATACACGCTGACCGTCAAGGAGGTCGCAGAACTGGATCGTATGGCGGAAAAGTCGGCACAGAACCTTATCGATGCGATCGAAAAAAGTAAGGCCACCACGCTCGAGCGTTTCTTGTATGCCCTTGGCATTCGAGAGGTGGGAGAGTCGACCGCCGCAAGCCTCGCCAGTCATTTTGGCTCGCTGCCTGCATTGATATCTGCGACCGAAGACGAACTTATCGCGGTACCCGATGTAGGGCCCATCGTAGCCTCGCGAATCGGGGCGTTCTTCGAGGTTGCACGCAACGTCGAAGTGGTCGAATCACTGCAGAAATACGGCGTGACCTGGTCGGATAAAGAACCCTTGGCAGCGGCCACTGAAGGCCCCCTGACGGGCCAAGCGTTTGTGATTACCGGAACGCTGGCAAGCATGACCCGAGACGAAGCAAAGGCTCTGATTCAGGCTCAGGGCGGCAAAGTGACTGGCAGCGTGTCCAAGAAAACCGATTACCTTGTGTTTGGCGAAAAAGCCGGCTCGAAGTTGGCCAAAGCGGAAAGTCTGGGCGTAGCAACACTTGATCAAGGCGCGTTCCTAGCGCTGCTGAATACAGACTACTAACCCCCGATTTACTCGGCAAAAAAACGGACCTAACGCTAAAGTTTTAATTGAAACTTTGTGCGGACTGGACTAAAAAAAGCCCATAAATACACGAATTTACGTGTTTTGCCGATTTACTCCGCGTGCGCCGCTTCTTGTGATGTCGTTGACTTGGGCTATTTTTCCCAAGACCGCCTTTTTGTTAGCAATATCGAGGCGGCATGAATATATTCACCGCCCATGCGAGATGATGGCAAAAGACAAATCGCCAACGCATTTCTAATTTTTATGCGTCCATTGGCCAGGTTGTTATTGATGTTCGGTTTCGGCTATCGAGAGTTTGCCGAGATCGCGAAGACTGCATTCGTCGATGTTGCGACAAGAGATCATGGTTTGCGCGGCCGGCCAACGAATATCTCACGAGTCGCTGTTATGACGGGCCTTACGCGCAAAGAAGTGAGGCGCATCCGAGATAAGTTAGAAAATGACGAATCTAGTGTCTTCGTAAAGGCTACTCCGATGGGTGACATACTGCATCGTTGGGTGTCCGAAGCGGATTACTTGGACAAGAATGGGCGACCAGCCGAGTTGGCCTTTTCGAATGAACCGAATTCGTTCTCCGAGCTAGTTAGAAAATTCGGTGGAGACATACCGCCGGGCGCGATGCGCACGGAATTGAAGAGAGCGGGCGCTATCGAAGATACCGAAAATGGAAAGCTTCGATTAGTTAGACGCAGTATCTTACCCGTTGAGAAGAAAGACTTGCTTCTTACGGGCATCATGCACTCACTCTATCCGCTCGCAGCAAACTTGCTGAATAATGTTTCGCACGAAGATACCAAGTTGCGTTGGATGCGGAGGAATATTTACTCCAGTGCAATTCGAAACGTAGATTTGCCTAAGATCCGCAGAATTAGTCGTGATCGTCTGGTGGATTTTTCTGAATCGATCGACGACGCTTTGGCTGGCTTCGAGTCATTTTCGGCAGCTGAAGATTCCTCTTCAGGCACTGGCACAAGTTCGGAGGCTATTGTTCATGTTGGCGTCTATTACTTTGAAGAGCAGGATGAGGAGATCATCAGGCAGTGGTAAGGATCGAATGGCAGGCGTCTGCGAGTGTTCCAAGAAAAACTGAGCAGTATCTGCTCGGCTCAAAACTCGCGGATGTGGCTAATAATTGCGCAAGTTGCGAGTAATCGGGCGTTTTCGCAGTCGCCATGACTTTATTCGCTTATGTGACCGTATTAGCGGTAGTTCTGGAGGTATAGCCAGTCGACTATCGGAGTGACAATCTAAGGGTTCAAAAATAACCTTATAAATCAATATCTAAATTGATTATTCTCAACTAGTTTCTAGACTAGTTTATTCTCATCAGCCTCAGATTCTCCGCTGAGGTTCTTTTGCGCTTGTTCAATACAAACAAAAAGATACAATCCGTTCTTGCGGGTTAACATAAATTTACATTAGTTTACATATCAACAAAGGAGACGAGCGCCTAATGGCCTCGAATGTCAAGGATCACCTGTTAGAGGCGCTTCGGATCATGTTGAAGCCTCTAGTGAAGCTATTTATTAGCCAGGGGGTAACACACGCAGAGTTTTCGGAGGCAGCAAAAGAAGTATACGTGGAGATTGCGCTCCGCGATTTTGAGACTGACGGGAGGGTAAATAAGTCTCGTATAGCGATTTTAACGGGACTGACAAGAAAAGAAGTTAAAAACGTAGTCGACCGTGCATTAACAGCTGGCCAACAAGATAAAAAATATTCACGGCCAGAGAGAGTTCTAACAGGATGGTACAGCGATCCCAGGTTCACTGGACCTTATGGGATACCGTTGGAGTTGGCGTATGAGGACGGCGACGAGGACCAGCCAAGCTTTACTAATCTTGTGCGCACGTATAGCGGAGATATGGCGCCGCGTCAGATGTTGAATGAGTTGCTGCGCTCTGGTTCGGTCGTAGAGGTTGATGGGAAGTACAAAGCGACCAGCCGGTTGTACGAGCCAACTGCGTTGTCACCTGAGTTGATCGTCAGGCTCGGCGAAATCGGACACAAGTTTTTTTCTACTGCGGCCACAAATATTGAGAAGAAAGGTCAAGGAACAGGATATTTTGATCGGATGGTGTACGCAGATCACGGGTGTTCTGAAGAAGTAATAAGAAAGTTCGATGAGTACATAAAGGAGCGTGGACAGACTTTCTTGGAGGAACTGGATGTTTGGTTCTCTACAAATGATTACTTGAATGGACCAGCAGAAGGCAGAAAAGGAACCGGTCTATACATGGTTCATTACGTGGAAACGGAAGACGAAAAAGTTTCTCTACGAGAATTGCTTAAGAGCCGAGGAGTTGGACCCGGTTCATAAGAGAGTTTTTAAGGAGCCGACAAGGATATCGGCTCAATTCATAAATAAGGAAGGGTTGGAGAAGTACCTAAACAAATAGGAGAGCGAAAATGCGCATTGCAAGAGGCGCCAGTGCACGGAGTGTGCTGGGAGCGTCGCTGATTGCAATTTTGCTGCCTGCTTTTTCGGCAGCAGAGTTGAGCGATAGTTCACTAGAGTCAATTACAGGTGGCTCTATAAAAGCCGTCACTGGTGGTTCCGTTAAGGCGATCACAGGTGGCTCAATCAAAGCCGTAACTGGCGGATCAGTGAAAGCTATTACCGCTGGATCGATAAGGGCGATAACGGGTGGTTCAGTTAGTGCCATTACTGGTGGTTCTGGACAAGCGATAACGGGTGGTTCAGTTAGTGCTATTACCGGTGGTTCTGGACAAGCGATAACGGGTGGTTCAGTTAGTGCCATTACCGGTGGTTCTGGACAAGCGATAACTGGTGGTTCAGTTAGTGCGATTACCGGTGGGTCTGGCCAGGCGATAACGGGTGGTTCAGTTAGTGCCATTACCGGTGGTTCTGGCCAAGCGATAACTGGTGGTTCAGTTATTGCCATTACCGGCGGTTCTGGCCAAGCGATAACGGGTGGTTCAGTGAGTGCGATCACCGGCGGTTCTGGCCAAGCGATAACGGGTGGTTCAGTTATTGCCATTACCGGCGGTTCTGGCCAAGCGATAACGGG
>JBCCEH010000009.1:0-109512 GCA_039030375.1 Pseudomonadota bacterium | reverse complement strand
ACGCGCCAGTTCTCGACGAAGTGGTCGGCATGTTCTTGGCCAAGAATCTCGACCATCTTGCGGTTTAGCGGGCCGGCCATCAGTTCGTATTCGCGCCGCGATTCGGCGCGATACCAATCGGTTGCGTCGATCGCTACAACGTTCTCAAAACCGGCGGTTTCAATGATTCTTTGGTAGCTGTCGAGCGTTTCCAATGCATACGTTAGGCCTTCCAGTCGAAACCACTCTTGCATGTCGTCGGAGTATGGAGAGCCGGGTTCGCCGGAGCGCAGCCAGTCGTAGCAGCTGAAAAATCCGCCGGGGCGAAGGATACGTTTAACGTCAGCCAGAATACCGGTCTTGTCCTCGGTCTGCGTGAGCGCGCCGGAACTGATAACAATATCAAACGTCTCATCGTCGAATTGCAGCGGGCCCAGTTCGACATGCACGAACGAGCAACGATCGGCCAGCCCGTGTCGCTCGGCGTCCGCCTGCGCGCGCTGAATCAGTGGCAGTTCGAGATCGATACCGACCACGCTGGCGCCGTGCGTGTTTGCCATTTCAAACGCAGGTCCACCGATGCCACAGCCAATATCCAAGATCTTGGTACCTTGGGTTTCGATACCCTCGAGCAGCCGCGCGACGTTACCGGCCCCGCCTGGCGCCATGTAACCGTCGCCCCAAATGAGCTCAAGCATATCGACATAGTATTCCGGGTATTCGTTTTCGTGCGCCATACGTGTATTAGTCCTTGAGGTGATGCAGCGGCAGTGCGGTGGTGTACTTGATCGTCTCCATGCTGAACGATGAACTGACGTCGTACAGGTCGACTTTCGCGATCATTTCTTTATACATCTCATCGTAACTTCGCATGTCCGGAACGACGGCGCGAATCAAGTAATCGATATCGCCGCTGAGACGATGTACTTCCATCACGTTCTCCATCGCCGACACCATCTTGTAGAAACGATCAAACCAGTCTGCGGTGTGCTCGTGGGTACGAATGGCGGAATATACAGTCAGATTGAGACCGAGCTTTTCCTGATCGAGCAAAGTGACGCGAGCGCCGATCACGCCCTGTTCTTCGAGGAGCTGGACTCGACGCCAACAGGCAGAACGCGATAAGCCGATTCGTTCAGCAAGCTCGGCGACCGTTAAGGTCGAGTCTTCCTGCAGCGCATCCAAGATGGCTTTGTCTTTACGGTCCATGCGACGGTTGCTCCAATCTAAGATTACGAGACATATTAGAAAAATATTCGTTAATTCGCGAGAAACATCGAAAAATAGTCGAATTACTTACGTTGAAGCGGGCGATTGTGGCTTTCTGGCCAGAGCTATAGTTGATTGGATGGGTACCGGGCTGTGCGCCGTCTGAAAAAAAGCAACTCACGAAAAGTTGCCCAATAGTACGGTTTTGGTGGCGCACTGCGTCGCCAAAAGCAGACGCCTCGTAACGGTACTAGGTCACTTTTTTATGCCCTGGTCTATGGCACAAAGGGAGGGCCCGCATTTCAGGAGGCGGCTATGAAAATCCTACTTATTGTGGCGCTGGCGGCGCTGCCCTTTGCGACGTTAGCCGACACGGTCGTACCGGCCGATAACGTCGAATCCTACGTCAACATTCGTAACGCACCGGAATCCGGTGCTGAGGTGGTCGGCCGATTGCAACAAGGCGATTCGCTGCCATTCGTTGCAACTACAGATGGCTGGAACGAAGTGGCCTTAGATGATGGCAGCAGCGGTTTTATCAGCGCCGACTGGACGCGCGTATTGGTCGAGGATATCGCTAGCGTTGCTCGTGAGGATTCGGTTACCGAGGCGTCGGAAGAACCAGTTGAATCGGGCTCGACGGATGGCGAATCGGAGGCCGATGCCGATGACGTAGTGTCGGCCACGGTCGCCCCAGAACCTGAAACGGTGCCTACGGAAGTTGGCGAAGTGACGGCAGAACCGGCCGCTACGGTGCCGCCCGTTGTTGAAGCAACGCCAGTTGCTAACGCGGAGCCGATCGAAGCGGCGGTGGTCGAACCTGAGCCTGCCGCCGATCCGCCAGCGGCGCCGGTTGCGGACGATGAGCCTGCGGCGGTGGTACCGGTGGTGGCTGGTCCCGCGGGGCCGGCCGGCCCGCCGGGTCCTCCAGGTCCTGCAGGTCCGCCAGGCACGGGCGGCATCAAAGGTAAGCCCGGCTACCTAGTGCGTTTTAAAGAAGAATCCGACGGCGAGTCGTCACAAGTGTTTGATAATGGCAATCAGGTCGGGATCGGCACCATCGAGCCAAAGCAACGCCTGGAAGTGAATGGCAGTGTGCAAATTCATGATCGCAACAGCGCCGTCGCCGGACTGATGATTACTCAGGCCGATGGCGATACCGGCTACATCATGCACAATCGCGCGAACACGTTGACCATCGGTGCGGGTTCCGAGGACCGAATGACTATTGATCGCAACGGCAATGTGGGGATCGGCGAATTACGCCCGGTCCATCCGATTCACATGGCGAGTGGCGCTCACGTCTCTGCAGGTGGCGTATGGGTAAATAGTTCGTCGCGCGCGGAGAAGGACAACATCAGCTCACTGACGATCGACGAAGCGATGGCGGTGCTGGACGAATTGGAACCGGTACACTTTTCTTATCGTGCGGATGGCGACGAAGCGTATGTAGGGTTCATCGCCGAAGACGTCCCGGATCTGGTGGCAACGGCGGATCGCAAAGGCTTAGCGAGCATGGACATTGTCGCAGTGTTAACGCGCGTGATTCAGGCGCAGCAGCAACAGATCGACGCGCTCGAAGCGCGACTGGATGCTCAGCAATAAGCGAATTGGCGAGTGCAGCGTTTGTTGTACGCGCGTTCAATTCTGTGACGCTATTCCAGGCCACTTTGGGCCGATTTCCCCATAATTAGCGGATCGTAGGGAGTCGCTCAATGATACGGAAATCATGCTTCGTTTTGCTGTTCACACTATTCGCTGGTGCCGCGCAGGCAGACGTGTGGAAGTGGGTGGATGCTAAGGGCAATACGCACTTTGTGGATACCACCAAGCCTATCTACACCTGGGTCGATGAGTCGGGAAAAGTGCACTACAGCGACACGCCGGATCATCGAGATGCAGTATCCGTGCAGCTGGTTTGGGTGTCGGGCGGTAGCCTGAACGAAGTCGCCGCTGACGAAACGTCGAAATCGGAACGCACCATTCCCGGTGAGACCGACGAGCAGCGTGCTGAACGCGAAGCTGCCGAAGCGTACTTTTGCAAGCGAGCCACAGAAGTCTACGATTCTTACGTCAATGCACCACAGCTGTATACCACCGGCGCCAACGGTGAGCGTGAATACCTCAGTGACGAAGAGGCGGCCGCGACGATTGCCGATACCGCCGCCAAAAAAGAAAAGTTCTGTAATTAGCTAATGAGTGCCCGCGTTCGCCTGAGTTTCAGCGAACATGCCGGTATCCAAGAATGACTGTGTATTGACGATGACCGCTTCGTGTTGCGTGATATAGCGGTGTGACGTCTTGATCACCAAGAAGTCGTCCATTCCGTCGACCTGAGTCGAAGCGACACTCACCTTACCGTCGTTTGGGCTCGGCAATACCGCTGACATGATGGGGCTGACCGAGCCGGTTCCGGCGATCACGCCCAACTCAAAATCCACCGGTCCGAGTTGTGACGGGATGCTGTCCGCGTCGGTGCCCAGTTGCAGTCCGGCTTCGCCAGCGAACAAGTCGATCGTCGGCCATTCACCGGCGACATCAATCAGCTCGCTGCCTTGATTGGGCGGCGCCAGCATGACGACGCGACCCAAATCGGGAATCGGTGAGTCTTCGTGCGCGTAACGCAACAGGATGCCGCCGATCGAGTGCGTCACGAAATGTATCTGATCAGCGCCGGCCCGCCGACATTCGTTGAGTCCTGTAGACACTGCCAGGCCGGCAAGTTTTTCGATATCACCGGACTGCGACGGGTAATCCACATTCGCGGTTGAGTAACCAGCGTCATGAAGTGCCTGAGCCATCGGCTGCATTGCACGCCAGCTGCGATTTAAACCGTGCAGCAAGACCACACATTCTTGGCCTTCAGCGTCGGAGAATGCGGTTCGCGGCGTCGTTACGCAGGCTTCGAGCGACACCAAGGCAGCTGTCAAGAGCAGGGTGGTTGCGATAAGTCGGGAGCGCATTCGGCGAATTGTGCCAAAATTTTTCGCCGCTTAGAAACTTCGCTTAGACCCTAAGAGAATTTGCACCGTATCAATCGAATCGTCGCCATCGAGTGGAAAGGCGACGTCCAAGTGAACCATGTTTCGAAAACCCAATCGGGTTGACGCAAATCGCAGGCCGAAACCGACATCTTTCATCCACTTTTGATCCAGCTCCGGTACCGGTGATTCGCCCCAGACACGCCCCACGTCGGCGAAGACGGCACCGCCGACACGGAACAGCCGAAACGGATACCAATCCGAGAAGTAGCGTTGCTCAACACTGAGCAGCAGCCGCGACTCGCCGTTTTGATAGCGTAGCGGGTAGCCACGCAGGCCGTTGTCGCCGCCGAGCAGGACCACGTTGTCGTCGTCAAGATCATGCCCGGCAACGCCTTTGATCGAGGCGAAGAAACTGCTCTTCTCGGTCTGTTGCATGTACAGCCGAGCCACCAAGCCGGCCACCGCATTCTTCGTGTCACCGCTTTCCAGTCGACCACTGACCCAGGCATTGGTTATCAAGGCGGTCTTATCTAAGGACCCCCACGCGTGGTTGTACGTAGCGGAATAAATGATTGCGTCGCGGTCGCCGCCGAACTCTTCGGCGCTGTAACCGAACGTTGCCGACAGCTGATGGCCTAAGAAGAAGTCTTCGGTGCGTCCGATCTGGTTTTTATTCTGGGTAGTGCCAAAAGCATCCTCGAGAATTTCGATGCTGATAAACGGATACGCTAGCGTGCGATCGGCGGGTATCACCGCCGGCAAAATGCCACCGCGTACTGCGCTGAATTCATTGTCGTCGTAGGCGAAGCCGGCACGGTAGCGTCGCACCCAGCCGTTGCGCAGTCCTTTCGACCAGCCACCAAACGCTGAAAATGATCGGCGCGCATGCTGGTATTCGGCCGCTTCATCGCCGAGTGAGTAGTAGGCGGTACGGCGGTCATCGTCAAGGCCGCGAATACCGGCTGCCCAGGTTGTGTTGAGCGCGTAGAACGGGCGAATCACCGAACCGGAATAGGTGTGTCCGTCGGAGTTGTCCGATACTTCGAAGCCGGTGCGAATTCGCGTGTTGCGAAACTGTGGATCGCGATACCCGAAAGACAGCGTCTCGCGGTCCACATTGTCGGTGCCGGAGACGAATACTTCCACGCCATAACCCAGCAGATTGAGCTCGCGCACATCAAAGCCAAACTTGTTGGCGCCGCCGCTGCGGGAAAACGACACGCCGGGTTTCAACGTCCAGACATCGCGTGTTGTGACGGTCAGGTCGACGCTGCCGTCGTCGCGCGGTTTCGCGGTGACGTCCGCATCAAAAAAGTATTTTTTGCTGCGCAGGATTCGTGCGGTTTCCTCGGCTAGTCGTTTCGAATACGCATCGCCGACATCGAATAGCAGCTGTTTTTCAATAACCTGAGGCTTGGTGACGATATGCAGCTTGTTCGCCCAGCGATACAGCCATTTGTCTTCGCGCTCGTCGTCGAGGTTAAAGATGTTTCGGTTGTTGATACGAATCGAATGGATTTGAGCATCGGCAGCTGCCAATGCAGCAGGATCCGGTGACGGCGATTCCTCGGCGTACACCGGTGCGGCAATTGCCAGGCCGGATACCACGACTGTTGTCAGATATTTCCGCATGTCGATTCAGACGCCAATGAAGCGATTTTAGCCCAATCGCGTATAATCGCCCCCCGATGGAAAGCACACTAATCGATAAGGGTATAACACTGATGCTCGCCGGCATGGGAACCGTGTTCGCTTTTTTGACGGTTTTGGTGATTGCGATGTCGATTATGTCGGCTTTCCTTAAGAATTGGGGGCCCGCGGCTGACGCGGCAGGCAGCGACGCGGTGGATGAGGAAACCGTCGCGGCCATCTCCGCGGCGATCACCAAGCATCGCCAGCGATAATCATTTCAACAGAGCGAATATGAGCGAAATCAATCCTCTTGGGATTACCGACGTTGTGCTACGCGATGGCAGCCAGAGCCTGCTCGCCACCCGCGTCCGTATCGACGATATGTTGCCCATTGCGGAAAAAATGGATCAGGTTGGATTTTGGTCGGTGGAGACTTGGGGTGGCGCGACCTTCGATGCCTGCATCCGCTATCTCGGCGAAGATCCGTGGGAACGCATTCGTTTGCTGAAAGAAGCGATGCCAAATACGCCGCAGCAGATGCTGTTTCGCGGCCAGAACATTCTTGGTTACCGGCACTATGCCGACGATCTGGTGGAAAAATTTGTCGAGCGCGCGGCCGTTAATGGCGTTGACGTATTCCGAATTTTTGATGCGCTGAACGATATGCGCAATCTGGAAACCGCGATCAAGGCAACTTTGGCGGTGGGCAAACATGCGCAGGGCACCATCTCATATACGGTCAGTCCGGTGCATACGATCGATCTGTGGGTCGATCTCGCACGTCAGGTCGAGGATATGGGTGCGCACTCCATTGCCATCAAAGACATGGCGGGGCTGCTGAATCCCTACGTTGCCTTCGAGTTAGTCACGCGACTGAAAGAAGCACTCGATATCCCGATTCATATGCAATGCCATGCCACAACCGGGATGTCGACAGCAGCCTGCGTAAAAGCAGCGGAGGCCGGCATCGACAATGTCGATACGTCAATCTCCTCGATGAGTATGACCTACGGGCATACGCCAACAGAATCGTTGGTGGCGATTCTCGAAGGCTCGAATCGCGCTACCGGCCTAAATCTGAATTTGCTCGAGGAAATCGCCGCACATTTTCGCGAGGTCCGCAAAAAATACGCGCAGTTTGAAGGCGGATTGCGCGGCGTTGACTCGCGCATCTTAGTGGCACAAGTGCCCGGTGGCATGTTGACCAACTTAGAGAGTCAGCTGAAAGAGCAAAATGCCGGCGATAAGCTCGACCAGGTGCTCGAAGAGATACCGCGCGTTCGCGAAGACTTGGGCATGCTGCCGCTGGTGACGCCGACATCGCAAATCGTCGGTACCCAGGCGGTCATTAACGTCTTGTCGGGTGAGCGCTACAAAACGATTTCTAAAGAAACCGAGGGCGTCCTCAAAGGTGACTACGGCGCAACGCCGGCGCCGGTCAATGCAGAATTGCAGTCGCGCGTTCTGGCGGGTGCCGACCCCGTCACGTGTCGTCCGGCTGACCTATTAGAGCCCGAGCTCGAAGAGCAAACCGAAGCACTCAAGGCTCATGCCAGCGTGATGAACCTCCGTCTTGCCGATGACCAGGTTGACGATGTACTGACTTATGCATTGTTTCCACAAATCGGGCTGCGCTTCTTAGAGCATCGGGATGATCCGTCGGCATTCGAGCCGGAACCGACCGGTGAGGTTGCGGCGAGTGCACCAACGGCGGCAGCGAGTGGCGCAGCGTCGTATTCGGTCAGCGTGAACGGCAAGACCTTCGACGTGGTAGTTGCGGAGGGCGGCGCGGTAACCCAAGTTATGCCGGCGACAGCCGCGGCACCGGCGACAGGTAACGCGGTTGCGGCGGTACTTGCTGGTAATGTATTCAAAGTAAACGTCGGGCCCGGCGATACGGTAACCGCCGGCGAACCGCTACTGGTTGTCGAGGCGATGAAGATGGAAACTGAGGTTGTCGCGCCGGCCGACGGCACGGTTACCGCGGTGCATGTGGCGGTTGGGGATGTCGTTGCAGTGGGTGATGCGCTGGTGAGCCTCGACTAGCGATGGCGCTCATCGAGCAAATTTGGCTGGAATCGGGTTTGCACCTGATCACGCTGAAACAAACGGTGATGTTGCTCGTTTGCCTCGGACTGCTCTACCTCGGAATCGCGAAGAAATTCGAACCGTTACTGTTGGTCACTATTGGCTTTGGTGGTTTGCTGTCCAATATTCCGGGTGCGGAAATCGCCACGGGTAACGGGTTACTGGCGCTGACTTACGCGGTCGGCATCGAGAACGGCGTGTTTCCGCTGATTATTTTTATGGGTGTCGGCGCACTGACCGATTTTGGGCCGCTGCTTGCCAATCCTCGTACCTTGTTCCTAGGTGCTGCGGCTCAGTTTGGAATCTTCGCGACGCTTCTCGGCGCGCTTGGATTGACGCAGCTCGGCTGGATGGATTTTTCGGTCAAAGAGGCGGCGGCAATCGGCATAATCGGCGGCGCTGACGGCCCTACCGCAATTTATGTGGCCGGTCAGCTTGCGCCAAATCTGCTTGGCGCGATCGCGGTTGCCGCCTATTCGTATATGGCGCTGGTACCGTTGATTCAGCCGCCAATTATGCGTGCGTTGACCAGCGAGCAAGAACGCCAGATTGAAATGGTGCAGCTGCGCGAGGTGTCGCGCGCTGAACGGATTGTTTTTCCCTTATTGTTATTACTGTTGGTGGCACTGTTGCTGCCAAGTGCCGCGCCGCTGCTCGGCATGCTTTGTTTCGGCAACTTAATGCGCGAGTGCGGCGTGGTAGATCGACTGTCAGAAACGACGCAAAACGCACTGATCAATATCGTCACTATTTTTCTGGGCCTTGCGGTGGGTTCCAAGCTTAGCGCCGAGGCGTTTCTGCAGGAGAGTACACTTGGCATCCTGGCCCTCGGCATGGTCGCGTTTGCGATTGGTACGGCCAGTGGCGTCATCATGGCGAAACTGATGAATCGTTTCTCGTCGATGAATATCAACCCGCTGATCGGTGCGGCCGGTGTCTCAGCGGTGCCGATGGCGGCACGCGTCGCAAACAAAGTCGGTTTGGAGTCGAATCCACAAAACGTCTTGCTGATGCATGCGATGGGGCCGAACGTCGCCGGTGTAATCGGGTCAGCTGTCGCGGCCGGCATCATGATTATGCTGACGTCCTGATCGCCCGGTGATCGACATTCGATCAAAACAAGGGCGATTCGCGCTGGCCGGCTTCGCACTCATCCTGCTACTTGCGTTCTTCTGCTACCGACCGGCGCTCAGCGGTGGATTTCATCTCGACGATACCGCCAATCTGGATGATCTGTCGTGGGTTGACGACGCATCGACCGGTCTTGATTTCGTTCTCGCCGGTGAAGCCGGGCCGCTCGGGCGTGGAATCGCGTTAGCTACCTTTGCAATGCAAGCCGAACACTGGGATGAGAATCCCGAAGCGTTCCTGGGTGTCAATCTTGCCATTCATCTGCTGAATGCCGTCCTGGTGGCCTTGCTGGCAATGCAGTTGGCGAAACCGTTGTCACCGTATCGCGCACAGCTTATCGCTGTTTGCGTGGCGGGGTTGTGGGTGGTGATGCCGCTGCTGGCAACGTCGTCGCTGCTGATCGTGCAGCGGATGACGACACTGAGCGCATTGTTCGTGTTGGTGGGCATCAACGGCTACCTGTGGTTACGCACCCGGCTAACGCAGCAGCATCAATGGCCGTTGATTGGTATGGCGGCGGTGCTTGGCGTAATGACCTTGTTGGCAACACTGACCAAGGAGACCGGAGCGCTGTTGCCGGTATACGTGCTGGTGCTGGAGCTTACCATTCTGCCGGTGCTGACCCACTATGACGCCAAGCGCTGGCGACTGTTTTGCGGCGTATGTCTGGTCGTGCCGCTGGTCTTAATCGCTGCGTACTTGGTGACGCGAGGCTTATATTCTGAAGTGACGCTGGCGCGCCGCGGCTACAGCGGGACGGAGCGATTGTTAACGGAAGCGGGCGTACTGTGGTCCTATTTGTATAAGGCGGTCGTGGCATTGCCGCAGACGCTGGGTATCTACCAGACTGATGTCGATGTCGTGCGTAATCTGTGGCAACCGCGCACGCTAATCGCGGTCGTCGCATGGTTGTTTGTCGCGGTAGCCGCCCTGATCTGGCGGCGGCGCTATCCCTTGTTCGCGTTCGCAGTGCTGTGGTTTCTTGGTGGTCATCTCCTCGAGTCAACGGTGATTCCGCTCGAGTTTTATTTCGAACACCGCAACTATTTGCCGATCATCGGGCCGGTGTTTGCGCTGGGCGTGTGGGCGATTAACCACCGGCAGTGGCGTGCCGGCGTCGCCGCGCTGAGTGCATTGATTCTCATCAACGCCTATTTTCTGCACTCGTTCGCGTCGATTTGGGGCGATCCGTCATTCGCATCGCGCTATTGGGCGGTTCACTATCCCACCTCGGTGCGCGCCATTACGGGCCTCGCGAGTCTGCAATTGACCGAATCGGGGCCGGACTCAGCGGCCCGGATGTTGAATAGTATGGCGGACATGCGGCCCGAGCATGCGTATCTGCGCATTCAGGTGTTGAACCTGAGTTGCAAACACTCACCCACCGGCGAGCAAGGACCGTTAATCGAAAGAGTCGGCAATGAACTTGGCTCGGTGACATTTACCTATTCGGCAGGCCGCATGCTCGGCGATCTCGCGGATACGGCGCTGGCCGGTGAATGTAACGGCGTGGACGTGAATACGGTGATCCGACTGGCTGAAAAACTGCGCCAAAATCCGCGCTATGTGGCGGATCCGATTTACAACCAGTATCACCAGCGGCTATTCGCCAGTATCGCGTTGCGCTATGGCGACCTGCCGCGGGCGATCGGGCATCTTGAACAGGCGATGGATTGGCGGCCGTCGTCGGAGCTCAACTCGATGATGGTGACAGCGCTGGTGGCGGCGAAAGACTTCGATGCGGCGATGGCGTTCATCGGGCAGGCGCGCCAAAGCGCACCAATACAGCCATTGCGAGCCTGGGCATGGCATCGCGAGCTGCAGCGGCTAGAGAAGTACGTAGATGTTGTGAGAGTGACCAACGATGGGTGACAATTCCGACGTGACCAAACTTTCGATCATTATTCCGGCAAAAAACGAATCCGGCGCCATCGGCGACGTTGTCAAGATTGCCTGCGAGGAGTTTCCCGAAGCCGAAGTTATCGTCGTCAACGACGGCTCGACCGACGACACGGCGGAGGCGGCAGCGGCAGCAGGCGCTCGAGTGGTGACGCATCCGCAAAGCATGGGCAATGGCGCCGCGGTCAAGAGTGGCGCCCGAGCGGCGACCGGCGAATTGCTCGCGTTTATGGATGGCGACGGGCAACACGACGCGCGACACTTTCGAACGTTGCTGAAGAAGATCGACGAGGGCTATGACATGGCGGTCGGTGCACGCGACTCGGTTGCGCATGCCAGCATTGGTCGACTGTTCGCGAACGGGATTTACAACGAAATTGCATCGCGTCTGACGCACACTAGGATTTCCGATCTTACGTCCGGATTTCGAATTGCTCGCGCCGACCTATTCCGCCAGTTTCTGTATTTGTTACCGAATGGATTTTCCTACCCGACCACGATCACGATGGCGTTCTTGCGTTCGGGTTTTCCGGTGTGCTTTGAGCCGGTCCCGGTCGCGGAACGAGTCGGCAAAAGCCACATACGACCGATTCGAGATGGGATTCGGTTCTTCGTGATTATCTTTAAGATCGCGACGCTGTATTCGCCGCTAAAAATATTCTTACCGGTCAGTGGCGTTTTCTTTGCGACAGGCCTGGGTTGGTATGCCTATACGTTTCTTACCGCCGGGCGGTTTACCAATATGAGTGCGCTGATGATGAGCGTCGCGGTGATCATCTTTTTAATTGGTTTGATCTCGGAGCAGATTACCGCGCTCACCTACCGGCAGTCCTAGCGTCGGCCCTCGCTATCGGTCGCCCTGGTACTCGGTCTGACAGCTCCAGCAAAGACGTAGCTCGGCGTTGGTCCAGAGTTCGCACGTTCCAGGATGTTACAGGTAGCTGCGCGCAACGATTTCCATTTTCGGTCTAGCGGTTGTAGTGGTCAGCCAAAACCTGTGCAACGCATGACGTGAGCCGCTTGCCGGTTTCAATGTGCAGGAATTCATTCGGACCGTGTGCGTTCGAATTCGGTCCAAGCAATCCAGTAACCAGAAACTGCGCCTCAGGAAACTTCTCGCCGAGCATGCCCATAAACGGAATGGTGCCGCCGGTTCCCATATAGAGTGACGGCTTACCAAAATACGCCTCGGACGCCGTGTTCATCGAATCTTCGAGCCACTTGGCAATAATCGGCGCGCTCCAACCATCGGCTGCGGAGTCGGCTTCGAAGCTGACTTCGGAGAGCTGCGGTGTGTCACTCTCGAACGTGTCTTTGATGGCCGCAGCAGCGGCTTCGGCGTCGCAGGTCGGCGGTAATCGAAACGACAGTTTGATGGCGTTGTAAGGCAGCTGCGTGTTGCCTGCATTCGCAATAGCTGGGAGCCCATCGGCGCCGGTGACGCTCAAGGTCGGTCGCCAGGTGTTGTTGAGCAACAGTTCATAGGGCGATTCACTCGGCGTTGCTGAATTCACTGCCCACGGGTATTTCTCGTAGACCGTCTCGCCTAAAGTTTCCGCCGCTTTCTTGGCTTGCTCCGTGCGCTGTTCTGGAATATCGACAAACAATGCATCGGGTTTGAGTTGACCGGTTTGCTCATCTTCGACTCGGCCGAGCAACTGACGCAGAATTCGGAAGCTGTTCGGCACAATGCCGCCAGCACCGCCGGAGTGGACCCCTTCGGTGAGCACATCGACGCGCAAGTTGGCGGTGAGGTTGCCGCGCAGTGAGGTCGTGCACCAAAGCTGATCGTAATTCCCGCATTCGGCATCCAGGCATACCACCAGGCTGACCGTGCCGATACGGTCTTCGAGCATATCGATGTAGTAGGGCAGATCGAAACTGCCGCTCTCTTCGCAGCCTTCGATCAGCACCACACAGCGCGCGTGCGGAATACCCTGTTCTTGCAAGGCGCGAATCGCGGTAAGCGACCCAAAGGTCGAATACCCATCGTCGGCGCCGCCGCGGCCGTACAACTTGCCGTCTTTGATAACCGGTGTCCACGGATCGAGATCGTCATCCCAGCCGGTAAATTCGGGCTGCTTGTCATAGTGGCCATACAGCAACACGACGTCATCGGACTGCCCGGGAATGTCGATAAACAGCACCGGCGTGCGGCCTTCGATGCGGACAATTTCGATTTCCATACCGTTAATCGGCTGTTCTTTGCACCACGCCTCGAGCATCTGCACGGCGTCTTCCATATAGCCGTGTTCTTCCCAGTCGGCATCGAACATCGGCGACTTGTTCGGAATCTTTACGTAGTCGCACAGCATGGGAATGATGGAGTCGTCCCAGGTGGTGTTGACGAACTCAGCGATTTGTTTGGTATCCATATTGGGTTCCGTAAGGCTTATTCGGTTTTTCCAGTGATGTCGCGATAGAACGTTGCGGTCATGCGTTCGGTGGTGATGAAGCCCCAGTTGTACGTGTCATGAAAATCCGCGAGTGGGTTGATAGTTTGAATCTCCGCCAGATTCTTGCCGTCATCAACGAGCGCCTGCACACGCTTTGAGCCTTCCGCCAATGTCGCCAGGTTGGCCTCCATATCGGCTTTGCTCGCCAATGGACCATGACCAGGAATAATCTTGGTTTCTTCATCCGACATGTCGACCATTTTCTGTTGTGCAGCAATGTAGCCGGCGACCGTGCCACCGCTATCGAGGTCGATGAACGGGAACAGATAATTGAACATGATGTCGCCGGCGTCGATGACGTTCTTCTTCTTAAAGAACACGATAGCATCGCCATCGGTATGCGCGGCAGGCATGTGGATAACCTGAGCCTGATTGTCGTTCACATGAAAACGGATCTCATCGTGAAAGGTGATGGTGGGAATGCCTGTTTGGCCGCCAGCGGCAGTCGGATCGATCACCACTCGCTTGCGCAGATTCTCATGCGCGAAAACTAACGTGCCGTCGTCAGCGAAGACTGCATTATTGCCGACGTGGTCGCCGTGGTGATGGGTGTTCACGATGAAGTCGGGGGCTCTACCGGCCAACTCTTCGATGGTGGCCATCAGATCCGGACCGAGCGGTGCCATACCATTGTCGATCAGCAAGACGTGTTCATCGCCAGCCAGCAGCGCGATATTTGAACTAAATCCGTTGGCGCCGCCGATCAGGTAAATGCCGTCAGCAACTTGCTCGACGCTGGCTTCGGTGGCGATATCCTGCGAAATGGCCGTCACCGGCAACGCCAGCATCGCGGCGACCGCGACTCTCAAATTCTTCATGTATCTGCCCTCTACGTCTTATTGATTGCTCGGGAAAGAGAACTGCGCCTTTTCCCGTACACCGCCTGACGGCCACCGCTGTGTGATGGTTTTGCGTCGCGTGTAGAAGCGTACGCTATCAGGCCCATACGCAAATAAATCACCAAACAGCGATCGTTTCCAGCCGCCGAAGCTGTGCGTAGCGACCGGAACCGGCAACGGGACGTTGATGCCGACCATGCCAACCTGGATATTGTCAGCGAAATAGCGGGCTGCCTCGCCGTCCCGAGTAAAAATGCAGGTACCGTTACCGTACTCGTGATCGTTGATCAGCTGCATCGCCTGTTCTTGTGAATCCGCACGTACCACGCATAACACCGGGCCGAAAATTTCTTCTTGGTAAATGCGCATTTCCGGCGTCACCTTGTCGAACAGGCAGCCGCCGAGGAAGAATCCGTCTTCGTGGCCATCGACTTTGAGCGTGCGGCCGTCGACCACCAGCTCGGCGCCTTCTTCGACGCCCAGATCCACATAACTGCGGACTTTTTGATGATGCACGTCGGTGATCAACGGGCCCATGTCATTGGTGGTGTCGGTACCGTTGCCAACCTTGAGGTTTTGCAGTTCATCGCTCAGCTTGCTGACCACGGTGTCGGCGGTGTCATCACCGACGCAGACCGCGACCGAAATCGCCATACACCGTTCACCGCAGGAACCATAGGCGGCGCCCATCAGTGCGCTGACCGTGTTGTCGATATCCGCGTCCGGCATGATCACGGCGTGGTTCTTAGCGCCGCCGAGCGCTTGAACCCGCTTGCCATTCTTGGTGCCGGTCTCGTAAATGTATTCGGCGATCGGCGTCGAGCCAACAAAACTCACCGCTTGAATCCGCGAGTCTTCCAGCAAGGTATCGACCGCTTCTTTGTCACCATTAACGACGTTGTAGACGCCGTCGGGTAAACCTGCTTCGGTTAGCAACTTAGCGATATATAGCGGCGCGCTGGGATCCTTCTCGGACGGTTTGAGCACAAACGTATTGCCGCAGGCAATCGCCATCGGGAACATCCACATCGGAACCATCGCCGGGAAGTTGAACGGCGTGATGCCGGCGACCACGCCGAGCGGCTGAAACTCCGACCAGCTGTCGATATTCGGGCCTACGTTGCGGGTGTGTTCACCTTTCAACAATTCGGCGATACCACAGGCGTAGTCGACGACTTCAACGCCACGGCCGAATTCGCCCGCTGCATCGTCGAGCACTTTGCCGTGTTCGTCGGTGAGCAGTGCAACGATGGCATCGGCGTGTTCCTCCAACAGCTGCTTAAACTTAAACATGACTTTGGCGCGCTTCGCCGGCGGTGTATTACGCCAGGCCGGAAACGCCGCGTCGGCGGCCGCAATCGCGTCTTCAACGGTAGCGCGACTCGCCATCGCGACTTGTCGGGTCACCTGGCCGGTGGCGGGATTCGTGACCGGCATCGTACGGCCGTTGTCGGCAACGTCAGTGCCGTTAATGAAATGGCCAACAACGGTTGCGTTGTCGAGGTTTTCTGCAGGGGTGGCATTCATATTGATATCTCCGGCGCTTAGTCGATGCTGTCCATGACTTTACGAACTTTCTCAACGGCCTCTTCAAGTTCATTAAAATCGGCATTTAGGAACGGTGAGAATTGCATTGCATCCATGCCGTTGCGAATCACAACATTCTCTTCCCAGAAACAACGCTTGTGCACTTCCAAGCCGCGCGCACCGGGGGCGCCTTCACGCGGAGCCATTTCCACCGAGCCCATCATGCCGAAATTGCGGACATCGATGACTTTCGGATGGTCATCGAAGGTGTGTAGCAAGTCGGCGAATTTGCTCTCCAGTTCGCGCGACTGCTGGAAGGTGCCTTCGGACTCGTAGACGTCCATCGTCGCAATACCGGCTGCTGCTGCAACCGGGTGACCTGAGTAGGTGTAGCCATGGAAGAGCTCCACCATGTGCGGAGGGCCCTGCATAAATGCTTCATAGACTTCGTCACGTACCAGTACCGCGCCCATCGGAATGGTGCCGTTGGTGATTTGTTTGGCGGTCGTAATGATGTCGGGCGTCACGCCGAATCGTGTTGCGCCGAACGCTTCGCCAACACGTCCAAAGGCGGTGATGACCTCATCGAAGATCAGCAGAATGCCGTGCTGGTCGCAAATTTCTCGTAGACGTTCGAGATAACCCACCGGCGGCGGCAGCACGCCGGCGGAGCCTGCGACCGGCTCTACGATGACGGCGGCGATATTGCTGCCATCGTGCAACATGGCGATTTGCTCAAGATCGTTGGCGAGCTCGGCGCCGTGTTTGGGTTGCCCATGACTGAAGGCGTTGCGCGACAGGTCCCAGGTATGACGTATGTGATCGACGCCTGGAATGAGATTGGCGCTAAAGACCTTGCGGTTGGGGACCATGCCACCGACCGACATGCCGCCAAAATTCACACCGTGGTATCCCTTTTCACGACCCACCAGACGCGTGCGGTGACCGTCGCCTTTGGCGCGGTGATAGGCGAGCGCAATTTTTAACGCGGTGTCGACCGACTCGGAACCCGAATTAGTGAAAAAGCACTGTGTGAAGCCGTCCGGTGCCATGTCGGTAACGCGGGCGGCCAGTTCGATCGCCCGGTTGTTGCTCATCTGAAATTGCATGCAGTAGTCGAGCGTGGCGATTTGGTGCTGGACCGCTTCGACGATTTTTGGGTGGCAGTGGCCGATGCCGCAGGTCCACAGGCCGGCGAATAAATCGTAAACCTTGGTGCCGTCTTCGCGAATGTAGTGATGGCGCTCGGCGCCTTTAATAATCCTCGGTTCAGCCTTGAAATCTCGGTTGGCGGTAAACGGCATCCAATACGCATTGATGTCTTCGGCGGCGGCACTCATGGCGTTCCTTTAACGGGTTTCGATGAATTCAGCGCACCAGTGTATGCATTTGGCGTATGTTAAACAATTCGTTAGCTGGTGATCACTAACTTATTGATTCTTATAGCTACGGCCGGCAAAATGTTTATCTTAGTAAACACTAATCAGGGTATTCGGTATGGATCAGCAAACCGGGCAGCGATTGCGCGAGATCCGCAGTCGCCTTGGAATTTCGCAGCGCCAGTTGGCACGGGTCTCCGGTGTGGCCAATGCGACGATTTCTCAGATCGAAGCCGGCAAACTCAATCCGACCGTCAGCATGTTGAAGAAGGTGCTGGATGGGATTCCGATCAGTATGAGCGAGTTTTTTTCGGACGACTTGGAGTTCGCTGACCGACTGTTTTTTCGCGCCGACGAGTTAACCGAAATTGCCGACGGTGGTGTGTCGTACCGTCAGGTCGGATCGCATCTGCGCAACCGCGCGATCCAGTTACTGAAAGAATGTTATCAACCCGGGGCGGGGACCGGTAGCCACGCGATTCGGCACGAAGGTGAGGAGTGCGGCATCGTGCTGTCGGGTCGGTTGGAAGTGACCGTCGCCGATCAGACCGCTGTGCTCACAGCGGGTGATGCCTACTATTTTAAGAGCGATCAGCCACACCAATTTCGTAACGTTGGCGCCGATCCTTGCGAGCTCATTTCAGCCTGTACACCGCCGAGCTTTTGATGCACAGTGTCGCACCCTAAATTTTAGTCTCGATTAGAATTTTCATGGCCCAGTTTGGCACCGTTTTCTGCGACCACTTCGCGGTCGCTGAGTTTTCCGATGGCACCTGGCAGGCGCATAGCGTCAAGCCACTAACACCCATTAAATTACACCCGGCCGCGCACGTTTTTCACTATGCCAGCACGTGTTTCGAAGGCTTCAAGGCGTACAAGTGGAGCGACGGCACAGCGCGAATCTTCCGCCTGCATGATCATGTGGCGAGAATGCAGCGCAGTGCGCAATCGCTGCGCCTACCGATTCCTGATGCAGAGCAACTTGCGGATATGGTTATCGGTATCGTGCGCCACGTCAGCGATGAAATTCCAGAACCGCCAAGTTCTCTGTATCTGCGGCCCACCTTAATCGGGACGTTGCCGAATATCGGCGCCGCTGCGGCGCCGTCGACAGAAGCGATGTTGTATGTATTGGCGTCGCCGGTGGGTGATTATTTTGCCGGTGGAGCCTCAACCCTGAAGTTGTTGGTCGAAGACCAGCGTTCGCGATCAACCGAGCAGCTGGGCAGTACCAAGACAGGCGGCAACTATGCCGGCGCGCTTGGGCCGACCCTTGACGCCAAAGCCGAGCACGGTGTTGACCAAGTCCTGTTTTGTCCCGGCGGCGATGTGCAGGAAACCGGCGCGGCAAATTTCTTGTTGATCAGTGATGACGAGATCATCACTAAGTCACTGGATTCGTCGTTCTTACATGGCATGACGCGGGATTCCATTCTGACCCTGGCAAAGGATCTCGGTTATCGCATTGACGAGCGCACCTTTACGGTTGACGAGCTCATCGAGAAAGTCTCCAGCTATGAGGCAGTCTTATCCGGAACCGCTGCGACATTGTCGTCGGTGGGCGAGCTGGTGCATCGCGGTGAGTCGATCCCGGTGCGTGATGGTGAGCCTGGTCCCAATGCGCGAAAATTGCGCGACGCGTTGCAGTCGATTCAATACGGCAACGCTGCCGATACGCACGGTTGGCTAACTGAAGTCTGACGCGTCGTCGGTCGAGCGCAGACTGTGCAACAAGAAAAACCCAGACGTAAATAACACGATCGCCACCGCTTGATGCATCGCGCCGAGCAGGATCGGTACGCTCATCAGTAACGTCGTGATGCCGAGCGCCACCTGCAACACCGCAGAATGCAACAGCGCCTTGGTGGCTTTGAACGCGCGTGCCGAGAATCCCTGCCGGCGGGCGCGAATAAAATAAATTACGATCAGCACAAACGTGGTAATCGCGAGCAGTCGATGGTCGAACTGTGCTGTGACTGGGTTTTCGGTGATATTGCGCCAGAGCGGGTCGAGTGCGAGCGCACCCGGTGCGATCCAGTCATTACCCATCATCGGGAATGTGTTGTAGATGTGGCCTGCTTTAAGTCCGGCGACGAAACCGCCGGATACGACCGTGAACAAAATCAGCGCCACTAACGCTGCGGTACGTCCGAACCAGGGATGGCGTGGACCGGTTTTTGGATACAGCAACGATAGCGCAACCCAAAACATATAGGCGTAGATCAAAATGGCGGCGGAGAGGTGCGCGGTAAGCCGGTATTGGCTTACGTGTGGGTCATTAACCAATCCACTTTTAACCATGTACCAGCCAAGAACGCCTTGCAGGCCGCCGAGTACGAACATCAATAAATACTTCGGCCAATCGCGTCTGGCGATAACGCCGCGGGCGGCAAACCAGATGAAGGGCACGATGAAGACCAGGCCAATAATTCGGCCTAACAGTCGGTGCAGATACTCCAGCCAGAATATTTTCTTGTACCCAGCGACATCCATGTCGGAATTCACTTTTTGGAACTCCGGCGACTGCTGGTAAGCCGCAAAACTCTCTTGCCAGGCGGCATCCGTCAATGGTGGCAGCCAGCCGACCACCGGTCGCCAGTCCACCATCGATAACCCCGAGCCCGTTAGACGTGTAAAGCCGCCTAACACGATCATAAAGAACACCAATGCACAGCAGATCAGCAGCCAACGTGCGACAGCGCGATCGTTATGTGGGATTCGTGGGGTCTTCATCGGGGCTTGGTCGAGCTTCGTGGGCGGCAATGGTAACAGTGCCAGCCGTGATATTCTCGCCGCGTGCGTATCGACAAATGCAATAACCTGATGGATTTTCGAGCGATCGCGAGGCAGCGGTTGCCGGAACCGGTATTTCATTACCTCGATGGTGGTGCCGACGACGAAGTCACGTTGCGTCGCAACACCAACGCGTTTGATGAGTATGAATTGCTGCCGTCGCAATTGTCAGATTCAAGCGTTATTCGAACCAGCACAACGGTGTTAGGTCGAGATGTAGACTGGCCGGTAATGATCGCGCCGACCGGGGCATCGAGGCTATTTCACGGCGACGGCGAACCCGCGGTTGCTCGAGCGGCGAGTCAATTCGGCATGTTTTACGGTCTTTCGACCCTCGGCACGACGACGATCGAAGACGCAGCGGCGGCGGCAGGTTCGACTCCGCTGATGTATCAACTTTACGTGTTCAAAGATCGAGCCCTTACTGAAGAATGGTTGGCGCGCTGCGAAGCGGCCGGCTATGCGGCATTGGCGCTAACCGTGGATACGCCGGTCGCCGGCAACCGAGAACGTGATTTTGTGTACGGCTTTTCGGCGCCGCCGAGATCGCGACTGCGGCAAGTGGCGAGCTTTCTCCGCCATCCGGGATGGCTGGCACGCGCGTTGATTCGCAAAGATCTGGATATGGTCAACGTGACCTCCAGTGAGGCGGCTGCTGCGGGCCTTGAAGCCGGGGCGCGGACGTATATTGAACGGGAGTTGGAGCGTTCACTGACGTGGGACGATGTTGAATGGTTGCGCGACAAGTGGCGCGGCAAATTGGTCATCAAGGGCGTG
Organism: Pseudomonadota bacterium; assembly: GCA_039030375.1. Lineage (GTDB taxonomy): Bacteria > Pseudomonadota > Gammaproteobacteria > Steroidobacterales > Woeseiaceae > UBA1847. The sequence goes on along the minus strand of JBCCEH010000009.1, from coordinate 88,819 downwards.
CAAACTGTCGCCGACTGTCGACGCGCCGCCGACAGCGGTGTCGATGCGGTCATGATTTCGAATCATGGCGGCCGTCAATTGGAATCGGCGCCAGCGCCGGTCGATTGCATCGCGCCGATTGCCGATGCGCTGCGTGATCGATTGGAAATCATCTGCGACGGCGGTATCCGGCGCGGTAATCACGTCGTCAAAGCATTGGCGCTCGGCGCTAACGCGTGCAGCATCGGGCGAGGGTACTTGTATGCGCTTGCAGCGGGCGGCCAACCGGGGGTTGAACGCGCGCTCACGCTGTTGCGTGCGGAGGTTGAGCGCACGCTGGCGTTGCTCGGCTGCAATGACGTCAAAAACTTAGGCCCGCATTACGTTCAACGCCGCCTTTAGCATAGCGAGGGTGCGCGAGAAGGCGTACTATGATCGGCATTGCGCCGCCGACAGGCGGCTTGTGAGAACGAGGTAGACATGGCAGGTGACAGAGTTTCGGGGACCGTCAAGTGGTTCAACGACGATAAAGGGTTTGGTTTTATCGAGCGTGAAGGTGAGCAGGATGTGTTCGTCCATCACAGCGCGATTCAAATGGAAGGCTTCAAGACGCTCAAGGAAGGCCAGAGCGTGACGATGGAAGTGACAACGGGCCAAAAGGGCCCGCAAGCCGAAAACGTCATCGCCGAATAACACTCGCCGCTGCGGCGTGTGAGCATCAAAGGACTCGGCTAATGCACGACGCTGCCGGCGTCGTGAAGAGGCTCTATTGAGCCTGCGATCGTAATTACACAATTTGGCGGAATGAGTTCGAATTGACACGTCAATGGGCTCGGTCCGGGCCGCATTTCATGATTTAATTGCGCCTGAAACACACTAACAATAAGACGTTTCCGTGAAACTTAGAATTCGAGACAATTCGGTGCGCTTGCGCCTCGAACGGGGCGAAGTGGACACACTTCGTGACAGCGGTGTGGTGCAGGCTTCCACCGGATTTCCCGGCGGGCGCGCGTTTGGTTACGCGGTAGAAAGCAGCCCAGCGAGCGTAACGCCAGGCGCCTTTTTTTCCGACAATGCCATCACAATCCGCTTGCCAGAATCCGTGGTGCTGGCGTGGGCGAATTCGGAGCAAGTATCTATCGATGGTGAAACACGCCTGGCGGATGGTGAGGTGTTGAAAATCTTAGTCGAAAAAGATTTTGCCTGCCTCGCGCCCCGCGACGGTGAGGATGAGTCGGATATGTTCCCGCATCCGGAAGCGGGTACGAGCAACTGCTGATGGGCAAAACGCGGTACACCGGATTCGAACCCGAGACGCTGCAATTTCTTACCGAGCTGGCGGCCAACAATGACCGCGAGTGGTTTAAAGCCAATAAGTCGCGCTACGACGAGCAGGTACTTGACGTAGCGCTGCGCTTCATTGATTCCATGCAGGACCCGTTGGATGAGATCGCGCCGCATTTCGTGGCGCAGGCGACACGGATGGGTGGATCGTTGATGCGTGTCTATCGTGATACGCGGTTTAGCAAGAACAAGACGCCGTACAAGACCAATATTGGCATTCAGTTTCGACATGAACGTGCCAGGGATGTGCATTCACCGGGGTATTACGTGCACGTCGATCCGGAGCGTGTATTCGTCGGAGTCGGTATGTGGCGACCGGATTCTGAACCACTGCGCAACATTCGTGAGCGTATCGCCGCACACCCTGCCAAATGGCAGCGAATTGTCGGCGATCGAACGTTTCGCCGGCAGTTTGACCTCGGTGGTGACACGTTGATTCGACCACCTAAAGGATTCGACAAAGACCATCCGATGATCGAAGACATTAAGCGCAAGAGCTTCATAGCGGTGCGCGAATTTGACGTGGCCGATTGTTTGTCGAAGCAATTCCAACGACGTGTTGAGTCGAGTTTTATTGCTGGCACTGACTACATGCGATTCCTCTGTAAGGCGGTGGGCGTACCGTTTTGAACGATCAAGTCGCTAACCCCGTGATATGGCGGCCGGATAACACACGCACCGATGCATCCGCGATGAACCTGTTTATGCGCGGGCAAGGCTTCGACAACTACGACGAATTATATCAATGGTCGATCAGCGATCTGCCGGGATTCTGGTCCGCGATCTGTGAGTTTGGTGTGGTGGAGTGGCGCGATACGCCGGAAGCGGTGATCGAGCGCGAAGAGGACATGCTGGATGCCGGCTGGTTTGCTGGCAGCTATCTCAATTTTTCCGAGCACCTGTTGCGCCACACCGGTAGTGAGACGGCGCTAGTGTTTTGCGGCGAAGATGGTAGCCGCCGCGAGCTTTCACGCGATGAGCTTCGCGCACAGGTCGGGGCATTGGCAGCTGGCCTGCGAGATCTGGGCGTGGCCAAAGGCGATCGCGTTACCGGTTACTTACCCAATTGCCCTGAAGCGATCGTCGCGATGCTAGCGGCGACCAGCATTGGCGCGATTTGGTCGTCATGCTCTCCCGATTTTGGTGTTACCGGGGTGGTGGATCGGTTCGGGCAAATCGAACCGAAGGTGCTGTTTGCAACCAACGGGTATTTTTATAACGGCAAGCAAATTGACTGCCGGCCGGTGGTTGATGGAATCGTCTCGGGCATCGCTTCGATCGAACACGTGGTTGCGGTATCGTTCGTCAACGAATTGCCGATGGACGCTGCGCAATGTGTCACCTGGGAATCGCTGACGCGTGAGCCGGCGCCACTTCAATTTGCACCGGTTCAATTCAATCATCCGCTCTACATCATGTATTCATCGGGCACTACTGGCGTGCCGAAATGCATCGTTCATGGTCATGGTGGCACGTTACTAAAGCATATCAGCGAGCTGTGTTTGCACGCCGACGTCAAATCTGAGGATCACCTGTTCTACTTCACCACCTGTGGCTGGATGATGTGGAACTGGCTGGTGAGCGGATTGCTGTGCGGCGCACGTCTGGTGTTGTTTGATGGCGCGCCGTTTGTCGATGAAGGGCGCATGCTGTGGCGGATGGCGGAGCGTGAAGGCGTGAGCATTTTTGGTACCAGCGCGAAGTATTTGTCAGCACTCGAGAAGTCTGGTTTGCGGCCAACGGATGAATTTGATCTGAGCGGTCTACGCACGGTGCTGTCCACTGGCTCGCCGCTGGCGCCTGAGGGTTTCGACTTTGTTTACGATGCGGTGAAAGCGGACGTGTTGCTCGGCTCCATCGCAGGTGGCACCGACTTGTTGGGGTGCTTCGCCATTTCGAATCCGCTATTGCCGGTGCGCCGTGGCGAATTACAGTGTCGTGCATTGGGCATGGCGGTGGAGATTTTCGATGTTAACGGCAACAGCGTGAGCGAAGAAAAAGGCGAGTTGGTCTGCACCAAGCCGTTTCCATCAACGCCGGTAAAATTTTGGAATGATCAGGACAACGCACGGTACCGAGCGGCCTACTATGAGCGCTTCCCAGGAATCTGGGCGCACGGTGATTTTGCGGAGCTAAAAAGTAGCGGCGGCATGATCATTCATGGGCGTTCGGATGCGGTGCTGAATCCCGGCGGCGTAAGAATCGGCACTGCGGAAATTTATCGACAGGTGGAGAAGCTCGACCGTGTGGTGGAAAGCATCGCAATTGGTCAGAGTTGGAACGACGATGTGCGAGTGGTGTTGTTCGTCGTATTGCGTGATGACGTCAAACTCGACGATGCGTTGCAAAGCGATATTCGGCAGGTCATTCGCGCCGGTGCGACGCCACGGCATGTGCCCTCGAAGATCGTCGCGGTCGATGAGATACCACGAACCAAAAGCGGCAAGATCGTGGAACTCGCGGTGCGATCGGTCGTGCATGGTGAGGCAGTAAAAAATACCGAGGCGCTGGCCAATCCTGAAGCACTGGAGCTGTTTCGCAATGTGGCGGCGCTGCAAGAGGATTAAGATTGACTGATACGGCAAATGTGGAAGGCATCGAAGTCTATCGGGGTAAAGTGCTGCCCGAATGGATCGACGTGAATGGACATATGAACGTGGCTTACTACGTGCTCGCGTTCGATCTCGGAATTGATACCTTGTGGGCAATGTTTGGCATTACCGAAGAACATATTCGCAAACAGTTGTCGTCGACCTTTGCCGTTGAGGCACACGTCATGTATCGCCAGGAGTTACGTCTGGACGATCCTTTCTTCGTCACCTCGCAGGTGCTTGCCTACAGCGATAAGGGTATTCACCAGTTTCAGCATCTAGTGCATGCCACGGAGGGCTTCATTGCGGCGACCTGTGAGTGGATTAATTTGCACGTAAATCTTGCCGAGCGCCGGGTCGCGCCATGGCCGGCACCGATGTTGGAGAAAATTGAGAACATCGCCGCCGGTCAGCGTGAGCTGGCGTATCCGACTGACGCAGGGCGCAAAATGTCCCTTCGCAATCCGCTCTACGATAGCCGGGAGAGAGCATCATGAGCCAGCCCTACATTCTTGCGATCGATGAAGGTACCAGCAGCACTCGTAGCGTGATTTACGACCACCAAGCGAACGTCGTTGCCAGCGTACAAAAGGAGTTCGAACAACATTACCCGCAACCCGGTTGGGTAGAGCATGACCCGGAAGAGATTTGGTCGGCCGTGGTCGAGGTTAGCAACGCGGTTATACAGAAGGCCGGTATCGAGGCTGGCGATATTGCCGCGATCGGTATCACCAACCAGCGCGAAACCACGGTCGCGTGGGACCGGCAGACCGGCGAGTGTCTTTACAACGCCATCGTTTGGCAGGACCGGCGCACCGCGGATGTCTGTGAGCAGTTGCGCGGTGACGGCGTCGAGCGTGACGTTATCGAGAAAACGGGCCTGCGCCTCGATCCCTATTTTTCCGGTACCAAGATCGCCTGGATTCTGAATCACGTCGAAGGTGCGCGCGAACTGGCCGACGCAGGTCGGCTGGCCATCGGCACGATTGATTGTTTTCTCATTTGGCGACTTACCGACGGTGCGGTGCATGCAACGGACGCCACCAACGCGTCGCGCACGTTGTTATTCAATATTCGTACGCAAGCCTGGGATGACGACTTGTTGCAGTTGTTGAACATCCCGCACTCGGTATTGCCCGACGTGCGCGATTGCGCCGCCGATTATGGCGTAGCCGGGAGCGGGCACTTTGGCGCGCCGATCCCTATTCGCGGTGTTGCTGGTGATCAGCAATCGGCGCTTATCGGTCAGGCAGGATTCGAGCCGGGCATGAGTAAGAGTACCTACGGCACCGGCTGTTTTGTGCTGACGAATACGGGCGATGATGCGCCGATCTCGGAAAACCAACTGTTGACCACTGTCGCCAGCCGTCTCGATGGCAAGGTGGCCTATGGCCTAGAAGGTAGCGTGTTCGTTGCCGGATCGGCCATGCAATGGCTTCGCGATGAGCTGCAGCTGATTGATAGCGCGCCGGAGTCGGAAGCGATTGCCGTGGCGACCGGGGTGGTCGAAGACGTCGTGGTGGTACCGGCTTTTACCGGCCTCGGTGCGCCGTATTGGGATCCGTATGCGCGCGGCGCAGTGTTTGGACTTACGCGCGGTTCCAACCGGGAACGCATTGTGACCGCGACATTGCAGGCGGTGGCGTTACAGACAGCCGACTTGCTATCCGCGATGGCAGACGACGGCGTGACGCCGTCGGTAATTCGTGTCGACGGCGGCATGGTGAAGAACGATTGGTTCCTGCAGTTCCTCGCCGATATTCTGAACACGCCGGTGGAGCGACCGAAAGATATTGAATCGACGGTACTCGGCGCGGCATTCCTGGCGGGTCTCGATGCGGGGGTATTCGATTCAACCGATGCGGTTAGTGAACGGTGGCAGCAGGATGCGCTGTTCGAGCCGCAAATGGCGGATGCGTTGCGTGAGCAGTTACTGGCCGGATGGGCCGATGCGATTTCTCGAGTACGGGTGAACGACACATGACGCGCTTGCGCGCTCGTCAACGGGTCGGTAAGTACCGCATTCTCGGACGCATCGCCTCCGGGCCGATGGCGGACGTGTATCGCGCGCAAGATACGATTCAGAATCAACGCGTCGCGCTTAAAATTCCGAAAGACGATAACGGCAGCGGTGAAGAAGAGTTTCTGCACGAAGTGCAGGTTGCGACCAAATTGAAGCACCCGAATATTTTGACGGTGCTGAATGCTAGTTATATTGACGATCTATTCGTCATCGCGATGGAGCTGGGTAAAGAGTCATTGGGTGACCGCATCGAGCGACGCACGTCGACGGCGCGCGCGCTTGACCTAGCGAGCCAGGCTCTCGATGCTCTGGCCTTTGCGCACGAACACAAAATTATTCACTGCGACATCAAGCCGGAAAACTTCATCGTGTTTCCGGACCATCAGCTCAAGCTGGCCGATTTCGGATTTGCAAAGATAAACCTGCGAACGCTCAAAGCGTCGGGGTCAGGGACCATTGACTACATCGCGCCCGAGCAAGCGATGGGGCGGCCTAAGTTCCAATCGGATGTGTTTTCTCTGGGGCTAGTTTTGTATCGTTTGTTCTCCGGCATGCTGCCCGAGTATCCGTTTGAGTGGCCGATGGCAGGGCACGACCGGCTGCAGGCTCGGTTTCGTCCCGAGCTGGCGGAATTCTTAAAACGGGCGATTCAGCTGGATCCGAAAAAACGATTTCGCGATGCGATACAAATGCGCGATGAGTTTGCGCGCCTGCAGTCCAATGTGCGGCGACAAAAGCGTGCCAAGAAACCGGGCAAGACGAACGGTCAACGGCGGGGTTCGTCATGGCGGCAAATGCAATGGCGAGAATTTCAAAGTCAGTTTAAGCAGGCGCTCGATACGCGGCATCAATGCCGCCATTGCGAGGGGCCGGTTGCAGAGACGATGCAAGCCTGCCCGTGGTGTGGTTTGGACCATCCGTCGCGCGGTGTCGATTCGAAAATGCCGTCGAGCTGTCCGCGCTGCGAACGTGGCGTGAAGAAAGACTGGGACTACTGCGCTTGGTGCTATGGCCCCGGTTTCGTGACCGAAACGAATCGGTTCTATCCCGACAAACGCTACACCGCGACGTGTTCCAACCGGCGCTGTGCTGAGCCGCTGATGCCGTTTATGCGTTATTGTCCGTGGTGTCGAACAAAGGTGCGTAAACCTTGGAAGATCAAACATCACCGGCAATCGTGCAATACCTGTGGTTGGAGTATCGCCGGCGACTATTGGAAGTATTGCCCATGGTGCCGGGAGCCGACGCGCCGTGACTGATATGCCTCGCGACGATGCACTGGTGTTAGGCGGCTCGTCGCAGGTCGATCGTGTGGAAACCGCCATTGCTGGCGGCACCGCGCTGGCTTTTTCGGCGCCATCGCCGGACCGCGAGCGCGCCAATGAAGACACCGTTGCGCTGATTCCATACGGGCCGCAGGCGGCTATTTTTGTGGTTGCCGACGGCGCCGGTGGCATGCCGGGCGGCGGGCAGGCATCGCAGCTCGCGGTACGTACGTTAATCGAGTCGCTGGCGGCCGCCAGTGAAAAGACGTTGCTGCTGCGCACGGCCATTCTTGATGGCATTGAGGCGGCCAATTCGGCGGTGCTCAATCTGGGAAACGGTTCGGCAACAACGTTCACCGTTGTAACGCTCGACGGTCGCGTGGCGCGCGCCTATCAAGTCGGCGACTCGGAGGCCTTTGTGCTGGGTCAAAAAGGCCGCATACGGTTGCAGACGCCGGTGCATTCGCCGACCGGTTTCGCCGTTGAGGCGGGTTTTCTGAACGAACGTGAAGCGTTGCAGCACGCTGACCGACACCTGGTGTCCAACTTTATTGGCAACGTTGATATGCGAATCGATATTGGCGCCGAAGTCACATTGCAGTCGCACGATACCGTGGTTCTGGCGAGTGACGGGCTGATGGACAACGTGTTGGTGTCGGAAATGGTGGAGCGGGCTCGCAAGGGGCCGATCACGAAAGCGGCTGACGCAGCGCTGGGGCTTGCACAGCACCGCATGGGAACGCCAACCAGCAACCAGCCCAGCAAGCCGGACGACCTGTCGTTGATTCTGTTCCGCAAGCCGATCGCGCATCGCGGCAAATGACCGACCCAAGTCGCTTTATGATCAATCGCTTAGACGAAGAATGGCGCCGCTGATGGCGCTCCGCTTTGATATGCGGTCCAGGTGTTGAACGACCGCCCTGTGCGTATTATCGTCAATCCCAGTCGATTTCGTTGAAACGCCCGGAATTATTGAACTCGCGCGCCGTTTTGATGCTCCAACCAGATGGTGCGGCAGTTCCAGCGTGATTCGGATCGAAGCTAGAGCTGCTGTGATTCGACCGCCGAGGGCAACGCTATGAAATCAGTACAGATCAGAACCCGCCAATTCCTCAAGCCAGTACTCGTCGCTGTTGTTTCCAGCGTCATTATTGCCGGCTGTAAAGGTTCCTCGACCACCGGTACGTCCGGCGGCGCGGGTGGAGCCGGGCTTCCAGGCGGCGGTTTGCCGATGCCCGGTGGTGGCATGGGCGGTATGGGCAGTCCCGGTGGTTCGCCCGGCGGTGCACCCGGCGGCTCGCGCGGCGGTAGCAGCGGCGGCTCGTCCGGCGGCTCCCCAGGTGGCAGTCCGGGGGGTTCTCCTGGCGGTTCCCAGGGTGGTTCCGGTGCCGGCGGCGGCGGAACGCCGAGCGGTATTCCGATTCCCGGTAGCGGCGGCGGCGGCGGCGGTATGCCCGGTGGCGGCTCGCCCAGCGGTTCCGGCGGTCAGGGCGGCCAAGGTGGTGAGGTCGGCAGCGTGCCCGGTGCGGGCGGCGGCGACCAAGGACTGCCTCCTCCGCCGAGTCAAAAAGGTGGCGGCGCCGGCGGTGACGACAGTGGCGCCCCCGGTGGCGGTGGTGCCGGCGGTGAAGGCTCCGAAGACGGAGACCCGAACAGCGAAGGCGGCGGCGGTGATTGCGGCGATACCGGCGGTCTGCCCGGCGGTATCGGTGGCATGGGTACCGCTGGCGAGTGTATAGGCGGTGGTGCGTCATCATCGAGCACGGATGGTTCCGGCGGCGGTGGCGGCGGCAGCGGCACCGGCGGTGCAGGCAGCGCCGGCCAATTTCCCGATGAAAGCGACGCCGAGCGTGCGGAACGCCTCGGCAAAGAATTGGATGAGTCGATCGGCGGTTTCGATGAGGTTCTGAATGAAGAGCAACGTGAAATTTCGTCGGTAGGACGCAATACCGAAGGCTTTGGTGAAGGCGCTGGCGGGTCCGGCGGCAGCGGCGGAGGAGGCGGTATTAGCCTCGGCGAGCAGGCGGCCGGAGCCGGCGGTGGTGGCGGCAGCATGCCGAATGCGCCGAACGCCAATAACTCGCCGCTGGAAGGCATGTCGCAAGAAGAAATCAGTCAGCGCACGCCCGAGGATGTTGCGACTATGGTCGACGACGACATCATTGCGCGTCAGCTGCGCGAAGCGGCTTTAGCCGAAGACGACCCCGAGCTGCGCGAACGGCTTTGGGAGGAGTATCGTAAGTACAAAGGTTTGTAGAGGATCGCTGATTAATGAGGACAACGCTTTGCGTTTTGCTGGCCCTGTTGTTGACGCTGTCAGGTTGCGCCGTCAACGAAGTCATTCAAGCTGAAGAGACCACCCTGGTCGTTGCCGAGGCTCCGCCGGAAGAGGAGTCGCTGCTCGACATCGGCATCATCCAGTTTCACGACGGTGTTGAAGAAGACAATGACCCGCAGGATTCTGGTATTTATGACGAGATCCGCGCGGCTGAGTCGCGCTACCTCGCCTATCACTTAAAGCAAACCATGCAGAGCGCCGGCCATTGGGGCGCGGTTCGCGTGATCCCGGGCGCCAATGCGTTCACCGATGTATTGATCAACGGCCGTATTATTGAATCGGACGGCGAGTTCATCACCCTCGAGATCGATGTGACCGATGCATCCGGTTTGTACTGGTACAGCAAACAGTATGCGACGCAAACCGGTGTGTCGTCATACTCGATCAATCGCGACAAGCGAAACGATCCGTACCAGAAAGTGTTTAACGATATTGCCAATGATCTGCACAACTATGTGGCGCAGCTGCCGCCGGAGTATGTGCATCGCATCCGGCAGGTGTCAGAGCTACAGTTCTTTGCGGACATGTCGCCGCGGCCGTACGCTGAGTACCTGCAAGCGAACGACGAAGGCAACTATGTTCCGGTTCGACTGCCGGCAGAAAACGATCCTGCCGTGGCTCGGTTGCGGCAAATTCGTGAGCGCGACCGGTTGGTGGTGGATACGCTCAATGAGCATTACGCAAATTTCTATTACGGCATTGCCATTCCGTATCACTCGTGGCGCAAAACGGCGCGTGAGGAGTCGGTCAATTATCGACAGGTAAAACGCTCAGCAACCATGCAAACGTTGCTCGGCGCGGTGGTACTGGCGGGTTCACTGGCCGTCGATACCGACCAGGGCGGCAAACAATCTCGCCGCATTAACCGGTCGCTGCAGTTTATTGGTATCAACGAAGGCATTAACACGATGTTTCGTGGTGTGACGCGCCGTTCCGAAGCGCGCATTCACCTTGAATCGATCAAAGAGCTGTCCGAGTCATTCGGCGCAGAAGCCGCACCGATGGTGGTCTCGGTGGAGGGTCAGTCGCGCCGACTTACCGGTACCGCGGCGGCGCAATACGACAGCTGGCGGCGAATCTTGCGTGAAATTTATGAGGCCGAAACCGGTTTTATTGAAACCGACGAGCTGGAAGCACCAGAACGCATTCCTGAGTCTGGCGGCTAGCCCGACGCTTTGAATCTGCGTTAATGGCCACGGGTCTCCAAAAAGGCGAGCAACTCGCCCAACGATATACCCTGCAGCGCGAACTCGGTCGTGGTGCCGACTCGGCAACGTGGCTGGCAGCCGATCGCAAAACTCGTGCGTCGGTGGCGCTCAAAATCTTGACCAGTGATCGGCGTGATGCGGAGTCATTGCGAACCGAGTGGCAAACCAGTTTGCGGCTGATGCATGCGCACATTGCTCGTGCATTCGAGTTTCATACCGACGCATCACACACCTTTTATAGTATGCAGTTTGTCGATGGTCCGGATGCCACGGTGTTGTCCGGAGCGGGCGTCGAGGCGGTGCTTCCGGCGATGGCGTCGATCGCGGATGCATTACGGTATTCACACGGCAAGAATGTCGTTCATCGCGACATCAAGGCCGCCAATGTGCTCATCGATGGTAATGGCGCGCCGTTTCTTATTGACTTTGGCTCGGCGTCGCCGATCGGCGAAACCGCCACGGGTGGTTCGATGATCGCGCAAAGCCCGCAGAGTCTAGCCGGCGAAGCGTCGCAGACGGCGGATGACATCTTTGCGCTTGGTGGCCTCATTTACGAACTCATTGCCGGCCGTTCCGCGTTTGCGGGTGACGATGTCGAGGACGCGATACAACATCAAACGCCGACGCCACTAACCGCAGCGGATGGCAGCAGTGTGCCGCCGGCGCTGGTTGCGCTAGTGGCGCGAATGCTGTCTCACGATGCGGCGCTGCGACCAAGTGCGGAGGACGTGGTCGAGGAGCTGACCCAGGTCGGTTTTGCGCCTGGCCTTGTACCGCAGCGATTCCGTGGTGTGCGAACCAACGACCACGAAGAGATTGTCGCCGCAAAAATTGACCCGGTCCGCACCGAGCATCGAGCGTCAAAACCGCTGGTGGCGGAGCGGTCGGGACTCAATCGTCGTACGGTGGGCATCGCTTTGGCGGTGTTGTTGGCGCTGCTTGTCGGCGTCGTGTTCGTATTGCCCAATACGGTTGATGACGATGCGGAACCGGTCGCATCGGCAACCGACGCGGCAGATTCCGAGACAGAAACGCCGGCGGTTAGTGAAGAGGTCTTGCCCGAGCGCGATGCGCGTGTGGTGGCCCGAAGCGAAACTGAGGCCGTGTTGGGCCGGTTGTTATCACGAATGGAAACGCTCGAGAACCGGGCGGTCCAGCGCTGGGGTGGTATGCGGTTTCGCCAGGTACAGGCAGTATATGAGGCGGGCGACGCGGCGTACTTAGCGCGCGACTATGCGACCGCGATCGACAGGTACGCAGAAGCGATCGAACAACTCGAGCCGTTACTCGATGAAGTCGATGATGTGTTTAAGCAAACTATGGACAGCGCGCAGCTGGCGCTCGATGCAGCGGATTCGATCGATGCCGTTGAACTGTTCGAGTTGGCGGTTGCCATCAGCCCGAGTTCCGCCGCTGCGCAGGCAGGGTATGAGCGGGCGAAAAATTTGGATAGCGTGTTGTCGTTAACCGATCAAGGTGTTCGATTCGAAAACGACTTGGAGCTGGAAGCGGCGCTGCAGAGTTTTGCGCGAGCCGTTGAGCTCGATCCCGCTTGGCAGCCGGCGATCGATGGGCGTAACCGGGTGCAGGGCGCAGTGCAACAGATGCGCTTTGATACGCGGATGAGTGAAGGGTTGATCGCGCTTGCTGATGGTCATTACGAGGCGGCGCGTGCGGCCTTTCGTATGGCCCAGGAATTGAAGCCGGGTTCGCGCGAGCCGGCCGACGGATTGCTGCAGGTTGATCAAGGTTTGCGGTTGAATCAAATTCAGTCGCTCGAAGGCAGAGCAAATTATCAGGCGAGCAATGAAGAATGGGAGTCGGCGATTTCAACGTACGAACAAATTCTCGAAATCGATGCCAATCTGGTGTTTGCACAAGAGGGCTTGAGTAACGCTCAACGGATGACTGCGCTGCACGAACAGCTGGATGGGTATATTGAGGAACCGGATAGTCTCAGTTCGCCATCGACGATGCGTGCCGCGACCACGCTGGTGGTTGATATCACAAGAATGCCAGAGGTCGGGCCGCGACTCGGCGAGCAACGAGACCAGCTGTCGGTATTATTGAAGCGCGCCGCGACGCCGCTTACGGTCACGTTTTTTTCCGACAATCAAACCGATGTTGCAGTCTATAAAGTCGGTAAACTAGGCAACTTTGAGACGCACCAGATGAATCTTCGCCCGGGAACTTACGTGGTTGTAGGGAGTCGACCCGGATATCGGGATGTGCGCGTCGAGTTTCGGGTTGCCCCGGAGGCAGAATTGGCACCCATCGTCATACGCTGTGAGGAACCTATTTGAACGTTGAAACCCTGTTAATCGCCGACGTTGAAGGGGAACGACGTGTTAATCCAGATGAGTTGCCGCTGAAAATAGGCAGCGGGCCGGACTGTGCACTGCGTTTGCCCGGACCGGGTCGCGGCGCCGTTGCAGTACTGGACATGCTCGACGGCGCGCCGTTTGTGCAACCGGTGGGCCAGACCGGATCGATTGAACTCAACGGTACCGCACTCACCGCGAGTCGTCGGCTGCAGGCCGATGATCGACTCACGTTTTTCGGTTCACGAGTGGATGTTGAGGTCGTCGAGTCGCAGCTGACGCTCAAAGTTCATCTCGAAGATAGCGCCTATATTACGCAGCCGCCGGAGGTGGACGAGACCGATGTCGGCGCCGACGAAACCATCGCACCGACCGCGTTTCAACGCGCAACCAATCTCAAAGCGACCACGCCGGAGGTGCATCGCAGCCCGCTGAAAGCGATTGTGATTGTCGGATTCGCACTGTTGATGTTGGCGTCGTATTTGTTGTTCAGCGCGCGCTCGATTCAGTTCGAGATAACGCCCGGCGAGCCGGATTCGGTTGACATTGTCGGCGGGTGGTTTCGACTGCCGCTCGGCGATCGGGTGCTGTTGCGCAGCGGTGATTACACCGTGAATGTGGAGAAAGCAGGTTACTACGCGGTCAGTCAGTCGTTCACAGTGGCCGATGAAGATAGCAAAACGATTTCGCTCGAATTGCGGCCGCTGCCGGGTCGACTATTGGTGACCACCGAACCGCTCGTGGATGCGTTGATTACGGTCGACAATCTAATGATCGGCAAAGCGCCGTACGGGCCGGTAGAGCTGCAGCCTGGGGAGCACAGTGTGCGAGTGCAGGCGGATCGTTACCTACCGTTTGCCGATGTCATACAGATGCCCGGATTGGGGCGCGACGAGCTACTGCGTGTGCAGCTCATTCCCCGTTGGTCAAACGTGACCGTAGAATCCGAGCCGTCGGGCGCCACGATTTATGCAGGCGATCAGGAGATTGGTACCACGCCAGCGGTGGTCGAGCTGATCGAAGGAGCACACTCGCTTAGCGTGGTGAGAGACGGTTTCGCAGCCTGGGATGGCAGCGTGGTGGCCAAACCCAATCTGGATCAGACACTGCCATTAATTCGGTTGCAGCCGGCGAACGCGCGATTGCAGGTTAACTCGATTCCGCGCGGTGCGAATGTGACGGTAGATGGACGCTATCGCGGCCAGTCACCGCTGAGCTTGTCGTTATCGCCGGGTGTCGATTACGCGATCGGGCTGACCAAAGCCGGTTACGGTTCGAGCGTCCGTCGGGTGCGTTTGCAGGCGGCGGCCAGTGACTCGATTACGGTGGACTTGTCGGCGCGCACGGGCCGAGTCACGGTGATTGTGTCGCCAAACGACGCTACCGTTGTTATCGACGGCAGACCCTATGGTCAGGGCACCTCGACGGTCAACTTAAGTTCGGCACCGCACCGGATTGAAGTGCGCAAAGATGGCTACCAGAGTTGGTCAAGAACCATTACACCGCGTCCGGGGTATCCGCAGACGCTAAGTGCGCGGCTTCGCTCCCATGAAGAAATCGAGCGGGCAAAAATTCAGACCACGCAGAAGACATCGCAAGGGCAGGTTTTGCGTCGTGTCGAAGGTGGCACGTTCACGATGGGCGCATCGCGTTCGGAGTCAGGACGCCGCGCCAACGAGGTATTGGTGCCAGTGACCATTTCACGAACCTATCTGATCGGCACACGTGAAGTCAGCAATCGAGAGTTTGCCGCGTTTCGCGAGAATCACGACTCGGGTTCTGCCGTACATGCAGCGATTGCCGGTGACAATAACCCGGTGGCTAATGTGACCTGGGCGGACGCGGTTCAATATTGTAACTGGCTGAGTGCACTGGAAGGACTAACCCCGGCCTACGAAGAGAAGTTTGGTGAGTGGGTACCGATTTGGCCGTTGACCAATGGTTATCGACTGCCAACGGAAGCCGAATGGACCTGGGCGATTCGCTACAACGGCTCGCAGGGCGCCACCAAGTTTGGTTGGGGTGATTCAATGCCGCCGAAAAAGAATGCGGTGAACCTAGCCGATCGTTCAGCGGTGGAGATCGTGCCGACCATCATTCCACGGTACGACGACGGCTTTGCGGCATCGTCACCGATCGGTCACTTTCCGCCGAGTCGAATCGGTATTCATGATGGTGCTGGCAACGTAGCAGAATGGGTAAACGATTATTACACCGTGCCGACACCCGGAATTACGACACCGCTGGTCGATCCGTTGGGTCCGCAAGAGGGCTCAACGAATGTGATTCGCGGGTCTTCGTGGCGGCATGCCGGTGAAACCGAACTGCGGCAAAGTTACCGTGATCACAGCGCTGAGCCACGGGTTGATGTTGGGTTTCGCATTGCCCGTACGCTGGAATAAAAAAAGCCTGTGACAATTCGCTGTGTTTCGGGTCTACATTAGAGAGAGATTCACTGAGGAGATGCGACATGCATCAAGCAGGGTTTAAACGATCCTTTCGCGGGTCGAGCTGGCTGGTTCGGCTAATGGTCATAATCGCATTGGCATTCTCCGGTACCGCAATCGTCGCTCAAGACAGAAACCCGGAAGACGTTGAAGATGCCATCGAAACGGACACTGAGGAAGAGCTCACCGATGCGGAAGTGCCGGATGAAGACGCCTCGGAAGACCGCCCAGAAATCGACGAAGAGTACTACGGGGACGTTGATGATGAGGATTTCCTGCCGAGTGAGGAGATTCCGGCCGATCAATCCATCCCATTCCCTACCGACATTTAATTTGGCTGCCCTATGAACAAGAAAAACATTCCTGTCGAGTTCGTTTATCAACTTTTTGCACTCATTATTGCCATCATTATCGTGCACGCGTTCTATGTGTCGGTGGTGCGGCCAAACGCTGCACAAATCATCGAAGAGCAAAACGCGGCGGCTGCGGAGGATCCCAACTACGTTCGCGAACGACATGTCTGGGTGTTGATTAAGGATCTGGAACAGGAAGCGTGTTTTATTCTCGGGCTGTGGGCATTGGCGATCATGGGCTACAAGGCGGCGCGCACAATTGGCGCGCGCCGTTTGCTGGATGTCGATCTGGTGCCGGTCGCCGAGGGGATGCGAATACTACCCGAGGATACGCGCGAGTTTGCGCGGCAAATCCAGCAGCTACCGGACGATCGGCAGGACGAACTATTGCCGCGCGCATTGCTCAATGCGCTGCGGCGATTCTCTTCGACGCGAAGTATTCAGGATGTGTCCTCCAGTACGCATACCATTTGTGAAAACGAGGCGGAGCGACTGGAGTCTGAGCTGGCGATGATTCGCTATATTTCCTGGGCGATTCCATCGATCGGATTTATTGGCACCGTTCGCGGTATTGGTGAGGCGCTGGCACAGGCAGACAAAGCGGTGCAGGGCGATATCGCTGGCGTTACGCAGAGCTTGGGTGTGGCGTTTAACTCAACCTTTATCGCTCTATTGATTAGTATTTTTCTGATGTTCCTAGTGCATCAGCTGCAGCTCCTGCAGGAGCGCTTGGTGCTTGATAGCGAGAACTACACCGACGAAAAGCTGATCCGCCACATGAAGGCTGACTAATAGCTGTGTCTATTGTCGCATTGCATCTGAACGACACCAGCATCACGGCGCTCGACGCGTCGTCGATTCTGTATCGGGAGCCGGGCGTGGTTCTGCTTGAGGACGACGGCTTGCTGTGCGGCAATGCGGCGTTGGCGTTGATGCGAGTGTCTCCGCGTCGTGTACAGAACCAGTATTGGAGTGCGCTGGGTACGGATGCACTCGCCGATCGCCGCTTCCAACATCTCAGCGCAGCCGATTTAGCGGGCCGCCAGCTCGAGGATGTCTGCGCACGCATCGGCAATGCAGATCGCGTTGTCGTAGCAGTGCCGGCCTACATGACCAATCAGCATCTTGGCCTGTTCTTGGGAATCGCCAAAGAGTGGAATTTGCCGGTTGCCGGTTTGGTGGACGCCGCAGTTGCCGCCACGCGTCGTGAGTATCGTGATGCGACACCGGTGCATATTGATATCAGCTTGCACAGTACGACATTGACACGGTTGCAGCAGCCGGATCGCGCCCAGGCGGATCGTTCCGAGGTGGTCGAGGGAACTGGCATATTGGCGTTGTTAGATGCTTGGCTGCGGGTGGTTGCGGAAGCCTTTGTGCAGCAGTCGCGTTTCGATCCTTTGCATACCGCGCAGACCGAGCAGCTGATCTTCGACCGATTAATCGAGTGGCTATTTACCGGACATATGGAATCAAGCGTGTCGCTGGAGATTGAATCGCGCGGCATCACACACACCGCGACGGTTGAATCGCTGGAGCTGATCGCTGCGGCAGCGCCCATTTATCAAACTCTCATCAGCCGGCTGCGAGCGCTGATTCGCGCCGATGAAACGGTTGCGTTGCAGTTGACCGACCGTGCCGGCCGTATGCCGGGATTGGCAGATATGCTGCGGGCGCGGGTCGGTGGCGAGGTGTTCCTATTGGAGCCAGGTGCTACGGCGCGCGGGTTACTAACGCGGTGTAAAGATATGCAGGCCGGTACCGGCGGTATCAGTCTGGTGCGAAATCTTCCCTGGGATCAGTCGGCATTGACCGTCGAGCCGATTGCGCACGATAGTCATGGAGGTCGTCCGACCCATCTCTTGTTCGACAACATGGCGTACTTGATTAACGAGCATCCGCTGTCGCTCGGTTCGCAAACGGATGATGAGCATCGCGCGGTCGATTTGGGCGGCGAGATGCCAGGCGTTTCGCGTCGTCACTGCACTGTACGACACGAAAACGGTCAGTGCATCGTGCGCGACTTTTCACGCTACGGAACGTTCCTCAATGGCCACGCTATTGATGGTTCCGCCGTTCTTCAGGTCGGAGACCAACTGCGACTTGGCACGCCGGGTTATGAGCTACGCCTGATCGTTGCGGAGGCGGTTGATGGCGCGTAAACGCCGACAATTTGAAGTCTTCAGCATGTCGTTCCTCGACTGCATGAGTTGTGGGTTCGGCGCGGTTATTTTGTTTTTTATGATCATTAACGCGCAGGTAAAACAGACCAGTGAAGATGATCCCAGCGATCTCATGGCCGAGACGCGCAAACTTGAGGTGGAAATACTTGAAGGTCGCAAGGACCTGGTGTTGGCGAAGAATACGATTTCGGAACTGGACACCGAAAAAGATACGGTCGAGGGTCAGATCGCACGGATTATCGAGCTGATTGAACTGTTGCAGGCCGAGCTCGCCGAATATGACAAAGATACGCTGGCGGAAATCGAGCGCATCGAGCAGCTGCAAAGTGACATCGAGTCGCTCGAAGAAGAAGTCAAACGACTGATGGCCTTGGCTGAGGAGCAGCGTGCCGACGGCAATCGGGTGCGTGAATTTAAGGGCGAAGGTAATCGTCAATATCTCACCGGGCTGAGACTTGGCGGACGGCGAACGCTGATTTTGGTCGATCGTTCGGCCAGCATGCTCGACGACACGATTGTGAATATCATTCGCCGTCGCAATATGTCGGACGAAGGTAAGTTGGCGGCCGTAAAGTGGCGTCAAACCGTTGCGAGTATCGATTGGCTAACGGCGCAATTTCCACCCGGTTCCGAATTCCAGATGTACATGTTTAACAACGAGGTGGAACCGGTCATCAAAGGCAGCGGCGGCGTCTGGCTGGAGGCCGAGGCCGGCGGCCAATTGGACGAAGCGGTGCGCGAGCTGCGTCGCACGATTCCCCAAGGCGGCACCAATATGCACGCGGCGTATGGTGTTGCGGCCGAGCTTTCGCCGCGCCCCGACAATATTATTTTGTTTGTTGACGGTCTGCCGACAATGGATTCGACCGAGACCAGTCAGCGCACCATCAGCGGGCAGCGACGCGAGCAGATGCATCGCTCGGCGGTGCGTGAACTCCCGCCGGGAATTCCGGTCAATGTTTTCTTATACCCGCTGGAAGGCGATAACGAAGCATCGTTTTGGTACTGGTATCTCGCGTTTAGCACCGGCGGTTCATTTATGAGTGTGAGTCGAGACTGGCCATGAGAAAGAAACGCAACGTTGAGGCATTTAGCCTGTCGTTTCTGGACTGCATTTGCTGTGGTTTTGGCGCCATTATTTTGCTTCTGGTACTAAGTAAGATCTATGAGCCGGTCATTCTGGAGAAAACGCAGGACGATCTTGAGTCGCTGATTGCGCTGCTGCAACAAGAGTTATTTGATATCCGCGGTGAGACCACCGTGTTGAACCGCGAACTCGAGGACAAGCAACGCCAAACATCGGATAGCAAGGTCAAGCTGGCGCGCCTTCAGGGTGAATTGAATACCGTTCGCGGCCAATACGATTTGTCTCAGCAAGAGTCCGAATCGATTGTCAGTGAAGGCGACTTGCGCGCGACCAAGCAGCGACTAACGGATGAAATGCGTCGACTCACGCCGTATTTTCGACGCGCTGACGATGACGCAGTGGCCGGTATTCCGGTCGACAGCGAGTACATTATTTTCGTGATTGACTCGTCCGGCAGTATGCAGCGCTTCAATTGGAATCGTGCCATTGAGAAATTGACCGAAACGCTCAACGTGTATCCGCAGGTCAAGGGCATTCAGATTATGAATGACAACGGCAACTACATGTTCCAGAACTATCGTGGGCGATGGATACCGGATACGCCAGGCCGGCGCGAAGCGATTATCAACACGATGCGTACCTGGCAACCGTTCAGCGATAGCAATCCGGCGGATGGCATCATCCATGCGATCAATACCTACTGGGCGCCGGACAAGAAAATTAGCATCTATGTGTTTGGCGATGACTTCAACGGCAACTCGGTCGAAAGCGTGTTGCGTCAGGTGGAAATCGTCAATCGCGCCGATGCCACTGGAGAACGTCTGGTTCGTATTCATGCGGTTGGTTTTCCGCTCGGATTCGAAGGTGGTGGCGCGTCGCAATCGACGCGTCGATTCGCTCATCTGATGCGCGTGCTCTGCGATCGCAATGGCGGTACCTTCGTCGCCTTGACGAATCCGCGGTTGGAGCGATAAACCGCCCGACCGTCCGCGCCACAATTCATCATAATTGATCTGCAGCCGGCCATATTCCGGGCCGCGCCTGCGCCTATTTGCGCTGTGAAATAGAGACCGTACGCAAAACGTGTGGAGGAAATCACAATGCGCAAATTAGTAACCGGAATTATTGTCTTGTCCCTGTCGGTCTCATCGCAGGCGTTCGCGGGTAAGGCGTCGAAAGAAGAAAACATTGGTGTTGGCACAGGCGCAGTTGTCGGTGCTCTGGCAGGTGGCCCGGTGGGCTTCGTAATCGGCGCAGCGGTCGGTGCGAAGCTGGGTGACAACGCACACAAGAAGAACACCGAGATCGAAACGTTGGCTTCATCGCTGGATCGGTCTCAAGACCGCGCCGCCACGTTGAGTGCCGACCTTGATGCGGTCAGTAATGAACTCGAGCGCGTCGAGAACTTCGCTCGCCCCGATCTGGTCAACATGTTGGAAGCTGGAATTGCGATGGACTTGTTGTTCCGGACGGACGAATTCGTCTTGGCGGACACCACCGGTTCGCGTCTCGCGACTCTCGCCGGCGTACTTGCCGGCATGCCGGACGTGCAGATTCAGCTGGATGGTTATGCCGATGAACGCGGCAACGATGCCTATAACCAGACGTTGTCTGAAAAGCGCGTTGGGTTCGTTCGCGAACAACTAATCGCTGCGGGCATTGCCGATTCACGGATCCAGTATTCCGCGCACGGCGAGGTGCCAGCCCAGGAACAAAACGTCGACAGTTATGCGTTGGAGCGTCGTGTCAGCCTGACGCTGTTTATCGACGACAGCCAATCGTTCGCGCGCACGCCGAACTAGAGGTCTGAACCGTCTAACGATTCCCCGCGACTCAATATGAGTCTCTCCCTTGCCGGCCTTCGGGCCGGCTTTTTTATGCGGTACTCTCTACCCCTGTTCATCGAAGAGGGCGAGTCATGGTGGAAACATTGGCCGATAAACGTTGCAAACCGTGTGAGGGGGGTGTGGCGCCACTGGATGGGTCCGCGGTCTCTGAGCATCTGCAGGCGTTGCATGCAGACTGGTCTCTGAGTGATGACGGTTTGGAGATTTCTCGCGAATTCGTGTTTCCGGCGTATAGCCGCAGCTTGGGATTTGCCAACGCGGTCGCTTGGGTCGCCATTGAGGAAGGCCATCATCCGGACATGCTGGTGTGCTATGGCCGTTGCGTCGTCACCTATACCACCCACGCTATTGGCGGTCTGTCGGAAAACGATTTTATTTGTGCCGCCAAAGTGGATCGGCTGATCGCCGACGCAAACTAACCGCGTGCACCAGAAGACATGGTTCTGATTGACGACATAGTGCAGGCGGCGAAGCGTATTGACGGCATCGCAATTCGCACGCCGTTGTTGAGAAGTGCGGCGTTGGATGAGCGTGTCGGCGGGACCGTGTTACTCAAACCCGAGTGCCTGCAGGTCACCGGCTCGTTCAAAATTCGCGGTGCCTATAATTTGTTGAGCCAACTGCCAGCGGACCAGGCCGCTCGGGGCGCGGTTGCCTGGTCGTCCGGCAATCATGCGCAGGGCGTTGCGGCCGCCGGCGCCATGCTCGGCATCGATACGGCCATTGTGATGCCTGAGGATGCTCCCGCTGCGAAGCGAATCAACACGCAGCGGCTCGGCGGTGAAGTGATTACCTATGATCGGTATACAGGAGATCGTGAAGCGATCGCGCGCAACATTGCGGCGGAACGCGGCGCAGCCATCGTACCGTCGTTCGAGCACCCCCATATCATTGCCGGACAAGGTACCGTCGGTCTGGAAATTGCCGAGCAATCCACCGCCCTCGGCTTGGCTGCCGACCGCGTACTGATATGTTGTGGTGGCGGCGGGCTGACCTCCGGCAGCGCCATCGCTCTGCAGTCGCGGTTGCCGTCCGTGGAGCTCTACACCGTTGAGCCCGAGTTTTACGACGATACCGCCCAGTCTTTGCGAGCAGGTGAGCGGCGCTCGGTGCCCACCGATGTGCCGAGTCTATGCGACGCATTGCTGACCGATGCCCCTGGAGCGATGACGTTCGACATCATGTCCGAACGCATTACCGCCGGCCTGGTCGTCACCGAGGCGGAAGTCAAAACCGCCATGCGGTTTGCGTTTCGTGAATTAAAACTGGTGGTGGAGCCCGGCGGCGCCGCGGCATTGGCAGCGCTGTTGGCGGGCAAGATCAGCGCCGGCGACGGCGTAACCGCGGTGGTGTTGTCCGGCGGTAATGTCGATGCCGATGTCTTCCGCGAGGTATTGGCGGGCGACGACTAGGATTTACGTAGCAAAGAGACTTTCGAGAACGGCTGGCGGCGCACCCCGGTGACATTGGCCGAATTACGGCGGCGTTCCGGCCACTGGTCGAGCCAATTCACAATACGATGGAACTGTTCCACGTCGGGTTTGACGC
Source organism: Pseudomonadota bacterium (assembly GCA_039030375.1). Lineage (GTDB taxonomy): Bacteria > Pseudomonadota > Gammaproteobacteria > Steroidobacterales > Woeseiaceae > UBA1847. The sequence continues at coordinate 66,285 of JBCCEH010000009.1, read as the reverse complement.
GCGACGGCTGCATTTCGCACAGACCAATGCCTTGCTCAGCGGAATGCACAAAATTCTGGCTATCTCGCAGCACAGCGACGATCGGAATACCGAGTGAATCGAGGAAGCGCATTAAAGTGGCGAAGCTCTTCGTGTTCTTGCGCGTGCGATTGGCAATGACGGCGAGCTTGCGGTCGCGACGGTCGATCTTGGCGACCAATAATAGGTCGGCAATACAGCGCGATGCGGCATGAATATCCATGGTGGAGGGCAATACCGGCACCAATATGCTGGTCGCATCGCGGGTAATTTCGCGCAAATCGTCATGATCGAGGCTGGCCGGGGAGTCGATAATGAGGTCGCCGGTGCCGCTCGGCACGCGCAGCTGCCAGCTGCGGGTGGCCTGCATTGTCTTACGATAGGCCGCGATTCCGTGGATTCGCGGTAAATGATCCGGGCGGCGGTCTAACCAGGCCATGGTTGAACCCTGCGGGTCGTAATCCATGATAGCGGGCGCATCGCCGCGGCCGGCATAGAATGTCGCCAGATTCGTGGCAATCGTGGACTTACCGCAGCCCCCTTTGGGGTTGAGCACCACAATCTTATTCAAATTGTCTTTTGAAGGCGTGATGAGCATGGCTGAGATCACTGTCCTGTATCTATGACCGGCATTCCTTGCGCGAATTCACATAATACCAGACAGGATTATCATTTCCGGTTCGGAAATTTTTACAAACAGGCCGCTTAGAACCTGTGGTTGTTATGCAACACATAACCACAAATTCGTATTTTTATTAGTCGAAAGCATTGAAAAACATGTGGCGATTTCGCATCATGTGCCTCTTGGATGAACCGGCGAAAGCCGACATCCCGGCAAAGAAGCACCAATAGCTTCGTCGAGAAGCGAGAGGCTTCGCCGTAATATTTATGCATAAGGGGTAGGAAATGATCTTCGAAGAGTTTCGCGCAATTCTTGCGCGTGTAATGCGACTCGGACTGATTTCTCTGTTGGGTTTGATGATGGCATCGAATGCCATGGCTCAAGAGAATGACGACGATGACGCAGAAGATACCGCAACGGAAGAAGAGGAAAGAGTCACTGACGAAGTTGTCGTCACGGGTTCTCGTCTAAAACGTGATACGTATTCCAGTATCGCGCCGCTTCAGATTATTACCGGTCAGGTATCGCGTGAAGTTGGTCTTATTGATGCGTCAGACATTCTGCAGGAATCGACAGCATCGAGTGGTCAGCAGATCGACTTAACGTTCCAGGGCTTCGTTCTCGATAACGGCCCGGCGTCTTCAACGATTAACCTGCGTGGCCTCGGTGAGGCGCGTACGTTGACGTTGATCAACGGTCGTCGTCTCGCACCGAGTGGTGTGGAAGGTGCACCGTTCGCAGCGAACTTGAACTTGGTACCGGCGTCTTTGGTTCAGCAGTACGACCTGCTGCTCGACGGCGCATCTTCGGTCTACGGTTCTGACGCAATCGCCGGTGTGGCCAACATCATTCTCCGTAAAGACTTTGACGGTCTTGAGATTGAAGCATTCAGTAACGTACCGGATCATCCGAACGGCATGAGCAACACGCTCAGCGCTGTATACGGCATGAACTTTGACCGCGGTTTCTTCGGCGTTGGCGTTGAGTACGTCGATAACGAACGCGTCGCGCTCAGAGATCGTCCTTGGACGGCAGGCTGTAACAAGCACTACGAAATTGACGAAAACGGCAATTTCCGTACTGAAGAACGTTTCTACAACAATGTCTATGGCATGACCTGGGACGAGTGCCGTCTCGGTTCACTGGCTAGCCGTGTATCGGTTCCGGTTGCCGGCAGTATTTACTACACGCCGGGCGTATCGAACGGTGGTTGGGGCAACTTCTCTGAGTCCTCAACTTTCGGCTTCGGTATCGACAGCAATGGCGACGGTGTTGCCGATCTGTCTTTCCGCGACTACGACAACAACGGCAAGCCTTCTGAGTTGAACTCTGACCTGTTCCCGGCGAGTGAAACGCAGAACTACATGGCGTTTGGTGAGTACACCTTCGACGGCGAAGCGAACATCACGCCGTACGCTGAAGTGCTGCACTCTCGCATCGAGTTCTTCTCCGATTCTGGTGAAGGCCAGTTCTTCCCCAACGTTCCGGCGTTGAACCCGTTCAACCTGTGTAACCCGGCTGCGCCGGGCGGTGTTGACTGCGGTCTTGCGCAGGACGCGTTGTATACGAACCCGGGCTACATCGCGAACTTCGCAAATAACTTTGCGGATCTCTGCGCCAGCTTCGGTATTCCGCCGGCAGGTTGTACGCCAGCCACCTTCGGTCTGCTCAGCGGTCCGATTGGTGCGGCAGACACGCTGCCGATCGTTCGTGTAGATGGTGACCGCAACACGACCGACGTTGAGGGTGAACAAACCCGCGTCGTTCTCGGTGTTCGTGGTGATCTGCCGGGCCTGAGCAATCTCGGTAGCCTGGACAACTGGACGTTCGACGTTTACGGCAGCTTCAGTCACTCAGTCAGTGACTCAAGCCGCGCTGGTATTCGTGGCGACCGTACCGACCTGGCACTGGGTGTCTTCTCAACCACCAACACGCCGTGCGAAAACGACACTGGCGAGATCTTGGCGGCTGACGTAGCACCAGGCTGTGTACCGGTGAACATGTTCGCTCCGTCGCTGTATCCGTTTGGCGATAACGTCGTGGGCGATTTCGCTACGCAAGCCGAACGCGATTACCTGTTCGATACGCGCGACTTCTACACCAAGTACTCGCAGACGGTATTCTCTGCGTTTGCCACCGGTGACCTGTTCGAAATGCAGGGCGGTTCGGCGGCCATGGTAATTGGTATCGAAACGCGCAACGACGACATCGAGTCGATTCCTGATGATGTCGCTCGCAACGGCCTGTTCTTCGGCTTCTTCTCGGACGGTGGTGCTCTCGGTGACAAAGACACCGACGAGTTCTTCGCTGAAGTTGAATTGCCGCTGTTGGCTGGCAAGCCCGGCTTCCAGGAGCTGACCGTTAACTTGTCGACGCGTCTGACCGACGACGAAATCTACGGTGACAACTGGACCGAGTCGTACAAGCTGGCTTGGCGTCCGACCAACTCACTGTTGCTTCGCGGTACCTACGGTACGGCATTCCGCGCACCGAACTTGCGCGAACTGTACCTGCAGAACCAGTCGGGCTTCGGCAACATTTTCGATCCGTGCTTGATTCCGGACGCAGCCTTGGATCCGATTTCCGGCGGCTACAACCCGGCATTGGATGATCGTGAGCCGCAGGTTCTTGCTAACTGCCTGGCGAACGGTGTTGATCCGACGATCGCGAGCAACAACGGCTTTAACACGCTGTCGACGGAAGTTGCTTCAGGTGGCTCGCTGACACTGGATCCGGAGCAATCCGAATCTTGGTCGGCCGGTTTCTCCTGGGAGCAGCCGTTCACGAACGCGTTCAACTTGGCGATCAGCTCGACGTACTACGAAATCGAAGTACGCGACACGATTATCGAGCCGAGTGGCCAGTTCGTGGTCAACGATTGCTACTTTGATGATCAGGGCACCAGTATCTTCTGCGATCGCATCAACCGCGATCTCAGCGATCCGACGTTCCCGCGCATCAACCTGATCGACGCAGGCTTCCTCAACCGTGACCAAGAAAAAGCGCGCGGTGTGGACGTCAACATTGCGTTCGACGACACGTTCACGATCTTTGATCGTCCGGTCGACTTTGGCATGGACCTGACGGGTAACCGCCAGCTGGAGCGTTCGACGCTGTTCACCACCGACAACGGTGGCGTGAGCTTCAACGAATTCCAGGGTGAGTTCGGCTTCCCCGAGTGGCGTGCCAACGGCCTGTTCCGTTTCGACTACGACAAGTGGCGCCTGACCTACGAACTGCGTTACACCGGTTCGGTTCATCAGGATCGCGCTGGCATCGACGCCTTTGATCAGGCGGTCTCCGGTGCTTCTGACACCTGTGACGGTCCGCCGTCAGACGTTCTGTGCCGTGACTACGGCAATGCGGATAACTACTTCCTGCAGAACATGTCGGTGTACTACTTCGGTGATCGTTGGACCTTCGGTGGCGGTATCCGCAACATCGAAGATCAGCGTCCGCCGATCGTAGATGGCACGGAAATCCTGTCGGTCAACAACACGCCGATCGGCTACGGCTACAACATTGGCGGCCGTACGTTCTTCTTCAATGCCTCCTTTAGCTTCCTCGGTGGCCAGTAAGAAGTACTAAATTCGCTGATGAGCGAGTAAAATAAAGCCCACGGGGGAAACCCTGTGGGCTTTTTTATGTCAATAGAACCACAATTAATATTTGGAGCAGGCAACCATGAATAACCGCTACCTCGCCTTAGTGGGCTTATTTATTGCTGGCTTTTTGAGTCAACCCAATAGTGCGATGGCCTCGACCGATGCCGTCGAGCCTTACCCGTTGGAGTACTGGGCGCTGCGCTCGGTTATCAACAACGCGCAGATTTCGCCGGATGGCAAGTATCTCGGAATTCAGAAGATTCCGAACAAAGATGGCAATCCGATTATCGAAGTCTATGAAGCCAGCAATCTTGATAAAGAACCGTTCCGCTTTAACGCCGATCCGATGGAGATCACCACGTTTAGCTGGGCCAGCGACAACCACATCATTGTGTCGTTGCGCCAAAAGGTTCGCGATCAAATTGACGGCTTTAACCAGGGTGTCTATGACGGCCGCATTGTGATCGTTAATGTTGATACCAAAAAAATCAAAACCGTTAATGAACTCAACCCGTCCATTGAAAGTGTCTTGCCGCAGAAACCGGGCAAGGTCATCCTGTCCTTTAATGAAGGCGGCGAAGATGGTCCCGGCGCCAAGTTATCCGAGCCATTCCGGCCGCGCGCGTACTGGGAATATGACCTCGATAGTGGCCGCAAGAAGCTGCTGATTCGCGGCACGCTGGTGCAGGGCAACATCGACTTCAACGGTAAGGGCGAACCATGGCTGGCGCGCGGTTTTGACATCGCTGACGGCGAGTTTGTGTGGTACCTGCGTCGCCCGGGTGAGTCGGGTTGGGAAGAATTCCACCGCTTGCACGAAGATAGCTTCGATGACTTCTTCGTCATGGGTTTTGACGATACCAAGCAGGGCAACCTGATGGTTATCGGACACTTCGGTCAGAATACCAACGGCTTGTATTCGTTTAACCCGGATACCGGTCAAACCGAAGAGCAGATCTTTATCTCGCCGGATGTCGATGTCTGGAACATTTCACGGCATTCTAATTTCTGGCAGTACCCGGACAAGATCACCGGCGTGGCGTATGCGACGGATAAGATCCATTACGCATTTTTCGATGAAATTGAAGAAGCGACTTACGAGCAGCTGAAGGCCGTCATCCCGTTTTCGCACAACGTCTCGGTGACGGCTCGATCTCGCGACGGTCAGTCGATGACGATCTTAAATACCGGACCGCAGGACCCGGGTACGTACTACATGCTGAAAGACGGCGAGTTCAAGTCGGTTGGCAGCCGCCAGCCATTGCTAGAAAGCGAGAAGCTCGCACGCATGGAGTACCACACGTTTGAGGCCCGTGACGGCGAGAAAATTCGCGCCTACGTGACGGTGCCGCACGGTGAGCCGCCTTTCCCAACCATTGTATTGCCGCACGGTGGTCCGTTCGTATCGGAGCTGGTGATCTATGATGAGTGGTCTCAGATGCTCGCGAACAACGGCTATATGGTCGTTCAGCCGCAGTATCGCGGTTCATTCAACTATGGCATGAAGTTCCACAAGATCAGCTTTGAAAACGGCGGTCAGGGCGGCTACAAAATGCAGGATGACAAGGATGATTCGGCCCTGTACCTGGTTAAAGAAGGTCTGGCGGATCCGGATCGCCTGGCGATGTTCGGCTGGTCTTACGGTGGTTATGCAGCTCTGGTTGCAGCATCACGCACACCACAGATCTACCAGTGCACGATCGCCGGTGCCGCAGTGGCCGATATGATTCAGCAGATTAACTATTACCGTTGGGCGCTGCGCGGTTCACAGAAAACGACTCAGCTGTCCTATCGTGAGGGTTCGATTAACCCGATCGAGGAAGTCGCTAAAGTAAATGTGCCCATTCTGTTGATCCACGGTGATGTTGATCAGCGAGTGCCGGTCACGCATGCGGACAAGTATCGCAAAGAGCTCGATAAGCACAATAAATACTACAAGTATGTTGAGCTTGAAGGCGCAGATCACTTCTCGAACACCTTGTTCTACAATCACCAGATTGAACTGTACGAGTCGATGATCGACTTCCTGGACAACGATTGCGGTAATATCAGCAAAGAGCTTCAGGCGAGTAATTAATCGTACTCGTTAGCATCACAAAAAAGGCGGATCCTTTTCGATGGTTAGGATCCGCCTTTTTTTTGTGCCTGCCTAAACGGCTAAAACATTTCGCTGGGACCGGGCGTCTCGTCCACCGGTTTCTCGCGGCAACCGATAAAGTCGCCGGTGATCATTTTGTCGTAACTCAAGCCTGGCCCGACCATGGGATACACGCCCGCATCCGGGTCGATGATGACCTCGAGAAAAGCCGGACCATCAAACTGCATAAACGCCGCGATCACGTCCGGTATCTGTTCTGGATCATCCAGTCGCTTCGCAAACCGGAACCCGTCAGCCTCAGCAGCTTTGACGAAATCCTTGCTGTGCAGTGACTTATCGCTCGCCGACATACGGCTGTCGTAGTAGAGTTTTTGCCACTGCCGCACCATGCCGTCGCCGTAGTTGTTGAGCACCACAACCTTGATCGGCAGTTTGTACGTCGTTGCGGTTTCGAGTTCGCCGATGTTCATACGAATGCTGGCGTCGCCGTCAATATCAATGACGACCCGATCCGGCTGTGCAAACTGAGCGCCGATAGCGGCGGGCAGACCAAATCCCATCGTGCCCATACTGCCCGAGGTCAGCCAAAGCCGCGGCTCGCGATAATCAAAATACTGCGCGGCCCACATTTGGTGTTGGCCAACGCCGGTGGAAATAATTGCTTTGCCGTCGGTGTGTTTGTTGATTTCCTCAATAACGGCGTACGGCTGTATCAAAGCGCTGTCGCGATCGTAATTGAGGCCATAGTTGGACTTCAATTCTGCGATTTCTTCGTGCCAAGTCGTAAATGGTCGTTCGAAATCGATGCGCTTGCCGTAGGCAAGCAGATCCTCAAGATCGCGGGCTAGCAAGCCGACCTGGTGCCAGTCCACTCGTTTCACTTTGCCGATCTCGGCGATGTCGACATCGAAGTGCGCAATATGTTTGGCGTTGGGCGCAAAATTGGCCGGATCGCCGGCAACCCGGTCATCAAATCGAGCGCCGACGGCGATCAAAAAGTCGCAATCTTCAACCGCATAATTGGCTGAGGCGAGGCCATGCATTCCCAGCATGTGCATCGCCAATGGGTGCGTCGTGTCGCTGGCGCCGAGGGCCATCAGAGTGGTGGTGACCGGAATACCGTAGTGAGCGGCAAACCGTCGCATAGGCTTCGCGGCATTGGCATTGATAACGCCACCGCCGGCATAAATCAGCGGGCGTTTCGACTGTGCCAGCATCGAATAAAAACGTTCTGCTTGCGCATCTGACAAAGCGTTATTGCGAACCGTACTCCAGCGTGTCCGAAAACCTGGTAGCGGCAGACCGCCTTCACCCTTAAATTCGCCGCTCCAGTTCTGTACATCTTTAGGGATGTCGACTACGACCGGTCCGGGTCGACCGCTGCGTGCCAATTCAAACGCGCTGCGGATCGTGTCTTCTAGTTTTTCCGGATCGGTCGCTAAGAAGATGTGCTTGGCCACCGCGCCCATAATCGCCGAGACTGGGGCCTCCTGAAACGCGTCGGTGCCGATCGCGCCGCTCGGCACTTGGCCGCAGATCACGACGATCGGGATCGAATCTGCCATACAATCGCGCACCGGCGTCACGGTATTGGTGGCGCCAGGCCCAGACGTCACCATGACGACACCAACTTTGCCGCTGGCCCGTGCGTAACCGGAGGCCATAAAACCGGCGCCCTGTTCGTTAGCAGGAACTACCAGTGGCATTGCCGCCTCGCCGTTAGCTCGGCGATGCGTGTCGTTGTAGCGAAAGACCGCGTCGTAGGTTGGCAAAATAGCACCGCCGGAGTAGCCGAATATGGTATCGACTCCCTCATCGGCCAACACTTGCACCACGATATCGGCGCCACTCATTGTGGTGCCGGCCAGTGGGTGCTGTTGGTGCAGCGACGTTCCGGGGTGTTCGTTCACGGTTACATATGAAACGTAAGTGGCGGATTTTTCTCGAGTGTTTACTAATTCCGATGGCATTGCAATACTCAGTCTAAATCGATCGGGAGGCCGCCAAGATGCGCCACGCCATAGCTGTATTATTGCAAAACGAGGTCGGAGCGCTGACTCGGGTGACGGGCATGTTCTCGTCACGTGGCTATAACATTGACTCGCTCAATGTTGCGCCGACTAATGATCCGACCGTGTCGCGCGTGACGCTGGTCACGACGGTATCGGATGCCGCCATGGATCAACTCAATTCACAGCTGGCCAAGCTCGTGGATGTGGTCAACATTCACGATATGACGTTGGGGGAGCATTTCGAGCGTGAGCTCGCCATTGTCAAACTGAAGCTGGCTACCGGCGGATTGGCGCGCGTGATGCTGCTGGCAAAAGAGTTTGGTGCACAAATTCTTGATGAAGCTCAGAGCAGCTGCACGATTGAGTTAACCGGCCGTGTTGATACGATCGATGCGTTTATCGACAAAGCGTCCGAGATCGGCGACATCGCTGCGGTTGCGCGAAGTGGCTCAGTCGCGGTATCGAAAGGCGAAGTGACGCTGTCGTCGTTTGACGCCAACCACCGACTGTCGGCTTGAACGTGACATGACGACCAGCGATGCCTATGACATCGCGATCATCGGCGCCGGTGTTAACGGTGCCGGAATCGCAAGGGATGCGGCGCTTCGCGGATTGCGGGTGGCCATCTTTGATCGCGACGACTGTTGTTCCGGGACGTCGGCATACTCCAGTCGCCTCATTCACGGTGGGCTGCGGTATTTAGAGTACGGTGAAATTCCCTTGGTGTATGAGTCGCTGCGCGAACGCATTGCGTTGCGCGCTATCGCACCCCATTTGGTGCAGCCGCTACGCATTGCTATTCCGATATATGAGCAGGCTCGACGCGGCAAATGGTTGGTTCGTCTTGGCATGATCGCTTATGACCTTTTGTCGATGGGCAAAACCGTGCCGGGTCACGACATGTTGAGTTCCGTTGCAGCGGCCGATTATGCACCGGGGCTAGAGGCCGACGGTTTAACGAGTGTGGCGCGTTACTTCGATGCGCAGGTGACATTTGCTGAACGATTGGTGGTGGAGAACCTCATCGCGGCGCGAATGGCAGGTGCCGATGTTTACACCCATACCGACATTACCAAGTTGGTCATCGATTCAGAACGGGTCACCGGTTTGGAAGGGCGCTCGGTGCTCGACGATTCGACGGTTGCCATCAACGCTAAGGTCGTGATCAACGCGGCCGGGCCTTGGGTCGACAAGGTTTTCGGTCAGGCAACCGACGTCGAAACCGAGTTTATCGGCGGGACCAAAGGTAGTCATATTGTTGTCAGCGGCTTTGAGGGTGCGCCAAGTGATGCGTTCTATGTCGAAGCCGAAAGCGACGGGCGACCCTTTTTTATTATTCCCTGGAACAATCAGTACCTGATTGGCACAACCGACATCCGCTATCAGGGTGAGATAGCGGAACTCCGAGCCAGCGCCGAAGAAGTCGACTATTTGCTGAACGAAACCAACCGTGTTTTCCCGCAGGCCAAACTGTCCGCTAATGACGTGAATTTTGCCTACGCTGGCGTACGGCCATTGCCGCGCCGCAAAAAAGGCCCGGAGTCGGCGATTACACGAAAACATATTATTGAGACGAACACGGATATTGCCGGCGGACTCATCACGATTATTGGTGGCAAGTTAACGACCTATCGAAACTTAGCTGAACAAGCGGTGGACCGTGCCGGTAGACTGTTGTCCAAACGATTGCCCGACTCGCGTACTCGAGAAATCGGTTTGCCTGGTTCGCATCGCATGGATGAGGCGAGAACCGCCTTGGCACAGTTTCCGTCCCTTTCCAGTCGCGGCGCGGAACGACTTCTCGGCATTTATGGCGGTCGCCTGATCGAGCTGCTGGCGTTTGCCGATGAGCAAGGCTTTGATAAGGAACCGATTGACGACGATCGGTCGGTGTTGGCGGCTGAAGTCGCGTTTGCGATTCGCGCGGAAATGGCCAAGACGCTGATCGACATCGTTTACCGGCGCACTATGATCGGTCTGTCAGCCGATCAAGGCCGATCACTGTACGCATCGTTCGCGTCGCTAGCGGCAACTGAGCTGGACTGGTCTGAGCAACAACGGCAGCTCGAGATGGACGCGCTACAACGTTACAGCGATTCGTTTTCTAAGGTGTCTTAAATGCAAATGCCAAGAATACGCGCGGCTATCGCCGCCGTTTGTGTATCTATTCTTTGTGCCACGAACTTTGCCGGTGCGGCGGACGATCGACCGCGAATCGGCTTGGTTCTGGGCGGCGGAGGCGCAAGAGGCGCGGCGCACATCGGTGTCTTAAGAGAGTTGGAACGATTACGAGTACCGATCGATGCAATTGCCGGCACCAGCATGGGCGCTTTTGTGGGCGGGCTCTATGCAAGCGGGGTGACCGCTGACGAGTTGGAGGAATTGGTACTGACGCTCAACTGGGCAACGGTGCTAGCCGATACACAGGACCGGCGTGATATGACGGTCCGTCGTAAGCGCGATGATGAGCAATATCCCATCGATCTCGAACTCGGTATCAGCGAGGGCGAGCTGGAACTCCCGCGCGGTGTTGTTTACGGCCAAAATCTTGAGTTGTTGATTCGCCAGCAAACCGGGCGGGTGGCGCACATTCGTGACTACAGTCAGCTACCGATTCCCTATCAGACGGTTGCAACCAATATCGAGAATGGTGATCCACACGTCATGTCCTCGGGCGATCTGGCGCGCTCAATCCGCGCCAGTATGTCGGTGCCGGGTCTGATCGCGCCGATCGAAGCCGATGGCCAACTGTTGGTTGACGGCGGCATCGTCATGAACCTGCCAATTGAACTGGTTCGCAGCATGAACGTCGACATTATCATTGCGGTCGACGTCGAGTTTCCGCTGTATGGCCCGGACGAACTGCAGTCGGCGCTCGAGGTGTCTGAGCAGGTCGTGACTATTTTGACGCGTAAAGAGACGTTGCGACAGATCGACAGCCTCGATGAGGACGATATCCTGATCCGTCCGGCGCTGGGTACGTTCGCATCGACCAACTTTACTGACATCGCCGCGGCGATTGCTCCCGGTGACGAGGCAGCGGCCAAGGCTCGGCCACGTCTTGCGGAGTTATCGTTGAGCGAGGCCGACTATGCTGAGCATCTGCAGGCCCGTGAAGTGCAGGGATACGCCAGTGATCGGTTGGCGTTTGTGCGCATTGACCATGACGACCGCGTGTCGACTGATGCATTGATGGCAAGACTGGGATTGCAGATCGGCGATCCGGTCGATATCGACGCCCTGAGCGCAGGCGCCGAACGTCTCTACAGCATGGATATCTATGAACGGGTCACTTACCGCCTGGTCGAAGAGGGTGAACAGACGGGCGTCGAATTTCATGCTGAGGCAAAGAGTTGGGGGCCGAATTTTCTCAATTTCGGCGTCGCTGTCGAAGACGATTACGATGGCGCTACCGCGTTTAACGTGTTTGGGCGATACACCCGTTCAGACCTGAACCGTTACGGTGCGGAATGGCGTACGGATATACAGCTCGGCACCGACTTTCTACTTTCCTCTGAGTTCTATCAGCCGTTGGGAACCGGTCGACATTGGTTCGTTGCGCCGCGCGTGGATCTGGAAGAGTTTAATCAGAACGTTTTTCTCAGTGCCGATGTGCCGTCCCGGCTGCGCGTGCAACAAGGCACGGCGCATCTCGACGTTGGGCTGGAGCTCGGATCAACAGGTGAGTTCCGTGTCGGTGCGTTTCGTGGCACCGGAGATTCGGAGTTGCGATCGGGCTTTGGCGTCGGTCCGGCAAAAGAAGATTTCGATGTCGGCGGTGTGCGCGCCGCACTGACTTTGGACACCTTCGATGATTCACGATTTCCTCGACACGGCTACCAGTTCGACGTTGATTGGACTTCCCAGTTGACCGGGCTAGGCGCGGACAGTCGTTACGATCGGTTGGCATCCGATTTCGTCTGGGCAACCAGCCGCGGGAAAAACACGGTTCAATTGGGTGCCGCCTATTCGACCACGACGAATGGCACGCTGTTACCTCGGGATTTCACACGGTTGGGCGGCTTCCAGCGATTATCGGGTCTCGACAAGGGCCAGGTCAGTGGCCCGCACACGGCATTGGCGCGCCTGATTTACTATCGGCGAGTCAGCGATACGACCGGTGGGTTCTTAGAGGTGCCGGTATACCTGGGCGCGTCGTACGAGATCGGTAACGCCTGGGATAGTCGCAGCGACATGAGTTTTGGTTCGGCGCGAACCAATGGCAGCATATTCGCCGCATTCGATACGTATTTTGGTGCGATCTACGCGGCCGTTGGACTCGCCGAGGGCGGGGACGAGAATTTCTATCTGCTGATCGGGTCGCCGCCGCGCCGTTAAACCGGTTCGTTATCGTTCGATTTTCTCGAGTATCTGCGTCGGATCATCCGTGCCGCGATAGTAGCCGTGCCGTTCGGCCATCGATTCGAATGCTTTGTCCCGCTCGTCTTCACTCGCGTACCAATGCAGCCGTTCCCAGTCGTCGCCCAACAGCTTGCGCAATGTATCCGCGCGCGGCAGCGTGACGCGAATACCGAAGCGACGCGTTTGATCGTCGCTGAACGCGGCGTCGGCCGGGTCGACCAGGTTGTGGGCGTGACAGTATTCCATGCGCGCAGTATACCAATTTGTGCGGACGGTTTATTGTATGTCGCCGCGATTGCCAGCACCTTCACGATCTTGCCAACCGAGTATCTTGCGCGTAACAAACAGATAGACGGGCTTTATCGTGCGTGCAAATAACCGCGAGGGGATAGACGGACTGTCCAGAATCGCACGTTGGCGCTGGGTGAGGGAGGACGCACAGTACTGCCGTTTATGCTTGAGCAAATGACGCAGGTCTTCCCGGGCCGCTAGTCGAAACATCTTGCCTCGTCGAGGCGCATGGAAGGCCAGCTGGAAGTCGAGAATTCCGGGAGTGCCGTCGGGTCGCACAAGAAAATTCGGTTCCTTGGCAAGATCGTTGTGCGCGACGTTTGCAGCATGCAAACGGCGCAAAAGTCGCAACGCGTGGCGAAAATAGGCGGGGTCTCGCGGTCTTGCCAGTTGCATTGGAGCGCCTTGCAAAAATCCTCGTTCAAGGTGGCTGTGACCCAGAGCAACGATGTGGGGCACGCCATCGAGATTTTCCAGTCTGGCCAATACACGGGCTTCGCGCCGCATCATCCACCGCGCCAACCCGCGTACCCACAGGCTTGCCGCGGCGCAGTCACGCACAATCGTGGCCGAATTTTCGCCCTGTTCAAGGCGAATTTCGCCAAATAGGTCCTTCTTGAGTAGCTGCGAATCGGCCATCGTAGTGAGAGAATACCCCAGCAGCCGCCAATCGAGCGCGGTGGTAGGTGCAATGAGCGACAAATCAAACGACAAGTTAGATCCCGAGCCGACTCAAGGTCAGCGTGTTGGTTTGGACTCTACCGGCGAGTTTTTCTCCGTCGGCGCGCCGTTGCACGCGGTGCGGGCTGGCTATGTGCAGCGCGCTGCGGACGATGCGCTATACGAGCACATTATCGCCGGGCGTTTCGCGCATGTAATTGCACCGGATCGCAGCGGCAAGTCGAGTTTGATTGCTGCCACGGCGGCTCGTCTGGAAAACAACGGCTGCAAAGTAGCCGTGTTGGACCTGCAACAAATCGGTGCGCGCGATGCCGGCACCGACGCCGGCCGTTGGTACTACAGCGTCGCCTACCGATTGCTTCGGCAGCTGCGTATACGTGTCGACCTGCAAACCTGGTGGCAAGACAAGTCAATGCTGCGGAACCGACAGCGGCTGCTCGAGTTTTATTCGGAAGTGATTCTGAAGAACATTTCCGAGCGCGTTGTCATTTTCGTCGATGAGATTCAATCGATTGGTGATCTTCCATTTTCCGATCAGCTGCTGGCGAGCTTTCGCTCGGCACACAATGCACGCGCCACAGACCCGGAATTCTCGCGCCTTACAGTGGTCTTGTTGGGAGAGTGCGATCCACTCAGTCTGATCGATGAGCCTGAGCAGTCACCGTTCAATGTGACCCAATCGATTAGCCTCGGCGATTTCGCGCGCGATGACCTGGACCTGTTTATCAAGGAGCTCAACCTTTCGCCACAGCAGTCCGCGGCTGCGCTGGATCGTATTTATTATTGGACCGAAGGGCAGCCCTACCTGTCGCAGAAGCTATCGCGGGCTATTTCGCGCGATGCCATGAATTGCGATGTCGGCGAGAGTGTAGATCGTATCGCTATGCAGCAACTCGGCGGACGTTCGGCGCTACACAACGAACCGCACATGAGTCATATCCACCGCGAGGTCGTTAAGCATCCGAAGCGTAAGGAAGGTCTACTAAATCTATACGGTAAGATTCGCAAAGGATCGCGCGTCGCCGCGGATCTTGGCTCGACTTTGCAACGACGCCTGATCGCCATCGGCTTGATTGCGATTGACGAAGATGGTGATCTCAAAGTTCGCAATCGCTTGTATGAATCGGTCTTCACAGCCCGTTGGGCTAATGAAAACTTACCGAATCATTGGCGTGTGCCGGCGCTCGTCGCAGCTGGCGCGTTGCTGATACTGGCACTGCCATTTTGGTATACGCAGGTCTTGCCAAAAGGCTATGCCGAGGTGCTTAATTCTGACACCGTGGACTTAGCCGCGGCTGAGCAAGCCTATCGCAGCCTGCATTCGTTCCCCGGGCATTCGGAGGGCGCTGAGAACCTATTCCTGACCTTCCTTAATCGACGCGCGCGCGCGGCGAACAGCCCGCAGGAAATTATGGCGGTCGCTGCGGTTGCGAAATCTTTACCACCATCGCAACAGTATTCGCGCGTGCCGGAGCAGCTTACTGCCCAATATTGGGATCGCCGCGCACAACTAGCGCAACGCAATGAGCGGCGTGATACGGCGTTGCTGGCGACACTTGAATCACTAGTGTTGTCGACGCCGCAACGTCGTAAGCAGGCCTCGGCTTTATTGGGCGACGACTATCCGATGCTCATCGCGAGTTTGCCGGCGATCGAAGGACGGCGTGTGGTTTTTAACGCCGGCAGCATGCTGATCACCGAAATCGATGGTGCCGACATGATGCAGTGGTCACTCGGCGGCCAAACGCTTACACAACGCGAAAACTGGACGATCACAGCGCTTGAGGTTTCGCCATTGTTGCGGCGGGTGATTGTGGACTCTCCTGGCACGGTTCAGCGTGCCGGGCTGACATTGAACCTTTCGCACGCGCGTGTGGCTGATCTGCGCGTCAAAGTTATCGCGCCGTCCGGCCGCACAATCGAGATTGACCCCGGTGTCGAGACCGCCTCGACGAACGAAGATATTCGCGTCCCGGCCAGGCAGCTTCGCGAACTGATCGGCGAGCCGTTGGCGGGAACCTGGTCGTTAAGTGTGCGCGACGAGGAGTTAGGTGTAGCAGGGCAGCTCGTTGGCTGGAACTTACAACTTAATTCTCAAGGATTGGTCGAAGACTTTCAGCGCGGTCTGAATATTCCGGACCCGGTGGAGGGCGAGACAGACAATCTTTGGTTTAGCGCCGACGGCCGATTTGCGATCGCCAGGGCGATGCAGAGCGACAGCGCGCGGATCTGGGACCTGGCTTTTGCAAAACCGGTACGGGCGATTGCGGTGAGCGAGTTTGAGTCTCTGATCGGCCTAGGTTTAGGTGCGCGTCGTTTGGTTACCGCAACCCAGGACAGCGTAAAGCTGTGGGATACCGCGACCGGTAATCGCGTCGCCGATCTGGATATTGGCGCCGCCAGCGGCGCTTCGACACTCAGCGATGATGGGTCTCATTTGTTCGTTCAACGGCGCAGCGATATCGATACGCAGTTTGAGTTGTGGTCGCTGGCGGATGCAAAGCGTGTTGCCAGTCTGAGCATCGCGGGTTCGCCGGCGCAAGTCGCGTTGAGTGGATTTGGTAATCGAATCGCGGTGGCCGACTACGATCGCGCGGTCCGTGTCTGGGATCTGCATAGCGGTGAACAAGTTGCTCAGATTGATCTCGCCGAGCAGCCGAGCTTGATCCGGCTCTCGGCCGACGGCAAGACACTCGGTGCGGTATTTGGAACACAGGGCGCTGCTCTTTGGAACGTGGGTGAATCGCGCACGCCGTTGTATGAAGACGCCGGCCCAGGGAATTGGCATTTGGAATTTTCGGGCTCCGGTCGCCGCGTCATGGTGGGGCGCGCCGAATACGGTTTCCAGGTGATCAATTTTGAAACCGGTCGCCGACTGGGAGCGCCATTCGGGGTTGATGATCCGTCGGATTCGTTGCCGTTGCTTGGGTTCAGTAATGATGAGCAGACATTGGTCACTGGCGGTGACGGTGGCGTGGCGCGATTTTGGCGCGCCCCATCCGAGTCCACCGCAATTCAATCCGATCGCGATCTCGGATCGGCGCGAGGCCCGAGACCCGGCGACGCGTTCGCTGTAGCGCCGGACGCGACTTTCGTCGCTGTCGGTGATCGCAGCGGCAACGTGCATATTGTCGGTACCGCCGCCAGCACTGCAGGAATTACGCCCGCCGCAGACACACTGAGTTTTCTTGGTCATCAACGACCGGTGGTGCGTGTCGCGGTCAGCGATGACAGCCTGGCCGTCGCCAGTGTGGCCGAGGACAATTCGGTGCGCGTATGGGATGCGAGCACCGGTGAACCGCGCGCGTTCCTTGTCGATCTAAGCGGTAACCCCGTTCAGCAGGTGGCGTTTTCGCCGGACGGATCACGCCTCGGTTTTCTCAGTAGTAACCGTCTGCACGTGTTAGATGCGCAAGACGGCGCGTTATTAGCCCGTTTCGAATTAGGTGAGCGACATCAGGCGCTGGCGTTTGCCGAAGCCGAGCATATCTATCTTGGCAGCGAAGGTGGCACGTTGCGTGTGGTTCATCAGGCCGATAGTGGCGAGTGGAACATTCGATCGTTGTGGCAGGGTAGTAACGCCATACGCACGTTGCGCGCATCGCCTCGCGCGCCCTACCTAATCTTCGTCGATCAGCAGAATGTTGCGCGTCAGTTTCATCTTGCCGATGGCACCCAGGGTCGTACTGAGTTGCGTTTGCCAAGTCGTGTCGACGACGTGCAATTTACACCCAGCGGATCGCGCGTGATCTTTCGTACTGCGCGTTGGTTCCATCGTGCAACGTCGACCAGTACCGGGCTGGTATGGTCGGACGCGACCTTTGCGCCGCCGGGGATTAATGCGGTGCCGTTTGTATTTGGTGACAGCGACGCACCAGATTACTCGCCGCTCGGCAGTCGACTGTTGTTGCCGGTCACGGAGGCCGGTGTGGTGAAGCTTAACGAGGTAAGTTTCGACGCCTCGGACAGCGAACCATTATTTGGCAACCGCGATGATCTGTTGAACGAGTGGCGCAACCGACTGGGCATGGCCGAGCGGGTTATCCCGCTCGATAGCGGCACCTAACGATCGTCGCCTCGTAAGGTCCTCACCAACAATTCCAGTTTTGCGGCGGTCGCCTCAGCAGGCGGCACCGGGTCGCCGATGATGATGGGAACTCGCGCAAACAGCCGCCCCGGCAATTTGCGAATACCACCGCCTTTCTGCCGCGAGAACCAGCTGCCCCACAAACGTCCCAGGGAAACCGGAATGACCGGTACCGGACGTGTCTGAATGATGCGTTCGATTCCCGGTCGAAACCGTTGTATTTCGCCATCGGTGGTAATGCCACCCTCCGGAAAAATACACACGATATTGCCGGCGGCGAGTTCCTCGTCGACTTTGGCAAATGCCTCTTCCATTAACGCTTCATCTTCGCGGGCGGCAGCGATGGGAATGGCCTTCATGTTATCAAAGAAGAAACGCAAGAAGGGTATTTTGAAGATCTTGTAATACATCACAAATCGCATCGGTCGCCGAATGCTGCCGCTCAACAAAATCGGATCCATAAAGCTAACGTGATTAGCGACTACAACGGCGGGCCCGCGGGTAGGGATGTTTTTCGCACCGGTCACTCGTAGTCGATACACGACGGTAATAATTACCCAGGCAAAAAAGCGCAACAGGAATTCCGGCAGCAACGTGTAGATATAAATCGCGACAACGACGTTGAGCACGGCGACGACGAGAAAAAGTTCAGGAATAGAGTAACCGAGCCGTAGTACGAGGATTGCAAGCCCGGCAGCTGCGACCATAAAAATTGAATTAACGATGTTATTGGCGGCGATGATGCGTGACAGATGTTCACGCTGTGATCGTTGCTGCACCATGGCATACAACGGCACACTATAGATTCCACCAAAGGCGCCGAGTAACGCCAGATCAAGCAAAACACGTAAGCTTCCGGGGCGCGACAAGAATTCGCTGATCGAGTTGGCAGCAACGCTGTGGGCAACCGGTTGCGCAAAATACAAGTCAATCGCGAATACGCTTAGACCGATGGAGCCCAACGGCACCAGCCCGAGTTCAATACGTCGACCGGAGAGCCGCTCACAGAGCAAGGCGCCGATACTGACGCCGACAATAAATGCCACCAACAGCGCGATCGCGACCGACTCGCTGCCATTGAGAATGTCCACGGTGTACGCCGGCACCTGCAACGTCATTACCGAGCCGAAGAACCAGAACCAAGATATTCCGAGAATCGAAAGAAATACGCTGCGCTTGGCGCGGGCAAAGCCGACGATGCGCCATGTTTCACGCCATAAGTTCCAGTTGAACGTAAGCGTCGGTTCGGTCGCCGCGGTTGCCGGAATTTGGCGAGCGCTCATATAGCCGAGTAACGCAAATATCACCAGACTCGATCCGACCAAGGTCGCGTCAATTTCTGCCAGGTAACCGCCGACGATGAGGCCAAGTATGACCGCCATGTAGGTACCGGCTTCGACCAATGCGTTGCCACCGATGAGTTCCTCATCAGCCAGTTGTTGTGGCAGGAAGGCGTACTTCACTGGGCCGAAGGCAGTGGACTGGCAGCCCATTAAGAATAAGAGAAATAACAACACGCCGTATTGCTGACTGACGAACGCGAACGCGGCGATAAGCATCAGTCCGATTTCGACCAGCTTGATGCGTCGCATGAGCATCGACTTTTCGTATTTCTCTGCGAATTGCCCTGAGATGGAGGAAAAAAGCAAAAAAGGCAGGATGAATAAGGCGCCAGCGACATTAGTGAGTTCGGAATAGCCCAAACCAAAAATCTCGACCCCCTGAAAGGCAACTAAGAACATCAAACCGTTGCGGAAGACGTTGTCGTTGAACGCGCCGAGAAACTGCGTGCTGAAAAATGGCGCGAATCGGCGCTGGCGCAGCAGCGCGTATTGATTTTGTTCGCTCAAATGGACGGATCCCTTCGCTTTTTGGGCACTATAGCCTGATTCGGCCGTGTCGAACGCGCAAAAATGCGAACTCGGGCACTTTCGGTCGTGTTGCCGGTGCTATTATTTGCGCCATAGCGAGTTGTAATTCCGACCATTTGGGCCGAAACGGGTGATGAAACCAATAACGTGCAAATTCCGGGCGCTGGTTCCCCTTGGGGCACTGGTGGTGGCGGCGTGTTCGAACGAACCCGAAGCCCGCAGCACCGAGGAATTTCTCGAGAATCCTCAATTCCTTGAGGCAGCTATGGTCCGTTGTGCCCAGAATCGGTCAGAAACCCGTTATGAGACCGAGTGCATGAATGCGCGGGCCGCCAGCTCGATTATTGCCGCGCGCGAGGAGCGGGAGCGCCGCGATCGTCTCGAAGCGGAATCCGCCAACAAACGCGATGCGCTGCGCCGCACCCAAAGAGCCGCCGAAGAGGCACGTCGCCGAGCCGACGAGCAACGCCGTTTGCGTGAAGAAGCGGAGTATCTGGCCCAATTTGGCGAACTGCCGCCCGATGCAACCGAATCGGAGCCGCTGCCACATGAATCCAATGCGCCGGGCGCGGTGCTGCCAGCACCGGAACAGCCGGCGTCGCAGACTCGTGACGAGATCGTTTATCAAGAGCCTGTCGCTGACCGGCCGTCACCCAGCCCGTCTCCGGCTGCCGAAGGCAGCAATGCACCGGCAGCGGAAACCGAGCCTGAAACCGACTTGGACGCAATTCGCGAAGAGCTGGAGCGTCGCAACCAGTCCGACGACAATTGATTTAATTGGCCGCCGCCAGAGAGGCGATCTTACGTATCGGTCGGTAACGAATTGACGTGCACTTCGCGAGTCGGGAATGGAATTCCAATGTTATTCGCATTCAACGCTTTATAGACGGCCATAAATAACTCGTGCCGCAAGCGCCCCCGATCAATCGGTCGATCGATCCAACATAGCAACTCGAAGTCCAGGGATGATTCCCCGAACCCGCGCATCCGCACACGCGGCGATGGATCGTTGCACACCTCGTCATGGTCGTTAGCAACGCCCTCGAGCACGGCGACGACTTGATCGACATCGCTGCCGTAGCTGACACCAGCGGCAATACGGATACGATGTTTTTGCGACGGGCCGCCGGCTTCGTTAGTGATCTTACTATTGCCGATTAAGCCGTTTGGAATAGTAATTTCAATGTCGTCGCGAGTGAGCAGCCGCGTGCTGCGCAGTCCGATGAACGTGACCACGCCGCGCTCACCACTATCGAGCGTAATAAAGTCGCCGGTCTTGTACGGCGCATCGGCGACGATCGAAACACCGGCGAATAAGTTCGACAGCGAATCTCGCGCCGCAAAGCTTAGCGCCAAACCAACAATACCGGCCGACGCAACCCATGCGGTCGGATCACCTTCCCACGCGACGATGACGAAATAAACGAGAAGCGCGAGCAACAGGATCTTTACGACAAGTTGGATGAGCTGCAACATGCCGCTCTCGACGATCTTTCGCGACGGTTTCTTTTTGAGCGTGGTAACAATGACGTCGACGAGTTGTCGTAGCATGCTGTACCACACGAATATGGCAATCGTGCCCAAGATGCCGAGCGTGACGTACTCCGGTGTTTCGCCGAGGTCCATTCGTCGCGTCGCCATCGCCAGTCCGATCAATACAAACGTTAAGAAGATCGGTCGATGCAGCAACGCAATAACCCGGTCATCGATGTCGGTTTTGGATTTCCGAACCAGCCGACCGGCGATCGCCGACAGGATTAAATCGGCGAGTTTGCCGATGATCACAAAAACGATCGCGATGATTCCGGCTTGAACGTACGGGTTCGGACCGAAGACCTCAGCCCAACCTTGGACGCGAAGAATCCACTCATCCACTTTGAATTACCCCATGCGCCGCTTCAGCGGCATGTGTTTGGATTATTGTTATTCGTTGCCGGAGGGCATGCCGAACGTGCGCACTTCCGATTCTTGACGCTGCGCCGGTGCCTGCGCTGCGGGTGCCGACACCGTGCTGGTCTGCATGCCAGGACTGGTCGGGAGTCGCCGCGTCTGCGCGGTCAAGATTTGCACGAAGGTGTTCGCAATATCGGGCGCGATATTCGGGCTGCTGGCAAAAATCTCTTCGGGCGACATCTTGGTGGAATAAAAAGCGCGGTTTGATTTACGGTCCATCGTTATTCCGGAGCCTTCTAAGGCAATGCCGGCGAACAGTCCGCGACTGCGCGAATACGACATGACTTCGGTTTCGAACGTGATGTCTGTGGCGATTTCTGCATGGCGTCCCACCGGGCCCGCGGCAATCGAAACGTCGCCACCGAGCGTCAGTTTACCGTTGGCGATATCGGATACGCCTTTGCGTGACTTGAATACTAGAATGATGTCTGTCGATTCGACACCGGCTTGCCAGCCGACACTACCGCCGGTCAGATTGATGAACGCTGGGTTACTCCAGGATTGATCGTCCTGACGAACCACAAGAACGCCTTTACCACGTCGCGCGCCGACCACAAATCCGGCTTTGACGACGTCAGGAACGACGGCTACCGCATATGCTCGTGACAGCAGCGACGGTGGGATGCTCTTCTCAGGAATGCGCAGTAATTGGTCGAGCACGTCGGCGGCGTCTGCAACGCGCTGCTCGGCGGTTTCTGCGTGGGCGGGAGTTGCGAGCAACAGGCTGAGCGTCGCAAGCCAAATCAGGGACTTAAGGTTTCGCATGATGATCAGTGCCAGTACTACCCAAGATGACTCATGATACGCCAATTTGAGGCGGCAGCGGAATCTCCAGGCTGGCACATACGACCCGCACCAGGCCAGCTTCCTCGACGGTGAGGCGGTCATCGTGCGAAACCACTCGGGTAATGGCCTCGAGCAGCATGCGTCGGCCGGCACCGTTGAGTGCGACGAGAATATTTAGGTTGTCATCCAGGGAGCGCGCTGAGATGGAGGCATGCGCATCGTATTGATAGTCCTGGCGCCACTTGCCAAACGAATCGAGGCCGGCGTGAAAGGCTGCCTCGCCATCTTCCTGGCCGTAGCGAGCGATGATTTGCATCAGCTGAACTGCTGCGTCGCGCACCACTTTCTTGCTGGCTTTGACGCGGCGTCCTTTCGCCGACGGGTCGATAACGTGGTGCAAATTGCTGGCAAGAATCCGATAGAAACAAAATTCGTAAATCGCCAGATCGCTGTCTAAATCGATCAGCTTGGCGGTGAGGTCGATCAAATATTCTAGCTGAGGTGGGGGCCGCCGGCGTAGCGCTGGAAAACAGGTTTCCAATAAAGGCAACCGGTAATCGAGGGGCGTCGATTCAAGCTCGCGGACAAAACTCTCGACGACGTTGCGCCGTTGCGCGCCGAGTTGATCACCGACGAAATCCAATTGCCGCGGCGTCGATTTTCCAGTGGGGTCGAGTACTAACGCAATCGTTAGCAGATAGGCCAATTCCGACGAATGCGCGGCATCGTATAACGTCTCCGGAATGGAGCTGCGTATCGCCTGTGCAAATGCGACGTGCTGTTCGGTGGGTTGGCCGGCAGACTCAACAATATCTGCCGGCGAAACGGTGGCGGCCCCGGCAATACCGGCCGAGCGCGGGTCGCTGTCGCCTTCGCGTCCCTGGAACCGATCCTTTAGCGTTACCTGTGGGTAATCGCCGTCTTCGAAGTCGGGATCGAGCGCACGAATGCGCTCGCCTAGTGGCGGATGAGTAGCGAACATGCCAGCAAGTTTCGAACCGGAACCAAACAACATGTGACTGACTTCTTCAGGGTCGGCCGAGGTAATTCGTGAGCCGTGCTGGAAGCCACCAATTTTCTTCAATGCGCCGGCAAGTCCACGGGTTTGTCGGGTGAATTGCACGGCCGAGGCGTCGGCTAAGTATTCGCGTTGCCGTGATACGCCGGATTTGATGAGTCGCGCAAAAAACACGCCAATCCATCCTAGCAGCACCAAACCGACACCCACGACCAGTGCCACGGCGACACCGTTGCCACGGTTGCGGGACGAGCTGCTGTGTCGTGTGCCGCGCAGAATGATACGCCCCATCAGGCCGAGCACCATGATGCCGAACAGGATGCCCATCAAACGGATATTAATGCGCATGTCGCCGTTCAGAATGTGACTGTACTCGTGGGCGATCACGCCTTGCAGTTCATCGCGATCCAACAATTCCAGCGCACCGCGCGTCACCGCTACCGCGGCATCGCCGGGCGTGTATCCGGCGGCAAAGGCGTTGATGCCCGCTTCGCGCTCCAGAACGTACACTTCCGGTACTGGCACGCCGGATGCGATTGACATTTCTTCGACGACATTACGCAGACGCTGTTGCAGCGGGTCAGTCGTGTCCGGTGGCACGAGAGTGCCGCCTAAGTCCTGTGCGACGCGACCACCACCGGACGACAGGTGTGACACCTTGTACATGGTTGCGCCAACGATGATCAGCATGGTGAGTAGCGCAACACCGAGCAGCAGAGTGGTGTTGTTACCAATGTAGCCAAACAGCGGTTGGTATCCCTGGCTCGAACTGGCCATCCAAAGTCCGATGCCCACGGTGAAAGCGACACCGGCGACGATCAGCGCAGCGGCAAGAATGTACAGAATGACCAGGCGCCGCGTGGCGCGGCGAGCCTGATCTTGGGCGCTAAAGAAATTCACGGTAGCGTCTTAGACGTCGACGGCAATCGTGATTAAAACGACACCTCAGGCGCTTCGCGTTTTTCTTCAGAATCGACTTCGAGGAAGCTCGCCGGTTCGAAATTGAAGAAGTTGGCGATGACGTTATTCGGGAAGTTCTGCGCCGAGTTGTTGTACACCAACACTACATCGTTAAAGGCTTGGCGAGCGAACGCAACCTTGTTTTCAGTACTGGTCAGTTCCTCTTGGAACTGCATCATATTTTGATTTGCCTTGAGATCAGGATAAGCTTCCGACAGGGCAAATAGACGCCCTAATGCGGACGCGAGTCCGCCTTCGGCGGCGCCAAGTTCTTTGATAGCTTGGGCATTGGCTGGATCGGCCTTGGCAGCGTCAAGTTTTGAGGATGCAGCGTTACGAGCACTAATGACAGCTTCCAGCGTTTCGCGCTCATGCTTCATATACCCTTTGACGGCTTCGACGAGATTTGGGATTAAGTCGTAGCGACGCGTCAATTGGACGTCGATTTGGGCGAAACCGTTCTTCACGCGATTGCGTTCGTTAACCAATCGGTTGTAAATGCCGATGCCCCAAAACACAATTCCGGCAAGAAATGCTAGGAAAATTAAGAATGATGTCACTGACCCGCTCCTCGTCGATAACTCGAATTCGGAAGCATAGCGCTGGCTCCCTGCGAACACTAGTTATCGGGGCATTTTTAGCGTTTTCAATGCCTTGCCAAGCAGAGTGGTACGCAGATGCGCGGCCGATGATGGGAACTGAGGTCAGCGTTCGACTGTGGCATGATGACCCTGAGACCGGACCGCAATTGGTTGAGGTGGTATTCGGCGAAGCGAGCCGGATCGACCATTTGATGAGTACCTATAAGGACGCGAGCGAGATTTCGGCGATCAATCGCGACGCAGCGACGGTGGCGGTCACCGCCGGCAACGAGCTGTTTCGCCTCGTGCAGCGCTCACTGGATATCTCCTCACTGACCCATGGCGCTTTTGATATCACTTATGAGAGCGTCGGACAGCACTACGATTTTCGTAATCGACTCAGACCGGATGCGGCGACGGTTGCCGACGAACAAGCACTCATCGATTACCAACTGGTAAAACTCGACCCGATGAACAATACGGTCAAATTCGCCGCTGAGGGGGTGCGCATCAACTTGGGCGGCATCGCCAAGGGCTACGTCGTCGAGCGCGGCATCGACTTACTCAAGGATGCCGGTGTGCGGCACGCGGTGGTATCGGCGGGCGGCGATTCTCGTTTGCTGGGCGACCGCCGCGGCCAACCATGGATGGTGGGCATCCGCGATCCTCGCACCGATGGCAAAGTGGCTATGACCTTGCCGTTAATGGACGAAGCAATTTCGACCTCCGGCGACTACGAACGGTATTTCGATGAGGATGGCGTTCGCTACCACCACATCATTAGCCCCTCAACCGGGTCACCAGCGTCCGGCGTGCATAGTGCGACTGTGATCGGTCCCGATGCGGTCCTGACTGACGCGCTATCGACTTCGGTGTTCGTCATGGGTGTCGATGCCGGTTTGCGTCTGATTGCTGCGCTGCCGGATTACGAATCGGTCGTAATTGACGATCAGGGCAGGATTTTCTTCTCCAGCGGGCTCATGCCACCCGAATAGAACGAATTATTCGTTGCGAAAAAACCATCGAACTGTCGCCGAATACAGACGACTTTTCGCTTTAAATTCATATTGATACGCCTATTATGGAGCCTTGGGCAGAAATTCGGCTGAAGGCTCGATTTAACGTAAAATCGGCGTCCGCCGGAATCACCGTGCAAACTCGTCCCTACCGATTATGTAGTGCCGAAACAGGCATTTGTGACGATCATCACGGCCCCAGGAGGCCCCGGGCTGTCACCATTCAAGGTCCATGATTGGCGTCGGGATCAGATAGCTAAAACGGGCAGTACTTTCCCAGGGATGGATTCCGCGTTTTACACAAGGATAGAAATTATGAAGATCAAGAATGGTTTGTTGGCTTTGGTTTTCACGGCGTTCACCGTAACCGCTGTAGCCAGCTCTGACCTCAAAGGTCAGCAAGCACCGGATTTTGCTCTAAAGAGCTCCACCGGCGAGAACTTGCGCCTGTCTGAATACCGCGGTGACGTGGTCATGATTAATTTTTGGGCAACCTGGTGTGGCCCTTGTCGTCAGGAAATGCCGCTGTTGGACGCACTGTATGACCGCTACGAGCGAGTTGGCTTTAGCCTGCTCGGCGTCAACATTGACGATGATTCATCGAAAGCAATGGACATGGTGTCGGAGCTCGGCGTCAGCTTCCCGGTACTGTTCGATGCACGCAAAGAAGTCAGCCGCATGTACGACGTGGACGCAATGCCGGTAACGATTCTGTTGGATCGCGAGGGTAACGTGCGCCACGTTCATCAAGGCTACAAGCCGGGATACGAAGATCTGTATCTCGACGAAATTCGTTCGCTGCTGCGCGAGTAACGGTACCGACACGGGTTCTTAGGAGATAGCAAGTGATCAATCGACTAACAATTATCCTGATGGGATTGTGGATTTTCGCCGCTGGCACAGCGCTGGCCGAACAATCCGATTCTGTCGCTGGAGAAAATTCGATGGCTGCATCGATGGCGGCGAGTTCGAACGATGCCGATTCACGCCAAGAATTTCGCAGTCTGGATCAGGATGTCCAAGATTTGAAGAAAGAGGTCTTGGATCTGAACCGCGATTTGTTCTTGCTCGAGGAAGAGCTGCTGTTTCCTGCAAACTCGCAGGTAGCGTTCTTTATCTCCATGGATGTCGGCGAGTACTTCGAGTTGGATTCGGTCAATATTAAGATCGACGGCAAAGAAGTCGCCAACTACCTGTACACCGAGCGTGAAGTGGGTGCACTTATCCGCGGTGGTGTGCACCGTGTACACATGGCGAATCTGAAAACCGGCGACCACGAGTTGGTCGCCGTGTTTACCGGTAAAGGGCCGCATGCGCGGGACTACCGTCGTGGTGCAACGTTGAACTTCAGCAAAGGTATCGGCGCGAAGTACGTTGAGCTGGAAATCACCGATCGTGTGAAGAAGCAGCAACCGGAATTCATCATTAAGGAATGGGAGTAATCCTTGTTCCGACCCCGCACGACATTGGCTTCACTGTGCCTGCTATGGGTCGGCGCGGTGTCGCCCGTTCTTGCAGATAAGAACGACCCGGAACCGATAGTTATTGATGACCCGCATTACGGCGAGGTCCTGTTCTACTTTTATCAAGAAGATTATTTCCCGGCGATCGTGACGCTACGCGCGGCACAGTTTGAGGACAAGCTGTTTGAACACGCTGAGCAAGCGGAATTATTGCTGGGCGGCATGTACTTATCGTATGGCCATCATCTCGAGGCGGCCGATATATTCGAACGCCTACTGGCCGACAATGTGGATCGCGAGGTGCGTGATCGTACCTGGTTCTTCCTGGCGAAGATTTGGAAACAACGCGGTTATCTGGACCGCGCAGAGATGGCGCTGGAACAGCTCAGCGATAAGCTACCAAAGAATCTGCAGCGCGAAGCCAATATGTTGCACGCGCAGATTTTGATCGACAGCGGTCGATACGGTGAGGCGATCGCCAAGTTGGCGACCTGGAAAGGGCGCACCGAGTGGGCCAGCTACGCGCAATTTAACCTCGGTGTTGCGTTGGTTCGAAACGGCGACATCGACACCGCATCGAGTATCCTCGATGAGTTGGGCAGTATCGATCCGAGTAACGAAGAACTGACGTCGTTACGAGACAAAGCCAATTTGGCGCTCGGCTATTCGCTGTTGCAGGACGGCCGGCCCGAGGCGGCAAAAGTGCCGCTGCAGCGCGTGCGTTTGGAAGGTCCGTTCTCCAATAAGGCGCTTCTGGGTGTTGGCTGGGCTGATGCTGAGATCGACAATTATGAGCGCGCGCTGGTGCCATGGATGGAGCTCAGAGGTCGCGATCTGCTCGACTCCGCGGTACAGGAATCGATGCTCGCGATTCCGTACGCGCTCGCCGAACTCGATTCGATCAGTCAGGCCGCTGATCATTATCTGAATGCGATCGAGGCGTTTTACGAAGAAGCCAACCGTATCGATCAGACCATCAATTTTATTGAGTCCGGCGAGATGTTCGACGAATTTCTCGACGACGGACCACTGGATAGCACCGGTTGGTATTGGCGCATGGAAGAGCTGCCAGAGGGACCGGAAGCACGCTATCTGTATCACCTTCTGGCGACCGACGAGTTTCAAGAAGGTCTGAAGAATTATCGTGATCTGAGCTATCTCTACGACAACCTCGACACCTGGCAACAGAACGTAGACGTTTACGCCAATATGTTGGAGACACGTCGGGAGGCTTATCAATTGCGTCTGCCGATGGTCGAAGACACGCTGGCGCGGGCCGACTTGGACGGCATGATCGATCGCAAATTGGAATTCGATTCGTTGCTCAACAACATTGAAGAGAGCGGCGATTGGTTGGCGCTTGCGACCAAGTACGAATTTGAGCTGTGGGGTGAGATATCGGGTCTGGAAAGCACCCCGGCATTGCGAGCCGATATTCCTGAAGCCGCCGAAGTGCGCGACAAGATCGCGTTGCTCAAAGGTGTATTGCAATGGCAGCTAGAGCGAGACTTCAATGACCGCTTGTGGCGCATTCGACGACATCTGCAACAAACCGGCGAAGCATTGGTGGACACGCAGCGCGCGCGCCGACAAATTGACGATACGATGCGCAACGAGCCGCTGCGTTTTGAAGAGTTTAGTCAGCGTGTGTACGGACTGTCGCCGCGGATCGACGGTATGAAAGCCGAGGTCGGTGAGGCCATGGGGCAACAGCACGCCTTCTTACGATCGATTGCGGTCGGCGAGTTGCAAGCGCAAAAGCAGCGCCTCGACATTTATACGGTGCAGGCGCGCTTCGCTTTGGCCGCTATCTATGACATGGCCGCCACCGTTGGGGAGAACAGTCAATGATCTCCCGTGGTTATCTCTTGATAGTCGCGCTGATCGCTACTGTGCTGGCGGTACCGGCGTGGGCTGACGTCAAAAAGAAAGATACGATCGCAAGCCTGGAAAATAAGTCGGTCGAGATCAAAAAGAGCAATGTCATCGTCAACAGTACCGATCTTGCTCGCGACAATTACCGGGCATTCTTGGACTTGGTCACCGACGATCCGGAGCTTCGCGCCGAAGCGATGCGCCGATTGGGTGATCTCGAACTAGATGCGACCGAGGCTGCACAGCTGGCCGAAAATATCGACATGGTCACTGACAGCGGATACAACAGTGCCGTCGACCTGTATCAGCAGCTGCTCGAAGCCTATCCGGATTACCGCCGTAACGACACGGTGCTGTATCAGTTGGGCCGCGCGTATGAATATGGCGGTCGCAACGATGACGCACTGGTCGTGCTTAACGAACTCGTTTCGCGATTCCCCGGTACGCCGTTGATTGACGAAGTTCAGTTCCGCCGTGGTGAGATGTTGTTTGCGCGCAAGCAATACAACGACGCGGAATTGGCATACCAAGACGTGATCGCATTTGGCGAAACATCACGATTCTACGAACAGTCGCTCTACAAGCTCGGCTGGTCTCAATTCAAATTGGCGTGGCATGAAGATAGTCTGTCGCCGTTCTTCGAATTGCTAGACCGAAAGTTAGCAAACGTAGATTTAACGCAAGGCGAAAGCCAGCTGGATACCCTCAGCCGTGCCAACCAGGAGTTGGTCGCGGACACCTTCCGTGTGCTGAGTATCAGCTTCTCGTATATGGACGGTGCTAACTCTATCGATGAGCACTTCGATGCGAGCGGCTATCCCGACTATGGCTATGTGGTGTACAGCAATTTGGGTGATCTGTACTTGGAGAAACAGCGCTTCGTCGATGCTGCCGAAGCGTATGAGGCGTTCGTGGTTAAAGATCCGCATCATCCGAAAGCGCCGCTGCTTCAAGTTGAGGTGATCGAGGCCTATAAACAAGGTGGCTTCCCAACGTTGGTACTTGACGGCAAGAAGGGTTTCGTCGAGCGCTACGGTATGGACGGAGAATTCTGGGTCCGCAATCCTCGGGAAGAGAACGACGAAGTCGCGTCTCACCTGAAAGCCAATCTGAACGACTTGGCGCAGTACTATCATGCCGAGGCGCAATCAGACGGCAAAATTACGGACTACCAAGAAGCGGCGCGCTGGTACCGCAAGTATCTGGCGTATTTTCCGGGTGAGCCGGACACGGCCAATACGAACTTCTTGCTGGCGGAAATTTTGTTTGAGAGCCGGGCATTTGATGAGGCAACCGCCGAGTATGAGCGCACTGCGTACGAGTATCCGACACACGAAAAGTCCGCTGAGGCGGGTTATGCAGCAATCTTGTCCTATCGTGAGTATGAAGCGCAGTTGCCGGACGGCACTGCCAAAGACGTCTGGCATTCAGCGTATCTCGATAGCGGGCTGAAGTTTGCGGATACGTTCCCGCAGCACCCGGAGTCCGGTGCGGTATTGACCACGGTCGCCGAAGACTTGTTTGCGCAGGGTGAGTTTGATTTGGCAATCGCTGTTGGCCAAGCCGTGGTTGCCAAGCAACCGGCGGTCGAGCCGGCGTTGTCGCGCACCGCGTGGACGGTCATTGCGCATTCGCAGTTCGATCTCAATAATTTTGAGCAGGCGGAGTCCGCCTACTACCGCTTGCGAAGTTTCACACCTGCGAACGATGCGCCGGCACAGCAAGAAATCAAAGACCGCATCGCCTCATCGATTTATAAGCAGGGCGAATTCGCTCGCGAGATGGGTTTCCTTGAAGAAGCTGTGAATCACTTCACGCGCCTCGGGCAGGTGGTTCCGGATTCCGATATCCGCGCCACTGCCGAGTACGATGCCGCCGCAACGCTCATCAATATGGCGGCCTGGGATCGTGCCTCAGGCGTTCTCGAGCAGTTCCGACGTGACTATCCGGACAGTGAATTTGGTGATGACATCACCCAGAAATTAGCGGTTTCCTATCTAGAGTCGGGTCGTGGCGCCGACGCGGCGGCGGAATTCGAACGTATTGCGGTCGCCGAGAGCAGCACGGATGAGGTTCGTCGCGAGGCGTTGTGGCAGGCCTCGGAGCTATACCAACAAAGCGGTAGCGTGCGTGATGAGGAACGCGTACTTGGCAGTATTATCGAACGCTATCCCAACCCGCTGGCCGAATCGATCGAAGCGCGCTACCGGATGTTGGAGATCGCACGTAATAGTGGCGACGCTGCGGTGGTCGTATCGCGATTGGAAGATCTGGTGCGTATCGACGCGACCGCGGGTTCGCAGCGCAGCGATCGCACCAAGTATTTGGCGGCGACGGCGACGCTAGAGCTGGCGGAGCCGGTGTTACGCCGCTTTGAAGTGGTGCAGCTTTCGCAGCCGTTGGCCGACAGCATGAAGTTAAAGCGCGGTCTAATGGAAGATGCGATCGATGCGTATTCAAAAGCGGCCGACTACGGCGTTGCTGAAGTCACTACCGCGGCCACCTTCCAGCTCGGCGGGATTTATGAGTCCTTTAGCAGTGACTTGATGGATTCGGAGCGGCCGGCAAATCTCGACGCCGCAGCGCTAGAGCAATACGAATTGCTATTGGAAGAACAGATTTACCCATTCGAGGAAAAGGCAATCGATCTCTATAAAGCTAACGCGGATCGTGCGCCGGATGGGGTGTACGACGAATGGGTGCAAAAGAGTTTTGAACGGCTGGCGAGCTTAATGCCGGCCCGTTACGCAAAAGTGGAACGTAGTGAAGATGTGGTTACAGCACTTTATTAATGGCGCGGTGAAACGGTGTCTCGCTCATTCGCGGATTGGTTTGTCGATCGCGGCGATGTTGGCGCTGTCGGCCTGTGGGTCATCTGCGACGCAGCCTAACGCGCCGTCGGATGCACAGCCGGTTCGCAGCGGTACGCCAACCCCGGCGGCGATGGATACCACCGCGGCTGACGGCGAAGGGTTGATCGGTCCAGAGATTCCGGCCGAAGCGATGACGCTGTACGAACAGGCGACCGCGGTGATGGCGTCGGGCGACTTTTTGGAGGCTGAGCTGCGCCTGCAGGACTTTTTGCTGCGCTATCCGCAGTTTCCGGGTGCGCACGTCAATCTCGCGATAATTCATGCGAATAACGGCAATGACGCGGCCGCACAGGCCGAAATCGATGCGGCCCTAGCTCTGAACCCCAATCATGCTGCGGCGTTGAACCAGCAGGGGCAGCTATTTCGCAGAAATGGGAAATTTATGGAGGCAGAAGCCGCTTATTTGAAGGCCGTCACAGCGGCGCCCAATTACGCCTTGGCACACTACAACCTCGGCGTTTTAAATGAGCTGTATTTACAACGCCTGGATAGTGCTTTGATGCATTTTGAGCAATATCAATCACTTGTCGGCGAGGATAAACAGGTCGAGAAGTGGATCGCGGACTTGAGACGCCGCGTAGCGGCGACTCAGCGCACGGCAAACGTGGCGGAATGAAGGACATGAAATCTCAGACGAAAAAGGATTTCGGCGCCCGATTCATGCTTGCCATGTTACTGGCGGCGTTTGCCTCTTTTGCTCAGGAAGCGGATGAGTTGGAACCGGCGGTTGATACGTCGGCCGATATTGGGCCGGCCGTAGACACCTCCGTTGACGAGTTTGAACCGGTGGTCGACACGTCGCCCACTGAACCGGTGGCGCAAATTGCCGCGGATGTGGAGCGCGATGAAACCGGACCCGCAGTAATGGATCGTCTCGAGCTGGGTCGTACGGAAATCACCGGTAACTCGGAACTGCCAAAAGTGCTGTACATCGTGCCTTGGCAAAAATCGGATCCCGGCGATCTGATGGGCAAGCCGGTCAATACCTTGCTGGATGAAGTTCTGGCACCGGTAGACCGCGAAGAATTTGTTCGACAAGTCGATTACTACGACGACTTGTACGGAGACGAAGAGTAACCGCAGACGTTTTGCGGCAAGTGCAATCTTAGAGGAGCAAGACCATGGGCACTGTAGTGAGTTTCTTTCAGGAAGGCGGTACGTTCATGTACCCAATCCTGTTTGTGTTTGTATTCGGCGTCGCCATTGCGGCAGAACGCTGGATGTACCTGACCATGTCGGGTGCCAGCAACCGCGCTCTGTGGAAAAAAATCGTGCCGTTCTTGAAGGCCGGTAATTTCCAAGAAGCGGCGCAGCACACCGCCAAATCGAAAGCCGCTATCGGCTCGATTCTGACCTACGGCCTGTATCGCGTGAAATCGGCACGCCGTCGTGACGACATCGAGAAAGCGATGGAGGAGAGCATGATGGAAGTGCTGCCGCGTTTGGAAAAACGCACGCACTACCTGGCAACGTTGGCGAACATCGCCACGCTGCTGGGTCTGCTCGGAACCATTATCGGCCTGATTTCCGCATTTACGGCGGTTGCCACAGCGAACCCGGCGGACAAGGCCGATTTGCTGTCAGCGTCGATTTCGACCGCGATGAACACCACCGCATTTGGTTTGATGGTGGCGATTCCGTTGCTGTTGATCCACGCCGTGCTTCAGACCAAGACCAACCAGCTCGTGGATAGCCTCGAGATGGCCAGCGTCAAGTTTCTGAACGCTGTTACCGAACGTCAGCTTAAGTCTGCCGGAGCGTAACTATGATTCGTCGCCGCAGAGGCGGCCGTCGGCATAACACCGAAACGGCTGAACTCAATATCACGGCTTTTATGAACCTGATGGTTATTCTGGTTCCGTTCCTGCTGATTACCGCGGTGTTCTCACGTTTGGCAATTCTGGAATTGAATTTGCCAGGCTCCTCAACCGAGCCCGTGGAACCGCAGGACCAAACGTTTCAACTGGAAGTCATTGTTCGTAAAGACACGATAGAAATCGGCGACCGTAATCAAGGCTTGCTAGCGCGCTACCCGAATACCGAAGAGGGTTACGACTACGCGGCTCTAGAAAACAAGCTGTCGGAGCTCAAAGAGCGTTATCCCACCAAGACCGATGCATCGATCTTGCTGGAATCCGACATCGAGTACGACACCTTGGTACAGGTGATGGACAAAGTGCGTGTCGAAGAAACCATTGAGGACGACGCGATCGTGCGCTCCGATCTGTTCCCGGATATTTCCATTGGCGATGCGCCAGTGCTTGAGGGAGGTGCTTAGGCAATGAAGTCAGGACGCGCCAAACGAATGGAGAAGCACCATGCGCGAAACAAGCGCACGGTGGCACTCAACCTCGTGTCGCTCATGGATATCTTCACGATCCTAGTGTTCTTCCTACTGGTGAACTCGTCGGACGTGGAAACGCTGCCGAATGCCAAAGAGCTACAGCTGCCGGAGTCGATCGCTGAAGAGAAAGCAAAAGAGACGGTGGTGATCTTGATCGGCGAGACGGATTTGATCGTGCAGGGGACACCAATCGCGAAGATCGAAGACATTATGGCGCTGCAGGGCAATGACATTCCGGAACTGCGCCAGGCATTGAAATCGCAAAATGATCGCGTGCTGCGCCGTGAAGCGCAGGACGACATCGCCGGTCGTGAAGTCACGATCATGGGCGACAAAGAGATTCCGTATCGGTTGCTGAAGAAAGTGATGGCGACCTGTACCGCCTCGGATTACGGACAAATATCACTCGCCGTTCTGCAAAAGAGCTCGGAAAAGCTCGACGGTTTGCAGGCGGCACGCTAGGGAAGCGTCAGGCTTAGGAGTAGCGAGTGGACTTACCATTTTACAGAGAGTACGAACTGCCATGGACGTCCGATAGTAGTCAGGAACGTAAGTTCCAGCGGCTGCTGGGGATGCTATTCCTTGGCGCCGCCGTGCTTGGCTTAATTTGGCCGTTCCTACCGACGCCGGATGTGGATCCGTACGAGGAAGTAGAGATTCCACCGCGTATCGCGCAGCTGTTACTCGAAGAGAAGCCGCTGCCACCACCGCCGCCACCGGAGCCAGAGCCAGATGAGCCCGAGCCGGAAGAAGAGCCAGAACAAGTGGTCGAGAACGAGCCCGAGCCGGAACCCGAAGTGGTGCCCGAGCCGGAACCCGATCCGACCGACGTAGCGCGTGAACAAGCACAAGCGGCGCTGATGCCGTTTGCCGAAGATCTTGCGGATCTGGTGGACCGAGACCTTGCCGATTCTGTGGACGACCGAGATCTAACCTCCTCGGTGGGTGCCGCCGAGCGCAATGAGCGTTCGATGATTACCTCCAAAGTTGGCACCGCATCCGGTGGTATTAACACGGCATCGTTAAGTCGCAATACCGGCGGTTCCGGCATCGCCGGCCGCAACACCACCACCGTGGCTAGCCCGGTGGCAGGCATCGGCCAAGCCGGCGGTACCGCGACACGTTCGGGTTCCAGCGGTAAGGCGTCACGTTCCCGTGAAGAAATTGAGCTGGTGT
Organism: Pseudomonadota bacterium; assembly: GCA_039030375.1. Taxonomy (GTDB): domain Bacteria; phylum Pseudomonadota; class Gammaproteobacteria; order Steroidobacterales; family Woeseiaceae; genus UBA1847. Next base: position 30,593 of record JBCCEH010000009.1, on the reverse strand, counting down.
TCGATCGCAATAAGGGCGCCATTTTTGCGCTCTACAATCGTGCGCTGCGACAAGATCCGTCGTTAGAGGGTAAGCTCGTTTTGCGACTCACCATCGCCCCGAACGGGCAGGTCACGATGTGCGAGGTCGTGTCCAGCGAGCTCGGTGATCCAGAGCTGGAACGCAAGCTGGTGGCACGAGTGAAGTTGTTCCGCTTTGAAGCGAAAGATGTTGAAGCGATTACGACCACTAAACCCATCGACTTCTTCCCTGCTTAGTTGAGAGCGCCTCAGCTGGCGCGATACTTCGTTAGAAATCGCTTAAGAGTGCTCATGTACTAGCGTGTACACTCCGCTTCTTAAGCGATTTCTGCCGCGTCTCGCGAGCACCCGAAGCGCTCTTTGAGCAACAGTCTCCCTTCATTCACTCCGCCTGAGCGGCTCTATAGTGACGGGCTTGGCGGCGCTAAATCTTATAGCACCGAGTTTGCTTAGGCGTACGGCGGCAGGATAATAGCGGCTATCGAATTTGCTCTCGGGAGCCCCTATGAAACACCTATCAGTTCTTGGTCTCGTCCTACTGCTGTCGACGGCACAGGCACAAACCCCTACTGGGCTTACCTTTGACGAGCTCGTCGAGGAGACGGGTGTTGAGCTCGGCCCGACGGCGATGCGCGAACGGTCAGGGTGGCGAACACCGAAGAAGGTGGTGCTACGAAACTTAGGGCTACCGATGGATGCGATTCGGGCCGCTGTACCCGAACTCGAAATCGTTGAGGTCTCGTCGGCAGCCGAAGCCGCCCAATACGCGCTAACGGCGGATGCCATCATTGGGACTTGTGCACCCGAGGCGATCGAGCTTGCGCCGAATCTGCAATGGGTGCAGATCTATTGGGCGGGCGTTGAGGGTTGCGTCAAGACGCCGAAAATCTCAAACGGCTCGGTGGTACTCACCAACATGCAAAAGATGTCGTCGCCGGTACTCGCTGAACATATGATCGCGATGACGCTGAGTCTGGGGCGGGCACTGCCGCAATACACCCGCAGAATGGCGGACGGCGTGTGGCAGCGTGACCTGACGCCGCGCATGCAGTCGGTTGCCGGTAAAACGATGTTGGTGGTTGGTCTTGGTGGAATCGGTACGGAAGTGGCACGCCGGGCAGAGGCATTAGGCATGCGCGTCATCGGTACGCGTCGCAGCCGTCGTGACGCGCCTAACTTTGTCGACTATGTCGGTTTATCTGACGAATTGCCGACATTGATTGCCGAAGCCGATTACGTGTTGAATGCGCTGCCGCTCACTGACGAGACGGCCGACCTGTTTGATGCCGATATGTTCGCGCGTATGCAACCGGGCGCGTATTACTTGAATGTGGGTCGAGGCGGTACCGTTGTGACCAGCGATTTGATGGCCGCATTGGAGTCCGGTCATCTCGCCGGGGCGGGGCTCGATGTCACCGACCCCGAACCATTGCCGGCGGATCATCCGTTGTGGCAGTTCGACAATGTCATCATAACGCCGCACGTTGCCGGCAGTGGATCCAATCGAGAGCGGCACTTGGTACTGTTGATTGAAAACCTGCGTCGTTTCGCGGCTGGTGAAGCCCTTTATAACGTCGTCGATCCGGACGATGGCTACTGATCTTAGCTATGGATTCGCGCCGATTGTCGGTGGTACACCAAAGATTCTCGTGCTTGGCAGTTTGCCTGGCGCACGCTCCCTAGAGACTGGTGAGTACTACGCATTTCCGCAAAATGCGTTTTGGCCAATTATGGCGGAGCTGGTCGGTGCGACCGGCGACTATCAGCAGCGGTGCGAGTGCCTGATAGAAACCGGCATTGCGGTTTGGGACGTGTTGGCTGCGTCGCGCCGGCCTGGCAGCATGGATGCGGACATAGATCCGGGTACTGCGGAAGCCAATGACTTCGGCGGTTTCTTTCGGCGCTATCCGAGTATCGACCGTATCGGCTTTAACGGCCAAACCGCGACGAAGTTGTTCGACCGCCTGGTTCTTCCGCAGCTCGAGACATTGACTATCGCGCGCGTTCAGCTGCCTTCGACCAGCCCGGCCTATGCCGCGATTGCCTTCGACGAAAAACTTCGCCGCTGGCGTGATAATCTGGCGCTATGAATAGCGCAGTGCTGGAGCCAGCAATCCTATTGCCGATGTTTGGCGTCATGGTCCTGACTTTCGTGGTCTGGGTTATTTTGTACGTCAAACGAATTCGGCACATGGTCAAAGAGCGTATCGACCCGCGCAAGCTCGGCACGCCGGACAAACGCCTGCTGCTCGATGAGCGTGTGAACTGGCCGGCATACAACTTTCAAAATCTGTTCGAACTGCCGGTTCTGTTCTACTTTGTCTGCTTATACATCTACGTAGCGCAATTGGCGGATATCGCGTACCTCGCTGCCGCGTGGCTGTTCTTCGTGCTACGTGTAGTGCACAGCGCGGTGCAAATTACGGTCAATATTGTGCGGCTGCGATTCGCGGTTTACATGGCGGGTGCGCTGTGTCTGTGGTTTATCGTGTTACGCGCGGCTTTCGACGCCTGGTCGCGTTATTTATAACGCACTATCGTCGGTTTCACCGGTTCGAATTCGCCAAGCTTGATCAATCGTGGTCACGAAAATCTTGCCATCGCCGACTTTGCCGGTTTTGGCGCTGTCGATAATGGCTTCGACAGTGCGCTCGACCAGGTCATCGGGTACGGCTACTTCGAGCTTGGCCTTTGGCAGGAAGTCCACCACATATTCGGCGCCTCGATAGAGTTCGGTGTGGCCGCGTTGACGGCCAAACCCTTTGACTTCAGTGACCGTCATACCCTGAATGCCCACTTCGCCGAGTGCATTTCGTACGTCATCTAATCGAAAGGGCTTTACAATTGCGGTGACAAGTTTCATTGCGGCATTCCAAGGCCAGGCAACAGGCGCCCAATGCTAGCAATACGCCGGGCCTAAGTGTACAAAGAAGTGTCTGCAATCGACTCCTGCTGATGATTGTTTCGTTGCTAAAAGAACCCGCTGGGTTGCGCTATAACGGAATCGCGTTGAGCTACGCGATTCTCGGTTATGTTGTTGGTTTTACAATGCTTTTTCAGGGTTCGCTGGTGCTCAACCTGGTTGGGGTGTTGTTGCTAGGTCATGCCATGATTGTGGCCGCCTATCTGATTCATGAGTGCGGCCATCAACTGGTGTTCAAAAAGAGCCAGCACAATGCCCGTTTGGGGCGTGTTCTTAGTTGGCTGTGCGGTTCTGCCTACGGTACCTACGAAGATATTCGATATAAGCACTTTCGGCACCACGTAGATAATGATGATGTGGTGTGGTTCGAATATGAGGAATGGTTCGAGAAACACCCGATAATCCTGCGAGTCACTCAGATATTCGAGTACGTCTACATTCCGGCACACGACATCATCATGCACGTGATTATGGCGTTTACCTCATTCATCATCCCGCAACGACGCGATCAGCGCCGCTATAACCTGGCGGTTCTGTTTGTTCGTGGTGGCCGATTTATCGCGTTGGCGCTGACGTTCCCGAAGGTCGCCGTACTTTACTTGATTGCGTATTGGCTAATGATGCATGTGCTGCGCTTTATGGACGCGTTGCAGCATGACTATCCGTATAACGCGACCCTGTTTGAGTATGTCCGACCGCCGCACAAAGGCGACCGCGAGTGGGAACAGTTGCATACGTATAGCGTGCCGCATTCGCTACGGTTTCCGCGCCTCAATTGGCTGACGCTGAATTTTGGCTATCACAATGCACATCACTTCAATATGCATCTGCCGTGGTATCGATTGCCGGCATTACATAAGGAACTGACCGATAATGATCCGCAACGGGTGATCCCGTTTTCCTCGCAGCTAAAGCTGTATCATTCGAACCGGGTATCGCGGGTGTGTAGTCCGCAGTTAGAAGATTACCCGCAGGGTGAGGATTATTTGGCCGTCGCTAGATCGGGACAAGGGCCTGTGGGCGGTAACGCCGCATCGTTCTTGGTGTCCTTCTAGTTGGTTCGATGACCAACGACGATCCTCTGGATCGAGCAGAGCAATCTGCAACATAAACACGTAGTCGACAGAGACAGGTATGTTTGATTTTGATTTTGGTCTTGGAGAAGACCTCGACTTATTGCGCGAGACGGTCGCGCAATTCGCGGCTGATCGAATTGCGCCAATGGCAGCGGCTATCGATGCGGACAACGCGTTCCCACGTGAGCTGTGGCCGGAGTTGGGCGAGTTGGGTCTCCTCGGAATTACTGTGGAAGAGGAATACGGTGGCGCTGCGCTGGGTTACTTGGCGCATGTCGTGGCCATGGAAGAAATCTCACGTGCGTCGGCATCGGTCGGGTTGTCCTACGGTGCGCACTCGAATTTGTGCGTCAACCAATTGCGACGTTGGGGTACCGATGAGCAGAAAGCTGCCTACCTACCGGCACTGATCACCGGCGAGCACCTCGGCGCGTTGGCGATGAGCGAAGCGGGTGCCGGTTCGGACGTCATGGGGATGCGAGCCAGTGCGACGCGGGACGGCGATGAGTATGTGTTGAACGGCGCCAAAATGTGGATCACGAACGCGCCGACAGCGGATGTTTTGATCGTGTATGCCGTTACCGATCCAGCGGCCGGTAGTCGCGGCATCAGCGCTTTTATTGTCGAGCGCGGCATGCCGGGTATGACGACGCCGATGAAGCTGGATAAATTGGGGATGCGCGGATCCGATACCGGCGAGGTCGTCCTGGAGAATTGCCGAATTCCCGTGGCAAATCGGCTTGCCGAAGAAGGTAAAGGTGCCGCGATACTGATGAGTGGGCTGGATTACGAACGCTTGGTGCTTGCGGGAGGGCCACTGGGCATCATGCGTGCGTGTATGGACGTCGTCATGCCCTACGTGCATGACCGCAAGCAGTTCGGCCAGCCGATCGGCGAATTCGAGCTGATGCAAGGCAAGATTGCCGACATGTATACGATCATGAACAGTTGCCGCGCGTACGTATATGCGGTCGCACAGGCCTGTGATCGGGGAGATACGACGCGATTCGATGCGGCCGGTTGCATCTTACTGGCGGCGGAAAAAGCGACCTGGATGGCAAGTCAGGCTATCCAGGCTCTCGGCGGCAACGGCTATATCAACGAGTATCCGACCGGCCGTTTGCTGCGCGATGCCAAGCTCTATGAAATCGGCGCAGGCACTAGTGAGATTCGACGTATGCTCATCGGTAGGGAGTTATTCAATGCCACGCATTGATACGCGCATCGATCGCGAGTCGGAAGAATTCCAACAGAACTTCACGGCCAATGCGGCACTCGCCACGGACCTGGCCGAACGCCGCGAGCAGATTTTGACGGGCGGAAGCGCGCGTGCGCGTGAACGACACTTATCGCGCGGCAAATTGTTACCCCGTGATCGTATTGAGGCGCTGACCGATGACAATTCGCCGTTTCTGGAGCTCGGTCTGTTTGCCGCTCATGAGGTGTATCAGGATGACGTCCCATCAGCGGGCATCATTACCGGAATCGGCCGCGTCAATAACATCGAGTGTATGATCGTCGCCAATGACGCGACGGTAAAAGGCGGTACGTATTATCCGCTAACGGTAAAGAAACATCTGCGTGCGCAGGAAGTCGCCGAAGAGAATCACTTGCCGTGCATTTACCTGGTTGACTCGGGCGGTGCGTTCTTGCCGGCCCAGGATGAAGTGTTCCCGGACCGAGACCATTTCGGCCGCATTTTTTATAACCAGGCACGCTTGTCAGCAAAAGGAATTCCGCAGATTGCGGTCGTTATGGGGTCGTGTACCGCGGGCGGGGCCTATGTTCCAGCGATGTGTGATGAAGCGATTATCGTGCGCAACCAGGGCACGATCTTTCTCGGCGGGCCGCCCCTGGTCAAAGCAGCGACCGGGGAAGTGGTCGACGCGGAAACGCTCGGCGGCGGCAGCGTGCACTCACGAATTTCCGGCGTCACCGACCACCTCGCCGACAACGACAATCATGCGTTGGACATCGCGCGCGAAATCGTCAGCAATCTCAATATCGAAAAACGCCCCACGGTAGCTCTACGTGAACCCAGCGAGCCGGATTATCCGGCAGACGATCTATACGGCATTGTGTCGCGCGAATATCGATTTCCTTACGATGTGCGTGAAGTCATTGCGCGGATCGTCGATGGTTCGGAATTTCAGGAATTCAAAAAGCTCTACGGTTCGACCTTGGTCTGTGGCTTTGCCCACATCGATGGTTGTCCGGTTGGCATTGTCGCTAACAACGGCATTCTGTTTATGGAGTCGGCGCAAAAAGGCGCACATTTCGTGCAGCTGTGTGATCGTCGCCGCGTTCCGCTGCTGTTCTTACAAAACATCACCGGATTTATGGTGGGCAAGCGCGTCGAGCATGCCGGTATTGCGAAAGATGGCGCCAAGATGGTGAATGCCGTGGCAACCGCGACCGTGCCAAAATTTACGGTCGTTATCGGTGGTTCATTCGGCGCCGGGAATTACGCGATGTGCGGGCGCGCTTACGGGCCGCGCAACCTGTGGATGTGGCCGAATGCCAGAATCTCGGTCATGGGAGGTGATCAGGCCGCGCTGGTACTGTCCACGGTACGCCGGGATGGTATCGAGGCACGCGGCGAGGAATGGTCGGCTGAGGATCAGTCGGCCTACGAAGAATCGATCCGCGAACAGTACGAAGGCCAAGGAAATCCGTATTATGCAAGTGCACGACTCTGGGATGACGGTGTAATCGATCCGGTAGATACCCGAGCCGTATTAGCGCTCGGCTTGTCGGCGGCATTGAACGAACCGGCACGAGAAGAATCACCGTTCGGCATTTTCCGAATGTAATGGCAATGGCATGGCTCTGGACTACGACAAAGTAATCGCGACGAAGCAGCTCGATCTCGACTGGGAGTACACCGATCGAGACTCGATGTTGTATGCCCAAAGCATTGGTATGGGGCGAGACCCGGTCGATCGTAAGGAACTCGACTACGTGTATGAGCAGGGTGCGTCGATGCGCACCGTACCGACGCTGGCGACGGCGGTGGTACCAAATATGTTTCCGCCGGATCTCGGCTGGGACTTCGGGCAGGTACTGCACATCGAACATCGGCTGCAGCTGTACCGACCGATGCCGCCGGCCGCAAAACTTAAAATCGACAAGCGGGTAGTCGATATTTTTGATCGCGGCGAGAAGCTCGGCGCGATGTTCTTTTTTGAGGTCGAAGGTCGCCTAGCTAAGGATGACACCGTGCTGTTTACGCAGAACGTCAGCGTGATGGCCCGCGGTGACGGCGGATTCGGTGGCCCGAGAGGTAAGGGCCTACCATCGCACCGGGTACCCCGCCGCGAGCCGGATCTTTGGTGCGAAACAGATACGCGTGTTGATCAAGCGCTGCTGTTTCGTCTCAATGGCGATCGTAATCCGCTGCATGCCGATCCCGATGCGGCCGCTCAAGCGGGTTTTGAAATCCCCATCTTGCACGGTTTGTGCACCTACGGTGTTGCCTGCCACGCGGTGTTAAAAACGATTTGTGATTACGACCATACGCTCATTGAAGCGTTCGACGCGCGATTCTCGCAGCCGGTTATGCCAGGCGAGACTATTCGTACTGACATGTGGCAGGACGGCAATGTGGTGTCGTTTCAATGTTCGGTACCGAAGCGCGACGTGCTGGTTCTGCGTAATGGCCGCTGTGTACTCAAAGGATAAGGACTGCTTGTGACAGATCCCGTAGAGCTCGATATCCAAGATCACATAGCCGTGGTCAGCCTCAATCGCCCGGATAAATTTAACGCGCTAAATATGGATGTTTTCCGTGCGCTGATCGAGAGCGGTGATGAGATTATTGCCAACCGATCTGTACGCGCGGTCGTATTGAAGGGCAATGGCGAAAATTTCTGTGCCGGCATTGATGTCAGTATTTTTTCGTCGGGTGAGCTGGGTGATCCAACGCCGCATCTGTTACCGCAGCAGGGCTCGATCGCCAATTTCTTCCAGCGCTCGGCGTACGTGTGGCGAGAAGTCCCGGTACCGGTGATCGGTGCGCTGCACGGCATCGTGTATGGCGGCGGCTTGCAGATCGCACTTGGCGCCGACCTGCGTTATTGCACGCCAGCCAGTCAGTTTTCGATTATGGAAATCAAATGGGGGCTAATCCCCGATATGTCTATCACCACCACGCTGGCGCGGCAGATGCCAGCGGACAAACTGCGTGAACTGGCTTTCACCGGACGGGTATTTGACGGCAAAGAAGCTGCGGAGCTGGGTGTCGTGACCGAAGTGGTGGAGGATGCCGCGGCAAAAGCGGCGGAAATCGCCGCGAATATTGCAGGCCGGTCGCCGGACGCGATTCGGGCGATGAAGCAGCTGTTTGGCCAGGCCGAGGATCTTGACGCCGCAGCCGCGCTGCGCCTGGAGGCTGAGTTGCAGGCGAGTGTTATGGGCCAGCCAAATCAGATCGAAGCGGTAATGGCGAATATGGAACGTCGTGCGCCGAAGTTTAGCGATCCGGAATAATCCATCCCATTGAGTTCCCTGGCATTCAGTAATTATTTGGCATAGTTGGAGTGCCCGCTGAGGCGCCATTTGTGCTAAAAATACGGTGCGATGAATACGACGCAACCCTTGATTCGCTTACTCGCCGGCGGGGGGTTACTGGTACTCGCCAGCTTAGCTCTGGCCGGCAATCCGTTCCCGGGGCAACAGCCGGACGGCAAACTCATTGCTGTCCAGGAAAAAGTCGCTGATCTGTTCGAGCAGGGCGACTATCAACGCGCATTATTGATCTATCGGCATGAACTGGCACCTGGCGGTGACAAGTTCGCCCAGTACATGGTTGGCTACATGTTCCATTCCGGGCGAGGCGTCGAACCGAATGTGGTGGAGGCTTCCGCCTGGTATCGGCTAGCAGCGGAACGCGGTGAAGCCTCTTTTGTTCGCCTACATGAAGAGTTATGGGACTCCTTGACCGAAGCGCAACGCGATTCGGCCGCTTTGCGACATGCCAACTTGGCGGCGGAGTTGGGTGACCGAGCGGTGCTCCACCGGCTGGTAGAGAAAGATCTGTTGTTGTTGCGCACGCGCAATGCCAATCAAATGGTGATTCAAACGGGATTCGGCCAGGCGCCGACAGAACCATTGTCAGCGTACCGTCGTGCCAGTCATCGTCTGCTGCAACGGATCACGTATTTGGAGCGTGACTTGGGCGATGATGTGGCCGCGACCGATACTGACCGGCAGGCGTTAGCCGAATTGCGCGCCGACGCCGAGCAGGAAATCGCGCGATTCGTCGAAAGCCTCAAATAGGCTAACTCAGCCCGGGCTGCAGCCCACCACTCAGGATTCTTGGAAACTCTTCAATGACGCGTGGGCCGACGCCGGTGTCACTGTGGTACCACTTCGGAATCCAATTGACCGAGCCCATGATCGAGTTGCCGGTCATGCGAACATCGCAGGCGCCAATGCTGCCATCGGCGATGCCGCGCTCCAGCATGGCCTCAAATCGAGAACTGTGCGCACGTGACAGTGCCAACACCTCCTCGCGATGCTCGGGCTTCAGCGAGGGGATTTCGCTCATAATGGCGATCGGGCCTTCTTCGCCAACCATATACTCGATGTGGTAGCGCAAATATAAGTTCACCTGCTCGAGGCCGGTATTGCCGTCCGCCTCGGCACGGTCCATGGCGTCCCGGCCCAGCTCTGCGGCGCGGATGTAGCAAAGATAAACCAGCTCTTGTTTGTTCTTAACGTAGTAGTAGAGCGCCGCGTCGGTCAGGCCGAGAATATCGGCGACGTCTTTCAACGAGCTACCGCTGTAGCCTTTTTCGTTGAAGCAATGTGCCGCTGCGCGCAGCATTCGGTCGCGTTGTAAGGAGAAGCGAGTTGCGGTTTGTGCCATGTCGTCCGTGTACCTCAGGGTTCCAAATTGTCCCAAATGCCTGCTGTGCACTTGAGATTTGCGCCAATCTGAATTATTTTAATCTAGATTAAAATTTTTTCAATACCAAACTTACTGATTTTTAAAGAGATTTCAGTTCGATGAGCACTGCTGCCAGTGATTTACCGCGGTCAAGTGAGCGATCTGCACCGCTTCGCTTCGTGACCGCCGCGTCGTTGTTTGATGGCCACGATGCGGCGATTAATATCATGCGCCGATTGATTCAAGCGCGCGGTGCCGAGGTGGTACACCTGGGGCACAACCGCAGCGTCGACGATATTGTCCGCGCGGCGATTCAGGAAGATGCGGACGGCATCGCCGTAAGCTCTTACCAGGGCGGTCATATGGAGTATTTCCGCTACATGGTGGACCGTCTGCGTGAGCTCGGCGCACCGCATATCCGCGTCTTCGGCGGCGGTGGCGGGACGATTACGCCCGACGAAATCCGGGAGCTCATGGATTACGGCGTGGAGCGCGTTTATCACCCGCACGACGGTATGGATCTGGGTCTGGAGGCGATGATCGCCGACTTGATCGAACGCACCCAGGCGGCGAGAGCCGCGGCGGCGTCGACAGTAGTGTTAGAAGAGCAATCCGCACCCTATATCGCGGGCATGATTTCAGCACTAGAAGAAGGTCGCATTAGTGACGCCAACCTATCGGCGCTCAGAAAAGAATGGCAAATGAAATCGCCGAAGGTGCCGGTCGTAGGAATCACCGGTACCGGCGGCGCCGGCAAGAGCAGCGTAACCGATGAAATTTTAAATCGATTCCTGACCGCGTTTCCGGAACGGAGTGTAGCGGTGCTGGCAGTCGATCCGACTCGGCGACGAACGGGCGGAGCTCTGTTGGGTGATCGAATTCGCATGAATTCGCTGCGGTCGGAGCGCACGTTCATGCGCTCTATCGCAACCCGGCGGCAACATTTGGCAACCAGCGAAATGCTCGGCGACCACATTGCATTTTTAAAGTCGCAAGGCTTTGGATTGGTGATTGTTGAAACTGCCGGAATCGGCCAGAGCGATAGTGAGATTGTCGATCTGGTGGATTTCTCGGTATACGTTATGACCAGCGAATACGGTGCGGCTAGTCAGCTGGAAAAAATCGATATGCTCGATTATGCCGACCTGGTGGTTTTGAATAAGTACGACAAACGTGGTGCCGAAGACGCATTGCGGGATATTAAGAAACAATGGAAGCGGAATCACGTCGCCTTCGATACGCCGGATGACGAGATCCCGGTGTATCCGACCATCGCCAGTCAATTTAATGACCCTGGTGTCAGCTACATGTTCAGCCAGCTGTGCGAACGCCTGGTCGCTAAGCTTGAGCTGGATGCTGAGGCATGGATGCCGGAAATCGACATATCGATCCGCGAGCCTCGTGCCACCACGATGATTCCCGGCGCACGACAGCGCTATCTGGCAGAAATTGCCGAGCAGGGACGTGATATCAATACGCGGGTTGCGTCCCAGGCGGAAGTGGCGAGCCAACTACAAAACTATTATGAGGCGCTGCGTGCGATTGAAGACCCGCAGTTGCCAGGCCTATTCGAGCCCTATGCGCCCGATGCCTTGACCGAACCGGGCGATCGTTCGTTGGTGGTGCTGCGGCAGCGTTATCAAGAGGCGCTCAGCGAGTTGACGAACGAATCGATCCAGCTCCTAAAAGCGTGGCCGGAACGCAAAGCCGGTGTCCGAGCGGAGCAATACAGCTACCAGGTTCGCGGTAAAGAAATCACCGGCGATAATTATCGCGAGTCGCTGAGTCACCAGAGAATTCCGAAGATCGCGCCGCCGGAGTACCGTGACTGGGGTGAACTGTTGCGCTTTCTGCAGATGGAAAATCTGCCGGGTGGTTACCCGTATACGGGTGGCGTATATCCGTATCGCCGTCTCGGCGAAGATCCGACGCGTATGTTCGCCGGTGAGGGTACGCCGGAACGTACCAATCGACGTTTTCATTATTTGTCGCAGGGGCAACCGGCGGCGCGGTTGTCGACCGCATTCGATTCGGTCACGTTGTATGGGGAAGATCCGCACGAGCGGCCGGATATCTACGGTAAGGTGGGTAACTCCGGCGTTTCCATAGCCACCGTCGATGACATGAAGAAGCTGTATTCGGGCTTCGATCTGTGCGCACCGACCACCTCAGTGTCGATGACGATCAACGGTCCGGCGCCGATGATCCTGGCATTCTTTATGAATACCGCTATTGATCAACAGGTCGAAAAGCATTTGCGCGAGACCGGCGAGTGGGAATCGGTTCAAGGTCGCATCGATCGTTATTTTGAAGGCAAGCCGCGGCCCCGCTATGACGGTGATCTGCCGACCGGCAATGACGGCTTAGGCCTCGGTTTACTCGGTGTCTCCGGAGACAAGGTGGTCGATGCCGATACCTATGACCGGATTCGTCGTGAGACATTAAGCGCCGTACGCGGCACCGTGCAGGCGGATATTCTAAAAGAAGATCAGGCGCAAAATACCTGCATCTTTTCGACCGAGTTCGCGATGAAGATGATGGGTGATGTACAGCAATACTTCACCGATCACAACGTGCGTAATTACTACAGTATCTCGATCAGCGGATACCACATCGCTGAAGCGGGAGCGAACCCGATCAGTCAGCTCGCGTTTACGCTGGCGAACGGCTTTACCATCGTTGAGTACTATCTTGCCCGCGGTATGCAGATCGACGACTTCGCACCGAATCTGAGTTTCTTTTTCTCCAACGGCATGGATCCGGAATACACCGTAATTGGGCGTGTTGCTCGACGTATTTGGGCCCGCGCGATGCGAGAGCGTTACGGTGCGTCGGCGCGGTCGCAGATGCTGAAATACCACGTGCAAACGTCCGGTCGCAGTCTTCACGCCCAGGAAATTAGTTTTAACGACATTCGCACTACGCTGCAGGCGCTGTACGCGCTGTTCGACAACTGCAATAGCCTGCATACCAACGCGTTTGATGAGGCGATCACCACGCCGACCGAGCAATCTGTTCGCCGTGCCGTGGCAATCCAGATGATTATTTCGCGTGAGCTGGGGCTCAATTTCTGCGAAAACCCATGGCAGGGTTCGTTCATTATCAACGAACTGACCGATCTCGTCGAAGAGGCGGTGTATAAAGAGTTTGAAAGTATTTCGGACCGCGGTGGCGTACTCGGCGCGATGGATACCATGTACCAGCGTGGCAAAATCCAGGATGAAAGCCTGTATTACGAGAGCAAAAAACACGACGGCTCGTTGCCTCTGATTGGCGTCAACACGTTTCTGCCCAAAGAAGGACAGGAAGATGAGGTGCTTGAGCAGGAGCTGATTCGGTCGTCGACACAGGAAAAAGAAGATCAGATTGCCAATGTTCGGGCGTTTCAAACGACGCATGCCGACGAGTCCGTCGCGGCGTTGGAAACACTGCAAGCGACCGCACGTCAACGCGGCAATCTGTTCGCTGAGCTAATGAACACCGTGAAGTACAATTCTTTGGGGCAAATTTCTTCAGCCCTATATGCCGTCGGTGGCGAATACCGACGCAACATGTAAAGAAAGGAAACTCTGTGAGTGATACTGTCCGCTACGAGACTCAGGGCTCGGTTGCGATCGTGACGATTACGCGGCCCGACTCAATGAATGCTTTCGATACGGAATTACGGTCGGCACTATCGGAAGAGCTGCAAAAAGCCGGTGATGATGCAAATATCCGCGCCATCGTGTTAACGGGAGAGGGGCGGTGCTTTTCGGCCGGCGCAGATCTTAAGGACTCGTCCTGGGATCGGCCAGTAACTGAAATTCTGTTGGAAGAGTACCGTCCCATTCAGCAGATCATTGCATCGATTCCCAAGCCGATCATCGCGGCGGTGCCGGGGTCGGCGGCTGGCATCGGTTTATCGGTCGCGCTGCAATGTGATCTGATGATCATGGCGGACAATGCGTTCTTGCTGTCGCCGTTTACGACCATCTCGCTGGTACCTGACGGCGGTCTTAATTGGTTGCTGGTGCATCAGCTCGGCTATCGGCGCGCATTCCAGCTGAGCGTCGAATCGGAACGAATTCCGGCGGATCGCTGTGTGGAGTTGGGTCTGGCGAATAAGGCGGTGCCGGCCGACGAACTGATGGACCAGGCGATGGCGTGGGCGAAGAAGCTTGCTGATCGTGCGCCGCTATCGCTGGCAGCGACGAAGAAAGCCATGCGACATGCCGCTAACAACACGCTCGACAGTACTTACGAGCTGGAAGCCCAGCTGCAAGGGGAACTTGTCGGCTGTGACGACAACAAAGAAGGGGTTGCAGCATTTTTCGAAAAACGAGCACCCCAATTTAAGGGCTAAGGACATGGATAGAGCCATTTTTGATGAAGAACATGACATGTTCCGCGATTCGGTGCGGAGCTTTCTCATTAACGAGATTCAGCCGCACGCCGATCGTTGGGCCGAAGAGGAAATCGTTGACCGCGAGGCGTTTCTGAAAGCCGGAGAGCAGGGTCTGCTGTGTATGTGGGCAGACGAAAAGTACGGCGGTGCCGGCGTCACCGATTTTCGCTACGAGCAAATCCTGCTAGAAGAAAATGCGCGCTATGGCGATGTCGGTTTCTTCATGTTCCTGCACAGCCGATTGGTCGGCCCTTACATCGGTGAGCTCGGAACGGATGAGCAAAAGGAGCGTTGGCTGCCGGGCTGTGTGTCTGGCGAGAAAATTCTTGCGATTGCGATGACCGAGCCAGGCGCGGGCAGTGACGTTTCCGGCATACGCACCCGCGCCGAGGACCAGGGCGATCACTATTTACTGAATGGATCGAAGACCTATATATCGAATGGCATCAATGCCGATCTCGTGATCGTGGCGGCGAAAACCGATGCCAACAGTTCGCACGGTCTGAGTTTGTTTGTGGTGGAACGCGGCATGGAAGGGTTCGAGCGCGGTCGCAACCTGAAAAAAATGGGTATGCACAGCCAGGACACGGCGGAGCTGTTTTTTAACAATGTCAAAGTGCCGAAAGAAAACCTGCTCGGTGAATGGAATCGCGGCTTTTATCATCTGATGCACTTTCTGGCCGAAGAGCGTTTGCTCAGTGCCTGTGGTTCGGTCGCGAATGCGGCAGCTTGCTATGAGGTCACGCTGGAATATGCCAGTGAACGCGAGGCATTCGGCCGCAAGATCGCGGACTTTCAGGTGAATCGTTTCAAATTTGCGGATATGCGCACCGAGATCGACGTTGCCAATGCGTTTATCGATCAATGTGTCATGGTGCACAACGCCGGCAAACTAACGGCGGAAGATGCGGCCAAGGCGAAGCTGTACGCCACCGAACTTGAGGATCGCGTAACCGATCATTGTGTCCAGCTGCACGGTGGTGCCGGTTACATGGATGAATATGCGGTTAGCCGTATGTACACCGCAGCGCGAGTATCGCGAATCTATGCCGGCAGTTCTGAAATCATGCGCGAGATTATTGCGCGCTCGATCGGTTTAGACCCGCGCGCGAAGAAAAAGAAGTCGTCGCGAGACGCCGCCTGAGATGAAGGTCGCGTTTGTCGGACTTGGTGTTATGGGCTATCCGATGGCCGGATATCTCGCCAAGTCAGGCCATCACGTTGTCGTTTACAACCGCACCGCGGCAAAGGCGGCCGATTGGGTGGCCCAGTTCGACGGCGAGTCGGCGTCAACGCCGGCGTTGGCCGCCGCCGATGCCGATTTCGTTTTCACCTGTGTGGGCAACGATGATGACGTGCGCGAGGTCATGCTTGGCGACAACGGTGCGCTGAGCAATGCCAAGTCCGGCGCGGTTGTCATCGATCACACAACCGCATCGGCGACGCTGGCTCGCGAGCTGCATGCGATCGCCGTTGAATCGAACGTCGGGTTTTTGGATGCGCCGCTATCCGGTGGCCAGGCCGGCGCCGAAAACGGTCAGTTAACAATCATGGTGGGCGGCGACCAGGCGGTGTTTGATCGAGCGGAGCCGGTGATGGATTGCTATGCCAAGGCGATTACGCGCATCGGCGAGGTCGGTAGCGGGCAGCTCGCCAAAATGGTCAATCAAATCTGTATCGCTGGTGTGGTGCAAGGATTGTCGGAGGCGTTACGGTTTGCCGAAAGCGCGGATCTGGATGTCGATCGAGTCATTCAAGCCATTTCGAAAGGTGCCGCACAGTCCTGGCAGATGGAAAACCGCTGGGAAACCATGAAAGACGGCCAGTTCGACTTTGGCTTTGCGGTGGATTGGATGCGCAAAGATCTCGGTATGGCGTTTGACGAAGCAGACCGACTCGGCGTCGATCTAGAAATGAGTCGACTGGTGGATGGTTTCTACGAGGAAGTCCAGGCCATGGGCGGTAGCCGCTGGGACACGTCGAGTCTGATCGCGCGACTCAAGTAGCCTCTGCTACAATCCCGCTCTCACATAACAGGGGTGGCGACGAAGTCGCCTGAGATCCGCAAGGGAACCCTTTGAACCTGAACCGGTTAATACCGGCGTAGGAAGGACACGATGAAAACACTCCAATTGCAGTGGCGATTCGCCGCGTTAGTCATTCTTTTTCCGCCATGCGTTCTTGGCCAGGCGCCAGAAGATAAGGACTATGAGGTTATTCATAGCTCTTACGTGATCGACGAAATCGTAGTCGAGGCCGATTACCTTGGACGAACGCTCCGGCGGCTCCCAGCAAGCATCACCGCGCTCGATGCTGAGCAAATCCAGTCGCAGTCGATCCAGCACTTCGAGGAGCTGGTCAACACGATCCCCAATCTGAACTGGTCCGGTGACGGTCACAGAGCTCGGTATTTCCAAATTCGCGGTATCGGTGAGCGTTCTCAATACGAGGGTGCGCCGAACCCGTCGGTGGGCTACATCGTGGACGATATCGATTTTTCCGGAATCGGCACCATCGGCACGTTGTTCGATATGGAGAGCGTCGAAGTTCTGCGAGGTCCGCAGGCGATTCGCTACGGTGCCAACGCGCTGGCCGGATTGATTTACCTACGCAGCACGACGCCGACCGTGGAGCGCAATGGTCGGGCGCGTGTCATTGTCGGTGACGACAACACGTTCGGCGCGGGTATTGCGACCGGTGGTGAGCTGGGTGACGGTTCCCTATTTCGAATCAGTGCAGACCACTATCAAAGTGATGGGTTTCGCGATAACCCGTTTCTCAATCGCACTGACACGAATGGCCGGGAAGAAACATCGCTGCGTGCAAAGTTAGTGCATGAGACTGAGGCGCAAACGTTGCTGACGCTGACCGGCATGTACGTCAATATCGACAATGGCTATGACGCGTTTGCACTCGACAATAGTTTGACGATGTTGTCTGATGATCCGGGCAAAGATACGCAAGAAAGTGTGGGCGCGTCATTCCGCATCGAGCAACCGTTCGAGGGTTTCGACTTTACGTCGATTACGGCGTTCGCCGATTCTGACATCGAGTTTAATTTTGACGCCGATTGGGGCAACCAAGACTCCTGGGCGCCGATCGTGTACGACTTTCAATCCCTCAATGATAGAGAGCGGTCTACGATCAGTCAGGATTTTCGACTCGCGACGGAGTCGGACAGCGGCACGCAATGGCTATTCGGGCTTTATGCACTGCGCCTCGAAGAAGATTTGGATACCTTAAATCTCGGTGTCTACGACGATGGTTCGTTTGCAGGTAATTTCGACGAGCCACTCTTTAGCAGTCAGTATGAGGCCACCAGCGTAGCGGCGTACTCGCAGGCAATCTTCGATCTCATCGATGGCGTGCAACTGGATGTGGGTTTGCGGATCGAAAACCGTTCGACGGATTACTCAGATAGTAATGCGACTTCGGCGTCACCGTCCGAAACGATGAACGGCGGTCATGCCATATTGACGTTCTTGAATTCGAATCGTATGTCGACCTTCGTCGGTATATCCAAGGGGTTCAAAGCCGGTGGATTCAATCTCGGTGTTGTCCCCGATGGGCGTCGCGATTTTGACCGCGAAGAGCTTTGGAATATCGAGACCGGCGTGCGCGCGTTGGTACTGAACGACCGGCTGGATGTGAGTGCAACGCTGTTCTATAGCGTCCGCGACGACCAGCAGGTCAGCACCTCGTTTCAACTTGATCCCAACGACCCGGCATCCTTTATCTTCTTTACCGATAATGCCACTAAGAGCACGAGCATTGGACTGGAGGCGGATGTTCGGTGGCAGGCCTCAGATCGAGTCGAGCTCTACGCAACGCTAGGGTTGTTGGATACCGAGTTCGATGACTTTGTGACGGAGGAAGTCGACAACACGGGTAGGGCGCTGGCACATGCGCCCGACTACACGTTCTCCGCGGGCGGCGTCTGGGCGCACGAGAACGGCTGGTTTGCGCGTCTCGATGTCACCGGGCGCGACGCCTTTTTCTTTAGTGACAGCCACGATCAGCGCTCCGAGTCGTACGAGTTGGTTAACGCGCGCGTCGGTTACGATGCGGAGCAATGGTCGGTGGAGCTTTGGGCGAGAAATCTGTTCGATGAGGACTATGCCGTGCGCGGATTCTTCTTTGGTAATGAGCCGCCGAATTTCCCCGATACCCTGTACACGCGGGCAGGCGATCCGCGTCATGTTGGTTTGACGGCTGAGTATCGATTCTGATGGATGAACTCGGCCAGACATTGCTGGCCCAAGCGACTGCGTATACCACCTTAGAGATCGTCGCGGTGGTGTGCGCGGTGCTGTACTTGGTATTCGCTATCCGGCAAAACATTGTGTGCTGGTTATTTGCCGGCATCAGCACGGCGATTTTCGTCTATGTTTTTGTCGTTGCGCGTCTGTATATGGAATCGGCGCTGAACGTTTTTTACTTTGCTATGGCGATTTATGGATTTCTTGTCTGGCGTCGCGGCACGATCGAATCGCCGTTGCCGGTGACCACTTGGCCGATTCGTTGGCATGCAGCGGCTCTAGCGGCAATCGCGGGATTATCTTTGCTGTCGGGCTATCTGCTCGACACCCGAACCGATGCGGATTACGCCTACGTTGACTCGGCAACCACGTGGGCATCGATTTGGGCGACGCTGTTGGTAGCGCGAAAGGTCTTCGAGAACTGGTGGTATTGGCTGGTCATCGATGCGGTCATGCTGGTGGTGTTTTGGCTCAAGGGCCTCGAGTTCACCGCGTTACTGTACGTTGTTTACCTGGTATTGATTCCGGTCGGCATCGTCCAGTGGCGGCGATCGATGCGTTTGCAGCTCGCATGATCGATGTTCATGACATCGTAAAAACGATTCCCGGCTGGGAGGAGGCGAGTGCTAATCCTCTGGGCGGTGGATCGAGTCGTCGCAGCTGGTTACTCGAACTCGATGGACGCAAAGCCGTATTGAAAGCCGATCCCGGTGTTCGTAGCGGAGTTTTCGGAACGCGACAGTATGAGGCAGAGGTGCAACATCGCGCCGCCGCAGCAGGTTTGGCACCGCAGGTCCTCTACGCCACTGACACGGTGCTGCTGAGCGCGTATGTCGACAGCACGGTTTGGACTGAGGCGACGTTTGCCGATGCGGATCGATTGCGTCGCCTCGGGCGTGCGATCAAGCGGGTACACGAGCTTCCATCGACCGGCAGGCCGATCAATCTGATTGGCGCTGCGCACTCCTATCTCGATGTGATTGAAGAACCGAGCGATGCGCTAATCGCCGGTTGCCGAATCATCGAGTCGATTGGCGAACCTCGCGACACGGTCTGCGGCCATAACGACGTCGTGTTTGGAAATATTCTTGGAACCACGTCGATACAGCTTGTCGACTGGGAGTTTGCCGCCGACAACTCGCCGCTGTTCGATTTGGCAACTGTCATCGAGCACCACAGCCTCGACGAAGAATTGGCAGCGATCCTGCTTGAGGCCTACTTTGTGGGCCGTGACATTCCGTGGCAGGCGCTGGTCGATCAGCGCATCGTGTATCGCGAACTCTTCGCGTTGTGGCAGGCGGCTACCAGTCGTTCCTAAGTTCACGGAGCTTGAGAAACACGGTGCGTTCGTCGGGCGAATCACCGATTTCCGGAAACGATTCTTGCAATCGCGCAATGACCGACGGGCTGTCCAATCGAAAGAAGGTATTGACGGCTTTTTCTTGGCCAAGGGTTGTGATTAGGGCGTCGTCGGGGTCCTGGTCCTGATATCGCGCCAGCATCGTCTGCGCGTCGGCATTGTCCGGTTCGCGGTCTAACGTAAATTCAAGATTGTTGATCAGATAGTCGTGCCCCGGATAAATGCGTGTCGTGTCCTCGAGTCGGCTTAGCTGCTCGTTAAACGTATCGTAGAGCTCACTAGGGTGACCGCCGTTATGGCAGTTGCCGGCACCGGCGTTGAACAGCGTGTCGCCGCTAAATAGCGCCGGATCGTCGGTATGCGACAACACGCACACATGACTCATCGTGTGTCCCGGTGTATCCAGGCACTCCAGTTCGACACTCTTACCCACTTTGACGATGTCACCGGCGCCAACGCCACGGTCCATGTTGGGGATGCGATTGCCCGCATTCTCGTGGGCAATGATTCTGGCGCCGGTCGCCTTGACCAGTCCACTGTTACCACCGATATGATCGCCATGCTCGTGCGTATTCAGAATCTGCGTGATCGTGAAACCGTGTTGTTCGGCCACCGCGATGCACTTGGGAAAGTCGAGTGGATCGATGGCGAGTGCGTCTCCCGTCTCCGGACAAGCGATCAAGTAGTTAAAATTGCGGTAGGCGTTACCAGTCCATATCTGTTTGACAATCATTGTTCCGCCTCGGCACGGTCGTAAAGTTTCTCGCCGCCGATCCAGGTTTCGAGTACCTGAATTTTATGGATGTCTTCGGCCGGAATCTCGAAGTAATTGCGATCCACAATGATGAAGTCGGCCCATTTACCGCGTTCTAGGCTACCAACCCGGTATTCCTGATGTGCCGCATATGCAGCATCGAGTGTCACGGAGCGCAGCGTTTCCTCGCGTGTCATCGCCTGGTCGCTGTACCATCCTCCGGCCGGTAAGTTGTCACGGTCTTGCCGGGTCACAGCGGCATGCATACCGTAAAACGGATTCGGATACTCGATTGGGAAATCGGTACCGCCGGCGATGATGGCGCCAGAGTCGATCAGCCGTCGCCACGCATAACCGCCCAAAATCCGTCTCGGGCCGACACGATCTTCGGCCATGTTCATATCGCTGGTTGCGTGCACCTGCTGCACAGAGGCGATAACGCCTAGCTCCGCGAACCGCGGAATGTCCTGCAGCGACACGATTTGTGCATGTTCGATACGGTTACGGTGTGGTGACGGTTTGCCGTTCTGTACTACCGCAAACGCATCCAGCGCATTGCGATTCGCCTGATCGCCAATGGCATGCACGCTGACTTGGAAACCCATACCGTTGGCTTTTTCAATTTCCGCATGCAGTTCGTCATCGCTCAACAACAGCAAGCCGGTGTTCTCGACATCATCGTCATACGGCTCGAACAGTGCGGCGCCGCGACTGCCGAGCGCGCCGTCGTATTCGATCTTGACGGAGCGGACGTCGAGGCGGTCATCGCCGTAGGCGACGATCGGATAGCCAATGGCATCGAGGTCGCTGCCGGCGCCGAGAATCATCGCGTACACCCGTACCGACATTTCGTCGTTATCGGCCATCGCCACCAGCGTTTCGACATCGATCAGGCGGATGCCGGCGTCATGTACTGTGGTGATGCCGAGAGGTAATAAGTTATCGAAGGCCTTTTGGTACACCAGGCGCAATGCGGCTTTATCCGGACTGGGAATTTTCTGTTGGACGTAGTCCATCGCGGTGTCGATCAAAACACCGGTGGCTTTGCCGCGTGCGTCGCGGACGATTTTGCCGCCGACCGGATCCGGCGTGTCGTCATCGATTCCGGCGAGTTGCATCGCTAGACTGTTCGCCCAGCCGGCGTGGCCGTCGATGCGTTTCAGATACACCGGGCGATCAGCGACCACCGCATCGATATCGTCAGAACTAGGGAATTCTTTCACATCCCAAAGCACCTGGTTCCAACCACGGCCTTCGATCCAGGAATCGCCCGGATTGGCGTCGTCAAACGCACCGATGGCTGCAACCGCGTCAGCGAGGCTCGTCAGGCCGGTCTGGTCGACCTGGGCATACAAAAAGCCAAGGTCGGTGAGATGCGCATGCGCATCGGCCATGCCCGGTAGTAAGAAGCGGCCACCGCCGTCCACCCGCCGCACATCCGGGTAGTCGTCAAGCAGGCCGTCGTCGCCGACGTCAAGGACTTTGCCGTTTTCGATGACCAGTACGCTGAAGTCCAGCAGGCCGTCTTGCGTTGGTGTCGCACCGGTGACATTGTGAATGGCAAAGGTTTCGGCAGCCGCGTTGCCTGCCAATAGCAACATTGCGGTGAGTTTGAGTATTTTCATGCGGGCATTGTAATCCGAGTCATTCGATTGTGCCGCACTAGGAGTTGACAATGACGTGGATCAAGACAGTGCCGTATGACCGGGCTAACGGCGAGCTGAAAACGCTTTATGACCGTATCAAAGGGCCCGATGACAATGTCGATAACATCATGCTGGCGCACAGCCTGCGGCCGCATTCGATGGAAGGGCATATGGCGATTTACAAGTACGTGCTGCATCACCCCCGCAATACGTTGCCGAAGTCCTATCTGGAGACGCTCGGCGTCTACGTCAGTCTCTTGAACCGCTGTGACTATTGCGTCGAACATCATTTCGCCGGCCTGAAACGGCTACTCAATGACGATGATCGCGCGGATACGATCCGTGGTGCGCTCGAAGCGCGGCAGCTCGATCGGGCTTTCGACCGGCGAGATCGGATTGGTCTTGAGTATGCGGAGCAGCTGACCACATCGCCCGGATCGATCAGCGCCGCGGCAATTCAAGCAATGCGCGACGCCGGTTTCGATGACGGTGAGATTCTCGAGATTAATCAAGTATCTGCGTATTTTTCGTACGCCAACCGCACGGTGCTGGGGCTCGGTGTCGATACCAACGGCGATATTCTGGGTCTGTCACCGGGCGACACCTCTGACCCGAACAATTGGCAACACCAATAGCTCAACTTACGTGGTATTTTTGCAACAAATCAGGGTAAAAACGGCCAAAATCGGCCTTATAACGCCTAATAGATTGACAGATTGAGGTTTTTTTGCGACCTTTTCCTCAAGAAATCGTAGCCACTTTGCAACACCGGCATACGAACCGAATGCAAGAAACCTTCAGGTACGACTTGGCGGGGGAATCAGGGGGCCAGGAAACACGTACATGTGTTGGTGGAAAAACGGCTCCTCATGGGGCCGTTTTTTTTGTTCCGGTTTTTGTCTCCAGCCCGCCTGTCTTTTTGATAAATTGAGCCGTCCCTGGCTGGCCGGAATAGCACTTTGAGTTCATCCGACAATCAACTGGCGTATTGGCGTGCGAATCTGCGACTGGTCGCGGGCTGTCTCGTGGTTTGGTTCGTGGTCTCTTACGGGTTCGGTATCTTGCTGGTCGATCAGCTCAATCAGATTCGCGTCGGTGGGTTCAAGCTGGGCTTCTGGTTCGCACAGCAGGGCTCGATCTACATATTCGTTGCGCTCATCTTCTTTTATGCCTGGCGGATGCGAAAGCTCGACCGCCGCTTCAATGTTGACGAAGACTGAGGCCCTGCGGTGACGCTGCAAACGCTAACCTATCTGGTTGTGGGGCTGAGTTTTGCCCTCTATATCGGCATCGCTATTTGGTCGCGTGCCAGCAGCACCGGCGACTTCTATGTCGCTGGCAAAGGCGTTTCGCCATTGGCGAACGGTATGGCCACCGCTGCTGATTGGATGAGCGCCGCGTCGTTTATTTCTATGGCGGGCATCATCGCGTTTGCCGGCTACGACGGCTCGGTCTACCTGATGGGTTGGACCGGAGGCTACGTGTTGTTGGCACTTTTGCTGGCACCGTACCTGCGCAAATTCGGCAAATTTACGGTACCGGAATTTATCGGTGATCGTTATTACTCCAAGCTGGCGCGAATTGTCGCGGTGGTGTGCCTGATCGTGATTTCGTTCACCTACGTCGCCGGACAGATGCGCGGCGTCGGTATCGTCTTCTCACGATTTCTGGAAGTGGATCTCGCGACCGGTTTGATGATCGGTATGGGCGTGGTGTTCGTGTATGCAGTTCTGGGCGGCATGAAAGGCATTACCTACACCCAGGTTGCGCAGTACTGCGTGCTGATTTTTGCCTATACTGTGCCGGCCGTATTTATCGCCATCCAGATCACCGGCAATCCCATTCCGCAATTGGCCTTCGGTAGCGAAGTCATCGGCACCGGGACCGCACTGCTGGACAAACTTGACGATGTGGTGACGTCGTTGGGATTTGACCAATACACCACCGGCTCAAAAAGCCGTATCGATGTGTTTTGTATTACGTTGGCACTAATGGTGGGTACCGCAGGACTACCGCACGTCATTGTCCGATTCTTTACCGTGCCGCGTGTTCGCGATGCCAGGATGTCGGCGGGCTACGCATTGTTGTTTATCGCGTTGCTGTACACCGTCGCGCCGGCCGTGGGTTCAATGGCGCAGCTAAACCTCATTGATACGGTGCAAACCGGTGAGGTTGGTTCGGTGGATGGCAATCTCGCCTACGACGAGCGCCCCGACTGGATGCGGACCTGGCAAAAAACCGAACTGCTGAAATTCGACGACAAAAACGGCGATGGTCGTATCCAGTACTACAACGACAACAACCCCGATTTTGCCGATGAGGCTGAGTCGTTCGGCTGGCAAGGCAATGAGTTGACGGTCGATCGCGATATCTTGGTCATCGCCAATCCGGAAATTGCCGGTCTGCCGAATTGGGTGATTGCACTGGTTGCAGCTGGCGGTATCGCGGCGGCGCTGTCCACTGCCGCTGGCTTATTGTTGGTTATCTCTGCGGCTGTTTCTCATGATCTGATCAAAGGGGTTATCGCACCCAATATTTCCGACAAGCGGGAACTGCTGGCCGGGCGTATCGCTGTGGCCATCGCGATTGGGATCGCCGGTTATCTTGGCTTCGATTTGCCGGGATGGGTGGTTCAAGTGGTGGCCTTTGCCTTCGGGTTGGCCGCGGCAACACTCTTCCCGGCGGTGCTGATGGGCATATTCTTCAAGCGCATCAACAAAGAAGGGGCTATCGCGGGAATGGTGGTTGGGTTGTTGTTCACTTACGGGTATATCGAGTACTACATCGGCCTGTTCTTAAATTGGGCCGGTTCGCCGTGGGGTGTTAATTCGCCGGAACATTGGATGTTTGGAATTTCGCCGGCCGGCATCGGCGTGATTGGCATGCTGCTTAACTTCGCGGTGGCGACTATCGTCAGTCGATTAACCGCGCCACCGCCACTGCATGTTCAGCAATTGGTTGAAGACATTCGGATTCCGCGCCGAGCCGACGCACGCTCTTGAGCCATTCGCACGACCACGACCATGATCACGGCCACTCGGCCGCGGCGGGCAATATGCGTCGAGTCATAGTGGCGCTGGTGTTGACCGGCACGTTCATGGTCGTCGAAGTGATCGGTGGCATCTTGTCCGGTTCGTTAGCGCTGCTAGCGGATGCGGGTCACATGCTCACCGATACTATGGCACTAGCGCTAGCGGCAATTGCCTTTCGTGTCAGCAAGCGACCGGCCGATGCTCGCCTCACATACGGTTATCAGCGCTTTCAGATTCTCGCCGCGTTCGTTAACGGAATGAGCTTGTTACTGATCGTGGCTTGGATTCTGTACGAAGCGGTAAGCCGGTTCTTGCAACCGATTGCAATCACCGCAACGACGATGTTGACGGTTGCCATCGCCGGGTTGGTCGTGAACGTCATCGCCTTTTGGGTGCTACATGCTGGCGACCAGGAAAATCTCAATATGCGTGGCGCGGCATTACATGTTGCCGGCGACTTGCTGGGTTCGGTTGCGGCGATCATCGCCGCGCTGGTAATTCTGTACACAGGTTGGACGCTGATAGATCCGATTCTGTCGGTCGTGGTTGCAGTCTTGATCCTGCGAAGTGCATGGAATCTGGTAAGGCGAAGCGCTCACGTATTACTTGAGGGAGCGCCGGACTGGCTGGATAGCAATGAAATGGCGGCGCGGATTCAACACGAGGTGCCCGAGGTGAGAAGTATTCACCACGTGCATGTTTGGGGTATGACGCCCCAGGATCTGATGCTGACGATGCATGTCACGATGGCGACCGTTCCACAGAACCCGGCCGAACTCGTCCGGCGCGTAAAGTCGGTGCTACGCGAGAGTTATGGGATTGGGCATGCCACGATTGAGCTAGAGTCGGAAGACTGCGCCGATCACTGATCCGGCGATACCGTGCCGATGTACGGTAAGGTTCTACCAAACTCGGCGTAGTCGAGGCCGTAGCCAACCACCCATTCACCGCCGATGCCAAAGCCGATGTAGTCGATGGGAACGTCCACTTCGGCTGCCTCGGCTTTATGCAACAGTGCGCAGGTTTTAATCGACGCAGGGTGGTGAGATTCGAGCATGCCGATCAAATACTTGAGCGTATGCCCGGTGTCGACGATGTCTTCGACAATCAGGACATGCTTACCCTCGATATTGCCGCGCACGTCCATGACCAGTCGCACCGCGCCGGAAGACACGCTGCCGCTGTCACCATAGCTGGAGACGGCGATAAATTCGACGGTACGTGGGATGGACAGACGGCGGGACAGATCGGCGAGAAAAATGAACGCACCTTTCAGAACGCCGATCAGCACCAGCTCGCCGCTATCGGCGTAGTCAGTGTTGATTTGCGCTGCCAGCTCGGCAACGCGTTTTTGCACGTCGTCTTCGGAGATCAGAACTTCTGGTTGGTCAGGTTCCACAGCGGCCTCCCTAGTATCGTCGGCAGCATAGGGGATCTAGCCGGTGGATGCCAGACGTGAATACGGTAAGGTAGGCGCTGAGGGCAAAACAATAATGAAACGCTCAATCGCAATCGCTGGGAATATGGGGTCCGGAAAATCGACCTTGGTCGAGTTTCTTTCTAACACCTATGGGGTCATGCCGTTCTATGAACCGAACGACGAGAATCCCTACTTGGCCGACTTTTATCAGGACATGAAGCGTTGGGCATTCCAGTCTCAGCTGTATTTCCTGAGCAACAAATTTCGGCTCCACCAGGAGTTGGATCGGCAGCCCGGCGTTGTCGCGCTGGACCGAACCATTTTCGAAGACGCAGAAATCTTTGCCACCGCGCTATATCAAATGCGCAAGATATCCAAGCGAGACTGGCAGACCTATCAGGGTTTTTATCAGGCGATCCTCGACGCCATCCGTCCGCCAGATCTGATGATTTACTTGCGTTGCGCCATGCGGCCATTGCGACAGCGAATTCGCTTGCGCGGTAGGAAGATGGAACAGGATGTGCCGCTGGCGTATCTCAAACGACTCGATCGGCTCTATGAGGATTGGATCGGTCGGTATCAAATGAGTGATGTATTGGTCCTGGAGACAGACAAGCTCGACTACATCAACGATCTTATCCATCGGCTCGACGTGATGGAGCAAATCGAATCTGTGTTGCCGGAAGCGATCGGTCGCCCCGACTGCACGTGAGGTGGAGCAGGGCGGTGACTTACTCGACGCGTACGCTCATGCGCACGTTGAAACTCGGTGAGTTGGGCGGTGCCGATGGGTTCATTGTGCCAGTGGGAACAATCCGCACGCCGGTGATCGCCGCATCGAAGCCATCACCATCGGGAACCGGTGTGTAGTTGTACGGCGGGCCGCCGCCAACCTGGTTGCTGAATGTCACGCCGCTGGCGTAATTCAACACCAGCCCGCTGGGATTGGGACCTTGTGTCAATGTGATTGGATCGCCGCCACCGGTGCCAACAAACAGCGCCATTCCCGCGGGGATCGCATCGGCGATTTCAATGGAGTCGGCATCCGGGGAACCTAGCCCCTGATTGACGACTCCGACCGTGTACTGCACGACGGCGCCCGGCACAGCTTTCGGGTTAGTGCCGCCATTCACCGGATCAGTGAGTGTCTGCGCCACTTTGGATACCAAGAGTTGGGGCTCAACGATCTGCACAAAACACACATCGTCGATATGCCAGAAGTCCCAAATAACCCCCGAGCCTCCGGTCATTCGGAATCGCAACTGCATGTTGGCGTGGCGACCTGCTGCCGGTAGCGTGTAGGAACGAGTGAAAATTTGCCCGGCGGCGCCCGCACCAGCAAACGTCTCTAGCGCGGTCCACACGCCCCCATTATTCAAGTATTCCACGACCAGGTTTTCGCCGCCGTCGGGGTCTTCACTGAAGGCGTCGGAACCGCGACGAATCCACATGGTAATGTCGCTAAAGAAAACGTCGCTGGTATCAACGACCACCGATTCAACGTTGACCACGCCACCGTTAAGAAATAGCGCGTTGGTTGGCGAATTCGACGTTTGGTTGTTGATGCCTGCGGCACCGGTGGTCGGATTGATGGTCCAGTTGTCGAGCCCATCTTCAAAGAAGTCACAAGTGCCAACTTGGAGAGGGCCGGCCGGTGCGATTTCGGTCACGACGACGTCGTCGAAATGCCAGTAGTCGAAGTCGAAACCACTGCCACCCGTTTGTCGAAAGCGCAGCGCTAAGTTGTTATGCAGTGCGTCCGCCGGTAACAAGATCGTGTCGGTAAAAATTTGTCCTTCCGGGCCTCCACCGAGGTAACTGGCAAGTACCGCCCAGCTGGAGTCGGCGCGTTGGTATTCGAGTAGTAGGTTCTCGCCACCATCGGGGTACTCACTAAAGGCGTCGGATCCCCGCCGTACCCAGAATGACACTTCCGCGCCGGGCACCGATGCATTAAATGTCGGGCCGGTTACGGTTACCGCCACGTTGCTGGTGTAGCCGGCACTCGGCCCCGAGTTGGATACCGCGCCGCCGGTCAGGATGCCTGAGACACCGGCGTTGGTGGTGGTCCATGGTGCGAGCGTGCCGTCGTTGAAATCGTCACTAAATAAGATGTCGCCAGGGGCGGCTACCGCGTGGCCACACAACAGCAGGCAGGCGAGCCACAGCGCTCGCCCGAAGCGTTGACCAATTGTGTGAGCACGGTGTCCCAAGCGCAGCTTCCAGCCATACCTTCGCGATTTGACTTAATTCTAGGGAAGCCTCCGAAAATAGGCCGGAATCGTGTCACAAAATCGCCAAAAGCGAGGCGCCTGGCATGCCCGCTAAATGGTCTACAATTGGCGCCAGTATTGGTTTTGGGGAACGTCTTGGATCTGTCGAGACCTTTTATTCGATTGCCGTACCGGTTCGATGCGGAAAGGCTTGCGAGCGAAGTGAATGCGATCGCTGATTCTGCGTGGATGGCCCATCCCAATCGTATGCAGGGCAATACCGCCGCCGCGCTGATATCACGAGACGGCGGCGATAACGACGATTTTGAAGGAGCGATGGCCGAGACGGGGCGGCTGGCGTCGAGCCCGTATATCCGGCAGGTGTTGGCGTCCTTCGACCTGGTGCTCGGTCGTTCGCGGCTGATGAAGTTGGCCGCTGGTTGCGAAGTGGCCACGCATGTCGATTTTAACTATCACTGGTATTCGCGGGTACGCATCCATGTGCCGATTATCACCAATGAGGCGGTAACGTTTCGCTGTGCCGACCAGCACACGCACATGCGCGCGGGCGAGGCGTGGATATTCAATTCTTGGCGGCGACACAGCGTGACCAACGCGAGTGATCAAGATCGAGTACATCTCGTCATCGACACCGGCGGATCCGCGTCCTTTTGGAATACCGTCGCTCAGATGGAATCATTGGATTCGTTGCAGCAACGCGAAGAGATCGACGCGATGTGTCAGCAGGTACCGTTTGATTCGGCAGCAACCGTCAATTTGCGCTGCGAAAAGTACAACGTCGCGCCGGTGATGGCGCCCGGAGAAGTCGATGCTTTGGTTGCGGACTTGCTGCGCGACTTTGAACACAACCCAGAAAATAGTCCGGACATTGTGGCACGCTACCGCCATATTTTGTTTGCATTGACCAAAGATTGGCGCGAAACCTGGGCACAGTATGGCTACGAGTCGGATGGTTCAGAGCACTACCAGGCGATTTTGGATCGAACGCTGGCGTCACTGCATCCGGATCGGCGTGCGGTCGTAACCCAAAGTAACAAGATCGGCGTCAATCCGATTATCGTGCAGCGTATCCTTCGATCGGCGCTGGCGCCGCACGTGCGTGACCAGTTCGTCTCTGCAGGCTAGTCGATCGGATAACGTGCGAGAACATCCTCGCCTAGAGCTTGTTTGAGCGGATCGAGCCAGGATTCGAATTTGCGCCATTGCTCCAGCCCGCTTTGGTAAATTGGTTGGCGGACCTGTTCGGCACTCGGCGTGCGAATACTGCGTTCGGTCTTATGATACTCGACGCAGGTCGATTCGAATTCGAGTTGGCAAAACTCTAATATGCGCCGTACCTGAGTTTCCAAGTCGGCGACGACGTCTTCATATTGTACGCGCAGCACATAACCGGGTAGCACCTCGTCCCAATGATCCATCAGTTTCACGTATTGACGATAGTAATTGCCGATATCTTCGAGACTGTACGAAAACTCCTGACCTTCACCGAACAGCTGTTTAAAACCACTAAAGCAACACGCCATCGGATGACGCCGCGCGTCGATAATTTTCGCGTTCGGCAAGATCAGTCGGATTAATCCGACGTGGAAAAAATT